>CAWHZH010000014.1:0-194105 GCA_963833775.1 uncultured Actinomycetota bacterium | reverse complement strand
CACCGGCGCGACGGAGTGGGACACCTCCAAACCAGACGGCACACCGCAGAAGCTGCTCGACGTCAGTGCTCTCCGCGACGCGGGCTGGACCTCCCGCATCGGCCTGCGCGAGGGACTCAGCGCGAC
Organism: uncultured Actinomycetota bacterium; assembly: GCA_963833775.1. Classification (GTDB taxonomy): domain Bacteria; phylum Actinomycetota; class Actinomycetes; order Propionibacteriales; family Nocardioidaceae; genus Nocardioides. The sequence goes on along the minus strand of CAWHZH010000014.1, from coordinate 193,979 downwards.
GGTCGAGTGGTACCGCCACCATCTCACCGACTTGCGCGGCTGATCATCCCGACGGCCCGCTGCCGCACAGCTGCAGTCACGTCCAGCATGACCTTGGTGCGGGAGTTGGCGGGGACCCCCAGCCGGCGATGGAGCAACTCGGTGTAAGCACCGGAGGGAACTGAGTCGAACCCGTCCAGGCCGAGGTCCCCGTAAAGGCGGCGTAGCCCGTAGCGCTTTTCCGCTGGGAGATGCCAGAGCGCGAAGTCCTCGTCGCCGGGCCGTACGTTCTGGTGGCGCAGCGGCTGGGTCCACATCCGCTTCACAAACCGGTTGCCCTCGCCGGTCTGCAGGCCGAGCTCGGCGTAGCAGAGGCTCAGCAGGTGGGCCTCCTCGATACGATCGATGAATCCCTCGTCCCGTGCATGTTGCGCGAGCGGCCAGATCCGCGTTGCGACGTCGACGACCTCCCCGCAGGCGACGCCGCGAAGTGCGACGAACTCGCCGCCGGAGTAATCGAGCACCCGGTCGCCCAGGTCCATCCCGAGGTGACGAGCCAGCGCGCTCAGTTGCCGTCGCGAGCAGCCGTTGACCACATAGTCGGCTGAGTAGTCGATTGTGTACGTGAGCGCGCCTCGAGCTGAGAGGGTCTCCCACAGATCGTCCACGTGGCCTGCGCCCGACCACACGATGTCGCTGTCGAGGACGAGCGCCAGGTCGCCGTCCTCGAGGCGAGCGGCCAAATCGGCGAGCACATCGAGTACAAAGAACTGATTGCGCCAGGCATTGGGCCAGGAGGGCGGCGGCGCGTATGTGTATTCCAGCACCACCCGTCGTACGCCAAGCCGGTCGAGGAGCCCGGCGACCTCACATGCCGTCCGCGAGGCGGACGGGTCCCACGGGCGGTTCAGGTGCAGGACCAACTCGACCTCGGGGTCGATCCTGCGAGCGGTCGCGAAGAACGTCGCGATGCAACGCCGGTAGATGTCGCGGAACTCCTGGGACGAGGACTCACCACGCACCTGCGCGTAGCTGCCGCCCTCGTCGCTGGACTGTTCGTAGAACCACGTCGAGACCCATCTGCTCATCGAGGGTCTACAGCCTGGTCAGGTGCCGGAGTTGATCATCCCGGCACCGACGGTGACGCCGGTGGCCTCGTCGATCAGGATGAACGAGCCCGTGGTGCGGTTCTTCGAGTAGGGGTCGCACAGCAGCGGCACGGTGGTGCGCAGCTGGACGCGGCCGATCTCGTTGAGGCCGAGCTCCTTGGTGTCCTGGTCGCGGTGCAGGGTGTTGACGTCGAGGCGGTACTGGATGTCCTTGACCATGGCCCGGCCCATCCGCGTGGTGTGCTTGATGGCGAGCTTCTGGCGCGGGCGCAGCGGCTCGTTGGTCATCCAGCAGATCATCGCGTCGATGTCCTGGCTCGGCTTCGGCGCGTTCTTGACCCGGGCGATCATGTCGCCGCGGCTCACGTCGACGTCGTCGTCGAGCCGGACCGTGACCGACATCGGCGGGAACGCCTCGTCGATCTCCTTGTCGAACAGGTCGATGCCCTGGATCGTCGAGGTCATGCCGCTGGGCAGGATGACGACCTCGTCGCCCGGCTTGAGCACGCCACCGGCGACCTGTCCGGCGTACCCGCGGTAGTCGTGGTGCTGGTCGGACTTCGGGCGTACGACGTACTGCACCGGGAAGCGGGTGTCGACCAGGTCGCGGTCGGAGGCGACGTGGACGTGCTCGAGGTGGTGCATGAGCGTCGGACCGTCGTACCACGGGGTGTTCTCCGAGCGGGTCACGACGTTGTCGCCCTTGAGCGCCGAGATCGGGACGACCGCGAGGTCGGGGATCGACAGCTTCGTGGCGAAGTTCGTGAACTCCTCGTGGATCCGGTCGTAGATCTCCTGCGACCAGTCGACGAGGTCCATCTTGTTGATCGCGAGCACGAGGTGGGGCACCCGGAGCAGCGACAGGAGTACGGCGTGCCGCCGGCTCTGCTCGGTCAGGCCCTGGCGAGCGTCGACCAGCACGAGCCCGAGGTCGGCGGTCGAGGCGCCGGTGACCATGTTGCGGGTGTACTGGATGTGGCCCGGGGTGTCGGCGATGATGAACTTGCGGGCCGGCGTCGCGAAGTAGCGGTAGGCGACGTCGATGGTGATGCCCTGCTCGCGCTCGGAGCGCAGACCATCGGTCAGCAGAGCCAGGTCGGTGTAGTCGTAGCCGCGCGAGTGGCTGGTGGCCTCGACGGCCTCCAGCTGGTCCTCGAAGATCGACTTCGAGTCGAGGAGCAGCCGCCCGATGAGGGTGGACTTCCCGTCGTCGACCGAGCCGGCCGTGGCGAATCGGAGCAGGTCCATCAGAAGTAGCCTTCCTTCTTCCGGTCCTCCATGGCTGCTTCGGAGAACCGGTCGTCGCCTCGGGTCGCGCCGCGCTCGGTGACGCGGGCGATGGCGACCTCCTCGATGATCTTGGGGATGGAGTCGGCGTCGGACTCGACCGCTCCGGTCAGGGTGAGGTCGCCGACGGTGCGGAACCGCACGGTCTTCTCGACGACCTCCTCGCCCGGCTTGCACGGGTTGTGGCTGCTCTCGGTGAGCCACATGCCGTCGCGGTTGAAGACGCGGCGCTGGTGGGCGTAGTAGATCGACGGGATCTCGACGCCCTCCTGGCCCAGGTAGTGCCAGATGTCGAGCTCGGTCCAGTTCGACAGCGGGAAGATCCGCATGTGCTCGCCACCGTGGATGCGGCCGTTGTAGAGGCTCCACAGCTCGGGGCGCTGCATCTTGGGGTCCCACTGGCCGAAGTCGTCGCGGTGGGAGTAGACGCGCTCCTTGGCGCGGGCCTTCTCCTCGTCGCGCCGGCCGCCGCCGAAGGCGGCGGTGAAGCCGTTCTCCTCGATGGCGTGGAGGAGCGTCGCGGTCTGCATCCGGTTGCGGCTGGTCTTGCCGTCGTCGATGACGACCCCGTTCGTGATCGCGTCCGTCACGCTGGCCACCACGAGGCGGACACCGAGGCGGTTGACCCAGTTGTCGCGGGTCTCGAGGACCTCGTCGAAGTCGAGGCCGGTGTCGACCTGGAGCAGCGGGAACGGGATCTTTGCCGGGTAGAACGCCTTCTCCGCGAGCCGGAGCATGACGATCGAGTCCTTGCCGCCGGAGAACATCAGCACCGGCTTCTCGAACTCGGCGGCGACCTCACGGAGGATGTGGATCGACTCGGCCTCGAGCTGGTCGAGCTGGCTCAGCTGATAGTCGGCATGGGTCGGTGGTGCGCTCATCGAATGTGGGGGCCTCTCGTCGGGACAGCAGCCATCATGCTATCGGCCGGGACACAGAGCCCTAAACTCGGCGCGTGACCGACCACGCGCGGGGAGGGCCCGGCTCGACGTCCTCGGCCGAGGTCGGGGACGTCGTCTGGCGCCACGCCGACGCGGCGGCGTACGTCGAGTCCCCTGAGCGTGTGGTCGTGGTCGATCTCGACCATCTGGACCTCCCGCCGTACGTGTTCGAGGGCTCGGCGGGCCAGATCTGGATGTGCGTCGACGGTGACCGGACGGAGACCGAGATAGTGACGGATCTCGCAGAGGCCTACGACGTGCCGGCCGAGGTGGTCACCCCGGACGTGCGGCAGTTCGTGGACCGGCTACGGGACCTGGGACTGATCGTCACCGGCCCCGTCAGCGGCACCGACGGGTGACGGTTCCACGCTGAGCGGACGCTCGCCCTCCAGCTCGGCGACCGTGGGCGATCCGTACATCGGCAGCCCCTGGGTGCGCCGGATCAGGCCCCAGACCACCGGCAGCACGACGACCATCGCGACACCGACCAGGGCGATGAAGACCGGGTGGGTCTGGTCGTCGCCGGCTCCGAGCGGGGCCCAGCCGGACTTGTCGAGCAGCGCGAGCCCCGACATCGTCAGCACGATCACGATCCCGCGGCGGATGAACGACTGCGGCACCCTCGGCGCGATCCGGCTGCCCAGGATGCTGCCCGGCGTCGAGCCGAGCACCAGCGGGATCAGGATGTGCCAGTCGAGGCCGTTGAGGGCGATGTTGGAGATCGCCGCGGCGATCACCAGGGGCACGGCCTGCACGAGGTCGGTGCCCACCAGGCGCAGTGCCGAAAGACCGGGATAGAGCATGACGAGCGAGATCATGATCACCGAGCCGGACCCGACGCTGGTGATGCCCACCAGCAGACCGCCCATGGCGCCGATCGCGATCGTCGGCAGCGGCCGGATGTGCGGGTCGGGGTCGGCCTGGGGGCCACCGCCGCGCACCCGGCGCAGGTTCACGTAGAGCCGCAGGGCGTACGTCGCCGCCGCGAACAGCAGCGCGAAGCCGATGCACTTCTTCAGGAGCACGTCGAGCTCTTCGGCCGAGCCGGCGACGTGATGGATCAGGAAGGGCCCGATCAGGGCGAACGGGACGGACCCGATGATCAGCCACTTGGCGAGGGTCCAGTTCGGTTGGCCCTCCCGGGCGTGGGTGATCGCCCCTCCCGACTTGTAGATCGCGGCTGCGGTGAGGTCGGCGGTCACCACGGTCGAGGCCCCACCGACGCCGAGGAAGATCAGGGCCGGAGTCATCAACGCTCCGCCGCCCATGCCGGTCAGACCGACGATGGTGCCGACCAGGAAGGCGGCGACGATGATCGAGAAGAAGTCAGCAGTGAGCCAGTCACCCATGGGCGCGGTCCTTCCACGGAAGGTAGGGCAAGGCGCGTAAGTTTACCGTTTGACGCGACCTTGTCCAATTAGGTGGGACGGTCGCGCAGCCTCTCCACGACCACCTCCAGCATCCTCTCCATGGTGACGCCCGCGCGTCGCGCAGCCTCGGGGCCACGCCGGTAGGGATCGGCGATGTCGTGGTCCGGCGAGGCCGGGACGCGTCGGCTCGCGAGCGCGTCCAGGAGCGCTCGGCCGTGCAAGGCAGGGTCCGCGGCCTCGGCGCTCGCCACGAACTGACCGAGCGTGAAGATCTTGCGGAAAGCGGCCGGGCGTTCCTCGAGCAGCCGGGTGCGATGCGCCGCCTCGGCGGTGAGCACGACGTCCGCGGCGTCGATCAGCTCACCCGTCGCCGGCCGGCTCCGGAACCCGTCGACCTCGGTGCCCCAGCGTGCGAACTCCGCGTCCATGGTGTCGCTGACCGGTGCGGCGTCGTAACCGTCGGTGCCGGCACTGCTCACCTCGACGCCGCCGTCGCGCCCGAAGAGCTGACGTGCCCGCAGCTCGAGGTACGGCGAGCGGCAGATGTTCGCCGTACACACGAACAGGACGCGGATCGGCTCGTGGTCTCGACTTCGCTCGACCGACGAGGGCGGCTCGACCGACGAGGGCGGCTCGACCGACGAGGGCGGCTCGACCGACGAGGGCGGCTCGACCGACGAGGGCGGCTCGACCGACGAGAGCGGCTCGACCGACGAGAGGTAGCCGGCGGCGGCGAGCGCGGCCAGCACCTCGTCGCGGCAGTCCTCGATCGAGCGCCCGGTGGTGTCGAGGCGCAGGTCGGCGTCGTCCGGCGCCTCGTAGGGGGAGGAGATCCCGGTGAAGTCGGGGATCTCGCCGCGTCGAGCCTTGGCGTAGAGGCCCTTGCGGTCGCGCCGCTCGCACTCCTCCAAGGGGGTGGCCACGTGCACCAGGAAGAACGCGCCACCGGCGGCCGCCGTCATCGCCCGGACGTCCTGCCGAGTGGCGTCGAACGGCGCGATCGGGCTGCAGACGGCGACGCCACCGTGGCGCGAGATCTCCGCGGCGACCCAGCCGATCCGGCGGATGTTGGTCTCACGGTCCTCGCGGCTGAACGTGAGCCCGGCCGACAGGTTCCGGCGTACGACGTCGCCGTCCAGGCTGGTGACCGTGCGCTCGCCGTGCTCGAGCAGCGAGTCGATGACCGCCTGGGCGACGGTCGACTTGCCGCTCCCCGACAGCCCGGTGAAGAAGAGCACCAGGCCCTGCTGCGCCGGCCCCGGTCGGTCGGCGCCGACGATCGCGGCGATGTCGTCGGGGTAGTCGCCGTCGCCGTCCCCGAGGGCGAGCACCGGGTCGGGACCGGCGTACGCCGCCACCACCTGCACCCCCAGCTCGTGGTCGGTGGCGGCGTCACCGTGCGAGGCGAGAGGTACGGCGACCACGGCGGCCGCGGGCAGCCGACCGGCGGCGGCGAGCGAGGCACGCAGAAGGGCGACGGGGGACAGGTCGGGAGTGCCGGGCCCGGTGAGCGCGAGCAGCACGACCGGCGTGCCCAGCGAGCGCAGGCGCTCGATCTCGCCCTCGGTGAGGGCGTCCACGACCGGGACGAACGTGGCGCCGGCATGGGCCGCTCGGACCTGGGCGGGCGTCAGGTGGAGGCGCCGGAACGGCCCGTGCTGGGCGTGGGTGAGGGCCTCGACCGCACCGTCGGGGGCGAGTCGCGCCAGCGGCAGCCCCTCGGGGTCGACCAGCTCGACCTCCTGCCCCGCCAGGTCGGGCGGCAGGTCGAGGGTGACGGGTGAGCCCGGCTGGTTGAAGCCGGTGACGGGGGCGAACGCCCCGCCGGTGAGCAGCTCGAGATCGGCCAGCTCCCGGGGGGTCGGGCAGTGTTGGGGCGTCGGCACGGGACCATCCTGCCAGCGTCGCTACCCTGGCCCGATGCCCGCTGTCACACCCTCGTTCCCCGTCCTGGCGCACACCCTGCCGACGGTCCGCCGATGAGCCATCCGGTGCCGGTCGCCGAGATCGTGCGCAACGGGTTCGTCGAGGGACACCACTACGGGTCCCTGGTCGCCATCGACGCCGACGGCGCCGTGGTCTGGTCGGTCGGCGACGTGGAGAGCCCGATCCTGCCGCGCTCGTGCAACAAGCCGATCCAGGCGCTGGGCATGGTGCGGGCCGGGCTCGACCTGCCGCCCGACCTGCTCGCGCTGGCCTGTGCCTCCCACTCCGGCGAGCCGTTCCACATCGAGGGCGTACGACGGATCCTGGCCTCGGCCGGTCTCTCCGAGGCCGACCTGCAGACGCCCCCGGACTACCCGCTCGACGACGCGGCGCGGGAGCAGGTGATCCGCGAGGGCGGCAGCAAGGCGCCGGTCCTCATGAACTGCTCCGGCAAGCACGCCGCGATGCTCGCGACCTGTGCGGCCAACGGCTGGCCGACCGAGACCTACCTGGACCCCGACCACCCGGTGCAGCAGGCGATCGCGGCCACCTTCGCGGAGCTGACCGGCGAGCCGATCGCGGTCACCGCGGTCGACGGGTGCGGCGCCCCACTGCTCTCGGCCTCGTTGGTCGGCCTGGCGCGGGCCTTCGGCCGGGTGGCGCTCGGCGTGGACGGGTCCGGGGCCGAGCACGCGCCGTCGGTCCGGATCGCCGACGCCATCCGCAGCCACCCGGCGTACGTCTCGGGGACGACGCGCGACGAGCGCGCCCTGCTCACCGCCATCCCGGGCGCCATCGGCAAGGCCGGCGCGGAGTGCTGCTACGCCGTCGCCCTCGCCGACGGCCGCGCCTTCGCGCTCAAGGCCGACGACGGCGCCCCGCGGGTGCGTCCCGTCCTGATGGCCGAGGCGCTCCGGCGTACCGACGGTGTGCTCGAGGACCCCGCGGTCGACGCCGAGGCCGTACGCCGGACCGGGGTCGTCGACCTGCTGGGAGGCGGGGTCCGGGTCGGTGAGATCCGCGCCAGCTTCCGATGATCGCCGGGCTGGTGCTGGTCGCCCTGGTGCTGACCGCTCATCTCTCGCGAGGGCGTGGCCCGCGCGCGGGCTACGTGCTGATCGCGGTCTCGGTCCTCTGGATCCTCGTCGACAAGGGCTTGGGGGAGGGCCCCACGCTCCTGCGGATCACCAAGAACCACGGACTCACGGCCGCAGACCTGGCGGGGCTGGCGGGCATCGCCCTGGGGCTGCGTCAGGCGTGGCCCGACGTCGCCCGCCGCTCGAAGCGGCTGTCGGCAGCAGTGCGCCGCTGAGAAGCGGCGGTGTCTGCGTGCAGCAGCTAGCAGCTGAGCACGCTCTCAGACATGTGGAATTCACAGGGAATTCGCCCTCGTGTGACGCGACGCACGGTGCTGGGGATTGGGGTCTGCTAGCAGTTGCTAGCAAGATGGAGGCATGGCCAAGGGCAAGGTCGGCAACGCCGTCGAGACGCTCGGTGACTATCTGCGCGAGCAGCGGGTCGCCGCCCGTCTCTCGTTGCGACAGCTCGCCGAGCAGGCGGGCGTGTCCAACCCCTACCTGAGCCAGATCGAGCGCGGGCTGCGTCGTCCCTCGGCCGAGGTACTGCAGCAGCTGGCCAAGGCGCTGCGGATCTCCGCGGAGCAGCTCTACATCCGGGCCGGGATCGTCGCCCCCGACGAGGGGATCGGCGGCTCGGTGGAGCTCGCCGTGCTCGGCGATCCCGCCCTGAGCGAGCGGCAGAAGCAGACCCTGCTCGACGTGTACGCGTCCTTCCTCGCCCTGAACGGCGGGCTGGACACCCTCTGAACGACCCGGCGCGGAGCCGGTCAACCCACCCGAAGGAGAAGTCATGGCCAAGGCCAGGTTCGACATTCCCACCCAGATCCCCGCGGTTGCGACGCGCCCCCTCTACGCCGGCGTCGGAGTCACCGACCTCGTCGTCGAGACCGTGCGCGACTACGTCGCGGACGTGCAGAAGCGCCTCGACGACGTGCAGAAGAGCGTCTCCGGCCTCGAGGCCAAGCCCGAGGTGCTGCGTGACCGCGCCGGCAAGGCCGTCGCGGACCGGATCGACTCGCTCAACAAGGACGCGCAGGCTCGCCGCCACGTCGTCGAGCAGCGCGTCGCCGAGCTCCAGTCCGAGGTGCAGACCTTCCCGACCCGCCTGCAGAAGCTGGTCGACGCACAGGTCGCCACGGCCGGTGACACCTACGCCGAGCTGGTCAAGCGCGGCGAGCTGCTCGTCGGTCGGATCCGTCGCCAGCAGGCCACCCAGGACGCCGAGGCCGCCGCGAAGACGACGGTGAGCAAGGCCAAGACGACCAGGACCCAGGCCACGAAGTCGGCCAGGAAGACCACCGCGAAGGCTCGCAAGAGCCCGGCGAAGAGCAGCGCCAAGGCCACCGCCACCACGGCCAAGAAGACCGCGAGCGCCACGGCCAAGGCCGTCACCGACGCCGCCGAGAAGGTCGGCGACTGATCGCACCCTGCGTCACGAGGTGACGTCCGCACGACCACCAGGCCCCGGGAGGCAGCTGCCCCCGGGGCCTGGTGCTGTCCTGAGTTGTCCTCGCGGACGGGCGCGGACCGTGAGAAAGTGGAGTCATGGAATCCGCCGAGCGGCCATGGGGGTCGTGGCACGTCCTCGACGAGGGGCCGGGCTTCAAGGTCAAGCGCATCGAGGTGCTACCGCACCGACGGCTCTCGCTGCAGACCCACACGCATCGCTCGGAGCACTGGACCGTCGTCCGGGGCACCGCCACCTGCCTGGTCGACGGCGTGGAGCACGTCGTCCCCTCCGGTGGGGCTCTCGACGTGGCCGTCGGCGCGGTCCACCGGATCTGCAACCAGCACGACGAGCACCTCGTCGTGATCGAGATCCAGCGCGGTCCCTACCTCGGCGAGGACGACATCGTCCGGCTCGAGGACGACTACGGCAGGCTCGAGGCGTAGGCGCGCAGCGCCTCCCGCGCATCGACCGGCTCGAAGCCGGTCGCCTCGATCCGGCGCGTCGACAGCACGCTGCTCGCCGGCCGCGGCGCCGGCGCCCGACCCACGGCGTACTCCTCGGTGCTGATCTCGCGTACGTCACCCGGGTCGCGCCCGCGCAGCGTGAAGACCTCGCGCGCCACGTCGGCCCAGGACATCGGCGGCCCGCCGTTGCTCAGGTGGTAGGTGCCGTACGGCGCGCCCGTGTCGAGCAGATGCTGCGTCGCCCGGACGATCTCGTCGGTGAACGTGAGCCGGCCGACCTGGTCCGCGACGACCGAGGGAGTGGCTCCCTCGGCGGCCAGCCGGGCCATGGTGCGGACGAAGTTCGAGCCGTCGCCGACCACCCATGAGGTGCGGACGAGGTAGTGGCGCGGAGCGGCCGTGACGGCGACGTCACCCGCGGCCTTGGACTGGCCGTACACGCCGAGCGGTGCGAGCGGCTCGTCCTCGTCGTGCTCGGCGCGCGCCCCGTCGTAGACGTAGTCGGTGGAGAAGTGCACGAGTGTGAAGCCGTGTCGGGCCGCCAGCCGGGCCAGGGTGGCCGGTGCCTCGGCGTTGACCGTCCACGCCGTACGACGTCCCTCGGGCGTCTCGGCGAGGTCGACCGCGGTGTACGCCCCGGCGTTGAGGACGACGTCGTGGTCGCCCCACGGCCAGCGCTCCAGCGCGTCGGGGTCGGCGAGATCGAGGTCCGCGCGGGTCACGCCGTGCGCTCCCGGGAGGGCCGCAGTGAGGGCTCGGCCCAGCTGACCGCCGGCACCGAGCACCAGCGGAGCACGCGTCGGCACGGGCGTGACGGCGTCGAGGGCCGGAGCCGTGCGGTCCTTCTCGGAGACCGCCCTCTCCTCCAGCGGGATCGGCCACGCGATCGCGAGGGCAGGGTCGGCGTAGTCGACCGCGACGTAGGCAGCATCGGGACGCCAGTGGTCGTTGACCAGGTAGGTGTACGCCGTCGCGTCGGCCAAGGTCTGGTACCCGTTGCCGACCCCGCGCGGCACGAAGACGGCCACGCCGGGCTCGAGGCCGACGGTGAACGTCGTACCGAAGCCGGCGCCGGCGCGCAGGTCCACCCACGCGCCGTAGGCAGCGCCCGAGGCGACCGTGACCAGCTTGTCCCAGGGCTCGGCGTGCAAGCCGCGGGTGGAGCCGCGTCGCTCGTTCCACGCGACGTTCGCCTGCACCGGCCCGAAGTCGGGGAGCCCGAGTGCCGTCATCTTCGTCCGCTGCCAGGCCTCCTCGAACCAGCCCCGCTCGTCCGTGCGCAGGTCGAGCCGGAGCACCAGCAGACCTGGGATCGGCGTCCGCTCGACCGCCAGGTCGGCCATCACTGGCCCTTCGCGGCGTACGTCGCCTCGGTGGCCTGCTTGTGGGGCGCCCACCAGTCGCGGTGGTCGGTGTACCAGGCGACCGTGTCGGCCAGGCCCTGCTCGAAGTCGCCGAACCGCGGCTGCCAGTCGAGCTCGAGTCGCAGCTTGCCGGCCTCGATCGCGTAGCGCTGGTCGTGACCGGCGCGGTCGGCGACCAGGTCGTAGTCGTCCTCGGGACGGCCGAGCAGACGGAGCAGCATCCGCACGACCTCGAGGTTGTTGCGCTCGCCGTCGGCGCCCACCAGGTAGGTCTCACCGATCCGGCCGCGCTCGAGGATCCGCAGCAGCGCCGAGCTGTGGTCGTCGACGTGGATCCAGTCGCGCACCTGCTGGCCGTTGCCGTAGACGCGTGGCCGGCGACCCTCGAGCACCTCGGTGATCTGGCGCGGGATGAACTTCTCGACGTGCTGCCAGGGGCCGTAGTTGTTGGAGCAGTTGGAGAGCGTCGCCCGGACCCCGAAGCTGCGGACCCAGGCACGGACCAGGTGGTCGGCGCCGGCCTTGGCCGCCGAGTAGGGGCTGCTCGGGCGGTACGGCGTGTCCTCGGTGAAGCGCTTCGGGTCGTCGAGGGCGAGGTCGCCGTACACCTCGTCGGTCGAGACGTGGTGGAACCGGGCGTCGGCACGGCGTACGGCCTCGAGGAGGACGTACGTGCCGACCACGTTGGTGCGGATGAACGGCTCCGGGTCGTCGAGCGAGTTGTCGTTGTGGGACTCCGCGGCCAGGTGCACGACCGTGTCGTGGGCCGCGACGAGCGGGTCGACGGTCGCGGCGTCGGCGATGTCGCCCACCACGAGCTCGACCCGGTCGGTCGGCAGGTCGGCCAGGGCCTCGGGGCTCGCGGCGTAGGTCAGCTTGTCGAGCACCGTGACCCGGGCATCGGTGTGCTCGACGACGTGACGCACGAAGTTGGCGCCGATGAAGCCGGCGCCGCCGGTCACGAGAAGACGGTCCATGGGCATGATCGTAGGAGTAGCAGGAGCGCCGGCGTGCATGGGCGGCACCGCGTCTCCCTAGGATGTGCTCCATGCGGGGGATCATCCTGGCCGGTGGCACCGGCTCGCGGCTGCACCCGATCACGCTCGCCGTCAGCAAGCAGCTGGTCCCGGTCTACGACAAGCCGATGATCTACTACCCGCTCACCACCTTGATGTTCGCGGGGATCCGCGAGGTGCTGGTGATCACGACGCCGCACGAGCAGGAGTCCTTCCGACGGCTGCTCGGCGACGGGTCGGCGTACGGGGTGGAGATCTCCTACGCCGTACAGCCCGAGCCCGACGGCCTCGCCCAGGCGTTCCTGATCGGCGAGGAGCACATCGGTGACGAGCCGGTGGCCCTGATCCTCGGCGACAACATCTTCTACGGACCCGGGTTCGGCACCAACCTGGGCCGCTTCTCCCAGATCGAGGGTGCGGCGATCTTCGGGTACCAGGTGGCCGACCCCTCGTCGTACGGCGTCGTCACGTTCGACGAGAACGGCCTGGCGACGTCACTGGAGGAGAAGCCGGAGCGGCCGCGCAGCCACTTCGCCGTACCGGGCCTGTACTTCTACGAACCAGCGGTGGTCGGCCTCGCTCGGAGCCTGCGGCCGTCGGCGCGGGGCGAGCTCGAGATCACCGACCTGAACCGGCTGTACCTCGAGGCCGGCCGGCTGCAGGTCGAGGTGATGCCTCGCGGCACCGCCTGGCTCGACACCGGCACCGTGCAGTCGCTGATCGCGGCGGGCAGCTTCGTGCAGGCCATCGAGGAGCGGCAGGGGCTCAAGATCGGCTGCCCCGAGGAGGTGGCCTGGCGGATGGGCTTCCTCGACGACGGCGGACTGCTGGCGCGGGCCGAGACGCTGCTCAAGAGCGGGTACGGCGACTACCTCCGGGCGCTGGTGGAGGAGAAGTCGGGTCAGTAGGCGCCGCGAGAGCCGAGGACGGCACCGATGGTGCGGCCGAGGATCACGATGTCCTGGATCATCGACCAGTTGTCGACGTAGTAGAGGTCGAGGCGGATCGACTCGGACCACGACAGGTCGGAGCGGCCGGAGACCTGCCAGAGGCCGGTCAGGCCCGGGCGCACGCGCAGCCGGCGGGACTGGGTCGTCGTGTAGCGGTCGACCTCGCTGGGCAGCGGCGGGCGCGGGCCGACGAGGCTCATGTCGCCGCGGAGCACGTTGATCAGCTGGGGCAGCTCGTCGAGGGAGTAGCGGCGGATCCACTGCCCGGGCCGGGTGATGCGCGGGTCGCCGGGCATCTTGAACATGCCCTCGTCGTGGCCGACCTCGGAGTGCAGGTCGGGCAGGATCGACTCGGCGTCGACCACCATGCTGCGGAACTTCAGGCAGGTGAACGCGTTGCCGTCGCGGCCGATGCGGACCTGGCGGAAGAGCACCGGGCCCCCGTCGTTCCGCTTGATGGCGAACGCCGTCCACAGCAGGATCGGCGAGGCGAGGGCGAGCAGGACGGCAGACCCGATCAGGTCGAAGGTCCGCTTGGCCCAACGCAGAGCCTCCTGCGACCGCGGGCGGTCGAGGTGGAGCAGCGGGAGGCCGGCGACCGGGCGGACCCGGATGCGCTCGCTGGACACGTCGGTCATGCCCGGCGCCAGGATCACCTGGACGTCGTCGGACTCGAGGTCCCAGACCAGGTTCCGCATCGTGTGCGGGTCGTTGAAGGCGCCACCGACGACGAAGACGACGTCCGCGTCGTAGGCACGGATCGCGGTGACGGCGTGGTCGACGTCGCCGAGGACGGCGACCCCGCCCTGGGTCGTCAGCGACAGCTCGTGAGGGGGGGTGAGCGCGCCGACCACGTGGTACCCGAGCCAGGTCTCACGGGCGAAGACGTCGGCGACGGCGTCGATGTGGTCGGAGCCACCCACGATCACGGTGCGCTGGCGCAGCGCGCCCATGCGGCGGGCGTGGTGCAGCCACCGGCGGAGGGCGAAGCGGCTCACGGCCAGCATCGGCGGCCCGATCAGGAAGGCGAAGAGGAAGAAACCGCGGGAGAGGTCGAACTTGGTGAGGTAGCAACCGATGCCGAGGAACGCCGCGGTGAACAGGCTGGATCCGACCACGATCTTGTACTCGTCGGCGCCGGCGCCGAACACGCCGCGGTCGTACCCGCCGCGCATGGCGATCACGACGAGCCAGCACGCGACGAGCGGCACGCAGGCGAAGGCGGCCGAGCGGGTGACCGCTCCCGAACCGAAGATCAGCAGGTGGTTGCGGCCGTACACGGCGAGGAAGACGGTGACGGAGAGGACGACGAGGTCGACCACGAACGCCGTGATCGGCAGGACGTGTAGTGCGCGGCTGTGCGCTCTCAGTGTCGGAGCGCTCGACAGCACAGTGCGAGCAGGCGCGATGGCCATCGTGAACCTGTTGCTTTCCCCCAAGAAGCAGTCTTGGAACGCCCCACGCGTTCCACCCCCGACTGCAAGTTGAAGTTTAGACGACCGGACTGAGGAACCGCTGAAGATCGGCGATGTTGACCAATCCGTGGAAGTCGCGGGCGCCAGCCCCGGTGATGGGGGAGGCAACCATGGCCTTGGCTACCCTCGACGCATGAAGATCCTCGTCACCGGCGGCGCCGGCTACATCGGGTCGACGACGGCGAAGGCCCTCGAGGACGCCGGGCACGTGCCCGTGATCCTCGACTCCTTGCTCACCGGACCGCTCACGTTCGTGCGCGACCGGATCTTCTACGAGGGCGACATCGGTGACCGCGACCTGGTGCGCCGGATCGTGGAGGAGCACCCCGACCTCGATGCCACGATCCACATGGCCGCGCGGATCGTCGTACCCGAGTCGGTGGAGAAGCCGTACGAGTACTACCGCGACAACGTCGCGAAGTCCCTGGAGCTGTTCGACCAGCTCGTGACCCTGGGCAAGCCGCGGGTGCTCTTCTCGTCGTCCGCCTCGCTGTACGCGATCAAGGACGACTTCGAGGTCACCGAGGACGACCCGCTGGCGCCGACCTCGCCGTACGGCCGGACCAAGCGGATGATCGAGGAGGTGCTCCAGGACATGGCCGTCGCCACGGACCTGCGGGCGATCATCCTGCGCTACTTCAACCCGATCGGCTCCGACCCCGACCTCGAGTCCGGCATCTACGCCAAGGAGCCGTCCCACGTCCTCGGGCAGCTGGTGATGGCCGCGCGCGGGCAGAAGGACTCGTTCACGATCACCGGCACCGAGCACCCGACCCGCGACGGGACCGGGATCCGCGACTACATCCACGTGTGGGACCTCGCCCGGGCCCACGTCCGGGCGGTCGAACGTTTCGACCAGGTGCTCACCGAGGCCGACGGACCCAGCGTCGTCATCAACATCGGACGCGGTGACGGGGTCACCGTTCGCGAGCTGGTCGCGGCCTTCGAGCGGGTCTACGGTCACGCCGTACCCGTCACCGAGGCTCCGCCGCGCCCCGGTGACGCCGTCGGTGCCTTCGCGAACGTCGACCTGTCACGCCGGCTCCTGGACTGGCAGACCGAGCTGTCCATCGACGAGGCGATCGCCTCGGCGCTGGCGTGGAGCGATCGCCGCCAGGAAGTCCTGGGCTACGAGTGACCCGCCGGTACGCCGTCCATCTCGCCGTCGCGGTCGTCACCGCGTCGGTGGGTCTGGCGGCGCCGGCCTCGGCGAGCCCCGACCTCCGGGCGGACGGCGGCGGCGGGATGGGCTCCTCGCTGCCCCTCAGCGGTCGCACCGTGGTGATCGACCCGGGTCACCAGCTCGGCAACCACCGGTTCCCGGCCCAGATCAACCGGCTGGTGCCGGCCGGTGGCTTCGAGAAGCCGTGCAACACGACCGGGACGGCCACGAACGGCGGCTATCCCGAGGCCACCTTCACCTGGCAGGTGTCGCGGCTGCTGAGGCATCGGCTCGAAGCGCTCGGCGCCAGGGTGCGGCTGACGCGCCACTCCAACAGCGAGAACGCGTGGGGGCCCTGCGTCAACGTGCGCGGACGCGACGGCAACAAGCCCCGGGCCGACCTCAAGATCAGCATCCACGGCGACGGCTCCTTCGCGGCGGGTGCCCACGGCTTCCACGTGATCGCCCCGACCGACCGCAGGCCGTGGACCCACGACATCTTCAAGCCGTCGCGCCGGATGGCCCTCGACACCCGGGCCGCCCTGCGCGGTGTCGGACTCCACGTCGCCGACTACATCGCCGGCGGTGACGGCCTCGACTTCCGCTCCGACCTGGGCACGCTGAACCTCTCCAACATCCCGACGGTGATGGTCGAGCTCGGCAACATGCGCAACCCGATCGACGCGAAGAGGATGACCTCGCGGTCCGGGCGCGCGACGTACGCGAGAGGCCTGGCTGTCGCCGTACGACGCTTCTTGGGATGACGCCGGGCTGACATAGGGTCGCGCCATGGCCGGCCTCTCGGGGAGTTTCGTCGCGCTGCGCCACCGGAACTTCCGCTGGTTCTACATCGCCAGCACGGTGAACCTCGTCGGCACCACGATGTCCGGCGTCGCGCTGGCCTTCGCCGTGCTGTCGATCTCGGACTCCGCCACCGACCTCGGCTACGTGCTCGCTGCCAGCACGATTCCGACGATCCTGTTCCTGCTGCTCGGTGGCGTGGTCGCCGACCGGATGTCCCTCACCGTCGTGATCCGGCTCGGCGCGGTCCTCCTCGGCGTGACCCAGGCGGCCGCCGCAGCCCTGGTCATCACCGGTACGGCGCAGATCTGGATGCTGATCTGTCTCGAGGCGCTCAACGGCACCGCGCTGGCCCTGACCTTCCCGGCCCTGCAGTCGATCACCCCACGCCTGGTGCCGCCCGACCTGCTGCAGCAGGCGAACGTCCTGCAGTCGCTGGCCCGGGGCGCGTTCCGGGTGATCGGCCCCTCGATCGGCGCATTGCTCGTCGTCGGGCTGGGAGCCGGCTGGGCGCTGGCCGTCGATGCCGCGACCTGGCTGGCCTCGGCCGCGATCCTGGCACTGGTGCGGCTCCCGCCGCGTCCGCCGCGCCAGGAGACCCAGTCGACGATCGGCGACCTCCGGGCGGGCTGGACCTACGTCCGCAGCACCACGTGGCTGTGGGTGGTGGTGATCGCGTTCTCGGCGCTCAACGCCGTACAGGCCGGCGCGTGGTCGACGCTCGGACCGGCGCAGGCCAAGGCGACGATCGGGGCGCAGGCGTGGGGCATCGTGCTGTCGGCCCAGTCCGTCGGGCTCCTGGTCACGACGTTCGTCATGCTCCGGCGGCCTCTCCGCAGGCCGCTCCTGTCGGGGATGCTCGGCATCGCCTGGCTGGGGGTCCCGATGCTCGTCCTCGGCTGGGACCCTCACCTGGTCCCGCTGGCCATCGCCACCTTCGTGGCGGGGGCGGGCACGGAGGTCTTCAGCCTGGGCTGGACGCTCGCGATGCAGGAGCACGTGCCCGCCGACATGCTGTCGCGTGCCTACTCCTACGACGCCCTCGGCTCGTTCCTGGGCATCCCGATCGGTGAGCTCGCGTTCGGCCCGCTCGGTGCCTCGCTCGGCTATGGCCCGGTGCTCGTCGTCAGCGGCGTCGGCTACATCGCGATCGCGCTGCTGACCCTGACGTCGCGATCGGTGCGAGATCTACGACGTGTGCCCGTGCCCGACTCCGTGCCGACCGCTGGGTAATCTCGCAGGCATGGACCTGACCCTCACCGACGAAGAGCGCGAGATCCGCGAGTGGGTGCGCACGTTCGTCACCAAGGAGCTCATGCCGCTGGAGCCGAAGGTGCTGGAGCGGGAGCGCCAGGGCGAGCGCGGCTTCTCGCTCGAGGAGCTGCGCGGCCTCCAGGAGAAGGCCAAGCAGTCGGGCTTCTTCGGGGTGCTCACGCCCGAGGAGTACGGCGGGATGGGGCTCGGCTCGCTGATGGCCGCCCTGATCGAGATCGAGCTGGGCCGCACCTTCGTGCAGTTCAAGTTCGGCGGCGACGCCGACAACATCCTCTTCCACGCCAACGACGAGCAGAAGAAGCGCTACCTGGAGCCGACGATCAGCGGCGAGCGCTACAGCTGCTTCGCGATCACCGAGCCCGGCGCCGGCTCCGACGCCCGCAACATCCGCACCTCCGCGGTCCGCGACGGCGACGAATGGGTGATCAACGGCGAGAAGACGTTCATCACCGGCGGCGACATCGCCGACTTCTGCATGGTCTTCGCGGTCACCGACAAGGAGAAGGGCGCCGACGGCGGCGTGACCTGCTTCCTCGTCGACCGCGACGCGGGCTGGACCTCCGCCACGATCCCGACGATGGGCGAGTGGGGACCGGCTTCCCTCTCCTTCCAGGACGTGCGGGTGCCGCACTCGGCGATCCTCGGTGAGGAGGGCCGCGGCTTCGCGCTGGCGATGAAGTGGATCGGCAAGGGCCGCTTCATGCTGCCGGCGCGAGCGCTCGGAGCGTGCGAGCGCCTGGTCGAGATGGCGATGGAGCAGGCCAAGAACCGGGTCACCTTCGGGGAGCCGATCGCCAACCGGCAGGCCATCCAGTGGATGATCGCCGACTCGGCGGTCGAGATCGAGGCGCTGCGCTGGCTGGTGCTCACGGCCGCGTGGCAGGTCGACAACGGCATCGACTCGCGCCAGTCGCAGTCGATGGCGAAGCTGTACGGCGGCGTCCAGGCCAACCAGATCGTCGACCGCGTGCTCCAGATCCACGGCGGCATGGGCTACACCCGCGAGCTGCCCGTGGAGCGGTGGTACCGCGAGCTGCGCCTGCTGCGGATCTACGAGGGCACCGACGAGATCCAGCGCCGCACGATCGCGCGCAACCTGCTGTCGGGCCACGTGTCGGTGCGCGGACACCTCGGCTGACGCCGTTCAGTCGACGGCGAGTCCGTGCATCGCCGCGAGGACGGCGCGCACATGGGCGACCTCGTGGGTCCGGAAGAGGTGCGTGCCGCCCAGGCTCCCCACCACCGCGAAGAAGCCCTCGGCCTTGCGGAACTCGTCCTCGAACAGGTCGAAGGCGTGGGGCAAGGCGTTGCACACCGGTACGCCGAGCGGTCGCAGTCGGAACGCCTGGGCCAGGACCCGGGTCTGGTGGCGCACCCGGGTCGTCGGGTCGATCAGGTTGGCGTAGTAGAAGCCCATGCCGGGGTCGAGCACGACGCGGTCGACGCCGAGGGCTCGGGCTCGGTCGAGGCGGTGGCCGAAGTGGTCGAGCAGGTGGGGCAGGGGGTCGGCGTCGACGGGCACCGAGGCGACGTCGCGCACGTTGTCGTGCTCGACGAAGCACAGCACCACGGCGGCGTCGTACTCCGCGGCGAGGGCGAACATCTCGTCCTCGTGCTCCCGACCGGTCATGTTGAGGATCCGCGCGCCGGCCGCGAGCCCCGCCGCTACGACGGTCGGCTCGTAGGTCTCCACGGAGACGACGGTCTCGGCCGCCAGTGCCTCGATCACCGGGACCAGGGCCGTGACCTGGTCGGCGGCGTCGATGCGCTCCGCGCGAGCAGTGCTCGACTCCGCGCCGACGTCGACCACGTGGGCGCCCTGGGCGACCTGGACGCGTGCCTTGCGGACCGCCGACTCGGACGAGACCGCGACGCTCTCGCGGTACGTCGAGCCGCGGGAGAGGTTGACGGCGCCCATCACGGTCGGCGCGTCGTCACCGATGACAACCGAGCCCACTCGCACGGGCGTCACAGGTGCTGCGAGCTCGGCGCGATAGGTGTCCCGCAGGGCGGCCAGGTCCTCGAGCGAGATCATCGCGGAGAGTCTAGAGCGCTCGACGGCTGTATCGGGGCGGCCGAGCATGGCGGCAGGATGGCGGCATGACCACCTTCGGACGGCTGTCAGACCTCGACGACGACGCCTTGCTCGCGGCGTACGCGCCGCCGAGGCGGCCATGGCTGAGCCTCAACTTCGTGGCCACCGCCGACGGCGCCGCGCAGGGCAGCGACGGGAAGAGCGGCAGCATCAACAACGAGGCGGACAACCGGGTCTTCCACGCCCTGCGTGAGCTGGCCGACGTCCTGATCGTCGGAGCGGGCACCGTGCGCGTCGAGGGGTACCGCCCCAACCCGAAGCCGCTGGTCGTGGTGACGCGCTCGGCCGGGCTGCCGCCGACGCTGCTGGAGGGCGACATCAGCAACCTCTACCTCGCCACGGGTGCGGAGGCTCCCGGCCTCGACAAGGCCCGGGAGGTGTTGGGTGACCGGGTGCTCGTGCTCGGGGACTTCTCGCCAGACCTGGTCGCGCTACGGCGGACCCTCGAGGACGCGGGCTTCGAGAGCCTGCTCTGCGAGGGCGGCCCCCATCTCGCCAGCGACCTCCTGGCCGCGGGGCTGGTCGACGAGCTCTGCAGCACCGTGGTGCCGACCCTGGTCGGTGGCGCCCACCTGCGGATCGCCGAGGGTCCCGTCCTCGACGTACCCCTGCGCCTCCACTCCCTCCTCGAGTCCGACAGCACCCTCCTCGCCCGCTGGTTCGTGGCTTCGGAGGGGTAGGAGGGGACGGGGTAGTCCCCGACATTTCTGTTGTGGATATGGCGATTTCGACCACCGAATCGTCGGGGACTACCGAACCGCGGCCTGTGGATGAGCGCCGACGGAGCGAGCCGGATGTGGGCACCATCGAGAGGTGGGTCAACGGGTTCCAGGCGAGCGGCCGGTCGGACTGCCGGCCGAGCTCGCATGGCCCTGCCGGATAGACCCGAGCGGAGCCGAAGGACCGACTCCCGCACAAGCCCGAGGTCGGTCGTGGAGATCGGCGGGTTGGGGACTCTACGTCCCCGCCGAAGTACCCCGTTCCGTCGAGCAGCGGATCGTCGAGGCCGCCGTGCGCCTGCCCTCCTATGGCGGCGTGACCGGGTGGGCCGGCCTCCGGTGGATGGGCGGTGTGTGGTTCGACGGCCGGTACGACGGTGGCCGCAGCCTTCGACCCGTCGACCTGGCTACGGCGGACAGCTCGATCCGGTCTTCGCTCGGCGTCCGGGTGAGCGAGGAGAGACTGGATCCGACCGAGCTCACAGCCCATGCCGGGCTGGTCGTGACCACGCCTGTTCGCTCGCTCTTCTTCGAGATGCGTCACGCACGAGGACGACTGGCAGCGCTGATCGCGGCAGACATGGCGGCGTACTCCGACCTGGTCAGCCGATCGGAAGCGGTGGCGATGGCCTACGCCAACCCGGGCTGGGACGGGATCGCTCAGATGCGTGACCCCCTCGACGGCATGGACGAGAACTCCTGGTCGCCCGCGGAGGTCGTCATGCGAACGGTCTGGTGCGACGTGGCTCGCCTCCCGCGTCCGTTGTGCAACCACCCGGTCTTCGACCGCAGCGGCCGCCACATCGGAACGCCCGACCTGTTCGACGCGACCCTCGGTGTCGTCGGCGAGTACGACTCGGCCCTGCACCTCGAGGGCGCGCAGCGAGCACGCGACGTACATCGGGAGGGGTTGTTCCGCGCAGTCGGCCTCGAGTACGTCACCATGCTCGCCGCCGACCTCGGCCGGCCGGAGGCGTTCGTGATGCGACTGCGTCAGGCGTACGCCCGCGCAGCGCGCCAACCCCTGGCTGACCGGGCGTGGACGATCGAGCTGCCACCGTGGTGGGTCCCGACCTTCACCGTCGAGCAGCGCCGGGCCCTCGACGACGACCAGCGCGGCCGGTTCCTGAAGCTGAGGCTCCGCGTCGGTTGAGCGGCGTCTCGTGTGGGCTCCCGGATCCGGACGCAGGGATAGTCCCCGACATTTCGGCTGCAAAAAGGCCGGTTTCCACAACCGAATCGTCGGGGACTACCCACCACCAGGGAACGGGCAGGCGGCGCGCCCCCCACGGGACGCGCCGCCCGCGTCGGGGGGCGGTGGTGCCGGTTACCGCTGGACGACGCCGTTCGGCTCGAAGTCGTAGACGGTGCTGTTGATCTGCAGGTCGTCCACGGCGCCGCTGAAGGCGAAGTCGCGACCCTTGGTGATCTGGGCGGTGAAGAGCGTGGCGTCGGGAGCCGCGGCCTTGGCCTGGGTCAGGGTGCAGAACGTCGTCTGGTTGCAGCCGGAGTCCGTGCCGAACCCGCCGGTGTAGAACCACCCCTGGGCGGTGCTCGCGTCGAGCTTGGTCCACGCGTTGGAGGCCGCCTGGGCCGGCGAGAAGACGAGCGTGCTGAACGTGCGTCCACTGGCGTGCGGGTTGACCTCGAACGCCACGCTGGGCAGGTTGGTGACCGCCAGGCTGTTGTTCTCACCGGTGGTGAAGACGTAGTAGCTGACCGTGTCGATCCCGCTCAGCGGCTGGTCGGCGAAGTCGACCTGGTCACCGAACGCCGCCTTGTCGGTCGGGGCGCCGGTCCGCAGACCGAGGCTGCCGATGCCGGAGGGCGGTGCCACGTTGCCGGCCGCCGACGGGCCGGAACGGAGGAACGCGTCGCCGTTGCCGATCACGTTGCGGTCGACCACCGACCAGTTCTGACCGACGTACGCCGGCTGGTTGACCCGGCCGCGGAGCGCCGGGTTGAGGTCCCGACCGGACACCGAGTTGTCCTTGATCACACGGCCGTTCACACTCCCGGTCGCCAGGTCGATGGCGCGGATGGTGCCGTTCTGGATGTCGTGCGACGTCACCTGGCCGCTCGCGAGGGCAGTGCCGCCGGCGGCGACCGTGAGCACGACTGCTCCGGACACCACCGCGACCGCGCGAGAACGAAGCGCAGAGGGGAACTTCACGTAAGACCATCTCCTAGGTCCGAGAAAATGCCCAGGAGCGGAGACCGCCCCGTGGCCTGGAGATGGTTCAACGAGCCACCGGGGTGGACGTCACGGCCCCCGCGGGTGTTTCGCAGGTCCGGCTGAGATGTCAGGGTGGAGGCGTGAGCACCGAGGCCATCGACCCCACCGTCCCCCCGTCCGGCACCGGCTGCGTGGAGTGCCTCGCCGCAGGCGGATGGTGGGTCCATCTCCGGCGTTGTACGACGTGCGGCCACGTCGGCTGCTGCGACACCTCACCGATGCAGCACGCGACCGCCCACTGGCGCGAGTCGGGCCATCGGGTGATCGCCAGCTACGAGCCCGGCGAGGCATGGTTCTGGGACTTCGAGCGCGAGGAGGGGTTCGAGGGACCGGCGCTGGCCGACCCGCAGAGCCATCCCGCCGATCAGCCCACGCCCGGCCCGGACGGCGCCGTACCCGACGACTGGCGCGACCACATCAACTGACGTCCTCGGCGTCCTCGGCGTCCTCGGCGTCCTCGGGCGCGTCCCGATGGGCGGTCCGCGGTTCCCAGTCGTAGACGACCCGGGTGGCGAGGACGAGGTCCTGCAGGGACTTGTTGTTGCGGCTGAAGGGGATCCACACGATCCCGATCGGCAGCACCACGACGAACACCGCGCGGACGAAGGCTTTGACGAGCCGGAGCCGCCGACCGCCGTACCCCAGCACGCGCAACCCCATCACGAGATAGCCGTAGGTGCGCCCGCTCAGGGTCCAGGACACCGTCAGGTAGACGACGGCCACGCCGAAGGCGGCGGCGAGGCTGAAGACCAGGCCGAGGTCCGGGAACTGGAACGAGCGGGGGTCGAAGAGGAAGACCAGCCCCACCAGACCGAGGTACCCGCCCAGCAGGACGGCCCCGATCACGAACGAGTCGAGCACGGCAGCGATCAGGCGGGTCACGATGCCGGCGCGCTGCCCCTGGAAGGGTCGGGCCTCGCGCGGGACCGGCGAGATCCTGGCGTGCGCCTCGTCCGTGGCTGCCTCGTCGTCCATGTCGCCTCAGGAACCCGCCGGGCCCTGGGTGCGGGCGCGTCGCAGGAGGAGCCGGTCGATGGCACGGTCGACGGCCTGGTCGGCGCCGATGCCCTGCAGACGCACCCCCTTCACCGTCTCGGAGGCCATCGACCCGGTCGAGTCGCGGATGATCTCGGGCAGGTCGACCCCCTCGATGATCTCGTTCGCGAGCGCGATCAGGTCCATCTGGTCGAGGACGGCGTCCACCACGCGCACCAGGTCGACCCGCTTCAGCACGGTGGTGGTCAGGTCCATCCGGTCGAGGACGGCCTCGATGTCCAGGCGCCGCGCGATGGTGTTGACGTCGACCTTCTCCAGCAGCGCGGCCAGGGTCTCCTCGTCCAGCCCCGCGAGCGCCCGGCCGACGACGACGTCGAGGTCGACCCGGTCGACCACGGTCTGGGTCAGGTCCATCCGGTCGAGGACCGCCTCGATGTCGAGCCGGGCGATGATCTGGTCGAGGTCCACCCGGCCCACCACCTCGGCGATGGCCTGGTCGAGGAGGTGGTCGAGCATCCCGCCCACGGCCACGGCGTACGTCGTCGACTGGCGCACGACCGGCGCGAAGGCCGCCTGCACGATCGGTGGGACCGGGACCCTCGACAGCGTGTTGACGCGTGGGATCCTCATGGCAACGCCCCTTCCACCCTCTGCACGTGCTCCTGATCGCAGTGTGCGCGGCAGCAGTGTCGGCGCGACTCACCCGGCAGGGGTGATCCCGAGCGGTGGTGAGGCGTGCCGCGGGAGCCTCAGCGGCTCAGCGGGCGCCCTTGCGGGCCCGGGACGCCAGCTTGCCGCGCTCGTTCTGGTCGAGCACGAGCTTGCGGATCCGCACGTTGTGGGGCGTCACCTCGACGCACTCGTCCTCGCGGCAGAACTCCAGGCACTGCTCGAGCGACAGCCTGCGCGGCGGGATGAGCTTCTCGAAGTTGTCGGAGGTGGCGGACCGGATGTTGGTCTGCTGCTTCTCCTTGGTGATGTTCACGTCCATGTCGTCGGCGCGGGAGTTCTCGCCGATGATCATGCCCTCGTAGACCTCGGTCGTCGGCTCGACGAACATGATCCCGCGCTCCTGCAGGTTCGTCATCGCGTACGCCGTCGCGGCACCCGAGCGGTCGGCCACCAGCGAGCCTGAGGCACGCGAGCGGATCTCGCCGGCCCACGGCTCGTAGCTCTCGAAGACGTGGTGGGCGATGCCGGTGCCGCGGGTCTCGGTGAGGAACTCGGTCCGGAAGCCGATCAGGCCGCGGGCCGGGACCAGGAACTCCATCCGCACCCAGCCCGTGCCGTGGTTGGTCATCTGCTCCATGCGTCCCTTGCGGGTCGCCATCAGCTCGGTGATCGTGCCGAGGTACTCCTCCGGCGCGTCGATGGTGAGGCGCTCGACCGGCTCGTGGACCTTGCCGTCGATCTCGCGGGTGACGACCTGCGGCTTGCCCACCGTCAGCTCGTAGCCCTCGCGGCGCATCTGCTCGACCAGGATCGCCAGGGCCAGCTCGCCACGACCCTGCACCTCCCACGCGTCGGGCCGCTCCGTCGGGAGCACCCGCAGGGAGACGTTGCCGACGAGCTCGCTGTCGATGCGGTCCTTGACCAGCCGCGCGGTGACCTTCGAGCCCTTCTCACGGCCGACGAGCGGCGAGGTGTTGGTGCCGATGGTCATCGAGATGGCCGGCTCGTCGACGTGGATGAGCGGCAGCGCGACGGGATTCTCGGGGTCGGCGAGCGTCTCGCCGATGGTGATCTCGGGGATGCCCGCGACCGCGCAGATGTCACCGGGGCCGGCCTGCTCGCCCGGCTTGCGCTCGAGGCCCTCGGTGATCAGCAGCTCGGTGATCTTGACCGTCTTCACCGTGCCGTCGCGCTTGATCCAGGCGACGTTCTGGCCCTTCCTGAGGTAGCCCTGGTGGACCCGGACAAGGGCCAGCCGCCCGAGGAACGGCGACGCGTCGAGGTTGGTGACGTGGGCCTGCAGCGGTGCCCCCTCGTCGTACTCCGGCGCCGGGATGGTGTCGAGGATGGTGCGGAAGAGCGGCTCGAGGTCGGGCGAGTCGGGCAGTCCGCCGTTCGCCGGCTGCTCGAGGGAGGCGCGGCCTGCCTTCGCCGACGCGTAGACGACCGGGAAGTCGAGGGCGTCCTGGCTGTGGTGCTCGTCGAGCAGGTCGAGGAACAGCTCGTAGGTCTCGTCGACGACCTCGGCGATGCGCGCGTCGGATCGGTCGACCTTGTTGACGACCAGGACGACCGGCAGGTCGGCGTTCAGTGCCTTGCGCAGCACGAAGCGGGTCTGCGGCAGCGGCCCCTCGCTCGCGTCGACGAGCAGCACGATGCCGTCGACCATCGACAGCCCGCGCTCGACCTCGCCACCGAAGTCGGCGTGGCCGGGGGTGTCGATGATGTTGATGGTCATCCCCTGCGGAGCACTCGCGCCCGTGTAGTGGACCGCGGTGTTCTTCGCGAGGATCGTGATCCCCTTCTCGCGCTCCAGGTCGCCGGAGTCCATGATCCGTTCCGCGACCCCGGCCTCCTCCTGGTGCGCGGTGAACGCGCCGGCCTGGTGCAGCATCGCGTCGACGAGCGTGGTCTTGCCGTGGTCGACGTGCGCCACGATCGCGACGTTCCTGAGGTCTGACCGGGTCGAACGGTTGGCAGGCATGGCGGTACGACGTCGCTTTCGCAGGCGGGGATTGACCCCTGATCGTATCGGCCGGACACACGCAGGCCCGCATCGTCGGCACGTGCCGGCCACACCCCACAGGTGGCCGGCCGGCGCGACGTGCGGGCCGCGTGGCTGTGCCTCAGGAGACGCGTCGCCGCATCACCTCGGTCGCCAGGCGGACGCGGAACCTGCGCTGCCTGGCCCACAGCGGAATGATCAGTCGGTCACGGTTCGCCAGTTCGGCGGAAACACGGATTCGGTTTCCCAAGCAGTCCTCGCAGTAGCAGCCGTGGACACCATGGGGGGTGGTGGTGTGCATCGTGGCCTCCTCACTGACTTGGACGCTGCTGGAGCCGCCGGGTGACGCAGACGATCGGCCAGACGTGACTAGTCCCATCGGAC
This sequence comes from uncultured Actinomycetota bacterium, assembly GCA_963833775.1. Taxonomy (GTDB): domain Bacteria; phylum Actinomycetota; class Actinomycetes; order Propionibacteriales; family Nocardioidaceae; genus Nocardioides. The sequence goes on along the minus strand of CAWHZH010000014.1, from coordinate 167,224 downwards.
TGGCCCGGCCCACCTGCCGGCGGAAGGCCCACGTGCCCGGCACAGCCGCGGGCTCTCAGGCGGGCTCTCAGGCGGGCTCTCAGGCGGTGGAGACGAGCTCGAACGCGCGCCACATCGCGGCGTACCGACCGTCCCGCGCGACCAGGTCGTCGTGCGTGCCGTCCTCGACGACCCGGCCCTGCGCGAGGACGACGATGCGGTCCGCGGTGCGGGCGGTCTGGAGCCGGTGTGCGATCAGGATGGTGGTACGCCGCCCCGCGACCGCCGCCATCGCGGCCGAGACCTTCGCCTCGGTGGCCAGGTCGAGGTTGGCGGTCGCCTCGTCCAGGAGCAGGACGGCCGGGTCGACCAGGTCGGCCCGCGCCAGCGCGATCAGCTGCCGCTGCCCCGACGACAGCGAGGAGCCACGGTCGGTGATCGGGTGGTGGTAACCGTCGTGCAGCGAGGCGATGAAGTCGTGGGCACCGACCGCACGCGCGGCTCCTTCGACCTCGGCGTCGCTCGCGTCGGGGCGACCGTAGGCGATGTTGTCGCGGATGGTGCCGGTGAAGAGGAACGACTCCTGCGGCACGTAGCCGAGACGGCTGCGGAAGTCGTGCAGACCGAGGGAGCGCAGGTCGTGGCCGTCGAGGGTGACCGAGCCGGAGTCGGGGTCGTAGAAGCGGGCGAGCAGCTTGAGGACGGTCGACTTGCCGGCCCCGGTCTCGCCGACCAGGGCGACCGTCTCGAGTGCGCGGACGCGCAGGTCGAGCCCACGCATCGCCTCGGGCGGTCGCCGTCGTACGGCGTCGGCCTCGGGGAGCGCGGAGTCCGCCGGGCCGCGGACGCCGGACGAGACCGCGTCCGGCGACGGGTAGCGGAAGTGCACGTCGACCAGCGCCAGGTCACCGCGCACCTCCTCCAGCGCCACCGGGTGCTCGGGCTCGGGAGTCAGCGTGTCGAGGCGCATCAGGTCGGAGATGCGGTTGACCGAGACACGCGTCTGCTGCCAGGAGTCGAAGACCTGGGAGAGCTGCTGGATCGGGGAGAAGAACATCGTCAGGTAGAGGATGAACGCGATCAGCACGCCGGTGCTCAACCGGCCCTCGTCGATCAGGTGCGCGCCGACACCGAGCACGATCACGTCGGCGATCGCCGAGAGGAACAGCACGAACGGGAAGTACGTCGCGATCGCCCGCTGTGCCTTCAGCCGGGCCTCGAAGTAGCGCCCACCCAGCCCGTGGAACCGCTCGATCGTGCGGTCCTCGTGCACGAACGCCTGCGCCTCGCGGATGCCGGAGAGGGACTCCTGGAAGTCCGCGTTGACCACCGCGAGCGACTCGCGGACCACGTCGTAGAGGCGGTTGGTGACGCGCCGGAAGATCACGGTGGCGATCGCCAGCGGCACGATGACCGTCAGGGTCCACAGCGCCAGCTCGGCGTCCATCAGGAGGAGCGCGATCCCGACCCCGACGAACGTCACCAGCGAGACCAGGGCCTGGAGGAGGCCGTTCTCGATCAGCGTCTCGAACTGGTCGACGTCGGTGGTCATCCGGGTCATGGTCCGGCCGGCCATCTCGCGCTCGTAGTAGTCGAGCGAGAGCCTCTGGAGCTGCGCCCAGATCCGGATCCGGAGCGCGGCCATCACCCGCTCGCTGGTCCGTCCGGTCACGAAGGTCTCGGCGACCTGGTCGAGGAAGTCGACGAGCACGACCAGCAGGAACGCAGCGGACGCCAACCACAGCACCTCGGGGGCGTTGGCCTGGACGCCGTTGTCGATGCCCTTGCTGACCAGCCAGGGCCCGAGGAGCGCTGCGCACGCGTCGAGCACGACCAGCAGCAGCCCGAGGGCGAACGGCCAGCGGTACTCCGAGACCAGGCCGCGCATCGAGAAGCCCGGATCGGGCTGCGACTCCTTCTCGAGGTCGAGGACGATGTGGTCGCGCACGGGCGGCAGCGCCTCGACCCGGGCGAGCAGCTCGGGGGTCGGCGCGAGCGCCAGCTGCCAGCCGCTGCCCCGCATCCCGGGACCCAGGCTCGCTGCAGGTGGCAGCTTCGCGGACCGACGTTCGTCCGCCGCGCGTACGGCGTCGGCCCGGCTCCCGCTCTGCCACGCCTCGGGCGTCACCTCGAGCTCGGTCAGCGTCTCGATCGAGTCGCCCACCGCGGCTGCAGCGTCGGCGTCTAGCCCGGTCAGCAGCTCGCGGTACGCCGGGTTGCGCGCCATCAGCTCGTCGTGGGTGCCGTCGTCGGCCACCCGCCCCTGGTCCAGGAGAACGATCCGGTCGGCGAGGTGGAGCGTCGAGATCCGGTGGGCGACGATCAACGACGTACGACCGGCGAGCACCTCGCGCAGGCCGGTGAAGATCGTCGCCTCGGTGCCGGAGTCGACCGCGCTGGTGGCGTCGTCGAGGAGCAGCACGCGGGGGTCCGTCAGCACGGCGCGGGCCAGGGCGACGCGTTGCCGCTGGCCGCCGGAGAGGCTGAGGCCGCGCTCGCCGACGGTGGTGTCGTAGCCGTCGGGGAGCTCGCGGATGAAGTCGTCGGCGCAGGCAACGCGGGCCGCGGCCTCCACCTCCTCGCGGGTCGCGTCGGGCCGGCCGTAGGCGATGTTGGCCGCGAGGGTGTCGGAGAACAGGAAGCTCTCCTCGAACGCCGCCCCGATCTGGCCACGGAGCGAGCGCAGGGTCACGTCGCGTACGTCGTACCCGTCGACGAGGACCTGGCCGTGGTCGGGGTCGAGCATCCGCTGGGCGAGCGCCACGACGGTCGACTTGCCACTGCCGCTGGAGCCGACCAGCGCCACGCGTTCGCCGGCGGCCACGTGGAGGTCGAGCCCGCGCAGCACCTCTTCCTCGTCGTACCCGAAGTGCACGTCGCGGAGCTCGATGGCGCCGCGCAGCTCGGGCAGGTCGACGGCATCGGGCTTGTCCTCGATCCCGGTCTCGAGGTCGAGGACCTGGAAGATCCGCTCGACCCCGGCGCGGGCCTGCTGGCCGATCGTGAGGACGCCGGCCAGCTGGCGGGCGGGGGCGACGAACTGGGTGACGTACGTCGAGAACGCCAGGAACGTGCCGAGCGTGATCTCACCCTGCATCACCAGCCAGCCGCCGAGGGCGAGCACAGCCACCTGGGCGAGCGTCGGGATCGCCTCCAGCAGCGGCTGGTAACGCGCCTGGAGGCGGGTGGCCCGCATCCGGCTGCCGTAGAGGGTCTGGACGACGCCGACCATCCGGTGGAGCTCGCGCTCCTCCTGACCGAACGCCTTGACCACGCGGACACCGCCGACGTCCTCGTCCACGATCTCGGCGACCTCGCCCTCGCGCTGCTGACCGTCCCAGCTGGCCGGGAAGACCTTGACCCGCAGGCGGTAGGAGACAACGAAGAGTGCCGGCGCGATGACCAGGCCGATGCACGCCAGGAGCGGCGAGAGCCAGAACATGATGACGAGCGACATCAGCATCAGCAGCACGTTGCCGAACATCAGCGGCAGGAAGTTGAGGAGGCCGAGGATCAGCGTGGTGTCGCTGCTCGCGCGGGCGACGAGCTGCCCGGTCGAGAGCTGCGCGAGGGTGCGCTGGTCGAGGGTGAGCAGGTGGTCGTGGAGCTGGTTGCGGAGGTCGTACTGCACCCCCAGCGAGGACCGGCCGTTGTGGTAGCGCCTCAGGTACGCCAGCCCGAAGACCGCGAGCGCGATCAGCACCATCAGCAGCAGCCAGGGCCAGAGCGGCTGGGAGGGATCGCCGATCACGTCGTCGACGACCGTGCGGGCGATCAGCGGGACCGCCGTCTGCCCGGCGCTGCCGAGGACCGCCGCGGCGAAGGAGATCTGGACGTCGCGCTTGTGCTTCCAGACCTGCCCGCTCAGCCTACGGATCCACCCCGGTGTGGGGTCCTGGCTGGCTGGCATGTGGCGGCGACGTACCTCTCTGGTCGTGGCCCGAACGGGCCGACGAGAGTCTAGTTCCGCCCCCAGCCTGGCCCGCTGCGGAGGTCCGGGCCGCTCCGCTGGTTGAGGAGGTCGCGCTAGCGACCGTCTCGAAACCCGCGGAGGAGGTCGCGTGGCTGTTCCGCTGGTTGAGGAGGTCGCCCGGGTTGTTCCGCTGGTTGAGAAGGTCGCGGGCTGTTCCGCTGGTTGAGGAGGTCGCGGGGCTGTCCGCTGGTTGAGGAGCTCGCGGGCTCCGCTGGTTGAGGAGGTCGCTCTGCGACCGTCTCGAAACCCGCGGACGTTAGACCTCGTTGCGGTGGTCCCGGGTTGCCGTTGTGAAGAACGAGAAGTGTGGTGGCGGTCTGCTTTTGGTTGCGGTACCTCCGGACGTTTGCTCTTGGGTGCGGCGTTGTTTGAGGTGCTCCTTGTGGTGGCGGTCTTTTATCTATCGCGTCGAAGTGTCCGCTAAAAGTATTTTCTGTGGATTATCTCGGATCGTGGGATAAACCCTGTGGATATCGCCTGGAATGTCGGTGGCCCCTGATTTCATAGTCCTATGTCGATCACCGCCGAGGTCCCCGGCTCGTCACCCGTGCGGTGCTGGCCGACGTGGTCGCGGCGGTCCGTGGCCTCGCCGACGTGCTGTGGTCGGCGAGGTCGGATGACGAGCTGGTCGAGGTGGTCGGCCGGGTCCAGCAGCTCACCTCCGCGCTGGCCGCGGTCGAGGCAGGTGCGGTCGCCGAGGCCGACGCCCGCGACCTGGCCAAACAGCGGCTGCACTACGGCTCGACCGGCGACTGGCTCACCCACGTCGGCGGACTACGACGCGGTGAGGGCAAACGCCGGCTGGTGCGGGCCAGGGCGCTGACCGGCCCACTCACCCGCACCCGCCAGGGGCTGGTCGCCGGGACCGTGTCACCGGAGCAGGCCGACGTGATCGTCCGCTCCGTCGCCGACCTGCCGTCCGGTGATCTCGTGCGGCGGCGCGGGGAGAAAGTGCTGCTGCGTCAGGCGAAGACCCTGGATGCCTCCGACCTCGCGAAGGCCGGGCGACACCTGGCCGAGGTCGTCGACCCCGACGCCGTCGACCGCCGCCTCGAGGCCGCACTCGAGCGTGAGGAACGCGCCGCCCACCTCAATAGGTTCCTGTCGGTCAGCGAAGACCGCGCCGGCGGAGTCAGAGTCCGGGGTTGCGGTTCCGCCGAGGACGGAGCCCTCCTGATGGCGGCGCTGTTGCCGTTGACCTGCCCCGCACCGGCCACCGACCCCGAGACCGGGGAGGAACACCTCGATCCCCGCGACCACGGCGCCCGGCTCTGGGACGCCCTCGTGGCCACCGCCCAACACGCCCTGGACACCGACCTACCGCCAGAGACCCACGGCACCCCAGCACGGCTCCTGGTCACCCTCGACCACCAAACCCTCAAAGCCAGCCTCGATACAGCCGGGATCGGCACCGGGGTCGGCACCACCGCCGACGGCACCGACCTACCCCCCGACACCCTCCGCCGCCTGGCCTGTGACGCCGAGATCATCCCCGCCGTCCTCGGCAGCCATGGCGAGGTCCTCGACGTCGGCCGAACCCGCCGCCTGGTCACCGCACCCATCTGGACCGCCCTGGTGATCCGGGACCGGCACTGCACCTTCCCCGGCTGCCACCGACCACCGCTCATGTGTCAGGCCCACCACCTCACCCACTGGACATCGGGCGGCGACACCAGTCTCGACAATCTCGCCCTGCTATGCGGGCATCACCACCGCGTCATCCACCACACGCCCTGGGAAATACGACTCAACCCGACCGACCGAAGACCCGAATTCCTGCCACCACCCAAGATCGGAACCAAAGCTGAGTGGATCCGATATCGGTCACGCGCGGGATAGCCCGGCCGTAGCCGGGCGCTTCACGCCTGCAACGAGAGGTTGTTGCCGTCGGGGTCGTGGAACCACGCGATTCGTGCTCCGCTGGGTGCGGTCCAGATGCCGCGCTCGTCCTGCTCCATGCCGTCGTAACGGTTGAAGATGACGCCGGCGGCCACGAGCCTGCCGACCTCAGCCTCGAGATCGGGGACGACCCAGCCCAACACGGTGTACGGCGCCGCGCGGACCTCGTCGACCAGGGTGATCCGCAGGTGGCTACCCGGTGTCTCGTGGACCAGTGCATACGGACGCGCGTCCGTGAGCTCGAGTCCCAGCACGGCGCCGTAGAAGTGCTGCGCCGAGTCCAGGTCGGTCACCCCCACGAAGCCCACCTGCGTCGCATGTTCCAGCATCGCCGTCACGCCTCCTCTCTGGAGATGGAACGGGTGCTGGTGTAGCCGGGACCCGGAGGCTCCGGGGGAGTGCGGATGGGCGCCCGCCCGACCGGCCACACCTCGACGGCCCGGAACGTGTAGCCGTCCTGCGAGGCGACCTCGAAGACGAGCTCCACGTCTTGGCCGGCTTCGAGCGACTTGTGGCCGGCGACGAGGACAGCGGAGTAGTGGGCCCAACAGCCGCCCGGGGTCCCCGGGGAGTCGATGACCCCCCACCCGTCCTCGGCGTGCCACTCACGGACCTGGCCGGACGACGTCATGCGGCCATTGTGGCCCTTGGCGATGTCGGTGCGGCGGCGTAGGAAGGGCGCATGACTCTCGGAGACCACTGCTCCTTCGTCCCGCCGTACCTCCTCGAGCGGATCGCGGCGTCCGACTCCGAGACGGCTGACCACTGCCGGAGGACGCTGGCCGCCGACCAGGCATTCCGGGCGGGGCGCGTGGCTGCGCCGACGACGGCAACGGCCGCCAGCGCGACCGGGGCGGCCTGGGTGGTCCACACGGCTGGGAACGGCTCCACCCTGCCCGGGAGCGTGGTGCGAACAGCGGACGGCCCTGCCTCGGGTGATGCCTCGGTCGATGAGGCCGCCGACGGCATCACTGCGACCCTCGGGCTCTACCACGACGCTTTCGCCCGCTCGTCGTACGACGGGAAGGGCGCCGAGGTCGTGCTCACCGTCCACTACGAGCAGAACTACGACAACGCCTTCTGGAACGGCACGCAGCTGGTCTTCGGCGACGGCGACGGCCAGGTGTTCGGCTCCTTCACCAAGCCGGTGGACGTGCTGGGCCACGAGTTCACCCACGCCGTCACGCAGTTCACCGCCAACCTCACCTACCAGGGCCAGTCGGGCGCGCTCAACGAGTCGGTGTCCGACTGCCTCGGCATCTGCGTCAAGCAGCGGGTGCTCGGCCAGACCGCCGAGACGGCCGACTGGCTGGTGGGCGAGGGCATCTTCCTCCCCGCCGTCGACGCCCGGGCGCTGCGCGACATGGCCCATCCCGGCACGGCGTACGACGACCCCACGCTGGGCAAGGATCCCCAGGTCGGCGACCTGGCCGACTACGTCGAGACCACCGACGACAACGGTGGGGTCCACACCAACTCCGGCATCCCCAACCGCGCCTTCTACCTCGCCGCCACCGCGATCGGCGGTGACACCTGGGAGGGCGCCGGCCGGATCTGGTACGCCGCGCTGACCGGAGGGCAGGTCACGGCCGACACCGACTTCGCCGGCTTCGCCACCGCGACCATCGCGGCCGCCGGTGACCACGCCGACGCGGTCCGCCAGGCGTGGACCACGGTCGGCGTCGACCCGTCCGGCAGCTCCGCCCCCACCGGCGACAGCGGAGCGCAGGTCACCCCGTCGGTCGTCCGGGTACGACGTACCGGCGGCATCGCGGGCCGCACGATCGAGGGATCGGTCGACCTGTCCGCCGACGACCCGCGGGCCAGTGCGGCCCGGGGCCTCGTCGACCGCCTCGACCTGAGCCTGCCGATCGAGTCCGAGACCTTCCCCGACGCCTTCACCTACACCTTCGAGATCGGCGGTCGTTCGGTCACCGTGCCGCAGCAGGGGCTGAGCGACGAGCAGCGGGCGTTGGCGGACCTACTGCTGTCCGGCCCCTGAGTCCGTCAGTCCGCCAGTGCGCGGTCGAGCGCAGCGGTCACGTGGAGCGTGGTGCAGGGGTAGACAGGGAGCTCGCAGTCGGCCTGGGTGATGAGCAGCTCGAGCTCGGTGCAGCCGAGCAGCACACCGCCGGCCCCGCGGTCCCACAGCTCCTCGATCACTCCCAGCACGCGTCGCCGGGTCGCGTCCACGACCCGGCCGTGCACCAGCTCGTCGTAGATCGCGCTGTTGAGCATCGCGTGGTGGCGAGGGTCGGGGACGACGGTGTCCAGGCCGTGCCGGGCGAGCCGGTCGGTGAAGAAGCCGTCCGACATCGCGACCGTGGTGCCGATGAAGCCGACCTTCGTCACCCCTTGGGCGCGCACCTCCTCGGCGACCACGTCCGCAAGGTGCAGCAACGGGAGGTCGACGGCCGCCTCCACCTGGTCGGCCACCTTGTGGAACGTCGTCGTGCAGAGCAGCAGGAAGTCGGCGCCGGCGCGTTCGACACCGCGGGCCGCGTCGGCGAGGAGCTCACCGATCTGCTGCCAGCGTTCCTCGCCCTCCAGCGCCGTCACCTCGGCGAAGTCGACGGTGCTGAGCACGAGCTTGGGCGAGGAGAGTCCTCCGAGGCGGTTGCGGACGCCGAGGTTGAGGTCGCGGTAGTAGACCTCGCTGCTCTCCCAGCTCATCCCGCCGACCAGTCCGATCGTCTGCATGGCCTGCAGTCTGTCGTGGCTCCGGCGGGTCCGTCACCCGGTCCCACCTCGCGAGCGAGCTCGCGTCGCTGCTCGCTGCGGCGCTCAGTCCCGACTGCGTCGGCTCTGAGCGTCCTCGCTCGAGACCCGGTACACCTTGTGCTGGGCGGCCTGGGCGCGCGGCTTGATCACCAGCTCGTCGATGTTCACGTGCGACGGGCGGGTGGCGATCCAGGCAATCGCGTCGGCAACGTCCTCGGCGACGAGCGGGTTGGGTACGCCGGCGTACACCGCGGCTGCGCGTTCCTCGTCGCCGTCGAACCGGACCTTCGCGAACTCGTCGGTGCGCACCATCCCGGGCGCGATCTCGCTGATCCGGATCGGCTCGCCGACCAGCTCCAGACGAAGGGTCTCGGTCACCACCTGCGTGCCGTGCTTGGCCGCCGTGTAGCCACCGCCGCCCTCGTAGGCGATGTGGCCGGCGGTGGAGCCGACGTTGACGATCAGGCCGTCGCCGCTGGCGCGCAGCGCGGGCAGCAGCGCCTGGGTGACGTGGAGCAGGCCGAGCACGTTCACGTCGTACATTCGGCGCCAGTCCTCCGGATCGGCGTCGGCGACCGGGTCGGCCCCGAACGCACCGCCGGCGTTGTTGACCAGGACGTTGAGGGTGTCGCCCACCGCCGCGGCCAGCCCCGCCACGGACTCGACCGAGGTGACGTCGCAGACGACCGCGGTGCCGTCGATCTCACGCGCCAGCTCCTCGATCCGCTCCGTACGACGGGCAGCGCACACCACGGCGTACCCCTCCTGGGCAAGGGCCCGGGCAGTGGCGGCCCCGATCCCGCTGGAGGCACCGGTCACGACGGCGGTACGACGCATCATGGCCACGATTCTGCCTGCCCCGATGTCCGGCACCTCGTCCGGATGGCACACTGAGGGCCCGATGGGACAACACATCGACAGTGCCGCCCCCAGGAGCGCACGCCGGACCGCGCAGATCTGCGGGCTCGTGGGTGGGGCCGCCTGGGTGGCCCTGTACTTCCTCGACTCCGACAGTGCTCCCGCCACGGCACTCCTGTGGGGCGGCGGGGTGCTCCTCACCGTCGCGCTGTTCGCGATCGGGATGATGTTGGTCAAGGGCGACGTGCTGGCGCTCCGCGTCTTCGTGGCGCTGGCCCTGCCGACGCTCGTGTGGGGCGTCTTCGCACTGGTGCGCGACTCGGTGAGCAACGAGGAGCTCGTGGACGCCGTCTTCGGCGCCTTCGTGGGGCTGCTCTCGGTGATGCTCCTGGTCCGCCCCTCGACGGCCCACCGGGCCACTCTCTGACGACTCGGCGACGAACTGCTCGGGCTTCCCGGGAATCACCGGCCGCCCCGTGCGGTTGGATCGGGTTGGGCCCGCTCTGTGTGCGGGGGAAGGGGTGACGTCGTGGAGCTCACCGAGGCCGACGCCGTACGGCGGGTGGCCATGATCAGCGTGCACACCTCACCGCTCGACCAGCCCGGGACCGGCGACGCCGGTGGCCTGAACGTCTACGTCCTCGAGCTCTCGAAGCGGCTCGCCGCCGCCGGGATCGAGGTCGACATCTTCACCCGCGCGACCTCCTCGCGGCACGAGTCGGTGCTGACCGCGGGCGACGGCATCACCGTGCACAACATCCACGCCGGCCCGTTCGAGGGCCTGAGCAAGGGCGAGCTGCCGGCGCAGCTGTGCGTCTTCGCGCGCGAGGTGCTGCGGACCGAGGCGGCCAAGCCGCTCGGCCACTACGACCTCGTGCACTCGCACTACTGGCTCTCCGGCCAGGTGGGCGCCCTCGCGCGTGACCGCTGGGGCGTGCCGCTGGTGCACACCATGCACACGATGGCCAAGGTCAAGAACGACGCGCTCGCGATCGGTGACACCCCCGAGCCCGTCGCGCGGATCATCGGCGAGGAGCAGGTGGTCGAGGCGGCCGACATGCTCATCGCCAGCACCGACATCGAGGCCAAGCAGCTGATCAACCTGTACGACGCGGATCCCGGCCGCGTCGAGGTCGTGCAGCCCGGCGTCGACCTCACCGTCTTCCGTCCGCGCGACACCGATGCGGCACGGCGCCGCCTGGACCTGCCGGCCGACGCGCACGTCGTCCTCTTCGCCGGGCGGTTGCAGCCGCTCAAGGCGCCCGACGTACTGCTCCGCGCGGTGGCCCTGCTGCTCGAGCAGACCCCGGACCTCCGGTCCCGGCTGGTCGTCCCGATCGTCGGCGGACCCTCCGGCACCGGTCTCGAGCACCCCGAGGCGCTGGCGGAGCTGGCCGACCGGCTCGGGATCGCGGACGTCGTCCGGTTCGTGCCGCCGGTCCCGCCCGCCGAGCTGGCGCTGTGGGACGCCGCCGCGTCGGTGGTCGCCGTACCGTCGTACAACGAGTCGTTCGGCCTGGTCGCCGCCGAGGCCCAGGCCGCCGGGACGCCCGTGATCGCCGCCGCCGTGGGCGGCCTGGCGACGGTCGTCGCCCACCGCGAGAGCGGACTCCTCCTCGACACCCACGAGCCGGCCGCCTGGGCCTCGGCACTGCGTGAGGTGCTGCTCGACGACGCCTTCCGGGCGCGACTGGCCCAGGGGGCCCGCGAGCGCGGCCAGATGTTCTCCTGGGAGGCCACCGCCGAGCGCACCCTCGACGTCTACGAGCGGGCGCGCCACGCGTTGCGGGAGCTCGTGTGAGCGCCGGTCCGGAGACCGAAGCGGCGGACCGCGCCCAGGTGCTGCGCGACTACCTCACCGACAACGACCTCGACTACACCGAGGACGACGGGGTCTTCAGCTTCGCGCTGCCGGGCGAGCGCAAGCTCCAGACACCCGTCCGCCTCGACCTCGGCCCGCACGCCCTGGGCGTCCACGCCTTCGTGTGCCGCAACCCGGACGAGAACCACGAGCGCGTCTACCGCTGGCTCCTCGAGCGCAACCTCAGGACCTACGCCGTCTCCTACGCCGTCGACCACGTCGGCGACATCTACCTCGACGCCCGGCTGCCCCTCTCGCTGGTGACGCCCGAGGAGCTCGACGGGTTGCTCGGCTCGGTGCTCGCCCACGCGGACGGCTCGTTCAACACCATCCTCGAGCTCGGCTTCGCCTCGTCCATCCGCAAGGAGTGGGAGTGGCGCAACCTGCGCGGCGAGTCCACCAGGAACCTCGAGGCGTTCCGCGGCTGGCTGGAAACCGACGCGACGCCGGAGATCGAACGCCCCTAACCTGCAGTGGTGGAGTGGCCGTTCTACGACCTGCGCATCTCGTGCGGCGAGGTGCTGCTGCGCGGCGTGACCGACGCCGACCTCGACCCGCTGCTGGACGCGTTCCCCGACGAGCTCGACCAGGACCCACGCCACCAGCCGTTCCTGGAACCGGCCGCCGACCGGCGCCGCGTGCTCATCGCCGAGATCTGGCAGCACCGCGGCAGCTGGTCGCCCGCGTCGTGGTGCCTCGACCTGGCCGTGGAGGTCGACGGGCGCGTGGTCGGCGTACAAGCGCTGGAAGGCGACCAGTTCCCGCTCCTCCGTACCGTCGACTCGAACTCCTGGCTGGCCACCGAGGTCCGCGGTCGCGGGCTCGCCACGGCGATGCGGACCGGCGTGCTCGCCCTCGCCTTCGACCACCTCGGCGCGGAGGTGGCGGTCTCGTCCGCGACCCTCGACAACGCGCCTTCGTTGGCCGTCTCGCGACGCCTCGGGTACGCCGACAACGGCCTCAGCCGGTCCAACTCGCAGGCCGGCCTGATCGAGCTCCAGCACCTGCGCCTGCTCGCCGAGACCTGGCGGGCCGCCGGTCACCGGGTCGAGATCGAGGGCGTTTCCGGCTGCCTGCCGTGGTTCGGGCTCAGCTGAGCGCCAGCGCCACCAGTGCCAGGGCCGCCGGCACGGCCTGGACGACCAGGATCCGCTTGTTGACGGTCGCCGCGCCGTACCCGCCGGCGACCACGACACACACCAGGAAGAAGACCTTCGCGTCGGTGTTGTCGGCGACCAGCCCCCAGACCAGCCCCGCCGCCAGGAAGCCGTTGTAGAGGCCTTGGTTGGCCGCGAGCACCTTCGACTGCTCGGCGAATCCCGCCTCGAGCCCGAAGACCCGACGCCCCGTGGGCGTGGTCCACAGGAACATCTCGAGGACCAGGAAGAAGAGATGGAGCGCGGCGACCAGGGCGATCAGGACGTCGGCGACGATGTTCACGCCCGCAGCATGACAGGCCGTGCGCCGGCTGCGAGAGCTTCGCCCCGCGGGTCACCGCGCGCTCCTCAACCTCCCGCCTCGATCGCGGTCCTCGCAGGCTCGGACCGCTCGGCGTGAGGCTTCCGCCGCGCGACCGCGACGCCGACCAGGGCGAGCGCCCCACCGACGTACGCCATCGTGGGGGGAACCTCGCCGAGGAACAGCCAGCCCATCAGGATCGTCAGCGGCGGCACCAGGTACGTCGTGATTCCGAGGCTGCTGGCGGTCATGTGCCGGAGCGCGAAGGCGTACGTCGTGAAGGCGATCGCCGTGGGGAAGAGCCCGAGGTAGACCACCCACCAGATGTCGGACGCGGACGCGTGGGAGGTGTCGTCGACCAGCTGGCCGGCGAAGGGCAGGCAGACCAGGGCGCCGATCGTGCACGCCAGCCAGGTGACGTGGAGCGCGGAGAGGCGGGAGACCAGGGGTTTCTGCACCACCAACGAGATGGAGTAGACGAGGGCCGCGAGCAGGCAGAGGGCCACGCCCAACAGGTCGTTCTTGCCGTCGGGCTGGGAGACGCCGATCAGCACCACGCCGGAGAACGCCAGCAGCAGCCCGAGCCCGAGCCAGCCGGTGAAGCGCTCGCCGAGGAACAGCGTCGCCAGCAGCGCGATCAGGACCGGAGAGATCTGGATCAACATCGCGGCGGTGCCGGCGTCGACGTGACGCTCGCCGGCGTTGAGGGCGAGGTTGTAGACCCCGAACCACAGCACCCCGATCACGACCAGGCCGAGCCAGTCGCGGCCGCTCGGTCGCGGCAGGCCGCGGGAGACGGCGACGATCCCGAGCGCGATCGCACCGACGATCAGGCGGCCCAGCGAGAGGGCTCCCGCCGAGAAGTCCTCACCGAGATGGCGGATCGCCACGAACGCCGACGCCCAGAAGACGAGGGTGACGGCCACGGCGGCGACGGGTAGCCAAGGACGGGGTTGGGTGGCGGGCACGATGCCAGCCTAGGGACGACCACCGACGGTCTCACGCGGGTTTCGGACCTTTCATCGCGCCGCCACGGCCAGGGTGAGGGTCAGTCGAGTGTGGACGCTCGGGCGACGAGCTCGGGGACGAAAACGACCTGCTCGTGCAGGTGCCCCTCGAGCGACTCGTCGGTGACCAGCCGCGCGGCCGTGCTGCCGAGCTCCTGTCGAGGCTGGCGCACCGAGGTCAGCGGTACGGCGGCAGCGGCGGCGAACTCGATGTCGTCGTAACCGACGATGGCGATGTCCTCGGGAACCCGGCGACCTGCGCGCATGCACTGCTGGAGGAACCCCAGGGCAGTGATGTCGTTGGCGCAGAAGGCGGCCGTCGGGCGGCGCCGGGCGGGGAGCCCGAGCAGGCGCTGACCGGCCTCGCGTCCCGCGGCCACGGTGAGCTCGTCGGTGCCGAGCAGGGTGAGCTGGTCGGCCGGGAGACCCGCATCGGCCCAGGCGGCGCGTGACCCGGCCCACCGGTCCTGGATCTGACCCAGCTCGGCCGGACCTCCGATGAAAGCGACACGCGTGTGACCGCAGTCGATGAGGTGCTCGACGGCGAGCCGGCCCCCGAGCGCGTCGTCGACCGCGACCGTGCAGAACTTGCCCGCCCCGCGGGTGCGGTCCACGATCACGACCGGGGTGCCCCGGCGCACGATGTCGCCGAGGATCTCGGCCTCGGGGTCCACCGGCGTGATCAGGATCCCCTGCACTCGCTGCTCCTGCAGGTGCTCGAGGTGAGTCCGCTCGCGCTCGGGGCTGCCGGCGCTGTTGCAGATGAAGAGCGAGAGCTCCTCGCCGGCCGCGGCATCCTCGATGCCTTGCGCGACGTCGGTGAAGAACGGGTTACGAGCGTCGAGCATCACGTAGGCCAGCGCACTGCTCCTGCCGGCCCGGAGCTGGCGGGCGCCTTCGTTGCGGACGAAGCCGAGCTCGGCCATCGCCTGCTCGACCTTCTGGCGGGTCGCCGGACGCACTCGTTGGGGCCGGTTGAGCACGTTGGACACCGTGCCGAGCGAGACGCCGGCCGCGGCGGCGACGTCCTTCACCGAGGCGCCACGGCGCACGCTCGGCAGCCGTGCGGTCATCCCGCCCCCCTTTGAAACGTGGTCAGCACACCCTAGCGCCTCGCCGCCGCACTGATGGCAGGCGAGCCGAGAGTCCGATAAGACGTCCAGAGAAACGCTAGGGAAACCGGTCCTTGACGGGCGGTGTGACGTGCATTACTGTCCGTTGAAACCTTTCAATTCAGGGATTGGAACTGGATGTCCGAGACTCCCGTGACGCCGACGTTGGAACTGCATGACGTCGCCAAGTCGTTCGGCTCGGTCGTGGCCCTGCGGGCCGGCACCCTGGCCGTACAGCCCGGCTCCATCCACGCCCTCGTGGGTGAGAACGGCGCCGGCAAGTCGACGCTCGTGAAGATCGTGGCGGGGGTCCACCAGCGCGACGCGGGCGTCTTCCGCTTCCAGGGCGAGGACGTGGATTTCGCCACGACGGCCGCGGCCAAGGACGCCGGCATCGCGGTGATCTACCAGGAGCCGACGCTGTTCCCCGACCTCTCGGTCACCGAGAACATCTTCATGGGGCGTCAGCCCTTGACCCGCGGACACCGGGTCGACCGGGCCGCCATGTACGCCGAGGCGGAGCAGCTCTTCTCGCGACTCGGGGTCCACCTCGACCCGCGACGAACGGCTCTCGGCCTCTCGATCGCCGACCAGCAGATCATCGAGATCGCCAAGGCCATCTCGCTCGACGCGGCCCTCCTGATCATGGATGAGCCCACGGCGGCACTGTCCGGCAACGAGGTGGAGCGGCTCTTCGCGGTCGCCCGGTCGCTGCGCGACGAGGGTCGGGCCCTCGTCTTCATCTCCCACCGCTTCGACGAGGTCTTCGCGCTGTGCGACACGGTCACCGTGATGCGCGACGGCTCCTACATCTCGACCGACCGGATCGAGGACACCTCCGTCTCCGAGATCGTCGCGCGGATGGTGGGCCGTGAGGTCGCCGAGCTCTTCCCGAAGACACCCGCGCCCGTCGGCGACGTCGTCCTCGATGTGCAGGGCCTGACCACCGCCGGGGTCTTCCACGACGTCACCTTCTCCGTGCGTTCCGGCGAGATCGTCGCCCTCGCGGGCCTGGTGGGTGCCGGCCGCAGCGAGATCGCCCGCGCCGTCTTCGGCGTCGATCACTACGACGCGGGCACGGTCACCCTCGAGGGCCGTGGCATCCCGCCCCACCGACCGCGCACCTCGATCAAGGCGGGCATGGCGTTCGTGCCCGAGGACCGCCGTCAACAGGGCCTGGTCACCGAGGGCTCCGTGGCTCGCAACATCACCGGGGTCATCCGGTCGGGCCTGACCCACGCGGGCCTGCTGACCTCGTCGGCCGAGAACGCCGCTGCCGCCCCCTGGGCCGGGAAGCTGGCGGTCAAGACCGGCGCCCTCGACATGCACGCGACCACCATGAGCGGGGGCAACCAGCAGAAGGTCGTCATCGCCAAGTGGCTGGCCACCAACCCGCGACTGCTCATCATCGACGAGCCCACCCGCGGCATCGACGTCGGCACCAAGGCCGAGGTTCACCGGCTGCTCTCGGAGCTTGCCGGCCAGGGCATGGCGATCCTGATGATCTCCTCCGAGCTCCCCGAGGTGCTCGGCATGGCCGACCGGGTGCTCGTGGTCCGCGAGGGTGCGATCACCGCCGACATCGACCGCGCCGACGCCACCCCCGAGTCCGTGATGACCGCCGCGACCCGGCCCGCCGGCGAGGAGCCAGCCGCATGAGCACGACCGAGCTCCTGGTCGAGCCGAGCCGGCTCAGCCCGGTCCAGCGCGCTGTCACCGGCGTGCTCCGCTCCCGCGAGGCCGCGATCGCGGGCGTCCTCCTCCTGCTCCTGATCGCCACGACGGCCAAGAGCTCGTCGTTCGTGTTCAGCCACGACGGCTGGCGCGACCTCCTCCTCTCCCCGTCCCTCCTCCTGCTGCTGGCGATCGGCGAGATGGTCGTCATCGTCACCCGCAACGTCGACCTGTCCGTCGGTTCGGTCCTGGGACTGACCGCCTACGGCACGGGCCGGCTCTTCATCGACCACCCGGGGATCCCGATCGTGGCCGTCTTCGTGATCGGGTTCCTGTTCGGAGCCGTTCTCGGCTGCGTGAACGGGTTCCTGGTGACGGCCTTCCGAGTCCCGGCCCTGGTGATCACTCTCGGCACGATGTACATCTACCGCGGCATCCTGGTGCACTGGGCCGGCAGCAAGCAGATCTACGCCTTCAACCTGCCGAACTCCTTCCAGGACCTCGGCACCCAGCAGGTGCTGGGCATCCCCGTGCTGACGATCCTCGGGTTCGTCGTCCTCGGGCTCGTCGGCTACTACCTCCGGACCGCCCGGGGCGGCCGTGAGCTCTACGCCATCGGATCTGACCCCGAGGCCGCGGTCCTCTACGGACTGCCCGTGCAACGCCGCGTCTTCGGCGCCTTCGTCCTGTGCGGTGCGTTGGCCGGGCTGGCCGGTGTCGTCCAGGCCGCCCGCTACTCGACGGCCACCTCCGCGACCGGTCAGGGCCTGGAGCTCCAAGCGGTCGCGGCTGTGGTGATCGGTGGCGTCGCGATCTTCGGTGGGAGTGGAACCGTGTGGGGCGCCGCCATCGGCGCGTTCCTCCTGGTCACGATCAACTCGGCCCTGCCGATCCTCGGCATCCCGGAGTTCTGGCAGAACGCTGTCGTCGGTGCCCTGATCCTGAGCTCCATCTCGCTCGACCGGATCCTGGCCCTGCGCCGCGCCCACAAGCTGATCGAGTCGAGGGACGTTACATGAGCCACGCCGCCACCTCGACCGTCGACACTCCCACCGAGGCCATCACCTACGCCGCCTACGCGCGCCCCCTGTGGCAGCGGCTCCTGCTGACGCGTACCGCAGCCATGGTCGGACTGCTGGTGCTCGCCTACGCCTACGCCTTCAACCGGGTGGAGTTCTTCGACGGCAAGCTGACCAACTACTTCCTGCTGATGGACATGGCGCCGATCCTGCTGATGGCGCTCCCGATGACGCTGATCATCATCACCGGCGAGATCGACCTGTCGGTCGCCAGCATCCTCGGCCTCAGTGCGGTGGTGACAGGCCTCCTGATCCACGACCACCACTGGTCGGTGCCGGCCGCGGGCGCTGTGGCACTCCTGGTCGGCCTCGTGGCGGGCGCGCTCAACGGCTTCCTGGTCGCCTACGTCGGACTGCCATCATTGGCCGTCACGATCGGCACGCTCGCGCTCTACCGCGGCGTGGCCGTCGGCCTGATCGGCACCAAGGCGGTCAGCGGGCTGCCGCAGGACTGGCGCGACCTCGCCAACAAGCACATCGGCACGACCAGCTACCCGTTGATCGTGATCCCGATCGTGGTGCTCGCGGTTCTGTTCGCGGCCCTCCTGCACTTCACGCCGTTCGGCCGGGGCATCTTCGAGATCGGCCTCAACGCCGAGACCGCGCACTTCAGCGGGGTCGACGTACGCCGGAGCAAGCTGTTGCTCTACATCTTCAGCGGTGTCGTCTCGGCGTTCGCCGGGGTCTTCTACCTGCTGCGCTTCGACAGCGCCAACACCGACACCGGCACCGGCCTGGAGCTCCAGGTGATCGCGGCCGTGCTGCTCGGAGGCGTGTCCATCTTCGGCGGGCGGGGCAACCTCCTCGGCGTCCTGGCCGGAGTCCTCCTGATCGGTGTGCTGTCCAGCGCCCTGCGCCTGCAGCAGACCGGCGCCGATGTGATCGAGATCGTCATCGGCGTGCTCCTCGTCCTCTCGGTGATCTCGACCCAGCTGCTGGACCGGCTCCGCGCTCTGCGGGCCCGAACCAGAAGGACCGAGCGGTCCGCCTCGACGCCGGAAGTCGGCGACGAGTCACGAAAGGTGAAGTCATGAAGTGGAAGTCCAAGCGGTTCGCCGCCACCGCTGCTCTGGCACTGACGGCGAGCCTTGCTCTCGCCGGCTGTGGCAGCGGTTCCAGCAGCTCCCCGACCGCGACCGACGGCGGCTCCAGCACCAGCGCCGGGGGTGACCTGACGGTCACGCTCATCCCCAAGAACCTCGGTAACCCCTACTTCGACACCAGCGAGGCGGGCGTCAAGAAGGCGATGAGCGCCATCGGCGGCACCTTCACCCAGGTGGCTCCGCAGACGGCCACGCCGGACGGCCAGGTGCCGTTCATCAACACCGCCACGCAGCAGGGCACCAAGGCGATCGTCATCTCCTCCGACGACCCGTCAGCTCCGTGTGACGCGCTGAAGCAGGCGATGGACGCCGGCATCAAGGTGGTCACCTTCGACTCCGACACCAGCCCCGACTGCCGCGACGTGTTCATCAACCAGGCGTCGGCCGACGGCATCGCCAAGGTACAGGTCGACATGATCTCGAAGGCGATCGGCGACTCGGGGGAGATCGCGATCCTGTCGGCGGCTGCCAACGCCACCAACCAGAACGCGTGGATCGACCAGATGAAGAAGGACCTGGCCGCCAACCACCCGAACATCAAGCTGGACGCGGTGGTCTACGGCAACGACGACGACCAGACGTCGTTCGACAAGACCGCGGCCCTGCTCCAGCAGTACCCGAACCTCAAGGGCATCATCTCGCCCACCACGGTCGGGATCGCGGCCGCGGCTCGCTACCTGTCGAAGTCGGACGCCAAGGGCAAGGTCGCGCTGACCGGGCTCGGGACGCCGAACCAGATGAGGCCCTTCGTGAAGGACGGCACCGTCTCGGAGTTCGCACTGTGGAACCCCGAGGACCTCGGCTACCTGGCGGCGTACGCCGCCAGCGCGCTGAACGACGGCACCATCACCGGTGCCGAGGGTGACTCGTTCGACGCCGGCTCGCTGGGCAAGTTCACCGTCGACTCCGACGGCACGGTGCTCCTGGGCAAGCCGTTCGTCTTCGACAAGTCGAACATCGACCAGTTCAACTTCTGATCCGTCCGGTACGCCGGTCGGCGGGCGCCGTGTGCGCACCGCCGGCCGGCCACCGGGCACCCTGACATCCCGCCTGTCCGACCCATCGGAGGTGAGTCATGCGCGTGTGTTTCCAGCTCCAGGTCCGACCGGACCGGATCGACGAGTACCGAGCGCGTCACGCCGCGGTGTGGCCGGACATGCTCCAAGCCCTGGCCGACACGGGCTGGCACAACTACTCGCTGTTCCTGCGTGAGGACGGCCTGCTGATCGGGTACGTGGAGACGTCGTCGATCGCTGAGGCCCAGGCGGGCATGGCTCGCACCGAGGTCAACGCCCGGTGGCAGAGCGAGATGGCGGAGTTCTTCGAGCATCTCGAGGGACGCGCGCCGGACGAGGGCTTCCTGGTCCTCGAGGAGATCTTCCACCTGGAGGACCAGCTGTCCGAGGTGGCCACCGATGCCCTGGCGACAGCGCAGGCGACTGAGGAAGAAGACAGACGATGACCAGCTTCGGCGAGATCGCCCCCCTGCTCGAGGGGCAGGCGATCGAGGTCCCCTCGTGGGCCTACGGCAACTCCGGAACCCGCTTCAAGGTCTTCGGCAGCCCCGGCACACCCCGCACGGTGCAGGAGAAGATCGCCGACGCCGCCCAGGTCCACCGTTGGACCGGGCTCGCACCGTCGGTCGCTCTCCACATCCCGTGGGACGAGGTCGACGACTACACCGCGCTCCGCGAGTACGCCGAAGGGCTGGGCATCCGGCTCGGGACCGTCAACAGCAACACCTTCCAGGACGACGACTTCAAGCTCGGCAGCCTCACCCACAGCGACCCCGTCGTGCGGCAGAAGGCGATCGACCACAACCTCGCGTGCATCGACGTGATGGACGCGACCGGCTCGCGCGACCTCAAGATCTGGCTGGCCGACGGCACCAACTACCCCGGCCAGGACGACCTTCGCGCCCGCCAGGAGCGGCTCGCGGAGTCCCTGGCCACGATCTATGCCCGGATCGGCGAGCACCAGCGGCTGGTGCTCGAGTACAAGTTCTTCGAGCCGGCGTTCTACCACACCGATGTGCCTGACTGGGGCACGTCGCTGGTCCAATGCCTGGCCCTCGGCGATCGCGCCGTCGTCTGCCTCGACACCGGACACCACGCCCCCGGCACCAACATCGAGTTCATCGTCATGCAGCTGCTCCGGCTCGGCCGGCTCGGGTCATTCGACTTCAACAGCCGCTTCTACGCCGACGACGACCTGATCGTGGGTGCGGCCGACCCGTTCCAGCTCTTCCGGATCCTGGTCGAGGTGGTACGCGGCGGAGGCTACGGCCGCGACAGCGACGTGGCGTTCATGCTCGACCAGTGCCACAACATCGAGAAGAAGGTCCCCGGCCAGATCCGGTCGGTGCTCAACGTCCAGGAGATGACCGCGCGCGCACTCCTCGTGGACACCGAGGAGCTGGCCAAGGCCCAGGCGGACGGCGACGTGCTCGCCGCCAACGCCCTGTACATGGACGCCTTCTACACCGACGTCCGGCCCGACCTCGCCGCCTGGCGCGAGAGCCGCGGGCTGCCGGGAGACCCGACCGCGGCGTATCTCGGCAGCGGCTACCAGGAGCAGATCGAGCTCGACCGCGTGGGTGGCACACAGGCGGGCTGGAGCTAGTACCTCATCACGTCATCGACCACACCTGAAAGGCGTCATGTCCTCAGCACCAGCGGAGCTCGTCGCCCGGTCCAATCGGCTCGGCTCCGACCCGAAGAACACCAACTACGCCGGCGGCAACACCTCTGCCAAGGGCGTCGAGACCGACCCGGTGACGGGGGAGGACGTCGAGCTGCTCTGGGTCAAGGGATCCGGGGGGGACCTCGGCACCCTCGCCGAGAGCGGGCTCGCGGTCCTGCGACTCGACCGGATGCGCGCCCTCGTGGACGTCTACCCGGGCGTCGAGCGCGAGGACGAGATGGTCGCGGCGTTCGACTACTGCCTGCACGGCAAGGGTGGAGCGGCCCCGTCGATCGACACGGCCATGCACGGGCTCGTGGACGCGCCGCACGTCGACCACCTGCACCCCGACTCCGGGATCGCGATCGCGACGGCCGCCGACGGCGAGGGGCTGACGCAGCGGATCTTCGGCGGCAAGGTCGTGTGGGTGCCGTGGCGGCGGCCGGGCTTCCAGCTCGGCCTCGACATCGCTGCCATCAAGGCGGCGAACCCGAAGGCCGTCGGCTGCATCCTCGGTGGTCACGGCATCACGGCCTGGGGTGAGACATCCGAGACCTGCGAGCGGAACTCGCTGTGGATGATCCGGACCGCCGAGCGGTACATCAAGAAGCACTCCAGGAAGAACCCGTTCGGGGCGCGGCTGAAGAAGTTCGAGCCTCTGTCCCCCGCGCAGCGCCGTGCCCGAGCCGTCGAGCTCGCGCCCGTGCTGCGGGGTGTGGCGTCACAGGACCGGCCGATGGTCGGCCACTTCACCGACGACGCGGTCGTGCTCGACTTCCTGGCCGCCCGCAACCACCCGCGGCTCGCCGAGCTCGGCACCAGCTGCCCCGACCACTTCCTGCGTACCAAGGTCAAGCCGATGGTGCTCGACCTGCCGGCGGGGGCACCTCTGGCAAAGGTCAGGGCCCGCATCGCGGAGCTCCATGCGGCGTACCGGGCGGACTACCAGGCCTACTACGACCGGAACGCGACCACGGACTCACCCGCGATCCGCGGCGCCGACCCGCTGATCATCCTGGTGCCGGGCGTGGGCATGTTCTCGTACGGCGCGAACAAGCAGACGGCGCGGGTGGCCGGCGAGTTCTACGTCAACGCGATCAACGTGATGCGCGGCGCCGAGGGGCTGTCGACGTACGCGCCGATCGACGAGGCGGAGAAGTTCCGGATCGAGTACTGGGCGCTGGAGGAGGCCAAGCTCCGGCGGATGCCGGCACCGAAGCCACTCGCGACCCGGATCGCGCTGGTCACGGGGGCGGCGTCCGGCATCGGCAGGGCCATCGCCGTGCGGCTCGCGGCCGAGGGCGCGTGCGTGGTGATCGCCGACCTCTCGCTGGAGAAGGCGCAGGAGGCCGCGGCCGAGATCGGCGGCAGCGACGTCGCGCTGGGAGTTCGGGTCGACGTCTCCGACGAGGACGCCGTGCAGGCGATGGTCGACGCGGCCGTGCTTGCCTTCGGTGGCCTCGACCTGGTGGTCAACAACGCCGGACTGTCGCTGTCGAAGCCGCTGCTCGAGACGACCACCGCCGACTGGGACCTGCAGCACGACGTGATGGCCAAGGGCTCGTTCCTCGTCTCGCGAGCGGCGGCGAAGGTGCTCGTCGAGCAGGGGCTGGGCGGCGACATCGTCTACATCTCGTCGAAGAACTCGGTCTTCGCGGGGCCGAACAACATCGCCTACTCGGCGGTCAAGGCCGACCAGGCGCACCAGGTGCGGCTGCTCGCAGCCGAGCTCGGGGAGCACGGCGTCAAGGTCAACGGGATCAACCCCGACGGGGTCGTCCGTGGCTCGGGGATCTTCGCCGGCGGGTGGGGTGCCTCGCGCGCCGCCGTGTACGGCGTACCCGAGGAGGAGCTGGGCGCGTTCTACGCCCAGCGCACGCTGCTCAAGCGCGAGGTGCTGCCCGAGCACTGCGCCAACGCCGTCTTCGCCCTCGTCGGGCCCGACCTGACCCACACGACCGGGCTGCACGTGCCCGTCGACGCCGGCGTGGCGGCGGCGTTCCTGCGATGAGCGCCCGGCCATGAGCGCACTGCGTCTCGCCGCCGTCGACCTCGGTGCCACGAGCGGCCGGGTGATGGTGGCCGACGTGGCGTCCGACATGCTCGACCTGCGCGAGGTGCACCGCTTCCCGAACGCTGCCGTGCCGGTGGGCAACCGGCTGCTGTGGGACATCCTGGCTCTGCATCGCGGCATGCTGACGGGGCTCGAGGAGATCGTGGGCACCGGTCGGCTCGACGGGATCGGGATCGACTCGTGGGCCGTCGACCACGGGCTCCTCGACGAGACCGGCGCGCTGCTCGGCAACCCCTACAGCCACCGCGACCGGCGTACCGACGGGGTGGGCGAGAAGGTGGTGGCCGAGGTCGGCGCCGCCGAGCTGTACGGCGTGAACGGCCTCCAGCAGCTGCCGTTCAACACGATCTACCAGCTGGTCGCCGCGCTCGGGACACCGCAGCTGAAGGACGCCCGCACGATGCTGCTGATCCCCGACCTGCTCACCTTCTGGCTGACCGGGGAGATCGGGGCGGAGCGCACCAACGCCTCCACCACCGGGCTGTACGACGTGCGGTCCGGCAGGTGGGCCACGGGTCTGACCGAGCGGCTGGGTCTTCCGTCGGAGATCCTCCCGCCCCTCCGCGATCCCGGAAGCGTGGTCGGGCCGGTGCTGCCGTCCGCGTCCGAGGCGCTGGCCGGCGTACCCGTCGTGGCGGTGGGGTCGCACGACACGGCCTCGGCGGTGGTCGGCGTACCGGCCGGCGACGAGCCGTTCGCCTACATCTCCTCCGGCACCTGGTCGTTGGTCGGTCTCGAGCTGGACGCGCCCGTCCTCACCGAGGACGCGCGACTCGCCGACTTCACCAACGAGACGGGTGTCGACGGCACGATCCGCTTCCTGCGCAACGTGATGGGGCTGTGGGTGCTCTCGGAATGTGTGCGCGAGTGGGGTGAGGACCTCCCGGCGCTGCTCGCCGCGGCGGTCGACGCACCCGCGTTGCGCACGGTGGTCGACATCGACGACGTACGGCTGTTGCCCCCCGGTGACATGCCGGCCCGCGTGGCCACTCTCGCCGCCGAGGTGGGCGAACCCGTGCCCCAGACGCCCGTGGCGACGACCCGGTGCGTCCTCGACAGCCTGGCCCTCGCGTACCGCCGCCAGGTACGCACGGCCTGCCGCCTGGCCGGTCGGGAGATCGCCGTCGTCCACGTCGTGGGCGGGGGAGCGCACAACGACCTGCTCTGTCGGCTGACCGCGGACGCGTGTGCTCTGCCGGTGCTGGCCGGGCCGAGCGAGGCGGCCGCCCTCGGCAACGTGCTGGTGCAGGCGCGGGCGCTCGGCGCGGACCTGCCCGACCTCGCCGCGATGCGTGCGCTGGTGCGGCGGACCCACGACGTACGTCGGCACGAGCCCGACCTGGGACTCGACTGGGACGCTGCGGAGCGGCGGGTGCCGTCGCCCCGCCCATCGTGACCGGCGGCATGATGGGGCGCATGCGTGTCGCGTTGATGGTCACCTGCGTCAACGACGCGATGTTCCCCGACACCGGCCGCGCGGTCGTCGGTCTGCTGACCCGCTTGGGCGTGGAGGTGGACTTCCCTGCGGCGCAGACCTGCTGCGCGCAGCCGATGGTCAACACCGGCTATCTCGACGAGGCGGTGCCGGTCGTCCGCACCTTCGTCGACGCGTTCGCGGGGTACGACGCGGTGGTGACGCCGTCGGGGTCGTGTGCGGCGTCGGCCCGGCACCAGCACGGGATCGTGGCCCGCCGGTCCGGCGACGCCGGGCTGGAGGCGGCGGTGGCCGAGGTGTCGCCGCGGGTCCACGAGCTGAGCGAGTTCCTCGTCGACGTGCTGGGGGTGACCGACGTCGGTGCCTCCTTCCCGCACCGGGTGACCTACCACCCGACCTGCCACTCCCTGCGACTGCTCGGGGTCGGTGACCGGCCGCGCCGGCTGTTGGAGGCGGTCCGGGGGTTGACCCTCGTGGATCTCCCGGCCGCGGAGGAGTGCTGCGGCTTCGGCGGCACCTTCGCCCTGAAGAACGCCGACGTCTCGGTCGCGATGGGCGCCGACAAGGCTCGCCATGTCCGGGAGACCGAGGCCGAGGTGCTGGTGGCGGGCGACAACTCCTGCCTGATGCACATCGGCGGGGTGCTCTCGCGGCAGCGGTCCGGCGTACGCGTGATGCACCTGGCGGAGATCCTGGCGTCGACCGACTCGTCGGTCGAGCTCGTCGAGACCACGGGCCGCCGCCCATGACCGCCACGTTCGTCGGGATGCCGGCCTTCCCGGTCGCCGCCCGCGAGGCGTTGGGCGACACCCAGCTCCGGCACAACCTGGCCCACGCCACCCACACGATCCGCGACAAGCGCGCGCGGGTGGTCGCCGAGGTGCCCGAGTGGGAGGAGCTCCGGCAGGCCGGCGCCGACCTCAAGGACGCGACGCTGGCGAGGCTCGACGGCCATCTCGAGCAGCTCGAGGCCGCCCTGGTCGGCCGGGGTGCGGTCGTGCACTGGGCGCAGGACGCGGCCGAGGCCTGCCGGATCGTGGCGGACGTCGCCCAGGCGCACGGCGCCGACGAGGTCGTGAAGGTCAAGTCGATGGTGACCCAGGAGATCGGGCTCAACGAGGCGCTGGCCGCGGAGGGGATCGCCGCGTGGGAGACCGACCTGGCCGAGCTGATCGTGCAGCTGGCCGACGACCTGCCGTCCCACATCCTGGTGCCGGCGATCCACCGCAACCGGGCCGAGGTGCGCGAGATCTTCCGGACCCGGATGGCGGCGGCCGGACGGCCGGCTCCCGACGATCTCACCGACGACCCGGCCGAGCTCGCCAACGCCGCGCGGCTGCACCTGCGCGAGAAGTTCCTGCGCGCCAAGGTCGGCGTCTCGGGCGCGAACTTCGCGGTCGCCGAGACCGGCACCCTGGTGGTGGTCGAGTCGGAGGGCAACGGCCGGATGTGCCTGACCCTGCCCGAGGTCCTGGTGTCGGTGGTCGGGATCGAGAAGGTGGTGCCGACCTTCGCCGACCTCGACGTCTTCCTGCGCCTGCTGCCGCGCTCGTCGACCGGCGAGCGGATGAACCCCTACACGTCGATGTGGCACGGGGTCACGCCGGGCGACGGCCCGCAGGAGGTGCACGTCGTACTGCTGGACAACGGGCGGACGCGCGCCCTCGCCGACGACGTCGGCCGGCAGGCGCTGCGCTGCATCCGGTGCTCGGCATGTCTCAACGTCTGCCCGGTCTACGAGCGGGTCGGCGGGCACGCCTACGGCTCGGTCTACCCCGGGCCGATCGGCGCGATCCTCAACCCGCTGCTCAAGGGCGTGGGGGTCGACGAGCAGACCGACTCCCTGCCGTACGCCTCGACCCTGTGCGGCGCCTGCTACGAGGTCTGCCCGGTCAAGATCGACATCCCGTCGATCCTCGTCGACCTCCGCGCCCAGGTCGTCGACGCGCATCGGGGCGGCCGGCCGAAGGCGGAGGCGCTCGCCATGAGCGGCGCATCGTGGACCTTCAGCGACGCCGGGCGGCTCCGCAGGGCCGAACGTGTCTCCGGGGCGGTCGGGCGCGTCTGGGGTCGCTTCGGGCGTACGTCGCTTCCCGGCGGTCGGCGCGCACTCGGCCGACTCCCCGGGCCGGGTGCCGGCTGGACCGGTGCCCGGGACCTCCCGGCGCCACCGCGCGAGTCCTTCCGCGCCTGGTGGCTGCGTACTCGAGGACGGGGAACCAAGTCATGAGCACCCGCGACGAGATCCTGGCCGCGGTCCGGAACGCCGTGGCCACCGCGCCTGAACCACCGGTCGCCGACGTGCCGCGCCGTACCCCGGAGGCCGGCGCGGACATCGTCGGGCTGTTCGCCGAGCGGGTCGC
The DNA here is from genome assembly GCA_963833775.1 of uncultured Actinomycetota bacterium. GTDB lineage: Bacteria > Actinomycetota > Actinomycetes > Propionibacteriales > Nocardioidaceae > Nocardioides. The sequence goes on along the minus strand of CAWHZH010000014.1, from coordinate 139,946 downwards.
CGACTACCGGGCCGTCGTCGAGCGCTGTCGTCCCGGGGAGCTGGCGGACCGGGTCCGCGCCGCCCTGCCCGAGGGTGCGCGGGTCGTCGTTCCGGCCGGCCTCGATCTGGAGGTCCCCGGCGGCGTACCGGACGACGACCTGTCTGCGGCCGACCTCGACGCGCTTGACGCGGTGGTCACCCGCTGCCGCGTCGGCATCGCCGAGACCGGCACGATCGTGCTCGACCACGGCCCAGGTCAGGGCCGGAGGGCGATCACTCTGGTCCCCGACCGCCACGTCTGCATCGTCGACGTCACACAGGTCGTCGCCGACGTGCCCGACGCCTTCGACGTGCTCGACGCCTCGCGACCCCTGACCTGGATCAGCGGCCCTTCCGCCACCAGCGACATCGAGCTGGACCGCGTCGAGGGCGTCCACGGCCCCCGTAACCTCCACGTGATCGTGGTCGGCTGAGCGGAGCGACCGGGGCTGAGCGGAGCGACCGGGGCTGAGCGGAGCGACCGGGGCGGAAAACGCGGAACAATTCGACGACGCGCCCACCCGTAGCGCCGAATTGTTCCGCGTTTTCCCCGACGGGGGCCTCAGCGGTCGGCCCAGCGGTCAGGTGAGAAGGGGGAGCCTGGGGTCGGGGTACGGCGTACGTCCGGAGGCGGCACGGACCCAGGTGAGGTCGTCGCCGAGGTCGCCGGGCCGTGCGCCGGGCCCGGCACGCGCGAGCAGGCCGTCCAGGATGCCGGCGGTGTGGGTCACGCCGGCGGGTGTGGCGGTCGGAGGATCGCCGAGAGCGTCGCTGAGGTCGATCCCGTGGACGACTGCTTCGACGATCCGGGTGGAGACGAAGTCGTCGAGCCGGATCAGCGGGTACGGCTCGAACCCAGGGAACGCGCCGACCGACCCGGGGTCTGCGGCGCGCGCGTCCGCGATCGTCTGCGCGAACGTCGTGCGGAGGACCCCGGTCATGTCGCCCGGGCTCCGGTCCTCGACCATGGTGTAGGCGTAGTCGTAGAACTCCGACGCCACCTCCTCGCTCGGGAACACGAAGAAGTCGACCGCGTCGCGCTGCGGTTCGGGTGCGTCCGGCACGACCTCGTCGAGGAGCATGCTGGTGATCCCGATCGAGATGTCCAGGTGCCCGGCCAGCTCGAGGACGGTCCAGGGCGGCCTGTCCGGGTCGACGGGCCGGAGCCTGGTCGCGGTGCCCCACTGCGTGGGCGTCAGCCCGTCGAAACCCGCGGCTACGACGGCGAGCTCGGCCTCGAGGATGTCGAGAATGCCGTCGTAGGTCATGCCTCAGTCGCCGACCGGCACCGGTTCGGGTTCCGGCTCGGGGTGGGGGTGGGACGGCTCGACGCGGAGCACACGGGCGACGCGGTCGGGGAGCATCCAGTTCCACGAGCCGAACAGGGAGACCAGCGACGGCACGAGCACCGAGCGCACCAGGGTGGCGTCGAGCAGGATGCCGAACCCGAGCCCGGTGGCCAGCACCTTGATGTCGGTGCCCGGGCCGGAGGCGAGCGCAGCGAAGGCGAGGAACAGGATCAGGGCTGCGCTGGTGACCAGCCGCCCGGTCCGGCCGATGCCGAGGACGACGGCTTCGTCGGTCGACAGGCCCCCGTCGTACTCCTCCCGGATCCGAGACAGGATGAACACCTCATAGTCCATCGACAGCCCGAACAGGAACGCGAAGACCATCAGCGGGATCCAGAAGGTGACCGCGCCCGTCGCCTCGATCCCGAAGACAGCGTTCGAGCCGTAGCCGTTCTGCCAGAACAGCACCATCAGGCCGTAGACGGCGGTCAGAGACACCAGGTTGAGGATCACCGCCTTCAGCGGCAGCAGCAGCGACCGGAACGCGCGGGCCAGCAGGATGTAGGTCAGGAGCGAGATGATCAGCAGCATCTGGGGGAAGTTGCCGTAGACGGCGTGGAGGAAGTCGACCTGAGCGTTGCCGAGGCCGGTCACCCCGATCACGCCGTCCGTCTGGTCCGCCAGAGCGGTGACGTCGCGCACGACCTGCACGCTCGTGGAGTTGACCGTCTCCCCGTCGGGGATCAGCACGACGACGGTCTGCCCGTCGACCGAGGAGCCCGGGCCGGTCGGCACGACGGCCGCGGTGACGCCGTCGACCCCACCGAGGGTCTGGGCGACGGAGTCGGCCTTGTCGGTCTCGGCGAGGACCTCGATCGGGGTGAGTGACCCCGTGGTCACGCCGCCGTCCTTGAGCACCTGGAGCGTGTCGTACGCCGGACCGGTGTGCGCGAGCGACGATGAGTCGGCCGCCCCGATCTTGATGCCGAAGAAGGCCGCGCAGAGCAGGCCGATCACGGCCAGCGCCGAGCCTGCCGCCACCCAGCGGTGCTTGACGATCATCCGGGCCCAGGCCGTCCAGCCCTTGCTCGGCTTGTTCTCGTGGCGGATCTTCGGCCAGTCGACCCGCGGCCCGATGCTGCCCAGGATCGCCGGGGTCAGCGTCAGCGTCACCAGCACGCTGGCGACCGGGATCAGTGCCCCGGCCATGCCGATGCTGCGCATGAACGGCACCGGCAGTACGACGAGGGCGAGCAGGCCGATCGCGACCGTGAGTCCGCTGAACAGCACCGCGTGGCCGGCCGTCTCCATCGCCGCGACCACGGCGTCGTGGTTGTCGCGGCCATGATCTCGTTCCTCTCGCCATCGGGTGACGAAGAGCAGGGAGTAGTCGATCGCGACACCCAGGCCGACCAGCGCGACGAGGAACTGGACGATGAACGAGACGTCGGTGAGATAGGTGAGGGGCAGCAGCAGGAGGAACGTGGTCAGGATCGAGACGGCCGCCACCACCAGTGGCAGGAACGCGAGCAGCGAGGCGAACACGAACAGCAGCACGGCGAGCGCGCCGAGCGCCCCGAGGAGGGTCTCGGTCAGCACGCCGTTGCCCCCGGAGTCGTCGCCGACGGCGAGCGCGTCCATGCCCGTGACGCCGACCACGGCGCCGCTGGGTGCGGCACCCTGCACCGCCTCCTTCACGACCTTGGTCGGGACCACGTCGGTGAAGCTCTGCGGGAACGGGTAGAACACCATCGCGTACGCCGTACGGTCGTCGGAGGTGCGGAACGCCTTGTCGCCGGTGTTCGCCTCGTCGACGACGCGCAGCGGGACGTCCGCCGAGCCCACCGATGCGAACGCCTTGGCCACCTCGGCCTCGTGTCCGGTGATCGTCTGCCCCTGCGGGAGGGTGACCGTCGCAAGGAGCGGCGTGGTGTTCCCGCCGTTGTGGAACGCAGCGATGATCTTGTTCGCGGCGGTGTCGCCGGGCTGTCCGGGCAAGGAGAAGTTGACCGTCATCCGGTCGGTGACCGAGCTCGCGACCGCGCCCCCGGCCACGGCGATCACCACCCAGGCCACCACGATCAGCAGTCGGTGCCGCAGCACCACCTCACCCAGACGACGCATGGTCGTTCCCTCCCCGTCACGAAGTAACGAGGCTAGCGCGACCGCGCCCGCTGCCGCCTCCGGGAAGACCCTGAGGTCGCGGACAGAACCAGGTCACAGGTCGAGCTTGTAACCCAGTCCACGAACCGTCACCAGCAGCGTCGGGTGTGAGGGGTCCGGCTCGAGCTTGGCCCGCAGGCGCTTCACGTGGACGTCGAGGGTCTTGGTGTCGCCGACGTAGTCCGACCCCCACACCCGGTCGATCAGCTGACCGCGGGTCAGGACGCGGCCGGGGTTGCGGAGGAAGAGCTCGAGCAGCTCGAACTCCTTCAACGGCAGGCGTTGCTGCTCGCCGTCGACGGTGACGACGTGGCGTTCGACGTCCATCCGCACCGACCCGGCCTCGAGCGTCATCGGCGCCAGGTCGGGCTCCGTGCCGCGCCGGAGCACGGCCCTGATCCGCGCGACCAGCTCGCGGGGGGAGTACGGCTTGGTGACGTAGTCGTCGGCACCGAGCTCGAGGCCGACGATCTTGTCGACCTCGTCGTCCTTGGCGCTGACCATGATCACCGGCACGCTCGAGACCGCACGGATCTGGCGGCACACCTCGGTGCCGGGCAGGCCGGGCAGCATCAGGTCGAGGAGCACGATGTCGGCGCCGTTGCGGTCGAACTCCGCGAGCGCGTCCGGGCCGGTCGCGGCCAGGGACACGTCGTACCCCTCCTTGCGGAGCAGGTACGACAGCGCGTCGGAGTAGCTCTCCTCGTCCTCGACGACGAGCACACGCGTCATCGGAGCGGTCCTGTGGTCTGGCCTGTGGTCTGGGTGTTCATGCGTTCTCCTCCTGGCGTGAGCGCGGAAGCGACAGGGTGAAGGTGGAACCCTGACCCTCCAGCGACCACACGCGTACGTCGCCACCGTGGGTGGCCGCGACGTGCTTGACGATCGAGAGGCCGAGACCGGTGCCGCCGGTGGACCGGTGGCGCGCGGGATCGACCCGGTAGAAGCGTTCGAAGATCCGGTCGAGCTCGTCGTGCGGGATGCCGATGCCCTGGTCGACCACCGAGATGTCGACCATCGACTCACACTCCTTGGTGGAGATCAGCACCGTCGAGTCCACCCCGGAGTAGGTCACGGCGTTGGCGAGCAGGTTGGTGACGGCGGCCGAGACCTGCTCCTCGTTGCCGAAGGTTCGCAGCCCCGGCGTACCGCCGACGACCACCTTGATGTTCTTGCTGGTGGCGTCCATGACCGTGACGTCGACCGAACGGGCGATGACGGCGTCGAGGTCGACCAGGGCCGGCCCCTCCAGCGGCTCGTCGCCCTGGAGCCGGGACAGCTCGATGATCTGCTGCACCATCTGCAGCAGGCGGTCGCTCTCGGTCAACATCCGGCGGGCGAAGCGCTCGACCGCCTCCGGGTCGTCGGAGGCGTCCCCGATCGCCTCGGCGAGGAGCCGGATCGCGCCGACCGGGGTCTTCAGCTCGTGGGACACGTTGGCCACGAAGTCGCGCCGGACCGCGTCGACCCGTCGTTCGCGGGTGCGGTCCTCGACCAGGGCCAGGACCAGCCGCGAGCTCAGCGGAGCCACCCGCGCGGTCACCGTGCGCGGGGGGCCGTTGGGCTGGGGCAGCACCAGGTCGGCCTCACGGATCTGGCCGTCCCGTCGCACCTGGCGGACGAGCTCGGCGAGCTCGGCCGAGGCGAGCCGCTGGCTGCGCACGAGACCGAGCGCAGCGGCCGGAGCGGAGGACTTCACGACCTCGTCGGAGTCGTCGACCACCACAGCGCTGCTGCGGAGTACGGCGAGCACCGTCGCGACGCCCGCCGGCACCACCGGCTCCTCCGCCGGGGCGACCGTTCCCTGCTGCCGTTGACTCACGCTCCAGGCCAGGACGGCGCCTCCGGCGACGACAGCCCCGATGAGCGCGGCCAGAAAGGCCTGCGTCGTGGGGCTCACGCTTGAATCGTACGCAGGGGGTCACCGAGAACCCGCCACGGTGAGGCGTGCTTGCCCAGTGTTCACGGTGCGTTCACCGTGCGGCCCCTGCTGGTCACCTTCTCCGCTTACGGTTCTGCCATGCGCGAAGCTTTCCATGACCAGCTCGACTCGATCTTCCAGGACCTCGCTGAGATCTGTGGTGAGGTCGAGGCGGCGGTCCGCAACGCCACCGCGGCGCTCCTCGAGGGGAACGCCGAGATGGCCGAGGCCGTCATCGCCGCGGACGACAAGATCGACCGCGCGCGGGAGCGGGTCGAGGACACGGCGTTCTCCCTCCTGTCTCTGCAGCAGCCGGTGGCCGGCGACCTCCGCGTCGTGGTGTCCGCACTGCGGATGGTCACCGAGCTCGAGCGGATGGGCGACCTCTCCGTGCACGTCGCGAAGATCGCGCGGCTCCGGGTCCCGGAGATCGCGGTGCCCGAGGAGGCGCGTCCCACGGTCGCCCGGATGGGCGCGGTGGCCGAGGACATGGTGCGCCGGGTGGCGGCGATCATCCTGGAGCGCGACGTCGCGGCCGCGATCGAGGTCGGCCGGGACGACGAGGAGATGGACCAGCTACGCCGCTCGTCGTTCACCCAGCTGCTCAGTGACAACTGGGAGCACGGGGTCGAGGCGGCCGTCGACATCGCCCTGCTCGGCCGCTACTACGAGCGGATCGCCGACCACGCGGTGTCGGTCGCGAACCGGGTCGTCTTCGTGGTCACCGGGCAGTTCCCGGTCGCGGTCGAGCAGTAGGCGCGCCGGGCCGCGCGTCTCGTCGGTCGAGCTTGTCGAGACCACGGGTCACCGGCCTGCCGACGTCGGTCGAGCGTGTCGAGACCATGGGTCACCGCCCTGCGCTGCTCGCCGGGTTTCGACGCGCCCGTCGCGACCTCGCAGGCTCGGTCGCGGGGCTTGCTCAACCTCGCTGAGCCCACGGAGTGCGCTCGTTCCTCGCGCGCTCCTGCTCAGCGACCCTGGTTCGCGACGGCTGCGGCGGCCTCGGCGGCTGCTTCGGGGTCGAGGTACTGCCCGCCGATGACGGTGGGCCGCAGCTCGTCGTCGAGCTCGTAGACCAGCGGCATCCCGGTGGGGATGTTGAGCGCGGCGATGTCGTCGTCGCTGATCCCGTCCAGGTGCTTGACGATGCCGCGCAGGCTGTTGCCGTGGGCCGCGATGAGCACGGTCCGTCCCGCCCGCAGGTCGTCGGCGACCGGCCCGTTCCAGTAGGGGAGCAGGCGGGTGATGACGTCCTTGAGGCACTCGCTGCGGGGCAGCTCCGACCCGAGGTCGGCGTACCGCACGTCGTGCGCCTGGGAGAACTCGTCGGCGTCGTCGATCGGCGGCGGTGGGGTGTCGAACGAACGCCGCCAGAGCATGAACTGCTCCTCGCCGTACTCCTCGAGGGTCTGCTTCTTGTTCTTGCCCTGCAGGGCGCCGTAGTGGCGCTCGTTGAGGCGCCAGCTCCGCCGGACCGGGATCCAGTGCCGGTCGGCGACGTCGAGGCTGATCACGGCCGTGCTGATCGCGCGCCGGAGCAGGGAGGTGTGGACGACGTCGGGACGGATGCCCGCGTCGCGCAGCTGCTCGCCGCCGCGGAGCGCCTCGGCCCGGCCCTTCTCGGAGAGGGCCACGTCGACCCATCCCGTGAAGAGGTTCTCGGCGTTCCAGACGCTCTCGCCGTGGCGGAGCAGGACCAGGGTGTGTGTCATCTCAGCTCGACGAGGCGCTGGGGGACGAGGTGTCGGACGGGGACGGGGTGTCGGACGGGGACGTCGAGTCGGACGGGGACGCGGTCGACGACGGCGTGGCGGTGTCGAGGCCGAGCCACTGGCCGTCGTCGAGGACGACGGGCACGGACAGGGTGGCTGTCTCGCCGTTGTCGAAGCCGATCGACAACGTGACGAACTGGCCGAGTCGATAGGTGCCCTGGACGGTGATGCCGCCCTCGGTGGCCAGGTTGACCAGGCTCTTGGGCTTGATCGGGAGGGGCTGCACGGTGATCTGACCGACCTCGGTGCCGTCGCCGGCCATGGAGGTCAGGCTGATCTGCTCGGTCTGGCTGGTGTTGACGAACGTCGCGATGAAGGTGCCGAGGCCGTCGGACTTGCTCACGATCGCGGCGTTCAGCACGTCGACCGTGCCTCCGCGGTAGTTGGCGCCGGCGGTGATCTGGTTGACCTTGTCGGTCGGATAGTTGAATCCGCACGCGGCGAGGGCCGTGATGAGCGCGAGACCCGCCGATGCGGTCGCGAGAGTCCGTCGCAGGTTCACGGGCGACAGACTAGCGGGCGCCGGACGGGGTCATTGAGACAGCCCGACCGTGCTCCCGACCAGCCCCGCGACGGCCGCAACCACGACGCAGAACACGATCGTCAGCACGAGCAGTCGAGGCGCTCCGACCCGCAGCGCGAGCCGCAGGGGCAGGTGCCGCCGGCCGGCCTGGTGGTCGTCGACCAGGCCCCGCAGCGAGGTCAGGACGTGGACGCCGACGCCGAGCACGGCGGCGACCGCGGTCATCGCGACGGTCGGCGGGCTGCCGTGCGCGCCACCTCCCCACCCGCCGTACGAGAGATAGGCGGGGTAGAGCGCGAACGCGACCGCCCACGGCAGCCAGGAGAGCGTCCCGTCGCGCAGCCACCTGTTCCCCGCGAGCCCGACCAGCACCGAGAGCAGGTAGGCGAGTCCGGCGGTGATCCCACTGGACAGCGAGAGCGGCACCAGCAGCAGCAGGGCGCAGGCCAGGACGAAGCCGACCGTTCCGCGGTCGAGCGCCCCCGTGGCGAGGGGCTTGTCGCTGCGCTCGGCGTCCCGGTCGGTCTTCTCGTCGATCAGGTCGTTGTCCCAGCCGAGCACCGCCTGCCCGACCAGCACGGTGGCGAGGACCAGTCCGACCTCGCGCGGGGCCCGCCCCGACACGGCTGCCGCCACGGCCATCCCGAGCGCGGTGAGCACCGCCTGCCGGGGATGGGCCGCACGCACCAGCAGGACCGGCACCAGCGTCCCCCTGGCCCGGTTGGGCGGTCCGGAGGATGCCTCCGGGGCCGGTGGTGCGGATGGTGCGGACATGCACGGCAGTATCCGTCATCGGCCGACCCGCCAGGGACGCCCGGCGGCGACACGCCGCGGCCGGCGGGGGCCCGAGGACGCATATCCCAGCGGTTTCTGTCAAGCCGGCAAATGGCCTCTGACCTGCGGAGACGATGAATAGAACACCCCCACCCCCGTGTTAGACTGGTCACCTAAGAAGGGTGGTACTGAACAATATGTCTTTCACCGTGGGCGAAACCGTTGTGTATCCCAATCACGGCGCCGCCGTCATCGAAGACATCGAGATGCGGACGATCAAGGGTGAGGACAGGGAGTACCTCGTCCTTCGTATCGTCGCCCAGCAGGACCTCGTGGTCCGTGTCCCCGCGTGCAACCTCGACCTGGTCGGCGTGCGCGATGTGGTCGACAAGGACGGGCTGGAGCGCGTCTTCGACATTCTTCGTGCGGCACACGTCGAGGAGCCGACCAACTGGTCGCGCCGCTACAAGGCGAACCTCGAGAAGCTGCACAGCGGCGACGTGATGAAGGTGTCGGAGGTCGTGCGCGACCTGTGGCGCCGTGAGCGCGACCGCGGCCTCTCGGCCGGTGAGAAGCGGATGCTGGCCAAGGCCCGGCAGATCCTCGTCTCCGAGCTGGCCCTGGCTGAGAACACCAACGAAGACAAGGCAGAGGCGATCCTCGACGAGGTCCTCGCCTCCTGACGCTCGACCGACGCGGCCCCGCACACTCCGGTGTGGCGGGGCCTTGTCGCGTTTCGGGGTCGAGCGGAGCTCATCGGTGGTCGAGCGGAGCTCATCGGTGGTCGAGCGGAGCTCATCGGTGGTCGAGCGGAGCTCATCGGTGGTCGAGCGGAGTCGAGACTACGATCCCGGGACCATGAGCTTCTACGACGACGAGCCGGCCACCCCGCTGGGCGTCGTCGTCGAGCGGGGCCGTGGGTCGCTCCCGTTCGCGTTGCTCCACGGCGAGTCACTGGTCGCCTGCGCGGCCTGGGCGATGGGGGAGGCGGGGATCCTCCTGCTCGACCTGGTCACGCCGTGGGAGGACGTCCGCGAGGGTGGGGCTCCCCTGGTCTGGCACGACGCGCTGTGCCCGATGACGCCGCCGGAGTTCCTGGCCACCTGCGTACGCCGTGCGGTCGCCGAGGACGCCGTGGTGGTCGGCGTGCTCCCGGTCACCGACACGGTCAAGGACGTGGAGGAGCGCGACGGGGTCACCCTGGTGGCCCAGACCCACGACCGTGAGCGGCTGCGGCGGCTGGCCTCCCCCATCGTGCTGCCGCCCTCGGTCGTCGCCCGGCTCGAGAGCTGGCCCGACGAGGACCTCGTCCAGGCGGTGGCCGACCTGCGCGCCGTCGCGCCGCTGCTGTTCGTCGAGGCGCCGACCTCCGCCGCTCGGGTCTCCTCGCCCACCGACCTCGTCCGGCTCGAGGCGCTCACCTCACGATGAGGGCCTCCGCGACCAGGAAGTCGTCGGCCACGGTGAGCTTGAGGTTGCCGGCGTCCGACCCGACCGCCACCACGACCACCGCGGCGTAGGCGGCCAGGCAGCCGGCGGTGTCGGTGGCCTCGAACCCGTCAGCGCGAGCGGCGCGGTGGGCCGCCAGCAGGTCGGCCGCGCGGAAGGCCTGCGGCGTCTGTACGCCGACCAGGGGCTCGGGCAGGGCGTCGCCGTCGAGGTCGACGAGATGGTCGAGCGGCGCGACGGGGATCGCGCCGCCGTGCTCGGCGGCCGCGGCCAGCACGCGCTCGTAGAGCTCCAGGGTGGCCAGGGGCCGAGCGGCGTCGTGCATCGCCACGACGTCGATCTCGCCGGCCTCGATCTCATCGGCGAGCAGGGCGAGCGCCTCCCACTCGGAGGCGTGCCGGGTCCGGCCGCCGGTCACCATCGCCACCTGGGGCGGCTCGTCGGGGTCTCCCGAGCCGGTCGACGGGTCGAGATGGGGCTCCACCGCGGCTCGGACGGCGTCCTGCTCGCCGTCGCGCACCACCAGCACCACCCGTCGTACGCCGGGCACGGCGCGCGCCGTCACCACGGAGCGGGCGACCACGGGCACGCCGCCCACCGGCAGCAGCACCTTGTTCACCTCGGCGCCCACGCGGGTGCCGGCGCCGGCCGCCAGCACGACGACGGCGGCTCGCATCAGTGGACCAGCGCGGTGGCGATGGCGGCGATGCCCTCCCCGCGCCCGGTCAGGCCGAGCCCGTCGGTGGTCGTCGCGGACAGCGAGACCGGCGCACCCACGGCCTCCTGGAGAGCTGCCGTCGCCTCGTCGCGGCGCGGGCCGAGCCGGGGCCGGTTGCCGATGACCTGCACCGCGACGTTCCCGATCTCGAAACCGGCACGTCGTACGCGGGCGGCCGCCTCCGTCAGCAGGGAGATCCCGGACGCGCCGGCCCACTCGGGCTCCGACGTACCGAAGTTCGACCCGAGGTCGCCCAGCCCGGCGGCGGAGAGCAGCGCGTCGCACATGGCGTGGGCGCAGACGTCTCCGTCGGAGTGGCCCTCGAGGCCCCGGGGCTCGTCGGGCCAGGCGAGGCCGGCGAGGAGGAGCGGTACGCCGTCGGCGAGGCGGTGCACATCGACACCCACGCCCGTTCGGACTCCGTAAGGACTTTGGGCCACGAGGTGATCATGCCCGAGCAACAATCGGTCCGTGCGGTCGCGTTGGCTCTGGGCGCTCGCCGGCGTGCTCGCCGGTGTGGCGGGTCTGGCGACCAGTCTTCTCACCGCCGGCCTCCTGGGCCTGCGCGGCAACCCGATCACCGACGTCGCCGAGCTGGTCGTCCGGCTGACGCCCGGCAAGGTGGCGGAGGACGCGATCCAGCTGGTCGGACACAAGGACAAGCCGCTGCTGGTCACCGGCGTCCTGGTGGTCGTGCTGCTGCTGTTCGCGGCGTTCGGCGTGCTCGCGAGGCGGTCGCCGGGTGCCGGGGTCGCGGGATTCGTGATCCTCGGGGTGGTCGGGCTGATCGCGGAGCAGTCGCAGTTCGGTGCCCCGCCCACCGGCATCCTGCCGATCCTCGTCGGGGTGATCACCTGGCTCGGAGTGCTGGCCCTGCTCACCGCGCCCCTGCGGCCACAGCCGTTCGACGACACCGACCAGCAGCGCCGCTTCCTGCTGGTGGCGGCCGGCGTGGGTCTGGGCAGCATCGTGGTCGGCGCGCTGGGGTGGAACGCGGGCGGTCACCGTCGTGCGGTGGACGAGGCGCGCAAGTCCCTCAAGCTGACCGGCGTCACGTCGCCGCCGGTGCCCACCGGCGCCGAGGTCGGCCTCGGGGGGATCGAGGCATGGCAGACCTCGGCGGCGCGCTTCTACCGGATCGACACCTCGTTCAGCCCACCGGCGATCGCACCCAAGGACTGGACCCTGCGCATCCACGGGATGGTCGACCACGAGATCACGCTGACGTACGCCGACCTGCTCGCGCGGCGACGCAGCGAGATGTGGATGACGCTCAACTGCGTGTCCAACACCGTGGGCGGCAACCTGATCAGCAACGCCTGGTGGAGCGGCGTACGGCTCAAGGACCTGCTGGCCGAGGCCGGCGTCCAGTCGGGTGCCGACGCGGTCAAGCAGACCTCCGACGACGGCTGGACCTGCGGGACGCCGCTCTCGGCGCTCACCGACGACCGCGGCGCGATGCTCGCGATCGCGATGAACGGCCAGCCGCTGCCGATCGTGCACGGCTTCCCGGTGCGGACGCTCGTGCCCGGGCTCTACGGCTACGTGTCGGCGTGCAAGTGGGTGCGCGACCTCGAGGTGACGACCTTCGACTCGTTCACGGCGTACTGGACCGACCGGGGGTGGTCGGAGCAGGGCCCGGTCAAGCTCGCCTCGCGGATCGACGTACCGAACGACGGCGCGCACGTGGGCGCGGGCCAGGTGCGGGTCGGAGGCAGCGGCTGGCAGCAGAACACCGGGATCAAGGCGGTCGAGGTGCAGCTCGACGGTGGTCCCTGGCAGGAGACGAACCTGGGCCGCCCGTCGATCACGGACTCCTGGGTGCAGTGGGACGCGACGCTCGACGTGACGTCCGGCGACCACCAGCTGCGCGTCCGTGCCGTGAACGACAAGGGGGAGGTGCAGACCCCGGTCCGCGCCGAGCCGGCCCCGAACGGCGCCTCCGGCTGGCACACGATCTCGTTCAGCGCGGGCTGATCACCACGCGCCTCGACCGCCGGCGGGAAGGGCCTGGTCGTCGCGGTGGATCACGTAGACGGTGCCACCCGAGCCGCCGAGCCAGGCGCGCTCGAACTCGGCGCGGTCATAGGTGCGACGTACGCTCCGGTCGCTCGGCGCGCCGGGGTCGTTGGTGACGACGTCCCCGGTCTCGGTGAAGCCGCGGATCACGACCAGGTGGCCGGCCGTGCCGTGGGTCGGGGCGCGGGTCAGTGCTCCGGGTGGGTAGGCGACGCTGGCGACCAGGGGGATGCCGACGTCGACGAACCGCTCGGCGTCGCGCAGGTCATGGAGCCGGGTGACGAAGGCGTTCCCAGCCTGATGCGCGGCCCAGGCGGTGTTGAACGACCAGTTGCCGGTGCCGTCGTACGCCGGGTCGAAGGTCGCGCGCGCGGCCGCCGGGAGGTCGGTGCCTCGTGGCAGCGTGCCGGCATGGGACAGCACCATCGCGACCGACGCGGGCGAGCACCACCCGCGACCACCGATCTCTGCGTACGTCATCTGGGAGAGACGCGGCACGTCGAGCAACCGCTCCCGGCGGCGCAGCGGTGCGGACGTCGAGCCGCGCCATGCGCCCACGGAGACGACAGCGCCGATCCGCTGCAGGCTCGCGGCACCGTGCAGCACCACGCGTAGGCGGTAGCCGTCCGCGCCGCCGCAGGGTCGCCAGACGTCCGTGTCCACCTCGGGGTCGCCGGTGACGCTGGTCCTCCGCGTCGGGCGCGTGCCGGACGACCACTGGCCGAGCTCGTGCCAGGTGCGGTGGCCGAGCGCTTGGACGGCGACGTCGATCCAGGTGCCGCGTGGCGTCGTCGCGGACCACGAGGCCACCAGCTCGGTGAGGACGAAGCCAGGCTCGCACCACGGCGACGTCCAGGTCGACCGGTCGTCGGTGCCGTGGCGACGCTCGCGCGCGCCCGGCCACGCGTCGTACCGGATCCGGCGGGCCACGCCCCGAGCCTAGGGGTCCACCCGTGGGGGTTCGCCGAATCGGACGGTCCTCGCCCGGCACCTACGATTGGCGGGTGACTCTCCGGCTCCACGACACCGCGACCCGCGACGTCCGCGACTTCGTCCCCCTCGAGGAGGGCAAGGCGGGGATCTACGTCTGTGGCCTGACCGTGCAGAGCGAGCCCCACGTGGGTCACGTGCGCTCGGCGGTGAACTTCGACGTGCTGCGCCGTTGGCTGATCGCCTCGGGCTACCAGGTCACCTTCATCCGTAACGTCACAGACATCGACGACAAGATCCTGGCCAAGGGTGAGGCCCAGGGGCGGCCGTGGTTCGAGATCGCCTACCTGATGGGCCGCGAGCTCGACAAGGCGCTCGACGCGATCAACGTCCTGCCGCCCACCTACGAGCCGGCGGCCACCGGGCACGTCCCCGAGATCCTCGAGCTGATCGGGCAGCTGGTCGCGGGCGGTCATGCCTACCCCGCCGAGGACGGCTCCGGCGACGTCTACTTCGACGTGCGCTCCTGGCCGTCGTACGGCGAGCTGACGCGGCAGAAGATCGACGACATGGAAGCGGCCGAGGACGCCGACCCGCGTGGCAAGCGCGACCCGCGCGACTTCGCGCTCTGGAAGGGCTGGAAGAAGGCCCTCGAGCCGGCCACCGCGGCCTGGCCGTCGCCGTACGGTCCGGGGCGTCCCGGCTGGCACATCGAGTGCTCGGCGATGGCGGCGAAGTACCTCGGCCCGGCGTTCGACATCCATGGTGGCGGCGTGGACCTGCGTTTCCCCCACCACGAGAACGAGCTGGCCCAGTCGCGCGCGGCCGGCCAGGCGTTCGCGTCGTACTGGCTCCACAACGCGTGGATCACCACCGCCGGCGAGAAGATGTCGAAGTCGCTGGGCAACTCGCTGCTGGTCCCCGAGGTGCTGAAGCGGGTGCGGGGCATCGAGCTGCGCTACTACATGGTCTCGGCGCACTACCGCTCGCACGTCGAGTTCTCGTTCGAGGCGCTGGACGACGCGGCGCTGGCGTTCCGCCGGATCGAGGCGTTCATGGAGCGAGCGCGGGAGGTCGCCGAGCCCGAGGGCGCCTCGACCGAGGCCGAGCAGGCCTTGTGGGACGCCTTCGCAGCCGCCATGGACGACGACCTCGGCACCCCCGCTGCCGTCGGCGTCATCCACAATGCCGTACGCCGCGGCAACAAGCTCCTCGCGGACGGTGACGTCGGCCCTCTGTCCGCGACCCTCAACGTCGTGGTGCGGATGCTCGACGTGCTCGGGCTCGATCCCGCCGATCCTGCCTGGGGGTCGCTCGGCGGCTCCGACGACACCAAGCTCAGTGCCGCCGTCGACGCCCTCGTCGCCGGCCTGCTCGCCGAGCGCTCCGCCGCCCGGGCCGACCAGGACTGGGCCCGCGCGGACGAGATCCGCGACCGCATCGCCGCCGCCGGCATCGATGTCGAAGACACCCCCGACGGCCCGAAATGGACGGTGCGCTGATGCCAGGGAACAGCAAGCGCAAGGGCGCGATCCGGAAGTCGTCGAAGCGGCCCACCGCCGGCTCGGGCGGCCGGGTGCGACAGGGGCTGGAGGGCAAGGGCCCCACCCCGAAGGCGACCGACCGTCCCAACCACAAGGCCCACAAGTTCAAGAACCGGGCCGAACAGGCGTCCTCGGCGCGCCCGAAGCGGCGCAGCGCCGGCGACGACGAGTGGATCGCCGGGCGCAACTCCGTGGTGGAGGCGCTGCGGGCCGGGGTGCCCGTCAGTGGTGTGTACGTCGCCGAGGGCACCGAGCGCGACGCCCGGCTGCGTGAGGCGTTCAAGCTCGCCGCCGAGGGCGGGATCTCGCTGCTCGAGGTGACCCGCGCCGAGCTGGACCGTCGTACGGACAAGGCGGTGCACCAGGGGCTCGCGGCGCGGATCCCGGCGTACGAGTACGCCCACCCGACGGACCTCCTCGACGACGCGGCCGAGCGTCATGAGTCGCCGCTCATCGTCGCCCTCGACTCCGTGACGGACCCGCGCAACCTCGGCGCCGTCGTACGGTCGGCTGCGGCGTTCGGCGCCCACGGCGTGGTCGTCCCCGAGCGTCGGGCCGCACGGATGACCGCGGCGGCCTGGAAGTCGTCGGCGGGAGCCGCAGCCCGGCTGCCGGTCGCGCACGCGACCAACCTGGTGCGGACCCTCAAGGACTACCAGGAGGCCGGCTGCCAGGTCGTCGGCCTCGCCGCTTCCGGGGACCTGTCCCTGCCCGACCTGCTCGCCGACCCCGACCTCGCCTCCGGCCCGCTGGTGGTCGTCGTCGGCTCCGAGGGCGACGGGCTCTCGCGCCTGGTCGGCGAGACCTGTGACCGACTGCTCTCCATCCCGATGACGTCCTCGGTGGAGTCGCTCAACGCGGGCGTCGCCGCCTCCATCACCCTCTACGCCCTCGCCCAACACCGCTGACCTGGCGTTCGGGCGACGTCGTGGGGCGCTGACCTGGCGTTCGGGCGACGTCGTGGGGCGCTGACCTGGCAGTTGGGCGACGTCGTGGGGCGCTGACCTGGCGTTCGGGCGACGCGTGACCCCGGCCCGTCGCTCTCTCCTGTCGCGGAACCGCCAGGTCGACGCCTTCAGGTGTCGCCGAGTCGCCAGGTCGACGCCTTCAGGTGTCGCCGAGTCGCCAGGTCGACGCCTTCAGGTGTCGCCGAAACGCCGGGTGAGCGTGTGACGGTGCGGCGGCGGGTGGGAGGTGGGCGTCACCGGGTGGCATCATCGGCCGGGTGGGTACGACGGTGGAGCGGCTGCTGCCGCAGGACGACGACGGGGTCGGTGAGGCACTGCTCGAGCTGACCCGGGAGATCGCCACGAAGGAGCTCGCACCGCAGGTGCACGACGCCGAGGAGCGCGGCGAGTTCCCGGAGGCGGCGTACCGGCTGCTCGGCAAGTCCGGCCTCCTCAGCCTGCCGTTCCCCGAGGAGTACGGCGGCGGCGACCAGCCGTACGAGACCTATCTGCAGGTGGTCGAGGAGATCGCCACCGCGTGGCCGAGCGTCGGGGTCGGCGTCAGCGTGCACGGCCTGACCGCCAACGTCGTGAACAGCAACGGCAACGACGACCTGCGCGGCGAGTGGCTGCCGCGGATGCTCAGCGGCGACTGGCTCGGCGCCTACTGCCTGTCCGAGCCGCAGGCCGGCTCCGACGTGAGCGGCATCCGCACCCGTGCGGTGCGCGACGGTGACGAGTACGTCGTGAACGGCACCAAGCAGTGGATCAGCAACGGGTCGTGCGCCGACTACTACATCCTGTTCGCCCGCACCTCCGAGGATCCCAAGCGCGGCCTGTCCGCCTTCCTGGTGCCGGACGGGACGCCCGGCATGAGCTTCGGCGCGCCGGAGAAGAAGATGGGCCTCGCCTGCGACGTCACCACGCAGGTGATCTTCGACGGCGCCCGGATCCCCGCCGCACAGCTGGTCGGTGCGGAGGGTGCGGGCATGAAGGTCGCCCTGTCCGCGCTCGATGCCGGCCGCCTCGGCATCGCCGCGGTCGCGACCGGGATCGCCCAGGCGGCCCTCGCGCACGCGGTCGCGTACGCCGGTCAGCGCCAGCAGTTCGGTCGCCCCATCGGCGAGCTCCAGGGGCTGCAGTTCCTGCTCGCCGACATGGCCGCGGACGTCGAGCGCGCCCGTGCGACGTACCTCCTGGCCGCGCGGCTCAAGGACGCCGGCCGCCCCTTCAGCCGCCAGGCGAGCATCGCCAAGCTCACCGGCTCCGACGTCGCGATGCGGGTGACCACCGACGCGGTCCAGGTGCTCGGCGGCAACGGCTACACGCGCGAGTACCCCGTCGAGCGGCTCTTCCGCGACGCGAAGGTCACCCAGATCTTCGAGGGGACCAACCAGATCCAGCGGATGGTGATCGGGCGCGACCTGCTCCGGTGAGGGTCGGCCCGTTCAGGGCTCGACGGCGTCCGCCTCCGCAGCGTCGGCATCCGGGACGTCGTCGCCGGCGACGAGCTCGTCCGGCTTCTCGGCGAGCACGTGGTCGATGTAGTCGCGCGCTGTCTCGAAGATGCCGATCTCCCGGCCGGCCCGCTCGGAGAGGTACCACCGGTGCACGAGGATCTCGTGGAACAGCTCGGCCGGCTCGAGCTTGCCGCGTGCCTCGGGCGGCACCATCGCCATGATCGGCTCGAAGATCTCGGTCAACCACCGGTTCGCCGCGATCCCCTTGTCCTCACGCCCGAGGTCGTAGTGGGCGATGAACGACGCCATGTCGTTCAGCAGCCGCCGCGCCTGCGCGTCCTCGACGTCGAGCCCGGTCAGCGACTGGAGCTCACGGCGGTGGTGGCCGAGCTCGACGACCTTCGGCTGGATCCGGATCTGGTCGCCGTCGAAGTCGGTGACGATGTCGAGCTCGTCGACGTCGAAGCCGAGGTCGTTGAGGCGCTCGATCCGCTGCTCGATCCGCCACATCTCGTCGGCGCCGAACTCCTCCTCCGAGGTCAGCTCGTTCCAGAGCTCGTCGTAGCGCTTCTGGATCAGCGAGACGGTCTCGTGGCCCTGCACCTGCGAGCCGATCGCGCCGCCCGCTTGCAGGTCGAGCAGCTCGGCGAAGACGTTCTCGCAGCCGACCTGCACGTCGTACTCGCGCATCTGACGCGACAGCGTGGGACGCAGCTCACCGGTCTCGGCGTCGACGAGGTACGCCGCGAACCCGCCGGCGCTGCGGCGGAACAGCACGTTCGACAGCGAGACGTCGCCCCAGTAGAAGTCGGCCAGGTGGAGCCGGACGAGCAGGACGACGAGCGCGTCGACCAGGTGGGGCAGGCTCTCGGCCGACATGCCGTGCGCGAAGAGGGCGCGGTACGGGAGCGAGAAGGCGAGGTGCTCGGTCATCAGGGCGCACGGCAGCGGCTCGCCGGCGGGGTCCTCGCGTCCGGTGACGACCCCGAGCGGCCGCACGGCCGGCAGCGCGAGCCGTTGCAGGTCGCGCAGCAGGCGGTACTCCCGGAACGCCATCTCCTCCTGCGTCTCCTTGACGGCGTAGGTGCGGTCGCCGAGCCGGACGATGCGCACGATGTGGCGGCTCAGGCCGCGGGGGAGGGGGACGACGTAGTCGGCCGACCAGTCCTCGAGCGGCGTGTCCCAGGGCAGTCGCACGACCGCGGGGTCCGGCCGGCTGGCCACGATGTGCAACGCCATGAGGCCAGGCTAGGTGGTCGGGGCGCTCAGTGACCGTCGAGGAAGACCGCACCGGGCCCGCGGTGGGCCACCTCGTCGTCCGGGTTGTTCAGCGCGCAGCGCCGCAGGCTCAGGCAGCCGCAGCCGATGCAGGAGTCGAGGGTGTCGCGCAGCCGCTCGAGCTGGTGGATCTGCGCGTCGAGCCGCGGGCGCCAGCCGCGGCTGAGGCGGGTCCAGTCCGCCTTGGTCGGCGTGCGGTTGCTGGGCAGCGTCGACAGCGCCGTCTCGATCTCGTCGAGGGTGAGGCCGACCCGTTGCGCGGTGCGGATGAACGCCAGGCGACGCAGCATCGGGCGTTCGTAGCGGCGCTGGTTGCCCGTCGTACGCCGTGACCGGACGAGGCCGAGGTCCTCGTAGTAGCGGATCGCGCTCGTGGCCACCCCCGAGCGCTCGGACAGCTCGCCGATCGTGAGCTCGGTCATGTCGACCAGGATGCCTTGACTTCAAGTTGACTTCAACTTGTGCAATGGGTGCGTGGACAACATCGGACGCCTGATGAACCTGATGACCGGGGACGAGAAGCACGACCCCGCGTCGTACTCGACCCTCGCCGTACTCCGCGTGCTGTACGAGCGGGTGCTCGACGTCTCGCCGGACACCGTCGACGATCCCAGGCGCGACCGGTTCCTGCTCTCCAAGGGGCACGGCCCGATGGCCTACTACGCCGTGCTCTGCGACCGCGGGTTCTTCCCCGAGTCGTGGCTGGAGACCTGGGCGTCGTTCGACTCGCCGCTCGGCCACCACCCCGACCGCAACCTCGTGCCCGGCGTCGAGATCTCGTCGGGCTCGCTCGGGCACGGGCTTCCCCTGGCGGTCGGTACGGCGCTCGGCCTCCGCGCGCAGGGCATCGGCGCGCGGGTGGTGGTCCTCGTCGGCGACGCGGAGCTCGACGAGGGCTCCAACCACGAGGCGCTCGAGCTGGCGGCGGCCCTCGCTCTCGATGCGCTCACGGTCGTGGTGGTCGACAACCGCAGCAGCAGCTACACCGTCCCGGGTCGGATCGCCGCGCGGTTCGCCACCGAGGGCTGGCAGGTCGCCACCGTCGACGGTCGCGACCTCGACGCGCTGGAGAAGGCCCTGTCCGAGCGCGTCCTCGGTGTACCGAACGTCGTGGTGGCCACGGTGCTCGACGACGACGAGGAGGCGGCGGCATGAGGACCCTCACCCGCGACCCGCGTACCCAGTTCGGCCACACCGTCAGCGACCTGTTGGACGAGGACCTCTCGACCGCTCTGGTGCTGGCCGAGATCTCGGCGCGCTTCTTCACCGACGCTCTACGTCGCCACCCGGACCGGGCGATCAACGTCGGGATCCGTGAGCAGCTCCTCGTCAACGTCGGCGCCGGTCTGGCCCTCACCGGGATGCGGCCGGTCGTGCACACCTTCGGCACGTTCCTGGTCGAGCGGGCCTTCGAGCAGGTCAAGCTCGGGTTCGCCCACCAGGGCGTGGGCGGGGTCCTGGTCGGAGGCGGTGGCTCGTTCGACGCGTCCGACTCGGGACGGACCCACCAGGCACCCGGCGACGTCGCACTGATCGACACGCTCCCCGAGGTGACCATCCACGCCCCCGGCACAGCCTCGGAGGCCGACGATGTCATCCGCCGTGCGGTGGCCGGCGACGGGCTGCACTACGTGCGGATCGTCGAGCAGACCAACAGCGAGTCGTTCGCCGACGCCGGCCTGCACGTCGTACGCCGTGGGTCCGGCGCCACGGTGGTGGCGCTCGGGCCGGTGCTCGACGAAGTGCTGGAGGCGACCGAGGGCCGGGACGTGACGGTGCTCTACGCCCACTCCGTCCGGCCGTTCGACGCTCGCACCCTCCGGAGCGTGCTGGCCTCGCCGGAGGTGGTGCTCGTCGAGCCCTGGCTGGCCGGCACCTCGGCGCGCTGCGTGGCCGACGCCCTGGTCGACGTACCCCATCGGCTGCTGGCGCTGGGCACCCGCCGGACCGAGCTGCGGCACTACGGCAGCCCGGCCGAGCACCAGCGCGCCCACGGCCTCGACGCCGCCGGGATCCGGCGTTCCGTCGACTCGTTCCTGGCTGCGTGATCGGGCGTGCCCGCCACTACGATGGCCCGGCCGCGGTGTGCGGCGCGCCGGTGTAGCTCAGACGGTAGAGCGCTTCTCTTGTAAAGAAGATGTCGCGGGTTCGATTCCTGTCACCGGCTCAAGGGCTCAGCGGACCTGCTCGACCTCGAACTCCCGGGCCGGGTGGGCGATGGCCTCCTGCGCGGCCACGATCCGGAGCTCGCGCTCGCCGGACTCCAGGGTCGCGGCGAGTACGGCGTACACCGAGGAGACGGTGGCGGCGAGCGCGTCCGCCGCGGAGCCCGTCTCCTTCAGGTGGGCGGTGAACAGGGCCGCGGTGAGGTCGCCCGAGCCGTTCGCCTTCATCGGCAGCCGCGGGGTCCGCACGCTCCACGCGCCGTCGCCGGTCACCGCCAGCATCTCGATCGTGTCGTCGGGGCCGTCGGGCCTCAGGAACGACGTCACCAGGATCGTCGCCGGCCCCAGACCGCGCGCGACGTCGGCAGACTCGAGCGTCGAGCCGAGGTCGTCGGGCTGGGTGTCGGTGAGGAACCCGAGCTCGAACTGGTTGGGCGTGATGATGTCGGCGACCGGCACCACCTGCTCGCGGATGATCGGCGGGATCGCGGGATCCACGAAGCAACCGCTGGTCGCGTTGCCCATCACCGGGTCGCAGGTGTACGTCGCCGCCGGGTTGGCCGCCTTCACCTGGGCGACCGCGTCGACGACGACCTCGCAGATGCCGGGCCCGCCGAGGTAGCCGGACAGCACGCCGTCGCAGGTCGCCAGCACGTCGCGCTCGGCAATGCCCGTGACGACGGCGCGTACGTCGTCGGGCGGCAGCAACGGGCCGCGCCACGCGCCGTAGCCGGTGTGGTTGGAGAACACCACCGTGGGCACCGGCCACACCTCGTGCCCGAGCCGCTGGAGCGGGAAGGTGGCCGCCGAGTTGCCGACATGGCCGTAGGCGACCAACGACTGGATCGACAGGAAGCGCATCCGGTCATCCTGTCATCGTGCGCTGTCGGCCCCCAGCCCTACGGTGAGCGCATGGAGCGATTCGTCGAGCGAGACCTCACCGGTGCCGAGTTCCGAGAGTGCGACATGACCGGCGCCCGACTGATCGGTGTCGTGCTCCAGGACGCCGAGATCGACGGGTTGGTCACCAACCTCGTGGTCAACGGCGTCGAGGTGACCGGGTACGTCGAGGCCGAGCTCGACCGGCGCCATCCGGTGCGCCTGCTGATCCGCTCCGACGAGCCGGCCGAGCTGCGCGAGGGATGGGCCGCGCTCCGCGCCGACTGGGAGGCGACGTACGCGCGGCTCGATGCGATGCCCGACGGCAGCGAGCACCTGCGGGTCGACGACGAGTGGTCGGCCGTCGAGACGCTGCGTCACCTGGTCTTCGTCCACGACTCGTGGTTCCGCCGCTGCTGCCTCGGTCGGACCGACCTGTTCACGCCGATGGGTCTCGGCCCCGACTTCGTGTTCGACCAGGGGGAGCAGGGTCTGGACCGCTCCGCCACGCCGACCCTGGCCGAGGTCCGGGAGGTGCGTGCCGAGCAGGCAGCCGAGCTCGGGGCCTGGCTCGCCACCGTCACAGTCGACGAGCTCCAGCAACCCGCGCCGGTGCCGGACGGTCCCGGCTGGCCGCCGTACGCGCGGGGGCGGAGCACCGTCCAGTGCCTGCACACGGTCCTCACCGAGGAGTTCGAGCACCACGGGTTCTGCGTGCGCGACCTCGACCGGCAGGTCTCGACACCGCTCGACCACCGAGAGGAGCCCGCTGGCTAGGGTCGGAGCATGAGCGAGATGACCTACCGCCCGCTGGGCGACTCGGGCCTGATGGTCAGCGCCGTCGGCATCGGCTGCAACGCCTTCGGCCGCCGGGTCGACCTCGACGGCGTGCGCGACATCCTCGACGCGGCCCAGGACGTCGGGGTGACCCTGCTCGACACCGCCGACACCTACGGCGGCCAGGGTGCGAGCGAGGAGCTGATCGGCGAGTCGCTCCAGGGCCGCCGCGACGACTTCGTGATCGCCACCAAGTTCGGGATGGACATGCAGGGTGCCAACGGCGCCGACCACGGTGCCCGCGGCTCGCGCGCCTACGTACGCCGGGCGGTCGAGGCCTCGCTGCGTCGGCTGCGGGTGGACCACATCGACCTCTACCAGTACCACGAGCCCGACGGCGTGACCCCGATCGAGGAGACGCTCTCGGCCCTGACCGACCTGGTCCGAGAGGGCAAGGTGCGCTACCTCGGCACGTCCAACGTCGGGGGCTGGCAGGTCGCCGATGCCGACTGGACGGCCCGCACGGGCGGGTTCGAGCGGTTCGTCTCGGTCCAGAACCGCTACTCCCTCCTCGACCGCACGGTCGAGGAGGAGGTCGTGCCCGCGTGCGAGCAGTTCGGCCTCGGCGTGCTGCCCTACTTCCCACTCGAGTACGGCCTGCTCACCGGCAAGTACCGCCGCGGTGCCGCCGCGCCCGCCGGCTCGCGAGCGGCAGCGATGGCCGCACCCTGGCTGGAGAACGCCGACTGGGACCGGATCGAGCGCGTCGAGAAGTACGCCGAGCAACGAGGCGTGCCGGTGCTCGCCGTCGCGATCGCCGGCCTCGCGGCCCAGCCCGCCGTCAGCTCGGTCATCTCAGGAGCGACGCGCGGCGACCAGGTCCGTGCCAACGCCGCCGCGCTCGACTGGGAGCCGACCGAGGCCGACCTCGCCGAGCTCGACGAGATCACCACGGGCTGACCCGACGATCTGACTGCCGGCGACGACCGGCCACGCGGGTCGGCGTACGACGGTCAGGCGACCTGGAGCGACCGCTTCGACAGTCCCATCCAGAAGCCCTCGAAGAGCTGCTCGCCCGGCGCCTCGGGGTCGGTGGCTGCGCCGAGGGTGACGAAGAGGGGCGTGTAGTGCTCGACGGTCGGGTGCGCGTAGGGCATGCCGGGCGCCTGCGACTGGTACGACGCGAGGGCGTCGACGTCACCACGGGCGAGCGCTTCGCCTGCCCAGAGGTCGAAGTCCTTCGACCAGCCGGGAGCGGCCGCGTCGATCCGGAACTCCGTGAGGAAGGGGAGCCCGTGGGTGAGGAAGCCGGAGCCGATGATCAGCACACCCTCGTCGCGGAGCGGGCGGAGGATCTCGCCGAGGGCCAGCAGCCGGGTGGGATCGGACGTCGGAAGCGACATCTGCAGCACCGGGATGTCGGCCTCGGGGTACATGATCTTCAGCGGCACCCAGGCGCCGTGGTCGAGACCGCGGCTGCCGTGCTGGTGCACCGGCTCGTTGGCCGGCATCATCGCGGCGACCCGCTGGGCCAGCGCGGTGGCGGGCGGTGTCGCGTACGTCATCCGGTAGTACCGCTCGGCGAAGCCGCCGAAGTCATAGACGAGTGGCGCGCCGTCGGCGCTCAACATCACCGGCGCGGACTCCCAGTGCGCGCTGACGATCAGGATCGCCTTCGGGCGCGGCAGCTTCGCGGCGAGCTCCGACAGCTGGCTCGACCACAGCGCGTCGTCGAGCAGCGGCGGCGCGCCGTGGCCGATGTACAGGGCAGGCATGCGCTCGTTCATGACAACTCGAATGATTGCATGTTCAACTTTATTCCGCGAGAGCGTGGTTCCGAACCCCCCGTTGCACCCGGGCTCGGAGGCCCCAGTCTCTTGTTCGAGACCCTGTCTGTCATCACCGTGACGGGCCAGGGGTCGTCGCACCGCTCGGGTGACCCTGCAGCGACCAGTCGACCACCTCACCGCCCTGCTCGACCAGCAACCGGTCGACCCGCGAGAACGGCCGGGAGCCGAAGAACCCGCGCGCCGCGGACAACGGCGACGGGTGCGCCGACTCCACCCACGGGACCGGGCCGAGGGCCGGCTTCAGCGACTGGGCATCACGTCCCCAGAGGATCGCGGCCAGCGGGCCGCCGCGGCGGGCGAGGGCGTCGATCGCGCAGGAGGTCACCTCCTCCCAGCCCCGGCCGCGGTGCGAGGCCGACTCCCCGGGGCGGACGGTGAGGACCCGGTTGAGCAGCATCACGCCCTGGTCCGCCCAGGCCGTGAGGTCGCCGTGCGGCGCCGGCGGCACCCCGAGGTCGGTCGAGAGCTCCTGATAGATGTTGCGCAGCGACCCCGGCAGCGGACGTACGTCGGGAGCGACCGCGAACGACAGCCCGATCGGGTGGCCGGGGGTGGGGTACGGGTCCTGGCCGACGATCAGCACCCGCACCTGCGCGAGTGGCCGCCGGAAGGCCTTGAAGACGTCGTCACCCGCCGGCAGGTAGCCGCGCCCGGCGGCCAGCTCCGCGCGGAGGAAGAGGCCCAACGCCGAGATCCGCTCGTCGACCGGGGCCAGGGCGGCGGCCCAGTCGGGCGCCATCAGTCCTCGCTCCACCAACCCACTCAGTGCACCCACGGGCTCACGCTAGCGAGCGACGCCGAGACGTAGCAGGCCGGTCGGAGGGCCCGGCGCAGGTCAAGGGTTGCGGCAGCCACGCGGTCACGGCACGAAGGGGTCGTGCCCGGGCTGCAGCACGGCTTGGAGCGCCAGGATGACGCATCCGACGGCCAGTCCGAGGAGGGTCGTGGCCATCAGCGACCAGCCGGTGAGCCCCGCGCGGCGGCCGGCGACGGCGCCCCAGAACCCCAGTGAGAGGACGCCGACCAGGACGATCACGTTGATCGTCCGGGTGTACGAGACGCCGGCGAGGGTGAGCACGCTCAAGATGATCAGGGGCGGGATCGGGACCAGCAGGAACCGGCTCTCCTCGACGATGACGGCGCGTCGTTCCGAGCGGGTGAGCGGCCGGCCCAGGCCGACGCGCACACCGAGCTCCTCACCGAAGACGTGGCTCAGGAAGATGGCCAGGATCGGGCCGAGCACCACGGCGACGACGTCCCAGAAGCGCAACGCGGCCCAGCCGTCGTACACGATGAGGACCGACATCAGCGTGATGGTCGTGTAGATGACCCGGTCCACGCGGATCCGGAGTCTGGTGACGCGCGGCTTGGGAGGATCGCCCATCGGCCGACCCTAGTTCCCGCTGCCGCGGCAGAGCACGCGTCCAGGATGTCCAGGCACGCGAAGACCCCCGCCGCGTCGGCGACGGGGGCCTCCGGGTGGTCACTGGAAGCTGATCGGCTGTCCGTCGATGCTCACGTTGGTGAACTCGACGGAACCGGTGCCCTCGTGGATCAGCGAGGCGCGAGTGATCGTGCCCGCCGGGTTGTGGCCCTGGCTGTTGTCCGTGAGGACGGTCATGACCGCGTCGACGGTGAAGGTGCCGTCGCCGTTGTCGTGGCCGTAGTCGGGGTTGACCTGGTTGACCGAGGAGTACGACACGCCGTTGATGACGACCTTGAGGCGCGGGGAGCCCGCGTCCGAGTGTCCGCCGTCGCTCGGCTTGTAGGTGTACTGGATGTGGGCGTCGGCCCCGACGTACAGGTCGAGGTTCTTGATGCTCGCGTAGGAGTAGCCCTGGTCCTGGGCGTCGAGCACGACGTCGTTGGGGCTGACGATCGTGGCCGTGCCGCCGTCCTCGCCCGGAGCCCAGTTGGTGTTGAGGTCCGAGCCGTCGGCGGCGTTGGCCTCGAGGGCCGCGACCCGGTCCGCGAGCGCACGGACGGCGCCCTGGCCCTGGAGGCGGGTGACCGCGTGGGGACGGAGGTCCTTCACGCGGAGCGTGCCGTCCTTGACGTCGATGCTGCGGACGGAGTTGTCCTTGATGTCTCCCGAGCCGATCTGGGTGGCGGCGTACGCGCCGCCGGCGCCGATCGCGATCGAGACGATCACTGCGGCCGCGCTGACCATGGCCACGTTCTTGAACTGCATGCGGTAGTGCCCTTCGCTTGATAGGTGGTGTACGGCGATGGCGTGGTGCCAGCCTCGCGCCCGCAACTCGGGACGCTCACGAGAGGGACGGCCGGGTCCCGGTGGAATGACGACGACCGGCCGGAGACCTCCGTCACAACGTGGGCGTCGTGGGTTCCCCTGTCTCCGCTGAGGTTCCGGGACAGATCGACCGTCGGGGATCCACAATGGCGTCATGGCCACTGTCCGCGGGTCCGATCCCGTCGAGCTCCGGGTGCTGTCTGCACTCACCTCCGGCGCGTCCACCGCTGTGGGAGTCGCCGCGCAGGTCGGTGAGCCCGAGAGCGTGGTGGAGCCGATCCTCGAGTGGTCGGTCGCCGAGCAACGGGCCATGCGGCTCGAGCTGCCCGGGCTGCCGACGTACGCCCTCACGCCGCAGGGGCTGGCGCTCCTCGATTTCTCCCAGGACGCCCAGGGCGCGGTCGACGACGCACCCCGCGACCCTGTGTCCGCCGCTCCCGTCGATGCGGCCGCGCCGGTCGGGGAGCAGCTCCCGCCGGTCGCGCCGGTCGAGGAGCGGCCACCGTCGGTGACGCCGATCGAGGAGCAGCCACCGCCGGTCGCGCCGGCGGGCATCGGGCCCGGTACCGCCTCTGGCGGCACCAGTGTCTCGACGGACCCGGCGCTGCCGCCTCCGGTGCGGTGGCGCCACGTCGCGTACGCCGCCGGGTACGTCCTGATCGGGCTGGTGCTGCTGGCCTTCCAGCCGTTCGTCGGTGTCCTGGCCGTGATCGCCGGGCTCGTCCTCGGTGGCTACGCCCTCCGACCGCTCCTCGCGACGAGGAGGACCAGGGTCAACAGTCGCTGAGCAGTGCGTCGAGCCGCTCGCGGAGCAGCCGTCGCTCGGCGCCCGTGGGTGCGAGGTCGATCGCGACCCGCAGCGACGCGGCAGCGTCGTCGACGCGCCCGAGCTTCGCCTCGAGGTCGGCCTTGGTGGCGGCGTGGAGGTAGTAGTCCGCCAGGTCCTCGGACAGGTCCTCGACCATCGCCAGCGCCGCGGCCGGGCCGTGGGTCATCGAGACCGCGACGGCGCGGTTCAGCTCGGTGACGGGCGTCGGCGGGAGCAGGGTGTAGAGGTGGCCGATCGCGGCCCAGTCTGTGTCGACGGCGCGTGTCGCGACGTCGTGGCACAACGAGATCCGGGCCTGCACGGCGTACGGACCCCAGGGCCCGTCGTGGCCGTCGAGGAGCGCGGCACCCTCGACGATCACGGCTCGGTCCCACCGGCTCCGGTCCTGCTCCGCCAGAGGTACGACGCGTCCGTCCCGCACCCGGGCCGGCCGGCGAGCGTCGGTGAGCAGCATCAGCGCGAGCAGCGAGCGCACCTCCTCCTCCGTGGGCAGCAGGTCCACCAACGAGCGGGTGAGCCGGATCGCCTCGGCCGAGACGTCGACCCGCAGCACCGACTCGCCCGAGGAGGCGGCGTACCCCTCGTTGAACATCAGGTAGAGCACGCCCAGGACGCCCTCGGTCCGCTCGGCCCAGAGCTCCGGCGGCGGGACGCGGTAGGGGATGCCGGCGTGCTTGATCTTCGCCCGCGCCCGCACCAGCCGCTTCTCCATGGTCGGCTCGGTGACCAGGAACGCTCTGGCGATCTCGGCAGCGGTCAGCCCGCACAGGGTCCGGAGGGTGAGGGCCATCCGCGCCGGCATCGGCAGGGCGGGGTGGCAGCAGGTGAAGATCAGGCGCAGCCGCTCGTCGGGGATGTCCTCGACGTCGGTCGCAGCGACCTCGTCGCTCGCGTCGGCGTGGGCCAGGTCCAGCTTCGCGCCCTCGGTGGTACGACGGCGCATCCGGTCGCGGGCCCGGTTGCGCGCCACGGTGGTCAGCCAGGCGAGAGGTGCCTCCGGTACCCCGTCGCGCTCCCACGCGACGACCGCGGCCGCGAACGCCTCCTGTGCGCACTCCTCGGCCAGGTCCCAGTCGCCGCACCAGCCGATCAGGCCCGCGACGAGCCGCCCCCAGCTCTCGGTGAAGCTGCGGGCGACCGCGTCGTCGGGTCGGGTCGTCACTACCAGAGCGGCCGGAGCTCGATCACACCGCCGCCGGCGACCGGGTGGGCTGCTGCGACCTGAAGTGCGTCGTCGAGGTCGTCGCACTCGAGCAGGTCGTAGCCAGCGATCTGCTCCTTGGTCTCGGCGAAAGGCCCGTCGGTGGTGACCACCTCGCCCGCCACACGACGTACGGTCACGGCCTCGCTCGGGAACTCCAGCGGCCAGCCGTAGAGACGGCGCGGGCCGGCGGCATCGATCCAGGCCTCTATCTCGTCGGGGCCCTCGTCGAAGTCGTCGGGGGTCGGTGCCGACCTCTCGTCGGAGCTGTCGGAGGCGGTCTCGGCGGCGGCCGCCATCGAACGTCGCATGTCGGCGCACACCAGCATCAGGTAGCGCAGCTTGCCGTCGGGCACCTGCTCCGGGACGACGGGGTCGGGCATCCCCTCGTCGAACGCGCGCACCTCGATGCTGCCGAGGTAGGTCGTGGGGTGCGCCGCGGCGACCGCCACGGCCGCGTCGAGGTCGGGGCAGTCGATGACGTCGTATCCCGCCACCTGCTCCTTGGTCTCGGCGAACGGTCCGTCGGTGACCACGGGCGAGCCGCCCGCGGCGCGCACGGTGGTGGCGTCGGAGACCGGCCGCAGCCGGGCGCCGTCGAGCAGCACGCCGCGCGCCAGCATCTCCTGCACCCAGGAGTCGAGCGCCTCGGGCGTGGTGCACGTGGGGTCGCTCGGGGTCGCGTCCTGGTCGACGGCGTGGATCATCATGTACTTCATCGGAACCCTCCTCGGGGCTGGTCGTCGACGGCTCCCGGTGGTGCCGTCACCCAGGGGACGAACGGCAGCCTGCTCGGGAGGACACTCTCCGTCATCGGATTCTGGTCAGCGGCCGCCGAGGGCACGAGACCCGGCCGACCCGTACCGTCGTGTCGGGTTGGTGCCGATCTCCGCCGCCTCGGTCGTCGCCGCGGGCGGCGGCACGGGGACCTCCTCGTCGGTCGGCTTCTTCGCGGCGGGTGCCTTCGTGGTCGCGGTCTTCCGGGCAGCCGGCTTCTTCGCCGCCTTCTTCGCGCTGGTCTTCTTGCTCGTGGCCTTCTTGGTGGCTGCCTTCTTCGTGGACGTACGTCGCGCCGCGGGGGCGACCGGCGCCTCCGGCTCCGACCACTGCTCGATCCACTCGTCGAGCACCAGCCAGGTGCTGGTGCGTGCCTGGCGCCCGGTCAGCATCCCGAGGTGCCCGCCCGGGACGATCTCGAAGCGGACGTCCCGCGAACCGGTCAGCAACGGCACGGACGCCTTCACCGACGCCACCGGCGCGATCCCGTCGGCCGCGCCGGCGAAGACCAGCACCGGCGCAGAGACGGCCGCGACCGAGAGGGTGCGGTCACCCACCTCGAAGGTGCCGTCCACGAGCGCGTTGCCCTTGAGCAGCCGGTGGTAGAGCTGGCCGAACGTGCGCCCCGGGTAGGCCATCATCTGGTCGGTGAAGCGGTCGACGGCCTCGATCTGTGCGAGGTAGTCCGCGTCGTCGAGGTGGCGGGCGATGGCCAGCGGCTTGGTCACCAGCTTCTGGAACGACGACAGCTGGAAGGCCCAGCGCACGAGGGGCTGCGGCGCCCCGCCCGCGGCCTGGTAGAGCCGCGTGATCGCACCGCGGCCGTCGGTGAAGTTGAGCAGCGGCCGCAGTGGCGCCACCAGTGGTACCTCGCGGACGTCGAAGGGCGCACCCAGGGACGCGATCGAGGCGATCGGAAGGTCGGTCTCGCCGGCGGCCGCGAGCAGCGCGAAGACACCGCCGAGCGACCAGCCGACGACGTGCACGGGCCTGCCGCCGGCGTGCGCGGACACCTCGCGGATCGCGGTCGGGACGACCTCCTCGATCCAGTGCTCCATGCCGAGGTTGCGGTCGCGGAACGAGACGGCGCCGTACTCGACGAGGTACGTCGGCCGGCCTGCGTCGACGAGGTGCTCGACGAGCGAGCACCCGCGGCGCAGGTCGTAGCAGATCGCCGGCGCCGCGAGTGGGGTCACCAGCAGGACCGGGTCACCGTGGGCGTGGGCCCCCGCGGCCGGGCGGTAGTGGTAGACCTCGCGCAGCGTGCCGTCGTCGATCAGCGTGCGCGGCATCGGCCGGAGGTCGGCGAGGCCGCCGTAGACGAGCCGATGGGCGACGTTGCCGGCGGCGGACACGACCTGACCGGGCTTCGGGATCAGGTCCATGCCTCGAAACTACCCGAGCACGTCCGGTGCGACCCGCCGGCCCGAGTCCTGATCGGCGGGCCGACGCGGGATCACAATGCCCCGACCCGCGTCGGCCCGGTGGCGATTCGCGCGCCACACCCGTCTAACGCGGCGCGGGAGCGCGGGTTACGGGCGATCGGGCTCCAGTTCCGTCAGTCGTCGGGCGTCGGCTTGAGCCGCTTGCCGTGCGGAGGCCGGACCTTGTCGAGCTCGTCGAGGAAGCTCCGCGCCCACGCCGCGACGTCGGCCTGCCTGACGGTGCGACGCATCGCGCGCATCCGGCGCTGGCGGTCCTTGGGATCGGCCCGGCAGGCCTCGAGCAGGGCCGCCTTGGTGCCGTTGATGTCGTAGGGGTTGACCTGCCAGGCCTGGCGGAGCTCGGCGGCCGCGCCGGCGAACTCGGAGAGCACCAGCGCGCCGTCCTCGTCGTACCGGCACGCGACGTACTCCTTGGCGACCAGGTTCATCCCGTCGCGGTACGGCGTGACGACCATGACGTCGGCGGCGCGGTAGAAGGCGGCCATCTCCTCCCGCGGGAACGACGAGTGGAGGTAGCTGATCACCGGGCGGCCGATCCGCCCGAGGTCGCCGTTGATCCGGCCGACCAGCCGGTCGATGTCGTCGCGGAGCACGCGGTACTCCTCGACCTGCTCGCGCGAAGGCGTGGCGACCTGCACGAAGACGGCGTGCTCCACGTCGAGCTCGCCGTCGCGGATCAGCTCGGCGAAGGCGCGCAGCCGCGCGTAGATGCCCTTGGTGTAGTCGAGCCGGTCGATGCCCAGGAACATCGTGGTCGGGTTGCCGAGCGCGTTGCGGATCTGGGTGGCTCGCTTCGCGACGTCCTCGGACTTCGCCAGCTTCTCGAAGTCCTTGAAGTCGATCGAGATCGGGAAGGCGGCCGCCCGGACCGTGCGGCCCTCGGGCAGGTAGACCAGGTCGCGGTGGGTCTTGTGGCCCACGCGCTGCCGGACCAGCCGGACGAAGTTGGCGGCTCCGCCCGGCAGCTGGAAGCCGACCAGGTCGGCCCCGAGCAGTCCCTCGAGCAGCTGGCGCCGCCAGGGCAGCTGCTGGAACAGCTCGGCGGGCGGGAAGGGGATGTGAAGGTAGAAGCCGATCCGGAGGTCGGGTCGCAGCTCGCGCAGCAGCTGGGGGACGAGCTGCAGCTGGTAGTCGTGCACCCAGACCGTGGCGTCCTCCGCGGCACGCGAGGCGGCGTGCTCGGCGAAGCGCTGGTTGACGTTGACGTAGGCGTCCCACCACTCGCGGTGGAACTCGGGCTTGGCGACCACGTCGTGGTAGAGCGGCCACAGGGTGGCGTTGCTGAATCCCTCGTAGAAACCGGCTATCTCGTCCTCGGACAGGGCGATCGGGTCGAGGGCCATCCCGTCGTAGTCGAAGGGCTCGAGCGCCCCTTCGCTGTCACCGGGCCAGCCGACCCAGGTGCCGTGGTTGGCGCGCATGATCGGCTCGATCGCGGTGACGAGGCCACCGGGGGAGCCGCGCCAGCCCGCGCTTCCGTCGGGGTTGGTGATCCGGTCCACCGGCAACCGGTTCGCCACGATGACGAGGTCGGCTGCTCCGTTCGGGGACACACCAGGACCCTAGCCCCGCCTGCCGGGAGCCACCTCACCTCACGGTGTGGTCGTCCGCGTCGTAGTGCACGCCGATCTGGCGGCGGATCTCGTCCATGGCGTCGAGCAGCTCGAGGGTCTGCGCCCGTGGCACGAACGGGCTCTCGGTGAGCCCGTCACGCAGGCACTCCTGCACGTGTGCGGCCTCGTTGCCCAGGCCGGTCCCGAGGACGGGCGCCGGCGACTCGAAGCGCACCGGATCGCCGCCGGACGGCGTCCACACCACGTACGGCGGGTGGTGGAAGTCGGCGGGCAGCTCGAGGCACCCCTCGTCGGTCGCGATGCTCGCGGTCCGGGGACTGTGCGCGGTCATCGAGGTGGTCAGGGCGGACACCCCGCCGCCCTCGTGGGTCGCGGCGATCGCGACGTCCAGGTCGAACCCGCTCTCGGCCAGCTCGGCCGTGGCCGCGACCCGGGCGAACGGGCCGAGCATCATCCGGGCGAAGGTGAGCGGGTAGATGCCCATGTCGAGGAGCGCGCCGGCGCCCAGGTCCCGCTCGCGCATCCGCGCGGTGGCCGTCTGCGGCACCACGAAACCCAGGTCGGCGTGCACCTGCTTCGGCGTCCCGAAGTCACCGGCCCGGAGCCGGCGCTGCACCTCGCGGATCAAGGGGAGGCACGCCATCCACATGGCCTCCATGCAGAAGAGGTCGCCCGCGGCTGCGAACAGCGAGTCGCCGTCGCGTCGGTTCAGGGTCAGCGGCTTCTCGCACAGCACCGGCTTGCCGGCGGCGAACGCCAGCCGCGCGTGCTCGAGGTGGACCGAGTGCGGGCTGGCGATGTAGACGACGTCGACGTCGGGATCGGCGACCAGGTCGGCGTACGACGCGTGGGCCCGGGTGTCGTCGTCGCCGTGCTCGCGGGCGAACGCCTCGGCCGAGCCCGGCGTGCGCGACCCGACGGCCGCGATCGCGGCGTCCGGCACGGAATGGAGGTTGGTGGCGAAGTCGCGAGCGATGCGCCCGGTCGCGAGGATGCCCCACCGGGTGACCGGTCGCGTTGTCATGTCCCCATCCAGCCGGATCCGGCGACGCGCCGCAACTGAATGACATCGTTGTCATTCCTCGCGTAGACTCGCCGCCGACGAGAACCCACAGGTCGACGCAGGGGGAGACACCGGATGGACGCCGCGCACGCACAGCCGAGCCGCGACGGTGAGGTCGAGCCGGGGCTGGGCGAGCGCGACCGCGAGATCCTCGAGTTCGAGCGCCAGTGGTGGAAGTACGCCGGCGCCAAGGAGACCGCGATCCGCGAGTCCTTCGACATGTCCGCGACCCGCTACTACCAGGTCCTCAACGCCCTGATCGACCGTCCCGAGGCGCTCGTCTCCGACCCGCTGCTCGTGCGTCGCCTGCGCCGGATGCGCGCGGAGCGGCAGCGCGCCCGATCGGCGCGACGGCTCGGGTTCGAGGTCTGAGGTGCGTCGGCTCGACCAGCGCGGGGTGGTCTTCCCCTCGCCGGTGATGATCCTGAGCATCATCGCGGTGGCGATGGCCGGGGTCGCCTGGGTCGCCACCCGTCACACCGAGCCGACCGAGCGGCTCGTGCAGCCCAGCGCCGCCCAGCAGAGCCCGAGTGCCCACCACTCGACGTACCACCCGCCGAAGCCGCGCCACACCAAGCCGGCCAAGCCCGCGATCGACCGCTCGAAGGTCGTGGTCGAGGTGTTCAACAACTCCGGCATCAGCGGGCTCGCCGGCACCGTCGCCGGCCGCGCCACCAACGCCGGGTGGCAGGTCGTCGGCTCCGACAACTGGTACGGCACGATCCCCGCCTCGACCGTCTACTACCCGCCGAGGCTCGCCCCCGCCGGCCATCTGCTGGCCCTCGACCTCGGCATCCACCGGGTGATGCCCGCGGTCACCCCGATGCGGCTCGACCGGCTCACGGTGATCCTCACCGGGCCGCTCGCCGCACCCACAGGCTGAGTCTCGACTCCGCTCGACCACCGACTCGACTCCGCTCGACCACCGACTCGACTCCGCTCGACCACCGACCCGACTCCGCTCGACCACCGACTCGACTCCGCTCGACCACCGACTCGACTCCGCTCGACCCACGACCGCCGTCCACCTCCCGGCCGGGATGTGATGGGGTGACCCCGTGCGGTTCACGTCCCCGGAGGCCGAAGAGCGGTACGACGCGCTGGTCGCGGTGGCGTCGTACGCCGTGGTGGGCCTGGACTTCGACGGCACCCTCGCCCCGATCGTCGACGACCCCGAGATCGCCCACATCCACCCCGACGCTCCCGGTGTCCTGCTGGAGCTCGCCGGCGTGGTGCGTGCCGTCGCCGTGATCACCGGCCGCCCGGCGCGCAAGGCGCTGGCCCTCGGCGGGCTCGACGAGGTGGGCCAGCAGATCGGTGACACCGGTCGCGAGCTGTTCGTCTTCGGCCAGTACGGCTACGAGCGCTGGAGCTCCACCCAACGTCGCGTGGTCTCGCCCCGACCGCCGCAGGGACTCTCCGGCTTCCTGCGCGACCTGCCGCGGGTGCTCCGCGAGGCCGACGCGGCCGACGCGTTCGTCGAGGACAAGGGCCTGGCGATCGCGATCCACACGCGCCGCCTGGACGACCCCACCGCGGCGTACGAACGCCTCCAGCCGAAGCTGCGCGACCTCGCCGAGCGCTACAGCCTGGTCGAGGAGCCCGGGCGCAACGTGATCGAGGTGCGCTCCCCGGGCATGGACAAGGGCGTCGTGGTGCGCAACCTGGCCAAGGAGGTCGAGGCGCGGGGCTTCCTGTTCGCCGGTGACGACCTCGGCGACGTCGAGGCCTTCGAGGCGGTGGCCGAGCTCCGCGAGCAGGGCCTGCCCACGCTCCTGGTCTGCTCGGCCTCCCAGGAGGAGAGCGCCCTGATGGACCTCGCCGACGTCGTCGTTCCCGGCCCCGACGGCGTCCTCGACCTGCTGCGCAAGCTGACGGCCGACGCGAGCAATTCCGGGTAGTCCCCGACGATCTGGTTGTTATTTCGGCGATTTCACAACCGAAACGTCGGGGACTATCCCGCGCTGTCCGACATGCAAGACGACCGTCCAACATGTGGATGAGCGTTTCGCGACGTCGTGACCGCTCACCTAGCCTGAGGCGAGCTCATCGAGAGGGACTGAGGGAACGGCCCGTCGAAGTCCCGGCAACCACCGCGAGCCTCCCGTCCGTGTGCAGCACACGGGTGGTCGCGGACCAGGTGCCAATTCCGTCCCGTGGCGAGAGTCGCCCCGGGGAAGATGAGAAGGAGGTCCTTCATGAGCACCCTGGTCACCGAGACCCGTACGACGACCCACCGCGACGGCGCCTTCGGGCATGCCCGCGTCCTGTCCTGCCGCGAGTGCGGCCACGAGGTCGAGCTGGGGCCGCACTATGCGTGCCCGGAGTGTTTCGGCCCGCTGGAGGTGGCCTACGACTTCCCGGCCGTCACCCGTGCCGAGATCGAGGCCGGACCGGCCAACATCTGGCGGTACCGGGCGCTCCTGCCGGTGCCGTCGGACATCACCGAGAGCCGCAACACCGAGCCGGGCTACACCCGCCTGCTGCGGGCCGACAACCTGGCTCGCGAGGTCGGCGTCGAGAAGCTCTGGGTCAAGGACGACTCCACCAACCCGACCAACTCCTTCAAGGACCGCGTCGTCGCGTGCGCGCTGAGCGCAGCCCGCGAGTTCGGCGCGAAGGTGTTCGCGTGCCCCAGCACGGGCAACCTCGCGAACGCCGTGGCCGCGGCCGGTGCCCGGGCCGGCATCAAGACCGTGGTCTTCATCCCTGCCGACCTCGAGCGGCCCAAGCAGGTCAACTCCGCGGTCTACACCGAGAACCTCGTCGCGGTGGAGGGCACCTACGACGACGTGAACCGCCTCGCCTCCGAGATCGCCGGCGAGGAGGAGGGGTGGGCGTTCGTCAACGTCAACGTCCGCCCGTTCTACGCCGAGGGGTCCAAGACGCTCGGCTACGAGATCGCCGAGCAGCTCGGCTGGCGCCTGCCCGACCAGATCGTGATCCCGGTGGCGTCCGGGTCGCAGCTGACCAAGGTCGACAAGGCGTTCCGCGAGCTGATCGCCCTCGGCCTGGTCGAGGACAAGCCGTACCGCGTGTTCGGGGCACAGGCCACGGGCTGCTCGCCGGTCAGCACGGCGTACAAGACCGGGACCGACGCGATCCGGCCGGTCAAGCCCGACACCATCGCCAAGAGCCTCGCCATCGGCAACCCGGCCGACGGCGTCTACGTGCTCGACATCTGCCGCCGTTCGGGCGGGGCCGTCGAGGACGTCTCGGACGACGAGGTGCGCGAGGGCATCCTGCTGCTGGCCCGCACGGAGGGGATCTTCACCGAGACCGCCGGCGGCACCACCGTTGCCTGCCTGAAGAAGCTGGTCGCGACCGGCCTGCTCGACCCCACCCTCGAGACCGTGGTCATCAACACCGGCATGGGCCTGAAGACGCTCGACGCCGTGGCCGACTCGGTCGGTCCCGCCGCCACCATCGACCCGTCGTACGCTGCCTTCGTCGCCACCGGCATCGCCTGACCCGCGCGATCCGGTGGTCGAGCGGAGTCGAGACCACACCCGAAGGAGCCCACCCATGAGCGTGTCCGTCCGCATCCCGACGATCCTGCGTACCTACACCGGCGGTGAGTCCGAGGTGTCCGCCCAGGGGGAGACGCTGACCGAGATCCTCGACGATCTCGACAGCAACTACTCCGGCATCAAGGGCCGCATCGTCGACGAGAAGGGCGACCTGCGCCGCTTCGTGAACGTCTACGTCGGCAACGACGACGTCCGCTTCCTCGAGAACCTCGAGACGGCGACCCCCGACGGCACCCAGATCTCGGTGATCCCGGCGGTCGCCGGCGGCTGCTAGGGGTTCCCGGCCCGGCAGGCGCAGACGCGTCGCGGGTGCGTGGTGATGCAGAGCGAGGTGCCGGCCTCCCCCCGTGAGGCCGGCACATGTCTTCCGACGCGTCGAGGCGCCGATCGGTTCGGTCGGTCCGGAAACTTTTTGGGGATCCGGGTCAGACTGGCCCCGTGCTGAGCAGCCTGTCCCCGGCCCGTCGCCGGTTCGTCGCGGCGACGCTGGGGCTCGTCGTGCTCGTGGCGGCGGTCGTCGCCGGGACCGCTGCGGTGCGGGCCGTGCAGGGTCGCGGACCCGACGTGACGCCGGTGGCGCAGGACGCGCAGCCGCCGGTCCTGCTCGTCCCCGGCTACGGCGGCTCCACCGGCGACCTCGAACCGCTGGCCGCCGCCCTGAAGGCCCAGGGCCGCGACGCGACGATCGTCCACCTCGCCGGTGACGGCACCGGCGACCTCCACGTCCAGGCCGGCGTGCTGCAGAAGGCCGTTCGGGCGGCTCTCGCCGGCGGCGCCCCGTCGGTCGACATCGTCGGCTACTCGGCGGGCGGCGTGACCGCCCGCCTCTGGATGCACAGCTACGACGGGGGGTCGGTCGCCCGGCGGATCGTCACGCTCGGCTCGCCGCAGCACGGCACCGACCTGGCCTCCCTCGCCTCCGACATCGCGCCGGACTCGTGCCCGGAGGCCTGTCGCCAGCTGGCGACCGACAGCGACCTGGTGCGCTCGCTCAACTCCGGTGACGAGACCCCCGAGGGGCCGCGCTGGGTCTCGATCTGGAGCACCGGCGACCAGGTCTCCGTCCCGCCCGAGACCGCGGTGCTCGACGGCGCCCTCGACTTCTCGGTCCAGTCGATCTGTCCGTCCCGGCAGGTCACGCACGGGCAGCTGCCCACCGATCCGGCCGTGATCGCGATGGTGCTGACCGAGCTCCGCCGGACGCCCCCGACGCTCCCGTCCACCTCGGTCTGCTCCGCGGTGGCGTTCTGACCCCGCTTGTCACGACTGCGCGGAGGGTCAGTCGGTGATGTCCTTGGTGACGAAGTTGGCCCAGGCCGCGCCCAGGAAGATCACGACGTAGCCCGCCTGCAGGATCACGCCGTGGACGACGTCGTGCCAGCGGATCGGATCTCGGAAGAGGTCGACGAAGGCGAGCCAGTAGCGGGTGACGAGGTAGGGCTGCAGCCCGTGCGCGGCGTCGAGGGTCAGCAGCAGCGACGAGCCGATCAGGAGCGCCAGGGTGCCCATCGCGGCGGCCAGAGGTGAGCGCACCATCGTCGACAGGAACAGGGCGACGGCGGCGACCCCCAGCATCGACAACAGGGCGTAGGCGAGCGCGAGGCCGGTGCGCTGGAGGAGCTGCGAGGTGGTCAGCGAGGTCCCCGAGAACGTGGTGGTCACGGCCGACGAGGTGACCTGCTGGTCGCCGAGCAGGAGGACGCCGAGGACGTACGCCGTCGCAGCGACCACGAGCAGCGTGACCAGCACGAAGCCCATCACCGAGACCAGCTTGGCCACGAGCAGGCGAGTGCGCCCGACCGGCCGGATCAGCACGTAGCGCAGGGTTCCCTGCTGAGCCTCCCCGGCGATGGTCTCGCCGGCCGTGATCGCGACGGCCGCCGGGAGGAACAGGGGCAGGATGATCGCGATCGCCGCGAGCGGGTAGAGCGCGCCGTCGGAGAGCACCGCCGAGAGGAAGGCCGGCCCGGTGCCGGGCCGCGGCCCGATCTCGGTGACCGCCAGCAGCACCGCGACGATCGACGGCAGCAGGTCGATGATGCCGATCGTCACCCAGGTCCGGCGGCTCCGCAGCATCTTCCGCAGCTCGACCCCGATCACGACCGCGCCACCCGGTCCGAGCCCGCCTCGGTGGCCTCGAGGACGACGTCCTCCAGGGAACGCCGCTCCGGCGCGAGCATCTCGACCCGCACCCCCTCGCCGACGAGGAGGGCGTTCAGTGCGGCGGCGTCGGCGTAGCGGATCAGCAGCTCCTGACCGTCGTACGCCTCCACCTGGCCGTCCAGCAGCGACCGCGCGCGGGTCACGTCGGGGGTGCGGACCTGCAGGCGTCCGGTCGGTCGGCGCAGCACCTCGAGCCGCTCCTGCAGCACCAGGTGCCCGCGGTCGATGACGCCCACGCGGCCGCACATCTGCTCGACCTCCGCCAGCAGGTGCGAGGAGAGGAAGATCGTGGTGCCGGCCTCGTTGAGGCGCAGCAGCAGGTCGCGGATCTCGCGGATCCCTTGCGGGTCCAGGCCGTTGGTCGGCTCGTCGAGCACCAGCAGCCGCGGGGTCCGCAGCAGCGCGGCGGCGAGACCGAGCCGCTGCCGCATCCCCAGGGAGTAGGCCCGGACCGGTCTGTTGTCGACCCCACCGAGCCCGACCTCGTCGAGCGCGTCGTCGACACGCCGCGCCCGGCTCGCTCGCGGGCCGGCCGGCCCCATCGAGTCGAGCAGCACCAGGTTCGCCCGCCCCGACATCCCGGCGTACGCCGCCGGCCCCTCCACGAGCGCGCCGACGTGGGGGAGCACGTCGCGCGCCCGGGCGGGCATCGGCTGGCCCATCACCTCGATCGAGCCCGACGTCGCCAGCACGAGCCCGAGCAGCATCCGGACGGTCGTGGTCTTGCCCGAGCCGTTCGGCCCCAGGAAGCCGTAGACGTCGCCTTCGGCGACGTCCAGTGCGAGATCCTCGACGGCGTGCACGGCGCCGTACCGCTTGGTCAGACCCTTGGTCCGGATCATCCGCGGTACCTGGTGCCGGCGTCGAGGTCGCGTGCTGCGTCCACGAGGGTGTCGTCGGTGACGGTGCCGGTGATGAGCCAGGCGAAGTCGAACGGTTGGTGGGAGAAGGTCAGGCCGACACCCAGCGGCCCGACGCGCAGCAGGAGCAGCCCGTGGTTGTCGACGGCACCGGACTTGCGGAGCTGGTCGGCGAGGTAGCCGGCGTCGCGCGACTGCAGGGGCAGCGCCATCACCTGCGCCAGGCCGGCGCCGTACAGCCCGACGGCCTGCCGGGCGTTGCCGCTCCGGGGGAGCCCGGCGACGGAGGCGGGAGGCAGGACCGGTGCGTACTGGTTCGCCGCGTCGGCGATGTCGAGCACGTTGTCGACGGTCAGGCGCACTCCGGGTGCGGCGTGGAATCCCGTGTCTCGCGGCGCGGGCGTGGTCAGGTCCACGGTGGTGAACGCCGTGGAGAGCACGGGCTGCGGCCCCGTGCCGTAGGCGTCGAGGGCGAGCACCAGCCCGGAGTCCGGGTCGGCCCACAGGTCCACGTGGTCGATGCTCGTGCGCGGGTCGCTCGGGCGCAGCCTCAAGCCGGCAGCGTCGTGACCTGCGATACGGCGGGCGGGCAGCCGGGTGGCGTCGCCCGGGTCGGCGTCGGTCAGCGCGCGTTGGGCCAGCGCCGGCGGCAGCAGGTCGGCGTCGCGTGGCAGCCGGATCGAGGGGTCGAGGCTGGTCTCGGCCTCCTCACGCTCGTAGTCCCACCGGATCATCGCCGAGCCGTGCCGGAAGAGGTCGATCTCGCCGGTCGGCAGGAGCTTGTCCACCCGCCAGTCCTTCGAGCTGCGCCACCACACCCGCATCCGGGTGTCGCTGCCGAGCAGGTCGGCGATGTCGCTGAAGTGGTCGGAGACGGGCAGCCCGAGGCGTCCGTGGACCTCCACCTCACCCGAGTACGACGTATCGCTGCCGGCCTGCACCTTCGCGAGGAGGTCGCCTGCGCTGATCGCCGGGTCGTGCACCGGCAGGGCGCGCACAGTCATCGGCACCAGCACGACGAGGGCGACGGCAAGCGCGACAAGGCTCCAGCGGTGGATGGGCCGCATGTCACGAACCTACGTCGTCAACCCTCACCCGGTTCGATCCTCTCGGTCATCCCTCGTCCACCGGCAGGCTGCGTCGGCCTCTCGGGGGCAGTTGGATCTCCCAGCTGTGGGCGTGGGGATCGGAGAACCACAGCAGGGCCGATGCCACCCGGAGGGCCCGGACGGCACCCGCCATCAGCACCAGTGCCAGGGGGATCTCGACCAGCACCGCGGCCAGGACCGCCTGCCACAGGTCACCCGGAGCAGAGGTGAACAGGTCGAACCACGCGTCACACAGCAGGACCACCCCGGTCGCGAACGCGGCGAGCAGGCCGAGGACCCGTCGTTGCGAGCTCAGCCAGAACGTGAGGGCCAGCAGCAGGAGCTCGATGCCGTCGAAGCCGACCCAGAGCGGACCCCAGGCGCGCACCTGGTGCTTGCCCGGGAGGGAGACGGCCAGGTAGATCGTCCAGGGCACGAGGAGGAGGGCGGCCGTGGCCGCGAGCCCGACGCGCAGGCGTCGCTGCCTCCGCAGCGTCTCGGCGTCCTTCACGACATCGCTGATCGGACGAGCGAGGCGCGCGATCAGCAACCGGCGCTCGTCCGGCTCCATGCGTGCGATGTCCTCGTCGGTGAGCACCCACCCATACTGGCAGCAGGTCAGGTCGTGCCGGGTTCGCGCTTCCGGAGGGACAGCAGCGCGTCCGACCGCTGGGCGTAGAGGAACTGCCAGAGCACCGGCAGGGCGAGCAGCCAGACCAGGAGCTGGGGACGCTGGCCGATCGTCCAGACCGAGCCGACCACCCCCAGCAGCACCGGGAACGCGACGGCCGGCAGCGCACAGCTCCACACCCAGAAGCCCGGGGCGTGCCCGAGGAGCCCGGCCACGAGCGACGCCGCGGAGTGGAGCGCGACGCCACCGACGATCACCCAGAGCATCAGCCCCTGCAGCGGCTCCAGCACCACCACCGACTCGCCGAGCCCGACGCCGATCAGGAGGATCCCGAGGGTGCTGGCGAGGTGGAGCGGGAGTCCGAAGCGCGGTGGCATCGAGCCCGGCCGTACGCCGGGTGCGGAGGCGAAGCCGTAGGAGAAGGTGAGCAGCCAGAGCAGCACGAGCAGCAGGAAGCCGGCGATCGAGGTTCCGACGAAGTCGCGGGTCCACGGGGTCTGGGCCGCGGTGAGCACGAGCGCGGCGACGGACTCGCCGAGCACGATGATCACGAAGAGCCCGAGCCGCTCCTCGAGGTGGTCGCGGTCGACGTCGACCTCGGTCAACCCGACCGGCTCGGTCGGTCGTCCTCCGCGCGAGCGGCGTCCGTGCGAGTCGGCGGCATGGCTCATCCGGCGTTCGAGCTGCTGGCGCTGGTCGTCGCTCAGCCGTTCGCCACGCGTCAGCACCATCAGCAGGTCGAGGGCCAGCCCGAGCGCCCAGAGCCAGTACTTCCACGGCACCGGCACCGCCAACGACACCAGCCACGGCAGGGTGAAGCCACCGACCTGCAGCAGCGGCCAGGCCGTCATCAGCCGGCCGGTGCGCAGGGAGTCGCGTGCCGCGAAGACCCGGACCAGCACGAAGGCGACGGCGAACGCGTTCGCGCGGGCCTCGAAGTGGCCGGGCGCCGCCGCCGCCATCACGGCCAGCAGGAACATCGAGACGATGACCGTGCGGACCCGCGTCAGCTCGCCGGCCACGTCGGCGTACATCACCACACTCACCCAGGCGAACCAGACCGCGCCGTAGGAGACCAGGAACAGCGCGAGCTCACGGACGGTGGCGTCCTCGCGGAGGGTCTCGGACAGGACGGCGACCGCGGCGACGACGACGAGGTCGAAGAACAGCTCGAGCCACTCGACCCGATCGGGCGTGTGCGTCGCCTCCGACTCCTGGCTCATGCGCTCACGGTAGGGCGTCTCCTAGGCGTAGCTCTCGGCCTGGATGGCGTACAGCTCGGCGTAGGTGCCGCCGCGGGCCATCAGGTCGGCATGGCTGCCGATCTCGACGACTCGTGCACCGTCGAGCACGACGATCAGGTCGGCCATCCGCACGGTCGAGAAGCGGTGGGAGACCAGGACGGTGACGCGGCCGTTGTCGCTGGCCTCGCGGGCCCCGGACGCGAACCGCTCGAAGAGGGCGTGCTCGGTCTCGGCGTCGAGTGCGGCGGTCGGCTCGTCCAGCATCAGCAGCAAGGGCTCCGCTCGCATGTAGCCGCGGGCGAGAGCGAGCTTCTGCCACTGGCCGAAGCTGACGTCGACGCCCTCGTCCCACGACGGGCCGAGCTGGGTGTCCAGCCCGTCACGCAGGTCGGAGACCAGCGTGGTGGCTCCGGCCCGGTCGACGGCAGAGCCGACGGCACCCCGGTCGTCCTGCCGCGGCTCGTCACCCAGCCCGACGGTGGTCGCGGCCACGAACTCGAGCCGGGCGAAGTCCTGGAAGGCCCCGGCCAGCCTCTCGCGCCACTGGGACACGTCGGTGCGGTTGATGTCGACGCCGTCGGCCGTGATCCGGCCGGAGGTCGGTGTGTACATCCGCGCCAGGAGCTTGACCAGGGTGGACTTGCCGGCACCGTTCTCGCCGACGATCGCGACCACGCCGCCGGCAGGTAGCACGAGGTCGACGTGCTCCAGCACCGGTCTCGTGGTGCCGGGGTAGACGAACGAGACGTCCTCGAAGG
This sequence comes from uncultured Actinomycetota bacterium, assembly GCA_963833775.1. Classification (GTDB taxonomy): domain Bacteria; phylum Actinomycetota; class Actinomycetes; order Propionibacteriales; family Nocardioidaceae; genus Nocardioides. Next base: position 96,054 of record CAWHZH010000014.1, on the reverse strand, counting down.
TCAACCCCTCCTCCAGGAGGTCGGGGACCTGGAGGTCGCTGTCGGCGTTCTGCTGGGCCGTGAAGTCCTCCAGCCAGGCCAGCCGCTGGGCGGAGTCGAGCCAGATGCCACGCAGGAAGCCGAGCTCACCGACCGCCGAGCCGACGTACGCCGACAGCCGGCCGCCCGCGGTGAGCACGAGCACCACCGCGCCGGGGCTGGCGTCGAGACCCGTCGCGACCCAGGCGACGGCGGCCACGAACGCCAGCGAGAAGACCGTCCACGCCGCGGTGAGCCAGGCGGCGCTCGCGAGCTGGGTGACCCGAAGGGCGCCGAACCACTGCTCCCACGCGGCACGCCGGCGCCGGACCAGGTCATCCTGGTTGCCGGTCACCCGGATCTCCTTGCCGGGCGGCGGCGTGGTGGCGACCGAGAAGACGTGGCGGCCCAGCCGTCCGTGGGACGCGACCCGCTCCTCGGTGCGCTTCTCGACCTTCGGTCGCCAGACGGCGATCACGAGCAGGGGCAGCGCGCCCACCAGCAGGAGGAGCAGCCAAGGGTTGATCGCCGCGAGCAGGACCGAGACGAAGGCGAGCCGCACGAGCCAACCCATCATCGTGAACATCGAGGCGAAGAGGTGGTCGAGCGCGAACACGCCGGTGCGGAGCACCGCGATCCGGTCGAGGAAGACCGGCCGCTCGTGGTGCTCGACGGTGGCGACCTCGGCCTGAAGCCGAGCGACGTGGCCCTGGAACATGATGTTGAGCCGGTCACCGAGCCTGCGGATGGTGCGCGTCAGCGTCACCTGAAGGGCCCAGATCAGCGTCGCCGACAGGGCCAGTCCGAGGGCGCCGACCAGCAGCAGGGTGTGGTCGTGGTGGACCAGCCCGTTGGTGAGCAGCGCGAGCCAGAGCGCGACGAGCACGTCGGGGAGCGCCTGCAGCAGGGTCATCGCCAACGACGCGAGCAGCAGGCGTGGCTCCGCGGCGTAGCCGAGCTTGACGACGCGCAGCATGGACGAGAAGGCGGGCGGCATCGGGCCGGGATCGTCGTCGTGCACCGGGTCGACCTCAAAGACGCTCATGCACGACCGCCTCACCGTGCTCGTCGAGCTCCACGAAACGGCTCGCCTGCAGGTCGTACATCGTGTGGTAGCGCCCGCCGAGCGTCATCAGGTCGTCATGGCTGCCGAGCTCGATCGCCCGTCCGTGCTCGACGACACAGATCAGGGCCGCCTGACGCACGGTCGAGAACCGGTGGGAGACCAGGATCGTGGTCGCCTCCGACGTCGAGCCGAGCACCCGGCGGAAGATCTCGGACTCGCCTCGGACGTCGAGCATCGCCGTCGGCTCGTCCAGGAGTACGACGTCCGCGCCGGCGCCGACCTTGGCGATCGCCCGCGCCAGGGCCACCCGTTGCCACTGCCCACCGGACAGGTCGACCCCGTCCGGGTAGCCCTTGGCCATCGGCGCGCCCAGGTCGGCCAGGCCGAGCGCTCCGGCCCGGTCGAGCGCCTCCTCCACGAGCGTGTCGTCAGCCCCCAGGGGAGCGACGTTGTCGCGCAGGGGCAGCTCGTAGCGGACGAAGTCCTGGAACACCGCGGCCACGTGGCGCCGCCAGTCGTCGAGGTCGAGGTCGCGCAGGTCGACGCCGTCGATCTCGATCGAGCCCGAGTCGGGGTCGTAGAGGCGGCACAGGAGCTTGGCGATCGTGGTCTTGCCGGCGCCGTTCTGGCCGACGATCGCCAGCGACGCACCGGCCGGGATCGTGAGGTCGAACCCGTCGAGCACGGGCCGGCTCCCCGTGGGGTAGGTGAAGGTGACGTCGCGGAAGCGGATCTCCGGGGCACTCGCGGTGTGCCGCGGGTGCGTGCCGACCTGGGTCAGGGCGCCGGCGGACGCCATCTCGGGCTCGAGCCGCCGGACCGCCGTCACCGGAGCCGCGGCGCCGTCGAGCGCCCAGCTGAGCCCGCCGAAGGCGATCGAGCTCGCGCCGAACGCCGCACCGGCGTACGTGACGACCGCCTGCAGGTCGAGCCGGCCGTCGTACCCGCGCTCGGCGAGGACCCAGAACAGCAGCGCGTTGGCGGCCAGCACGATCACGAGGGCTCCGGCGAGCGATCGCTCACGGAGCCTGGTCGCGTCGTACTGCAGCTGGTGGAGCTGGAGCCGGTGGCCGGTGAAGCGGTCGAGCAGCCAGGGCGCCAGGCCGAACAGCCGGACCTCCTTGGCAGCGGCAGGCTCGGTGGCCAGGTCGTAGGCGTACGACGTGTGCCGGCGGGCGGCCTTCACGGCGTCGGTGTTGCGGTCGCGCCACACCCCGCTCTCGCGCAGCAGCCAGTGGGTCGAGCCCCACGCCGCCAGGAGGAGCACCGGAGCCCACCACGCGAACCCGATCAGCACGAGGGCCGAGGCGATGCCACCGAGGAGCATCACCAGGCCCTGGGCGATGAAGTCGATGTTGAGGTACATCGGTGGCGCCGACCATCCGAGGTCGAAGTCGCGCGCCGTGGTGAGGTCGTTGGTGAGATCGCCCCGCTCGAGGTGACCGATCCCGTCGGGGCCGAGGGTGGTCGCCATCAACCGGTCGTTGAGCACGCTGCTGAACCGGTGGCCGAGAAGCGTGCCGACGACCTGGTGGACCGGCGGCCCGACCTGGGAGATCACGAACACGACCCCGAACACGGTCAGGGGCACGGTGAGGTCGTCACCTGCCTCGAGCCGCCCGACGAGCAGGCCCGTCGCAATGGCGAGCGCGGCCGGCACCAGGGACCGGACCACGAGAAGCAGCCACCATGCCGTGGCGAGGCCGGGCACGGATCGGGTGAGGGTGGAGAAGAACTGGGCTGCGGGGCGCTCGCCCAGCCGGGACAAGCGCGCCCCGGACAGCCGGATCCGAGGCAGACGAGGCGGCACGCCGTCACCCTAGGCGAACCCTCGGACACCGAGATCGTGAGGAGCTCACCCGCTCGGCCCGCGACCGCGCTAGTGGGTCTTCTTCCCCTCGCGCAGCCCGGCGACGGTCTTCTCGATCCGGGTGGCGCGGGTCTCGGGCTTCTTGGCCTCCTCGACCCAGCGCACCCACTCCTTGCGGTGGGTGTAGGAGAGCCCGTCGTACGCCGTTCGCGCGGTGTCGTCCATGGCCGCCTCGAGGTCGGCCGGCAGCTCGACCTCCCGGGGCGCGGTGTCGAGGGCGATGTCGACCGAGATGTCCTCGCCCGCGGCGACGCCGGCAGCCTCGCGGTGCTCGGCGCTCAGCGGCACCAGGAACCGCCCGCCCATGCGGACAGCCGTGGTGCGGTAGCTGTGGCCGTTGACCGTGATCGTCACCGCGGGACGGTTGCTGCCGCCGAGACCGGCGATCACCTCGTCCGGCACCGGGATGCCGGTCGCGGTCTTCCCCCCGAGCTCGACGCTGCTCTCGAACCTCATCCGCCGATCCTGCCACCTTGCGCCCGGGCCTGGGGTCGGTAGTCGGTCCCGTCAGTCGAGCGACGCGAGCCGCCCGGCCAGGTGCTCGCGCTCGGGCTCGTTGTCGCACAGCTCGACCGCGCGGGTGAGCTCGATGCGCGCATCGTCGGTGCGACCGACCCGGGCCAGCAGCTCGCCCCGGATGCCCGGCAGGCGGTGGCCCGGGAGCTCGACGCCGTCGAGCGCGCGCAGCCCGGCGTGCGGACCGTCGGCCTCGGCCACGGCGACCGCCCGGTTGAGCCGCACGACGGGAGAGTCGCTCAGCGCCACCAGCTCGTCGTACCGCGCGACGATGCGGGGCCAGTCGGTGGCGTCGGGATGGGGTGCGATCGCGTGCTCGGCCGCGATCAGGGCCTGCACGAGGTACGGCGTGCCGGGCGCGGCCGCGTGCGGCGTGAGCAGCTCGAACGCCTCGGTGATCTCGTCGGCGTGCCACTGGCCGCGGTTCTGGTCGGGCAGCAGCACGAGTCGTCCGTCGTGCATCCGCGCGTCCCGCCGCGAGTGCTGGAGCAGCATCAGGGCGAGCAGGCCGTCGAGGTCGACGCGTCCGGGGAGCAGGTCGCGCAGCAGTCGAGCCAGCCGGATCCCCTCGCCGGCGAGCTCGGGCCGCACCACCTCCGCACCCGACGGCGGGGCGTAGCCGGCGGTGAAGGCCAGGTACGCGACATCAGCGGCGCGCACCACCCGGCGTTCGAGGGCGGCCCCGGTCGGCACCGCGAACTGCTCCTCCGCCAGGCTCTTGCGGGCCCGGGTGAGACGCGCCGCCATCGTCGAGGTGGAGACCAGGAAGAGCCGAGCGATGTCCGCCGTGCTGATCCCGAGGACCAACCGGAGCGTGAGAGAGGCGGCGTTCTCGCGCGAGAGCGCCGGATGCGCGCAGAGCATGACCAGCCGGAGGCGCTCGTCGCGCACGGGCTCGTCGGCGTCCGCCATCACGCGCTGCGCCTCCTCCTGGAGATCGGCCTCGACCGCGAGCATCGGGAGCTTCCGGGCGGCCACCGCCTCCGCACGCAGCCGGTCGAGGATCCGGCGACGGGCGCCGGTGAGCAGCCACGCCGGCGGGTTGGCCGGTACGCCGTCCCGCGGCCAGGTCCGGGCCGCTGCCTCGAAGGCGTCGGCAAGCCCGTCCTCGGCCAGGTCGAGGCGCCGGAACTGCGCCACCAGCAGGGCGGTCAACCGGCCCCAGTGCTGGTGCCACGCGGCACCCAGTGCCGCGTCGACTGCTGGGTCGAGTTCCCCGTCGCCCCGGGGGTCACTCCCAGTCGCGGGTGCCTTCATAGCCCTCGATCTGGATCACGGGGCGCACCTCGACGGCGTACGACGACGGCAGGTGCCGGCAGAGATCGAGCACGAGGTCGATCGAGTCGGCCTCGACCAGGTAGAAGCCTCCGAGCTGCTCGACGCCCTCGGCGTACGGGCCCTCGGTGACCACCGGCGCTCCGTCGACGTGACGCAGCGTGCGCCCGGCCGGCGACTCGGCCAGCGCCTCACCGGCCACCATCGTCGCCCGATCCGTCACCGCCTTGTGGAACGCGTCGTGCGCGTCCATCACGCGCTGCCGCTCCTCGGGGGTCGCGGTGTCCCAACCGCCCTCCTCGGCGGCCATCAGCACCAGGTACTTCATCGCGGGTCACGTCCTCTCGTGTCGGAGTCTGTCACCGCGATGACGGCCCTGCGCCGGGGGAATCGACAACCACCCGGGCAGGGCCGCGCAGAAACCTGCCTCAGCCGGGCAGCGGGAGGACCGCCGGGCTGTGCTTGCCGTCGGCGCCGACCGCCCGGACGCCGATCAGGGCGTTGTCCTTCGAGAAGCCCTTCAGGGTCGCCGTGGCGACCTTGCCGACCGGCACGACGTGCGTCCAGACCGGCTCGATGGTCGGCCGCCAGACGATCTCGTAGCCCGCGGCTGCGGGGTCGAGAGTCCATGTCAGGGTCGTGTCGTTGGTGAGCTGGGTGACGTCGACCTTGACGTCGCGCGGGGTGCCGGGCGCATTGGCCAGCGACCACAGCCCAGCGGCGTTCACCCGGGCCACGCCCGCCACGTAGTCGAAGTCGACGAACTGGGGGAGGTCACCGAACTGCACGCCGTTCTCCACGCGCACGTCCTGGTGCTCGTGGTCGAAGTTCTCGTGAGGCTCGGTGAACCGCACGGCCGGGTAGCCCTGCTGCAGGAACGACAGATGGTCGCCGGCGCGAAGGAAGCGGTCGAGCCGGTAGATCAGCCGCACGTCCATGCCGGTCGCGTCGCGCGTCGCGACCTCGGTCAGGAAGCGACCCAGCTCGCGCGGAGCCGTGTCGTTCTCGCCGTCGACCTGGATCAGCTGGGTGTCGGAGGCGGTCGGCGGGCGCGAGATGCCCTCCGCGAAGAGCCGCACGCTGGTGCGGTCGCGGGTGCCGTCGTCGGCGGTGCTGGAGCCGACGATGTCGTTGTTCAGCATCCCCTGGATGTCGGTGTTGGCGGCCTTGAAGAGCGTGGCGGCATGGTTGGAGCCGTAGAGGTTCTGCTCCTCACCGGCCACGGCCATGAACACGATGGTCGCGTCGGGCTCGCGGGTGGCCATCACCCGCGCCAGCTCCATCGACACCGCGACGCCCGAGGCGTCGTCGTCGGCACCGGGTGCGTCGTCGACGCGGTTCATCACCTCGGTGACGCGCGAGTCGTAGTGACCGGAGATGACGTAGGTGCGTCCCGGCTCCTTGGACCCCCTGAGAGTCGCGATCACGTTGCTGATCACGGTGGGGGTGTCGACCCGAACCCCGACGGGCTGGGTGTAGGACTGGATCTCGACGGTCATCCGCCCGTGCGAGGCGGCGGCATAGCCCTGGAGCTCGTGGAAGATCCAGTCGCGCGCGGCGCCGATCCCGCGGTTCGGGTCCGTCTGCGTCGAGAGCGTGTGGCGGGTGCCGAACCCGACCAGGGTCTCGATCGTGTGGCGGATCCGCCGCGGGTCGACGTCGCGGAGGATGTCGCGGAGGGTCCGGTCGGCGCGTTGCGGCCGGTTGAGCTGGCCGGGGCCGTCGGGCCACTGCGGGGGAAGGACGCCGTCGGCCCCGTGGGAGCCGGCGGCGGCGTGGGCCGGATCAGTGACGAGCGCACCTCCCGCGAGAGCACCGGCGGCGATGGTGCTGCCCGCGAGGAAGGTACGACGGCTGGCGGCGTGCGTGGGAGGGGTGGGCTGGGCGTGGTCTTCCGAGAGAGACATGCTCCCGTTTCTAGTACCCCTGGCCCGGTCTGGCCAGGGGTACTAGCACCAAAGGGCAGGTCGGCCCCGGGTCACATCCCGCCGCCGGCGGCGTACGCGCGCACCTCGAGGCGGCCCTCGTTCGCGGCGAGCCGGCCGACGCACTTGAGCAGGTCGTCGAGGTCCTCGGTCTCGATCACGTAGAAGCCGGTCAGCTGCTCCGCGGCCTCGGCGTACGGCCCCTCGGTGACGCTGACCTCGTCGAGCGACCCGCTCACGATCCGCGCCTGGTCGGAGCGCACCAGCTCGGCGCCCTCGACGAAGCTGTGGCCGCGCTCGGCGAGGAGCTTGGCGAACTCCATGTGCGCGTTGTAGACACGCTCCTTCTCCTCCTGCGGAGTGGCCTCCCAGGTGTCCTCGTTGCCGGGGATCAGGACGACGTACTTGGCCATGGCCGTTCCTCTCGGTCGTGGTGACGTGAGTCTGTCACCGGGATGACGACGTGGGGAGGCCGGAATCGACAGGTCGGGTCGCCTGATCGCGGGCGGCGGGCCTCAAGCGGGCACCGGCACCGGCGCGGGGAACAGCCGCAGGAACCGGCGTACGACGGCGCGCGAGCCGGTCACCCGGACGTCGCCCGCGCCCTCCGCCTCCCTCAGCGGTCGTCCACGCCAGAGAACCTCGCGCAGGTGGGCCAGATCGGCCGCGAGGACGGCGTCGGGGGACTCGGCCTGCCCGCGCCGGATCACCAGCCGCCGGTCGCGCACCCGCGCCACGAGGCGGTCGTCGCCGATCTGCAGGGCGACCACGGCATCGAGGCCCTCGGCACGGTCGGGTTCGAAGACGGTCGACAGGGCCACCGCGAAGGCGTCGACCGTCATCTCGCGGGCCGTCGCCGGGAGCGGCTCCCGGCTGCCCCACCTGCCCAGCGCATGGAGCACGGGCTCGAGCTCCCGGCCCCGGTCGGTCAGCTCGTAGGCGCGCGTGGCACCCGGCGGCGGCAGCGTGACCTGGCGGAGGACGCCGGCCTGCTCGAGCTGACGCAGCCGCTGGGAGAGCACGTCGGTGCTGACGCCGTGCAGCCCCGTGCGGAGGTCGGTGAACCTCTTCGGTCCGAGCACGAGCTCGCGGACCACCAGCAGCGCCCAGCGCTCGCCGACCACGTCGAGCGCCCGGGCGATGCCGCAGGGGTCGTCGTACGCGCGCTTGCCGGCCATGGATCCAGGGTAGCCGCGGGCGAGACATATTTTCGAACCCGACGTTCTGTTTTCCGAACCATCAGCAAGGCGACCTGAGTGCCCCGTGGGATGGGATGCCGGGAGGCCATCGCGTTCCTAGACTCGGGGGATGAGGTCACGAGGTCGGCTGGCCGGGACGGCCCTGGCGCTGGGCATCCTGCCCTTCGTGGTGACGGGCTGCGGCTCGTCCGAGAGCGACCCGGGAGCTCCGGGACCGGCCCAAGCCACCCAGGGCAACGAGAACGAGCCCGACGAGAACGAGCCCGGCGAGAACGAGCGGGGCGACGACAAGTCGGACGAGAACGACTCGGGCGACAACGAACCTGACGAGAACGAGCCCGGCGACGGCGAGAACGAGCCGGACGAGAACGAGCGGGGCGACGGCTGAGCCGTCGCCTACTCGGCCACGACCGATCGCACCAGCACGCCGATCTTGTCGATGCGGTGCTCCGGGTTGTGGAGCTCGTCGGACCAGTAGTTGCCAGCCGCGTGGTCCTCCTGCGTCGCGCAGGTCGAGAGGGTCACGAACGCGCGGGTGGCGCGGGCCCCCCGGTGCCCGGGCACGGCGGCGCGCTGCTCGGCCAGCGAGCGAGGCGAACGGAAGGACGTCTCCCGGGTACGCCGGATCTCGTAGACGTAGCGGACCCCGTCGGCCACCACGACCACGCGTGCGCCCGGGCGCAGGGACGGCAGCATCGCGAACGGGTGCGTGGACGACGTCCGGTGGCCGGTGACCTGGTAGTTGCCCAGACCGCCCGGTCCGACCCCTCCGCGCGGGCCGTAGGGGCTCGCAGCCATCCCGCGGTCCTGGATCCGGGTCCCCGGTGCGTCGTCGGTCTCGCCGCGGTACGGCACGACGACGATGTCGCGCAGCCCGAGGGCGGGAATGCTCAACCTGGCTCGTCGTGGCTTCCCGTCCTGACGAGAGACCGAGGGCGCCGGATCCGCGACCGAGTCGTTCCGGGGCGTCGCAGGGGGCGGCGACGGGCGGGCGTGGGCCGTTCGGGACGCGGCCGGTGACCGGAGCGCCGGCTGGGTCGCGGAGGTCGGAGACCCGGTGCACGCAGACATCGACACCGCTGCCGCCAGGAGCGCGACGGTCGACGGGAGGAGCGCACGGATCACGTACTCACCCTACGTGGGCAGTCGCACATGTTTTCGGACTGAATGCTTTGCTTTTCCAACTAGATGGATTACGGTCGTGTCGACAGGTGAACGACGAAGGAGGAAGAGATGAGCGAGCGCGACAGCTACCCGGCCGGTGTCCCCTGCTGGGTGAGCACCCTGCATCACGACATCCCCGCCGCGCGGGCCTTCTACGAGGGCGTGTTCGGTTGGGAGACCGTCGGGCCGGAGGGGGTCCCCGCGAGCGAGGCGACGTACGCCGTGGCCCGCGTGCGGGGCCGCGAGGTGGCCGCCATCGGCACGCACCCCGTGGCCGACGCTGCCGCCACCTGGATGACGGAGGTGCGCACCGACGACCTGGCGGAGACCGTGAAGAAGGTCGCGGCAGCGGGAGGTGAGGTGATCCGGGCCGAGGTGGACTTCGAGGACGTCGGCAGGCTCGCGGTGTTCAACGACCCGACGGGCGCGCCGTTCTGCGCCTGGCAGGCCGGCGCCCGCGAGGGAGCCCAGCTGGTCAACGAGCCGAGCGCCTGGTCGATGAGTGCGCTCCGGACCGACGACACCGAGCGGGCAGCGCACTTCTACGGTGAGGTGTTCGGCTGGGAGACCGAGGCGTTCGGCCCGGCCACGATGTTCCGGCTGCCGGGCTACGTCGGCGGTGAGGACTCCCAGCCGGTGCCTCGCGACGTCGTGGCAGTGATGATGCCGGCGGCCCCCGATGCGGCGCCGGCGTGGGGGGTGGACTTCTGGATCGACGACGTCGAGCGCGCGGTGGACGACGTACGACGACTCGGTGGGTCGGTGCTGGCTGGCCCGTACGACGCGCCGCCGGCGTTCTCGCAGGCGGTGGTGGCCGACCCGGGCGGAGCGGTGCTCAGCCTGAGCCAGCTGAAGTCCTCCTAGAGCTCCGCGTCGGTCAGCGCCCGGACCGACGGCGGGACCTCGATGCCCGCGCGCAGGTCCGGTGCGCCCTGCGGGGCGTCGTACGCGTGACGCACCGGGACGACCCCGGCCCACGCCGGGCCGGCGACGTCGTCGTCCTCGTCCTCCGGCCAGCCGGCCGAGATCTTCAGCGACCAGTCCTCGATCGGCAGCGCGAGCACCAGGGTGGCGGCGAGCTCCGCCTTGGTCGGCCGCCTGACCTCACCGCTCCGGCCGGGGATCAGGGCCTCGGTCACCAGGTCGAGGAAGCGCTCCTTGTCGTCGGTGAGGTGGGCGCAGCGACCGAAGAGCACGGCGGAGCGGTACCGGATCGAGGACTCGAAGGCACTGCGCGCCACGACCAGTCCGTCGTACGCCGTGACCGCGAGCGCCGTCGGCACGCCGTCGGCGAGCCGGCGCATCCAGCGCGACCCCGTGGAGCCGTGGGCCAGCACCCGGTCGCCGTCGCGGACGACCATGGTCGGGATCACCACCGGGGTCCCGTCCTCCGCGACGAGCCCGAAGTGTCCGACCCGGGCCGAGTCGAGGAGGGTGTCGAGGGACTCCCGCTCGGTGCTTGCCTTCTCGGGGAGCCGGATCGGCCGGCGGGGATCGGTCATGGGCCGAACGTAGTGGCTGCTCGGTGCCGCCGGGCAGCCCCTTCGCGCGCTCGGGCCTGTTTGCACTCGGGGGGTGCGAGTGCTAAACATGACGCTGGCACTCTCGGGTTGAGAGTGACAACACATTCGGACCGGTGAGTTGAGGTCAGAAGCGTCGGCGGGAAGGGTCCGCCGGGCAGCCTGACCGTCCGTCGCGGGCAGCGATCCGGCCGCCACACGCTGTAACCACGCCAGAAGGAATCGCGGAGAACATGGCCAAGCTGATTGCTTTCAACGAGGAGGCCCGCCGCGGTCTCGAGCGAGGGATGAACCAACTCGCCGACGCGGTCAAGGTCACGCTCGGCCCCAAGGGCCGCAACGTCGTCCTTGAGAAGAAGTGGGGCGCGCCCACCATCACCAACGATGGTGTGAGCATCGCCAAGGAGATCGAGCTCGAGGAGCCGTTCGAGAAGATCGGCGCCGAGCTCGTCAAGGAAGTCGCCAAGAAGACCGACGACGTCGCCGGTGACGGCACCACGACGGCGACCGTGCTCGCCCAGGCGATGGTCCGTGAGGGCCTGCGCAACGTCACCGCCGGCTCGAACCCGATGAGCATCAAGCGCGGCATCGAGAAGGCCGTCGAGGCCGTCGTCGAGCAGCTGCACGCCGCGTCGAAGGACGTCGAGACCAAGGAGCAGATCGCCTCGGTGGCGGCCATCTCCGCGGGCGGCGACCAGAGCGTCGGCGACATCATCGCCGAGGCGATGGACAAGGTCGGCAAGGAAGGCGTCATCACCGTCGAGGAGTCGAACACGTTCGGCATCGACCTCGAGCTGACCGAGGGCATGCGCTTCGACAAGGGCTACATCTCGGCGTACTTCGCCACCGACATGGAGCGCATGGAGGCCGTCCTCGAGGACCCCTACATCCTCATCGCCAACCAGAAGGTCTCGTCCGTCAAGGACCTCCTGCCGATCCTCGAGAAGGTGATGGGGTCCGGCAAGCCGCTCCTGATCATCGCCGAGGACACCGACGGCGAGGCGCTGTCGACGCTGGTCGTCAACAAGATCCGCGGCACCTTCAAGTCCGTCGCCGTCAAGGCACCGGGCTTCGGTGACCGTCGTAAGGCCATGCTCCAGGACATCGCGATCCTGACCGGCGGCCAGGTCATCTCCGAGGAGGTCGGCCTCAAGCTGGAGTCGACCGGCCTCGAGCTGCTCGGCCAGGCCCGCAAGGTCGTCATCACCAAGGACGAGACCACCATCGTCGAGGGTGCGGGCGACTCCGCCCAGATCGAGGGCCGGGTCAACCAGATCCGCGCCGAGATCGAGAAGAGCGACTCCGACTACGACCGCGAGAAGCTGCAGGAGCGCCTGGCCAAGCTGGCCGGCGGTGTTGCGGTGATCAAGGTCGGCGCGGCCACCGAGGTCGAGCTCAAGGAGCGCAAGCACCGCATCGAGGACGCCGTCCGCGCCGCCAAGGCGTCGGTCGAGGAGGGCATCGTGGCCGGTGGTGGCGTCGCGCTGCTGCAGGCCGGTGCCCGCGCGTTCGAGAAGCTCGACCTGGACGGTGACGAGCGCACGGGCGCCAACATCGTCGGCGTCGCGGTGAGCGCGCCGATCCGCCAGATCGCGCTCAACGCCGGTCTCGAGGGTGGCGTCGTGGCCGAGAAGGTCGCGGGTCTCCCCGACGGCCACGGTCTCAACGCGGCCACCGGCGAGTACGGCGACATGCTGAAGGCCGGCGTGCCCGACCCGACCAAGGTCGTGCGCTCCGCGCTCCAGAACGCCGCCTCCATCGCGGCGCTGTTCCTGACGACCGAGGCGGTCATCGCGGACAAGCCCGAGAAGGCTGCGGCCATGGGCGGCGGCGACCCGTCCGGCGGCATGGGCGGCATGGACTTCTGACCGTCAGCTCGGATTCGCAGGAAGGCCTCCGGTTCGCCGGGGGCCTTCCTGCATTTCCCCTCGGGCCCTGCCGGGACGTCATAGGTTGTGGGCGCCATGACGACCCGTTCGTATGACGTCCCGCGAGGGCTGGCCGGTCTCTGCCTGCTGGTGCTCGTGCTGACGGCGTGCGGCACCGGTTCCTCGCAGGCCACGGTCGACTCTCCGCACCCGCGCCGGAGCTCACACGCCACCGGGCATCCGCGCCCGACGCCGGCCGCGTCCCCCGCACCGTCCCCGGCGCCCGCGTCGGCAGCCGAGGCCCGTGCGCAGCTGAGCCGGCTCGCGGTCAGGCCGCGCCCGCAGGGCACCCGGGGCTACGTGCGTGACGCGTTCGGCAGCGACTGGGTCGACACCGACCACGACGGCTGCAACCAGCGCGACGACGTACTGCTGCGCGACTCCGTCCCGGGCACCACGAAGGTCGCCCAGCAGGGCGCCTGCGACCACGACGTCCTCGCCGGCAGCTGGCACGACCCGTACACCGGTCGCACGCTGCACTTCACCGACCTCAAGGACCTGAGCCAGGCAGAGGCGATCCAGATCGACCACGTCGTACCGCTCGCCGAGGCGTGGGTCTCCGGCGCGGCGGGCTGGAGCCGCGACCGTCGTGAGTCCTTCGCCAACGACCTGCACGAGCTGCTGGCCGTCGACGGACCGACCAACGCGAGCAAGGGCGACGGCGACCCCGCGGCGTGGCGCCCCCGCAAGGGCTACCAGTGCACGTACGCGAAGCACTGGATCGCGATCAAGACCGCCTGGCACCTCGCGGCGGACCCGTCGGAGGTAGCAGCGCTGCGGCAGATGCTGGGCTACTGCCCCTGAGTCGCTGTGAGAGCGTGGGGCCGTGCCCTGGACCGTCGTGCCGATCACCCTCGACGACGCCGACGAGGTGGCCAAGGTGCACGTCCGGGTGTGGCAGGAGGCGTACGCCGGCCTGATGCCGGCGGACTACCTCGACTCCCTCGACCCGGGGGCGTTCGGGGAGGGCTGGCGTGAGCGGCTCCTCCACCCGCCGGTCGGTGAGGGTCACTGGCTCGTCCGCGACGAGCACGGCATCGTCGGGATCACCTCCTCCGGTCCGGCCCGGGACGCGGACGCGCCCGCTGTCCACGAGCTCTACGCGATCAACGTGCTGGCGCGCGGCCACGGCACCGGTGTCGCCAACGCGCTGCTGGAGCACGCCGTCGGCGACCGCGCGGCGTACCTCTGGGTGCTCGAGGGCAACGGCCGCGCCCAGGCGTTCTACCGGCGGCACGGATTCGCAGACGACGGAGGCCGCAAGCCCGAGCCCGAGACCGGAGTCGTCGAGCTCCGGATGCTGCGCGGCGACGCTGATCGGTGAGCGGCACCGCCCTCGCGCTGGTCCTGACCGCGGCGCTGCTCCACGCGACCTGGAACCTCGCGGTCAAGGGCGTCGACAGCGACCGCGTCGCGTTCGTCTGGACCTACATCGTGGCCTCGTGCGCGATCTGGGCACCGGTCGGCGTGGTGTGGGTGCTGGTCACCGGCGAGCACCCCACGCGGTGGTGGCTGGTCGGTGCCCTCGTCTCCGGCGCGTTGCACGTCGTCTACCAGCTGGTCCTCCAGCGGGGGTACGCCGAGGGTGACCTCAACCTGGTCTACCCGCTGGCGCGCGGGTCCGGGCCGCTGCTGACCTTCCTGTTCGCCGTGGTCGTTCTCGATCAGCGACCGGGTCCGGTGGAGTTCGCCGGCGTCGTCGCGGTGGTCGCCGGCGTGCTCCTGATCTCGCTCGGTGGCGGGGCTCTGCATCCGAGAGAGGGCGTCGCCTGGGGGTTGGCGACCGGCGCGACCATCGCGTCGTACACGCTCTGGGACAACCACTCGGTGAACGCCCTCGCGGTCCCGCCCGTGCCGTACTTCGTGCTCGGGCTGGTGCTGCAGCTCCCGCTCCTGGCCGTGCTGCTGCGCCGTCGTCCCGACCCCGTCCCCGTGCGTGAGGTCTGGAGGTCGGCCCGGACACCCGCCCTCACCGTCGCCGTGCTCTCGCCGTTGGCCTATCTCCTCGTGCTCCGCGCGATGCAGCTCGCTCCGGTCGCCCTGGTCGCGGCTGCACGCGAGTCGAGCATCGTGGTCGGTGCCGTCTTCGGGTGGCTGGTGCTGCGCGAGCCGCGTCCGGCGCGACGCCTGGTCGGTGCGCTCGTGGTGCTGGCCGGGATCGGGCTGATCGCGGTCGGCTGACACCGTCGTGAAAGGTCTGGCTCCGAGCCGGACATGTGTGAGGGTGGAGTCCGTGGACGCGGTGGACGTCGAGGCGCGGCGGGCGCGCTTCGAGGTGATCGCCCGGGAGCTGGTCGACCCGCTGCGACGGTTCCTGGTGCGGCGTACCGACGTGGCGACGGCCGACGACGTGCTGGGCGACACCCTGCTCGTCCTCTGGCGCCGGTACGACGCCCTCCCGGACGAGGTGCTGCCGTACGCGTACGGCGTCGCCAGGAACTGCCTGGCCAACGCCGAGCGGGGCGCCCGACGGCAAGGACGGGTGGCTCGTCGGATCGCGACCCTGGACCCGCCGCGCGAGGTCGTCGCGCCGGCGAAGGACGACCGGCTGGGCGAGGCGCTCGCGGCGCTGCCTCCCCATGACGCGGACCTGCTGCGCCTGTGGGCCTGGGAGTCGCTGACCCCGGGCGAGATCGCGACGGTCCTGGAGATCACGCCCAACGCCGTCAGCATCCGGTTGCACCGTGCCCGGAAGAAGCTCGTCGACGAGCTGCGAAAGGTCGACACCGCTGCCGGACATGAGAGCGCAACGGAAGGGAGGGACACGTGAACGCGTACGACGACGACAGCCTGCTCGCCCGCCTGCGCGCCGCCGACCCTGCCGCCTCCCTGCCCCCTGCCGGCCCCGAGCGGGTCGCCGACCTGCTGGAGGACGCGATGGGCGAGACCACGACCCGCACCACCGAGTCTCGTGACACCGGCACCCGCCACCGAAGTCCGCTCACCTGGCTGATCGCGGCCGCGGCCGTCCTGCTGGTCGTGGCCGCCGGGGCGTTCGCACTCGTCAACCGCGGCCACGGCACCACGGCGACGGCCGACCAGACCGTCACGTCGTTGACGTTGCCCGCCAGCCAGGGTCGGTGCCTGGTCCCGAACGCGGAGGTCCTGCGGGTGCAGACCATCGCGTTCCGCGGCATTCTCACCGGGGTCGACGGCGACACGGCGACCTTCCGCGTCGACGACTGGTTCACCGGCGGTCCGACGGATCTGGCCAAGGTGAGCGCGCCGTCGCAGCGCCTCGCCCCGTTCGTCGGCGGCGCCGACCTGAAGGTCGGAGGCCGCTACCTCGTCGCCGCCCGCGACGGTGTCGTGACGGGATGCGGCTTCAGCGGGCCCGAAAGCCCGGCCCGCGCAGCGCTGTACGACCGGGCGTTCGGAGGCTGACCGCCCCACCGTCTGACAGGCTGGCGACGTGGAAGGACTGCTGCTCGCGGCCGGTGCCGGCCGCCGGATGGGTACCCCCAAGGCGCTGGTCTCCGACGAGTCCGGGTCGTGGCTGCTCCGCGGCCTGACGAACCTCGCCGCGGGCGGGTGCGACCGGGTCACGGTGGTGCTCGGGGCCGAGACGGTGGAGAGCCGGGCACTCCTCGCATCCGCGCCGGTGTCGTCGCGGGTCGTGGTCGCGGAGGACTGGGACGAGGGGATGGGTGCCTCGCTGCGGGCCGGCCTGCGCTCCCTCGCCGACTCGGCCGACGACGCGGTCGTGGTCTCGCTGGTCGATCTTCCGGATCTGGTCCCGGCCGTGTTCGCCCGTGTGGTCGCGGCCGGCGACGGGCCCGCGGCGCTGGCGCGTGCGTCGTACGACGGGAAGCCGGGGCACCCGGTCCTCCTCGGTCGCGACCACTGGGCCGGCGTGGTCGAGACCGCGCGCGGCGACCGCGGGGCGCGCGACTACCTGGCCGCCCACCAGGTCACCCCGGTCGAGTGCGGCGACCTCGCCACCGGCCGCGACGTCGACTCCCGCTGAAGAGCGATAGTCCCCGACGTTTTGGTGGTGGAAAGACCGTTGTCCACAACAGAAACGTCGGGGACTACCCGAGCAAGCCGGGATCCAACCATCGGCCAACGGGCCCGCCAGTAGCCTGGAGGCATGGAGCCGTCGTCCGCTGCCGACGTGTCCGCCCTGCTCGGGCGGACCGGATACCTGTGCGACGACGAGCTGGCCACCGTCACCTACCTGACGCTGGCGATGCAGCGCCCCCTCCTGCTCGAGGGGGAGCCCGGCACCGGCAAGACCGCGCTCGCCGAGGCGCTGGCGGAGGGCCTCGACCTGCCGCTGGTGCGGCTCCAGTGCTACGAGGGCATCGACGCGACGCAGGCGCTCTACGACTGGGACTTCCCGCGCCAGATCCTCCACCTCCGAGCGCTCGAGGCGGGTGGGGGCGCCGACGTCGAGGAGGCCGAGAAGAGCCTGTACGACGAGCGGTTCCTGCTCGCGCGACCGGTGCTGGCGGCGCTCCAGCAGAGCCCGGCCCTGCTGCTGGTCGACGAGGTCGACCGCGCGGACGACGAGTTCGAGGCGTTCCTGCTCGAGGTGCTGTCCACCTGGCAGGTGTCGATCCCCGAGCTCGGCACCGTCAAGGCCGCGACCCCGCCGATCGTCGTCCTCACCTCCAACCGCACCCGCGAGCTCCACGACGCGCTCAAGCGCCGCTGCCTCTACCACTGGATCGAGCACCCGGGCCTCGAGCGTGAGCTGCAGATCGTGCGGTCCCGGGCGCCCGAGGTCTCCGACGCGCTCGCCCGCCAGGTCGTCGGCGTCGTCCAGCAGCTGCGCGGCCGTGACCTGCAGAAGCCGCCCGGCGTGGCGGAGACGATCGACTGGGCGCGCGCCCTGCACCACCTCGGCACGGCCGAGCTCGACCTCGAGACGGCCGCCAGCACGCTCGGAGCGCTGGTGAAGTACCGCGAGGACTCCGACCGCGTGAAGCACGCGCTGGACCAGCTGCTCCGTTCATGAGCGGCGCGGTCGCCCGTGGCGGCGACGAGATCCTGCTCGCCTTCGCACGTGCGCTCCGGGCCGGCGGCGTGCCGGTGACCCAGGACCGTACCCAGGACTTCCTCGCCGCGACGGCCCGGCTCGGTGCCGACGACCCGGTGGCCGTCCGCACCGCCGGTCGCGCCACCCTCTGCGCCGGCCCCGACGACCTGGCTCGTTTCGACCAGGTCTTCGAGGCGTTCTTCAACGCCCGCGACGGACTCCCACGCGCGCGTCCGGTCACGGTCACCGAACCGAGCGTCTCGCCGCTCCCCTTCGAGGATGCCGACAGCGGCGAGTCCGACCAGGTGGACGAGGTGGTCCGCGCCGCCGCGAGTGCCGCCGAGGTGCTGCGCCACCGTGACGTCGCCTCGATGTCGGCCGGTGAGAAGCAACGTCTCGCGGGCATGTTCGCCACGCTCCGGCCGCGCGCACCCACCCGTCGTACGGCGCGTCACCAGAGCTGGCACCGCGGTCAGGTCGACGCCTCCCGTACTCTCCGCGCCAGCCTGCGCCGGATGGGCGAGCCGTCCGTCATCGAGTGGCGGCGACGAGCGCACCGCCCGCGTCGGATCGTGCTGCTCGTCGACGTCAGCGGCTCGATGAGCTCGTACGCCGACAGCCTGCTGCGCCTGGCCCACCGGCTGACCCAGGGCATCCCCACCGTCGAGACCTTCACGATCGGCACCCGGGTCACCCACGTGACCCGCGCGATGCGGATCCGTGACACCGAGCGGGCCCTCGTCTCGGCCGGGGAGACCGTGCCGGACTGGTCCGGCGGCACTCGGCTCGGCGAGACGCTGCGCTTCTTCCTCGACCGCTGGGGTCAGCGCGGAATGGCGAGGGGGGCCGTCGTGGTTGTGTTCAGCGATGGATGGGAACGAGGAGAGGCCGCCCTGCTCGGCGAGCAGATGGCCCGACTGCAGCGCATCGCCCACCGCGTGGTGTGGGTCAACCCGCACCGCGGCAAGGACGGCTACGAGGCCGTCCAGCAGGGTGTGGTCGCGGCGCTTCCCTATCTGGACGACTTCGTCGCCGGGCACTCGCTCGCGACGTACGCCGAGCTGGTCGAGGTGATCGCGGATGCGTGAGGTACTGCCGGAGCTGCTGGAGTGGTGGCGGGCAGGCGAGGAGATCGGCGTCGGCACCGTCGTCGCGACCTTCCGCTCCGCCCCGCGTCCACCCGGCGCCTCGATGCTGGTCGGCCCCGATGGGACGGCCGTCGGCTCGGTGTCGGGCGGCTGCGTCGAGGGCGCGGTCTACGACCTCGGCCAGGAGGTCGTCGACAGCGGCCGGCCCGTCCTGCAGCGCTACGGCATCTCCGACGACGACGCGTTCGCCGTGGGCCTGACCTGCGGCGGCATCCTCGACGTGTACGTCGAGAAGATCTCGCGCGAGACGTTCCCCGAGCTCGAGGACCTCGCCGCCGACCTCGAGGCCGGCCGCCCGGTGGCCGTGGCCACCGTGATCGAGCACCCCGACCCCGCCTGGCTCGGCCGGCGGATGGTGGTCCACCCCGACCAGAGCGCCACCAGCTCCCTGGGATCGGCGCGGGCCGACGACGCCGTTCACGACGACGCGATGGGCCTGCTCGCCAGTGGCACCAACGCCACCCTGACCTACGGGCCCGACGGCGAGCGCCGGGGCGAGGGCATGCGGGTCTTCGTGTGGTCGTTCGCGCCCAAGCCGTTGATGCTCGTCTTCGGCGCGATCGACTTCGCGGCCGCCGTGGCTCGCGTGGGCAGCTTCCTGGGCTACCACGTGACCGTGTGCGACGCCCGGCCCGTCTTCGCGACCAACACCCGGTTCCCGGAGGCCGACGAGGTCGTCGTGGAATGGCCGCACCGCTTCCTGGAGAAGCTGCGTGACTCCGGCGCCGTCGACGGCCGCACGGTGATCACGGTGCTCACCCACGACCCGAAGTTCGACATCCCGCTGCTCGAGGTGGCCCTCCGCCTGCCCGAGGTGGCCTACATCGGGGCGATGGGCTCGCGGCGTACCCACGAGGACCGCGAGGCACGGCTGCGCGAGGTGGGGATGACCGACGAGGAGCTGGCCCGGCTGTCCAGCCCGATCGGTCTCGACCTCGGTGCGCGCACCCCGGAGGAGACCGCCATCTCGATCGCCGCCGAGATCATCGCCGGGCGCTGGGGCGGCACGGGCCATCGACTCGCCGTCCGCGACGGGCGCATCCACCACGACTGAGTGGTGTGGGCAGCTGGGTCGCCGCGCTACCGTGACCGGCGTCACTCCACGACGTCAGGACCTCGATGAGCACGACGCGCGATCTGCAGGGCCGCAGGCTCGATGCGCTGCGCGCCTGGACGGCGTTCGTCGAGCACGGTGACGACGCCGAGGCGCTGGTCCGACCGGAGATCCTGCGCAGCTGGCACCGCTCGCAGCCGCGGGTCTCGCGCGACGTCACCGAGGCGCCGCTGGACGACGAGGGCGACGCCAGCGACTTCTGGCGTGACTCGCCCCTGCAGGAGGCCGTGTCCCGCGTCGAGGACGAGCTCCGTCGTACGGCGCAGGACGGCGACCTGGTCCTCGCCGTGACCGACGCGCAGACCCGGATCCTCTGGACGTACGGCGGGCGGGTCATGCGCCGCAAGGCCGAGTCGGTGAACTTCGTCCCCGCCGCCCGCTGGGACGACGAGTCGGTCGGCACCAACGCGCTCGACCTGGCCAACCGGCTGAGCCGTCCGAGCATGGTGTTCAGCGCGGAGCACTACGCCCCGATCGTCCACAACTGGGTCTGCTGGGCCGCCCCGGTGCACGACCCGATCACCGGCGCCCAGCTCGGCGTGATCGACCTGTCCACGACCTGGGAGCGCACCCACCCGATCGGCCTGGCCACCGCCCGCGTGCTCGCCCGGCTGATCGAGACCGCGATGCCGGTGTCGGCGATGCACCCCGTGCTGTCCGACGCGGAGGGCCCGACCGGCCTCCAGCTCCGGCTCCTCGGCAACGCCGAGGCGACCCTCGACGGGAGCCGGCTGCTGCTCAACCGCCGGCAGACCGAGATCCTGGCGATCCTGGCGCTGCACCCCGACGGACTGTCGCTCGACCGCCTCCATGCGCTCGTCTACGGCGACCAGGCGGTCACCCTGTCGACGCTCAAGGCCGAGGTCTCCCACCTCCGCGCCGCGCTCGGAGGTCAGCTCGCCTCCCGTCCCTACCGCCTCACTCTGCCGGTCGCCACCGACATCGACGACGTGCTCGAGGCGCTCCGGCGCGGTGACGCGGCCGCCGCGATCACCAGCTACGGCGGCGACCTGCTGCCCGGCACCGAGTCACCCGCCCTGGTCGAGCTGGGGGAGTACGTCGCCGTCGCGATGCGCGAGGCGCTCCTGGCCGACCCCGAGCCGCATGCGGTGATCCGCTACAGCGAGCTCGCGCCGTACGACACCGAGGTGCTCGAGGTCTGCCTCGCGGCCCTCGGCGACCGGCCGCACCCGGCCAAGCCCCTGCTCAAGGGTCGCCTGGCCGTCGCCGGAGGCTGAGGCCCGAAGGGGTTCTACGACGACCGCGGAGACTGCCGCTGACCGGGCAACCTTTCGCCAACCGCCGGGGCCATAGCGTGACCAGCACCACAGAGCCGCTGTGCGCGAAAGGCAGGCGTTTCGATGACCAAGATCAGTCTCACCGTCGACGGGGCTCAGGTGTCCGACGACGTCGAGCCCCGGATGCTGCTCGTGCAGTACCTCCGCGAGAAGCTCGGGAAGACCGGCACCGTGATCGGGTGTGACACCAGCAACTGCGGCGCCTGCACCGTCCACCTCGACGGCCGCAGCGTGAAGAGCTGCAACGTCCTGGCGGTCCAGGCCGACGGTCACGAGGTCACCACGATCGAGGGCCTGGCCCACGACGGCGTGCTGCACCCGGTGCAGGAAGCGTTCCGTGAGTGTCACGGTCTCCAGTGCGGCTTCTGCACGCCGGGGATGATCATGCAGTCGGTCGACCTGCTCAACGAGAACCCGCACCCGACCGAGGAAGAGGTCCGGGTCGGGTTGGAGGGCAACCTCTGCCGCTGTACCGGCTACCACAACATCGTCCGGAGCGTCCTGCACGCCGCCGAGCACGCCGACGAGAAGGCGAGCGTCCAGTGACCGCCACCGCCGATGCCCCGGCCAAGCTCGAGATCGGCAACGACCGTCGCCGCAAGGAGGACCAGCGGCTGATCACGGGCCGAACGCGCTGGACCGACAACCTGACCCTGCCCGGGATGCTGCACCTCGCCATGGTGCGCAGCCCGTTCGCCCACGCCAACATCGTCTCCGTCGACACGTCGGCGGCGGCCTCCTCGCCCAACGTCGTGACCGTGCTCAGCGGCGCCGACTTCGGCGACGAGCTGGGCGTCTGCATCAACGCGTGGCCGATCACGCCCGACCAGGTGACGCCTGCCCACTCGCCGATGCCCAGCGACCGGGTGGTGTTCGCCGGAGAGATCGTCGCGGTCGTCGTGGCCCGCACGGCCGCCGAGGCCCGCGATGCCGCCGAGCTCGTCGACGTGGAGTACGACGAGCTGCCGGCCGCGCTCGAGCTCAAGGCGGCAGCAGCAGCGGCAGATGACGGCGGAGCGCTGGCCCATCCCGACCTCGGCAGCAACAAGTCGGCGCTGTGGGTCTTCGACTCCGGCGAGGCCGGGACCGGCGGCAACGTCGAGGAAGCCATCGAGAAGGCACGCACCGACGGGATCGTGATCGAGCGGGAGTACCGCCAGCAGCGGCTGATCCCGGCGTTCATGGAGCCCCGGTCGGTGGTGGTCGACCCGACCGGCGAGCAGCTGACGATGTGGTCGGCGACCCAGATCCCCCACATCCTGCGCTTCGCCCTCGCGGCCACCACGGGTGTGTCCGAGTCGAAGATCCGGGTGATCGCACCCGACGTCGGTGGTGGCTTCGGTGGCAAGCTCCAGGCCACTCCCGAGGAGTGGATCGCCTGGGCCGTTGCGCGCCGGTTGAGCCGGCCCGTGAAGTACACCGAGACCCGCAGCGAGTCGCTGATGGTGGCCCACCACGGCCGCGACCAGTGGCAGAGGCTGACGCTGGCGGCGGAGAAGGACGGCACGGTCACCGGGTTCAAGGTCGACCTGCTCGCCGACCTCGGCGCCTACGTCGCGATCGTCGGTGGCGGCGTACCGGTGCTCGGCGCCTTCATGTTCAACTCCATCTACAAGTTCCCCGCGTACCGCTTCTCGTGCCAGACCGTGCTCACCAACAAGGCCTGGACCGATGCCTACCGCGGCGCCGGCCGGCCGGAGGCGACGTACGCCATCGAGCGGATCATGGACGAGCTGGCCGTCGAGGTCGGCGTCGACCCCCTCGACATCCGGGAGAAGAACTGGATCAAGCACGAGGAGTTCCCGTTCACGACCGTCGCCGGGCTGACCTACGACTCGGGCAACTACGAGGCCGCCACGGCGCGGGCCAAGGAGATGTTCGGGTACGACGACCTGCGCGCCGAGCAGAAGCGGCGCCGCGATGCGGGTGACCGGGTCCAGCTGGGGATCGGGATCTCGACGTTCACCGAGATGTGCGGGCTGGCCCCCAGCCGGGTGCTGGGAAGCCTCGACTACGGAGCCGGCGGCTGGGAGCACGCGAGCGTGCGGATGCTGGCCACCGGCAAGGTGGAGGTCGTCACCGGCGCCAGCGCCCACGGGCAGGGCCACGAGACGGCGTTCAGCCAGATCGTCGCCGACCGGCTCGGCGTGCCGTTCGAGGACGTGGAGGTGCTCCACGGCGACACCGCGGTCGCGCACAAGGGTCTCGACACCTACGGCTCCCGCTCGCTCGTGGTCGGTGGTGAGGCGTTGGTGAAGGCCGTCGACAAGGTGATCGCGAAGGCCACACCGATCGCCGCCCACCTGCTCGAGGCGAGCGTGGACGACATCGAGTTCTCCGCCGGCCGGTTCTCGGTGCGCGGCACCGACCAGGGGCTGGGCATCGCCGACATCGCACTCGCGACGTTCGCGGCCCACAACTACCCGGAGGGCGTCGAACCCAACATCGATGCCGAGGCGACGTACGACCCGGTCAACTTCAACTTCCCGCACGGGACCCATCTGTGCGCGATGGAGGTCGACACCGAGACCGGTCAGGTGCGCATGCGCAAGTACGTCTGCTGCGACGACATCGGCAACATCATCAACCCGCTCATCGTGAGCGGGCAGGTGCACGGTGGTCTCGTCCAGGGCATCGCTCAGGCGTTGTGGGAGGAGGCGATCTACGACGACTCCGGGACGCTGGTGAGCGGTTCGTTCGTCGACTACCTCCTGCCGACGTCGGCCGACACGATCTCCTTCGACATCGACCACACGACCAGCCCGTCGACCACGAACACGCTCGGCACCAAGGGCGTCGGCGAGGCGGGCACGATCGCCTCGACCCCGGCCGTGGTGAACGCGGTCGTCGACGCCATCCGGCACTTCGGCGTCAACGACATCACCATGCCGTGCACACCCGAGCGGGTGTGGAAGGCCATCAACACCGCGTCCGCCAAGGGCGGGGCGACGGAGGCCGCGGCGATGCCGCACTTCGACGCCGACGAACCCGGCACCACCAGCACCGAAGGAGCAGGCCAGTGATCCCGGCCCAGTTCGACTACCTCGCACCGACGAGTGTCGAGGACGCGCTGAGCGCGCTCGCGGAGCACGGCGACGACGCCAAGATCATGGCCGGCGGCCAGAGCCTCCTGCCGGTGCTCCGGATGCGGCTGAACGCACCCGAGGTCGTGATCGACCTCGGGCGCATCGACAGCCTGCGCGGCATCCGCGACGACGGCGACGCGATCGTCATCGGGGCGCTGACGACGCACTCCGAGGTCGTCACCAACGACCTGCTGCACCAGCACGTGCTCCTGCTGTCGAAGGCCGCGGCGGAGGTGGCGGACAACCAGATCCGGCACCGGGGCACGTTCGGTGGGGCGTTGGCACACGCGGACCCCGCCGGCGACATGGGAGCGGCGGCGCTCGCCCTGGGCGCGGAGTTCGTGATCGCCGGCTCCGGTGGCACCCGGACCGTCGCGGCCGACGACTTCTTCGTCGACCTCTTCGAGACCGCGATCGGCGAGGACGAGATCCTCACCGAGATCCGGGTACCGAAGCACACCGGTTGGGGCGCCCACTACGAGAAGTTCGTCCGGGTGGCCCACCAGTGGCCGATCGTCGCGGTCGCCGTCACGGTCAAGGCCGACGGCGGGACCATCAGCGAGGCGAAGATCGGCCTCACCAACATGGGCTCGACGGCGCTCCGGGCCTCGGCGACCGAGGCGGCCCTCGCGGGCGTCGCGGCCACCGAGGACGGCGTACGTGCGGCTGCCGACCAGGCCGCCGACGGCACCAACCCGCCGAGCGACCTGAACGGCGACTCCGACTACCGCAAGCACCTCGCGACCGTGCTCACCCGCCGGGCTGTGCTGAAGGCGGCCGGGGTCTAGGCTCGCCCAGCCCCCACCCCTGAGGAGACATCGCTCGTGGAGCTGACACACGAATTCACCGTCCCGGTGCCCGTCCAGGAGGCGTGGGACCACTTCCAGGACATCGCGTCGGTCGCGGAATGCTTCCCGGGGGCCCAGGTGACCGACACCCAGGGCGCGACGTTCACCGGCTCGGTGAAGGTGAAGCTCGGTCCGATCGCGCTGGTCTACAACGGGACCGGCACGTTCACCGAGAAGGACGAGACGGCCTATCGCTTCGTCGTCGACGCCAAGGGCAAGGACAAGCGCGGCAACGGTACGGCGGGGGCCACGGTCACCCTCACCATGGACGGCGCCGCCGGCGACTCGACCGACGTCAAGGTGCACACCGACCTCGCCATCACCGGCAAGCCGGCCCAGTTCGGCCGTGGCGTCATGCAGGACGTCTCGGACAAGCTGCTGGGTCAGTTCGTCAGCTGCCTCGAGCAGCGGATGGGTGAGGGGGATGCCTCGGCCGCCCCCGCCGAGGCGGCACCTGCCGTCCCCGCGGAGGACGCCGCTCCAGCGGCGCCCGCGGCTGCCGCCGCTCCCGCGACGCCGACCGAGGAGCCGGCGGCTGTCCAGGCGACACCCGCCGAGGCGCCCGCTGCCCCGGGCGCACGCAAGGCGGCGCCTGCTGCTGCGCGTGGCTCCGACGACGCACTCAACCTCGGTACGACGGTGCTACCGGTCCTGGTCAAGTCCTACTGGAAGCAGGCTCTGGCCGGGGTCGTGGTCATCGGCGTGATCGTCTGGATCGTCACCCGCTGACGGCCGCATCCTCGGGCTCCGGTGCCGGAACGCCGTTCACGCCCGGAGGCAGGCTCGCCTCGAGGCGCAGGGCGACCCAGATGATCGCCCCACAGCCGACGACCAGCTGCGCGATGTAGAGGTCTCCGGCGGCGTGCCCGATCAACCAGCCGGCGATCGCCGGCGCGACGATCGCGGCCAGCGAGAACGCGCCCGAGCTGAGGGCGTTGTAGCGCCCGCGGAGGTGGTTCGGCGCCAGGTCGTTGACCAGGGCCGGGATCGTCGGCTGCATCAGGGTCTCGCCGACGGCGAAGACCGAGGCGCACGAGGCAACCAGCAGCGTGGCGCCGAGCGTCCCGGGGACGAGCCCGGACAAGCCGAGGAGCACCCACGACACCGACCAGATCAGGGCCATCACGCAGATCACGCGGGTGCGTCGGCGGCCCTCGATCCTGCGCAGCACGACCAGCTGGAGCACGACGATCACGAGCGTGTTGCAGGCGTAGGCGAAGCCGAGACCCTGGGTCGAGATCCTACCGACGTCGCGGGCGAACGCCTGGAGCCCGGCGTTGAGCTGGGAGTACCCGACGTACGACGAGACGAAGCTCAGCAGCATCATCCACGCGACCGCCGGCCGGCGCAGGACCTCGAGGTAGGACTCCGAGGGCGGCGGCTCCTCGTCGCCGCCGTGGACCGGTCGACCGGCCAGGTGGCGCAGGGGGACCAGCAGCAGGTAGAGGACGGGCAGGAAGGTCACCGCGTCGGCCAGGTAGATCAGCTGGAAGGTGACCGGTCGCGCGACGTCGACGAAGAGGCCGCCGATGATGCCGCCGATCCCGATGCCGAGGTTGAGCAGCGTGAAGTTGACCCCGAAGTACCGCTGCCGCAGCTCGGTGGGGACCGCGGCGGCGATCAGGCTCTGCGACGCCGGCCACGACACACCGAACGCCGCGCCCTGCAGCACGATGGCGATCATCGCCAGGCTGATCGTGTCGGCGAAGGCCAGGACGACGTCGGCCGCGACCAGGAACGACAGCGACCCGATGACGACGACTCGGGCGCCGTACTTGTCGATGACGGTGCCGCCCGGCCCGACCACGAGGAACCCGATCAGCGGGCCGAGCCCGATGAGCCACCCGACGTCGGTGAGAGCGAACCCGCGGATCTCGTGGAGGTAGACCACCAGGAACGGCAGCACCAGCCCGGTGCCGAGGAACTGGAACGCCACGACGGACAGCAGCAGCTTCCCTTCGCGCGGCAGGTCGTGCCAGAACGAAGAGAGGGTGGCCGGGCGGGCGAGTGCGTTCTCGGACATCCCCTCGAGCCAACCAGCGACCACCGACACCCGCACCCCGTTTTCGACCCACCGCCCCGCTGGTTGAGGAGGTCGCTCTGCGACCGTCTCGAAACCAGTCGAGGAGGTCGCGCGGCTGTTCCGCTGGTTGAGGAGGTCGCGTGGCTGTTCCGCTGGTTGAGGAGGTCGCTCTGCGACCGTCTCGAAACCACGCAGACAAGGTCGCCCTGGCTCCCCGCTGGTTGAGGAGGTCGCTCTGCGACCGTCTCGAAACCCGCCGAGGAGGTCGCGCGGCTGTTCCGCTGGTTGAGGAGGTCGCTCTGCGACCGTCTCGAAACCACGCGGGACACGGTCGGCCCGTTGCGGTGCGCTCTTGGTTGCGGTTGTGAAGAACGAGAAGTGTGGTGGCGGTCGGCTTTTGGTTGCGGTACCTCCGGACGTTTGCTCTTGGGTGCGGCGTTGTTTGGGGTACTCGCTTGTGGTTGCGGTCTTTTTACTCTATCGCGG
Source organism: uncultured Actinomycetota bacterium (assembly GCA_963833775.1). Lineage (GTDB taxonomy): Bacteria > Actinomycetota > Actinomycetes > Propionibacteriales > Nocardioidaceae > Nocardioides. The sequence continues at coordinate 68,589 of CAWHZH010000014.1, read as the reverse complement.
TGGATGAGTGAGCCGCAAAAGTATTTGCTGTGGATTATCTCGGATCGTGGGATAAACCCTGTGGATATCGCCTTGAATGTCGGTGGCCCTGATTTCATAGTCCTATGTCGATCACCGCCGAGGTCCCCGGCTCCTCACCCGTTGCGGTGCTGGCCGACGTGGTCGCGGCGGTCCGTGGCCTGGCCGACGTGTTGTGGTCGGCGAGGTCGGATGACGAGCTGGTCGAGGTGGTCGGCCAGGTCCAGCAGCTCACCTCGGCGTTGGCCGCGGTCGAGGCCGATGCGGTCGCCGAGGCCGACGCCAGGGACCTGGCCAAGCAGCGGCTGCACTACGGCTCGACCGGCGACTGGCTCACCCACGTCGGCGGACTACGCCGCGGTGAGGGCAAGCGCCGGCTGGTGCGGGCCAGGGCGCTGACCGGACCACTCACCCGCACCCGACGACGGGCTGGTCGCCGGGACCGTGTCACCGGAGCAGGCCGATGTCATCGTCCGGTCCGTCGACGACCTGCCGTCCGGTGACCTCGTCCGGCGACGCGGGGAGAAAGTCCTGCTGCGCCAGGCCGGGCAGCCTCGATGCCTCCGACCTCGCCCGAGCCGGGCGGCACCTGGCCGAGGTGGTCGACCCCGACGCCGTCGACCGCCGCCTCGAAGCCGCACTCGAGCGTGAGGAACGAGCCGCCCACCTCAACAGGTTCCTGTCGGTCAGCGAAGACCGAGCCGGCGGAGTCAGAGTCCGGGGTTGCGGTTCCGCCGAGGACGGAGCCCTCCTGATGGCGGCCCTGTTGCCCCTGACCTGCCCCGCACCCGCCACCGACCCCGAGACCGGGGAGGAACACCTCGATCCCCGCGACCACGGCGCCAGGCTCTGGGACGCCCTCGTGGCCACCGCCCAGCACGCCCTGGACACCGACCTACCTCCGGAGACCCACGGCACCCCAGCACGGCTCCTGGTCACCCTCGACCACCAAACCCTCAAAGCCGAGCCTCGATGCAGCCGGGATCGGCACCACCGCCGACGGCACCGACCTACCCCCCGACACCCTCCGCCGCCTCGCGTGCGACGCCGAGATCATCCCCGCCGTCCTCGGCAGCCACAGCGAGGTCCTCGACGTCGGACGAACCCGCCGCCTGGTCACCGCCCCCATCTGGACCGCCCTGGTCATCCGCGACCGACACTGCACCTTCCCCGGCTGCAGGCGACCACCGTTCATGTGTCAGGCCCACCACCTCACCCACTGGACATCGGGCGGCGACACCAGTCTCGACAATCTCGCCCTGCTCTGCGGGCATCACCATCGGGTCATCCACCACACGCCCTGGGAAATACGCCTCAACCCGACCGACCGAAGACCCGAATTCCTGCCACCACCCACACTCGGAAACCATCCCGAGTGGATCCGATATCGACCCAGACGCGAATAGCGATCGCGGGGAACGCGATCAGGTGCGCGCCGCGTGTGCGCGTCCTGGTGTGCGCGATGGCCCCGCACCCCTAGTGTCTGCTGCCATGAAGCGCCTGGCCGTCACGCTCGCCGGGCTCGTCGTTCTCGCGATCGCGGTGCTGTGGCCGGCGCTCCGCTACGACGTCGGGGGACCCGCCGCCACCGACACCACGACCATCACCCGCTACCTCGCCGACTTCACCGTGGACGACGACGGCGACCTCACGGTCACCGAGACCCTGACGGTCCACTTCCCCGACTCCGGCAAGCACGGCATCTTCCGCTTCTTCGACCGCGCCGACCCGAGCGCCACGCACGCGCGGCGCGACCCGCACGACATCTCGGTGACCATGGACGGCGCCCCCGTCCCGGTCGACCGCACCACCGAGTCGTCCGGTCGGTACGTCGTCGCGCGGATCGGGGACCCCGACGTCACGGTCCAGCCGGGCGACCACACGTACGTGATCCGCTACGGCATCGACGGGGTCCTCGAGCCGGGGACCGACGGGGCGCAGACCCAGTTCTACTGGAACCTGATCCCCGGGGGCTGGGCCCAGGAGATCGATCGCGCCGTGCTGACGGTGCACCTCCCGGCCCCGGCACAGCAACCCTTGCAGTGCGCCGTGGGCGCCGGAGCGACCAGCGGATGCCAGCCGCCCACCGAGGGCAGCAGGAGCTTCGAGGTCCGCGCCAACAACCTCCCTCCGCGCACGCCCGTGACCGTCAAGGTGGGTCTGCCGATCCCGACGCCGCCGGCCGGCACGACCGTGCCGTGGAGCGCCCGCTGGGATCCGGTTCTCGGCGACAGCGTGCTGCCGCTCGTCGTGGTGCTCCTGTTGGCGGCCGCGTCCGGGGCGTTGGGGGCCGTCCTCGCCCACAGCGCGCACGAGCGGACCCCGCCGTACCCGTTGCAGTACGCCCCGCCCGACGGGATCGGGCCGGCGGAGGGGACCTACGTCGTCACGGAGCGGATCGACGACCAGGCCTTCGTCGCGTCGCTCCTGTGGGCGGCCCAGCAGGGCGCGATCGACCTGACGCGCGAGGGCGACACCTGGACCATCACCGACAAGGCCGGCGACGCCGGGTGGGCCAAGGTCGACCCGGTCACGGCCTCCGTTGCGCCCCTGCTGGGTGGTCCGGGCGGCACCTTCCGGGCCAGCCGCGGCGACGTCACGAGCGGCCAGATCCTCCAGTCGCGGATCGCGGCCTTCGAGGCCGAGACGCGCGAGTGGGGCAAGCAGAACGGCTACCTGACCTCCGCGGGCCTCGGCGCCCTCGGCACGCTCCTCACGATCGGCGCGATCTTCGGCGTGGTGGCCTTCGGCATCTTCAACTGGCTCGGCATGAGCATCACCGCCCTGATCCCCGGCGCGTTCGCCCTGGCAGCGCTCCCGCTGCTCCTCCCCACCTCCCGTACCAAGCGCACGGCCGCCGGACGCGACCTCTGGTCCAGGCTCGGTGGCTTCCGACGGGTGCTGTCGACCCCGTCCAGCCAGGAGCGCTTCGACTTCTCCGGGCGTCAGGAGCTCTACACCGCCTACATCCCGTGGGCCGTGGCCTTCGGGTGCGCCGACGAGTGGGCCGACAAGTACCGCACCGAGGTGGGGGCCGATCCGCCGGTGCCGTCGTACTTCGCGGGGTACTACGCCGGCGCTCTCACGGGCAGCTCGGTCAACCAGATGGTCGGCGACTTCAGCTCGACCGTCGCCAGCTCGATCACGGCGTACCAGGCCACCCAGTCGCACTCCAGCGGCGGCGGGGGCGGGTTCTCCGGCGGTGGTGGGGGTGGCGGTGGTGGCGGTGGCTCCTGGTGACCGACACAATGGCCGCACAGAATCCGAGAGGGGCTCAGGCCGGTGCTGATCTGGATCGTGCTCATGGTGGTCGTCGTACTGCTGGTGATCTTCGGGGTCGTCGGCTTCAACCGGCTCCGCACCGCCGACGTGGGAGCCCAGGAGGCCTTGGGTGGCATCGACGTGCAGCTGACCCGTCGGGCCGACCTGATCCCCAACCTGGTCGAGACCGTCAAGGGGTACGCCGCGCACGAGAAGGGCGTCTTCGAGGAGGTCACCCGGGCGCGGGCGGGCGTGCAGAAGGCAGCCGCCGGGGACGACGTACCGGCGAAGGCCGCGGCTGATGCCCAGCTCCAGGGTGCGCTGATCAACCTCAACGCGGTCGCGGAGAACTACCCCGACCTCAAGGCGAACCAGAACTTCCTCGACCTGCAGAAGCAGCTCGCGGAGACCGAGAACCAGATCTCCTTCGCCCGGCAGTACTACAACGACGCCGTGGCGACGCTCAACAAGCTGGTCCGCACCATCCCCTGGATGTTCTTCAGCGGGATGGCCGGTGTCCACCAGCGCGACTTCTACGAGGCGCCGGCCGGCCAGGAGCATGCGCCGACGGTGCAGTTCTAGGACCGACCGCTCAGAAGACGCCGCGCGGCCGGAACTGCACCGAGATCCGCGGGCCGGCGTGGGCGACCTTGGGTACGGCGTGCTCCCACGTCCGCTGACAGGACCCGCCCATCACCACCACGTCGCCGTGGCCCATCTCGAACGACAGTGACTCGCCGCCACCGCGTGGTCGCAGCGCCAGCCGCCGCGGGTCGCCGAACGAGACGATCGCGACCATCGTGTCCTGCAGGCGACCGCGCCCGATCGTGTCACCGTGCCAGGCGACGCTGTCGCGGCCGTCGCGGTAGAAGCAACAGCCGGCGGTGACGAACGGCTCGCCCAGCTCGGGGAGGTAGTGGGCGCTGAGCGCGTCGCGCGCCTCGTCGAGCAACCGATGGGGGAGCGGCTCGCCCTCCCCGTAGGTGTGCACGAGACGCGGGACGTCGACGACCCGGTCGTACATCTGCCGGCGCTCGGCGCGCCAGGGCACGTCGGCGACCAGCCGCTCGAGCACCTCGTCGGCACCGGAGACCCAGTCGCGGCGTACGTCGACCCAGGCGCCGCGCGTCAGCGTGTGGCGCACCGCCGACCCGAGCCCGCCGACCGAGGGGGCGTCGACGGCCGGCTCGAAGAGGGTGCCCTGGAAGTCCATCGCGTCATCGTACCAAAGACTCGAACAGGTGTTCGACACGTCTTCTGAGCCTGTGGCGGGCAGTGGGTCGGCGCGGCCGGACACGTCGTCCTCGCCGACGCCCCCGGTGCCGCGACCTTGGCGGACCTTGGCAGGCTGGGCCCGTGAGCGAGCCCGCGGCGCGGATCCGCGACCTGGTCAAGACCTACGGGTCCGGCGACGCGCTGGTGCGCGCGCTCGACGGCGTGAGCCTCGACCTGGAGGCGGGGCGGTTCACCGCGATCATGGGCCCGAGCGGCTCTGGCAAGTCGACCCTCATGCACTGCGCGGCCGCGCTCGACCGCGCCGACTCGGGCACCGTGCACATCGGCGACCAGGAGCTCTCGCGGCTGGGTGACAAGGCGCTCACACGGCTGCGTCGTGACCGGATCGGCTTCGTCTTCCAGGCCTACAACCTGGTGCCGACGTTGACCGCCGAGGAGAACATCCGGTTGCCGCAGGCGATCGCGCGGCGCAAGCCCGACCCCGCGTGGTACGACGAGGTGATCGACACCGTGGGCCTGCGGGACCGCCTCACCCACCGGCCACACGAGCTGTCGGGCGGTCAGCAGCAGCGGGTCGCGGTGGCCCGGGCCCTGGTGGGCCGGCCCCAGATCGTCTTCGCCGACGAGCCGACCGGCAACCTCGACAGCCGCTCGGGCGCCGAGATCCTCGACCTCCTCCGACGCAGCGTCGACGACCATGCCCAGACCGTGGTGATGGTGACGCACGACCCGGTCGCCGCGGCGTACACCGACCGGATCGTGTTCCTGTCCGACGGCCGCATCGTCGACGAGCTGCACGACCCCGAGCGCGAGCAGATCATCGCCTGGATGGCGGCCGCCGAGCCGGCGGACTGACGTGCTCCGGGCCGTCTGGAGGAGCCTGCTGGCACGCAAGGTGCGCCTGCTCATGAGCACGTTCGCGATCGCGCTCGGCGTCGCCTTCGTCGTCGGCTCGCTGGTCTTCTCGGCCGCGCTGAGCGCCGGCTTCACCAAGCTCTTCGGCGCCTCGGTCGGCGACGTGGTGGTCCGGCCCGCCGGCAGCACGACGCTCAACGGCGACCCCTCGACCCGGTCCGTGCCGGCCACGCTGGTGACCAGGCTGGAGAGGGTTCCGGGGGCCGCCCGCGCCGACGGCAACGTGCAGGCGCTGGGGGTCTTCGTGGTCGGCGACGACAACAAGGTCGTCGGTGGCCTCGGTGCGCCGACGTACGGCATCAGCTACTCCGACGCCCCCGCCGAGCACGGCGTGCCCGGGCTGACGGTCGTCGACGGGCGCCCGCCGCACGGACCGCACGAGATCGCCCTCGACACCACGACGGCTGAGAAGGCCGGCTACTCCCTGGGCGACATCGTGCCGATCGTGACCGCCACCCGGAAGGCGGCCCTGAACGAGCGGCTCGTCGGTCTCGCGGGGTACGCCGACAACACATCGCTGGCGGGTGCGACGTTGACCATCTTCGACGTCCCCACGGCACAGCGGCTCTTCCTCCACGGCCGGCAGGCCTTCACCAACATCTGGGTGACCGCCGACCCCGGGGTGTCGCAGACGACGCTGCGCGACGCCGTCGCCCGCGACCTGCCGCCCGGCGTCCGCGCCGTGACCGGCGAGGACGCGGCGGACGAGTCCGCGAGCCAGGTACTGCAAGGGGTCAAGTTCCTCCAGACGTTCCTGCTGATCTTCGCCGCCGTCGCGCTGGTCGTCGGCGCCTACCTGATCGTCAACACCTTCTCGATCCTGGTCGCCCAGCGCAGCCGCGAGCTGGCGCTGCTGCGGGCGCTCGGCGCCTCGCGCCGACAGGTGTCGCGGAGCGTGCTGCTCGAGGCCCTCGTGCTCGGGCTGCTCGGGTCGACGATCGGGCTCGTGCTGGGCGTCGGCCTCGCCTATGCCATCCGCGGGCTGATCGGTCTGGTCGGCCTCGACCTGGGCAGCGAACCCCTCACCCTCACCCCGCGCGCCGTCGTCGCGGGCTACGTCACCGGAACCGCGGTGACGATGGCGGCGGCGTGGCTCCCCGCGCGGCGTACCGGCCGGATCATGCCGGTCCAGGCGCTCGGCGACGTGGTCGCGCTGCCGGAGTCGTCGATCCGCCGCAGGTTCGTGCTCGGCGTGCTCCTCGTCGCCGCCGGGGCGGCAGCCACGCTCGACGGTCTGTTCGGGTCCCCGCAGCACTCCGGCTACTGGGTCGGCGGCGGGATCCTCGCCGTCCTGCTCGGCGTCACGGCCACCGCGCCGCTGGTGTGCCGGCCACTGCTCGCCCTGGCGCGATGGGTCTACGGCGGGGTCTTCCGCGCCGTGGGCAACCTCGCCGGCCAGAACGCCCTGCGCAACCCACGCCGTACGACGGCCACCGCGTCGGCGCTGATGATCGGGCTCGCCCTGGCGTGCACGATGTCGATCATCGGAGCCTCGGCCAAGGCGAGCGTCGACAAGACGATCGAGGAGAACTTCATCGGCAGCTACGTCGTGGGCAGCGCCTTCGGGCAGCCGTTCTCCCCGCAGGTCGCCCGGAAGATCGCGAAGGTCCCCGGGGTCGACGACGTGGTGCGGCAGCGCTACGCCTTCGTCGAGGCCGACGGCGATCGCTCCACGGTCACCGGCGCCCTGCCGTCGCAGGTCGAGCGGTTCGGCCTGCAGCTCACCTCGGGCACCGACGATCTCGCCGGCCGCACCGTGCTGGTCAACGAGAAGTACGCCGACGACCACCATCTGGCCGTCGGGTCCCAGGTCGTGCTGGGCAAGCTCCCGGTCGGCGACCGGGCGTTCCGGGTGGGCGGCGTCTACGAGGACACCCCGCTGGTCTTCGACTTCGTCACCTCGACCCGCAACCTCACCCGGGCCGGGTTCGCCGACAGCGACAACTTCCTGATCGTCTTCACCTCGCCCGATGCGGGCAACCTGCTGCCGACGCTGCGTCAGACGGTCGAGAACCTGCCCGTGGTCACCGTGCAGGACGAGCAGCAGTTCGCCGACCAGCAGCGAGCGCCGATCGACCAGCTCGTGCTGATGGTCGATGCGCTGCTCGGCCTGGCGCTGGTGATCGCGATCCTCGGGATCGTGAACACCCTGGCGCTGTCGATCATCGAGCGCACCCGCGAGATCGGCCTGCTCCGGGCGATCGGTCTGGGGCGCGGCCAGCTGCGGCTGATGGTGACTCTCGAGTCGGTGGTGATCGCCGTGCTCGGCGCGGTGCTCGGCGTGGCGCTCGGCGTCTGCTTCGGGATCGCGATGATGTACGCCGTCCGTGACCAGGGCCTGAACGTGATCGCGATCCCCTGGAGCCAGCTGGTCGTCTTCCTGGGTCTGGCGGTCGTGATCGGGGTGCTCGCGGCCGTGCTGCCGGCCCGCCGCGCGGCGCGGCTCGACGTGCTCACGGCGATCTCCGCCACCTGATCCACCGCGCCGTGGCCTGAGCGGTCCAGGGGTGCCGGCCCTCGGATTCGGGGCATACGGACCCTCTCGACGCCCTAGACTCCGGGCGTGGATGACGTGCTCGTGCCGCACGGTACGACCCTCAAGCACGTCCAGGTGCGGGAGTACGTGCGCAACCTGATCGCCGACCTGCCCGAGGGTGCGCCGGCCCCTTCCGAGCGCGACCTGATGCAGCACTTCGGAGTCGCCCGGATGACGGTGCGCCAGGCGATCGACGCCCTCGTCGCCGAAGGTCTGCTCGAGCGCGCGCCGGCGCGCGGCACCTTCGTCCGCAAGAACGCCCGCCCGGTCACCCGCCCGCTGTCGTTCACCGAGGACGCGAGGGCACGAGGCTGGACGACCACCACCGAGACCCTGGCGCACGGGCTCGGCCAGGCCGGACCGGGCGTGGCGAAGGCGATGGGCATCACCGCGGGTGACGCGGTCATCCACTGGCGTCGACGGCGGCGACTGGACGACGTACCCCTGTGCGTGCAGGACGTGTACCTCAACGAGGTGCTGCTGCCCGGCTTCCTGCAGACCGGGCTGCCGGAGAGCCTCTACTCCATGCTCGCCGCGCGTGGCCTGCGACCGACGTCCGCCGAGGACCAGCTCACGGCCGACCTGGCGAACGAGATGGACGCCGAGCTGCTCGACCTCGCCCCCGGAGACCCCGTGCTGCGGCACTCGCGGCGCGGGCTGGTCGGCGACGTCGTGATCGAGGTGTCGCGGACGACGTACGCCGGCACGCGCTTCACCTGGTGGGTCCCGCTGACCCTCAGCCCCTGACCGTCGGACTCCGACCCAGCCGCCCGAGAACAGCCAGAGAGCAGCCAGGAGAGCAGCCAGGAGAGCAGCGTCAGCCGAGCTCGCCGAGCCGCCCCAGCGGTGCGATGGTCCGGCCCGACTCCTCGCACACCCACTGCGGCGCGGGACCGCCGATGTCGGGCTCGATGTAGAGCGCGTGCTCGGGCTGCTCAGGGTCGCAGGTCACGCACAACGGCCAGCGCCCGACGCTCTCGAACAGGGCGTCCTGCACGTCCTGCGCGACCAGCCCGGCGACGTACACCTGGCCCTCCGGCCACTGCTCGGCCCACCAGCCCCGGTTGGCACACGCGTCCTCCAGGGCGTCGACGGCCTCGGGGGTCGCCCGGTGCCGGGCCTGGAGATCGGCGAGCACGAGGGCCCGGGCGGCCAGCAGCAGCGTGTCGTCCACACCCCCGATTGTGCCCCGGGGCAGGTCACCGCGGGGCGCAACGGTCGAGCGGGCACGCGACCTCAGGGTTTGCTTGGGTGGCGGTGGGGCGCCGGACCGACTCCGGCTAGCCTGCGCAAGATGTACGACGTCGCCCTCACCGTGGCCGCCTGCGTCCGGTCCGGCACCCGGGTGGACGTGGGCTGGCTCGTGGCCCGCGAGGGCCCGCCGGTGGATCCCTCGGAGGCGCTGGCGCTGACTCCCGGGGGCGGGCGGAACGGCCACGTCTGGGGCGGAGCCGCCGACGACCAGGTCGTCGAACGTGTCGCGACGGTCGGCCGCGGCCGGCTCGTCCCGGTCGAGGTCGGGGAGTACGAGGCTGCCCTCGCGGGCGTGACGGCGACGGGCTCGGGACAGTGCCTCGTGCTGCCGGCCGACGCGCTCCCGCCTGAGCTGTGGGAACGGTTGGTGGAACGGGAGCCGGTCTGTCTCGTCACGGACCTCGACGGCGACGGGCTCGCCGTCTCCACGCGGCTGGTCGAGGCGGAGCACGTGGAGGCCGAGGACGCCGACGTGGTCGCCGCCTGGTCGAGCGGCCGGAGCACCACCCACGTCTCGCCGGGCCGGGTCGTCACCGTGCTGCGCCCCGTGCCCACCCTGGTCGCGGCCGGCCCCGGTCCGGTCTCCGACGCCGTGGCCCGGATGGCCGACGTCCTCGGCTGGCGCGTCCACCGGGCTCCGGACCCGGGATCGGCGATCCCCCTCGTGGTCGGGCTGACCGTCCTCGACTCGCTGGTGGTGACCGGGCACGACGACGAGATGGCCGGCCGGATCATGGAGGCCGGGCTGTCCTCACGGGCGGGCTACATCGGCGTGGTGGCCCCGCGCGCCCGGCAGGAGGCCCGGCTGACCTGGCTGACCGACCGCAACGTGACCGGCCTCGAGCGCATCCACGGCCCAGCGGGTCTCGACATCGGAGCACGGACTCCCGGGGAGGTGGCGGCCGCGGTGCTGGCCGAGGCGATCGCCGTACACCGGCTCGAGGCGCAAGCGAATCCTTAGGCGCGCGTCGTGAGCGGGCTCCCCGCGACCTACAGTGGAGGCTGCGGGTCCCGCGACGGAGCCGCGTGCAGAGAGGAGAGCGCGATGACCGACACGTCGGACGACGGCATCCAGGTCCTGCGGGCGCTCTGGTCGGCCGAGGATCGCGATCGGTCCGAGATCGACGAGGAGTGCGGGCCGGTCACGCCGTGCCGCAACATGAAGGACGTGACCTTCGACGGATTCGGCTCCCCGGGGTCCGACCTGAAGGAGGCCTGGCGCGAGCGCCTCGCCCGCGAGGGCAAGCTGGGGTCCAGCAGCCTGCGCGACCTGGTCGACACCCCTCGTGGCGATTGAGTGCGACCCGTGAGCCGGGCGCGATGACGCAGCCCGACTCGGTGCCCGCCCTCACCGAAGCGCTGCGCGAGGTCGGCTATCTCGCCGACCGCGGGCTGGCCACCACGGTGCACGTCGCCCTCTCCCTGGGCCGTCCCGTGCTGCTGGAGGGCGAGGTCGGTGTCGGCAAGACCGAGATCGCCAAGGCGCTGGCGCAGGTGCTCGACCGGCGCCTGATCCGGCTCCAGTGCTACGAGGGCATCGACACCAACCAGGCGCTCTACGAGTGGGACTACGCCCGCCAGATGCTGGCCATCCGCGCCCTGTCCGAGCACCAGCTCGCCGACGACGGGTCGGTGGACGCCCTCTTCGGCCCGCGCTTCCTGCTCGAGCGGCCGCTCCTGGACGCCGTGAAGACCGGCGCCGGCGCGGTACTGCTGGTCGACGAGGTCGACCGGGCCGACGACGAGTTCGAGGCGTTCCTGCTCGAGCTGCTCTCGGACTACCAGATCACGATCCCCGAGATCGGCACGATCGTCGCCGAGCAGCCGCCGCTCGTGGTGCTGACCAGCAACCGCACCCGAGAGCTCCACGACGCCCTGAAGCGTCGCTGCCTCTACCACTGGATCGGGTTCCCGTCGTCCGAGCGTGAGCTGGAGATCGTCCTGGTCCGAGCGCCCGGCGTCTCCCGCACCCTGGCCGAGGCTGCGGTCGCCGCGGTGCACCGGCTGCGCGAGATGGACCTGGCCAAGCCGCCCGGTGTCGCCGAGACCATCGACTGGGTGCAGACCCTCGAGGTCGTGGGGGCCGAGGAGCTCGAGCCCGCGGTCGCCGCCGACACCCTCGGTGCCGTCATCAAGGACCGCGACGACCTCGAGCAGGTGCGCGAGGACCTCGGCTGGGTCGCTTCCGGTGCCTGACCCCACCGATCGGCCGGACTTCACCCCGATGCTGGTCGGCTTCACCACGGCACTGCGGCGGGCCGGGCTGACCCTCGGGTCGGGCGACGTCCTGACCTACTGCGCGGCCGCGACCGTCGTCGACCTGACCGACCTGGTGGACCTCTACTGGGCCGGGCGCTGCTCGCTGCTCACCCGGCGTGAGCAGGTCCCGACGTACCACCGGACGTTCGTCGCCTACTACCTCGGCGACCCGGACTCCACGCCGAGCGGGTCCGTCTTCTCCGCCGTCGCGCGCGCCGAGGCGCTGGCGACGCTGGAGATCGCGGAGACCGAACGGCTCGGCGAGGAGCAGCAGGAGCAGGAGGCCGAGCTCGGGTACGCCGCCGCGAAGGCGTCCACCGTCAAGGCCAAGAGCTTCGCCGCGTGCACGCCCGAGGAGCTGGCCGCGTTACGGCGGATCATGCGGACCATGCAGCTGGCGCCACCCCGACGGCGTACGCGGCGCACGGTGCCGACCCGCCACGGCCGACTGCCCGACCTGCGACGCACCGTCCGGGAGTCGATGCGGCTGCACGGCGAGCCCGGCGCCCTGCACCGCCGCCGGCGGCGGCTGCGCACACGGCGGATCATCCTGCTCCTCGACGTGTCGGGCTCGATGGCGGACTACTCCCGCAACCTCGTGCAGTTCGCCCATACCTCCACGCGCGCCGCCGACCGGGTCGAGGTGTTCTGCTTCGGCACCCGACTGACCCGGATCACCCGCGAGCTCGAGCACCGGCGTCCCGACCTCGCCCTCGACCGCGCCGCGGCGGCCGTGACCGACTGGGAGGGCGGGACCCGGATCGGGGCCTGCCTCGACGAGTTCGTACGGCGCTGGGCACGACGTGGCCTCACCCGCGGCGGGATCGTGGTGATCTGCTCGGACGGTCTCGACCGCGGCGATCCCGAGCTGCTCGAGTCCGCGATGCAGCGGCTCTCCCGGCTGTGCCACCGGATCGTCTGGCTCAACCCCCACAAAGGCAGCCGCACCGACTTCACGCCTGACACCCTGGGCATGATGGTCGCCGAGCCGTACGTCGACGAGCTGCTGTCCGGTCACGACCTGGCCAGCCTGTCGGAGTTCGCCCGGGTGCTGGCCACGATGCACTGACGGAGGAGACGCGTTGTACTGGAGCGTGTCGGCGCAGGCGAGCGGTGATCGCGAGCTGAGCCGTGAGGAGATCGTCGAGCTGGCGGATGCGGTCGCACCCGCCGGCGGGGTCGCGTCCGGCATCGGCCAGACGGCGTACGGCGCGCAGCTGCTGGTCGAGGCCGAGACGCGGGAGGCCGCGCTCGAGCGTGGCGCCTCGATCTTCACGGCTGCGGCGGCCAGGGCCGGTCTGCCTCCCTGGCCGATCAGCGCGATCAGCGCGCTCTCCGAGGACGACGACGAGGACGACGTACCGTGATCCGGCTCGGCTCCCTGGCGGGCTACCCCTTCGAGGGACCGCGCGTGCTCGCCGGCTGGACGGTCCCCGCGGCCCCGGCGGTCTACGCCGTGATGTACAAGCCCGACGAGGACGCCGAGGCCTACGCGGTGATCTACGTCGGTCACACCGAGGACCTCCGTCAGGAGCGCCTGCCCTTCCGACACCCGCGGTCCTCGTGCTGGATCAAGCGGGCGGGCAGCAAGTGGCGGCTGCACGTGGCGTGGTTCGAGGTGCCCGGCGGCCAGACCGGGCACCGCAAGCAGATCGCCGAGGAGCTGTGCTCGGTCTACCGGCCCGGCTGCAACGAGCAGCAGTTCGACAGCACGTGGAAGGACGAGTGGATCGGCGGGTACTCCGCGCCGACCACCGGCCCGCTGACCACCGGGCGCCAACCCCCGGAGCGCTGACTGGTTGCCGTTGGGGACCAAACGGCAACCCTGACCCCGGAGAACGTGTCGTTGGGGACCAAACGGCACAGTCAGCAGAGACCCGCACGGCCGCGTCGCTTGTCCCCTGGTGTCCACACTGCGATGTTGAGAGTCATCGGCCGAGAGGACTCGCCATGCGCATCTCCCTGTCCACCGCCGTCGCCACCGTGAGCGCTGCTGCGCTGCTGGTGGTGGGCCTCGACTACACGACGTACGCCGTCACGGGCGACAGCCTGCTGCTCGGGCGCACCAACCATGCGGGCGGCACGACGACGATCACCCGCCATGGGCAGGGGGTCGTGTTGTCCTTGGAGTCGTCGGGGCAGAAGGTCCCGTCGTTGCGGGTCAGCTCCTCGGCCAGGGTCCGTCGGTTGAACGCGGACCTCCTCGACGGCAAGAACGCCTCGGACCTGCAGACCCGGGCCGTGAGCTTCAAGGCCGGCCACCGCGGTGACGTCGTGCCGGGGGCCGGCTTCTGGCACGTCGACGTGGCGCCCGGCGCCTACCAGGTCAGCTTCAAGGCGTTCGTGGTCCCGGATGCGGTGGCGCCGGGGACCTCGGTCGATGTGATCTGCGGCGTGGCCGACCTCAACACGATCGGACCCAACACGACGGTGTACGCCGCCGACTCCGCGACGTACAGCAACGGGTTCCCGACCCTGATGTCGGGAGCCGACACCGTCCGGATCGGGAAGACGGCCGACCCCGGGATCGTGTGCACGACCTCGACCAACGTCGACTTCACGCTGTTCAAGGCGATCACGGCCTCCTTCACCCGCGTGAGCGCCCGGACGGTCATGACAGCGACCCCGGTTCCTGGCCCGCAGCGTCGGCCCGGCCGGCTCTTCGCCCAGCTCCACCGCTGAGCCCGACCCCCGAGGTCACCGTCCTCCGAGCCGGTGGGCACGTTGCCGAGACCGAGGAAACCGCGGAACAATTCGGTCGCAGTCCGGCGCGTGTCGCCGATTCGTTCCGCGTTTTCTTCCTCGGGCCGCACGAGACCCAGGAGCCGGGGTCAGACGCCCGCGGGCTCCTCGTCCGGGTGGTAGCCCACGCCCTCGCCGAGCCGCGAGCGGCGGGTGCCGGACGCCGGACGGGCCGGTGGGCGCCCGCCGGGCTGGGGCTCGCGGGGCGTCACGCTGGTCACGATCTGCTCGGCCATGCCGTAGAGCAGCGGCAGCGCTCCCGCCACGACCCCGCCGGTGCGGTTGATGTGTTGCACGTCCTGCACGATCGGGGCCGCGTTGCGACCGATCGCGTGCACGATCTCGGCGCACTCCTCGAGGTTCGTGGCGATCCGGGTGAGCTGGGCGCCGACGATGTACAGGTAGATCGCGAGACCCGCGATCAGCAGCACGATGTCGACGACGGACAGCACGACGAGCGTGGTCACGACCGCACCTTTCCGAGCACTCGGCCGAGGAACAGATGGTGCTGCAGGCCCTCGGCGAGGACCGCCTCGACGCCACCGGCGGTGACGCCGATCAGGGCGGCGTCCTGGGTGTTGTGCTCGGCCGCCTTGAGGGTCTCCTTGACCGCGGCGACACGTCGGTCGATGGTGCGGACCTCGATCACCAGGATGGTCAGTAGGGCAGCGACGGCGAGTACGACGACGAAGCCGCCGATGACAGCACCCCACCACAGGTCGTGGCTGGAGTCGCTGAGCAGCGGCGCCACCGGATGCACGGACAGGACTGCCATCTCAGCCTCCCAGCCGCTCGCGGCCGCGTTGCAGCCCGGTGATGATCTCGGTCGCGTGGTCGATGGTGGTGTTCAGCTGCGACAGCGCCGCCGTGTGGCGCACCGAGTCGCCGAGTGAGGCGTCGATGGCGCCTGCTTGGCGGCCGATCCTGTGGGCCAGCACGAGGATCGGGACGACCAGGGCGACGACCACCAGCACGACGACGATCCCGATCGTGTAGCCGACGACCCAGCCGGAGTCGACGAGGACGGCGAGCTGGGTGCTCATATCGCCTCGCAGAAGTCGCGGACCGGCTTCAGGCTGGCGTTCACCGACGGCAGGACGTCGGGCACGGTGCTGGTGCGCTCCGCGATCACGCCCACGCCGCCGATCACGCTGTCGAGCGTGGCGGTCACGGCACGGAGGTGGAAGATCACGCGTAGCAGGCCGAGCGCGGCGACCGCGATGATCACCGTCGCGATCACGATGGTCACCCAGGCAACCAGTGGCATGGGTCAGGCCTCCTTCGGGGGCAGCAGCTTCGCGACGGAGCCGCCGTACCGCGCGGCTCCGGCCGCCACGGCGGCCACCGTCCGGTCCGTGGTCGCCAGGGCTTCGGGTACGCCGTCCAGCTCACCGGCGAGCTGCACGCCGCCCACGAGGATGTCGTCGGCCGCGCCCCGGATCCGCTCCAACGCGGCGAGCACCCGGTTGAGCAGGGCGACGAGCACCGGCGCGATCACGAGCAGGAGCACGATGTTGCCGATCCACCACAAGGCCATGACGTCTCCTCAGCTCTGGGCTGGTTGGTAGGGGAGGCAGAACCGGCGGAAGACCCGCATCAGGGCCATCCGCGCTGCCTTGAGACCGATCGAGAGGCCGCTGGCGGACGCCGTCCCGACGCCGTCGAGCGACTCACCACGCTCCAGGGCGCCGATCCGCTGCTGCATGTTGGTGGCGAACTGCCCCATCAGCACCGTGGTGACGTCCTGGATCATGCCCCGGCCGTACTGGGCGGCGGCGCCGGAGAGCTGGAGGTCCTGGTCGAGGTTGACCTTGGTGCCGGAGCCGGTCGACGCCAGCTGTGCGGTGATCGTCATCGCGGCCTGGCCACGACCCTTCTGGTCGGCGCCGGCGGCGTCGATGACCATCTTCTTGGCGGCGTCGTCGCGCTCGAGGATCTTGGCCTTGCCGGCGAACTGCAGCTTGACCGGGCCCATCCGGATGCCGACGGTCCCGCCGTAGGTCTCGTCGCCGAGGTCCTCGGTGAGCTCGGCGCCGGGCAGGCAGGCCGCGACCTGAGGCACGTTGCCGAAGAACTCCCAGACCTTGTCCAGGGGCTCCGCCACGTCGAACTGGTTCTTGATCAGCATCGGTCAGGCCTCCGCATCGCTCAGGTAGCGCGCCGGTTCGGCCGCGAACGACTCCGAGCACCGGCCGCAGCAGAAGTGGTACGTCGTACCGCCGTGCTCGACCGGGAAGTGCGCCGCGTCTGCGGTCACGGTCATGCCACACACGGGATCGAGCACCTCGACGGCGACGGGCTTCGCGGCCGGCGCGTCGACGTGGAAGCTCGAGAACTCGCCGGCGGCGCGGCGCTGCACGAGCTCGGCCAGCACCGACACGGCGATCTCCTGGTGGCTGGTGCGGCCGAGGTCGATGCCCACCGGTGTGCGCACCCGGTCGAGGAGATGCCGGGGCACGCCGCGCTCGGCGAGGTAGGCCAGCACGGACTCTCCCCGCTTGCGCGAGGCGACCAGACCGATGAACGCGGGGACCGCGGACACCGCGAGCCGAACGGCGTCCTCGTCGCCGTGGCCCTGCGTGGCGATCACCACGATGGAGCGCTCGGTCAGGTCGGCGGCGGACAGCTCGGCCGCCTCGATCACGCGGCTCTTCCAGCCGAGGGTGCCGGCCAGCTCGGCCAACGTGCCGGTCATCGGCGAGCCGCCCACGACGACCAGGTCGAGCGCGGGCACGACGGGTTCGACGTAGATCTGCAAGGCGCCCTCGCTCTGGCAGGCCATCGGGACGTAGAACATCCCCTCGGGGAGGCCGGCCTGCGGCACGTCGGCGGTCCCGAGGAACAGCAGCCGCGGCTCGCGGCTCTCGATCACGCGGATCGCCTCGCGCAGGACCACCGGCTCGGCGCACGCACCGCCGATGAACCCGTAGAGCTGGCCCTCGCGGGTGATGATCGCGCGGGAGCCCATCTGTCCCGAGGACGGCGCCTGCCGCCAGACCACGGTGGCCAGCGCGAACTCCTCGCCGCGGCGCGCCAGCTCGGCGGCCTGCTCGACGATGTCCCAGCCCTCGGTGTCCATGTCCGCCGTCCTCAGTCGTCCGTCTTCACCGGCGGCGCCCCGGACACGTCGTGCCGCTGCGTGATGGCCTCGTGCACCCGGTCGGGGAGCATCGGCATGTCAATGTTACGGACGTCCGCGCCGTCCGCCTGACTGACAGCGTCGATCACCGCGTTGACGAAGGCGGCCGGGCCGCCGACGGTGGCGCACTCGCCGACACCCTTGGCACCGATCGGGTGGTGCGGGCACGGGGTCACGACCTCGTGGAGCTCCCAGCCGGGGGTCTCCCACGCGGTCGGCAGCAGGTAGTCCATGAAGTTCGAGCCGACACAGTTGCCCTCGGCGTCGAAGGTGATGAACTGCATGCTGGCCATCGCGTAGGCCTCGGTGAGGCCGCCCATGATCTGGCCCTCGACCACCATCGGGTTGATCCGGACACCGCAGTCGTCCACCGCGACGAACCTGAGCACGTCCCACACCCCGGTCATCGGGTCCACCTCGACGGTGGCGATGTAGCACGCGAACGGCCAGGTGAGGTTGGGCGGGTCGTAGTAGGCGTTGCCCTCCAGACCGGGCTCCATGCCGTCGGGCATGTTGCTGTACGCCGCCATGGCGCACTCCTGGATGGTGACGCCCTGGGCCGGGTTGCTCCGCACGTAGAACCGGCCGAGCTCCCACTCGACGTCCTCCTCGGACACCTCCAGCAGGTGGGCCGCGAGCTTGCGAGCCTTCGCCCGGACCTTGCGCGACACCATGGCCACGGCGGCGCCGGCGACCGGCGTGCTCCGGGAGGCGTAGGTGCCCATCCCGAACGGCGCGGTGTCGGTGTCGCCCTCCTCGACGACGACGTCCTCGGACGGGATCCCGAGCTCGTGGGCGACGATCTGGCCCCACGTCGTCTCGTGACCCTGGCCCTGGGACTTGGCGCCGGTGCGGAGGATCGCCTTGCCGGTCATGTGCACCCGCAGCTCGGCGGAGTCGAACATCTTGATGCCGAGGATGTCGTACTCGCGGCTGTTGCCGGCGCCGAGCGGCTCGGTCATCGTCGAGATGCCGATGCCGAGCAGCCGGCCGCGCGACCGGGCCTCCTCCTGCTGCTGCCGGAAGTCGGCGTACCCGATCGCGTCGAGCCCGACCTGGAGGCACTTGGCGTACTGGCCGGAGTCGGTCAGGAAGCCGAACGGCGTGCGGTGCGGGAAGTCGTCGTCGCGGACGAAGTTGACGCGTCGGAACTCCGCCTGGTCCATCCCGAGGTCGTCGGCGGCCGCCTGGACCATCCGCTCCTGGAAGAACATGGCCTCGGTGACCCGGAACGAGCAGCGGTAGGCCACGCCGCCGGGTGCCTTGTTGGTGTACACCCCGCGGGCGGTCAGGTGTGCGGTGGGGATGTCGTAGCAGGCGAACGCCGAGTGCATGAGGCCGATCTTGAACTTGCTCGGCTGGGCGTCGGAGAAGAAGGCGCCGTGGTCGGACGTCGTGTGCATCCGGACACCGAGGATCCGGCCGTCCTTGCGCAGGGCGAGCTCGCCGTCGAGGTAGACGTCCCGGGCGAAGCCGGTCGAGATCAGGTTGCCCGTGCGGTCCTCGATCCACTTCACCGGGCGCTCGGTGAGGATCGAGGCGAGGATCGACATCACATAGCCCGGGTAGACCGGCACCTTGTTGCCGAAGCCGCCGCCGAGGTCGGGGGAGATGATCCGGATCTGGTGCTCGGGCAGCTCCGCGATCAGGGCCACCGCGGCGCGGACGATGTGCGGCGCCTGGGTCGTCATGTAGACCGTGAGCTTGCCCGTGGCGCGGTCGAAGTCGGCCAGCGAGCCGCAGCACTCCAGGGGCGACGGGTGCGACCGCGGGTAGTGCAGCGAGATCTTCGAGACCAGGTCGGCCTCGACGAACGCGCGGTCCGTGCGCTCCTGGTCCCCGACCTCCCAGTCGAAGATGACGTTGTCCTGCTGGTTCTCCTTGTCGTCACGGATCAGCGGTGCGCCGTCCGCCATCGCCTGCGTCGGGTTGACGATCGGCGGCAACGGCTCGTACTCGACGTCGATCGCCTCGCAGGCGTCCTTGGCGATGTAGGGGTCGTCGGCGATGACGCAGGCGACCTCCTGGCCCTGGAAGCGGACCTTGTCGGTGGCCAGCACGGCCTGGGTGTCGTAGCTGAGGGTGGGCATCCAGGCGAGGTTGCGGGTCGCCATCATCTCGCCGGTCAGCACCAGCCGGACGCCCGGGATCTGGTAGGCCCTGCTGGTGTCGATGCTGGTGATCCGGGCGTGGGCGAGCGGGCTGCGGAGGATCTCCATGTGCAGCATGCCCGGCAGCACGACGTCGTCGATGTAGTGGCCGCGACCCCGGATGAAGCGGTTGTCCTCGACCCGGCGGCGGCTCGCGCCCATCCCGCCGATCTTGATCTCGTCGAGCGCGCGGCTCTCGGTGACGGTCATCTCAGCCCCCCTGGGTGGCATCGGCGGCAGCGGATCGTGGGGCGTCGGCGGTGGTGTCGACGGCGGCGTCGGTGCCCGCCTCGACCGGCGCGTCACCGCGCTCCTTCGCGGCCGCCCACAGCACCGCCTTGACGATGTTCTGGTAGCCGGTGCAGCGGCACAGGTTGCCGGAGAGGGCGAACCGCACCTCGTCCTCGGTCGGGTCGGGGTTGGCGTTCAGCAGCGCACGCGACGCCATCATCATCCCGGGCGTGCAGAAGCCGCACTGGAGACCGTGCTCGGTGGTGAAGCCCTCCTGCACCGGGTCGAGCCCGCTGGCGGTGCCGAGACCTTCGACCGTCTGTACGTCGTGACCGTCGGCCTGGACCGCGAGCATCGTGCAGCTCTTGATCGGTGAGCCGTCGAAGAGCACCGTGCAGGCGCCGCAGTTGGTCGTGTCACACCCGGTGTGGGTACCGGTCAGCTGGAGCCCCTGACGCAGCAGGTGGGCCAGCAGCAGCCGCGGCTCGACGTCGAGGGTCCGCGCCCGGCCGTTGACGGTGATCGTCACCCGGCGTACCGGTACGTCGTCGCCGGGCTTGCTGCTGATCTCCTCGAAGAGGCTGGTCATCGTCAGGCCGCCTTGGTCGTCGTGGACGTGGAGACCCGGGTCAGGATCCGGATCACGAAGGTGTGGATCACGTGGCGCTTGTAGTCGGCGCTGCCGCGGTGGTCCGACCTCGGCTCGGCGGCCGACGCGGCGAGGTCGGCGGCCCGGGTGATCGAGGCGTCGTCGAGGACCTGCCCGGCGAGCGAGGCACCGGCCTCGCGGGCGTCGATGGTCCGGCCGCCGACGCCGCTGAGCGCGATGCCGGCCCGCACGACCCGGTCGCCGTCGAGCTCGACCGCCACGGCGGTGCCGGCGGTCGCGAAGTCACCGACCCGGCGTTCGAGCTTGAGGAAGCCGCCCTCGAGCCGGCCCTGCGCGGCCGGGACGATCGCCTCGACCGCCACCTCGTCGTACGCCAGGGTGTTCTGGAACGGCCCGGTGACGAAGTCGCCGATGGCGATCGTGCGGCGGCCGCCGGGGCCCTGCGCGACGACCTGGCCCCCCAGCGCGGTGATCACCGCGGCCCAGTCGCCCTGCGGGTCGGCGTGGCACAGCGAGCCGACCAGGGTGCCGCGGGTGCGGACGATCGGGTCGGCGATCAGGGGAGCGGCGGCGATCATCGTCGGCTGCCGCTCCGCGAGGAGGGTCGAGTGCTCGAGGTCCGCGTGGCGGCAGAGGGCACCGACGTGCAGCGCGCCGCTGTCGTCGACCCGGTGGAAGGAGAGGTCGGACAGGTTGTTGATGTCGACCAGCAGGTCGGGGGAGGCGAAGCGCAGCTTCAGCAGCGGCACCAGGCTCTGGCCACCGGCCAGCACCTTGGCCTCACCGCCGCCTTCGTTCAGCAGCGAGATCGCTTCGGCGATGGTGCGCGGGGCCTCGTAGCGGAAGCGCGGCGGGAACACTCAGGACTCCTGCGGGTCGACGGGGCGGGACGACGGCGGCTCCACCGCGCGGTGGAGCGGGGCGGACAAGGGGTCGGGTACGGCGACGGGGCCGGAGTCGACGGCCGTCGGGTCGGGTCGCGGCTCCTGGTGCGGCGGCCAGGGGCCCTGCACGGGTTGGCCGGCCACCTTCAGATAGTCGACGAGCTGCGGGAACGCCCAGACCGTCGGGCTCTTACCGGTCTTCGGGGCGTTCTCGATCAGCTCGTACATCCGCGGGTTGCCCTCGTTGTGACCGTCGGACTCCACTGGCACTTGATCCCATCCCGTCTCCGCCGTCCAGGGTCGGCGGACCCACACCCTTCACTGTGACCGCCGTCACCCTCGCGGACAACTGCCGGTTAAGCAATGCCTTACGTCCCCCGGGCAGGCCTGTGCGGACCGTCGGCCGGGCGGGCAGCATGACGGCATGCCTCCCGCGTCGTCGTCCCCCGTCCATGACAGTCCCCTGCCGCCCGTCGGCGTGGTCCGGTCGGCCTACGGGCTGACCGAGGAGACCCCGGTGCCAGGCCCGGCTCAACCCGGACGCCGACGGGCGGTCGAGCTGGAACCGTCGTACGCCGAAGGGCTGGCCGACCTCGCCGGCTTCGACTTCGCCTGGCTCCTCACCTGGCTGCACCGGCCGCACGACACCGCGCCGCCCTCGAGTTCCGCGGCGTCGACGTCGTGGACGGTACGCCGGTCCTCGACGTCAAGCCGTACGTGAGGCGGTTCGACGATCCAGGCAGGCCGGTGCGGTGCGGATGGTTCGACGACATCGAGCTCCGCGAGGGAGTGCGTCCGGCCGACCTCTAGCTCCAGAGCGTGACGTGCACGGCCGGCTTGAAGCGCCCGTGCGCGACGGCCCGGCCCCGGAGCATCGCCTGGGTGGCGCGCGGGGTCGTGATGAACCGGGTCATCTCCTCGGCGGCCGGCGTCGCCTGCCCGCCGCCGAGGGTCGAGATGTGCCAGGAGCCCTGAGCACTGAGATTGCGCCCGGTCACCTGCACGAGCTGGCCGGAGGCGAGGTCCTGAGCCACCGCGAAGGAGAGGGTCAGCGAGATGCCGCGCCCGCGCTTGGTCTCGTCGAGGGCGGCGGCGTGGCTCTGGAAGATCTGCTGACGGTCCTCGGGGACCCCGAGCCGGTGCAGCAGCGCCGTGGTGACGCCGGCGTCCTCGGCTGCGGACGGCCCGAGCAGCCAGGTCTGCTGTCGGAGCATGCTCATGCTCGGCTGCGTCCGGAGCACCGGATGGTCGGGGCTTGCCACCGCGACCACCTGGTAGTTGAGGAACAGCTTGCTGCTCACCGTGTTCTCCGGCCGCGCGATCCTCGGCCCGATCGTGGCATCGACGGTGCGGGTCATCAGCAGGGACTCGAAGCGCGTGGTGCGGTGGGTGCTGAGCTCGACATCGAGGTCCTTGGCCCGCTCCGCGAACAGGCCGATCAGGCCCGGGGCGGCGTACTCGGCGAACAGGGTGGACGTGCCCAGCCGCAGCAGTCGCCGCCCTTCGCCGGCGGCGCGCACCTCGAGCACCGTGCGGTCCTGGAGGCCGAGCAGCTCGACGGCGCGGCTGGCCAGACGCAGCCCGCCGGGCGTGAACGCCAGGCCGGCCGAGGTGCGGGTGAAGAGCTGGTCGCCGAGCTCCTTGCGGAGCTGGCCGACGTGCAGCGAGACCGCCGCCTCGGTGACCAGGAGCTCGGCCGCGGCGGCCTTGACCGACCCGAGCCGGACGACGGCCGCGAACGCGCGCAGCTGGGTCGGGGTCATCGGGCTCTGCTCATGGGACGGGGGCCCCTCCCTTCTGCATGGCCTCCCACACCCGGGACGGAGTCAGCGGCATGTCCGCGTGCCGCACACCGTACGGCTCGAGCGCGTCGATGATCGCGTTCACCACCGCCGGCGGCGAGCCGACCGTGGCCGACTCACCGACCCCCTTGGCGCCGATCGGGTGGTGCGGCGACGGCGTGACCGTCGTTCCGGTCTCCCAGTCGGGCACCTCGAGGGCCGTGGGGATCAGGTAGTCCATCAGCGAGGCGTTGAGGCAGTTGCCGTGCTCGTCGAAGCCGATCTGCTCCATCAGCGCCATCCCGACCCCGTCGGTGAGGCCGCGGTGGATCTGCCCCTCCACGACCATCTCGTTGATGCGGGTGCCGCAGTCGTCGACGGCGATGAACCGGCGTACCTTCACCACGGCGGTGCCGGGGTCGATGTCGACCACGCAGATGTAGGCGCCGAACGGGTAGGTGAGGTTCTCCGGGCTGTAGGTGACGTGGTCCTCGAGGCCGCCGGCCAGAGCCTCGGGCAGGTCGGCGTCGCCGTACGCCGCGGCCGCGATCTCGCGGATCGTGACGGAGGCCGCCGGTACGCCGCGCACCGAGAAGGTGCCGCGATCCCAGTCGAGGTCGGCCGGGGAGACCTCGAGCAGGTGCGCCGCGATCTCCCGGCACCGGTCGCGCAGCTTGCGTGCGACCAGGACGGCGGCCGCACCGGAGACCGGCGTCGAGCGGCTGCCGTAGGTCCCCAGCCCGTACGGCGTGTTGTCGGTGTCGCCGTGGATCACGTCGATGTCGTCGGGATGGATCCCGATCTCCTGGGCGACGATCTGCGCGAACGTGGTCTCGTGTCCCTGGCCCTGGGTCTGCACGGAGATGCGGACCACGGCGGTGCCGGTGGGGTTGATCGTCAGGTCGCAGCCGTCGGACATGGCGAGCCCGGCCAGGTCCATCTCCTTGCGCGGCCCGGCGCCCACCGCCTCGGTGAAGAACGCGACCCCGATCCCCATCAGCTCACCGCGCGAGCGGCGCTCGGCCTGCTCGGCCCGGAGCTCGTCGTACCCGGAGATCCGGAGGGCCTCGGCCATCGCGACCGGGTAGTTGCCGGAGTCGTAGACCCATCCCGTGCGGCTCACGTAGGGGAACTGGTCGGGCTGGATGAAGTTCGCGAGGCGCAGCGCGACCGGGTCCATGCCGAGCTCGTCGGCCAGGATGTCGACCATCCGCTCCACGAGGTAGACGGCCTCGGCGATCCGGAACGAGCATGCGTAGGCGACGCCGCCGGGCGCCTTGTTGGTGTGCACCGCGGTCATCGAGCAGAAGGCCGCCTCGAGGTCGTAGCTGCCGGTGAACACGCCGAAGAAGCCTCCGGGGAACTTCGTCGGGGTGGCGGCGCCGTTGAAGGCGCCGTGGTCGGCGAGCACGTGGCTGCGCACCGCGAGGATCCGGCCGTCCCGGTCGGCGGCGATCTCGCCCTGCATGACGTAGTCGCGGGCGAAGCCGCTGGCGACGAGGTTCTCGGTCCGGTCCTCGGTCCACTTGACCGGCTTGCCGGTGACCATCGACCCGACGATCGCGCACACGTAGCCGGGATAGATCGGCACCTTGTTGCCGAAGCCGCCGCCGACGTCGGGGGCGATCACCCGGATGTGGTGCTCCTCGATGTCCATGAAGCGCGCCAGCAGGGTCCGGTGGGCGTGCGGCGCCTGGGTCGTCGACCAGAGCGTCAGCCGGTCCTCCACGCGGTCGTAGTCGGCCACGGCGGCGCAGGTCTCCAGCGGAGCCGGATGTACGCGGGGGAAGACGATCTCCTGCGCGAGCGTGACCTCGGCCCGGGCGAAGACCGCCTCCGTGGCCGCCGCATCGCCGGTCTCCCACTCGAAGCAGAGGTTGTCGGTCTTGCCCGGGACGTCGTCGCGGATCAACGCGCTGCCGGGGTCGAGCGCCCGCCGGGAGTCGACCACGGGCGGGAGCATCTCGTACTCGACGTCGATCAGCTCGAGCGCGTCGCGCGCGGCGTACCGGTCCTCGGCGACGACGAAGGCGACCTCCTGGCCCTGGAAACGGACCTTGTCGGTGGCCAGCACCGGCTGCCGATCGCCCGGGAGGGTCGGCATCCAGGCCAGTCCCCGCGCCTCGAGCATGGCGCCGGTGACCACCGCACGCACCTTGGGATGCGCCTCGGCCGCCAGGATGTCGACCGACAGGATCCGGGCATGGGCGACGGGGGAGCGCAGGATCGCCAGATGCAGCATCCCGGGCAGCTGCAGGTCGTCGGTGAACTGCCCGCGGCCGCGCACCAGGCGCCGGTCCTCCTTGCGGAGCATCCGGCCGTGTCCGAAGGGGGTCGTCTCCGCCTCGTCGCGCTCCACGCCGAGCTCGATCACGGCGCCTCCTCCGGGACGTCGTCGGCGTGCTCGGCCGCCCAGCGCACCGACCGGACGATGGTGGCATAGCCCGTGCAGCGGCAGATCTGGCCCGAGATGGCCTCACGGATCGTCTGCTCGCTCGGGTCGGGGTCGCGGTCGAGCAGCGCCCGCGCGGTCAGCAACATGCCCGGCGTGCAGAAACCGCACTGCAGCCCGTGGCACTCCATGAACCCGCGCTGCACCGGGTCGAGCACGCCGTCCACCTCGAGGTGCTCGACGGTCTGGACGTCGTGTCCCTCCGCCATCGGGGCCAGCACGGTGCACGACTTCACCGGCTCGTCGTCGTACAGGACGACGCAGGCACCGCAGTTCGTGGTGTCGCAGCCCCAGTGCGTCCCGGTCAGCCCGAGCTCGTCGCGCAGGAAGTGGACCAGCAGCATCCGGGCCTCGACGTCCCGCGTGACCAGCTCGCCGTTGACGGTCACCGACACCTCCATGCCCTACGCCGTCCCGGTCCCGGCGAGCGCCCGGCCGGCGGCCGTCCGCAGGGTACGACGGGTCAGCTCGTCGGCCAGGTGACGCTTGTAGGCCTCCGACCCACGGGCGTCGGTCACCGGACGGCAGCTCGCGGCGGCGAGACGGCCGGCCTCGGCGAACGCGCCGTCATCGGGGCGACGTCCGCGGAGGGCGGCGGACACCTCCGGGATCCCGGTGGTGTTGGGTCCGACGGCGGCCAACCCGACCCGGGCGTCCGCGATCAGCCCGTCCTCGAGCCAGATCGCAGCGCCGGCCGCGACCACCGCCCAGTCGCCGGCGCGCCGCTCGACCTTGAGGTACGCGCTGCTGCCGGACCGTCGTACCGGGATCCGCACCTCGGTCAGCAGCTCGGCATGGCCGACGGCGGTCTCGTAGGGGCCGCGGTGGAACTCCGCCATCGTCACCTCGCGCCGGCCGGACGAACCCTGGATGACGCAGACGGCGTCGAGCGTCGTACACACCGAGGACAGGTCCTCGGACGGATCGGCCTGGCAGAGCGCGCCGCCGAGGGTGCCGCGGTTGCGGACCGGCGGGTCGGCGATGACGCGCTCGGCGTCGCGGAAGATCGGGAACAGGTCCCACAGCAGCTCGGACTCGAGGAGCTCCCGGTGCCTGGTCATCGCACCGATCCGTACGACGTCGCCGTCGGCCTCGATGTAGCTGAGGGAGTCGTGGAGGTCGTTGATGTCGACGAGGTACTCGGGGGTGGCGAGCCGGAGCTTCATCATCGGCAGCAGGCTGTGACCGCCGGCGATCACCCGCGCCGCCTCACCGAGCCGCTCGAGGAGCCCGACCGCGTCCTCGACACTGGTGGCCCGGGCGTACTCGATGGGCGCGGGCACCTGCATGCGGTCATCGTAGGGCGCGGCCGAAGGGGGGTCGTGTGCCTGAGACCGCGCCCGGACGCGGGCTCAGGCACACGACCCGCAGCGTCCCGCCCCTAGGCTGAGCGCATGCCGGGTGTGCTGCTGGAGGTCGCCGTCTCCGACCCGCGCGACGTGGAGGGTGCGGCCGACGGCGGTGCCGACCGGCTCCACGTGGCCGTCCCGGGGCCGACCTGTGGGCTGTCGCCGGAGCCGAACCAGGTCAGTGCGATCGGGCGCGAGAGCGACCTGCCGATGTACGTGCTGCTCCGGCTCAACGACTCGTGGTCGACGACGGGCGGAGAGTTCGCCCGGCTGATCGGGCTGGCCGAGGACTATCTCGCGTGCGGCGCGACGGGCGTGGCGTTCGGCTTCCTCGACTCCGACCTCGAGATCGACACCGAGACCTGCTCGATGCTGCTGTCCAAGATCCCGAACGTCCCGTGGACCTTCACCCGCGCGATCGACTCCTCGCTCGACCCGCGCCGCTCGTGGCGGCGGCTGCGTGACCTGCCGCGGCTGGTGGCCGTCCGCTCCGCCGGCTCCCCACAGGGGATGACCGTCGGGTACGACGACCTGCTGGCCTCGGTGACGCCCGAGGTCGCGCCGCTCGTGATGCCGGGTGGCGGGCTCACCGCCGAGCAGGTGCCCTGGTTGCTGAAGGCCGGCATCCGCCAGCTCCACCTCGGCGGACAGGTCCGCCCCGGTGGCTCGGCGAAGGCCTACGTCGACGCGTCGTACGTCCGCTCGTGGCGCACGATGGTGGACGAGAGCTGGACGAGCTAGGCCGATGATCCTGATCGACCCGCCGAACGCCCCCGGCCACGGCCGCCTCTGGTCCCACCTGGCCAGCGACACGTCGTACGACGAGCTCCACGTCTTCGCCCGCGGGATCGGCATCCCGGAGCGAGGCTTCGACCGCGACCACTACGACGTACCATCCGAGCGGTACGACGACGTGGTCGCCGCCGGCGCGGAGCCGGTCACCTCGCGCGAGCTGATCGTGCG
This sequence comes from uncultured Actinomycetota bacterium, assembly GCA_963833775.1. GTDB lineage: Bacteria > Actinomycetota > Actinomycetes > Propionibacteriales > Nocardioidaceae > Nocardioides. The sequence continues at coordinate 40,809 of CAWHZH010000014.1, read as the reverse complement.
GCTCCGGGAGGCCGGGCTGCGGCGGCGCAAGCGATCACCGCGAGTGGAGGACTGATGCGCGGACGCGTCAACCAGGACTCGAGTACCGACCGCTGGGAACGCAAGGACTGGTGGGGCGTCACGCTCGAAGCGCCGGATCCCCACGCCCTGCTGGCGTTCTGGTCGGAGATCCTCGACAAGCCGATCTGGAACGAGTCCGAGTCGGGTGGCTCGCTCGACATGGGCGAGGGCGTTGCCTCCCTCGCGGTGCAGAAGGCCGAGGTGTACGAGCCGCCGGTCTGGCCGCCCGAGCCGGGCCGGCAGGGCATGCAGCTGCACCTCGAGGTCGAGGTGAGCGATCTCGAGGCCGCCGTCGCCCACGCCGTCGAGCTCGGCGCCACGGAGGCGGAGTTCCAGCCCCAGGACGACGTGCGCGTGATGCTCGACCCCGCCGGGCACCCGTTCTGCCTCTACACCTGAGGCTGGGGGTGCCGTGCGGGGGGCGGCGCGGTTTCATCAAGGTATGTAGGTGAACCGGAGCTTCCCTGTGTGAACTCGGCTAGGGAAGCGGCTGTTCGTCTACATACCTTGATGAAGCGTCATCCTCCCACCCCGCCAGCTCCCGAGCCAGGTTGGCGCGGGCGGCGGGCTCCCACTGCTCACGGGCGTACGACGTGTGGAAGAGCCGTCCGCGGCCCGCCAGGTCGCGCAGCACGGCCGTCCGGCCGAGCGCGAAGTCGGTGTCGGAGACGTAGGCGTAGTCGCGGCGCACGCCGGTGACGTAGGCGTCGTACCGCTCCGACGGCGCGGCCAGGATCGCCAGGTCGGCGTCGCAGAGCACCTGCCCGGGCAGGTCGTCCTCGGCGGGGTCGTGGTGCTCGGTCAGGCGCACCAGCCGCGCCACCTCGTCGGCGTGCCCGGTGTCCGCCAGCACCTCCTCGGCCCAGAGGGCGCTGCGGTCCTCGTCGCCGCGCTGCCCGTCGTACACCCCGTCGTGGAACCACGCGGCCAGCCGCACCGCGGGACCGTCGCCGGACACTCCGGCGCCGGTGAGCTCGTCGATCCGGTCCAGCACCTCGGTGAGGTGGAGGAGGTCGTGGTAGCCGCGCACGGGATCGCCGTACGCCGTCACGAGCGCGTCCCGCTCCCCGTGGTGGTCGGGCAGCGGCCAGCGCGCGGCGAGCTCGTCGGGCGTCATGAGCCGGCGGCGCCGAGCCCGGACGTCGACGTCTCGCGCTGGGCCCGCAGCCTGGCCACGACGGACGGGTCGCTGGTCATCGCCCAGCGGATGGTGCGGGTGGCCAGGGCGCCGAGCGGTGCGGCGACCCGGTCGTGGACCAGCGGCACCATCGGCAGACCGAGCGGCCTGCGGGACCACTGCGGCATCAGGCCGATGGACGCGGCCACCAGGACGCCGTACGGGAGCCGCGCGGGGAGCGGCAGGTCGGGGTGCCAGATCAGGTACGACACGGCCTCGCGGGCGTGGTCGGTGACGGTGAGCTCGGGCCGGAACCGGGCCAGCGCCGCCTCGAGCTCCGCCTCGGTGGTCGGTGGGTCGACGACGCCGAGCTTGCGGGCCACGAAGGCGGTCTGGGCGACGTACTCGTCCCGGCCGGCCTGGTCGAGCGGCCGGGCGCCGTACCGCTGGTGGGACAGCAGGAAGCTGTGGATCTCGGCGATGTGCACCCACTCCAGGAGATGCGGGTCGGTGGCTGTGTACGGCGTCCCGTCGGGCATGGTGCCGACCACGCGCTCGTGGATCGACCGCACCACGTCGACCGCCTGCTCGGCGTCGTCGGCGGTGCCGAAGGTGGTCACGGCCAGGAAGCGGCTGGTGCGCGCGAGCCGGCCCCAGATGTCGCCTCGGTAGCCGGAGTGCTCCGCCACCGCGGTCATCGCCTGCGGCTGGAGGGTCTGGAGCAGGACCGCGCGCAGCCCACCCACGTACATCGACGCATCGCCGTGGACCCGGGTGATCGGGCTGCCGACCGGGAACCACCGCGGCCCCGGCGTGCCGTGGATGCGGTCGCGGTGCATCGTGCCCTGCGGGCCGGCGACCCGGGCGAAGATCGCGTCGTTCAGCCGGTCACGGATGGTCCCCACGGGTCGAGCCTAGGTGACCGCCTGCAACGCCCGGTCGACGTCGGCCAGCACGAGCGCTTCGTCGAGGAACTCCTCGATCCCGGCCAGCGAGCGGGCCCTCGCCTCGCTGTCGCGGGCGGCCAGCCACATCCGGACATGGCGGTGGCCGATGTGGTGGAGCTGGGCGACGGTCAACGCGAAGTCCGCGCGGCCGGTGATGCGCCCGGGGCCGCCTGCATCTCGGTAGGCGGCGCACAACCGGTGCTGACGGACGGCGTCGCCGCGGCCGAACTCGAAGACCGTCATCGCCAGCTCGCGGCTGGGGTCGGCGGGTCCGGCGTTGTCGAAGTCGATCACGCAGAGGCCGCCCTCGGGGGTCCTGCGCAGGTTGTCGGACCACAGGTCGAGGTGGCACGTCTGCACTGCGTCCATCGGCGTGAGGATGGTCTCGACCTCGACGAGGCGGGGGACGAGCTCGGCCAGCCGGTCGGCGTACGGCGCCCCGGCACCCCGCGAGGCCTTGAGCACGGCCCGCCACTCGCGCTGCCCGATCGGTGCCTCGAACCACTCGTGCACCTCGCCCTCGGGCGGACGGCGTACGGCGTGCAGGGCGGCGAGCAGGGCGCCGACCGACTCCGGGTCGATCCACGGATCGCGGTCGGCGATCTCGACCCATGTGTAGGCCTGCACGAGCTCGCCCCCGACGTCCGCGACGAACCGTCCACTCGCTCTCCGGGGCTCCGGGGTGGGGATGCCGACCTCCCAGCAGGCGAGGTGGAAGGCGCTCGAGCGCTCCACCGCCGCCACCTCGTCATCGGCGAGGTCCTCGAGCGACTCCTTGACCGCCCAGGCCCCGCGGTCGGTGACCAGCCGGCGTACCTGCCCGAGCTCCCCCCGCGCCACCGGCTCGCTCAGCGACTCCGCTCGGCCCAGCCCGAACGCGTCGGCGACCGCCTGGGCGTCGAGGCTCACGCGTCAGTCCTCGGCGTCGCGGATCGAGTAGGCGTAGCCCTGCTCGGCCAGGAAGCGCTGCCGGTTGGCGGCGAAGTCGGCGTCGACGGTGTCGCGGCTGACGATCGTGTAGAAATGCGCGGTCTTGCCCTCGGTCTTGGGTCGCAGCAGGCGGCCGAGGCGCTGGGCCTCCTCCTGACGCGACCCGAACGAGCCCGACACCTGGATCGCCACCTCTGCGGTCGGCAGGTCGATCGAGAAGTTCGCGACCTTGCTGACCACCAGCAGCCCGACCTCCCCGGACCGGAACGCCTCGAACAGCCGCTGTCGCTCCTTGACCGCGGTCGCCCCGGTGATCAGCGGCGCGTCGAGCGCCGCCGCGAGCTCGTCGAGCTGGTCGAGGTACTGGCCGATCACCAGCGTCGGCTGGCCCGGGTGCTGCTCGACCAACCGTCGTACGACGTCGACCTTGTGGTGGGTGCACGAGGCGAGCCGGTAGCGCTCCTCGGGCTCGGCGACGGCGTAGACCATCCGTTCGGCCGACGGCAGCGTGACCCGCACCTCGACGCAGTCGGCGGGCGCGATCCACCCCTGGGACTCGATGTCCTTCCACGGGGCGTCGTACCGCTTCGGGCCGATCAGCGAGAACACGTCGCCCTCGCGGCCGTCCTCCCGCACCAGGGTGGCCGTCAGGCCGAGCCGCCGGCGGGCCTGCAGGTCGGCGGTCATCCGGAAGATGGGTGCGGGCAGCAGGTGCACCTCGTCGTAGACGATCAGGCCCCAGTCCCGGGCGTCGAGCAGCTCGAGGTGGCTGTAGACGCCCTTCCGGCGCGTCGTCATCACCTGGTACGTCGCGATCGTGACCGGCCGGATCTCCTTGACCGACCCGCTGTACTCACCGATCTCCTCGGCAGTCAGCGACGTGCGCCGCATCAGCTCGTCCTTCCACTGCCGGGCGCTCACGGTGTTGGTGACCAGGATCAGCGTGGTCGCCTTCGCCTCGGCCATCGCGGCTGCACCGACCATGGTCTTGCCCGCGCCGCAGGGGAGGACGACGACGCCGGAGCCGCCGTGCCAGAACGACTCGACCGCCTCCTTCTGGTACGGCCGCATCGACCAGCCCGACTCGTCGAGCTCGATGGCGTGAGCCTCGCCGTCGACGTACCCGGCGAAGTCCTCGGCCGGCCAGCCGATCTTGAGCAGCGCCTGCTTGAGGTTGCCCCGCTCCGAGGGATGGACGGCGACGGTGTCGGCGTCGATCCGGCTGCCGATCATGCCGGCGATCTTCTTGGCGCGCAGGACCTCCTCGAGCACCGGCCGGTCGGTCGAGACCAGCACCAGCCCGTGGACCGGGTGCTTCTCCAGCCGGAGCCGGCCGTAGCGCGCCATCGTCTCGGCGACGTCGACCAGCAAGGCGTGGGGCACGGAGTAGCGGCTGTACTCCAGCAGCGTGTCGACGACCTGCTCGGCGTCGTGGCCGGCGGCGCGCGCGTTCCACAGGCCCAGCGGGGTGAGCCGGTAGGTGTGGATGTGCTCCGGCGACCGCTCGAGCTCCGCGAACGGGGCGATCGCCTTCCGGCAGTCGCTGGCCGCGGGGTGGTCGACCTCCAGCAGCAGCGTCTTGTCGCTCTGGACGATCAGGGGCCCGTCGTTCACGCGGCGGCCGGTCTGAGGAGAAGCACCGCACGAGTCTACGGAGGGGCGCCCACGGACCGGTCGGTCCCCCGATCAGGCCGGCCGCCGATAGCCTGCCCGCGTGAGCGAACCGCTGACCGTGATGTTCATGCCGGAGTCGGCCTACGGGCCGACCAACCAGTGCATCGGGCTCGGGAAGGTGCTGCTCGACCGGGGCCACCGGGTGGTGTTCGCGGCCGAGGCGTCGTGGGCGGGGCGGCTGGAGCCGTTCGGGTTCGTGGAGGCGCTGGTCGACCTCGCCGAGCCCGACCCCGATGCCGAGGAGGGCGCGGCCGGCCAGTTCTGGATCGACTTCGTCAACGAGACCGCCCCGGAGTTCGCCAAGCCCACCCGCGACCAGCTCGCGGCCTTCGTCCAGCCGACGTACGCCGCCCTGGCCGACGGCGCGCGGTACGCCGAACCGCGCCTGCGCGCGATCATCGCCGAGCACCGCCCCGACGTGATCGTCGAGGACAACGTGGTCTCGTTCCCCGCGCTGATGACGAGCGACGCGGCGTTCGTCCGGATCGTGTCCTGCAACCCGCTCGAGGTGCGAGGAGACGACATCCCGCCGGTCTTCTCCGGCTACCCGATGGACGACCGCTCGCAGTGGGCCGACTTCCTGGCGGAGTTCGACCGGGTCCATGCCGACACCTGGGCGACGTGGGATGCCTGGTGCCAGGGGCAGGGCGCGCCGCCCCTTCCGCCCCGCGAGTTCATGCACGCCTCACCGGACGCCAACATCTACGTCTTCCCCCGCGAGCTCGACTACACCGACGCGCGGCCGCTCGACGACACCTGGCACCGCATCGACTCCAGCGTCCGCGAGACCGACGAGGACTACCAGCTGCCGTCCGTGGTCGGCGACCGGCCGGACGGCAGCGCGTTGGTCTACCTGTCGCTGGGCTCGCTCGGCGGTGCCGACGTCGGGCTGATGCAGCGGCTGATCGACGTGCTCGGCACGTCGCGCCACCGCGTCATCGTGAGCATGGGCCCGCGCGCCGACGAGCTCCGGCTGGCCCCCACCATGACCGGCGCGGCGACCGTCCCTCAGACCAAGGTGATCCCGCAGGTCGACCTCGTGATCACGCACGGCGGCAACAACACCACGACCGAGGCGATGCACTTCGGCAAGCCGATGATCGTGCTGCCGCTCTTCTGGGACCAGTACGACAACGCCCAACGCGTGCACGAGCTCGGGTACGGCGTGCGGCTGCCGACGTACGACTTCACCGACGACGAGCTCCTCGGGGCCGTCGACCGGCTGCTGGCCGATGCCGCGCTGCGCGAGCGGATGGCGGCCATCGGCGCCGACATCAGGGCGCGCGACGGGCTGCGCCGCGGCGCCGAGATCATCGAGCGGGTCGGCCTGGAGCGCCGTGCCGGCAGCTGACCTGCTCACCCTCGACGCGACCCACGCGATCCGCGTGGTCCCGACCGACGACGGACCACGCGCCGCGCCGTTCGTGCTCGACGAGGGCGAGTGGCGGCGTGCCGCCGCGGGCGACGGCGCCGCCGCCGCCCTCGTGCACCGGCTGTACGACGACGAAGCGGCCACCCAGGGCTTCCGGATCACCGCACCCGAGTCGATGCCCGACACCCTCGACGCCCTGGACGAACGGGCGATGGGCGTCGACCAGACGCACGAGTCGTGGGTCGTGGGCGGGCAGGTCGTCGTCAAGTGGATGACCGAGCCGCTCACGGGGCCCCACCCGGCACCTGCCCGGCTCCGCCGGCTCGCAGCCGCTGGGTTCGCCGAGTCGCCCGCCCTCTGGGGGCTGGTCGAGTGGCGCGAGACCGGTAGCGACGACTGGGTCCCGGTCGCCGTCGCCCAGACCTTCCTGCCCGGCACCGAGGACGGCTGGGCGTGGGCGGTCACCGAGGCCAGGCGCGCGCTCCGCATCGAACCGGGTCGGTCCCATGACTTCGCCGGAGACCTCGGCGAGGTCGTCGGGCGGATGCATCTGGCCCTGGCGGACGATCCGCCGGCCCGGCTGACTGCCGCTCTGGCACGCCGGCACGCCGGCGAGGCGCTCGCCGCCCTCGACCTCGCGGTGCGGATGACCGAGCCGCACGACCCCGCCTCCCACGCCCTGCTCTCGGACCATCGTCCGCGGATCGAGGCGGTGCTGGCCGGACTGGCCGACGCCGCCGGTGCGGCGGTCCTCCCGGTCCACGGCGACCTCCACGTGGGCCAGGTGCTGCGCGGCCCGGAGGGGTACGCCGTGGTCGACTTCGACGGGAACCCGACCCGCGCGCCCGCACTCCGGGCCGAGGACGCACCCGCCGCCTGCGATGTCGCGGGCATGCTGATCAGCCTGGAGAACGTCAGCCACGTCGCCCGGCACGGCGCGACGATCCCCGAGGGCAGCCCCGAGGCGGCCGCTCTCGACTGGACGGCACTGGCGTGGACCAGTCATGCGCAGGGTCTCTTCCTGAGCGGCTACCGGCGCGCACTGGCCGACCGGCAGGACCTGTTCGACCCGGCGCTGGTGCCGGCGTACGGCTGGGAGCAGCTGTGCCGCGAGTTCGTCTACGCCGCCCAGCACCTGCCGGAGTGGCTGTACGTCCCCGCAGCCTCGCTGCGTCGTCGGCTCGACCAGAGCTGATGGACCCCGAGCTGTTCCTCGCCGACCTCGAGGAGAAGCCGGCCCGCCTGGCCGCGCTGGCGCAGCGGCTCCGGACGACGGACCCCTGGGCAGCGCTCGGCGAGATCGATGCGCCCGTCCTTCTCCTGGGGATGGGCTCCTCGCACTACGCGAACCAGGTCGCCGCGGCGCGGCTGAGGTCTCGCGGGGTGCCGGCGGTGGCCGAGCTGGCGGCCTCCGACCTGCTGCCGGTCGTCCGACCGGGGACTCTGGTGGTCGCGGTGTCCGCCTCGGGTGGCTCCAGCGAGACCCTCGACGCCGTACGCCGTCTGCGAGAGACCGGGGACGGCCGGCGGTTCGTGGCGCTCAGCAACCGGTCCGACTCGGAGCTGGGAGGCATGTGTGACCTCACGGTCGACCTCGCGGCCGGGGAGGAACGAGGCGGAGTGGCCTGCCGGTCGTTCCAGCACACGCTGGCGCTGCTGCTCGCGCTGGAGGAGCGGCTCGCCCGAGGCTCGGGGTCACGACGCCGGTCGACCGACCGGACCGCGACCTTGGTCGAGCAGACGGCCGAGGCGAGCGCGCAGCTGCTCGCCGGGCGCGCCGGCTGGCTGGACCAGGTCTCGACGGCCGCCCTCGGGCCCCAGGGCACCCACGTCGTCGCACCGGCACGACGGATCAGCTCGGCGCTGCAGTCGGCGCTGATGCTCCGCGAGGGTCCGCGCGTTCCCGCGGTCGGCTGCGAGACCGCCGACTGGAGCCACGTCGACGTGTACCTCACCAAGACCACGGACTACCGGCTGGTCCTGCTCGCCGGCTCGCGCTGGGAGCCCGAGCTGCTCGACTGGGTCGGGCAGCGCGGCAGCACCCTCGTCGCGGTCGGTGGTGAGGTGCCCGGCGCCGCGACGACCGTTCGCTACCCGCACGACGACGTCGACGACGTACGCCTGCTCACCGAGACCCTGGTCGTCGAGCTGGTCGCGGCCGCGGCCTGGCGGGCACAGCGGCCGGAGTGACCGTCAGCCCGCCGCGGCCTTCTGGCGGGCGCGGTACGCCGCGACGTTGGCGCGGGAGGAGCAGCGGTCGGAGCAGTAGCGGCGCGACTGGTTGGGCGAGGTGTCGACGTACACGTTGGTGCACGGCGTGGCCGCGCACACCCCGAGCCGGGTGGGGCCGAGGTCGCAGACCAGGTTGGCCAGCCCGAGCAGGGACTCACCGATCAGCAGGTCGGCGACGCTGGCAGCCCGGTTGGCGACGTGGATGTGGAGGTTCGCCGGGTTGTGGTCGGCGATCCGTGGCGTGATCGGGTGCTTCTCGAGCAGCGTGTTGAGCCCGTCGACCACGCCCTTCGGGTTGTCGTGTGCCGACGCCTCGAAGACGGGTCGGAGCTCACGCTGGAACCGACGGAGCACGGCGACGTCGCGGTCGTTGACCTGGGGCTGCAACCAGGCCCTGTTGACGAGGAAGGCCACGAGCCCGTCGAGGTCGGGGAGCTCCGCGTTGAGGAGCGCGGCCGACGACTCGGCATAGCGAACGAAATCCACGATTTCAGTCTACGGAGCGGCGCCAGCGGGTTTGTCGGACGGCCGTCAGCCGGCGTCGTCGACGGGGTGCACGGTCCGGATCCGGTGCACGGCGAACTGGCGCAGGTCGTCGGCGCGGTGGTCGCGTGCGGTCAGCCAGCCGCCGTCGACGCGGACCGGGTCGACCAGGCGCTCCGTGGCGCTGCCGTGGTTGTCGACGTAGGCGATCAGGACGGTGCGCCCGGACTCGACCGCCTCGCGCAGGGCCGCGAGGGAGCCGATCGGGGTCAGCGCCTCGGCTGCGCCCGCGGTGCCGCGGGTCGCCGCGACCTTGTCGCCGGCCCGGATCGCGGTGACGACCTGGGCGAGTCGCGCCTCGAGGCGGGCGTCGGCGCTGTGGCGCGCCACCGCACGCCGGTCGCTGGGCCGCGCGCGTAACCGGTCGGGGCGGCTCACGTGCACGCTCCCGTCGATGCTCTCGACCAGGGGTGAGACCCCCAGCTCACGCAGCCGCGGGATCAGCACGTCGAGCGGGGTCGTGCTGACCAGGACCGTCGGCGCCAGCCGCCGCAGGCCGAGCGACCCGGCTCGCGGGTGGTGCAGGAGCTCGGTGAGCGCCGCCTCGTCGTCCGCCCGGAGGAAGGCCTCGGCGTGCCCGACCCGGACCGTGCCGTAGGTGCGGGCGGCGTCGTCGACGAGGTAGGTGAGCGGCTGCGGCACCGGGGTCCGCGAGACCGCCGCCAGGAAGGCGTGGACCTCGTGGGCGGCCCAGCCGGCGTCGAAGGCACGACGTACGGACGCGGCCGTGAAGCGGTAGACCGTCGCCTGCCCCCGGGACTCGACGTCGGCCACGAGGTGGAGGTCGCGGGCCCGTTCGCGCACCAGCGGCCCGGGCGCGACAGCGGTGAGGTCGGCCTGGATCAGCACGTGGTCGACCTCGTCGGGCAGCAGCGGCGTGAGCAGGGGAGCCGGGTCGTCGCCGGTGATGAGAGCACGTGCGTACGACGTGAGCCCGCCGAGGCCGGTGATGCCGAGGTGGCCGGACTCGCCGAGGGCCGCCACCACCTGCTCGGCACGCGACGGAGGTCGCCGCGGCCGCAGCCAGGCGAGCCGCGCGACCACCGACGCGGGGCCGGTGCCCGTCGCGACCACGTGGCCGGACGGGAGGGCGGCCAGCTGCGCGAGCGTCATCGCCCGCGTCTCGGGCGCGACCCGACTGGTGTGCTCCGGGTCGAGCGCGTTGCGGGTCTTGCCGGCGTCGTCGCGCGTGCCGACCAGGAACGGCAGCCGCTCGGTGTCGAGCCAGGCCCGGGCGAGCCGGCTCCAGCGGACCCCGGGGGGCTCGTCGCACCAGACGTCGAACGCCTCGGTCGGCGTCCAGGCCGGGTTGCCGTCGGGGTCGGGCCAGGTGGCGAGCAGCCCCGCCGCGGCCGCGACCTCGATGACCAGGGCGGTCGTGGGTTCGTCGAGCTGGGCGAAGTCGGCGGCCGCCTTGAGGTCCCGCACGGCCAGCGCGCCGCTGCGCAGGGCGACCGGCGGGTGGGTGCCCCAGTGGTCGACCACGAGCTCCACCCGGCGTACGGCCTCGAAGGCCGCGCCCGCCGCGGCCCGGTCGACGAGCGCGGCATCGCGCTCGGAGGTCGCCACCTCGGGTGGTACGTCGATCCGCTCGCGGGTGGTGTGCCCTCCGCGCAGCGCGATCTGCACCTCTCCCGGAACCCGCACGAGCCGCGGCCTTCCCGGCACCAGCAGGCCCCGCGACAGCAGCTCCTCGGCCGGGCTCGCCGCCTCGGCCGGGCTGATGGCACGTCGCGCGGAGCCGGCGTCGGCCTCGCCGGACGCCTCCTCGACGTGCTCGAGCATCGCCCGCGCGGCGGTGGAGAGCTCGGCGAGAAGCGGCCCGACGTCCGACGGCGAGCGCCCGGGCGTCATCGGGTGGAGCTCCGAGAGCGACCCCATCGCCTCGGGTACGCCGGTCAGCGGGCGCAGCCCGGTGTCGTTCTCCCAGACCAGGGCGAGGTCGGTGAGCCGGCGTACGGCGGCCTCGACAGCGGGCGGTTCGGCGTCGAGGATGTGCACGAGTTCCGCCTCGGTGGTGTTGCCCGACGCCACGAGGGCATCAAGGACGGAGAGCTCGAGGCGCGTGAGCAGGTCGAGAGCACGGTTCAGGGACGGTCTCGTGGCGGCCCGCGACGCCAGCTGCCCGCAGTCGGCGGGGGCGGGTGTGGAGAGGTCGGGTCGTTCCCTGAGGAGTCCGGCCAGCCGCTCGTCGGGCCAGCTGCGCAGCTGGTCGGCGAGCGAGCGGTGCCCTCTGCTCGGGAGGGCATCCGCGAGCCCCGGGGCGGACGTGGTGGCCATCGTTCCCACGCTAGCGGTCTGCCCCAGCCCGGCTCCGGGTCGCGCCCGATGAGCGACCACGGCGACGGCGCGGTCGGGGAGCGTGACCCGGCCGAGACCCACCTGGTCGGAGTCGGCGACCACCGGGTCCGGCTCCGGCACGGGGCGGCCACCGATGTCGGGCTGGTGCGCGAGGCCAACGAGGACTCCTACCTCGCCGACCCGCCGGTGTACGTGGTCGCCGACGGGATGGGCGGCCACGACGACGGCGACATCGCGAGCCAGATCGTGGTCGAGGAGTTCGCCCGGCTCGCCGACGCCGGATACGACCCGCGCCGTGCCGCCGACCTGGTGACCGCGACCCTGTGGGAGTGCCAGCGGCGCCTCGAGCAGTACGGCGAGACCCACCGCGGCCGTGACGGCGGACCCTGGCAGGGCGGTACGACGGCCGTCGTCGCGCTGCTGCTCGAGGACGGCGGCCCGCGTTGGCTGCTGGCCAACCTCGGTGACTCCCGGATCTACGCGTTCACCGGAGGCGACCTGGTGCGTGTCAGCGTCGACCACAGCCTCGTGCAGGAGCTCGTCGACGCCGGGCAGATCACCGAGGAGGAGGCGGCGTTCCATCCCGAGCGCCACATCGTCACCCGTGCCCTCGGCGGCCCCGACGACGTCGACCCGGACTTCTTCGTCCTGCCTCTCGCCGACGCCGAACGCATCCTCCTCTGCTCCGACGGGGTCAACGGCATGATCGACGACGCCGAGATCGCCGAGCTGCTGGCCGGCAACCCCGATCCGCGCGACGCGGCCGAACGGATCGTGGCCGCGTCTTTGTCCGCAGGCGGCATCGACAACGCGACGGCGATCGTCGTCGATGTGGTGGGATTGCCCGGCGATCGCAGCCGTGACTCCCAGCATCCGCGGGAGTCACTGCACGAGAAGCTGGGGGGCCTGCCGTGACCGTGAGCCGCTCGGTCGTGCCCGGCGAGTGGTACGCCGTGCTCGGCGACGAGGTGGTCGTCCTGCTGCCTCCGACCGCGAAGGCGAGGGTCGCCGGCGTGTGGGAGCGGGTCGACGAGGGCGCCGGTTTCGACGAGGTGCTCGACGCGCTCGTCAGTGGTGGCTTGCGCGAGCTGCGGGGCTTCGTCCTGGTCAGCGACACGGGAGGCGACGTCAAGCTCGTGATCCGCGGCGCCGGGGAGGCTCGGCTGACCACGGCGGACGGCCCGGTCACGATCTCCGGGGACGCGGACTCCACGTGGGTCGAGCGGCACGTGCCCGGCGTGACCGGACTGCGACTCAGCGTGGCCGAGGATGACGGTGCCGGTGACGCGTACACCCTGGGGTCCGGGCTGGTGCGGGTCTCCTCCGTGGTCCAGCCCGCGGCCGAGGCCGCTGCCGACACGGGGCCGCTCGTGGCGGCGTCGGCGCCCGATCCCGAGCCGTACGTCGGCGACCCGCTCACCGACCAGATCCCGGCCCAGCTGATGGAGCCGGCCGCGCCCGCGCCCGACCCCGCGGCGTACGTCCCGCCGGTGGCCCCGGTCGTCCCGCCCGCGGAGGCCGACGTGCCTGCTTCGCCGCCCGGCGCCCACACCGCGGAGCCCGCCGTCGCACCGCCGCCCGTCGCCCGGCTGGTCTTCTCCAACGGCGAGGTCGTCGACGTCGACCGGAGGGTCGTGGTCGGACGCGCGCCGCGGTTGCCGGGCGACGGCGACGACGAGACGCGCCTGGTCACGGTGCCCAGTCCCCATCAGGAGATCTCCTCGACCCACCTGGAGATCCGCCCCGGCTCCGGTGCCGACCACGGCTCCGCGGTGGTCACCGACCTCGGCTCCACCAACGGGACTCTCGTCGTCCAGCCCGGCCTGCCGGCGGAAGACCTCCAGCCCGGCATCGCGGTGCGGCTGCTGGCCGGGGCGATCGTCGACCTCGGTGAAGGGGTCACCATCCAGGTCGCCACGGTCTGACGCCCCTCCCTCAGGGCCGCCGCCGGGAGTAGGTTCCGATCATGGAGTCGTACGCCAAGGGTGAGTCCGAGCCGGCCCTCCTCGACGAGACGGTGGGAGCGAACCTCGACCGCACGGTCGCGGCGTACCCCGACCGCGAGGCCATGGTGGAGTTCGCGACCGGGAAGCGCTGGACCTGGCGGGAGTTCGACCGCGACGTCGAGGTGGTCGCACGCGGACTGCTCGCCGCCGGCATCGAGAAGGGTGACCGGGTCGGCGTCTGGGGCCCCAACGGCGCGCGGTGGACGATCACCCAGTACGCCGTGGCGAAGATCGGCGCGATCCTGGTCAACGTCAACCCGGCGTACCGGACCCACGAGTTCTCGTACGTGGTGAACCAGTCGGGGATGCGGATGCTGATCTCGGCCACCGCCTTCAAGACCAGCGACTACCGCGGCATGATCGAGGAGACCGCCCCGCTGAACGCCGGCCTCGGACGCGTCATCTACCTCGACACCGACGACTGGGACGCGCTCGTCGCCGAGGGCGAGGCGCTCGACGCGGACGTGCTCAACGTACGGATGCGGACGCTCGAGCCGGGCGACCCGATCAACATCCAGTACACGTCCGGGACCACCGGCCGCCCCAAGGGCGCGACCCTGAGCCACCGCAACATCCTCAACAACGGGTTCATGGTCACCGAGCTGATGGGGTTCACCGAGCAGGACCGGTTGTGCATCCCGGTGCCCTTCTACCACTGCTTCGGGATGGTGATGGCCAACCTGGGCTGCACCAGCCACGGCACGACGATGGTGATCCCCGGCCCCGGGTTCGACCCGGAGGTCACGTTGCGGGCGATCGCGGAGGAGCGGTGCACGGCGGTGTACGGCGTACCGACGATGTTCATCGCGATGCAGCACCACCCGACGTTCGCCGACCACGACCTGTCGAGCCTGCGTACGGGCTGCATGGCCGGGTCGATCTGCCCGATCGAGGTGATGAAGCGCTGCATCAACGACATGCACATGGAAGCCGCGTCCATCGCCTACGGGATGACCGAGACCTCGCCGGTCTCGACCCAGACCCGCGTCGACGACGACCTCGAGCGTCGTACGGCGTCCATCGGCCGGGTCCACCCGCACGTGGAGATCAAGGTCGTCGACCCGGTCACGGGCGAGACCGTCGAGCGGGGTCGGCCCGGCGAGCTCTGCACCCGCGGCTACTCGGTGATGCTGGGCTACTGGGACCAGCCCGAGAAGACGGCCGAGGCCATCGACCCCGACGGCTGGATGCACACCGGAGACCTCGCCGAGATGCGCGAGGACGGCTACTGCAACATCGTCGGCCGGATCAAGGACATGGTGATCCGTGGCGGTGAGAACGTGTACCCGCGCGAGATCGAGGAGTTCCTCTACTCCCACCCCGACATCGAGGACGTGCAGGTGATCGGCGTACCGGACGAGAAGTACGGCGAGGAGCTGTGCGCGTGGATCAAGCTCCGCGACGGAGCCGACCCGCTCGACGCCGACGCCGTCCGCGCCTTCGCGACCGGCAAGCTCGCCCACTACAAGATCCCGCGCTACGTGGTGCTCGTCGACGAGTTCCCGATGACGGTCACCGGCAAGATCCGCAAGGTCCAGATGCGCGAGGAGACCGCCGCGAAGCTCGGCCTGACCGGCGTCGGCCACGACCCTGGCCGGGCCTGACCGAGAAGAAAACGCGGAACAAGTACGCCGATCCGGTCGGCGAGCCGCGGATTTGTTCCGCGTTTTCTCCGCCGGGCGGCCGCCGGGTCCTCCGCCCGGTTCTCAAGAGCATCCACGACCCTGGCCGGGCCTGACCGAGAAGAAAACGCGGAACAAGTACGCCGATCCGGTCGGCGAGCCGCGGATTTGTTCCGCGTTTTCTCCGCCGGGCGGCCGCCGGGTATACCCCAGTTCCCCCTGGCCGACCCCACGGAAATGCCCGGGCGGCCGGTCCACGCTCCCGGCTAGGTTGGTCGGGACCGACTCCCACCCCTCACGAAGGACCTGTGCGTTGAGCGACGAACTCCGACAGCTGGCCGACGACTACTGGCAGGCGATCCTCGACGAGGAGCCGACCGAGCGACACCTGCTCGGCGACTACTCCGACGTCGGGAGCTACGAGGAGGTCTCGCGCGAGGCGGAGCAACGCTACGCCGCCACCCTGCGCGACTTCGCCACCAGAGCCGAGGCGGTCGAGGAGGGCTCGCTCGATCCGGAGGAGGTGCTCACCCGCGGGGTGATCATCAGCTCCGCCACCGCGCACGCGGACATGCTCGACACGCCCTTGGGGTGTCGCAACGCCGATCCGGTCCACGGGGTCCAGGTCAGCATGGCGCTGGTGATGGGACTGTTGGCGGTGCCCGATCAGGCGGTGGCCGACGCGATGCCCGCCAAGCTCGGCGCCCTCGGCACCCACCTCCGACAGCTCGCCGACCGCACCCGCGAGGGAGCGGGCTCGGGCTGGGTGTCGCCCGCGTTCGCTGTGTCCCAGACGATCGAGCAGATCGAGAAGGCGCTGGCCGTGCCGCTCGACGACGACCCGGTGGCCGCCGCGGTGCAGCTCCCCGAGGGGATCGACGCCGACGCGGTGCGTGGTGCTCTCCGCGAGGCGGTCGAGCGGTCGCTCCGGCCGGGACTCGCGGACTACCGCGACGCCCTTCGTGAGGCGCTGCCCCAGGCGCGGTCGGAGGAGGAGTGCGGGTTGTCCTGGCTGCCCGGCGGTTCCGACGCGTACGACGCGACGCTGCGCTACTTCACGACGACCGAGAAGTCCGCGCAGGAGATCCACGAGATCGGCCTGGCCCAGGTCGCCAAGCTCGCCGACGAGTACCGCGCGCTCGGCCCCGAGGTGGTCGGCACCGACGATCTCCAGGAGATCTTCGAGGCGATGCGGACCGACCCCGAGCTCCACTTCGAGCACGGTGACGAGCTCGTGGACCAGTCGCGGATCGCGCTGGCCCGTGCGGAGGCCGCCATGGCCGACTGGTTCGAGGTGGTGCCGCAGGCACCGTGCGCGGTCCAGGGCACCGAGGTGGGGCCGAAGGCCTTCTACTTCCCGCCCGCCACCGACGGCTCCCGGGGCGGCACGTTCTTCGTCAACACCGACGACGCGTCGTCGTGGGGTCGGTTCGAGCTCGAGGCGATGGCCTTCCACGAGGGCGTGCCGGGCCACCACCTCCAGCTCGCGATCGCCTCGGAGCTGCCCGACTCGATGCCGGAGTTCCGCAAGCACCTCCACAGCTCGGCGTACGCCGAGGGGTGGGGCCTCTACACCGAGCGGCTCTCGGACGAGATGGGTCTCTACTCGTCGTCCGTCGACCGGATGGGGATGTACAGCGCCGACTCGATGCGCGCCTGCCGGCTGGTCGTGGACACCGGCCTCCATGCGCTCGGGTGGAGCCGCCAGCAGGCGATCGACTACATGGTCGCCAACTCGCCCCTCACCGAAGGGGTTTGCCGGCCCGAGGTCGACCGCTACATCTGCAACCCCGGCCAGGCCACGTCGTACATGATCGGCCGGCTCGAGATCCAGCGGATGCGGGCCGAGGCCGAGCAGCGCCAGGGCGACCGTTTCGACGTCAAGAAGTTCCACTCCGCGGTGCTCGAGAGCGGTTCCCTGCCGCTCGACGTGCTCGACCAGGTGGTCGCCGCCCGCCTGGCCTGACCTCCGAGCGCCAATCGGTTGGATACTGCGAGGGGCACCCGCCTAGGCTTGCCCGGCGCCCGGGCGAACGGGCGCCGACGAACGCGCACCAGAAGAGGGATGAACGTGCCGACTGGCAAGGTGAAGTGGTACGACGCCGAGAAGGGCTTCGGGTTCCTGTCGCAGGACGACGGGCCCGACGTCTACGTGCGCAACGATGCTCTGCCGTCGGGTCTGAGCACGCTCAAGGCCGGCACCCGGGTGGAGTTCGGCATCGCCCAGGGACGACGTGGTGACCAGGCGCTCCAGGTGCGGGTGCTCGACGCTCCGGCCTCGGTCGTGCGCAACCAGTCGCACGCCCGCCGCAAGTCGCCCGAGGAGATGGCCCCGATCGTCGAGGACCTGATCCGGCTCCTGGACGGCGTCGGCGAGGCCTACCAGCACGGCCGTCACCCCGATGCACGGCAGGCGAAGCCGACCGCCAAGCTGCTGCGTGCCCTGGCCGACGAGCTGGAGCTCTGAGCGCTGCTCGACACCCGGTCGCGGTCAGGCCGCCGTGGCGGCGGGTTGCTTCGCCGTCGTACGCCGAAACGGGTTCGCCAGCACGAAGACCGACCACGCCAGCAGGACGACGGCCGCGACGATGAGTCCGAGCCGGGGCTGGAGCGGCATCGCGATGCCGACGAAGCCGCCGATCACCCACGCCAGCTGCAGGGTCGTGTCGCTCCGGGCGAAGGCCGAGGTCTGCACCCGTTCCGGCACGTCGCGCTGGATGGTGGAGTCGAGCGACAGCTTGGCCAGGCACTGGGCCAGGCCGGCCGTGAACCCGAGGATCACCAACGACACGAGCCCGTAGAAGAGCGCGGCGAAGGTGATCGCCGCGGCATCGGCCAGCAGCGCCAGCACCACCGTGAGTCGTGGGTGGATGCGCTTGATGAAGGAGCCGGCGGCGATGCCCGCCACGTTGCCGACGCCGGCGGAACCGATCACGAGCGCGAGCAGGAGCTGGGGGGAGTGACCCCCGATCGGGTGCTCGCGCAACAGGAACGCCATGAACAGCGTGAGGAAGCCCGAGAGCCACCGCGGGCCACAGTTGGCGCGCAGGGCGAAGGCCATCGAGGCCGGGATCCGGACCTTGCCCCCCTGACCGGTGGCCGGCGCCTCGTCGGTGCGCTGGCCGCTCAGGAAGCCGAGCGCCTCCTCACCCTGGCTGGAGTCGACCCTCGCCGGCAGCCGGATCGCCAGGATGGTGGCGGCCACGAAGACCACGAAGGCGTAGCGCAGCGCCCACTCCGGGCCCACCATGGCCGCCCCGGCCGCGATCGGCGCGGAGATCGCGACACCGACCACACCCGCCATGGAGGTGCGTGCGTTGGCGGACACGAGGGTCAGGCCCTCGGGGAGGACGCGAGGCACCGCGGCAGCCCGCAGCACGTTGTAGGCCTTCGAGGCGACCAGCACGCCGAGCGCCGCCGGGAACAGCCAGGCCGAGTCGTGCTTCACCGCGCCGGCCAGGACCCAGCAGAGGAAGGCGCGCCCCGCCATGGTGAAACCGATCGACCAGCGCCGGCCGTTGCCGAACCGGTCGAGCATCGGACCGATCAGCGGCGCCACGACCGCGAACGGGAGCATCGTCAACCCGAGGAACAACGACACCTGGCCGCGGGCCTCGCCGGCCGGGACCTGGAAGAAAAGTGTTCCGGCCAGCGAGATGGCCACGGCGGCGTCGGCGGCCGCGTTGAGCGCCCCGAGCTCGATCAGGCGGGCCAGCCCACTGCTGTCGGCGCCCTCGGCCCCGGCCGCGCGGCGCGCCGTACGGTAGGCAGCGCCGCCGAACCGGCCGGCGCCGCGGCCCACCGAGCGGATCCCACGACCGGTGACCTTGGCGCCCGAGCTCACGGAGTCGCGCCGCGAACGGCGGTCCGACTCCCCGGGCGTTGTCATGTCTCTAGCATGCCGGAGCGGGGTAGCGAGCTTGCTCCCCAGGCGGCGTTCCCCGAGAGGGATCTGACAGAGCCCGCCGCATCCGTCATCATGGGCGTCATGACTGGTGCCGAGGAGACCGTGGTGGCCGAGCGCGGGCGGACGGTCAAGGCCGACGCCGCGGTCGTGACGGCGGTCGATGCGGCCCGCGAGGCGCTGCTCACCGAGGTCGACGAGTCCGAGGTCGGGGACCATCTCGGCGCCGAGCCGGAGGCCGAGCGGGTGGCGACGCACCTCTTCGAGTGCCGCAAGCCCGGCTATCTCGGGTGGCGCTGGTCGGTGACCGTGGCGCGCGCCAAGCGCCAGAAGGTCGTCACCGTCGACGAGATCGTGCTGATCCCCGGTCCCGAGGCGATCACCGCCCCGGAGTGGGTGCCCTACCGCGAGCGGATCAAGCCCGGTGACCTCTCGCCCGGCGACCTGCTGCCGGTGGCCGACGACGACCCGCGGCTGGTCCCGACGTACTCCTTCGGCGACGACCCTCTCGACACCGACGCGAAGACCCAGGTCCGCCAGGTCGCCCAGGACCTCGGCCTCGGCCGGATCCGGACGCTCTCCCCGGAGGGGCACGAGCTGGCGGCGCAGCGGTGGTACGACGGCGACTCCGGGCCCGAGACGCTCCTCGCGCAGTCGGCACCCGAGCCCTGCTCGACCTGCGGCTTCCTGGTGCGCCTCAACGGCTCACTCGCGGAGACCTTCGGCGTCTGCGCCAACGGCGATGCCAACGACGACGGCCGAGTGGTGGCGTTCGGCCACGGCTGCGGTGCCCACTCCGAGGTCCGCCTGGCCAAGCGGCACGAGCCGATCCCGCTGCCCGACCCCGTCGTCGACGACATCGACGCCGAGCTCGAGCGCTTCTAGACCTCCGGGTCGTCCCGCAGCGTGCGGGCGTTCCGTCGACGGCGGCAGTACTCCAGGCCGAGCAGGCCGAGGCCGGAGCCGGCGGCACAGGTCCACAGCATCCAGGCGTGCCCGGCGTCCTGGAGCCGGCCGTAGAACGGCAGCATCGCGACGAAGCCGACCACCCAGAGCGCGACGCCGACCTGCACGGTGCGGACGCCGTCCACGTCGAGGGGCTCCACGTCGGCCACGATGTAGGTGCGTTTGCCGAAGGCGTGGCTCATCGGCTGGTCGTCGCGCAGCTCCATGCGCCCACTGTAGGCCGCTGACCTGGCGTTGCGGCGACGCGCTACGACCTCGACCTGGCGTTGCGGCGACGCGCTACGACCTCGACCTGGCGTTGCGGCGACGCGCTACGACCTCGACCTGGCGTTGCGGCGACGCGGTGCGAGCTCGACCGGCGCTGACAGGACTCGGAATCGCCAGGTCGACGCCTTGGGACGTCGCCGAAGCGCCAGGTCGACGCGCTCTGACGTCGCCGAAGCGCCAGGTCGACGCCCTCTGACGTCGCGCAATCGCCAGGTCAGCGGCCCGAGGAATGGTTAGCGTAGGTAATGAGTTATGCTAACGATATGCCCACCGTCGAGATGGCCTCCCGCACCGATGCCGGGCTCGCCAGCGAGCTCCGGCTGAGCGTCATGCGCCTGCGCCGTCGGCTGGCGGGGGAGCGTCACCCCGACAACGTGCTGAGCATGGGCGCGATGGCCGTGCTCGGCTGCCTGTTCCGCAACGGCGACCTCACCGTCGGCGAGCTCGCCGCTCACGAGCGGGTGCAGCCCCCGAGCATGACCCGCATCGTGAACGCCCTCGCGGACGGCGGCTACGTCGTACGCCGTGCCCACGAGACCGATGGCCGCCAGGTCGTCGTCGTCCTGTCCGAGCAGGGCCGCACCACCCTGCTGGCCGACCGCGCCCGTCGTGACGCCTGGCTGGCCCAGCGCCTCAGCGGTCTGACCGCCGACGAGCGCGACACCCTCCGGCGCGCGGCGCCGATCCTCGAACGACTTGCCAACTCCGACTGAAAGCTGCTCTTGAGTCCCACCTTCCGCGCACTCCACAACCCCAACTACCGGCGCTACGCGCTCGGCAGTCTGGTGTCGAACACCGGTACCTGGATGCAGCGCGTCGCCCAGGACTGGCTGGTCCTGCGGCTGACCGACGGCAGCGGTACGGCGCTCGGCATCACCACCGGTCTGCAGTTCCTGCCGGTGCTGCTCCTCTCGCCGTACGCCGGGGTGATCGCCGACCGCTTCCCGAAGCGCCGCCTGCTCCAGCTCACGCAGCTGACGATGGCGATCGCCTCCCTGGTGCTCGGCGTCCTCGCCGTCACCGGTGCGGCCGAGGTCTGGATGGTCTATGCGATCGCCTTCCTGTTCGGCATCGGCTCGGCGTTCGACGCCCCGGCGCGCCAGTCGTTCGTCTCCGAGCTCGTCGGCCCCGACGACCTCACCAACGCCGTCGGCCTCAACTCCGCCACCTTCAACACCGCTCGCATCATCGGCCCGGCCCTGGCCGGCCTGATGATCGGTGCGCTCGGCGGCGGCGCCTCCGCCACGGGCTGGGTGATCCTGATCAACGCCTTCTCCTACGGCGCGGTCATCTGGCAGCTCGAGCACATGGACACCACGCTGCTGAACTCCCCGAAGCCCGTCGCCCGGACGCCGGGCATGCTGCTCGAGGGCGTCCGCTACGTCCGCAGCCAGCCCAAGATGATGATGATCCTGGTGATGGTCTTCTTCGCCGGCACGTTCGGGATGAACTTCCAGATCACCTCCGCATTGATGGCCACGGAGGTCTTCGGCAAGGGTGCGGGCGAGTTCGGCATCCTCGGCTCGGCGATGGCGGTCGGCTCTCTGGCCGGCGCGCTGCTCGCGGCACGCCGGGTCCGGATCCGGGTCCGCCTGCTCGTCGGCGCGGCCGTCGGCTTCGGCGTTGCGGAGATCGTGGCCGGCCTGATGCCCACGTACGTCGCGTTCGCGCTGATGTGCCCGCTCATCGGCGTGTGCACGATCACCATGCTCAACTCCGCCAACTCGACCGTGCAGCTCGAGTCGGCGCCCGCGCTCCGCGGCCGGGTGATGGCGCTCTACATGACCATCGTGATGGGCGGAACGCCCCTCGGCTCGCCGATCATCGGGTGGGTCGGGCAACACTTCGGCCCCCGCTGGACCCTGATCGGGGGCGGGCTGCTCACCATCTTCGGGGTCCTGCTGGCGCTCGCGCTCTTCGCGCGTCCGTCCCGGGCCGCGGCCGAGGCCGCGGCGGCTGCCGAGCCGGAGGGCGTCGCGGTCCACGCGGCGTGACCTCGGGCCGGCTCGGCGCCGCCGTTGGAGCCGGTCCTCGGGTTGGCGATCCTGGTGGCTCGCGAGCAAGCTCGCTTCGCGCTCGCTCCGGCCGGTCCACCGCGACTGCGTCGCGTCGGACCGTCCTCGCTCGGGCCGGCTCGGCGCCGCCGCATCTCGTTTTGGCCCGCAGGGCCAACACGGGTAGCCTTGAGAACCGTGTCCGGCTCGTCCGGACCTTTGTGCACGCCCTCCTTCGGCCCTCAGGCCCGGGGCCGCGCGCAGTCACCACGGCACACAGAGCAACAGCGCAGCATCATCGTGCCCGGCAAGGCGCCGGGCCTGAGGAAAAGACCGAAAGGGAACCACCGAGTGCCCACCATTCAGCAGCTGGTCCGCAACGGCCGGCGCGACAAGGCGTCGAAGACCAAGACGCCGGCCCTCAAGGGCAGCCCGCAGCGCCGAGGCGTCTGCACCCGCGTCTACACGACGACCCCGAAGAAGCCGAACTCCGCCCTCCGCAAGGTCGCCCGCGTGCGCCTGTCGAGCGGCGTCGAGGTCACGGCGTACATCCCGGGCGTCGGTCACAACCTCCAGGAGCACTCCATCGTGCTCGTCCGCGGCGGCCGGGTGAAGGACCTCCCCGGTGTCCGCTACAAGATCATCCGCGGCACGCTCGACACCCAGGGCGTGAAGAACCGCAAGCAGGCTCGCAGCCGTTACGGCGCGAAGAAGGAGAAGAGCTGATATGCCGCGCAAGGGTCCCGCTCCCAAGCGG
This sequence comes from uncultured Actinomycetota bacterium, assembly GCA_963833775.1. Taxonomy (GTDB): domain Bacteria; phylum Actinomycetota; class Actinomycetes; order Propionibacteriales; family Nocardioidaceae; genus Nocardioides. Next base: position 18,117 of record CAWHZH010000014.1, on the reverse strand, counting down.
CCGCTCGACGTCGACCCCGTGTTCGGGTCGCAGCTGGTGACCCAGCTGGTCTCCAAGGTGCTCAAGGACGGCAAGAAGCAGGTCGCCCAGCGCATCGTCTACACCGCGCTCGAAGGCTGCCGCGACAAGACCGGCACCGACCCCGTGGTGACGCTCAAGCGCGCCATGGACAACGTGAAGCCGGCCATCGAGGTCAAGTCCCGCCGAGTCGGTGGCGCCACCTACCAGGTCCCGATCGAGGTCAAGGGAACACGGGGCACCACCCTGGCGTTGCGTTGGTTGGTCGGGTACGCCGCGGACCGTCGTGAGAAGACGATGTCCGAGCGCCTGATGAACGAGATCCTCGATGCGTCCAACGGCCTGGGTGCCGCGGTGAAGAAGCGCGAGGACACCCACAAGATGGCCGAGTCCAACAAGGCCTTCGCCCATTACCGCTGGTGATGTGGTGGCGGAGTGCGAGACCACCTCGGTGGTCACCGCGCTCCCCACGTCACCAAGTCCTACCTAAGGAAACGAACCCCCAGTGGCTGTCGACATCACCACGGACCTGAAGAAGGTCCGCAACATCGGCATCATGGCTCACATTGACGCCGGCAAGACCACCACCACCGAGCGCATCCTCTTCTACACCGGCATCACCTACAAGATCGGTGAGGTCCACGAGGGCGCAGCCACGATGGACTGGATGGAGCAGGAGCAGGAGCGCGGCATCACGATCACGTCCGCCGCGACGACCTGCTGGTGGAAGGACCACCAGATCAACATCATCGACACCCCCGGTCACGTGGACTTCACCGCCGAGGTCGAGCGCTCGCTGCGCGTCCTCGACGGCGCCGTCGCCGTCTTCGACGGCGTGGCCGGTGTCGAGCCGCAGACCATGACCGTGTGGCGCCAGGCGAACAAGTACGCCGTGCCGCGGATGTGCTTCGTCAACAAGCTGGACCGCACCGGAGCGGACTTCTTCCGCTGCGTCGACATGATGGTCGAGCGGCTGAACTCCACCCCGCTGGTGCTGCAGCTCCCGATCGGCGCTGAGCACGACTTCCTCGGGGTCGTCGACCTGGTCGGCATGCGTGCCCTGACCTGGCGCGGCGAGACCACGATGGGCGACGACTACGAGGTCGAGGAGATCCCGGAGTCGATGAGCGCCCAGGTCGAGGAGTACCGCGAGAAGTTCCTGGAGACCCTCGCCGAGGCCGACGACGACATCATGGTGAAGTACCTCGACGGTGACGACCTCTCCGTGGAGGAGCTCGAGGCAGGCATCCGTCGCGCCACCCTGGCCGACAAGGTCAACCCGGTGCTGTGCGGAACGGCGTTCAAGAACAAGGGCGTGCAGCCCCTGCTCGACGCGGTCGTGAAGTACCTCCCGAGCCCCCTCGACATCGACGCGATCGTGGGCCACAAGGTCAACAACGAGGACGAGAAGATCGAGCGGATGCCGTCCGACGACCAGCCGTTCTCCGGCCTGGCCTACAAGATCGCCTCCGACCCCCACCTCGGCAAGCTGATCTACGTCCGCGTCTACTCCGGCAAGCTGGAGGCCGGCGCGACCGTCCTGAACTCCGTCACGGGGAAGAAGGAGCGGATCGGCAAGGTCTACCAGATGCACGCCAACAAGCGTGAGGAGATCGCGTCGGTCGGGGCCGGCCAGATCGTGGCCGTGATGGGTCTGAAGGACACCAAGACCGGTCACACGCTGAGCGACCTCCAGAACCCCGTCGTCCTCGAGTCGATGTCGTTCCCGGCCCCGGTCATCGAGGTCGCGATCGAGCCCAAGACCAAGAGCGACCAGGAGAAGCTCGGTACGGCGATCCAACGCCTCTCCGACGAGGACCCGACCTTCACGGTCAAGACCGACGAGGAGACCGGCCAGACGATCATCGCCGGCATGGGCGAGCTCCACCTGGAGATCCTCGTCGACCGGATGAAGCGCGAGTTCCGCGTCGAGGCGACCGTCGGCAAGCCGCAGGTGGCCTACCGCGAGACGCTCCGCAAGGTCGTCGCGAACCACAGCTACACCCACAAGAAGCAGACCGGTGGATCGGGCCAGTTCGCGAAGGTGGTCATCACCCTCGAGCCGAGCATCGACCCCGAGACCGGGCAGGGTGCCGGCTACGAGTTCATCAACAACGTGTCCGGTGGCCGGATCCCGCGCGAGTACATCCCGTCGGTCGACCAGGGCGGCCAGGACGCCATGGAGTTCGGCGTGCTCGCCGGCTACCCGATGGTCGACGTGAAGTTCACCCTCGAGGACGGCGCGTACCACGACGTCGACTCCTCGGAGCTGGCCTTCAAGATCGCCGGTAACCAGGCCTTCAAGGAGGCCGCCCGGATGGCCAAGCCCGTGCTGCTCGAGCCGATGTTCGCCGTCGAGGTGATCACCCCGGACACGTTCCTGGGCACCGTCATCGGCGACATCAACAGCCGTCGCGGCCAGATCCAGTCGCAGGAGGAGCGTCACGGTGACATGGTCATCAACGCCCTCGTGCCGCTGTCGGAGATGTTCGGGTACGTCGGTGACCTGAGGTCCAAGACCTCCGGCCAGGCGTCGTACTCGATGGAGTTCGACTCGTACGCCGAGGTCCCCGCGGGCATCGCCGACGAGATCGTCAAGAAGGTCCGCGGCGAGTAGTCGCCAACCAGGTCCCCCGGACATGACGGGGGCATTTGGCCGGATCGTCGGCATTGCAGCAGAATCATCGAGTCAAGTGACAACAACAGGAGGAGCCCACAGTGGCTAAGGCGAAGTTCGAGCGGACCAAGCCGCACGTCAACATCGGCACGATCGGTCACATCGACCACGGCAAGACCACCTTGACCGCGGCGATCACCAAGGTCCTGCACGACCAGCACCCCGACCTGAACCCCTTCACGCCGTTCGACGAGATCGACAAGGCCCCTGAGGAGCGTCAGCGCGGTATCACCATCTCGATCGCGCACGTCGAGTACCAGACCGAGGCGCGTCACTACGCCCACGTCGACTGCCCGGGTCACGCCGACTACATCAAGAACATGATCACCGGTGCGGCCCAGATGGACGGCGCGATCCTCGTGGTCGCGGCCACCGACGGCCCGATGCCCCAGACGCGTGAGCACGTGCTGCTCGCCCGCCAGGTCGGCGTGCCGGCGATCGTCGTCGCGCTCAACAAGTGCGACATGGTCGACGACGAGGAGCTCATCGAGCTCGTCGAGATGGAGGTGCGCGAGCTCCTCTCCGAGTACGAGTTCCCGGGCGACGACATCCCCGTGATCAAGGTTGCTGCCTTCCCGGCGCTGAACGGCGACGAGAAGTGGGGCGCCTCGGTCCTCGAGCTGATGAACGCCGTGGACGAGTACATCCCGACCCCCGAGCGTGACACCGAGAAGCCGTTCCTCATGCCCGTCGAGGACGTCTTCACGATCACCGGTCGCGGCACGGTCATCACCGGTCGCATCGAGCGCGGCATCGTGAAGATCAACGAGGAGGTCGAGATCATCGGCATCCGCGAGGGCTCGCAGAAGTCCACGGTCACCGGTGTCGAGATGTTCCGCAAGCTGCTCGACGAGGGCCAGGCCGGCGAGAACGTCGGGCTGCTGCTCCGCGGCACCAAGCGCGAGGACGTCGAGCGCGGCATGGTCGTGATCAAGCCCGGCACGACGACCCCGCACACCAACTTCGACGCGAGCGTCTACATCCTGTCGAAGGAGGAGGGCGGCCGCCACACGCCGTTCTTCAACAACTACCGCCCGCAGTTCTACTTCCGGACGACGGACGTGACCGGCGTGGTGACCCTCCCCGAGGGCACCGAGATGGTCATGCCGGGTGACAACACCGAGATGGCCGTCGAGCTGATCCAGCCGATCGCCATGGAGGAGGGTCTCCGGTTCGCGATCCGCGAGGGCGGCCGCACCGTCGGCGCCGGCCGGGTCACCAAGATCAGCAAGTGACCTGACGCGCCACCAGCGACACCAGAACGGCCCCGGACCTCGGTCCGGGGCCGTTTCTTGTGTCGGGATTGCGGGGTAGTCCCCGACGATTCGGCTGTGGATATCCCGGTTTCGGCCACCTGATCGTCGGGGACTACCCGCCCGCTGTGGAAAACCCGTGGAGGTGAGGAGTCGGTACGGCGTACGGTGGCCGCGACCGGAACCGCCCGGCCCGAGATCCCAGGAGGCAAGCAGATGCGAGGAGCGCGTGTGACCGCCCAGCTCTGCTCCGACCACCTCAAGGGGATCACGCGTGCTCGCACGTTCACTCAACCTCGGCATCCTGGCGCACGTCGACGCCGGTAAGACCACCCTGACCGAGCGGCTCCTGCACCTCGCGGGAGTCATCGACCGCCCGGGATCCGTCGACTCCGGGACCACCCAGACCGACACCCTGACGCTCGAGCGTCGCCGCGGCATCACCATCCGCGCCGCCGTCGTGGCGTTCCCGCTCGGCGACCTGACCGTCAACGTCGTCGACACCCCCGGCCACCCGGACTTCATCGCCGAGGTCGAGCGCTCGCTGGTCGTGCTCGACGGGGCGGTCCTGGTGCTCTCGGCCGTCGAGGGCGTGCAGCCGCAGACCCGGATCCTGATGCGCGCGCTGCAGCGCCTGCACGTCCCGACCCTGCTGTTCGTCAACAAGGTCGACCGGACCGGGGCCGACGTCGAGGCCGTGCTGGCGTCGGTGGCCAAGCGGTTGAGCCCCGACATCCTGCCGATGGGAGCGGTCCACGACTCGGGCAGCCGCGCCGCCGGGTTCACGGCGTACCGGGGCGACGACGTCGGCTTCCGCGACCGCGAGACGGAGGTGCTCGCCGAGCACGACGACGCCCTTCTCGCGGCGTACGTCGAGGGGCGCGGCCGCTCGGCCAGCCGGCTCCGCCGTGGGGTCGCCGCGCAGACCGCGGCCGGGCTGCTGCACCCGGTGTACGCCGGGTCGGCCGCCACCGGCGCCGGCGTGCCCGAGCTGATGCAGGGCATCGCCGACCTGCTCCCGGTTCCCGAGCCCGCGCTCGCCGCGGCGCCGTCGGGGCGCGTGTTCAAGGTGGAGCGTGGTGTCGCGGGGGAGAAGGTCGCCTACGTCCGGGTCTTCACCGGGGCGGTGGCCGTCCGCCAGCGCCTCGACCTGCCCGAAGGACGGGTCGGCAAGGTCTCGGGCGTCCAGCTCTTCGAGGCAGGGCACTGGGTCCGCTCCACCGAGGCCGGCGCCGGACAGATCGCGCGGCTGCACGGGCTCGGGGCGGTCCGGGTCGGCGACGGCTTCGGCGGCCCGTGCGGCGCCGACGACCACCACTTCGCGCCGCCCACGCTCGAGGCCTCCGTGACCGCCGTCCGGCCCGAGCAGGGACCGGCGCTGCGGGCGGCCTTGGCGGCGCTCGCCGACCAGGACCCGCTGATCGACGCTCGGAGCGACGACGACGGGTACGTGGTCGTGTCGCTCTACGGACGCGTTCAGCAGGAGGTCCTCGCGGCCACGCTCGCCGAGGAGTACGGCGTCGAGGCGAGGTTCTCCGACGCCAGCGTCCTCCATGTCGAGCGTCCACGCCGGTCCGGGCATGCGGTCGAGGTGCTCAACACCGACAGCAACCCGTACGGCGCCACGATCGGCCTGCGGATCTCGCCGACCGCTCCCGGGTCGGGGCTGAGCTTCACGATGGAGGTGCAGTCGCGCGGCGTACCGCTCTTCCTCTTCAAGAGCGCCGAGGCGTTCGCCGCCGTCATGGAACGCCACGTCGCGCGGACGCTCGAGCGGGGCCTGTTCGGCTGGGCCGTCACCGACTGCCGGGTCACGCTGACCGACATCGCGTACGCCTCCTGGGACGGCCCGCCGTCGACCCGCGGTGATCTGCCGACGGCTCTCGACTACCGGAAGCTGACACCGATCGTCCTTCGGCAGGCTCTGGCCCGCGCCGGGACCCGGGTCTGCGAGCCGGTGCTCCGGGTGTCGCTGGAGGTACCGACCGAGAGCACGCCGGCGCTGCAGCGGCTCCTCGGCCGCTGGGGTGCCGAGGTCACGGACCAGACCTCGCACGGCGACTACGCCACCCTCGAGGCGCGGCTCCGGGCGGCACGCCTCCACGAGCTCCAGCGTCAGCTGCCCGATCTGACCGGTGGCGAGGGGGTGCTCGAGTCCCGCTTCGACGGCTACGAGCCGGTCCGCGGGCGTGCCCCGCACCGTCGGCGCTGAGCAGCGCGGGTACGCCGTGAGAGGCTGAGCGCCGTGCCGCGCTTCACCCGTGCCGAGCTGGAGTCCTACCGCGACGCCGAGGTGCCCGACCTGGCCGGTCCGGGGATGCGGCTGCTGTTCGTCGGCATCAACCCCGGCCTGATGACCGCCGCCACCGGCATCCACTTCGGCAACCCCGGCAACCGGTTCCGGCCGGCCCTGGTCGAGGCGGGGCTGGTCGCGCCGTTGAACGGCGCGCCGCCCGGCATGACCGAGGCCGACCTGGCCGCCCTGGTCGCGCGGGGCATCGGCATCACCAACCTGGTCCGGCGCGCCACCGCACGCGCCGACGAGCTGACCAGGGCCGAGCTCATCGAGGGCGGAGCCCGGCTCGAGGAGTTCGTCGCCGCGCACCGGCCGCGGGTGGTCGCCGTCCTCGGGGTCACGGCCTACCGCGTTGCCTTCGCCCTGCCGAAGGCAACGCTCGGTCGGCAGCCGGACCGGCTGTCCGGCGCCGAGCTGTGGGTGGTGCCCAACCCGAGCGGGCTGAACGCCCACGAGACGATCGCCTCCCTCGCCGTGGCGTACGCCGAGCCGGCCCGGGCAGCGGGCGTCGCCGGTGTCGGCGCCGGTTGAGAGGGTGAGGACATGTCCGACCACGCCCACGGCACCTTCGACGTCACGATCACCCCGCAGCCGACCGACGACTCCGGCATCGGCCGGCTCGACCTCGTCAAGCGCTGGCACGGCGACCTCACGGGCACCGGCACCGGCCTGATGCTCTCCGCGGGCGACCCGACCCTCGGTCGGGCGGGCTACGTCGCACTGGAGACGGTCAGCGGCACGCTCCACGGTCGCGAGGGCGGCTTCGCCTTCCAGCAGTACGGCGTGATGCGCGGTGACGAGCGGGAGCTGCAGTACGCCGTCGTGCCCGGCTCCGGCACGGGCGCGCTGGCCGGGCTCGAGGGCATCGTCACGCTCACCATCGACGACGACGGCACCCACACCTACGACCTGGACTACACCCTCTGAGCGACAGGACGTGTCAGTCCGCGAGCAGCGCCAGCTCGTCGTCGACGTACTGGTCGCTGTCGCCGAGGTCGTTCAGCTCCGCCTTGAGCGTCCGCTGCATCGCCAGCGCCTCCTCGCGGCGCCCGAGGTTGCGCAGCGACCAGCCGATCATCCAGCGCGCGACCCGGATCTGGGCGGGGTCGCCGATCCGCTCGCGCGCGACCAGCGCCTCCTCGAAGGTCGCCAGCGCGGCGCCGAAGTCGCCTGCGTCGGCATAGGTCATCCCGATGTTGTTGAGCAACGAGGCGTCCCAGTCGCGGGCCCGCTGCTCGGTCGCGGCCCGGGCGATCTCCAGCGCGCGCTTGTTCAGGGCGAGCTGCTCGTCCACCGGCGCGACCAGCGCGACCATGTGGAGCGCGTCGATGTGGAGGGCCTCGAGCCCGGCGGCCTCGGCGATCGCGGCAGCGGCCTCGAAGTGGGGACGCGCATCGTCGGAGTGGCCCGAGGAGCGCAGCACGCGACCCCGCTCGAGCCTGAGGTACGTCGCGGCCTGAGGGTCGTCGGAGGCGAGGCCGTCGAGGAGCCGGGTGGCCGCGTCGTAGTGCTCCTGCAGCCCGAGCGCGCGGACGTACTGCGTGAGCCACGCCGTCCGGTCGGGCTCGTCGGCGCGCTCGGCCGCGTCGAGGAAGCGTTCACCGGACGACGCCGGATCGTCGAAGTCCCAGAGGGGTCGTGGGTCGATCACGCCCGAAATCCTGCCACGCACGGGGCTCGGCCAGAATGGCGCCCATGCCCCCCGAGCAGAGCCCGCCTGCGCGACCGCACCACCGGTTCACCGCCGATGGCCGGCGGATGCGCGAGGTGCTCAGCTACTCGCGGCGCGGAGGCCGCTTCACCCCGAGCCAGCAGCAGGCGTGGGACGCCCACCACCAGGCTTGGGTGATCCCCGACGAGGCCGTCGACGAGGCGGGGTTCCGGCTCGCGACGTGGTTCGGGCGCGAGGCGCCCGTGGTGGTCGAGATCGGCTCCGGCGTCGGTGAGGCGACCGGCGTGCTCGCCGCCGCCCGCCCGTCGTACGACGTGCTGGCGCTGGAGGTCTGGAGGCCGGGCGTCGCAGCCTCCCTGGCCGAGGTGGCAGCGGCCGGTGCGACGAACGTGCGGTTCTGCTCGGTCGACGCGGTCTGGGCGGTCGAGCACCTCGTCGCGCCGGATTCGCTGGTCGGGCTCTGGACGTTCTTCCCCGACCCGTGGCCCAAGACCCGCCACCACAAGCGGCGGCTCGTGAACGCGTCGTTCGCCGCCCTGGCCGCGTCGCGGCTGGCCCCGGGCGCGACCTGGCGGCTGGCCACCGACTGGGACGACTACGCCGACCAGATGCGCGCGGCGCTCGACGCCGAGCCGGGCCTGACCGGTGGCGTCGTGGAGCGTTGGGCGGAGCGACCGGTGACGAAGTTCGAGCGCAAGGGCCTCGAGGCCGGCCGCGCGATCACCGACCTCGCGTACACACGTTCCTGAGCGGGCGCGACCGGCGCTCAGCCGAGGTCGACGCCGGCCTTGCCGAGCTCGTGCTCGGCCCGGAGGCGCTCGCTCTCGCGCTCCAGCGCGTCGGTGATCCGGTCGAGCTCGGTGGACACGCCGAGAGCCCGGCAGGCATCCAGCAGCGCGTCGTCGTACGCCGCCACGATCGCCTGCCTCCGCGAGTACGGCGTCCCCATCGGCGGCCGGAGGGCCTGCGGCCGGATCCGGCGCAGGTCGGCGGCGATCCGCTCGATCGGCATCCCCACCGCGAGCGGCGCGGCCGGCGGGACGATGTGCAGGCGACGCCCGATCCGCCGGCCGACCTCGATGACCTGGTCCAGGTAGAGCACGCACCCGACCACGGCGATCCCCATCAGGGTCACCTCGGCGAGCACGATCACTCCGGCCCAGCTGCCACCCGGCATGTCTCGACGGTAAGCGCGCGTCGGGCGCTGGACAAGGGTCATCCCTGGGACACTCGGCGCCATGACGCAGCCACCGATGCCTCAGCAGCCGATGCAGTCGCCGTACGGCCCGCCTCCGCCGAACCACCCGCAGGCGATCACGGTGCTCGTCCTCGGCATCCTCGGCCTGGTCGTCTGCGGGATCCTCGGTCCGTTCGCCTGGGTCATGGGCAACCGGACGGTCCGCGAGATCGACGCCTCGCGTGGTGCGCTCGGCGGTCGCACCGAGGCCAACATCGGCCGGATCCTCGGGATCGTGGCCACGGTGCTGATCATCGTCGGCCTGGGGCTCGTCGTGCTGATCTTCGTGTTCGGCGCGGCCATGAGCGTCTCCAGCAACTAGCCCGGGCGACCGGGTCCCTCATCGCGCGCGGGCGGTGAGCCGGGCCCGCAGGGTCTGGTCGCGGTGGAGCCGGGCGAGGTCCCGGTCGCGGCGGGCGGCGCTGACCGCTGCGAGGAAGTCCCACGAGGTGGTGCCCGGCGGCGGCGCGGGCGCGACGTACTCCGCCATCCGGGTCGCCAGCATCGCGCCGAGCCGGTCGCGGGACGCGGGGTCGAGCGCGGGGAGCCGGCCGAGGTACTGGCGCACCGCCAGGGTGAGGCCGACCGGGGGTATCCCGACGTCCGCGGACGCGGCCCACACGGCGAGCGCCTCCGGCATCGGCGCCGGGGGCGGCAGGGTGAGCCGGACCCGGTCGCGGACGACGTAGGTGCCGGCGGCGTGGTCGCCGATCCGCTTGCCGCGCGCGCTGATCAGGCAGCAGAAGAACGCCGGACAGCCGTACAGGGCGTAGATCTCGACGATCCCGATCAGGGCCCGGACGAACGACTGCTGGGCGTTGACGGTGCCGCCGTCGTCGCGGACGACGCGCAGCCCCAGCGCGAGCTTGCCGAAGGACTTGCCGCGGGTGACGGTCTCCATCGTGGTCGGGTAGACGAGGAAGACCACGATGAAGGAGCACACGAGCGCCACGTGCTGGAGCGCGCCGTCGGTGTTCGCGGTGGCGACGAACGTCAGGAAGAACACGCCGATCGCGACGGTCACCATCACGGCGACGTCGATCAGCCCGGAGCCCATCCGGGCGCCCACGCTGGCCGGGGGCAGGTCGAGGGCGACGGCCTCGCCCGTGACGAGGTCGTCCGGGGTCAGCATCGCGAAGTCCGGCGTCGACATCGCGATCACCTTAGGCTCTCTGGCGTGGACCTGGACGCGTATGTGCTAGCTCACCACGCGGAGTGGGAGCGGCTCGAGGCGCTGACGCGCAAGCGGCGTCTCGACGGACGCGAGAGCGACGAGCTCGTCGAGCGCTACCAGCGGGTCGCCACGCACCTGTCCGTGATCCGCACCGCGGCGCCCGACGCCACGCTGATCACCTACCTCTCGCTCGTGCTGAGCCGGGCTCGCAACCGCTCAGGGGGCACGCGCACCGGCACCTGGAACGGCGTCCGGACCTTCGTGACCGACCGGTTCCCCGCGGCCCTGTACCGGCTGCGGTGGTGGTGGATCGGGACGGCTGCGGCCAACGTGGTCGTCGTCTTCGTGATGATGTGGTGGCTGCTCGCCCACCCCGACATGGAGCAGTCCCTGGTCTCGCCGCGCGACGTCGACCAGCTGGTCAACCACGACTTCGCCGGCTACTACAGCCAGTACGCCGCCACCCACTTCGCCGCCGAGGTCTGGATCAACAACGTGTGGGTGGCCGCGCTGTGCCTCGCCTTCGGGGCGTTGGGTCTGCCGGTGGTCTACCTGCTGTTCCAGAACGTCTCGAACCTGGCGATCATCGGCTCGATCATGACCCGGCACGGGCACGGCCCGGAGTTCTGGGGGCTGATCCTGCCGCACGGCCTGCTCGAGCTGACCGCCGTGTTCGTGGCCGGCGGTGTCGGGCTGCGGCTCTTCTGGTCGTGGGTCGAGCCGGGCGACCTGACCCGGAGCCAGTCCTTCGCCCGCGAGGGCCGGACGGCGGGCACCGTCGCGATCGGCCTGGTCGGGGTCCTCGCGATCAGCGGCTGCATCGAGGCCTTCGTGACGCCCAGCCCGTTGCCGACCTGGGCCCGGATCGGGATCGGGATCCTCGCCGAGGCCACCTTCCTGGCCTACGTGTTCGTCCTCGGCCGTCGTGCCGTCGCGCGGGGCTACACCGGCGACGTCGACCCCCAGCTCCTCGAGGACCGGGTCGCCACCCAGGCCTGAGCGAGGACCCTCCGACGCGGCGGAGCCGCGGCGGAGGTCCGCAGCGAGCGGCGCAGCCCGCTTGCGGGCAAGTCGAACCTGTCAGAGCAAACCGCGCGCCTTGAGGGAGAGGTAGTGGTCGGCCAGCGCGGGCGCCAGCGCGTCCGCCGGTACGTCGATCACGTCGACGCCGAGGGCACCGAGCAGGTCGGCGGTCCGCCGGCGCCGGGCCAGGGTCTGCTCGGCCGCGGCCGCGGCGTACACCTCGTCGAGACCGTCGCGCGACCGCGCCATCCGCTCCAGCTCGGGATCGCGGACCGAGGCCAGGACCACCCGGTGGTGCCGGACCAGCACCGGCAGCACGGGAAGCAGACCCTCCTCGACCGCGGACGGCTCCAGCGGGCTGAGCAGGCAGACCAGGGCCCGCTGCCGTCCCGTCGACTGCACGGCACCCGCGAGCGCGGTCCAGTCCGCCTCCGCGATCTCGGGCTGGAGCAGGGAGAAGGCGTCCTCCAGCCGGTTCGTCGCGTCGCGGGCGCCCGCCAGGCGCAGGCGGGTGCGGATCCGCCGGTCACCCGCGACGACGTCGACGCGGTCACCGGCCCGGGAGGCCAGCGCGGTGAGGAGCAGCGCGGCCTCCATCGCGGAGTCCAGGCGGGGAACGTCGTCCACGCGTCCGGCCGAGACGCGCGACGTGTCGAGCACCAGCACGACCCTCCGGTCACGCTCCGGCTGCCAGGTGCGTACCACGACCGTGCGGTTGCGCGCGGACGCGCGCCAGTCGATCGAGCGGACGTCGTCGCCGCGGACGTACTCGCGCAGCGAGTCGAACTCGGTGCCCTGGCCGCGCACCCGGACGGCCGACCGGCCGTCGAGGTCGCGGAGCCGGGCCAGGCGTGAGGGCAGGTGCTTGCGGGACTCGAACGGCGGCACGGACCGGACCCGCCCCGGCACCTCGCGCGTGTTCTGGCGAGCGGCCAGGCCGAGCGGACCCAGGCTGCGCAGGGTGACCCCGAGCGCGTGGAGCTCGCCGCGACGGGTCGGGCGCAGGGGGGTGGTGACGAGGCTGCGGTCGCCCGGACCGAGCCGGAGCCGGTGCCGGTTCCGGGTGGCACCGGCCGACGGCTGCCACGCGTCGCGCACCTGGAGCGTCGTACGACGGCCCCCGTCGTTGCCGACGACGAGCGTGCTGGCGGAGTCCTGACCCGCTCGCACCCGGTCGACGGGCAGCCGCTCCACGGTGATCCCGCGCGGTGGGGGTGCCAGGGCCAGGTCGAGGAGCGTCACCAAGGTCACGGCCAGCACCCACAGCCACATGGTGCCGACCGTCGGGCGCACCACGACCGCCGCCAGCCCCAGCAGGAGCAGCAGTGGGACGCGCCCGGTGATGGCCATCGAGCTAGCGGGGGACCGGGACGGAGCCCAGTGCGGAGGCGAGCACGGCGCTGACGTCGACTCCCTCGAGCTCGGCCTCGGGCCGCAGCGACAACCGGTGCGCGAGAGTGGCCTGGGCCAGCGCCTTCACGTCGTCGGGCGTCACGAAGTCGCGACCCGCGAGCCAGGCCCAGGCGCGCGCCGTACGCATCAGGGAGACCGCGCCGCGCGGGCTGGCGCCCAGCCCGAGGGACGGCGCCTGCCGCGTCGCGCGGGCCACGTCGACGACGTAGCCGGCGACCTCGGGAGACAGCTGGACCTCGCCCACGGCGCGACGGCCGGCGGCGATGTCGGAGGCACCGGCGACGGCCGTCACCCCCGACGCGACCACGTCGTGCGGGTCGAACCCGGTCGCGTGCCGGCGCACGATCTCGAGCTCCTCGGCCCGCTCGGGGACGGGGAGCACGACCTTGAGCAGGAAGCGGTCGAGCTGGGCCTCGGGGAGGGGGTAGGTGCCCTCGTACTCGACGGGGTTCTGGGTCGCGGCGACCAGGAACGGTCGGGGCAGGGGGTGGGAGACCCCGTCCACCGAGACCTGTCCCTCTTCCATCGCCTCGAGCAGCGCCGACTGGGTCTTGGGCGGGGTGCGGTTGATCTCGTCGGCGAGGAGCAGGTTGGTGAAGACCGGACCCTCGCGGAAGGACAGCTCTCCACGGGCGCCGTCGATGACCATCGAGCCGGTGATGTCGCCGGGCATCAGGTCGGGCGTGAACTGCACCCGGCTGGTCTGCACCGACAGCGCGGCCGCGAGGCTCCGCACGAGCAGGGTCTTGGCGACGCCGGGGACGCCCTCCATCAGCACGTGCCCGCCGCACAGCAGCGCGACCAGCAGGCCGGACACCGCCGCATCCTGACCGACGACCGCCTTGGCCACCTCGGTGCGCACGGCACCCAGGCGCACGCGCGCCTCGTCGCTCGTCAGGGAGCCGGTCTGGACATCGGTCTGGACATCGGTCTGGACATCGGTCTGGACATCGGTCTGGACATCGGTCTGGGGGTCGCTCATGCGTGTGACACCTCTCTGTCGAGCTCGTCGAGCCGGCGGGCCAGGTCGGCCAGGTCGTGGTCGTGGGCGGGTGGGAACGCATCGGGGCCGAGCAGGCGGTCGACCTCGTCGACGCTGCGTCCGGCATGTGCCGCGACGGCCGCCGCGAGCACCGCGTGGTCGGTGTGGCGGGGCAGCCGGAGAAGCTCGGTCAACCGGGCCCGGGACGCCGACCTCAGCGCCTCCGCCGCGTGGCCCCGGTCGCCGGCCCGCCGGTAGAGGCGGCCGAGGTTCCGGGTCGTCTCGACCGCCTTGACCTCGACCGGCAACGGCTCGACGGCCAGAGGCCCGAGCCGGCGCGAGCGCCAGACGACCAGGCCCGCGACGGTGATCAGGAGCAGCCATAGCGCAGGGGTGAGCCAGCGGGGGAGCAGGCTGGAGGGGGAGACCCCGTCGCGGCCCACCAGGTCGTCGAGCGAGGGGACGTACCAGACCAGGTGGGTGCGCTGGCCGAGGAGCCGCAACGCCACCGCTGCGTTGTCGCCCTGCAGGATCTGGTCGTTGGTCAGGGCCTTCGAGGCGCCCAGCAGGGTGAGGCCGCGTCGCGGCTCGGCGAGGAGGACGCCGCCCTGGGCACGGAAGCAGCCACCCGTGTCGAACGCCTCCGCCTCGGAGACCTGCAGCGCCAGACCGTCGTACGGCCTGCAGCCGGCGGGCACCGGGTCGTGCGGCGTGGTGGTCACGGCGTACGACCCGACGTCGAGCAGCGCGGTGAGCTCCGGGCCCGGTGCGACGACGACGAGCCCCGCGTCTCCCTGGTGGCCCAGCAGCCGCCGCGTGGTCGAGCGCCCGAGACGGTCGGAGGCGGTGACCACGACCATCGTCGAGGAGTCCGTCGTGGCCCGGTCGAACGCCGCGGCCGAGCGCACGACGTCGACCGAGACGCCCTGCGCGTCGAGCACGCGGGCCAGGGCCTGGGCGCCGTCGCCATCGGGGTTCTGCGGGTCGAGGGCGTCGGAGTAGGTCCGGTTGTCGCGGCCCAGCCAGGCGGTGAGCACGACGGCGACCACGCCCACAGCGACGATCAGCACCAGCGTCCGGTGCCGCGCCAGGAAGCTCATCGGACACCTGCCAGGCTGTCGTCGAGCCCGAGCACCGCACTCGCGTCGTCGCGGGTCGCCGACCGGTCGCCGTAGAGCGTCGCGTCGAAGAGGTCGGCGCTCCGGCCCACGCGCGATCCCTCGTCGGGGTACGTCGCCGCCAGCCGCGCGGCGACCTCGTGGGCGGTGGCGCCCGGCTCGTCGTCGAGCCTGCCGCGCTCGATCTGGCGCGTGGCGATCGCCCGGAACCCGTCCACGACGGCCTGCTCGTGGCGCCCCTCGGCCAGCGACGCCTCGGCCCGGCGCCGGAGCTCGGCGGCGGACGGCCGGTCCTCGGTCAGCAGCGGAGCAGTGCGCAGCCGCTGCCGCCGGTCGCGACGCAGGCGGGAGAGGAGCACCAGTAGAGCAGCGAGCAGCACGGCTCCGATCAGCATGGTGACGAACACGGTGATGCCCGACGAGCCGGACGCCGCGCTCACGCTGCGGTCGAAGACCCGGCTCAGCCAGGCACCCAGGCGCTGCCAGATGTCCTGCTGGTGGTACTCGCGATGGAGGAGCTCGGTACGCAGCAGCCGCCGTCCCTCGTCACCGGAGGGGTCCAGGGGCGGGATGGCGGCGAGCATCAGTCGGGCAGGATCCCGGCGCGGCCGAGCAGGTCGACGTCGTACGCCTCCTTGCGGATGCGCTGGTCGACGTAGAGCAGGGCGCTGACGGCCGCCTGGAAGGGTTGCAGGACCGCCGCGGAGACCACGGCCCCGACGGCGGTGAGGAGGAGGTAGAAGGTGAGCCCGAGCCCGCTGCCGGTGTCGCTGACGAGGAACACCTCGCCCGCGATGCTGAACGGCAGCC
This sequence comes from uncultured Actinomycetota bacterium, assembly GCA_963833775.1. Lineage (GTDB taxonomy): Bacteria > Actinomycetota > Actinomycetes > Propionibacteriales > Nocardioidaceae > Nocardioides. The sequence goes on along the minus strand of CAWHZH010000014.1, from coordinate 2,444 downwards.
GCAGGATGCCGCCCGCGACGCCGACGACGAGGGCCATCAGCAGCAGGATCCCGAAGAGCCGCCAGAACTGCTCCTGGGTGAGTCGTACGGCGCGCCGGAGCGCACCGAAGATGCCGACCGGCTCGAGCATCAGCGTCGGTACGGCGAGTGCCCGGACCCTGACCCAGAACCACGCGTAGCCGACCGCCAGCAACAGACCGAGCACCACGCCCACCACCACCGTGCTTCCCAGGGGTGCGTCGAAGGCGAAGATGCCGATCAGCAGGATCCCGACCACCAGCGCAGTGGCCACCACGATCACCAGCCCGAGCAGGACGGCCATCCCGAGCAGCCGCCACCGCTTGCCACGGGTCGCGGCCCAGGCCTGGCTCATGGTCAGCTTGCGGCCGACCGCCGCCGCCGAAGTCACGTGCGCGATCATCCCGGACACGAAGAGCAGGCCGATCGACTGCAGCTGGCTGCCGACCACGAGCGACCCGCCGGCCGCGATCAGGCTGGTGACCTGGCCGCTGTCGAGGCCGTCGCTGTTCGGGTCGAAGCTCAGACCCCCGGTGGAGCCGGTCACCAGGCCGGTCACGACGGGGATCACCATCGCGACCGCCGAGACGAGCACGGCGGCTCCCACGGTGGCCTGCGGGTTGTAGCGGATGATCCGGAAGGCGCCGTCGAAGATGTCGCCGAGCGCGAGCGGGCGCAGCGGGATCGCTCCCGGCTTGTGGGCCGCCAGGGCCTGCTGGACCGGGTACGGCGCGGGGTAGCCGGGCGCGGGGCCCGGTGCGTAGCCGGGCGGCGCCGATCCGGGCGGCTGGCCGGGCGCACCACCCCAGCCGGGGGTCGGGCCCGGTCGATCGGTGCCCGGAGCTGGCGCGCCGGGAGCCGGGAACGGCTGCTGGGCGCCGGGGGGAGGAGGCGACGGCTGACCCCACCCGGGCGGTGGTGGCTGGTCCTCCGGCACGGCTGTCTCCCTCGTCCTGGGGCCCTGGCCGGCCCCGTGTCCGGACGCCCCGCGAGGCGCCATCCTGTCAGGTACCGAGCAGCCGTGCGTGAGGAACGAACGCATGGCGTCAGCGAGGTAGGTCGAGCAAGCGCCGCGACTGAGGAACGAAGTCGCACGAGCGTGTCGAGACATCGGTGACGGTGCCTGGGGCGTTGGTTCGGCACCCTTCCGACTCGATTTGGCGCATGCGGGGGCCATCTGTCAGGATTGTCCGGTTGCTCCGGCGGGTCGCCGGGGGCACCACACTTGATTGTTGAATCGCGTCTCCCGCTGGTTCGGTGGTCTTGTGCGGCCGCACCACACCGACGTACGTCGGTCGGAGACCCGAAGGCCCGGCCTCCAGGTCGGGTGTCCACCAACACGATGCAGGTCCACCCGCGAGGGGTGGTGTGTGCCGCGGAAAACTCGCGACACGCCCGACCTCGGGGGTCGGGGCTCGGCGTCGTGGGGATGGCAAGGAACGCAGCGGACGGCCCCGGCCCGGGGCCCTTCGGACGGACGTAGCAGCACGACACGAAGGACGAGAGAGACCTATGGCGGGACAGAAGATCCGCATCAGGCTCAAGGCCTATGACCACGAGGTGATCGACACCTCGGCGCGCAAGATCGTGGACACCGTCACCCGCACGGGTGCCAAGGTCGCCGGCCCCGTGCCGCTGCCGACCGAGAAGAACGTGTACTGCGTCATCCGCTCGCCCCACAAGTACAAGGACTCGCGCGAGCACTTCGAGATGCGCACGCACAAGCGGCTGATCGACATCATCGACCCCACGCCGAAGACCGTCGACTCCCTGATGCGCCTCGACCTCCCCGCCGGTGTCGACATCGAGATCAAGCTCTGAGGCTCCTGACATGACTGTTGAACGAAACGTGAAGGGCCTGCTGGGCACCAAGCTCGGCATGACCCAGATGTGGGACGACAACAACCGGATCGTCCCGGTCACCGTCGTCGCGGCGTCCACGAACGTCGTGACCCAGGTCCGCAAGCCCGAGACCGACGGCTACAACGCCATCCAGGTCGGGTTCGGCGAGATCGACGGGCGCAAGGTCACCAAGCCGGATGCCGGCCAGTTCGTGAAGGCCGGGGTCACCCCCCGCCGCCACGTGGCCGAGATCCGCACGGCCGACGCTCCGTCGTACACCGTCGGGCAGGAGCTGGCCGTCGACACCTTCGCCGCCGGCGACGAGATCGACGTGACCGGCACGACCAAGGGCAAGGGCTTCGCCGGTGTGATGAAGCGTCACGGCTTCCACGGCGTCGGCGCCTCCCACGGTGCCCACCGCAACCACCGCAAGCCGGGCTCGATCGGTGCCTGCGCGACTCCCGGTCGCGTGTTCAAGGGCGTCCGGATGGCCGGCCACATGGGTAACGACACCGTCACCACCCAGAACGTCACCGTCCACGCGGTCGACGCCGAGAAGGGCCTGATCCTGCTCAAGGGCGCCG
>CAWHZH010000013.1:0-138170 GCA_963833775.1 uncultured Actinomycetota bacterium | reverse complement strand
GCCCGGTCGAGCGCATCGTTGAGCAGCCGCGACTTGCCGATGCCCGCCTCGCCCTCGATCAGCAGCACCGCGCTCCGGCCCGAGGAGACCTCGTCGAGCGCTTCGGCGATCACGCCGAGCTCGTCGTCACGGCCGTGCATCAATCTGCCAGGCCCGGACCCGGTCATGGTCGCGATGCTACCCGGCGGCGCCCCTACCGCGGGCCGGGAGGTCACGGCGGACCGGGAGGGCGACCCGGTGCACCGATCAGTTCGTCGAGGACCCTGAGCAGGCCGAGCCAACCCACAAACTTAACTCCTCGTTCACTCACGCCGGGATCCAGTCCGTCATCCGCCAGGCAGGTGATCCAGCCCAACGGCGGGTCGAGAGACTCAACGGTGATCTCGATCTTCATGCCGATGCCGGTCCTCGCGTCCCTGCTCGATGGGCCCTCGACAACGGAGGGTTGGTCACGAAAGATGCTCGTCCGCGGCCACGCACCGGACATCCGCCAACTGGCCCAAATCGTCCGCCTCTGCCTGTCTCGAGATGGCTGAACGGCTGGTCAGGTTTGTTGTTCGGGATCGACGCGCCGATGACGGCGCTCTCCCTGCCATTGATCGCCCGCATCAGGGCAGGAAACGGCCATCAGTGCCTACACACCGAGTCGGCGTCTGCATCAAGAACCGCTTTGTCCTTTGGTATTGACTCCCAGGAGTGCTGTCTCGGTACCGCTTCAACGTCTGGCGGTCATGTCACGCGGAGAGCGGGAAGGTCTTGAGGATCTTGCAGCCCTGCACCAAGGTGGCGACCGGCATCCGCTCGTCGACGCCGTGAGCGCCGGTCCACCGCGGGCCCTCCGGGTCGATCCCGTCTGGGGCGTAGCCGTACCCGTTGATCCTGAGCTGAGCGTCGAAATGTCATTCTGACGCCACGTCCGGCGAAGTGCCTCACTACGGCTCGGGCCAGATGAGGGCCTGAGCCACGATGACGTGCTTCCCGTCGAAGGTGGCGGTTGGACCTGCGTGGAGCCGGTCGCCGAGCTTGAGAGCCTCGCTCACCCGGCGGCAGAACTGCTCGTTGTCGGGACCGGTCAGCACACGATAGGTCGGCAGGCAGTCAGGTGGGCTAGTCATGGGGGTGGTCTCCTTGGGGGAACGAGTGAGGCTGATTCAGGTATGGCGCATTGGGTCTGCTGCGAGGCTTTGACCCCAGCCATCGAGGCGGAGTGAGTTCATCCAGTTTCGAGGACTTGCTTGAGCAGGTCGAGGTTTACGGCCACGGCGGACTTGATCTGCCGAGTCGCGATGGGTGCCACCAGCCTCAGTGGGCCTCCCGTGGAAAGGTCGACGGTGTTGATGAGTAGGGTCGCGTCTCCGGTGGGCTGAAGTACATAGGTGAGCTTGGCTGGAAACGTATTGAGCGTGCCGCGGATTGTCAGTGTTCGGTCTTGTTCGAACTCGACCACCTCGAGGGTCTCCTCACGATGGACCGGGACGGTGCGGACCTGGTGGAACTGCGTGCCGACGTCGACTGGGCCGGTGGTGATCTTGCGGGTCTTGTGAATGGCGTAGTTCCAGGTCGGCACGTTCTTGAGGTCTGCCAGGTAGGCGAACACCGCAGCCTGTCCACGGTTGATCGTGATGGTGTTGGTGAACCTCATCTTCGCTCCTCCTGGTATCAGGCGCTGTCGGACAGACGCTGGGCCGCGGTCGGGTCGTGCGCGGGGAGGATGACCAGGCCGGGCATCCCTTCGGCCAGCGCGATCACCTTCCTAGTGGTCGTGGCGAGTTGGTCGCGGTCGCCGACGCCTGGGATCTGGCCACGTGCCAGGAGCGCCGCGTCGTAAGTAAGGTCGCCCACCAGCAGGAGCGGTGGCAGAGCCTGCCGCCGAACGAGCAGGGAGAACGAGCCGGCCGTGTGGCCCGGTGTCGGGAGCAGGACGAGTGAGCCGTCACCCATGATGTCCAGCGACTCGGTGAACGGCGCGAGGCTTGCGTCGCTGGTCCCGTCGAACTCGACCTGGCTCCACTTCGCGCCCGGTAGGTCGATGCGCTCTCGAAGAAATCCTCGTGCTTCGGGGGAGAATCCTGCGAGCTGTGCCCATTCCGCGGGGGTGACGAGCAGGTCGGCGTTGCCCAGCACCGGGATCCCGCCGATGTGGTCCTGGTGGAGGTGAGAGAGCATCGCTGTGTCGACCTCGGCTGCGGAGTAGCCGAGGGTTGCGAGTTGCGCCTCGAGTGTCTCGTCCTCGCCGATGTGGAATCTGGCCAACCGGTCGTAGACGATTCCTGGAAGACCCCTGGGGAAGTAGGCCTGGTCGGTGACCGAGGCGCGGTCTTGTCCGGTGTCGAACAGAAGCAGCCCGTTGGCGTGTTCGATGACGTAGACGTTGATCGGCCGTGGCGGTAGCCATCTGCGGGAGGTGAGCAGCCACCAGTAGAGCGGCTTCCTCGTGCCGAACACGTGTTCTGGGTGGATCTCGACGCTGCCGGTGCTGATCACCGAAACCGCCCGGATCGGGTCTGTGGCGCTCCCGTGCACCTGCGAGGTGGTAGCGGAACTGGACATGGTGGTCTCCTCGATTGCCGGCGTGCCCGAACGATTCGGGCCGTTGGGCCAGCATTCGCCAGCGTTCGCGCCATGTCTGTGACATGAGTAGCCGGTCGGGGTAGCTCACGTCACCCCGGCGGTCGGGTTCCACGTCTGGTCGTGCAACCCCGTCGGGTCGAGGATGCGGACGCCGTCCGGCACGGTCACGACCAGACCAGCCAGTCGCAGCTCTCGCAGCACTCGAGCGACCACCTCACGCACAGAACCCACCGCATCGGCGAGCTCCTGCTGTGAGGCATGCGCGACCAGCGGACCGCGCGGGCCTTGCTGGGAAGAAGCCAGGTCCAGCAGATGCATAGACACCCGCTGACGCACCGAACCGAAGGCGTTGATGGCGGTCTGCCGCAGATTCTCATACAGCCGGCGATTCAGCTCTTCCGCCAACGCCCAGGCGACTCTGCCATCACTGCGCGCGGCGGTCTCCAACGCCGGGGCATCTATTCGGAACAGAGTCGATTCATCCAGCGTCTGGGCGCCAACGTCGGCCGGCCCTCCTACCAGGACTGCGATCCCCAGCACATCGGCCCTGCGCGCGTACCGAACAGTGACCTGACGCCCCTCCGGAGAGCTCATGTACACACGGACCAAACCACCTACCACCAGCACCGTTCGCGGAGCCGAACCCTCCCGATAGATGATGGTGCCCGGGGGATACTCGCTCCGGAGACCACCCGCCAGCAGGGCCCGCACCAGACCTGGCGAAAGCTCCCCGAGAAAGCTCTTCTCCATCGCGGTCACGACATCCACATCGGCCACCGACCAAGGATCCAGCAGGAAGCCACCAGAAGTAACCCCCACGTGACCAAGGCCCGACTCTGAGAGCATCGCCGGTCCGCCTACCCGCTACTCAGGTTCAGTCGCCACACAGGAAACGGAGTTCGCTGAACCGCCCCGGATGTCCGGAGTCTCCGGACATCCGGGGCGGTTCAAGGTGTTGCCCTGACCGCGTGAACCCGCAGATAAGCCCGATTCTCCTGCTCGCGTGATCGAACTCGCTCATGGAGAAAGTCGCGCTGCGCCGTCTCAGTGGATCGGATCGACAGGGTCCCGTGCAGCCCGAGATGCCCAGCTGAGGACTTGATCATGTGTCCATTTAGTGTCCAGATTGGGACAGCTCGGGGGAGTGCCAGTGGGTTAAGGTCGGCAGTGTCAGAGCGGCTGAATCCCGCACCGTTGAGCGTGAATCGGCTTGATTCTGGCCTGATGGGTAGTCGTCGGCAGCGTGGTGAATGCTCCCAGAGGTCGCAGCTTCAAATCCTGCCCCCGCTACCAATGTGATGTCTCAAGACATCGGAAACCGCCGGACCTGCAACTGTGGGTCCGGCGGTGGTCATTTCGGGGGTGTTCGGGTGGGTCCTTTGGGGGCTCCGGTGGGCTGGTAGTCGATGTTTGGGTTCAGGATCGAGTTCGCGGAGAGTTCGCCGGTGATGGCGTTGACGACGCGGATCTGGAGGTTCTGGACGAGCAGGATCACGCAGGTTCCGGCGTGGGTTCGGCCGACGCCGATGTGGTGCAGGCGGCCGTTGTGGCGGATGGTGACGGAGCCGGCTTTGTCGACGCGGTCGTGGCGTACCCGGTCGTGGGTCTCGGGGTCGCGTGAGTCGCCTGGCATCGCTTTCGGCATGGTGTCGTAGCTCACTGCCGGGGTAACCCGGCCCGGCAGTGAGCGGTGCGGGCGGCGGTGGTTGTACTCGACCGGATCGCCGCCCAGACTCGACACCGGCGACTCTCGACCCTCCTCGAGCGCTACATCCGGCCCGCGCAAGCCCTCCAGCTCACCACCAGCCGCGACCTCGGACTGTGACCAAGCAAGCCATAGCCCGAGTGGAGGAGTGCCCACCCCGGGCTGTTTCAGACCCCGCGACCATGCGCCCACAATGACGCAGAGGTCTCCGTTTCGCCTCGCCAGCCGCCCTCCCGACGACCCCGTCGCGACTCGAGACGCGATGCGTCGACTGGTGGGGGCAAGGCGTCGCCAATCTCCTAGCCCGACGACATCTCGCCTCCTACCCTGACCGGGTGACGACACTCGAGCTGAAGTCTGACCTCATCGATCATCTCGACCGGCTCAACCAGGCTGTCCTGCACAAGCTCGACGGTCTCTCGGAGTACGACCTGCGCCGACCGATGACACCTACCGCCACCAACCTGCTCGGCGTGGCCTTCCATCTGGCCAGCCTGCACGCGGAGTACTTCGGGGAGACGTTCGGCCGTCCCTTCCCGCGGGAAGCCGAGTTCTACTACCGCACCGACGAGAACGCCGACCCGCAGGACGACCTGTGGGTCCGGCCCGAGGCGACCTCGGAATGGGTGGTCGGGCTGTACCGCGCCACTTGGGAGCACGCGAAGCAGACTTTCGCCACGCTCGGCCTGGACGCGCCGGGTCGGATTCCGACGGAACCGTACGCGGCGGTCACACTCGGGGAGATGCTGGTGCATATGGTCGACGAGACCGCCCGCCACGCGGGACACATGGACATCGTGCGGGAGTCGATCGACGGTGCCGCCGGAAGGTACGCCGGCGACGGCAACATTATCGAGGGCTATGACTGGGCGGCCTACCGGGAACGGGTGGAAGCCGGGGCACGGGAGGCCCAGGAGCGCGCCGAGTCCTGACTCAGTTCCCATGCGAGCCGGCTGCCCGGAGAGGTTCGTGCATCTCGATAGCCGGCACGGGAGAGTCTCCCGGTCATGGCAACGGGCTATCGCTTGAGTCGTTGACCGAACGCCATGGCATGGCGGGTTGCTCAGCTCGGCGCTCTGGGTGTTCGCGCACACGACATGCACGGGACTTCTGCCGTCGGACTGTGACGACCGTTCCTCCATTCAGGAAGCCGACCTCGTTGAGACCACCTGAGGCGCTCTCCGAGAGACTTCGGCCTGGCTACCTCCGCAAGGCCGTTAGCGCTCAATCCCAAGTTCGTACCGAGGGTGCTCCTATCCCGAGTTCCTCACGACGGCCGTTCCGAGGACTCTCGCTCGTGGATGTACGTGTCGGCTATGTGACCTCGGAGCGGCGCAGGGAGAGCAGCCCGACGGCGAGGGGAAGGACGATCCAGATCATTGTGGTCGAGCCGAGCATCGCCCACTCCTTGACAGTGTTCGTGGCGCCATCGAGGAGCGCCACCTGCGTGTAGTGCCAGTCGATCCACGGCTGCAGGTCCTCGAACCATGAGCGCAGCTGGGCCAGGAGCGCGAGGATGCCCGGCATGACCAGTGAAGCGACGAAGTAGCCCACGATTGCGGCCGCGGAGTTGCGCAGCACGACACCGAGGGTGAAGCCGAAGGCCATGCCAATCAGGTTGTAGAGCATCATCTGGAGTGCCATGGACAACGAAATGTCCCACGCGGTGTCGACGCCTGCGAGCGCGGAACCGGCCACGTTGCCGAGGGCGCCGACCGCGAAGGCGACGGAGACGGCGCCGAGGCCCACCAGGAGGGTCGCGATCGCCTTGGCGCCGATCACGCGGCCTCGGCGCGGCACCAGCGTGAAGGTCGTGAGCCCACTTCGCTGGCTCCACTCACCTGTGACGGCCAGGATCGCGATGATCGGCAAGATCACCGACATCGGGAACCCGCTCGCCCTCACGAAGTTCTGGTAGGTGACGTCGCTGTTGAGGCCGAGGACGAGGAGCGACCCGGCCGAGATGGGCGACAGGACGCCGATGCTGATGAGCATCCAGAATCCCGAGCGGGTGTTGAGCATCTTGCGCAGCTCGACCTTGACGAGTCGGGTGGTCGGGATGGGCTGGGCGGTCCGTCGGGCCGGCTCGGCCTCGATGGTGTCGGGAGGGACGATCGTGGTGGTCATGCCGCAGCTCCTTCGCGTTGGGTGTCGGCAGTCAGCGACAAGAACATGTCTTCGAGGCCGGCGCCCTCGGCGGCGCGGAGCTCGGTGAGGGCGATGCCCGCGGTCAGGGCCACGGCCCCGACCCGAGCGGGGTCGGCGTCCGTGCGGACCGAACCGTCGCTGGTGAGCGTGCTGGGGATCCCGGCCTGCTCGAGGGCGTGTGCGAGGTCGCGCGGTGACGTCGATCGGGCGAGTGTTCCCGCTGCGGCGAGCAGCTCGTCCTTGGTGCCGGACGCGACGATCTTGCCGTTGCCGATCACGACCAGGTCATCGGCGATGACCTCGATCTCGTGGAGGAGATGAGAGGACAGCAGGACGGTGCCGCCCTGGCGGGCGAAGTCCGTCAGCAGGTCGCGCATCCATCTGATCCCGGCCGGGTCGAGCCCGTTGGCCGGTTCGTCGAGGATCAGCACCTGAGGGTCCCCGAGCAGCGCGGTGCCGATGCCGAGGCGTTGGCGCATGCCGAGGGAGTAGTTGCGCACGCGTCGCTTGGCCTCCGATGGTGTCAGGCTGACGAGTTCGAGTGTCTCGTCGACACGGTGGCGGGGCAGACCCATGGTGTCGGCGGCGATCGTGAGGATCTCTCGTCCGGTGCGTCCGGCGTGCTGGGCGGAGGCGTCCAGGAGGACGCCCACCTCCAGGCCGGGGTTGGGGAGGTCGGCGAACCGTTCTCCGTTGATGGTGGCGCTGCCGGACGTCGGGACCGTCAGGCCGACCATCACGCGCATCGTGGTGGACTTGCCGGCGCCGTTCGGGCCGAGGAAGCCGGTGACGCGACCGGGCAGGGCGGTGAAGGAGACGTCGTCGACGGCGGTGAAGCCGGCGTACGTCCGGGTCAGTGACTCGACAGTGATCATGTGAGAACCCTCGCCATGGCGCGGCGTGGACGCATCGGCGTCGAGGCCGGACTCTCATCGGCCGTTGAGAGGAGCGGGGTCTCGTTCTTTCGGTCGGTCCCTGAGGCCGGGGCGGTCCCTAGGCTGGGCGGGTGATCACCGCCCTGCGCTCGCTGTGGGCCGAGCCCCGCGTAGCCGACCCTCCCGCACGTGGGTGGCGCGACTGGGTGCTGGTCGGGGTGTTGATGGTGACGGCGCTGCTCGAGGGAGTCCTCCGGGACGACATCGCCTGGCGGCCGTTCGCGACGATCGTGGCTGTCGGACTCGCGCCGGTCCTGCTGTGGCGGCGTACCCACCCGTTGGCCTGTGTGCTGGTGGGCTGGGGCACTGCGATGGCGTTGGGGCTGGCGACCCTGGCGGGCGGGGCCCCCCATGTCGGCCTCAACACGATGATCTACGTCCTGGTACTCGTCTACGCGGTGGTTCGCTGGGGCTCAGGGCGCGAAATCGTGATCGGGCTGGTGGTGGTGGGGGTCGCTGCGGTCATCGGTACGGTCGCCGACGCCGCCGGGCCTGCCGACGTCATTGGTGGGTTCGGCATCGTGGTCGCGGCGGCGGCGGGCGGAGCGGCATTCCGCTACCGCGCCGAGAGCTGGCGCCGGGCTTTGGACCAGGTGCGCAGCCAGGAGCGGGTCGGCCTCGCGCGAGAGCTGCACGACATGGTGGCCCACCACGTCTCGGCGATCGCCGTGCAGGCGCAGGCGGGCCGGGCAACGGCCGGGCAGCGACCCGAAGCGGGGCTCGAGGCGCTGGCGGCCATCGAAGGGGAAGCCTCGCGGACGCTCGCGGAGATGCGGGCCATGGTCCGGGTGCTCCGCGACGGGGCGCCGGCCGAGTACGCCCCCCGGCCCGGTGTTGCCGACCTGGTGTCCCTGGCCCGCCGCGAGCCGGTACCGGTCGTGGAGGTGGAGCTGCCGGATGACCTGGACGGGCTCCCGCTCCAGGTCGACGCGGCGGTCTACCGGTTGGCGCAAGAGGCGCTGACCAACGCCCTGCGGCACGCGCGCAATGCCTCGTGTGTGGAGATCCGGGTCGTCGAGGTCGGGGGGACGCTGCGGCTTCGCGTGACCGACGACGGACAGCTCGACCCGGCGCGGTCGCCGAGCCACGGCTTCGGGCTGCTCGGGATGACCGAGCGCGTGCAGCTGCTCGGTGGCACGCTGCGTGCCGGGCCGACGCCCGGAGGCGGGTGGACGGTCGATGCCGAGCTGCCGACGGAGGTAGGCAGATGACGGTGCGCGTGCTGGTGGCCGACGACCAGGATCTGGTGCGGACGGGCCTGTCGATGATCCTCGACGCGCAGTCCGGCATCGAGGTCGTCGGCCAGGCTGCCGACGGCCACGCCGCGGTCGAGCTGGCGCGTCGGCTCCGCCCCGACGTGTGCCTGGTCGACATCCGGATGCCCGGCCTCGACGGGATCGAGGTGACCGAGCTCCTCGCAGGGCGGGGTGTCCAGGACCCGCTCGCGGTCGTGGTGATCACGACGTTCGATCTCGACGAGTACGTGCACGGCGCGCTCAGGGCCGGGGCCCGAGGCTTCCTGCTCAAGGACGCCGGGCCGGAGCTGCTCGTCCAGGCGGTGCACGCCGCCGCCGCCGGCGACGCCCTGATCGCGCCGAACATCACCCGGCGACTCCTGTCCACCTTGGCTGCCAGAGAACCGTCGCGCCGGCGTACCCAACCGATCGAGCCGCTCACCGACCGCGAGGAGGAGGTGCTGGCGCTGGTCGCTCGTGGCCGTACCAACGCCGAGATCGCCTCCGATCTCTTCATCGGCCTGACGACCGCCAAGACCCATGTCGCGAGCCTGCTGACCAAGATCGGCGCCCGCAACCGGGTCGAGATCGCGATGTGGGCTTACGACACCGGCCGGGTGGGGGACTGACGCCGCTGTTCAAGGACTCGCCCGCCTCTGGCCCGCAGCAACGTCGAGTGGCGTCACTTCGCCGGACATGGCGCGCTCGCAAGGCGCTCGCCCAACACCGCCCTATACGTGCGCCGGACGGCCCAAACAGCTCCACGTCCGCGTCGTCGTCCGCCCGACGAGGGGACTTGATCTGATGTCCATTTAGTGTCCAGATTGGGGTGACGGGTGCCGGACTTGTCGACGCGATCGTGGCGGACCCGGTCGTGGCTGTCGGCATCCCTACTTGTTTTCGGAGGTCTAACAGTTATCCTTCTCGAAGGATAACTGTTAGAGGTGGTGCGGGTGCAGCAGGAAGTCGTGTTGGCACTGCTCGCGAAGGAGCCCTCGCACGGTTACGAGCTCAGGGCCAGGACCGAGCGGGCGTTGGGTCCGTTGGCGCTGGGTTTCAACGCCGGCCAGATGTACGTGACGTTGGGCCGGTTGGAGCAAGCGGGTCTGGTGACGTCGACGCGGGGTGCGGCGGCCGAACGCCCGGAGCGTCGTACCTATGAGCTCACCCCTGCGGGGCGGGAGCGGGTCGAGGAGTGGCTGACAGATGTGACGTGGCCGCGTCCTGATCTGACGAACTTCCATCTCAAGCTGGTGGTGGCCGCGGCGGGTCGGCTTGCCGATCCGGTCGAGCTGGTGGGCGCGCAGCGCCGGGAGCTGGTGCGGCGCCTGCGGGACGCGCAGCGTGCAGCGATGGATGAGCCAGACGGGTCGGATGCCTCGTTGTTGCTGGAGGGGGTCGTCCTGCGGTTGGAGGCCGACCTCAGCTGGCTGGATGCCTGCGAGCAGGTGTGGGGAGGCGTCCGGTGAGCTCAGTGGTCCGGCTGGTCGGGCTTTCGAAGCATTTCGGCAAGGGTGAGGCGCTGGTCCGCGCCGTGGACAGTGTCGACCTCGAGGTCGCCGCCGGCGAGGCGGTCATGGTGACCGGCCCGAGTGGGTGCGGCAAGTCCACGCTGTTGCAGCTGATGGGCGGGTTGGACCTCCCGACCACCGGTGAGGTCTGGGTAGGTGGACGACGGATCGACCGCACCTCAGAGGGCGCGCGGGCGCGGCTGCGTCGCGACCACGTCGGCTTCGTGTTCCAGGACTTCCACCTGATGGACGAGCTGACGGCTGTGGAGAACGTCGAGCTCCCCGCCCTGCTCGCCGGGACATCAACGCGTCGTGCCCGCCGCCGCGCCCGCGCCGTGCTGGAGGAGATGGGTCTGGCCGATCGGGAACATCACCGGCCGGCGCAGCTGTCGGGCGGGCAGAAGCAGCGCGTGGCGATCGCCCGCGCAGTAGTCAACCGACCCACGGTGCTGCTCGCGGACGAGCCCACCGGCAACCTGGACAGCGCTGCCACCACCGAGGTGCTGCGGCTCTTCGACGGTCTACGCGCGAACGGGCAGACCCTGGTGGTCGTGACCCACGACCAGCGCACGGCAGCGACCGCGGACCGGATCGTGTCGATGCGCGACGGCGTCCTGGTCGAGGACCACGCTCTCGCCCCCAGCACCTCGAGCGCCGCCGACATCCTCTCCGGTGAGGCACGGCCATGAGTCGGATCCGACTCGGTGCCCGTCTGGCCGTTGCCGATCTGCGCCGACGTTCAACCGAGACGCTGTTGCTTCTGCTCGCGTTGTCGGTCGCCGCGACCACCTTGACCATCGGACTGGTCCTGCACGGTCAGACCGCCGCCCCCTACTCCGAGACCCGGAACCGTACCGCCGGGCCTGACGTGGTGGCGGTGCTGTTCCCTGCTCCCGGCAGGACCGTGACGGCCGCCGACCTGGCACGTCTCGATGCGGAGGCGGCCCGCCCCGGCGTGGCGGCGAGCAGCCGAGCGTTTCCGACCACCTGGGCGCCGATCGAGGCCGGCGGCGTCCGGGGCGTCGCCCAGGTGCAGGGGCGTGACCTCACAGCGTCGGACGTGGACCGGCCCCAGGTCGTCAGCGGTCGGTGGGTCGGTGGGCCCGGCGTCGTGGTCGAACGAGCCTTCGCCCGGGCCCTCGGCGTCGCGGTTGGCGACAGCGTGGTCCTGGGCGGACGCCGGGTGCCTGTCGTCGGCATCGCTGTCTCGGCCGCTCTCCCGCCGTACCCTCAGCTGTGCACCATCGGCTGCATCCTGGACCGACCCGACTGGCACTCCGCCCAACCCGGTCTGGTGTGGACCACGCGACGCCAGACCGCGGCGTCGGCCAGCCGCAACGAGCCACTCGTCTGGTTCCAGTACCTCAGGCTCCATCATCCCGACACCGCACCGGCGTTCACGGCGGTCGGCGCCAGCAGCGGCCCACCCGACGGACGCCCTGAGCTCACTCCCTGGCAGGACATCGCCGGCCGACAGGCCGAGCAGCTGGCCAACGAGCGTGTCGCCGTCGTCTTCGGAAGTACCCTGCTGGTCATCCTCGCCCTTGCGACCCTCGTGGTCCTCGTCGGCGGTCGCATGTCCGACGAGGGACGGCGTGTCGGCATGCTCAAGGCCGCAGGCGCGACGCCGGGGTTCGTCACCCGACTCCTGCTGGCCACCTACCTCGCCATCGGACTCGTGGCGGCGGCCCTCGGCATCGCGGCGGGACGCCTTCTCGCCCCCCGACTGGTGAGCCTGAGCGCCGGTCTCCTCGGTCACGCCGGCGCCACCACTCTCACGATGACCGAGGGGGCCATTGTGACCGGATGTGTCCTCGCCGTGGTGGTCGTCGCCTGCGCAGTACCCGCGTGGCGCGCCGCCCGTACCAGCACGGTGCGGGCACTCACCGACGGAAACCACCCACCCCGTCGGAACCGTCTCGTGGTCGCGGTGTCCACCAGGATGCCGACCCCCGCTCTGCTGGGCCTGCGACTCGCCGGCCGGCGACCCCGGCGTGCCGTGCTCACCACCCTGTCCGTCGCGGTCGCGGTCTGCGGCACCGTCGTCGTGCTCTACGCCCAGGCGAGCCTGAACGCCGATCGCGGCAGCGCCGGCGGCCCTACGGACCCCCAAGCCGCCCAGCTCCACACCGTGACGACCACGCTCACGCTGCTGCTCGCGGTGATGGCCGCAGTCAACCTGGTCTTCGTCACCCGGGCCAGCGCCGTCGATGCCCGCCACACCCTGGCCGTGGCACGCACCCTGGGTGCCTCACCCACGGAGAGCGCCACCGCCCTCGGACTGGCCCAGCTCATCCCCGCCTTCGCGGGGCTCCTGCTCGGCTTCGTCAGCGGCACACTCCTCTTCCACGCCCTCTCGAGCTCACACCCGGTCGCGCCGCCGACCACACGGCTGATCAGTTTGGCGATCCTCACCGTGGTCCTCGTCATAGCGCTCACCGCCGGCCCCGCCAGGATCGAGGCGCGACGCCCCATCTCGGACGCTCTCCGCGACATCTAGACGGTACGACGTGACCCGGACAGCAGCTAGATGAGGACGTCACATCAGTTGTCACGGCGCGCGCCGAGTCATAGCCGAAGGCAGACTTCTGATGACGAAACCCTTTTGCGCGTCAGCGTGGTTGATCGCAGTTCTCGTCGCCACCACGCGTGCGGCTTGCTCGGCCGACACCAGTTCTGGGGCAGCGGCCGTACCCACATCCTCGTCGCCCCTGCATCGCCACGCGAGCACACGGGAGCAGATGTGCCACCGCCGCCCAAGGTCGGCCAATGCCGCAACACCCCCGCTAGCAAGCTCACCGTGGCGTATCGGCTCGACCGAACCCCGGTTGTCGACTGTGCGAAGAGGCACACCCTCGAGACCGCCGAAGTCATCAAACCGGTCGAGAAACTCACCCTCGCCCAAGTGAAGCAGCTCGACATCAACTGCATCGGGCCCACCTTCAACTACCTTGGTATCTCCACCTCCGTTGTCAGAAACCTCGTCCTCTCGCTGGCCTTCTGCCCGTCCCCAGCGCAAAGGGCCGCAGGTCAGAACTGGTTGCGCTGCGACGTCGGGGTAAGGGCAACAGTCCTTTGTTGCACGCATCGCAAGGACTTGAGCGACCTGGACATCACATCCTCGTGGAAGTCCAGGGCAGAGTGGTCAGTCGGGACTCTGGAAGGGCACTGCTGGATTCAGCGGAAGGCAGGGGCTACTGCCTGCCATCGAGCCAGGCAGCCCTACAGCACGATGGGATGGACAACCCGTCACGCTGACCATGAACAGCCAGTAGGCACCCGCACCCGCTCATCGATTGCTTGTTTCATTGACCCTGGGCAGGGGGAGTGCTGTCGCGGCGCCGCATGGGATGCGTCTACATCCAGAATGCAGTGGCTTTC
Source organism: uncultured Actinomycetota bacterium (assembly GCA_963833775.1). Lineage (GTDB taxonomy): Bacteria > Actinomycetota > Actinomycetes > Propionibacteriales > Nocardioidaceae > Nocardioides. Next base: position 124,684 of record CAWHZH010000013.1, on the reverse strand, counting down.
AGACGATCGCGTTCAAGACTGTCGTCGGACTGGGCGTCGGTCGCGGACCGCATGCGATGCGATGCAAGTGCACCTCCCGCGGCGAGTTTGCGGACCGGGCCATGCGGGCTCGATCTCGACCTTGCGCTGCCGGCACTTCGGGGGAATGGTGGGAGAACTGCCGGCAGCGGCCGGCCCTTTCCCGGGAGGTACAGGTGCACAGGACTCTCTTGGCCGCCGCGGCTGCGGTGGCGATGGCAGCAGCGGGGGTCGCCGGCTCAACGGCGTCGGCCGAGGGCCACCACCACGGCCACGGCCACCAGGGGCAGGAAGGACTGCCCGGCGGGTACAAGCACCTTGTCGTGATCTACGAGGAGAACCACTCCTTCGACAACCTGTACGGCGGCTGGGACCGCGTCGGGCACGACAAGGTCGAAGGCCTCGCGAAGGTCCGCCGTGCCGCGCAGGTCGACCAGCACGGCACGGCCTACGGCTGCCTCCAGCAGGTCGACGTCAACCTCAGCTCGCCGACGCCGTTGAGCACGACCTGCACGGATCCGGCGCACAACATCGCGGCCAGCCACTTCACCAACAAGCCGTTCCGCATCGACGACTACATCAGGCCCGCGGACAAGACCTGCCCCGCGCCCGGTGTCTCTCCTGCCAACGGGGTCCTCAAGGACTCGCCGGGCGCGCTGCCCGGCGGCTGCACACGGGACCTGGTGCACCGCTTCTACCAGGAGCAGTACCAGCTCGACAACGGCAAGCAGGACCGCTACATGAGCGGCTCCGACGCCGTAGGGCTGACCATGGGCTACTACGACACCAAGCAGCTTCCGATCTACCACTACCTCCACTCTCAGGGCGCACCGCACTACGTGATCGCCGACCACTTCTTCCAGGCGGCCTTCGGAGGGTCGTTCCTCAACCACCAGTGGCTCATCGCGGCTCGCTCGCCGCTCGACACCAGCTCCAACGACGCCAACGGCGCGAACGCCAGCGGGGCCACGAACTCCGTGATCGATTCGAACGGCATGCCCAACGGCGCACCCAACGCCCGCGGCGAGGACGCGTACCCGCAGTACGAGCCGACCGGCCCCGTCACCGACGGCCAACTGACGCAGGTCTGCGCCGACGATACGAGTGCCAACCGCGCCGACGACGCCTGCGGTGACTTCGCCGTCAACACCATCCAGCCCGCCAGCCCGCCGCACTCGACGAGCACCGTGCGGCTGCCCCTCATCGACGACGCGCAGTACCCGAACATCGGCGACGAGCTCACCGACGCCAACGTCTCGTGGGCCTGGTACGCCGGAGGCTGGGCGGACGCGGCGGCTGGTCACCCCGGGCCGCTGTTCCAGTACCACCACCAGCCGTTCAACTACTTCGCTAACTACGCCCCGGGCACGCCGGGCCGCACACACCTCCAGGACGAGACGGCCTTCACCGCCGCCGTTGCCGCCGGCACCCTCCCGACGGTCAGCTTCGTCAAGCCGTACGGCGCGGAGAACGAGCACCCGGGCTACGCGAGTGAACCGGACGGCAGCGACCACCTCGTCGACCTGCTCGATCAGATCACCAGCGGACCAGAGGCCGACGACACGCTCGTGGTCGTGACCTACGACGAGTTCGGCGGCCAGTGGGACCACGTGGCGCCCCCGGGCCAGGGCTCGAAGACCCGCGGCGCCCACGACGCCTGGGGTCCGGGCACCCGCATCCCGGCGCTGGTCCTGTCCTCGAGGATGAACCGGTCCGGAGTGGACCACACCGTCTACGACACCACGTCGATCCTGGCGATGATCGAGAGCAGCTTCGGCCTCGACGCGCTGTCGAGCCGGGACGCCTCGGTCAACGACCTGTCTCACGCGGTCGGGGAGGGACACAAGCACACGCATGGCCACCGGCACCGTTGAGCGGCCAGCGTCGGGCGGTTTCCGGCCGGTCGGGGAGACCGCATCAGGATCGTGCTACAGCCGAGCTTGTGATCGCCGAGGACCCGGTGTCCGCCAGCCCGCAGGATGATCCACATCGACGCTACCCAATCTTCGAGCGATGCTCCTGGCAACCGGCCGTCAGGACGACGCGCCGAGTCGGTGTCGCACAACCCTCCGGCGCTGGGTGGGCGACGCCTCGACCTCGTCGGTGCATGACGCCGCGCAAGGTGTCCCCCTTGTCGTGGTCCGCGTGGCTCAGGGGCGGTGCAGCCAGGCGAGTGCTGCGGTCACCAGCGCCCGCGTGCCGATGTCGAGGGTGGGCTGGATGACGGGGGCGAAGGTGGCGGCGTGATTGACCGGGATGTCTTGCGCGATCCGTCCCGCTGCTTCGGCAGCCCGGTAGGCCTCGGGGTTGACGCCGCCGATCCCCCAGTAGGTGTACGGCGCGCCGAGCGCGGTGGGGAGGTCGCTGAAGTCCTCGCTCGCGCTCTGCTGAGGCAGCCGGACCGCACGCTCGGCGAAGACTTCGGTGAACGCCGCGGCGACCCGATCGGTGACGTCTGCGTCGTTCTCGGTCAGGGGGTAGCGGTCGAAGAGCTCGAACTGAGGTTCGGTCGGCGAACCCGATGCGTCACATTCGGCGCGGACGATCCGTTCGATCGCGTCCAGGACGGCTGTCCGGGTGTGCTCGTCGTAGGTGCGGACGTTGAGCTGGAGCACGGCTTCGTCGGGGATGACGTTGCTCTTCGTGCCGGCCTGGATGCTCCCGACCGTCACCACGGCGGTGTCCCCCGGCGCGACCTCACGGGCCACGATGGTCTGCAGGCGGACCACGATCATCGCCGCCAGGACGACCGGGTCCACCGCGGCCTGTGGCATCGACCCGTGGGCTCCTCGACCGTGGACGGTGATCCGCATGCTGTCGGCGGCCGCGAGTGTCGGTCCCCGTCGGGTCCCGATCATGCCCGCAGGGAGCGGTAGGACATGTTGGGCCATCGCGACATCGACGTGATCCAGCAGGTCGACCAAGCCGTCCTCGACCATGGTCCGGGCGCCGTCGGCCGTCTCCTCCGCCGGTTGGAACACGAGGACCAGGGTGCCTGCCCACACCTCCTGGGCCTGTGACATCAGGGCGGCGGCGCCGAGCAGACAGGTGACGTGGACGTCGTGTCCGCAGGCGTGCATCACCGGGGTGCCGTCCTCGGAGGTCTGGGTGCTGGCGTACGACAGGCCGGTGGCTTCAAGGACCGGGAGGGCGTCCATGTCGGCGCGCAGGAGGACGGTCGGACCGTCGCCGTTGCGCAGGATGCCGACTACGCCGGTCCCTCCGATGCCTTCATGCACCTCGAAGTCGGTGTCGCGCAGCCGAGAAGCCACGTTGCCGGCAGTGCGGTGCTCCTGGTGCGGCAGTTCGGGATGGGCGTGCAGGTCACGGTAGAAGTCCTCCTGCGAGGAACGAATCCCGTTGAGACCTCTGAGAACAGATTCCACTTCATCGCGTCGCATCTCCTCACCTTCCTCCTGGCCCGGCTTCCCGCGGCCTGGGCGCTTGTACGTCGTACCGCACCCCGAGCATCCGGATGGCGAAGCAGGCGCCTGCCGCGACGAGTGCGGCCGGGAGACCTGCCGCCCCGATGCGATCGGCGGTGACCACGATGAACGCGCCGGCCAGTGCCGGGATCGCATACAGGCCGCTGGTCAGCACCGAGGGGATCTCACCGATCAGCACGTCACGCACAGTGCCACCTCCGACGGCAGTGATGGTGCCCAGGATGACGGCTTGACCGAAACCGATGCCGAAGTCCAGTCCCTTGAGCGCGCCACTGACCGCGAACAGGCTGAGGCCCGCCGCATCGAGCACCAGGATCAGGGCCCCCAGCCGGTCCAGGCTCCGGCCGAACAGGAACGCCACCAGACTCCCGCCTGCCGCCACCGTGAGGTAGCGCCAGTCGCTGAAGGTCGCCGGCGGCAACGCGCCGAGCAGGATGTCGCGGATCACTCCCCCGCCCAGGGCGGTGAACATCCCCAGCGTCACCACTCCCACGATGTCGAGACGGACGACCCGTATCGCCGTCAGAGCTCCGTTCAACCCGAACGCGAAGATGCCAGTCAGATCCAAGACCAAGAAGGTCGTCGACGTCGTGTCCACCGACCCTGTCTACTCGCCGTGTCCACCACTCGTGACGTCGCGGCGGGCAAGGGGCACGAGAATCTCGCCTGCGCCCGCATGCCCCTCACGGGGTGCCCGTTCGCCGGGACTCTGGCTGAGCTCGATGGTCCGCGAACGGTCGAGGATGTGCGGGGGGCTCGTCCACCTACCGCGCGACGAGCAACGCAGCGACACCGTCGAGTACGGCGTCCAGCCCGGAGTCGAACTCCTGGCCGTAGTCATAGCCTGGCTTGAGGACGTGCTCGACCGTCAGCTCGAACAGATAGGGGAACTCGGAGGCGGGAAATGTCTCCATGATGGCCCCCGTCATGGCAGCCAGCTCCGACTCGTCTCGGAAGGGCAGGTTGACCTCTTGCAGCACGAAGCCGTGCACGTAGCTGTCGACCACCGAGATCGCGTGGGCAGCCTGGAGGACCGAGAACCCGCCCTCGCGGAAGCACCGGATGCCGACCTCCAGGAGCCCCAGAGTGGCCGGCCCTGGGTTCGTCCTCGACGCCATCAAGCTGACGGCCCAGGGGTGGCGGCGTAGGACTGCTCGCGTGTTGTGCGCGCGCTCGTTGATGGCCGTCCGCCAGTCCACGGACGGCGTCGGGGGCTCGATCTCGGCGGCGATGACCTCGACCAGGCCGTCCAGAATCTCGTCCTTGCCGTTCACGTAGTGGTACAGCGAGGCAGCCTCGACGCCCAGCTCGCGAGCGAGCCGGCGCATCGTGACCGCGTCCAGGCCCTCGTCGTCCGCGACGACCAGCGCGACCTGGAGAGTCCGTTCCAGGTTCAACGGCGCCCGGTTGGCGACCACGTTCGGCCTACGGCCCATGGGTCCCGCCTCTCCTGCTGATCCTTCGCGTCATGGCCGACGCGCAGCTCTCTCGACAATCTAACGCCGTTAGAGTAGCGTCCGTACTCCAATCTAACATCGTTAGAAAACGACGTCGCGAATCCGCTTCTGACGCACATCGGAAGGTCCCGCCATGAGCATCACGTCGACGCCGAGGTCCATCACGAGCTATCCGCTGTCCAGGAGGAGAGTTGCGACGGCCGTCGGCATGCTGTTCGTCGTCCAGATGGTCAGCGCCATGTTCGGCACGTCCTTGATCCAAGCATTCGTCGATGGCAACCCGGATCGGGCGCCGATGACGGTCGGCGTCGCACTGATGACCGTTTCCGGCTTGGCCGTCGTCGCGATCGGCCTGCTGATGTACCCGGTGCTGAAGCAGGTCAACCCCACTCTCGCCGTGTGGTACCCAGTCCTGAGGATTGTCGAGTGCCTCGTCTCAGCAGCCTGCGGTGCCTACCTTCTGGCCACGTCGGAGGTCGTTCCGAACCACCTGCTGTGGGTCTACGTCCCGACCGGCATCGGCGGCGTCATCCTCTGCTACCTGCTCTTCGTCGCGCGACTGGTCCCGCGACCCATCGCCCTTCTCGGTCTCGTGGGCTACGCCTCACTCACCATCGGAATCCCTCTCGACCTCCTCGGCGTCCTCGACATGAGCGCTGGGGCCGGCATGCTCCTCCTCGTTCCCGGTGGGTTGTTCGAGCTGGTATTCCTCCCCATCTGGTTGCTCACCAAGGGATTCAGAGACGTGCCCTCCACCGCCGGCCTCAGCTCTTCGGCCCTGGTCACGGCCCACTGACCGTTCGGGGACTCCTCCTGCAGTGCCTTGGGTTCCACGTCCGTCGCCGCGCGGCGAAAGGTGCGTCGTACCGCCGCGAAGCGGTCTTCGGGTACGCGAGTTGTTCGCATGACCGAGCGATTTGCCTGTCTATTGAGTGAGCGGATGCCTGCCCCAGTCTGGTCCCTCGTTCGATTGTGACGCGTCGCCATGGGTGACTTGGACGAGGTCGCTTCCGTCGGGCCGGACCGTGTAGATGTTGCGGCCGAGGGCATCGTCGCCGTTTCCGAAGACGATCTGGGTGCCGTCGGGTGACCAGCGCGGGTCGAAGCACCCGCCCGCGTTGGGGTCGGCGTTCGGTCCGCCGCAGCCGAAGGCTGGGTCGGCCGGTACCTCCCGGAGACCGGTGCCGTCAGCGTGAACGACCCACAGGGAGCTGTGCACATCGGGTGTCACATGTCGGGCGAACACGATCTGGTTGCCTTGGGGGGACCAGCCACCCTCGCAGCAGGTGACGCCGGCGGGAGCGATCCGCCGCTGGTGTGTGCCATCGCGATGGACGACGAACAGGCCCTTGGTGTTCCCTTCCGCATCCAGACTGATGAAGACAAGGCGTCTGCCGTTCGGGGCGTACGCCATGGGCGCAACGTCGCCGAAGGGGTTCGAGACCACTTGTCGAAGACCCTGTCCGTCTGAGGCGCGGATGGTGTAGAGCCCGTTGCGGCTTGGATCGGTCTCGCTGAAGCCGTCGCAGGCCAGCCGCATGGCGTCGGACGTCCATAGCGAGCAGAACGTGAGCAGGGTGGGGTCCGGCATCGGTAGGGTCCGGAAGCTGCCCGTGTCCGGATTGATGATGGTCGCGGCTGCCCCGTCGGGGCCGCCCGCCCCGGCCAGCTGTGTGCCGTCGGGTGACCACACGGGACCTTCCAACGCGAACGGAAGTACCTGTTGCTCGTGGCTACCGTCTGGATTGATCCGGTAGAGCACAGTGTCGTCGAGGGTGGGGTCCACGCGCCCGAAGGCAATCTGGCCGTTGGGATGGAGAGGGCTCGCTTGCGCGGGATTGGTGGTGATCGCCGGGATGGCCGCGGCACAGATGGCTCCGAGAGCAAGGAACCAGCGCTTGGTCATTCGCCGTCCTTGAGCGCCGCGTCGCGGCCTGCCGCGGTGAACGGTTGGGGGTCCTGCGATATTCGTGTCGCCCCGTTGACAACGAGTCGGCAGCCAGCGTCGGCTGATCGGCGGACGTCGATGTGCATCTCTTGGCATGGCGCGTTCCTTGCGTTCGATCCTCGTGGACTTACGTGTGTTGTTGAGGCATGCCCTGGGCGCTCAGGAGTCGGGAGCGGTGCCCCAGCTCGCGAACCGTCGGGGTGTGGGGTTTTTGGTCAGCTCATGGAGCCCCGGGCCGTCGATGTTGGCTTCAGGTCGGCGCGCGTTCGATGGACCAGCTCCCGGTGGGGAGACGGAAGACAGGCGTGCGGCGCCTCGTTCGAGGCGTAGACCCCTTCCCGTGCGGAAGGCGGGCTCACAGGGTTCAAGGAGGTTCGGCCTCGGTCAGTCGTGAGGCCAGGTGATGGTGTCGATCACCCCCCGGTTAGTGCTAAGTCCGAGGTTCAGGTTTGCGTTGAAGTTCCACGACCACACGACCGCGGTACCGGAAGGCAGGTCTACCAACGTGCAGTCAGCGACGACGTCGCCCCACATGCCTATGGTTGACCTGTCGCCTCGGGCGTTGGTGGTCCCAGATCCCGACAACATCACCGGGTAACAGGCGACGAGTTGGGGTCCGCAGCGCCCCTGTGCCGGTTCGGCGCCTTTCGCTATCCGGGCGCGCACCTGCCATGCCGCGCGCCCCGCCAGGGTGGTGCGTTGCGGGGTCGTGGTGTCCAAGTAGCTCCGTGATGCCACCCAGTCGGCGATTCGGTGTGCGGAGGGCGACGAGCCCACGCCGTGCGCTGCTTGACCTGACGTGGTGGTTGGACGCACCTTCTCCGCGACGATCACCCCCCAGTAACCGCCCCCGCTGGTGACGTCCAGTCTGGTGGCTGTCGGGAATCCGTCGGCGACGCTGTCCTCGGGCGGGATGACCAAGCGGACTGGGTCTGCGAGGTCGAACAGGGTTGATGGGGGGTTGACGCCCCCGGGAGTGGGGTGCGCCGGGGCGACGTCCTCGTGGGTGAGAACGCCCCGGCCAACCAGTCCGGCAGTGAGTGCGCCCACCACGACCGCCACAACGGTGAGGCGGGTGCGGGTCTTTCGGCGAGCGTCGGTGGAGTAGAGGCGCCGGAGCCCGTCCTCAGGATCGGTGGCAGTGGACGCTCTGAGGTCGTGGCCTTCGCGTCGACCGACGACGTCGAGGTTGCCTGTCATGGTGCTTCCTCCGAGAGGTCGAGCTGTCGTGCCAGTTCGTGTCTGGCCCGTGACAGATGGCTCTTCACCGTCCCTTCGGCGCAGCCGAGGGTCACAGCGACGTCGGCGACAGAAAGGTCGAGTGCGTAGTACAAGGCCGCTGCTTGGGCCTGGCGGCGTGGAAGCCGCCTCACTTCGGTCCAGAAGCGGCTGTCGGGCGGTCTCGCCTCCTGCTCGGTGCCGCGCCCAGCGGCGTACCGCCGCAACGCTCGTCGCTCGGCGAGCGTACGGCGAATGGCCGAGACTGCCTTGTGGGCGCAGATCCCCCGCACGTAGCCACCAGGGCTCGGGTAGGTGGCGATCTGAGACCAGCGATGGTAGGCCACCAGCATGGACTCTTGCGCGACATCCTCGGCGGCCAGGTCCCCGGCCAGGGCACGCGCCAGCACCACAAGTAGCGGGAACTCCCTTGCATAGAAACTCTCAAACGCCTCGCAGGACTCGACCACTTCTTCCGGCGGCGGCGCGACCTCGGCCGCCCGCAGGCGGTCGAGGCCGTCATCGAGAACGAGGACCTCACGTCCCCGCCTCCGGGTGACTCGCAACATGTCCCGTCTTCGCTCCTGCCGCTTCCGCAGGTTTACCACTCATCACAGAATCTTCTGTCCCCGAGGGAGGGCAAGGACCAGACCGATGCAAACCAGGCGGTGAGGACCTCCGAACGGCGTGCACGAGCCCTGCCGACCAGTTATCCGTCCGACGCGACGCCACGATCGATCGATCTTCGTCTTCCCGGGGTGCTACCACCTGCCGCGGCCGCCGACAGCCGACAGGATGACTCGTTCGCGCTGCATGTCCCCCGTGGCCTGGGCCATCGCCACACTCAGGACGAAGCCGGCCCGGTCGTCGGACTCCTTGGCCTCCACGACGACGACGACGTTCTGGCGCCGGGCAATCCGGAGCGAGTACGTGGCTACCGGCTGGGCAGTGTTCCGCAACAGCCGGGTGTCGACGGGCGTGGCGAACCGTTCACGCTGGTTGGCGAAGTACTCGTCCAGGTGCCACCCAGGGCCCCACACCGGCAGACCCCAACGGAGGGTCTCCACCTTTCGCGGGGTGGGGCAGTCGACGAAGACGCGCCATGCGTCGTTGACCGCGCTGTGTGCCTCGGCGACGGTGTCGTAGCGAAGCACGAACTCGTTGCCGAACCGGGGCTCACCTGGACGTCCGTAGGTCGCGGCTTCGGACTCGGCGGCGCCCCAGGTCAGCGGGGTGCTCACGCACTTGGACAGTGGGATCGGCGGAGCGCCGGGTCGGACCGGGTTTCCCTCCTCTTCGGTCAGGAACGGGTGGGTGGCCAGGGTGAGGAGACCGCGGGCTGGGGGCGGGCCGGGCGTTGCCGGCGAGGGGGGTGTAGCGGAGTCGCGCTGGTTCCCCTGTGCGCTGCAGCCGAGGATAAGTGCCGCGAGCAGCGCACATGTGAGCACCGCAGCGATACGACGACCACGACGGTGGGCGGTGCGGATGCGGCGAACCTCGTCGGCTCGCTGCGTTCGCTGGCCGGCGAATGTCACCGGCGCGGGAGGCGTCGGTGTTGGCTGTGGCGGCTGTGGGTTCGGGTCAGTCATGACGTTCAGGGGAGGTAGGTGAAGCAGACCGGCAGGGTTTCGATGACGGCGGTGTTCAAGGTGTGGGGTGTGATGAAGCAGCCGTGCGCGACGTAGTGGGCGTGGGTGTGGACGACGGGAACGCGAGCAGAGGGTGGGTCGTCGCGGGTCGGCATGGCGGTGGCGCTGCCGAGCGTGATGGCCAACAGGGTGCCGGCCAGGCCGGTGGCTACGGCGACGGCGACGGTGCGGCGGTGGCGGATCGATGGGACGTGGCGGTGGACGTTCGACAACGTGGTCATGAGGTTTCCCTTGGTCGGTGGCCGGGGTGTGCGGCCTGTGGAGCTCCCACGTTGGTGCTAAGGACCGGCCCCCACATCGGGAGGATTGCCGGTGTTGGGCGACCCACAGGCCGGGGCACCTAAGGGCCGTCAAAGGTCAGAAGCCACGGGCTTGACCCATATCCAGTCCGCTGATGACGAGAGGGTCCATTCGACCCGCGCGGTGTGGATGGGGCCGTCGCGCTGGCTCGGGCTGGTGGGGCGGGGTGCCGAGCCGCTGCGATCTCGGTCGCCACGGTGCTCGGGGGCGCCTAGCATGGCTGATCGGGCGACTCTTGCTCCACCCACGCCTGGGGGTGCGACCATATGCCAGTAACGAGCGGGACACCGCTGATCCTGGGGCGCGAACGGGACATCGGGGAGCTGGGTGAGGCGCTCGGCCTCGCGGCGCAGAGAAGCCCGCAGACCGTGCTCGTGGGGGGCGATGCCGGCATCGGCAAGACCACCCTCGTTGCGGACCTTGGACGCCGGGCGGCCGAGCATGGGTTCACAGTGGCGACGGGGCACTGTCTCGACCTTGAGGCCGGTATGTCGTTCGCCCCCGTGGTCGAGGCGGTTCGTGCGCTGCTCACCGGGGTCGTTGACCTCGGCGCGCGACCGTCGGCGCGGCGGATGCAGACCCTGCTGGACGCGGAGGCACCGCGGAGTCCGGAGGCGTTGCAAGTGTTGGACAACCTCACCGCGGTCGTGCTCGAGGCGGCTGCCGTCGGTCCGGTTCTGCTGGTGCTGGAGGACATGCACTGGGCGGACCGTTCGACACAGGACTTCGCGACCACGCTGTCTCGGATCGCGCGTGGGGCACTGCTGCTGGTCCTGACCTTCCGCGGCGAGGAGCTGCACCGCCGCCACCCGTTCCGGAAGACCCTGACGGAGATCAGCCGGGCCTCGGGGGCCCGACGCTTCGATCTGGGCGGGTTGGACCGCGCCGACATTGCCGGGATCGTCGCAGCCCACACCGACGGGCCGCTCGACCCGTCGAGAGTCGATTCGGTGCTCGCTCGATCGGAGGGCAACCCGCTGTACGCCGAGGAGATCCTGGCCGCCAACCGGGCCGACGACCAGCAAGGGGTCCCCGATCACCTCTCGGATCTCCTGCTGGCCCGGATCGACGCCCTCGACGAGGGCCCGCGGGCACTGCTCCGCCTGGCCTCGGTCAACGGGACCCGGCTGGACACCGCCACGCTCGCCGAGCTCGCGGGACTCGACGGCGCCCAGATGGAGGGCTATCTGCGAGAGGCCCTGGACGCCAACGTCCTGCGCCAGGCCGCCGGGTCCCTGGAGTTCCGGCACCCACTGCTCCGTGAGGCGGTCTATGACGACCTGATGCCCGACGAACGGACCCGGACCCACGGCCGGCTCGCCGAGGTCCTCCAGGCCAGAGTCGACGCCGAAGCCGATCCAGGGGTGGCGGCGCTGAGCCGTCTCGCCTTCCACTGGAACGCCGCCCACGACCTGCCCCGGACCCTGGCGGCGTCGGTTCGCGCCGGACTGGCGGCGAAGCGACTGGCAGCGGCCGAGGCACTCAACCACTTCGAACGCGCGCTGTCGCTGTGGGACCGGATCCCCGACGCGGAGGCCGTCGCCGGCCACCGGCGGGCCGAGATCGTCCTCCTCCTGGGCGAGGCGGCTACCGAGCAGGGTGACGAGGAGCGTGGGTACGCCCTGGTCCGCACGGCGGTGGACATGCTCGGAGCCCACCCCGAGCGGTTGCTCGCCTCTCGCGCTTACTCCGCGCTCGGCGTAGCGGGTGTGCCCGAGGCCATGGTCGGAAGGCAGGAAGCGATCCGGCGGGCGGTCGAGTACGCCGGCGACTCCCCGAGTGAGGAGCTGGCGCTTGCCCTGATCGCCCAGTCGCAGTACCTGTACCGGCATCACCAATTCGCCTACAGTCTCGGAGCCGCGCAACGCGCCATCGACGCCGCCAGGAGCGCGGGCTGCGTCGAGGCCGAACTGGATGCCCTCTGGTGGGAATGCCTCTCCCGTGCCTTCCTCGGCCACACCGGCGAGGCGCTCGCGGGGCAGGAGCGGGCCGTAGCGGTGGCCCGGACAGCGGGCATGGTCGGCCACGTGGTCGTGGCCACCGGCCGACTTGCCGCGAGGTACATGGCTGCCGGACAGGTCGATCGTGGCCTGGACGTCGCGAGTGAGGGTTTCGAGGAGGGCCTAGCCCTCGGGCTACCTGTCCAAGCCGCCCTGGTGCGGGGACGCGCTGCTGAGGGCACTGGTGTGGCGCGGCCGCTTCGATGAGGCGGAGCAGCGGCTCGAGGAGCTCGGTGAGCTCAGCGAGTCCGGTTGGTCGGCACGACGGTGGTCCACAGCCGCGGGGCGCGTGGAGCTGCTGCTGGCCCGTGGCGACGCGGCCGCTGCGACCCCCCTCATACACGAGAACGTGGATGCGGATGGCGGGAATACGGGCGCGGGAGATGTCATGGACGAGATCCGGCTCGCCGTGATGCTCGAGGACCATCCCGGCGCCCTCGAGACCGCGAGGTCCTACCTGGCCCAGATGGAGGACACCGACTCCCCACTGCGCGCGGCCGCGGTCGCACGGATCGGCTTCCAGGCCCTCAGCCTGGGCCGCTCGACACCTGGTGTCGAGACAGAGGAGCTGCTCGAGCCTTTCAGCCTGGCAGTTGGCGTCCGCACAGCGCCGGGCTCACCGACGAATGGCGCCCGACGTACCCGGGGGTCCATCTCGCCCTCGCCGAGGCCTACGCCGCCAGGTACGCCGGCGAACCGGCCGTCGCCCAGTTCCGGCTGGCGACCTCCTTGGCGGAGCCGTTCGGCTCCTACTTCGCCCTCGAGCCACGCCTGAACCTGGCCACCGAACTACTCGCCCACGGCGGCCGGGACGAGGGCCGCGAACTGCTTGTCGCCTGCTGGAGCGCGGCCCACCACATGGGTGCCCACCACCTCGAGCGCCGCGCCATCAGCCTCGCTGGCCGGACCCGCGTCCACCTGCCCCAGTCGGAAGCACACGAAGGACCCTTAAGCCGCCTCACACCCCGCGAACGCGAGGTCCTCGACCTCCTCGCCACCGGCGCCACCAACAAGACGATCGCGACCACCCTGTTCATCACCGAGAAGACCGCCAGCGTGCACGTCTCCAACCTGCTCGCCAAGCTCGGCGTCACCAACCGCGGCGCCGCCGCAGCCCTTGCCCGACAGTTCGTCGGCTGACTCACCCACGCATCCGGCGCTCACCGCGACCGAGAACAGATCAGCGGCGGCGCGCGCTCGGGGAATGCGCGGACGGGACTCCCTGAGGGGTCTTCTCCGCCGCGGGGCAGATCAAACCATGGTGGCGCCGCCAGCTACGAAGAGCATGGGATCAGAGTGGCTGGCCGCCGGGGCAGATTCGTTGGGCTCTGCCCCGGCGTGTGAGGCGGGTGAGGTTATGTGCGGTTGGTGCCCGGCTTCAGAACGAACCCGCACTGGCCGACGACGCGACCGCCCACCGTGCTGTAGCGGTAGTCCGCGGGCAAACTCGGGTCCTCGACCGCGTCACCGAACTGCGGCGCCGGAGACATCCCTCGACAGACCAGGTTGCCGCCGATGGTGTCGTGCACGACCTCGTTGCCGTCGGGGTCGTCGTTCTTGATGTACTTCAAGACCACATTGCCGCCGATCTGAGACCGGATCACGCCGAACCAGGTGGTCTTCAGGCCACGCACGACGAGGTTGCCGTGGATGACGTCGTCTTTGACCGAGAACGGCACGAACCCGCCCTGGTCGAAGACAAAGCCACCGCCGCCACCCTCCGAGACGACGTTCCCGCCGACCTCAACACCGTTGATCGCGGCATCGAAGACATACTTCAAGGTGATGTTCCCGCCCACCGATGCGTCGGAGAACATCGTGCTGGTCTCGCAGCCATGCGCGGCGGTGCACCCCAGCCCGAAGAACGAGCCGGGACCGGCCACGACGTTACCGCCGATATGAACAGTGGACGGTGCGCTATCCGCGGCGAAGGACGCGCCGTGCACAACCTTCACGTTGTGGACCACGCTCACCACCGCGCCGGACGGAACGGTGCAGTCGCCAGTCACCTTGAGATTCTGGTACGTGCCCGAGGCAATGTCGCCGCCCGAGCAGACGCTCTGCCAAGCATCGGCCTGCGAGGCCGTTGCTTGCGTGGTGATGCCAGCGAGCGCGAGCACTGCCGAGCTCCCCAGCACAGCGATACGTGATGCCTTCATGTGTAACCCCCCTCGAGTCGGATGCTGAAACTCTTGGGTCACGATCAAACGCCCATACCGGCCACGGATGCAAGGGCCAAGGGGTGTGGGGCGCCTGCCCAGTGCACGCTCGTCGGCTACTTGTGGAGAAGAAAGACGGAGCGCGCGTTCTCGTGGCTAGACCTGAGCTGGGTCGCGACGCCTCAGACGATCACACAACGTGGTCGCCCGTTAGCTCGCTCGAATGCCGTGGTGGACGAGGATGCCGGTAACAGCCCGCCGGAATCGCCCATCCTGAAGGGTGAGGTGGGTTGCTCGGGCCTTGACCGGGTCGCGACCACGTGTTGTCCTTCGGGTCTTGCGGGTGCTTATTGGGGGGATCCGCTCGGCACCTCGGGGGGATGCCCGATGATCGCTTCTGTCCGTCTGGCGGTGGCGCTGACCACTGCATCGCTCGGAGTCGTCTCCGTGATGGGGCCGGCCGTTGCCGGTTCCAGTGCACCTCCGGGTCGGCTCGTCATCGTTCAGGCTGTGCCTCAGGAAACGCTCGACGTCACCTTGGATGGTCACACCGTGCACCGCGACGCGTCGGTGGGTACCGTGCTCGGCCCGCTGACCGTGAGTGCCGGACAGCACCAGATCGGGTTCACCAACCAGTCCGGCGAGCTACAACTGACGTCATCCGTCACGGTCACCCCGGGCTCCAGCAGCGACGTCGTCGTGCACCTGCCGGCCGAGGTGAACGGGAAGCCTGTGATCAACACCTACCGGACGCCCCTGTCGCCCATCGCCCCCGGCAAGGCCCGCGTCCTGATCGCGCACACGGCGACGGTGGCGCCCGCGGACGTGCAGGTGGACGGCACGGTCGTCTTCCACGACATCGCGAACGGCGAGTTCGCGACGGCCGACCTTGCTGCCGGGACCCACGTGGTCGCGTTGCTGCCGGCCGGTCTGAGTGCCAACCCGATCCTCGGTCCCCTGCACGTCGACCTGGCGCCCAGCACGGTGACCATGGTGTACGCCGTCGGGAACCCACGCGACCACTCGATGAACGTGATCACCCACACGGCCGCGCTCTCTTCGAACGGCGCCGTGGCACCGGCCACCATCGACACCGGCCAGGCCGGTCTGGCTGCTCGAGTGCGGGTGCATCCGTTCCAGGTACCGCCGGCCACGGCAGTGGTACGGCATCCGTCGTCGGTGATGCCCACCGTCTGGGCGGTGACCGCTGCTGGAGCGCTGCTCGCCTCTCTGGGCCTGCTCGTGTTCCGGCGGCGACGCGCCCCGAGCCGGTCCTGGGTGAACCGGCGTGCTCGGGCGGAGAGCGAGGCACCGTTCGCGAGCACCGTTGCGGGTGGCGGTGACGGCGGTCGCGGTCACCGCCCTGTGCGGGCTCGCAGCGGGGATCACCTGGGCATACGTCGGCCCGACTGGCGACCAAGACGGGCGTACCAACGCCGCCGGCCCACGGGGCGCCCCTGGCGCGGCGGTCTCGACGCTGCCCGCGGTGCCGGCCCGACGTACCGGTGCGGTCCGACCCGAGGTGCCCACCCGCAGCCTCAACGTGCCCGAGGACATCCGCATCGCCGGCTGGTGGCAGGGCGGTGCTCGACTGGGTGATCCGTTCGGGTCCACCCTGCTCGCCGCCCACGTCGACTCGTTCACCCAGGGCCTCGGGCCCTATGCGAGCCTGCTCTCGGTCAGGCCCGGCCAACAGATCACGCTCTCCTCCGCCCACCTGAGCCAGACGTTCTCCGTGGTGTCGCTCGCACTGGTCCATCGCGGCACGCTCTCGCGCCACCCGCGGATCTTCTCCGCGCGGGGACCACGCCGCCTCACGCTGGTGACCTGCGCCGGTCCCTACATCCCTGCCCGAGGCGGTTACCAGAACCTCGCGGTCGTGACTGCACGACCCGCGCAGGACGTCCGAAGGAACGTTCGATGACCTCCAAGAAGAAGAGTAAGAAGAAGTCCACCCGCAAGCGCAAGGCGAACGCCGTCAGACGCAATGGGCGATCCCCCTGGTCCGCGACGGCGCACGTAGGGGGCCGACCGCACGTCGCCGGGGGATCACCGACGGTCGGGCGGATGGCGCGCGCGGCCGAGGACCCGTCACCCGGCGCCGGGCAGGCGGCCACCGAGGGCGCCGCGGTAGAGGCAGAGGTGGAGTCGTCGCCGTGGGGGGCCCACGATCCGGAGGCACTGTGGTGGGACGACGTGTGGCCGTTCAAGGACGACACGCCACCGTCCCAGGCGCCCAGTGCGCGCCAGGCGGTCCCGCACACGGAGCAGCCGGAGCAGCCGGAGCGAGCCGGACGGAGCCGGAGGAGCCGGAGGAGCCGGAGGAGCCGGAGGAGCCGGAGGAGCCGGAGGAGCCGGAGCCTGCACCCCCCGCGGCACCGGAGCAAGCCGCACAAGCCGTTGCTCCGGTGGGAGGAGCTGCGTTCACAACGTCGCGAGAGGCGCGGTCGCACCGTCGCGGAAAGATCGCCGCACTGGCGGCCGCCGCGGTTGTCCTCGCGAGCGTGGTGTGGCTCACGGCGGGGCGTTCCACCGACGGTCAGACTCACCTGACCAACCACGGTCAGGCTCACCTGACCAACAGCGACTTCGCGCCGCCGGGCCATCTGAGGCCCGACACGTCGTTCGTCCGCAGCCGCGTGCTGCCGTCGGGTGACCTCGAGGTGACGCAGTGGGTCCGCAGCCGCGCCTGGGTGTACGCCGTCACTCTGAGCACCCCTCGAGTCGTCGGCCTGTCGCCCGGCTCGGTGTCGGTCAGCGGGGTGGACCTCGCCAGCGACGGCACGCGGATACCAAAGTATGCCTTAGCAGGTTCTGCGAACGGGACGAGGACATTCCAGCTCCCAGCGACGCGCTCCCTCTACCTCCGCTACCGGTTGTCCGGTGTCGTGGAGAGGTCCCCAGGCACGTCCGGAAGGGCCCTGGCCAGGATCACGTCGCTCGATGTGAGGACCACGACCCGTCTGGCGAGCATGACTCAAACCGTGGTCGGGACCCGGGTGCTCAACCTGGCGTGCACGCCTGACAAACCGACGGGGCCCCCCACCCCCTGCGGCACGGAGCACGGAGGTAACTGGAGAATCCGGTTGCGTGGTGGAGAGGAGCGGAGCCAGGTGATGGCCCAGCTCGACCTGTCGTGAGCGACGTCGGCGCTCGTTGGTGAACTGCACCGCGAACACCGGAGCGGCGTCCCGGCATCCGCGAAGGTAATGAGGATCAGCCTGGGCTGCAGGTGCAGGCAGGGAGCACCCCGAGCTGCTGCATCAAAGTTGGGATACCCGTCGGGGAGGGTCGAAGACGCCCGTCAGCACTCGTACCAGGAGGAACGACAGGCCCCATCCGGCCGCGAGGCCACCGCTCGAGCCATGACTCGCCGTCGCCATGATGGTGGCGTCGCCCCGGTGAATGGGTGACCTTCCGGGTGCTGTCAGGGGAGGATGACGGAGCCGATGGTGGCCTCGGTGTTTGGCGGCTCTCGATGTGAGCGCGCAACGATGCTCGTTCCGGCAGTGAGCGGCTGAACCCGAAACCCCCGGGCTTGGGGCCCGGGGGGTCGGTGTCAGCGATGTGACGTCGGGATGCTCGCTGAGTCGGTGAACATCTCCTGGTCGTTGGCGCGGAGTCCGTTCGGTTCGGTCGCCGTGCACAACTGCGGCGGATTGCCCGGTCCGGTGACGCTGTCCGGGCAGAGGAACACGTCCACGGCGCGGGTGTCGCTCCACACCGGGTGTGCCCGTTCGTTGGTCACGGTGAGCCCGGTGTAGTCACCGTAGAACTGGCCGCCGTTCGGACCAGGGAACTGGGTCGGGGGCGGCATGGAGCTCGTCGTGACGCGCTTGGTGCCGAAGCGGGTGAGGTCGCGGCTCCCGGAGAGGCTGAGGTCCGAGAAGCCCGTCGTCTCGTCCGATCCGTACTGCCGGTCGTAGTAGTCGACGGCGAGGGTTCCGCGAGAGCTGAACGCCGCCCACTGCCAGAACTGGTCGGTCGTGGACTGCCGGCGCTCCTGCGTCACCGAGGTCGCCGACCGCGGGTCGGTAGTCGTCCCGGTGAACGACGCGCCGCCGTTGTGGGAGACGCTGACCAGGACGTCGTTGTTGCAGCCCCCGCTCTTGACGCCGGTGTAGAGGTCCTGGCCGTCGTCAGGGGAGACACCCGCCGGGGTGCACCCGGTGGACTCCTTGGAATGCTGGTTGATGTAGGAGCCGAAGGTCACCACGACCTGGTGCGGCCTGGTCGGGCTGACCGCGCCCGAGGAGTAGTTCGTCGCCCGGAAGACCGACTTGGTCGACGTGCCCTTCTCCGGTACGCAGGCGCGCCCCGGGTCGGCGCCGTCGCCCTGGTAGGTGTCGCAGTCGGGCAGGTCGTAGTAGTCGCTGACCTTGACCGGCGCGCCGAACGTGGCGCCGCCGTCGGTTGACTTGGCCAGCAGCACCTGGTTGCGGTTGTCATTGCCCGTCACGGCGTTGTTGAAGTTCGACCAGGTGACGTACAGGGCACCGTCCGGTCCGGTGAAGGGGTCGGAGAACTGGTTCTCGTTGCACCGGCCCTGTGGGGTCGGCACACCGAACGTCGTCGGGCACAGCGCGCTGTCCGTGCTGACCAGGACCCGCGGACTGAACGTCTCCCCGTAGTCGCTGGAGTGGGTCTCGTAGATGTAGGCGGTGCCGTCCGCAGCGAACTCGGTCCACGTGACGTAGACGCGGTCGCGGAACGGGCTGGACCGCGAAGCATCGACCGCGATGAGCTGCTTGTCCTCCAAGACCCCGCTGGTGCCGGTCGGGTCGAAGGACGCGGTTGCGTAGCGGCCTGGGAAGTTCCACGACGCGCCGTGGTTGCCCGTCGAGCGGAAGACGACGAACGAGCTTGATTGGTCAGGGTCGCTCGAGGCGACCGAGCCACGATTGAACAGCTGGCAGGACAGGTACGCGTTGCCACGCGTGTCCCAGGCGACGGACGTGTCCCCGCCGGCCTGCCAGTACTGGCGAGCGTTGGCTCCAGGCCCGCGGGTGAAGATGTCAGGCACGGTCGAGTCGTTCCACGTCCGTCCTCGGTCCAGGGAGTACGCCGAGCCGCAGGTCCCGTCCCCGCGGACGTAGTCGTTGTCGGAGGCGACGATGTGGTTGCGGTCGAACGGGTCCTGCGAGATGAAGCTCTCGTTGTTGGCCTGGCCGCGTCCTTGCAGGTCCGGATCTGAGACGTTGAGGCAGTTCTGGTTGATCTTCACGTTGCTGCCGTGACGCTGGCTGCACGCTCCAGTGCCGGCCGGCACGACGTTGGCCGGCAGACCGCCCTGCCCGACGCTGGGACCGATGCTGTCGGGCGGCGTGTTCGCCGCACCGTCCGCCCCGTGGTCCTGGTCCTCGTCGCCGCCGCCGGGGACGAGGTTGGTGCTGACACCCTTCCCGCCCAGCGTGGCGAGCAGCTCACCGGAGATCAGCCGGCTCTGGATCTTGTTCAGGTGCTTGACGTTGAACGGTGCCGCCCCGGCGGGGGACGTCCCGACCGTCGGTCCGAGACCGACCGCGAGCACCCCCGCCGACAATGCGGCAACAAGGACACGACGTTTAATCCACATGTATGACCACCCCCGATCGACGAGACTCACGGGGCCACCCGGCCAAAGGCCGCAACGAGGCATCGAACCAGCGCCGCTGTCATGGCTCTCCGAGCTCCCCCAGATATGAACGCGATGATGAAAATGTGTCTGCACGGCCGACGATCTCGGTCGATGTGGCGATCATCACACCGATTCGCCGGGTCCACCAGACCTCATGGGGGGAGGTGCTCGGCCACCCGCTCCAGGGGTCCGGAACGTCCGCCATCATGCGGGCACCGGTCTCGAAGGCAAGCCCGAGGTTGCCGGCGCACCTGACCGAGCCGCGTCATCCGACGGGCCCCGTCTAGGTCGGTTCGTGCGCGAGTCGGTTGCGACGCTGCTCCTCGCGTTTCGAGTACGCGGCCGCGCGGATCGCCTCGTCGGACTCCAGACCGCTGCCGAGGCCGCCGGCCACGGTTGCCGCCGACGCGACGAACCAGGCGAGCACGAACAAGTCGCCGTAGCCGCGTGACGTGTGGAGGTAGCTGCCCATCACGTCGGGGTCGAGGACGAACAGCGCCCACGCCACGTTCACGACGTACAACACGAGGTAGCAGATGAGCACCCCGACGGTGAGGGTCACCAGCGTCGACGTGTTGTAGAGACGCGACCTCTCCCGAGCCTGGGCGGAGTCGTCGTCCGGGCGATCCCACAGCTCCCCGTCGATCACGAGCCAGACGACCACGAGCGCGACGGAGCCGATCGTCGCAACCACGAGATGCCACCAGGACAAGGAAACGGCCAGTAACCAGACAGTGGAGTCGATCGTGGCAACGGCTCCGGTTGCCAGCGCCGCGACGAGGGCGGACTTGAGTCCGGGCACGAGCAGCCACGGACGGTTGGCGAGCACCATGCCCACGAGCAGCCGCCAGCGGCCACGGCGGCGGGGGAGCGGCACCCGGTGCTCGTCGCGCGGCGACCGGTCGGCCATGCCGCTGACGAGCGCGCGTACGGCGTGACGGGTGCGCGCATGCACACGCACCCCACCTAGTGCGGGCAGCGACAACACGGCCGTCCGTCGCACCGGATCGGCCTCGACCAGCAAGTACCGGCCGTCACGGTCGCGAAGCGGAAGCTCGGTCAGGCCGACGACGAGGTCCCACTCGTGCCGAAGAGCCTCGTCCGCCAGTCGCCCCAACGCGGTGTCGACGTCCTCGGAACCGGTGGTGAACGGCTCGCTCACCACCTCGATGACCCAGGCGCCGTCATCGTCACCGCCCGGCGGATCGAGGTCGGAGAGCCGGTGCGCCATCGCGGTGGGCGAGGCTGGGTCAGCCACCAGGCCGACGTGGATCGGCTTCATCTCCGCAGGTTACCCACAGCGCGCCCACAGGCAGGTGCGGACGTTGCCTGAGGCAGAGGCGGTCCTCACCGGTTGCGTTGTGCTCTGTTCGTGCTGTCGGCCTCACGGGAGTAGTTCGGGTCGGTGACAAGGCGACTGCGCTTGGCGGAGTAGGAGAAGTAGACGACGAGGCCGATGGCCATCCAGATGAAGAATCGCAGCCAGGTAGCTGTGGGCAGGTTCAGCATCAGGTAGACGGCCGCCAGCACCGCCAGGACCGGGACCACCGGCACGCCGGGGCAGCGGAAGGCGCGCTCGAGGTCTGGCCGGGTGCGTCGCAGGACCAGCACACCGATGGCGACGAGGATGAACGCGAACAGGGTGCCGATGTTGACCAGCTCCGCCAGCTCGGTCAGCGGCACGAACGTCGAGATGAGGGCGACGGCGACACCGGTCAGGATCGTGGTCCGCACGGGTGTTCCGAACCGAGGACTGACCTTGGCGAACGCGGGAGGCAACAGTCGGTCGCGACTCATCGCGAAGAAGACCCTGCTCTGCCCGAGCATCAGGATCATCATCACGGTGGTCAGGCCGACCAGCGCACCGACCGAGATCAGGGTCGCGAAGCCGGGTTGACCGACGGACCGGAAGGCTTCGGCGAGGGGCGCGTCGACCTTGATCTGGTCGTACTTGACCATGCCGGTCACGACCAGGGAGACCGCGACGTAGAGGATCGTGCAGATCCCGAGCGACGCCAGGATGCCGATGGGCATGTCGCGCTGTGGGTTCTTGGTCTCCTCCGCCGCGGTGGCGACGATGTCGAAGCCGATGTAGGCGAAGAAGACCAGGGCTGCACCGGTGAAGATCCCGCTGATGCCGAAGGATCCGGGAGAGAAGCCGAGGTCCTGCAGCAGGGAGGGGGTGGCCGCCGCGCCGCTGGTCCCCACGGAGCCGGAGGGAGGAATGAACGGGCTGTAGTTGCCGGACTTGATGAAGAACAGCCCGGCAACGATCACCAGCAGCACGATGAACAGCTTGATGGCGACGAAGACGAAGTTGACCTGCGCGGAGATCTTGATCCCGGTGCAGATGACCGCCGTGAGGATCAGCACGATCGCGGCAGCGACCAGGTTGTGGCCCTCGCCGTAGGCGAAGCCGGGAATCGTGATCCCGGCCTGCCCCATCACGTCCGCGAAGTACGTCGACCAGCCCACGGCCACCGTGCTGGCACCCAGCGCCAGCTCCAGGATGAGGTCCCAGCCGATGATCCAGGCGATGAGCTCTCCGAGACTCGCATAGGAGAAGGTGTAGGCCGACCCTGCCACCGGCACCGTGCTCGCGAACTCCGCATAGCAGAGCGCGGCCAGTGCGCACGCGAGGCCGGCGAAGACGAACGACAGCGCGACCGCGGGGCCTGCCTTCTCTCCGGCCGCCTCGCCCGTCAGCACGAAGATGCCGGTGCCGATGACCACCCCGACCCCGAAGACGGTCAACTGGACGGCACCGAGCTCCTTGCGGAGCTGATGGTCGGGCTCCTCGGTGTCGGCGATCGACTGCTCGATGGTCTTCGTACGCATGAGGTTCAACGGATCAGCCTCTCGTCAAAGGCGCACTCACAGTGGGGTGAAGCCGAGCAACACCGGCCCGGAACGTACCCGGGTCCTGCCAGGTCAAACCCACGGAGGACTCCGACGGCACGGCTCAGCCTCGCCGTCGGCTCGTTCATCCACAGCTCTCAGGGCACCAGCGGCCGGCCGCACGCCGTACCTGGTCCGACGGCTCATCGGTGCGGACCCGGACGCCCGGCTCGCGGCGGAATGGGCACCCATGGCATCACCGTGGGGTTCGGCCCGACGTCATCCTCCGACCGCCTGCCATGGCCACTGAGGGGTAGCGCGGAGAGTCGCGGAGACGTAGATTCGCGGAAACAGTGACTCAGGTCACCACCAACATCGCCGACATCTGCAGCGCGACTGCCCTGTCGGCCCGGCGAGCCCCCCGCCGGACCGCCCGACAGCTGGGCCCGCACCGGGACGCTATGGAACCACCAGTCGAGAGCACGACCACGGGACACCGACGCACCCGGCGTCGCGTCGAGGCCAGGGGCGTGGTCCAAGGCGTGGGTTTCCGGCCCTACGTCTACTCACTGGCGCGGGCCCATGGTCTCGCGGGCGAGGTCTGGAACACGCCGGACGGCCTCGTCGCCGAGGTCGAGGGCGACCGCGCCGGCGTGGACGCGTTCTGCCGTGACCTCGCCGCGGAGCCGCCGCCCCTGGCCGTCGTCGAATCCCTGAGCGTCACGGACCTGCCGATCCAGGGTGGCACCGAGTTCGCGATCCGCGCCTCACGTCCTGGAGCCGGCCGCACCTTCGTCTCGCCCGACGTGACGATCTGCGACGACTGCCTGGCCGAGATGCGGGACCCGACCGACCGGCGCTTCCGGCACGCCTTCATCACGTGCACGAACTGTGGCCCCCGGTTCACCGTCACCACCGGCCTTCCCTACGACCGGCCGTCCACCACCATGGCGGGGTTCGCCATGTGCGACGCCTGCGCCCAGGAGTACGCCGATCCCGCGGACCGCCGCTTCCATGCCCAGACGATCTGCTGCCCGGACTGTGGTCCCCGCCTGCGGATGGTCCGGCCGCAGCGGGAGTCGGCGTACGGCGACGACGCGCTCGCAGAGGCGCGCAGCCTGCTCGCCGCCGGCGCGATCGTGGCGGTGAAGGGCATCGGTGGCTTCCATCTCGCCTGTGATGCGGCGAACGAGGAAGCCGTGGCCGCCCTGCGCAAGCGCAAGCAGCGGGGTGACAAGCCGTTCGCGGTCATGGCCACCGATGTCGCGGCGGCGCGGGTCGTGGTCGACCTCGACGACCACGAGGCGGCGCTGCTGACGGGGCGGACTCGCCCCGTGGTCCTGGCCCGAGGACGTGCCGATGCCGCACCGGCCCTCGCGCCCTCGGTGGCTCCGGGCCAGGACGATCTCGGCGTCATGTTGGCCTACTCGCCGCTCCACCACCTCCTTCTCGGACTGCTCGGCGACCGCCCGGCTCCGCGACTGCTGGTGATGACGAGCGGCAACCTCGCCGGAGAACCGATCGTCACCGACGATGACGACGCGCTGCGGCGGCTGGGCGGGCTCGTCGACGCGTGGCTCTTGCATGATCGCCCGATCCACGTGCCATGCGACGACTCGGTGACCCGCTCGGTGGCCGGACTCGAGGCGCCGGTCCGCCGGTCGCGCGGCGAGGCGCCCCTGCCGCTCACGCTGCCGTTCGAGGTACCTCCCGTGCTGGCTGTCGGCGCAGACCTCAAGAACACGTTCTGCCTCGCGGAAGGGCAGCTCGCCTGGATGTCCGCGCATGTCGGGGACATGGACGACCTCGCGACGCTGCGCCAGTTCGGCGCCGCGGAGGCGCACCTCGAGGACCTCACGGGTGTCAGGCCAGCGGCACTCGCGGTCGACCTGCACCCTGCCTACCGCTCGCGACGCTGGGCGGTCGAGCAAGCGGGGGACCGCCCGGTTCACGACGTTCAGCACCACCACGCGCACGTGGCCTCGACGATGGCCGAGCACGGGATCCCGACCGGCGAACGCGTGATCGGGGTCGCCTTCGACGGCACCGGGTACGGCGACGACGGCGCGGTCTGGGGCGGCGAGCTCCTGGTCGCGTCGTACGCCGGCTACGAGCGCGCCGGTCACCTGGCGTACGTCGATCTGCCCGGCGGCGACTCTGCTGTGCGGAACCCGTGCCGGATGGCGCTGTCGCACCTGCGCAGCGCCGGCGTCCCGTGGGACGACGACCTGCCGAGCGTGAACGCCTGCCGCGACGACGAGCGCGCCGTGCTGGCGCGCCAGCTCGAGCGTGGGTTGGGCTGTGTGCCGACCTCGAGCATGGGTCGGCTGTTCGATGCGGTCGCGTCGCTGGCCGACGTCTGCCACCGCGTGGGCTACGACGCGCAGGCGGCCATGGAGCTCGAGGCGGTCGCCCGCGGCGTGGGCGCCGTGGACGGCTACTGCTTCGACGTCCGGACGGACGCCGAGCTCGGCCCGGTGGTGTTCGACCCGGGCCCCGTCGTCCGCGCCGTCGCGCACGACGTGCGCGCCGGCGCCGGGCAGGCCCTGGTCGCCGCGCGTTTCCAGCAGGGCGTCGTCGACCTGGTGGTCACCGCCGCCGCGACGGTGCGTCAACGCACCGGCCTGACACGGGTGACCCTCAGCGGCGGCGTCTTCCTGAACGCGTTCGTCACCGAGGCCTGCGCCCGCGACCTGTCTGCTGCCGGTTTCGAGGTGCTCCGCCACCGCAAGGTCCCGGCCAGCGACGCAGGCATCGCACTCGGTCAGGTCGCCGTACTCGCCCACGCTGCAAGCCACCTCGACGTTGCCCATCCCGTCCCACCGAGGCGACAGCAGTCGCCGGAAATGGAGTCACCATGTGCCTAGCCGTGCCCGGAGAGATCACCGAGGTCTGGGACGACGACGGAACCCCCATGGGGAGGGTGAGCTTCGGCAACGTGACCAAGGACGTGTGCCTTGCCTACGTGCCCGACATCCAGGTCGGCGAGTACACCATCGTCCACGTCGGCTTCGCCCTGCAGCGCCTCGACGAGAAGTCGGCGCTGGAGACGCTGGAGATCTTCCGGCAGATGGGCGAGCTCGACGCGGAGTTCGGCGACCAGTGGGGTCGCGCCGCAGAGCAGGCCGGCATGCCCCGGCCCGACCTGATGGGAGGCACGTCATGAAGTACCTCGAGGAGTTCCAGGACCCCGAGCTGGCCAAGCGCCTTCTCGACGACATCCACGCGACCACGACCCAGCCGTGGGCGATGATGGAGGTCTGCGGCGGGCAGACCCACTCGATCATCCGGCACGGACTCGACCAGCTGCTGCCCGACGGGATCGAGCTGATCCACGGGCCCGGTTGCCCGGTGTGCGTCACCCCGCTCGACGTGATCGACAAGGCGCTGGAGATCGCGAGCCGGCCGGGCGTGATCTTCTGCTCGTTCGGCGACATGCTGCGAGTGCCCGGCAGCGACCGGGACCTCTTCCGGGTCAAGAGCGCCGGCGGCGACGTACGCGTCGTCTACTCGCCGATGGACGCGCTCGCGATCGCCCAGAAGAACCCCGACCGGCAGGTGGTCTTCTTCGGCATCGGCTTCGAGACCACGGCGCCTCCGAACGCCATGACGGTCTACCAGGCCCGCAAGCTCGGGATCGACAACTTCAGCCTGCTGGTCAGCCATGTCCGGGTGCCACCAGCGATCGAGGCGATCATGACCTCCCCGGTCTGCCGCGTGCAGGCGTTCCTGGCTGCGGGGCACGTCTGCACGGTCATGGGTACGTCGGAGTACCCGGCGCTGGCCGAGCGGTTCGAGGTGCCGATCGTGGTGACCGGCTTCGAGCCGCTGGACATCCTCGAAGGGATCCGGCGGGCCGTACATCAGCTCGAGGAGGGACGGCACGAGGTCGAGAACGCCTACCCCCGGGTGGTCGCGGAGGGCGGGAACCCGATCGCGATCGAAATGCTGGAGGACGTCTTCGAGGTCGTCGACCGTTCCTGGCGGGGGATCGGGATGATCCCGCAGAGCGGGTGGCGACTCTCCGAGCGCTACCGCCCCTGGGACGCCGAAGCGCGTTTCGAGGTGGGCGACATCCGGACCCAGGAGTCCTCGATCTGCCGCAGTGGTGAGGTGTTGCAGGGTCTGATCAAGCCGCACGAGTGCGGCGCATTCGGCCGGGAGTGCACACCGCGCACCCCGCTCGGCGCCACCATGGTCTCGAGTGAGGGCGCCTGCGCGGCGTACTACCTCTACCGGCGGCTGCAGGTGCCCCCGCCGTCCGAGCGGGTGCCCGTGGGTGCCGGCGCCAAGGACGAGGCCCGCTGATGGTCACCGAGTCGATCTCCATCGAGCCGTTGACCACCGTCGAGGGATGGACGTGTCCGTTACCGCTGCGCGACAGCCCGAACGTGGTGATGGGGCACGGCGGGGGCGGAGCGATGTCGGCCGAGCTCGTCGAGCACGTCTTCCTGCCGGCGTTCCGCAACGGCACCCTGGGGGGCCTCGGCGACTCTGCCGTCCTCGACGTGGCCGGCGCCCGGATCGCGTTCTCCACGGACTCGTTCGTGGTGCGACCGCTCTTCTTCCCTGGTGGCAGCATCGGCGACCTTGCCGTCAACGGCACCGTCAACGACCTGGCCATGAGCGGCGCCACGCCGCTCTACCTGTCCGCCGGTTTCATCCTCGAGGAGGGAGTCGAGATCGCTCAGGTGGGCGCCGTCGCCCAGCGACTCGGCGAGGCGGCGGAGCGCGCGGGCGTCCAGGTGGTCACGGGTGACACCAAGGTCGTCGAGAGCGGCCACGGCGACGGCATCTACGTCAACACCGCGGGCATCGGCGTGATCCCCGAGGGCGTCGACATCCGGCCCGACCGCGCCCGCCCCGGCGACCGGGTCATCGTCAGCGGCGACCTCGGGGTGCACGGCGTGGCGATCATGAGCGTGCGCGAGGGCCTGGAGTTCGGGACCGAGATCCGCAGCGACTGTCAGCCGTTGCACGGGCTCGTGGCGGCGATGCTGGACGTCACGCACGACCTCCACGTGCTGCGCGACCCCACCCGAGGTGGCCTGGCGACCTCGTTGAACGAGATCGCCTCGTCCTCCGGCGTGGGCATCGCCCTCGATGAGCGCGCGCTGCCGATCCCGGAGATGGTCTCCGACGCCTGCTCACTCCTCGGGCTGGACCCACTCCAGGTCGCCAACGAAGGCAAGCTGGTCGCCTTCGTGGCCCCCGAGGAGGCCGACGAGGTGCTGGTGGCGATGCGTGACCACCCGGCCGGCGCCGGCGCCGTGATCGTGGGGGAGTGCGTCGCCGACCATCCGGGGATGGTGTCGGCACGCACCGGCTTCGGGGCCGAACGGGTCGTGGACCTGCCCATCGGCGAGCAGCTCCCCAGGATCTGTTGAGCATGAAGTTCTTGGCGTTGTGGAACCTCGAGCTGTCATTGCTGAGCGAGGCGATGGTGGGGGCGATCGCACGGATGCCGGAGTACGGCGAACGCTTGCAGGGCGAGGGCAAGGTGCTTGCCCGCTACCACATCGTGGGGGCCCACGGCGGTGCCTGGATCTACGAGGTCGAGTCGCACGAGGAGTTCGAGCGGCTCCTGGCGGTGGCGCCCGTCTTCAACTTCGCCCGCTACACCATCCATCCGTTGGCCGACATGTCCGGAGGACCATCATGACCACGGCACGACAGGAGCAGGGCCGCCTCGTCGCCGTCCCAGCCGGTGAGCAGATCCAGGTCCACGAGCTCGGGCTGCACCGTCACCTGTTGGTCAGCGAGCGGCTACGGGTACGACGGCGTCAGCTCGGCCTCACGCAGAAGGAGGTGGTGGCGCGGCTACGGCGGCTCGGCGTCGACACCACGAACAAGTCGCTGTCGAGCCTCGAGCACGGGGCCGGCCTCGACGTGTGCAAGCTCCCCGAGCTGGCGCGCGCCCTGGACTGCACCCTGACCTACCTGGTGGGACTGTCCGCGGACCCGCTCAGCTGGGAGCCCGATGCGGGCGGCTGGCCGGTGCCCGAGCCCACGTCCGAGCAGGCCCACACCGCATCCGAGTCCATGCCCGAGCCGCCCGAGCCCATGCCCGAGCCGCCCGAGACTGCCGAACGGACGCAGGGTCCGTGGATCCTGGGACCCGTGTCGGCGTTCCGGAGACGCAAGGAGTGACGTGTGCCTGCTTCCAGTAGCTACATGCTGCGCATCTCCAGGTAACGCTTGACATCTGGCAGGGACGCGATGGCGATCCCCACCGCGGCCGCCGCAGCCAGCAGCACCAACAGCTTGCTCATCTCTTCCACCTCCTCACCCAGTATCCGCCGCCGCCCCGAACGCGACCACCGGCGTCCGTCACCACGACGTACCGGAGCGGGCACTCCCACATCACATCGAACGCATCCGCAGAGGGCGTCTGATGTCGGGCAGCATCGCCAGCCCCAGTGCCACGATGAGGACCACGACGATCGCCAGGGCCACGATCCACCACACGCTCAACCACCTCCCCGGGTGATCGGAGATCTGCCGACAGCCATCGCCAACTCGCGGACCACGACCTCGCGCACCAGGTCCGCCGCGGGCCCCACCGCGGCGGATACCTCTGGCGAGAGACCGATCCCGTCCTCCAGCGACGCAGGCCTGCAGCCCACCACGAGGATCCGCTCGACGTGCCCGCCGAGCAGCGGCATCAGGGTCATCACGCCGCCCGGGGAGAGGTCGTGGGCGTCCATCACGACCTCGGGAACCTCGCCACTCAGGTCGCGCGGTGGCAGGTCGGGCTCGAGCACGTAGAGCGACCCCGGAGGCCCGTCCTGCTGCGAGACGGTATCGACCAGGACCAGCACGTCGTACCCGGAGAGCAGCTCGTAGACCAGGTGCACGCTGCGGATCCCGAAGTCGACCAGGCGCACGCCGTCAGGCATCGGGTCACGGGCGAGGCGGGCGGCCACCTCGACCCCGAACCCGTCGTCGGACCTGAAGATATTGCCCACGCAGGCGACCAGGACCGCCGGCCTCACCAGGCATCTCCGGCCAGAGGCTCGACCTCGTCAGGGGCGAAGTAGAGGTAGCGGCCGTGGGACTCCTTGAGGTCGGACCCGGGGTCGTCATCGACGGTGACAGCGAGGTGGGTGCCCTGGTCGACGTCGAAGAGCACGGCTGCGACTGTGGCCGTGCGTCCGGCCAGGAACAGGTCGTAGGCGTCGGCACGGCGTATGCCGGGGCGCAGGATGACGCGGGTGCCGCGGCCCACGTCGAACTCCCCGATCCGCGCCGTGTCGTGCTCGGGATCGACAGAGGCGTCCGAGCCCGGATCCCACCAGGGTGTCGTCAGCGGGGGTAGTTCCGGCGCGTGTGACTCCTCGATGCGACCGCCCGACATCTGGTCGAGGTAGCGCATCGTGCCGTGGAGGCGGTCCCAGAGATCGGCCGGCATGGCGTCCACCTCGCCCAGCAGCGCGGCCGTGCGGGGATCGGTGCCCCGCATCTCGCGCTTCTCGTCCTCGGAGAGCGTCATCGTGCGGAGACTCAGCAGCTCGTCGACCTCCAGGGCGTCGTAGAACGCCGTCTCGCTCTCAGGCGCCAGCTCCGCGTGGTCGTAGAGGATGATCGGCGAGGCGACCATCACCGAGTCGTCGCTGCCGGGGCCGAGCACCGGGAAGAGGCCGTCGTGAGTGCGGGCCTCGGTCAGCGGTCGAGCCCACTCAGGCGGGTCGGTCAGCGAGAGGAAGCGGCCCCCGTCCACGCGCAGCAGCAGGTGGACGGCGATCAGCGCGCGACGCAACCAGGCCGGCCGCGCCGGCCCGCGCCGGGTCTGCGAGTCGGCTCTCGGAGGAGGCGTGCGGTTGTCGACCCGCACCGACAGCACTCGCACGGCGTACGGCGAGTCGGGACGCTCGACGCGGGTCGTGATCCTCAGCCGCAACGGCGAACGCACCCGGACCAGGCGGCCGCAGACGGTCCCGTCGGAGGCGGTCAGCTTCTCGACCTCGCGTCCGCCCGCCACCTCGAGCACGACCTCGCCGCCGTCGTCGTCGACCGGTATGTCCAGCTCGTGCGGCACGGCCTCGTCGAAGACGCTGTAGGTCGCATCACCGACGTCGAGCCGCTGGACCGGCCGGAATCGCCGGCCCGAACGTCGTTCCACGGTGCGGTGCTGCAGCTGGAGGAAACGAACCGTGACGGAGAGCTCGCCGCGTCCGTCGACCAGCACCTCGGTGCGCTGGCTGGAGGACTCCGACGAATCCTGGGCCACCACGTCAGGTGGCATCAGGACACCCCACTGGAAGCGCACCTGGTTCTTCACCGACCCGGCCCGGTAGGGGTAGAGCACGTAGCCCTCGTAGAGAACCGCGTCGGCGAGCGAGCGGGCTGACTCCCAGGTCGAGGAGGTCGCGCTCGTCACGGCTCGTCTCCGAGGAGCCGGTCCAGGGTGCTCTCCCAGCTGGTCAGGCCATGGCGGCCGCGGTAGGCCGCGAGCCGGTCGTAGGTGTCGCCGGGGATGCGGATCCAGCGCTGACCGGGGAAGTGGGCGTCCATGGCCGCCCGCCACACGGACACCGGCATCCGGACGTGGGTCTCCTTGTGCCACGGCACCGGCATCACCTGCAAGGAGCCGGACGAACCGCTGAACACCGTGCCACTGAACAGCAGGATCAGCGGGACGTCGCCGGCCTCGAGCGCGGTGAGGTACTTGTGGGCGGCCACGTCGACGTCGTAGCTGCAGGGCATCGGCAGGTCGAAGTCGCACGAACCGGTGAAGCTCGGCAGCACCTGGGTGAGGAATGCCAGCTGCATCGGCTGCAGCGTCTGGCCCCAGCGCGACCGGTCGCCGAACAGGTCGATCACCTGGTCGGCCTCGTGGTCGCTGTAGTGACGCTGGATGGGTTCCACGCGCACTTGGCTGCGGAGAGCGACGGCGTGGACCCGTACGCCCGACGACTCGGTGGCGGTCATCCGGAAGACCACGGTAGGGCCGGCTGCGTAGGGGTCGGGCACGACCTCGCGGCAGCTGAAGTCGAGGTCGGGCACGACGGCCGGGAGGTCGCCCAACCCGTTCGGTGGGGTGATCATGCCGCCCCCGAACGGGGGACCTCGCGGCCGCGGCGGTCGAGGTCCTCGAAGAACTCACGCATCCGGTCCCAGACCTCCGGGCCGCCGCCCAGACCCTTCCACGAGGTGCGCACGACACCGACCAGCTCGTAGCAGACGTCGATCGGCACGAGGTGTGCGGTGAACTCGCCGTCGAGGCGGCGGAGCAGCACCGCCTCGACATCGGAGATGGTCTGGTCCAGGACCGGGTTGTCCGCGACGATCCGTGACCAGGAGTGCAGATCGAGCTCCGACTCGGTGGCTCCCCCTGGTCCGGGGTAGAACGCCAGCAGATGTGGATCATCGCCGTCGAGGTCGGACTGGCGGAAGAAGAACACCAGATCGACGGGCACCCGCAACGAGTCCCACGTGGCGTCGTCGAGACACAACCCCCCGACGCGGCGCACGTCCTCGCCCACGGCGCGGAACCTCGCCCCACCCGAACCCTCCGGCGCGAACAGCAGGTAGCACGGGCGGCATACGCACAGCAGTCGATGCTCGGCCACGTCGGCCACGTGGCCGTGCCGGTCACCGAGATCGACCGCGCAGAACTCGCAATGCTCCTCGACCTCCGGCCTGGGCGGAGCGGTGGCCATCCGCCGTAGGCGGCCCAGCCCTGTGCCCTGGGCCGTCATGCGGTCACTGTCGCCGGGACGGCGACCTTCCACGCCCCGCGCTCGGGGAGGAGCGGGACCGGGACGAGCTGCAGGTCAGCTGCCTCGGCGCGTCCGGCGAGCCGCACGTCGTACGCCGTCGCGCAGCCGCGGCAGGTGAGGATGTCGCCGTCGAGGGCGCCGTCGGACACTGCGCCTCGGCACGACGGGCAGCGGTCGAGATAGGCGACGAGCGTGCCGTCCAGGTTGGCGACCAGCAGGTGCTCCTCGCCAACGGCGACCCGACGGGCGGTGCGTGGAGGGACATCGAGCTCGAGCGGATGCCAGTGATCGGCTGGCGCGGCCACGTCCTCGTGCGCGGTGAAGGGGGCGATCTGCAGGAGGGAGGGGGAGGGCGCGACCACCCCCTCGACCTCTACCGCCGCCACGTCGGGCGCGGCTTGCAGGATGGCGTCCTCGATAGCGCCGGCCACGGTCAGTGCCGACGACGGGCACCCGTCACAGCTGCCCTGCAGTCGGAGGTGGACGATCCCTTCTTCATCGACCCCGAGCAGCTCGACCCCTCCGGCGTGCGAGCCGAGGTAGGGACGGACCCGCTCCAGCGCGTCGTTGACCCGGGTCAGGACGTCGTCGGGGTGGAGGTCGTGGAGCACCAACAGGTTGCCCACGATCTCGTCCTCGGCGAGTCGGCGTGCCAGGTCGCGTTGACCGGCGTCGAGCACCAGGTCGACCGTGCGCTCCAGGCCGGCGCCGTACAGCGCCATCACGCAGGACAGGAGCTCCTGAACCCGCTCGAGCACGGCGGGGACAGCGCTCTGCTCGAGCTCGTCCAGCAGCTCGTCGATGCGGGCACTGGACTCACGAACGGTCAGCTGCTCCATGCACGGCTCCTTGTCGAGGTGTGTCGCGGGTGCTGGCCAGCCGGTCGAGCCAGGCGAACCAGTCGTCGGTCCCGTCGCCGGTGCGCACCGAGACCGGTAGCACGGTGACGCCGGGGTGGAGCGAGCGAGCCCGCTCGGTGAGCGCGCCGATGTCGAAGTCGACGTAGGGGAGCAGATCGGTCTTGTTGACCACCACCAGGTCTGCGGCGCGGAACATGTGCGGATACTTCAACGGCTTGTCGTCGCCCTCGGTCACCGAGATGACCACGACCTTGGCGCGCTCGCCGATATCGAACAGCGCAGGGCAGACCAGGTTTCCGACGTTCTCCACGAACAGCAGCGAGCCGTCGCCCGGCGCGAGTGCCTCCAGGGCGCGCTGCACCATGCCGGCGTCCAGGTGGCACCCGGCGCCGGTGTTCACCTGCACGGCTCGCGCACCCGCGCGCTGGATGCGCTCCGCGTCGTAGGTGGTCTCCTGGTCACCCTCGATCACGCACACCTCGCGGGTGGGGGCCAGCCGGGCCACGGTGCGCTCCAGCAGGGAGGTCTTGCCCGAGCCCGGCGAGCTCATCAGGTTGACCGCGAGGATGCGGCGTACCGCGAGCCAGGCGCGCACGTGCTCGGCCAGATGGTCGTTGCGTGCCAGCACTCGCTGCTCGAGCACGAGCGTGTCCACCGCCGGATGCGCATGGTCGTGGCCGTGATGGTGCTCGTGCTCGTCGAGCGCGGTCACACGAACGCCCTGGTCATCCGCCTCGCCGCAGCCACAGGTCATGCACATGACGGCTCCTTCTCCAGCTCGACGGACACGACCTGGAGATCGGCGCCCCGCAGCACCTCGACATCGGCGCTGCCACAGGAGCACAGGAGCAGGGTGTCGGGGAGCTCCTGCTCCGTACCGCACGTCCGGCAGCGGACACAGCCTGGCGCCTCCTCGATCTCGAGCCGCGCACCGGCGAGAGGGGTCCCCACCGTCGCCAGGTCGAAACAGAACGCCATGGAGTCCGGGACGACGCCGGACAGGTGCCCGACCCGGACGTGCACCGCGACCACGCGTCGCCCCCGCGTGCGCTCGGCGACCAGGTCGACGACGCTCTGGGTGATCGCGAGCTCATGCATGCGCGGCAGCCCGAGGTCAGTAGGGCTTCACCGGCATCTGCGGTGCGTGCTGCTGCTCGACCACCTTGCCCCCGCCGGTGTACATGTGTACGCCGCACGGCAGGCACGGGTCGAAGCTGCGGACCGCTCGCATGATGTCGATGCCCTTGAAGCTGTCTGGCGGGTTCTCCTCGAAGATCGGCGTGTTCTGCACGGCGTCCTCATAGGGACCGGGGGTGTCGTAGCCGTCGCGGACGCTGCCGTTCCACGGGGTGGGCGGGTACGGATGGTAGTTCGCGATCTTTCCGCCCTTGATCACCATGTGGTGGCTGAGCACACCACGGACCGCCTCGGTGAACCCGACGCTGATCGCCTCCTCGGGTACCTCGAAGGGGGTCCAGGTCTTGGTGCGTCCGGCGCGGATCTCCTCGAGCGCCTTCTCGCAGAAGTACAACGCCTGCGCGGCGGCGTACGCCTGGAAGTAGGTGCGCGCCCGGTTGCGCTCGAGCGCGTTGCTCCACTGCGGGATCTTCCACTCGAAGGTGACCTCGGGCTTGAGGGCGGTCCGCGGGAGGTTGATCACCACGCTGCTTCCGGTCGCCTTCACGTAGCCGACGTCGACGAGCCCCGACAGGGCAGTCGACCAGAGGCGCGCGATGGGGCCGCCGCCGGTGTCGAGCGCCAGGTGGTCGGTGCCGTCGAACCAGCGGGGCGACATCGTCCAGCTGTAGTTGGCGTTGAAGTCGCGCTTGCCCGGCTTGGGGATCGTGTGCTGGTTCCACGGGTGCCGGCGGTCGACCGGGTTGCCGAGGGGGTCGCGCTCGGCGAAGATCTCGCGGTTCGACTCGGCCCAGTCCTCGTAGTAGGAGTGCCCGAGCAGGATCCGCATGCCGAGGTTGATCTCGACCAGGTCGTTGGTGACCAGCTTGCCGTCCACGACGACGCCAGGGGTCACGAACATCTTCCGGCCCCAGTCCGTCATGTGGTCGTAGCGGAAGTCGCAGTGCTCGGGGTCGTTGAAGGCGCCCCAGCAGCCGAGCAGGATCCGGCGCTCCCCGACGTGCTCGTAGCCGGGCAGGGCCTCGTAGAAGAAGTCGAACAGGTCGTCGTGCAGCGGGACGACCTTCTTCATGAACTC
The DNA here is from genome assembly GCA_963833775.1 of uncultured Actinomycetota bacterium. GTDB lineage: Bacteria > Actinomycetota > Actinomycetes > Propionibacteriales > Nocardioidaceae > Nocardioides. The sequence goes on along the minus strand of CAWHZH010000013.1, from coordinate 89,237 downwards.
GACGTACCGCATCAGGCGCGTGAGGTAGTCGGTCATCAGCTGGATCGTCGGGACGGTGCCCACGCCGCCCGGGTAGAGCGTCGAGGGGTGGACGTGGCGCCCCTCCATGAGGCAGAACATCTCGCGCGTGTAGCGGCTGACGTGGAGGGCTTCACGGTAGAACTCGCCCTCGATCGGGTTGAGCGACCGCATGATGTCGCCGATGGTGCGGTAGCCGTGGATGCCGGCGTTGGGCGCCTCGGTGGAGTTGGCCCGCTCGAGCACGCCGGGGTTGGTCTCCTTGACCATCCGCTCGCAGTAGTCCACCCCGACCAGGTTCTCCTGGAAGATGTTGTGGTCGAACATGTACTCCGCGGCCTCGCCGAGGTTGATGATCCACTCGCCGAGGTGGGGCGGGGCGACGCCGTAGGCCATGTTCTGGTTGTAGACCGAGCAGGTCGCGTGGTTGTCACCACAGATGCCGCAGATGCGGCTGGTGATGAAGTGCGCGTCTCGTGGGTCCTTCCCCTTCATGAACAGGCTGTAGCCACGGAAGATCGACGAGGTGCTGTGGCACTCGCGCACCTCCTTCTGCTTGAAGTCGATGCTCGCGTAGATCCCGAGGCTCCCGACGATCCGGGTGATCGGGTCCCACGACATCTCGACGACGTCGGTGTTGTCCTTGGTGGTGGTCATCTCGTCGGTCCCGTCCTCACCAGTTGCGCTTGTAGCCGGTCGTGAGCTCGCTGCCCTTGGCCCGCCACTTCGGCTCCTTGTCGAGGGTCTCCTCGGTCACCCTGCGCAGCCGCCGCACGGCCTTGCCGTAGATCGTGCTGCCCCTCGACGACAGCTTCGCCCCGGGTGGCTCGTCCATGAACGGCATGAACTTGTCGGGGAACCCCGGCATCGTGCAGCCGATGCAGATGCCGCCCACGTTCGGGCAGCCGCCGACCCCGTTGATCCAGCCCCGCTTGGGGACGTTGCACTTGACGACCGGACCCCAGCATCCGAGCTTGACGATGCACTTCGGGGAGCCGTACTCCTGGGCGAAGTCGCCCTGCTCGTAGTAGCCCGCGCGGTCGCAGCCCTCGTGGACGGTGGCGCCGAACAGCCAGCGCGGCCGAAGAGCCTCGTCCAGCGGGATCATCGGGGCCTGCCCCGCCACCTGGTAGAGCAGGTAGACCAGGGTCTCCGACAGGTTGTCGGGGTGGATCGGACAGCCGGGGACGCAGACGATCGGCAGGCCGGCCTTGGACTTCCAGTCCCAGCCCAGGTAGTCGGGCACGCCCATCGCGCCGGTCGGGTTACCCGCCATCGCGTGGATGCCGCCGTACGTCGCGCAGGTCCCGACGGCCACCACCGCCGTCGCCTTCGGGGCGAGCCGGTCGAGCCACTCGGAGGTCGGCATCGGCTGCCCGGTCTCGGGGTTGTTGCCGAACGCCGCCCAGTAGCCCTCGTCCTTGATCGCCTCGTTGGGGATGGAGCCCTCGACGATGAGCACGAACGGCTCCAGCTCGCCGCGATCGGCCTTGTGCCACCACTCGATGAAGTTGTCGGCGCCTTGCTCGGGTCCGCACTCGTAGTCGATGAGGGGCCAGTGCACGGCGATCTTCGGAAGGCCTGGTAGCGCACCGAGCACGATCTCTTCGATGCTGGGCTGGGTGGCCGCGGTGAGGGCGACCGAGTCGCCGTCGCAGCTGAGGCCGCCATTCATCCACAGGACGTGGACGACGCCTTCGTCCGCGTCGCCGCCTGCGGCTCCGGCTGCGTGTGTGCCCGGTTCTGCGACGCTCGTCATGGATGCCCGTCCTCGCTCGACGTGGATGTACGCGGAATCTCATCCTCTGGCGCGCATGCGCCACCGACCACCGGTCGGGCTGGGTGGTTTTCGCTTGAATCGCGGAGTCCGGGATCTCTGGATCTGGCCGGCTCGAGTCAGATGCTCCGGTTCGAGCTGCTTCGGTGTGAAGATCGTGGTCGTACACGTTCTCTGTGTCGTGCACGGGGCACGCCTAGGTACGCCCGACGGGAACTCTCGCAAGGTCGATCTTCGTTCGCGTCGGTGAAGGCATTAGTCCGCGGACCGGACCGGACCCGGCCTCGTCTCGAGGTCGTCGGCAGCGCGTCACGCGGGTCGTTCGCGAGGTGATGCCGAGCTGGGCCAACACCTTGCGGAGATGCCTTCGACGGTGCGCGGGCCAGGTCCACCCGAAGCGGCGTCCGCGCCGGGTACTCCACTGACTGGCGGTAGCAGCGCTCCGCACTCTCGTCGTCCCCCAGCAGCGCACGGCAGCGGGCTTCAACCCCTGGCGCCCAGTCAGATTCCGCAACACCTCAAGGAGAACGCGCGCTACGACGAACGCACAACCTGGCGCTTTGCACCATCACGACGCTTGACGCTCGCGTGCGATGGGCTGTCTTACATGCCGATGTCCGGCCGCAGAACTTGGGCCATCAGCACCGCCCGCGCGGGCGCCGTCATGGTTGGTGCGGGGGGCGCAAGGGACTTCCTAGGCAGACGTGATCACGTGATGGGAGGTAGCGGCCCCGAGTCTCGGTGAATCCAGCACGCCCCAAAGAGGGTTCCATCCGAGAAGTCGGCCCTGGGTTGCCAGACGGGTGTGAGGACCAGCCTGGCCCTGTCGCCACGCTGCGCGACCAAGTCGGAGCACTCCGATTGCCCCTTCTTTCTGAGTGCCGGCGCGGAGGGGTAGTGAGTCACTGATAGTTGCGTCCCATTGGGGAGCATCTCCGCTCGGTGCGGCTTCTTGCACGAGGTCAACGGCTGGCTCCGGCTCGGGTCGGGGAGTTGGCCGATGCAGAGTTGGAATCGGCCCGGATCCGCACCTACAACGCCGCGCAACGAGGCCGTCTGTGGTGCTAGGCGTGCTACCGGGAGACAGCACTGAGTCGTGGCCTGCACGCCGACGTCACAGCGAAGCCAGTTCTGGCCAGCGGCTCGTTGTGCCGGCGATGGCCAGTAGACCGCTGGGTAGAAGAGGCGGTTGATATAGCGCCCGGGATTGCCGATGTATCCCGCCGCCGCAGGTGTGTCGCAGCTGCCGGCGAGCTGCTTCACCTGCGCAAGCGTCAGTTTCTCGACCGGCTTGATGACCACGAGGGTCTCAAGGGTGTGCGTCTTCGAACAGTTCACGACCCGGGTCTGGTCGATCCAGTCGTTCGCCTCGAGATTGCTCGCAGGGGTGTTGCGGCATTGTCCGACCTTGGGCGGCGGTGGCGCCTGATCGCTTGCGGATGTCCGCGCCGAGGAGGCAGTAGCGGCGGATGATGGTGTCGACTGAGCGGGTGCCGGGGACTGCGTCGCCCCAGCGGTCGACGATGAGCGTGCCTCGTTGGCACATGCCGTGCAGGCGCCGGCGGTGATCGTGACTAGCACGGCTGCGGCCAGAACAGTTCTCTCCATGGGCCGCCCCCTGTTCACCTCAGGGTGACCCTGGTGGTGCCCGTTTGCAACCCGGTGCGACGTCCGCTACTGGTCGGCATGCCGGGCGGCGATCTGGAGGACGCAGGCGTCGCGCGGGGCCGTGTCGGTGGTACGGCTGGTGCTGCGAAGTGAGGTGGATCGGGCAGCCTGTCGGGATGGACGAAGGACTTGACCCGGTCTCGAGTCATTCCGCGACGCTATGCGGCGTCACCCACGGTGCGCGGGCCAGGTTCCGACCAGATGCCAGGGCGCGTCGGGGTACACCCCGTTCTCGGCCAGGTCTGAGCTCGCTCACGACATGTCGAGCTGGGCCATGACTTGGTTCGTCTCCTCCGCACCGTTGAGCCGGACGATCCAGTTGCCTCCGTGCTCCGTGCCGCAGGGCGTGGTGAGGCCGGTCGGCCTGTCGGGGGTGCAGGCAAGGTTGAGGACCCGGGCCCCGACCACGGTTCGTGTCGTGTTCACCAGCCGGGTCGCGGTCCCCACGTCCAGCGATGTGATCCTGGCCAGAGCCCGGTCCGAGGTTCCAAAGGACCTCTCCACGACACCGGAGAGCCGATAGCGGATGTAGAGGGAGTGCGTCGGGGGGAGTTGGAAGGTTCTCATCCCGAGCGCAATACCTATCGAAGCAAACCTGATCGTGCGCAGGCCGTTGCTGGCGAGAGTCACCTGGGTGGCCGACACCGAGCGGGGCGACAGGCCGGCGACCTGTGGGATGTCCAACGTGACGGCGTACATCCACGAGCGACTGTGGATCCAGTGCGTCACCTCGAGGTCACCCGAAGGCAGCACGCGGCTGCGGACGAACGAGGTGTCGGGCCGCAGATGGGTGGGCGGCGCGAAGTTGTTGCTGAGGCTCAGGTCGGGCACCTCGGAGTCCCGCCCCGCCACGAGCCACGCCAGGCCTGCCAGGACCATCGCCGCGGCCGGCAGCGCGGCGATCCATCCCCGCCGGCGGCGCGACCGCATCCGTGACGGCGCGGACACGGATCCCTCCGTCTCGGTCGCGGACCGTGCGGCTGCAGGCGGTGCCGAGGGGACGGACTCCGGCTCCCCTGTCCCGTCCCCGTCCCGCTGCGGCTCCACGGACTCTTCCGGTTCTTCCGGCGTCTTCGGGGGCACGGTCAGGCGCGCAGCGGGCGCCTCGGGTGAGGACGTCTCGTCCTTGAACGGCCAGATGTCGTCCCACCACAGTGCCTCGGGGTCGAAGGCACCCCACGGCACCGACCCCGCTTCCCGTGCTGGGTCAGCGTTGTCCGCTGCCGCACCCTCGTCGGCGATGGGGAATTCGGCCGGGCGCGCCTCCCTCTTGGCCGCCGGTGAGCTCCCGGCTACGTGCGGTCGGCCTCGCAGGCGCTTGTTCGTGGGCCGGGTGGACCGCCTCTTGCTGCTGACTGCGTTCGCCTTCGCCTTGCGGGAGGACTTCCTCTTGTTCTTCTTCTTCTTGGAGGTCATCGATCAGCCCTGAGGACGACGTCCTGCGCGGGTACGGCAGTGACGACCGCGAGGTTCTGGTAACCGCCTCGGGCAGGGATGTAGGGACCGGCGCAGGTCACCAGCGTGAGGCGGCGTGGTCCCCGCGCGGAGAAGATCCGCGGGTGGCGCGAGAGCGTGCCGCGATGGACCAGTGCGAGCGACACCACGGAGAACGTCTGGCTCAGGTGGGCGGAGGAGAGCGTGATCTGTTGGCCGGGCCTGACCGAGAGCAGGCTCGCATAGGGCCCGAGGCCCTGGGTGAACGAGTCGACGTGGGCGGCGAGCAGGGTGGACCCGAACGGGTCACCCAGTCGAGCACCGCCCTGCCACCAGCCGGCGACGCGGATGTCCTCCGGTACGTCGAGGCTTCCGTCCGGTGCGGTTCTGGCAGCGCGGATCGGGACGTCCCTTCCGTCGGGAAGGAGGCTGCGGGTGGGCACCTCGGGTCGGACCGCACCGGTACGTCGGGCCGGCACCGCGGGCAGCGTCGAGACCGCCGCGCCAGGGGCGCCCCGTGGGCCGGCGGCGCTGGTACGCTCGTCTTGGTCGCCAGTCGGGCCGACGTATGCCCAGGTGATCCCCGCTGCGAGCCCGCACAGGGCGGTGACCGCGACCGCCGTCACCGCCACCCGCAACGGTGCTCGCGAACGGTGCCTCGCTCTCCGCCCGAGCACGCCGGTTCACCCGGACCGGCTCGGGCCGCGTCGCCGCCGGAACACGAGCAGGCCCAGAGAGGCGAGCAGCGCTCCAGCAGCGGTCACCGCCCAGACGGTGGGCATCACCGACGACGGATGCCGTACCACTGCCGTGGCCGGCGGTACCTGGAACGGATGCACCCGCACTCGAGCAGCCAGACCGGCCTGGCCGGTGTCGATGGTGGCCGGTGCCACGGCGCCGTTCGAAGAGAGCGCGGCCGTGTGGGTGATCACGTTCATCGAGTGGTCGCGTGGGTTCCCGACGGCGTACACCATGGTCACCGTGCTGGGCGCCAGGTCGACGTGCAGGGGACCGAGGATCGGGTTGGCACTCAGACCGGCCGGCAGCAACGCGACCACGTGGGTCCCGGCAGCAAGGTCGGCCGTCGCGAACTCGCCGTTCGCGATGTCGTGGAAGACGACCGTGCCGTCCACCTGCACGTCCGCGGGCGCCACCGTCGCCGTGTGCGCGATCAGGACGCGGGCCTTGCCGGGGGCGATGGGCGACAGGGGCGTCCGGTAGGTGTTGATCACAGGCTTCCCGTTCACCTCGGCCGGCAGGTGCACGACGACGTCGCTGCTGGAGCCCGGGGTGACCGTGACGGATGACGTCAGTTGTAGCTCGCCGGACTGGTTGGTGAACCCGATCTGGTGCTGTCCGGCACTCACGGTCAGCGGGCCGAGCACGGTACCCACCGACGCGTCGCGGTGCACGGTGTGACCATCCAAGGTGACGTCGAGCGTTTCCTGAGGCACAGCCTGAACGATGACGAGCCGACCCGGAGGTGCACTGGAACCGGCGACGGCCGGCCCCGTCACGGAGACGACTCCGAGCGATGCGGTGGTCAGCGCCACCGCCAGACGGACAGAAGCGATCATCGGGCATCCCCCCGAGGTGCCGAGCGGATCCCCCCAATAAGCACCCGCAAGACCCGAAGGACAACACGTGGTCGCGGTCCCGTCAAGCCCCAGAGGAGTCACCTCACCCGTCCGGATGAGGACCCAGGCGGGCTGTTGCCCAACGTCGGCAGACCCGGCGAGCCGTCCGGTTCCTCGACGGGCGACGACCGCGCTCTCCGCAGCTCGCTCGAGCACGAGCAGCAGCTCTCTGAGGCGGGGGCGAGGCCCCACGCGGTCGTCGTCGCCGACGACCACTCGGTGGGCGGACGTCCCGGCTCGCGCCGTCCCCAGGGTGCGTGGACACGGGCGTCGCCGCCCGCGGGCGGCGGCTGGGTGGGTCGAGCCAGGCCGATTCACGTGGGCAAAAGGTCACCCACGTTGGGTATGAACACCCCGCTCTTCACCTTGCAGTCGGCACCAGCCGCCGAACCCGTTCGAGCTCCAGATCAACGCGGTCGGGGACCTGACCTTCTAGGCCGCATCCTCAGCGGGGACGAATGCCTCGGGGGCTGTGGCGATCAGCGGCTCTCCTGACTCAGGAATCGCTCGGAGGCTGCCCAGAGCCGATCAGCGCCGTCGGGGTCGAGGGCGTACCGCGCCACTCTCGTGGCGGGTGTCTCCGTGTCACGACGATGCTCGTCGGTCGGAATCGCCTCGGTGTTGTCGTTGAAGTACCGACCGTCGACTTCCTCGAGTAGCGGCGGGGCGGCGACGAAGATGGTCGTGCAGGCCCCTTGCTGGACGCCCTTCTGCTGGGGCCACCGGGGTCGCGAGGGTGCCTCCCAGTGCCGCTGCAGCAGGGTGGCGATCGCGCCAGGGTTGACGGCGTTGACGAAGATCCCATCGCTCGCCCAACGCTGCGTGGCGCCGACATGCCGGCTGCCTGGTACCGACGCGTGCGTGGTAGCCGGACCACGGCTCTCAGGCTGGCAGTGCAGACAACCGAGTGCGGGCCTCGCCATGCTCCAGACATGACTTTCAACCAGGTCGAAGGGCAGGCCCCAGCCGAGGCGTCCCGCGGCCCTCGCGGCACATGCCGAGGCGCAGCCCATCTCGGTGCCGTCGCCATCGCTGGTCTCCTGCTGCTCTCAGGATGTGGTGTCGACGACGTGTCGAGCGGCAGCGGCGGCGTTCGTGACACTGGCTTCGTACCGAAGACCGGTTCGGCCGATCACGATGCCGTCTCGCCGGGACACTGCGACGGAAGGATCGGTCACATCTCCGTTGACGAGGTCGACGTCCAGAAGGGGGCCACGTGCACACTCCAGCGCACCACCGTCAACGGCAACGTCTCCGTCGGAGTCGGCGGCACACTCGTCGCCCGAGGTGTCGCCGTTGACGGTGACGTCGAGGCCGAGGGTGCCCGCAGGGTCGCGATGTCCGGCCACTCATGGGTCGGCGGGAATCTGCAGCTGGAGCAGGGCGGCTCCTCGGCCGTCAGCGACTCGCAGATCCGTGGCGATCTCCAGACTGCTCAACAGACCGGTGCCCTCGTCGTGCTGCACAACAGCGTCGGTGGCAACCTCCAGGTGGACCAGAACAGTGGGCGGGTGACGATCTCGGGCAACCGGATCGGGGGGGACCTGAACTGTGAGCAGAACTCGCCCGCCCCACGGGGAGGTGACAACCGAGTATCGGGACATCGCGCGGGACAGTGCGCTGCTCCGCACCGTACGTCGCCGCACCGGTTCGCAACGCCTCCCGATCCGCACCGACAGACGCAGCCGAGCCACGCACAGCATCGGCCGCGGTGTGCGGGCGACACCGTCTCCGACGACGCCAGCGACGACCAGTGCGACGGCGGCGGAGAGGACTGACGACCCCGAGGTGGCTGCGGTCGTCGGGCCCCGGAACCATCAGGTGAAGACAGATGCGACGTCGTGAACCAGCCTGACGATGCGACGCGCGTCTGCCCGGGACGCGTCCTGTGCGTTGGTCAGCCTCTGCGCGCCGCCCGCTTCGCGGCGGCCGTCTCGCGCTGCTCCACGAAGCGCGTGGCCTGCGCGTCCAGCTCCGCGATGGCGCCGGCGAGCTCCTGTCGAGCTCGTTCACCCTCGTCGTCCAGACCCTCGAGCTCGAAGAGCCGCCACTGACGGACCAGGGGCAGGACGATGTCATCGTGGTGGATGCGGAGGTCGTAGATCCCAGCCCTGGCCATCTGCACTGCTTTTCGAGCGAAGCCCGGGATCACGGCACCAGGCATCTGGAAGCCCACGACCTCGTCTGTGATCGCCCGCATCGTCGGCCCGGGCGCAATCTGGAGCGCGGCTTCGACGATGTTGCGATAGAAGATCATGTGCAGGTTCTCGTCCTTGGCCACGCGTGTGAGCAGTCGCTCCGCGATCGGGTCCTCGGTGGCCCGGCCAGTGTTCCGGTGTGACACCCGGGTCGCGAGCTCCTGGAACGACACGTAGGCGCACACATGCAGCAGTGGCTTCTCACCCGAGTCGAACCCGGTCTGCATCGTCAGCATGCGCGCGCGCTCCAGCTCGTCGGGGTCGACGCCCCGGGTGACCAGCAGGTAGTCGCGGATGCAGAAGGCATGCCGCCCCTCCTCGGCGGTCCACCGGTTGACCCACTCGCCCCACGCACTCTCCCGGCCGAAGGCTCGCTCGACCTCGCGGTGGTAGCTCGGAAGGTTGTCCTCGGTGAGGAGGTTCACCTCCAACGCGGTCCGAGCGATCGGTGAGAGCGTCGACTGCTCCACCGACCACGGCTCGCCGTCGAGGAGGGCGAAGTTGCGGCCTTCCCTCCACGGGACGTACTCATGGGGCATCCAGTCCTGGGCCACCTCCAGATGCCGGTTGAGGTTGTCCTCGACGGTCGGTTGGAGCTCCTGGAGGAGCGACGGGGTGTCCATGACTCGGCTTAACACTCCGACGGCCTCCCTGGATAGACCTCGCCGCTCACGAAGCGTTCGCACGCGCAACGGATGTGCACGGATCACAGCGACTCGCGGGGACTCCGCGCCGGGGCTGCTCGCGGCGGTACGCCGCCTCAGTCCGATCTCGCGGCGCTGAGCCGTCGATCCTTCAGGCGCAGTCGCTGCAGAGGGAGACAGCCGGTGAGGATCGTCGGGATTCGTGCAGTACGAGGAAACACGCGGTGCACGTGAACTCGTCGGCCTGCTTGGGCGTCACCTCGATGGAGAGGAACTCGTGGGAGAGATCTGCACCCGGTAGCTCATAGGACTCGGCCAGCTCCGTCTCGTCCTCGTCCACCTTTCCTGACGTCTTGTCCTGCTCGCCCGAGGTGAGGCGACGGGCCTCCAGGCTCTCTTCCTTTTGCTCGTCCTCTGTCTTGCGGGATGCGTCGTAGTCGGTGGCCATGGGGGAGTCCTCTCGTAGCAGAGCGCGAATGCTAGCCCCGGATACCGTCCATACCTTCAATCTCACCCACGCTGGACGGCTAGCCAGTGGCGGATGCGATCAGGATCCGCTGCTGCAACCGTGGTCATGCACCGCAACCGAACCTGGGAAGGACGAGGCATGGCACCCCTGACGGCGCCGGTACATCGAGTGGTGGTCATCGGGGGCGGCTTCGGCGGTCTGTTCGCCACCCAGGCTCTGCGCCGGGCGGCCGTCGAGGTCGTTCTCATCGACCGGACCGGCCACCACCTCTTCCAGCCGCTGCTGTACCAGGTGGCGACCGGCATCCTCTCCGAAGGACAGATCACCCGGTCCTTGCGCGAGGTGTTCGCGAAGCAGTCGAACGCCCGCGTCCTGCTCGGCGACGTCAGCCACATCGACCTCGCCGGGCGGACGGTCACCTCGAGCGCGTTCGGCGTCAGCACCAGCACGCCGTACGACAGCCTCATCGTCGCCGCCGGCTCCGCCTACTCCTACTTCGGCCATGACGAGTTCACGGCCGAGGCGCCGGGGCTGAAGTCCGTCGACGACGCCCTCGAGATCCGAGCCAGGATCTTCTCCGCCTTCGAGCGTGCCGAAGCTGCGCAGGACGAGATGGAACGGCGACGACACCTGACGTTCGCAGTGATCGGCGGCGGTCCCACGGGGATCGAGATGGCCGGACAGATCCGCGACCTCGCCCAGCGCAGTCTCAAGGGGAACTTCGGCTCCATCAACCCCGCCGAGGCGCGGGTGGTGCTGCTGGAGGCGGCGCCCGCCCTGCTCCCGACGTACGGTCGCAGGCTCTCGTTGCGAACCGTGAAGGCGCTCGAGGACGTGGGTGTGGAGGTGCACCTGGATGCACCGGTCACGGCAGTCGACCCGCAGGCCGTCGTCTACGAGCACGCGGGGCGTGTGCACCGACTGGAAGCGACCACCAAGGTGTGGGCGGCAGGTGTCGCGGCCGGCTCCCTCGCCGCCACGCTGGCCGACCAGGCCGGCGTGCAACGCAACCGGGCCGGTCAGCTCGTCCTGGAGCCGGACTGCACCCTGCCCGGCCACTCCGAGGTCTTCGTCGTGGGCGACCTCATGAGCACACCCGGTGTGCCCGGCGTGGCGCAGCTCGCGATCCAGAGCGGGCGCCATGCGTCACGCACGATCCGAGCCAGGCTCGAGGGACACACCGACCCGCGTCCGTTCGTCTACCGCGACAAGGGCTCCTTGGCGACGATCGCTCGCTTCCACGCGGTTGCCAACGTGAGAGGCATCGGGTTCTCGGGCCTGCCCGCGTGGCTGTTCTGGCTGGGTGTGCACCTCTGGACGGTCATGGGCTTCGGTCGCCGGCTGTCCGTGGCCCTGCGCTGGGCGTTCGCGTTCGTCGCAAACCGACGTCCGGAGCGGGTCTCGACCCAGCTCCAGGCGCAGGGCCCCCTCACCATCTCGGATCGCGACCTGTCTCGCTCGAACGGCAGTCGAGAAGGGCCGCCGGTTGCGTCGGTCGACCTGGGCAGGGTGGCGAGATGACGATGGGTGCTCCGTCACTGGAGTTCATCGGCACCGCCACGAGCGTTCTGCGGCTCGGGCCCTTCACGCTGCTGACCGACCCGAACTTCCTGCATCAAGGTGACCGCGCCTACCTCGGCAAAGGCTTGTTCTCTCAGAGGCGCACCGAGCCCTCGCTGCAGCCAGGTGACCTGCCACCGGTCGACGCCGTCGTGCTCTCGCACCTGCACGGGGACCACTTCGACAGGATCGCTCGCCGCGAGCTCGACCATGGTCTACCCATCTTCACGACTCCCCTCGCGGCCAAGAAGCTCACGCGTTGGGGGTTCGGTGAGGTGGTCGGGATGCGTACGTGGACCGAGCAGGTGCTCGAGTCCGGTACGGCGCGCCTGCGCGTGGTCTCTGCACCGGGTGAACACACACCCGGCTGGGCCCGATCGCTGATGCCGCCGGTCATGGGGTCGGTACTCGAGCTTTCCGATGACTCCAGGCGGCCTTTCCGTGTCTACATCACCGGCGACACGCTCTATCGACCGTGGCTGCGCGAGGTGACCGACCGTTGCGGGCCGATCGACGCGATGGTGCTCCATCTCGGCGGCACCCGGGTTCTCGGCCTGCTGGTCACCATGGACGACGACCAGGGCGCGGATCTCGTCGAGCTGATCCGGCCGGGGCTCACGGTGCCCATCCACTACGACGACTACAGCGTGTTCAGGTCGCCGCTGGAGGACTTCGTCTCCCTCTGGCGCACTCGTCGCCTTCCCGGCACGCTACGGACCGTGACCCGAGGACAGACGGTCTCCCTGTCTCCAGCGCAGAGCGTGAACCTCCGCCCCGACTGACGCCGCGGCCGTCGAGCCGCTCTACCAAGCTCCAGCCGTTCCCGAAACGGGACCATGCTGCGGCCGCCCGCACACCTGAGGGCTGCGGCTCAGTCGACGATGGGGTTGATCCGGGAGATGCGTACCTCTTCGATGTCGAGCCGGGCCTGGACCCGTCGCAGCACGATGTCGTCGATCCGCTGCTCGTCGCGCAGCTCGAGAAGGGTCTCGCGCCGGCGACCGATCAGGGCGAGCGAGAGGCTCGTGTACTGGTCGTCGTGCTGGACGACCGGGTCGCCCTCGGACCCGGAGGCTGCGAGCAGCTTGCGCTGCTTGTCCAGCTCGTGCCGGACCCGCTCGACGACCAGCTCGCCGCTGCCGAGCTCGGCGGCTGTGGCGTCGATGGCCTCGATGGCCGCGTCGAGGGTGAACATCTCGGCGAGCTGGAGCTCCTCGGCGACCGAGTTGTCGACCGGTAGCCGTGCGAACCGCACCACTGCCGGCAACAGCAGCGCCTGCAGCAGGGTCAGCACGATCACGCCGCAGGTGATCAGCACGATCAGGTCCCGGTCCGGGAACGGGGCACCCGAGTCCAGCGTGTGCGGCACGGCGAGCACCGCGGCGAGCGAGACCGCGCCCCGGAAGCCGGCCACCGCACTCACCGTCCGCTGCCGAGCACCGATCCGCCGCAGCCGCTGCTGCGGGCGGCGGTCGAGGAGCCGGATCACGTACGGCGTGGTGTAGGTCCACGCCCACCGCACCGCGATCACGACGGCAGTCACCACCAGCGTCTGGGCCAGCGCGCTCAGAAGCGACGTACTGGTCAGACCACGGAACGCGGAGTTCGCAGAAAGCCCGACCAGGACGAAGAGCGCACTGCTCAGCACGGTCGTGGCGAGCGCCCAGAAAGGGATGACGATCTGCCGGGTGGCCGCTCCCGTGATCCGCGGCGTCACCTGGCTCATGAACAGCCCACAGGAGACGACCGCCAGCACGCCGGACGCGTGGATGCTGTCGGCCAGCAGGAACGCCGCGAACGGGGTGACGAGCATCGCGATGGCCTCGAGCATCGGGTCGTCCATGCGGCGGCGCACCTGCCAGCTGAGCAGGCCGATCAGCCCGCCGGCGAGCAGGCCTCCGCCGTACGCGAGAACCAGCAGCCAGGTGACGTGCCAGCCGGTCAGGTGCTGCTCGCCGACGGTGACGCCGACGGCCAACCCGTAGAGCACCAGCGCGGTCCCGTCGTTGACCAGGCTCTCGGCGCGCAGCACGGTCACCGTACGTCGCGGCAGGTCGCGGGCCAAGACACCCACCGCGGTGGCGTCGGTCGGGGCGAGCGCGGCGCCGAGCACCCACGCCGGCCCCCACTCCAAGCCGAGGGCGTGTGCCGCCACCGCGACCGCGGCCGCGGTCGCGACGACCAGGGCGGTGCTGGAGAGGACGACGACCCGCAGGTTGTTGCGTATCTCGCGCAGCGAGGTGGTCAGGCTCTCCCAGTAGAGAAGCGCAGGCAGGAAGAGCAGGAGCACGACCTCCGGCGGCAGCTGCACGTGCTGCAGCCGCGGGACGAAACCGACCAGAACGCCGACCAGCACGAGCAGGATCGCCGGCGCGACCGGATAGCGGCGCGCGAGCGCGCCACACATGACCAGGGCGACCCCCAGCAGCACCACCATCTCGAGTCCGAGCACGGGCCCATTTTGGCCAACCAGGCCGGCTCGACGGTATGGAGTGTCCCGAACGCGGTTCGCCGAGGACCCCGACGCCTTCGCTGCCCTGCGAGTCCCAGGCGCTCCCCACTGGCCGACCGGTCAGGCCAGGATCTTGACCGGGTGCTCGAGCAGGTCGACCAGCACGGCGAGCCAACGAGCAGCCAGTGCACCGTCGACCGAGCGGTGATCCACGGAAAGAGTCAGGGACAGCACCTGCCCCGGTACGACGGCGCCCTCGGCGACGATCGGCTCGTCCCTGACGGCACCCACGGCCACGATCGCGGACTGCGGCGGGTTGATGATCGCGGCGAACTCCTCAACGCCGTACATCCCGAGGTTGGACACCGAGATGGAGCCGCCTTCGAGCTCGTTCTGCTTGAGCTTCCCGTCACGGGCACGCTCGGCGAGGCTGCGGATCGATGTCGCGAGCCCCGTCACGGTGAGGGAACCGACGTCGCGCACCACCGGCGTCATCAGCCCGCGGTCCGTGGCGACGGCGATGGCGACATCGACGGCCTCGAACCGGCGCAGGGCTTCCGGCGTCCAGGACACGTTCATCTCCGGCATCCGCTGGTGCGCTGCGGCCACGGCCTTCACGACGAGGTCGTTGACCGAGACGCGCGTCGCCGCATCGGCGTTGATCTCGGCTCGGAGTGCGAGGAGGCGGTCGGCCCGGACGGTTGCGCGCACGTAGAAGTGCGGTATCTGCTGCTTGCTCTCGGTGAGACGCCTGGCCGTGGCCAGGCGGATTCGAGAATGGGGGAGTTCCTGGTAGTTCGAGGTGCCGGCCGGTGCTCGCGTTGGTGAGGGGTCGTGTCCCTGCGCAGGAACCGGCGGCTGGGAGGGTTGTGCGTCTGGGCGATCCGCGATCGCGGCGTCGACGTCTCGGCGCAGGATCCGACCGCGGGGGCCGCTTCCGGTGATCTCGTCGATTCCGAGGCCGGCGTCGTGGGCGATCTTGCGAGCCAGGGGACTGGCGAAGACTCGACCGTTGGCCGTCCCCGCGGGCCGAGGAACCGGCGTTGCCGGGCTCTCGACCTCCTCGGCCAGCGGGGCGGCGGACTCGGGGTCGCTGGGGACGACGCGACGCTCGGGGATGGTCACGTCGGTGGCCGGAGCGACACCGAGGGACGCGAGAAGCGCGTCGATGTCGTCGACCACCTCGCCCGGATCGCCGAGAACCGCAATCGGGTCGCCCACCTCGACCTGAGCCCCAGGTGGAACCAATGTCTTGAGGACCCGACCGGCGACGTCGGCTTCGACATCCACGGCAGCCTTCTCCGTCTCGACCGTTGCGAGCGCATCAGCGGCCGCGAAGTCCCCCGACTCCTCGACGAGCCACTCGGAGAGAACGGCCTCGGTCGCGTTGGCTGCGACACCGGGCATCCTGAGCACGCGCGCCACGGTCAGTACCTCGCGATCTCGGCGAGGGCTGCGGCGACTTCTGCTTCCTGCGCGATCGCGGCCCGCTCGAGCACCTTGCTGATGCTCGGGGATGCTTCGCCGCCGGTCACCCGCCAGACCGGGGCATCGAGAAGGTCGAAGAAGCGTCGGTGGATCTCGTCGGCCAACCAGCCGCCGTACGACGTGCCCCGCGCACCCTGCTCCGCGATCAGGATCTTGTTCGTCTTGGTGAGGCTCTCCTCGATCGTGTCCCAGTCGATGCTGGCGCGGTCGAGCCAGCGCAGGTCGATGACCTCGGCGTCGATCTCGTTCTGGCCCTCGACGGCGCTGAGAACGAAGGGCGTCATCGCCAGATAGGTCAGGATCGTCAGGTCCGATCCCGTGCGCCGCACCGATGCCTTCCCCACGGGCAAGCAGTAGTCCCAGTCGGCGACCGGTCCCGGCCCCGACGAGGTGTAGAGATCGACGTGTTCCAGGACGAGCACCGGGTCGTGGAGCCGGAGCGCGGTGTTCATCAGCCCGACGTAGTCGTACGGCGTGCTCGGCGCGACGATCCTCCAGCCGGCCGACGTGGCGTAGAGCCCGGCTGGGTCCATCGAGTGCTGCGAGCCGTATCCCGTGCCCATCGCCACCTTGCTTCGCAGGACGAGGGGTACCGCTCCGGATCCGCCGTACATGTGCCGTGCCTTGGCGATCTGGTTGAAGACCTGGTCGGCCGCGACCCACATGAAATCGGCGTACATGAACTCGACGACGGGGACGAACCGCCCGTCCAGTGCAATGCCACCGGCCAGGCCCGCGAACGCGTTCTCGCTGATCGGCGTGCCCAGCACCCGGTCGGGATAGCTCTCCTTGAGCCCCTTGGTGGCACCGTTGGTGCCGCCGCTGAGCCGATGGATGTCCTCACCCATCACCACGATGTCGTCACTGGTCTCCATGCGACGAGCCATCACGCGCGCCACCGCGTCGATGAACTTCGTCTCGGTCACTGCGACGGCGGACTCATCGGCCACCAGGGGTGCATCGTCGAGCTCGGCGAGATCGCCGCGCACGCCCACATCCACCCAGGCCGGGTCCGGCCACTCATCCGGCTTGATCCGGCGCTGACCGGGCTTGCCATCCGGGTCCGGCTCCAGCAGGACCGAACCGATCTCGTCCATGACCGCCTTGGCCTGACTGACTGCCTGCTGGGTCTCTTCCTCGGTGAGGATCCCGAGCCTGATCAGGTGGTTCGCGGTCTGGGCGAGGGGGTCGCGCGCCCGCCACTCTCGCTCCTCCTCCTTCGTCCGGTAGCCGAAGGCGCTGCCGGCGAAGCCGCCGTTCTGGTGGAAGTAGCGGTAGGTGTCGGCTTCGACGACGGTGGGCCCGTTGCCGTTGCGCATGTGCTCGACCGCCTCCGTCATCGCCAGGTGGACCGCGAGCGGGTCCATGCCGTCCACCCTCCAGGAGGCGATGTTGAAGCCGAGACCGCGTGCCGAGAGCCGTGGCTCGCCCGTGGCCTCCTCGACGGTGGTCGAGACGGCGTAGTGGTTGTTCTCGATGAAGAAGCAGACCGGGAGGTCCCACGCGGATGCCAGGTTCATCGTCTCCAGGGTCGAGCCGATGTTGGTGGCGCCGTCGCCGAAGTAGGTCACGGAGACCACGTCGGTCTCCGCGTGCCGGTGGGACCAGGCGAAGCCAGCAGCCTGGGGGACCCCGCCGCCGACGATCGCGTTGGTACCCATCGCGCCGGCCTCCTTCCACTGCAGGTGCATCGACCCACCACGACCGTGGGACCAGCCGCGATCGAGCCCGGCGATCTCGGCGAGCGTGCGGAGGAGCACCTCGCGCATCTCGTCGCTCGGCGCGGCCAAGGGGTCGAGCCCCTTGGGCTCGACGTGGTGGAGTGCCTTGGCGAGGAACTGGTGGTGCCCGCGATGCGACCCGTTCACGGAGTCCTCGCTGGTGAGCGCCAGGATCGAGCCGACGGCACCGCCCTCCTGGCCGATGCTGGAGTGCGCCGGCCCGTGGATGAGTCCCGCGCCTGCGAGGTCGAGCACGTACTGCTCGAAGGAACGGATCCAGACCAGCTGCGCGTAGATCGTGCGCAGCAGCTCCTCGCCTGCGGCGTCCCAGTCGGCGTCGGTCGCGACGACCTGCACCCAGGGCGAGGCTGGCTGCAGCGGGCGGTGCTCGGGCATGGTGCCTCCTTCGATCTGAGGCAGACTGACACAGGATTGGATCCAATACCAGACGTACATGGTAGAAAAGGTCCCGCTGAGACATATTTTCCGGTATTTCGGATCCAGAACGGAGCCTGAGATGGGCATGCCAGGTCTGCGGCGGTTCGATCACGTGGGTTTCACGGTCCCCGACATCGAGGAGGCCCACCGTTTCCTGGTGGAGGTTCTCGGCTGCGAGTACCTCTACACGCTGGGGCCCTACGAGCCCGACGGCGACTGGATGACGACCCATCTCAACGTGCACCCGGAGACACGGATGCTGAATCGCTGGTTCCGCTGCGGGGACCAGGCGGTCCTCGAGGTGTTCCACTACGAGGCCCCTGACCAACGCGACATGATCCCGCGCAACAGCGACATCGGCGGACACCACCTGGCTCTCTACGTCGACGACATCGACGCCGCTGTCGACCACCTGCGTGCGGAAGGGATCACGGTCTTCGACGGACCGACGGCGAGCAAGGGGCCGGCAGAGGGGAACCGGTGGATCTACTTCCTCAGCCCGTGGGGGATGCAGTTCGAGCTGGTCTGCTACCCGCACGGCAAGGCCTGGGATCGCGAGCATCCACTCGCCAAGGCTGAGAGGTGACGGCCGTGGAGGTGTCCACGGAGAGCGGCGCCGACCCAGAACCTCAGGGAGCAGCGTCGGCGCGAATCGCGTCGTACGTCCGGGATCTGATCCTCCGCGACGAGCTGAAGCCGGGCGATCGGATCCGGCAGGAGGAGATCGCCGATCGGACGGGCGCCAGCAGGCTCCCGGTGCGGGAGGCCCTCCGCATTCTCGAGGCAGAAGGACTCGTGGCCCACGAACGCCACAAGGGGGCCAGCGTTCCGAGCCTGTCGATGCACGAGCTCGACGTCGTGTATCGGATGCGCGAGCGCCTCGAGCCGGTCGCGCTGGCCGAGAGCCTGCCGCAGCTGACCGATGACGACCTGGCACGCCTCGCGGGCATCCAGGAACAGATCGAAGCAAACCCGGACCTGGGACGCTTCATCGAGCTCGACCGTGAGTTCCATCTCGGCAGCTACGCGGGCTGTCACATCGAACCGCTGAA
Source organism: uncultured Actinomycetota bacterium (assembly GCA_963833775.1). Classification (GTDB taxonomy): domain Bacteria; phylum Actinomycetota; class Actinomycetes; order Propionibacteriales; family Nocardioidaceae; genus Nocardioides. The sequence goes on along the minus strand of CAWHZH010000013.1, from coordinate 70,681 downwards.
CGCGATGGTCACCCGACTGTGGAACTCCACCCAGCACTACCGCCGCGCCTACGTCGCTCTGGGCGGCCAGCAGCGGATGTGGGTCGTGAACTCCGAACACCGACTGCTCCTCGATGCGCTGGAGCGCCGCAACTCCACCGACGCTGAACAGGTCCTGGAAGGCCACATCAGACGCACTCGCGTCGAGCTCAGCCACCATCCCTCGGTGTTCGACAAGGCCTGACCCGCGTGTTCGTCGAGACGAGCCACAGGAGGAGACACGATGAGTGATGTCCCACAGCCGGCCGACGACGGTGACCAGACGAGGGTGGCCTTCGTCGGCCTGGGCCGGATGGGATCGGTGATGGCGTCCCGTCTCCTGGACGCAGGGACGCCCCTGTCTGTGTGGAACCGCACGCGCGACAGGTGCGATGCGCTGGTGGCCCGTGGCGCTGACCGGCTCGAGAGCCTGACGGAGGCGGCTGCTCGCGACGTCGTCTTCTCGATGGTGCTCGACGACGGTGCCCTCGCGGCACTTCATGACCCCCGAACCGGCATCCTCTCGGGCACGGAGGACACCCGCAGCCTCACCCTGTGGGTGGACGGGTCGACGGTGTCGCCACGGGCGGCTATGGCCGCCGCCGACGCCGCTGCCCGGGCGGGGGTCGCCTACGTGTCGGCCCCGGTCAGTGGCAACCCCGGTGTGGTGGAGTCCGGGAACGCGATCTTCGCCCTGTCCGGCGACGCGGACGGTCTCGATGTCGCCGAGGAGCTCTGCCTGCGGATGGGGCGTTCGGTGCATCGAGTGGGCTCGCGTGCGGAAGCCAACATCGTGAAGCTGTGCACCAACGCTCTCCTGGGAGTGACGATGCAGTCCCTGGCCGAGATCGCGGTGCTGGCCGACCGAGGCGGTGTCTCGCGTGCGGCCCTGATGGGGTTCGTCAACGACAGTGCCATCGGGTCACCGTTCAGCCGCTACAAGACCCAACCCTTGGTCGAGCTGGCCTTCCCGGTCGCCTTCACGCCGGAGGGCCAGCGCAAGGACATCCGCCTGGCCCTCGACCTGGCTCGCGCGGCGGAGGTGCCGATGCCCGTCCTCACGGAGACGGAGGTCGCCTACTCACGGCTCGTGAGCAGCGGCCTGGGCGACGGCAAGGACTTCGCGAGCTTGATCCTGGCGGTGGCTCGGGATGCCGGCGTCAGTCTGAGCCCGGAGCCCCCCGCCTGACCCGATGACGAGGGCGACACGCCCACGGGGCATGGGAACGCTTGTGCATTGCCATGCAACTTTGTACAGTCTCGCTTCACACGAGTGTGAAGACGCTCACACCCCCGAGCCGGGAGAACGAGACTGTGCAGGGTGCCACAGAGCCGCAGCGTGACCTGCTGAAGAGCTCCGGACCGACCCCGTCCAAGGGTCTGGTGACCATCGGGACGGCGACCCTTCTCCTCTTCGTGGTCAGTGCCGTGCTCGACTCCGCGAGCGTCTCGTCCACGTCGCTGTCTGGGATGCTCCCGGTCGCCTCGGTGCTCGCGGTCGCCGGTCTCGGACAGATGCTCGTGGTCCAGCAGGGTGGCATCGACCTGTCCGTGGCTGGAGCTCTCTCGCTGGCGGTGGTGACCGTGACCCACGTGCCGGACGGCAACGACGGCAAGCTGCTGCCCGCGATCCTGCTGGCCATCTCCTTCGCTCTGGTCGCAGGTGTGGTGAACGGCGTTCTGATCGGCTTTCTCGGCCTCAACGCCATCATTGCCACCCTGGGGATGAATGCCTTGCTCTATGGCGTGAACCTCCATGTGTCCGGCGGCCGTCCCCGCATCACGACGGACCTCATGGCACGCATCGGGGGAGACTCCACGTGGGGGATCCCGCATGCGGTTTTCTTCGCACTGGGGGCACTCCTCGTGGTGTCAGTGCTGGTGAAGCTCACCGTGTCGGGGCGGCGGTTCGAGGCCAACGGCGCCAACTCGCGGGCCAGCCGTGCGGTCGGCATCAGGTCTCGGTCCCACCGCGGCCTGGCCTACGTCTGGGCTCAGCTGCTGTACTGCCTCGGCGGCATCCTGATCGGCGGAATCACCGCGCAGCCCACGTCGTTCGTCGGTGACCAGTTCCTGTTGCCGTCGATCGCCGTTGTCGTGCTCGGCGGGACCTCGTTGCTCGGTGGCCGAGGCTTCCCGCTGCCCACAGTGATCGCGGCTGTCTTCCTGGAACAGCTGGTCACCCTCGTCAACGTTCTCGGCTTCTCACCCGCCATCTCACCGCTGGTCCAGGCCGCGGCTCTCGCGATCGGCATCTCTCTCTACACCGTCAACTGGAAGGCCGTCGCCCAGGTCCTGACCCGGCGGCCAGCTGTTTCCGCATCACCTGGGTAACCCGCTCCATGCACGCCCGACATCACAAGACCTCGGCTCCGGGGCCGATAGAGCGCAACCACTGGTGGCGCCCAACCAACAGGAGACAAGGATGAACTCACGCACCAAGCTCGCTGTGATCTCAGCACTGAGCGCGACGGCCACGCTGGTGCTCGCCGGCTGCGGTGGTAATGCCGGCGGCACCAGCCAGGCGACCGGGTCCACTGGCGACGCAGTCACCCACGTGGAGGGCGCCCCCGCCTGGTGCGGCACCAAGCCGATCAAGTTCGCGCTCCTCGACGGCTTCGGCGGCAACAGCTGGCGCCTGGTGACCACCGCCTCCGGGAAGGAGGAGTCCCAGAAATGTCCGAGTGTGACCGGCTTCGAGTACGCCGACGGCCAGGGCAACACGCAGAAGGCGATCTCCGACATCAAGGGCATGGTCTCCTCGGGCGTCAACGCGATGGTCGTCTTCCCCGACTCCGGGAAGGCGGTGCTGCCAGCCCTCACCGAGGCGTACAAGGCCGGTGTGGTGACCGTTCCCTACCGCGTGGACGCGGGCGGCAAGGCCGGCGTCAACTACGACCAGTGGATCGGCGACGACTTCGCCAACGACGGCGACAACTGGGCAGCCTGGATCAAGAAGAACGTGCCTGGTGGCGGCAACATCCTGTTCCTCGGCGGCCCTGCCGGGAATAGCCAGAGCACCACGGAGTACAACGCCCTACGCAAGAACCTGCCCGACAGCTACAAGTTCATCGGCCAGACTCCGTTCCAACCGACCAACTGGGACCCGACCCTGACCCAGCAGCTGCTCACGGCAGACATCGCGAAGTACCCCAAGATCGACGTCATCGTCTCTGACTTCGGCCCTACCTTGGTCAGCTCGCTGCCGCTGTTCACCAAGAGCGGACGCAACATTCCCGCGCTGGCTACCTCCGACGGGAACTCCCTGTCCTGCTTCTGGCAGCAGATGAAGGACCAGGGTCACCCGTTCAAGATGATGACCGTCGCAACGGGCAACGACAACGTGCGCCTGGCGGTTGACTGGGCGGTGGCCAAGGCGACCGGTGGCCAGATCCCCACCGACACGTCGTTCAAGGGCCCGATCTTCGAGGACTCCGTGAGCGGCAAGCCGAACCCGGTGCAGTGCAAGCCGGACCTGCCGGGAGACGTCTACCTCTCTGCACAGATGCCGGGCGCGGAGCAGGCCAAGCTCAGCAACTAGAGGCAGAAATGAGTCCCTGCCCATCCGAGGGCTCGGGGCCGGCTACTCCTTCGCCGGCCCCGAGCCCGCCACCAGAGAGACACAGAGGCCAGTGATCGACAGCGACATCGCCCCCACCAAGCAGGCGACGATCGAGCTCTCCGGCATCTCGAAGTCGTACTCCGGCGCACCCGCCTTGAGCGAGGTGTCCGTCGAAGTGTTGCCAGGAGAGGTCCACGCGATCCTCGGGGAGAATGGCGCCGGCAAGTCGACTCTGATGAACGTGGCGTCCGGGACGGTCCAACCGGACGCCGGAACCATCCTGGTCCGAGGCGACGAGGTGACCGGGCTGACACCCCGTTCGGCGGCGGACTTCGGCATCGCGATCGTCCATCAACACCCGGCCCTCCTCCCCGACATGACGGTCCTGGAGAACCTCCAGGTCGCACTGCCGCGATCCACCTTCCGCGGTCAGTCGACCAGCAAGGTGGCCCGCGAGCTCCTCGACAGCGTTGGCCTCCGCGTGCACCTCAGCGAACGCGTCGAGTCCCTGACCCTCGCGGAGAAGCACCTGCTCGAGATTGCCAAGGCATTCGCTGTTCGCCCGCGGCTCCTCATCCTCGACGAACCCACCGCGCCACTCGGAGGCGACGCGGTCGACCTCCTCTTCGGCCGGGTGCGCGAGTTCGTGGCGGCCGGCACTTCCGTTGTATACATCACCCACCGCCTCGCAGAGGTACGCGAGATCGCAGACCGCGTCACGGTCCTTCGAGACGGGCGCGTCAGGGGTACCTCCCGGGTCGATGACATCACCGACTCCGAGCTCCTGGCCCTCATCGTGGGTCGCACGCTGGAGTCCACCTTCCCGCCCAAACACGCTCTGGCGGACGACGAGGTGAACTTCGTTGTCGACGATCTCTCCGGGCCTGGCTTCTCATCGGTGTCCTTTTCGGCTGAGCGCGGCGAGATCGTTGGACTTGCCGGCGTGGTCGGCAACGGGCAGAGCGAGCTTCTCCGGGCACTCGCAGGACTCGAGTCGTTCTCGGGGTCCGTCGCGGTCGACGGACGCACGCTGAGGGGTAGCGAGCTGCTCCACAGAACTGCCTACATGCCCTCGGACCGGATCTCTGAGGGGCTGCTGGGCAGCCTGTCGGTGCGCGAGAACGCAGCGGTCTCCTCCTTGCGGCGTTTCCGTCGCGGACCTCTCCTCAGTCGCCGTGTCGAAGTCGACCGCGTCCGCACCTCTCTTCAGGCGCTGTCGGTCAGGGCGCCGTCCCTCGATGCCAACGTGACGTCGCTGTCCGGCGGAAACCAGCAGAAAGTCGTCATCTCTCGGGCTCTGCTGTCCGAGCCTGCGGTGCTGATCGCCGACGAACCGACCCAAGGCGTCGACGTCGGCGCGCGTGCCGAGATCTACGGGATCCTGCGCACCGCCTCTGAAGGCGGAGTCCCGGTGATCATCTCGTCGTCGGACTCCAAAGAGCTCGAGGGTCTGTGCGACAGAGTCCTGGTGATGTCGCGGGGTCAGGTCGTGGCGACCTTGACCGGCGATGATGTGACCGAGGAGCTGATCGTCTCGAACGCCGTCACCTCGACTGCGGAGACCGTGCAGGTGGCCGCTCGACGGCGGGCATCGAGCTCGTGGGTGCGCCGGTTCATCCAGGGCGACTACACGCCTTCGGTCCTGCTGGTCCTGGTGATGCTCGGCCTGGCCGCCTACATCAACCCTGGCAACGACCGTTACCTCTCCGACTTCAACATCTACACGACGCTCGCGGCCGCGACGGCGATCGGGTTCATCGCCCTGGGCCAGAACATCGCGCTCCTCACCGGTGGGATCGACCTTTCGGTCGGTCCACTGGCTGGCTTCCTCGTGGTCGTCTCATCGTTCTACGCCAACGACGGGACGACGGCCGGGCATCTGATCACCGGCCTCGTGCTGATGGTGGCCGTGGCGGTCGCGGTGGGGGTGGTCAACGGGTGTCTCATCAGGTTCCTCAAGTTCACGCCGATCGCGGCGACCTTGACCCTGTACATCGCACTCGGTGGATTCGCGTTCCTGCTCCGGCCCACCCAGGGCGGTTTCATCTCGACGACCTTCCAGAACAACATCAACTACGTGTACGGCGCAATCCCCGCCGTGTTCATCGCCTTGGTGGTGATCGCGGTCCTCATGGAGTTCGGCCTGCGCTGGCGCCCGTGGGGCTGGCGGCTCCGGGCGGTGGGCTCGGACGAGGAGTCCGCGCGGCGCATCGGCATCCCGGTGACCCGGACGATCGTTCTCGCGTACGTCGGCTCGTCTCTCTTCGCGTTCCTCGGCGCCGTCGTCCTGATGGGTCAGTACGGAATCGGTGACCCCTCGCAAGGGCAAGGATTCACCCTGACCAGCGTCACCGCGGTCGTGCTGGGAGGCACGAGTCTCCTGGGTGGCAGAGGCACGTTCATCGGAACGCTCCTCGGCGCCCTGCTCCTCCAGCAGGTGTTGAACGCGACGACCTTCCTCGGGCTCGGCTCGACGTCCCAGTTCTACTTCCAGGGCCTGCTGATCCTGGTCGCGGCCGTCATCTACACCCTCGCTCGCACCCGTGGAAAGCGGGGCGGCCTCACAGCCTGACCGGGCCGCCATCACAGCGACATCCCGCAACACAGACGTCTTCACACAGCACATCCGACAGAGAGGCCACCGATGAGCCCCCACAGCACCGCGACCTTCGGCACGAATGCGGTCGACTGGGAGAACCGCATCTCCTTCGACCGCCTCCGCAGCGAGCGGCTGGCCCGGCTGCGTGCGGAGCTGGAGTGTTCGGACTTGGGGTCGCTCCTGGCCTTCGACTTCGCCAACATCCGCTACATGTCGGCGACCCACATCGGCACCTGGGCGATGGACAAGCTGATCCGCTTCGCGCTGGTGACCCGCAACTCGGACCCGATCGTGTGGGACTTCGGCTCAGCGGCCCGCCATCACGAGCTCTTCAATCCCTGGCTGGGGACGACCAGGATGGAGGCAGACGCCGAGCCCGGCTCGGTGGCTGAGAACGGGGTGCGGGCGCGCGCCGAGTCCGGGGCGCGCGCCGGCATCTCGACCCTCCGAGGCGCCTTCAACCCCGACGCCGGCATCGCCGACGAAGTGGCGGCCAAGATCAAACGCGAGCTTGAGAAATTTGATGTCCTCGACCAGCCAGTGGGCGTCGACGTGGCAGAACTGCCCGTGCTGTTCGCGCTTCGCAACGCAGGAATCGAGGTGGCCGACGGACAGCAGGTGTTCCTCAGGGCGCGCACGATCAAGACCGACGACGAGATCTCACTCCTCACTCAAGCTGCTTCCATGGTCGACGCGGCGTACTCCGAGCTGTACGAGTTCCTTCGGCCCGGTGTCCGCGAGAACGAGACCGTCGGGCTGGTGTCCAAGGTGCTCTACGACCTGGGCTCGGAGTACGTCGAGGGAGTCAATGCGATCTCCGGTGAACGGTGCTCGCCTCACCCCCACGTGTACTCCGACCGCCTGATCCGCCCGGGGGACCCCGCCTTCTTCGACATCCTCCACAGCTACGAGGGCTACCGCACGTGCTACTACCGGACCTTCGCCGTGGGATCCGCCAGTCACGCCCAGCAGGACGCGTACGTCCGCGCCCGCGAGTACATGGATCGCGCGATCTCGGTGGTCCGGCCCGGAGCGACCACCGCCGACGTGGTCGCAGAGTTCCCCAAGGCGGAGGAGTTCGGTTTCCCGAGCGAAGAAGCGGCCTTCGGCCTGCAGTACGGTCACGGCGTCGGCCTGTCGATCTGGGAGAAGCCCATCTTCTCCCGCCTTGTCTCGATGGAGCATCCCGAGGAGCTCCGCGAGGGGATGTTCTTCGCTATCGAGACGTACTGGCCCTCGGCCGACGGCGTCGGGGCAGCGCGCATCGAGGAGGAGATGGTGGTGACCAGTGATGGCTGCGAGGTGGTGACCAAGTTCCCCGCTGAGGAGCTGCTGGTCGCCGGGCAGCGCTACTTCACGGTCGGTGGCTCCCTTCCGACTCTGCGCGAGTCCCAGTCACACCTCAACACCAAGGCCGGGAGCGCGGCGCGGGCTCCCTCGGAGGCGTGATGCGCGCTGCCGTCTACCACGGCGACCACGACGTCCGGATCACCGAGGTTCCCGACCCCGAGCCGCGGGACGGCGAGGTGCTCTTGCGGGTCCTGCGTTCTGGGATGTGCGGTACTGACGCGACCGAGTGGAAGAGCGGGCCGCGCACTTTCCCTGTCGACCGAGTTCATCCGGTGACGGGTCACAGTGGACCAATGATCCTGGGGCACGAGTTCGTGGGTGAGGTGCTGCGACAGGCTCGCGGGGGTCGGCATCGGGTCGGCAGCATCGTGGCCTCTGGCGCCGGCGTCTCGTGCGGCACCTGCGACCGTTGCCGTGAGGGGCGGACCAACGTCTGCCGTCGGTACTACACGCTGGGACTGAACACAGCCGGAGGCATGGCAGAGCTGGTGGCTGTCCCTGAAAGCGCACTCTCGCCACTCCCCGATGAACTGTCTGTCGACGCCGCGGGGCTCGCGCAACCCATGGCCGTCGGCCTGCACGCCGCGCGGCGGTCCGGCGTCCTGGACGGGGACCGCGTGGTCCTCATCGGAGCGGGTGCGATCGGCACGTTCGTGCTCACCGCGCTGCGAGCGCTCGCCGAGGTCGACCTCACCGTCATCGACCTGCCCGGCAGCCGACTCGAGCGCGCCACGCGACTCGGAGCCACCCGGGTCGTCGACGCCGGAGTCGAAGCGAGCCACATCCGCGACATCCTCGGCGGTTCCGCCGACCTGGTGATCGAGGCGAGCGGCGCCCCCGGTCAGCTCGACAAGGCCGTCTCGCTGCTGAGACCAGCTGGCACGCTGCTCCAGGTCGGCATCCCCAGCGCCCCCCAGGAGGTCGACCTCCACCCGATCGTGATGCAGGAGATCTCGGTGCTCACGACGTTGGCGCACGTCTGTGCCGACGACCTCGCGCCGGCCCTCGACATCCTCGCGACCACCGATGTCGCGGCCGAGTTGCTGGACTCCGTCCGCCCGCTCGACGACGTGCCAACCCAGCTCGAGCGGCTTGCCTCCGGCGGTCTCGAAGGCAAGGTGCTGTTCGACCCCACCATCGAAGGGAGCTCGTCCTCATGAAGGCAGCTGTGTTCCACGCAGCCCAGGACATCCGAGTAGAGGACGTGGCGGCGCCCGACGGCCCCGGGCCGAGCGAGGTCCTGCTGCGTCCGCTGTGGTGTGGCATCTGCGGGACCGACCTCCACGAGTACGCCATGGGTCCGATCGTCATCCCGGCCGAGCCCCACGCGCTGAACGGCTCCCAGCTCCCTCAGGTGCTCGGGCACGAGTTCTCCGGAGAGATCGTCGAGACAGGTAGCGCGGTCACCTCGCTCAAGGTGGGCCAGAGGGTCTCGGTGATGCCGCTCCTCTACTGCGGCCAGTGCTACTACTGCCGCCGGGGCCTCAACCACCTGTGCCAGTCCATGGCGTGTGTCGGGCTCAGCTACGACTGGGGTGGCATCTCGGAGCTCGCCATCGTTCCGGCCAGCCACGTCAGCGTATTGCCGGACGAGGTGTCCGATCTCCAGGGCGCCCTGGTCGAGCCCGGTGCCGTCGCTGCGTACGGCGTCGACACGGCCGGCGTGAGCCCAGGGGACACGGTGCTGGTGACGGGGGCCGGTCCGATCGGCGCCCTCGCAGCCCTCTACTCGGCCGCCGCCGGCGCACGCGTCTTGATCTCCGAGGTGAACCCGGTCCGCCGCGACCTGGCGCTGAGTCTCGGGGTGGGTGAAGTCGTCGACCCGACCTCCGTCGACGTCGCCGCCTGGGTGAAGGACCAGACCGAGGGGGTGGGCGCCGACGCCGTCATCGAGTGCTCGGGCAATGAGCGGGCACTCCAGACGGCCATCGCGGCCGTGCGCTCGGCGGGACGGATCTCCCAGACCGGTCTCCACACCAAGGCCGCGTCGATCGAGCCGATGGTGCTCGCGGAGCACGACATCACCCTCGCGGGCACCTGGTGCTACCCGGTCTCGGACTGGCCGCGGATCATCGGCCTGATCTCCTCGGGGCGTTACCCCGTCGAGAAGGTCGTCACCGCCCAGATCGGGATGGACGACGTGGTGAGAGCCGGCTTCGAGACGCTCCTCGATCGGTCCGGCGACCAGGTCAAGGTCCTGGTCCGGGCCGGCTGACCACGACGTACGAGAAAGGCACCACACGTGAAGGCTCTTCAGTACACCGACAAGGGGGTCGCCAGCGTCGAGGAGCTGCCGATCCCAGGGATCGCGGACGACGAGGTGCTGGTCGCTGCTCGATCGGTTGGCGTGTGCCACTCCGACATCGACCTGCTCGAGGGGCGCTACATCATCCCGTTCTCATATCCGCTGATTCCGGGCCACGAGTGGTCGGGGGAGGTGATGGACGTCGGCGCCAAGGTCACCTCGGTCTCGCCCGGCGACCGGGTCGTCGGCGAGTGCGTCCTCGGTGACGACCACTTCGGCTTCTCGATCAGCGGCGCTGCCGCGGAGTACTTCGTCGCCCGCCCCGAATGGCTGCACCGGCTGCCAGACCAGCTGAGCTGGACCATGGGTGCGCTCGTGGAGCCCTTCAGCGTCGCCTACTACGCGATCGTGCGGGCTGGGGGCGTGGACGCCAGCGATCTGGTGGTCGTGCTCGGCGCCGGACCCGTTGGGCTCGCCGTGGTGGCCGCCGCCCACGCGATGGGTGCCCGGGTCGTCGTGGTCGAGCCCTCGACCCAACGTCGCTCAGCGGCGTTGTCCCTGGGCGCCGGCAGCGCCGTCGCACCCGAGGACCTCGAGACCCTGCTTTCGGAGCTCACCGGCGGTCGCGGGGCTGACCTCGTCGTGGAAGCCACGGGACGGCCGGCGGTCATGGCGCAGGCCCTCGAGCTTGTCTGCTTCCAGGGCCGGATCGCCTACATCGGGATCGACGTGGGTCAAGAGGCGCCGGCGAAGCTGGGCCTCATCCAATCCAAGGAGCTGCGGATCACCGGCTCGATCGGTTCACCCGGGGTGTGGCCGGAAACCCTGAGATTCCTCGCGCACAGCGGCATCGACCTCTCCGGGATCGTGACCGAGCACTTCGACATCGACAGCGCGAAGGCGGCGCTCGATACTGCGCACCACCCGACGCCGGCGACCATCAAGGCCCACATCGAGCTCGACGCGACCCTGCACGTCTCAACCAACGGTTGATGACACGCGGGACGGATGGGTGAAGTCACACCCGCCCCGAGAGTGCTCAGGGGATGATCCGCGCAGCTCGATAACGCTCGGCGTACCGGAAGAAGGCGTCGCGGGTGTCGCGGTGGGCAGCGAAGCCGGCGCTCCTGCTCTTGTTCATGTCTGTGAGCACTTCGATGTTGCGTCCCAGGTCCCCGTCGGTGTGCCACCACGAGGCGACGCGCGCAAGCTCGGGCTCCACCAAGTCGTGGCGTGCGACGATCCGCCGCCAGGTGTCCTCAGCGCCAGCCATCGCGGTCTCCAGCGTGCGCGGCTCGCCGACGAAGCCTTCCCACTCCAGACCGAAGTACTCCGCGACCTGCGGCCAGAGCCAACGCCACCGGAACACGTCGCCGTTGGCGATGTTGAACGGCTCGTTCTGTCCGTGCTCATCTGTTGCACACCACAGGATCTGCTCTGCGAGCAGCTCGGCGTCGGTGACGTCGGTGACACCGTTCCACTGGGTCTCCGACCCGGGAAAGACGAACAGCTGTCCAGTCTCCTTGCAGATGCTCGCGTAGGCGCAGATCGTGGCCACCATGTTCATCGCGTTCCCGGTCGCGAAGCCGAACACGGTGTGAGCACGATGGACGCTCCAGGTGAAGCCGTTCCGCTCGGCGCCGGCAAAGAGCTCGTCCTCTTGGGCGTAGTAGAAGTTCGGCGATGAGAGCCGTGGCTCGTACTCGTGAAACGGGGTGTCGGGCATCGCGCCGACGGCGTACGCCTCGAACGGCCCCAGGTAGTGCTTGAGGCCGGTCATCAGTGCGACGTGCCGGACGGACCGTGCCGGCTCGAGCGCAGCCAACAGATGCCGAACCGCACCGCCGTTGACCTCGATGTTCTCCGCCTCGGTCTCGCATCGGGTCCAGGCCGTGATCGCGACCAGGTTCGGGCGCACCTCGGCGAGGGCGGAGGAAAGGTGGTCAGGGTCGGAGAGATCGGTGACCACGGGCGTCACGCCGTGCGGCCGGCCACCGCTGCGGGACAGGCCGAAAGTCGTCCAGCCTCGGTCCACCAGCAGACCGGCGACGGCCTGGCCGACGATTCCGGTCGCGCCCACCACCAGTGCTCGCCTCGCGTCGGTCACCCCTCGCTCGCTTTCTGTGTGTCGTCCACCGTCGATGCTCGACATCACGCACGCCGCAGCATAGTGTTTGGTGTCACTAAACGCCAGGCTTGAATCGAGGTAGTGGGACTGACCATTCGCCGCGCGGTTCGTGGTGAGTACGGGTGAGGCGCGTGCAGTCCTGCTAATCTCGTCGAAGCCTTGCGACGGCATGAGAGACGGCCGACGGACCTACCGGGGACAAAGAGGATGGCATGGAAGATCTGGGCCGACGGCTGAAGGAGGTCCGTGTCCGAGCGGGACTCACGCTGCGCGAGCTGGCCCGCCAGGCGGACGTCTCCCCGTCCCTGATCTCGCAGATCGAGAACGGCAAGTCACAACCTTCGGTAGCGACGCTCTACACGTTCTCGCGGTTGCTGAACGTCTCAGTGGACGAACTGTTCGAGGATCGCCCGTACGCCGCAACCAACGGCGCCGGCGTGTCGCCCGACCCGGAGCTCCATCCGTCGGATCCCACCAATGCCTGGCAACCGTCCGAGTATGCGAACCGAGTGTCGGTGGTCCATCCGAGCCACCGACCGCAACTCAGCATGGCCGAAGGTGTCGTATGGGAGCGTCTCGCGGCGACACCCGAGCATGGCGTGAACTTCATGAAGATCGCCTACGCACCGGGCGCCGCCTCCGCGGACGGCGATCTGATCACCCACGACGGATACGAGTACGGATACGTGCTGTTTGGCGAGGTGGCCGTGACGGTGGGGGACGAGGTCTTCAAGCTTCACCCAGGCGAGTCCCTGGGGTTCGACTCGTCGATCCCCCACGTCCTGCGCAACCTGGGCTCCGAGACCTTCGAGGGCATCTGGTTCGTGCACGGCCAACGCCACTGACCCTCGCCGCACTCTCCATTGACAGGTAGTCAGCGTGACTCTACGGTTTGTTCACTCGGAATGAACAGAACGGGAGTCCGATGGACTTGGGGAACGGCCTCGGCCATCTGACCTACTCGACACTCGTCCACCCCGGGGACACCTGGGCCGAGATGCGCGAGAGTCTCGAGACCTACCTTCCCGCCGTCAAGCGGCGGGTCTCCCCAGAACGCCCCTTCGGCGTCTCGCTGCGAATCTCCGCGGCGGCAGCAGCGACCCTCACCGGAGAGGCCGCGCAGCGCGCCTGGCTTTCGGCATTCCTCGCCGACGAGGACCTCTACGTCTACACCGTCAACGCCTTCCCGTACGGACCGTTCAAGGGCGGTCGGGTGATGGAACGTGTGTACGAACCGGACTGGACCACCGACGAACGCGTCATCTACACCTGTCAGGTCGCGGACATCCTGGCCGAGGTGACACTTCCGACCGTCAGTGCCAGCATCCAGACGGCTCCCCTCGCCTTCCGGCCCCATGTCGTGGACGCGTCGTACGTCGACCGCTTCACCTCGCAGCTCTTCCGGGCCGTGGCTCACCTGGTCCGGCTGGAAGCTGGAACGGGACGCCGGGTGAAGCTGGCGCTCGAACCGGAGCCGGCCTGCTACTTGGAGACCACCGACGAGACGCTCGCCTACTTTCGCGAGCGGATCCACTCACGCGCCGGTGTCGCCGAGCTGGCCGTGGCCGCGGGAGTGCCTCTGTCCGAGGCCGAGGGGCTGGTCCGCCGACATCTCGGTGTCGTCTTCGACATCGGTCATCAATCGGTCGGCTTCGAGGACGTACGCACCTCCCTCGAGGGACTGGTCGCCGCGGGCGTTCCGATCTTCAAGCTGCAGGAGGCCGCCGCCTTGCGCGTCGGAGAGCTCACGCCCGAGGTCGTGCCCGAGCTACGGCGCTTCACCGACACGATCTACCTCAGCCAGAGCACCCTGCGGCGTGGAGAGGACGCGGAGCAGTTCCTGAACCTCGGCGAGGCCCTCGACGCCTTCGAGCAGGACCCGCGGCCCGCCGAGCTGCGCACCCATTTCCACGTCCCGGTGTTCCTGGAGGAGCTGGGCGCGTTCGGCACCACTCGCTACGCGGTTCAGGAGGCGCTTCGACTCCACCGAGAGTCGCCGTTGTCGGACCACCTCGAGATCGAGACCTATACCTGGGACGTGCTCCCCGCCGAGCTCAAGAACGGTGACATCACCGACTACGTCTCCCGCGAGCTCGAGTTCGTGAGGGACGAGCTCCTTGGCTGAGACTCTCGGCGAGGACGTCGCAGGCCCGACGACACAACCCGACTACACAAGATGCCCTTGTCCGGTCGAGGCGCTCGTGCCTCCGTCCACCGGCAGGACGACGCCCGTCACGTACGCCGCGGCATCACTTGCCAAGAACAGGACCGATCCGGCGATGTCGTCGGGGCCGGCCAACCGCCCGATCGCCACTCGGTTCTCGAACACGCGGCGAGCGTCGGGATTCTCCGCCACGGCACGCGTCATGTCGGTGACGGTGAAGGCCGGTGCCACGGCATTGATCCGGACACCGCGGGGGCCGTAGTCCAGGGCCAGCGAGCGGACGAAGTTGGACACGGCCGCCTTGGTCGCGTTGTAGCCGGCCTGGCTCCAATCGCCACGGTCTCCCGACACGCTGGAGACGGCGATGAGGCTCCCGCCCGACTGCTCCAGCAGGGGGAGGGTCTCTTGCGCCAGATGGTAGAAGCCGTCGACGTTGACCCGTCGCATCTGCTCCCACGTGTCCTCATCGAGGTCCGCGAGCGAGCTGGAGACGAAGATCGCGGAGTTGCTCACCACCACGTCGAGCCGCCCGAAGCCCGCCACGATGGTCTGGATGAGGTTGTGGACGGCCTGCCGATCTCCTACGTCGCACGGGATGGCGAGTCCTCGATCCGCTCCGGCCCCGGCGACGGCCTGATCCAGCGGCTCAGGCCGACGCCCCGCCACCACCACGATTGCCCCGGAGTCGAGGAATGCCTGAGTCACCGAGAGCCCGATCCCAGTGCCGCCGCCGGTCACGAGGACCACTGAACCGGTGAAGTCGAACGCCGCGGAGTGTTCGACTGTAGTTAACATCTGAGTACGCTAGCACTGCAGAACGTATGCCAGGGACAAACGTGCCCGTAGACTCGCGGCATGAGCGGGAGTGTGGGCGAGCGTGTCGTCGTCGTCGGCGCCGGCATCCTGGGCCTGGCCGTGGCGCGAGCGCTGGCTCTTGCCGGGCGCGAGGTGATCGTGCTGGAGAAGGAAGCCGCGGTCGCGACCCACCAGAGTGGCCACAACTCCGGGGTCGTGCACGCCGGGATCTACTACCCACCAGGATCCCTGAAGGCCACGTTGTGCCGACGCGGTGGCCAACTTCTCAAGGAGTACTGCCAGGGCCGGGGGCTGGAGTACCGGGAGATCGGCAAGCTGATCGTCGCCCGGGACACCTCCGAGCTCCACAGACTCGCCGAGCTCGAACGACGCGCCCACGCCAACCAGGTCCCGGGCGTCCGCCGCCTCGACCGGGCAGCGATGCGCGACGTCGAGCCCCACGTGGCTGGGATGGCCGCCCTGCACTCGCCGTCGACCGCGATCGTCGACTTCGCTGCGGTGTGCATGGCCTACGCGGAGGACGTCGCGACACTGGGCGGCACTGTGAGGACCGGTCGTGAGGTCCACGCGATCAGACGGGAGAACGAGGCCGCCGTCGTCGAGTGCACGAACGGCGACCAGGTGCGCTGCGGCCGGGTCGTCGTCTGCGCCGGCCTCCAGTCGGACGTCCTGGCGAGCGCGGCCGGGGACGTGCGGGATCCGGTGATCATCCCGTTCCGGGGTGAGTACTACCGACTGCGCCCGGAGCGTCGGTCGCTGGTGCGGGGACTGGTCTACCCGGTGCCCGACCCGGCGTACCCGTTCCTGGGCGTGCACTTCACCCCGCGTGTGGGCGGGGACGTGGACATCGGACCGAATGCCGTGTTGGCGCTGGCGCGCGAGGGCTACCGGCTGCGCGACGCCAACGCGAGAGACATGTGGGACATCGCGCGTTCGCCGGGCGCCCGCCGCTTGTTCCGCAGGCACTGGCGGGCGGGCGTGCGCGAGGTGCGTGGCTCCCTGTCCAGGCGTGTGTACGTCGGTGCGGCGCGGACGTACGTCCCCGAGCTGGCAGTGCGCGACGTCGTTCGGGCACCGGCCGGGGTCCGCGCCCAGGCCGTCGACCCGGACGGCTCCCTCGTGGACGACTTCCGGATCAGCCAGGTCGGTGCGGTCACGGCCGTCCGCAACGCCCCGTCGCCGGCGGCGACGTCAGCGCTTGCGATAGCCGACTACGTGCTCGCCTCCGTGCTGGGCCGGCCGCGTCCACGGTGACCACCAGGACAGCGCTCCAGACCTGAAGGTCCGGAGCGCTGCCACGATCGGTCGGGTTGATCAGTCGAGGCGGTACCAGGTGCTCGTGACCTTGCGCCAGCCGTCCGAGGTCTTCTTCCAGGTGTCCCAGTACACCCGGATCGTCACGGAGACCGGTGCCGCGGTCCCCTTCACGCCGCTGATGCTCACCGACGGGGTGCGTGTCACGGCGCGAGTCGGCGTGATGGAGTCGAAGACGGGGGCGTACATGAAGTGCATGGACCCGTTCGGCTTGGACGTGTCCGGCCACGTCGTGGGCTGGCTCGCGATCGCGCCCGCGATCTCGTCGCTCATGTGCTCGAAGCTCTGAGACGGGATCAACTGGTTGTTGGCATCGAAGGCCAGGAACGGCCCGTCGCCGGTGAAGATCTCCTTGCCCCACTTCGCCCTGTCGGGGCCGTTGGGCCCGTCGCCGTTGAACAACAGGCCGTACTCCGACTGCTTCTCGGTGATCTCGAGCTTCGCCTCCGAGATCTCCTGGGCGTACTCGAGATGGGCCACGCGCGCAGCGAGCCCATCCGAGTCGTGGCCGTGGTCGTCGCCCTTGCCCGATGCGGATGCGCCCGTTGTGGCCAGGGCGACCAGTAGCGCGCATGCCCCCAGGAGCAATGTCCCGAGTTGGCCGGCCCTGAGCCAGCCATTCTTCTTCTCTGTGCTCATCAGACTGCTTTCTCCCGACGAACGTCCGCGTGTCGGACGTCACACTCGGTGCACGAACGTACATTGAGACTTAACACAACGTCAATCAATACTGGACATTCGGCAGGCCCGCCGCACCGTGGTCCATCTGGGCGCAGTTTCTGCGGCAGAACCTCGACACCACGGGACGATCGCGGCCGGTCCGCGACACTCCCTCCGCGCCAAGGAGGGCGGAACCCCCTGTGCATGCTCGCCAAACTCATGAAGACGTCCGTCGCGCTCGCCGCCCACTCTCTACGTCGGCGGCACTGCCATGGCTTCGTTCGCCGAGAACTGACGGCGCGTCGGTTGTCGCTGTCGAGACTTCGCGCAGGAGAGCGTGCAGTGTCACAGAACACCTTGGGTGAGCGACGACGACGTGGCACTGGCATGACATCGTGGCGAGCATCCACGAGGACGCCGGGTCCGGCGGACGAACCTCGGGTGAACCCCGACGCCTTGTGCGCACGTCTGACCGACAACACGACCAGAAGGGACCGGCACATGGTCACGGAGATCCCGGCGACCGGTACCCCCGAGGGCCTCTCCGCAGTCGGCTACGACGGGACCACCTGGGACCGGCCCTGGAACCTGCCCCGCGGGCAGCTCACCACGGCCGAGAGGATGCCGTCGGTCGAGCTGGACCCGCACGGCCCGGCGCGGCACATCCCGCGAGGCACCATGCTCGACGTCGGTGCGCTGACGTTCACCGACCCACTCACGGGTCACGCCATGGGCGGTGACCAGTTCCTCGACCGGCGGCTCTACACCGATGCGCTGGCAGTCGTGCAGGACGGACGCCTGGTCTACGAGACCTACCGGAACGGGATGACGGAGTCCGACCGGCACGTGGCTCACTCCTGCTCCAAGACCCTGACCACGATGATGGTCGGCATCGCCGTCGACGAGGGCAAGGTCGACCTGTCGCGCCCGATCGGCGAGTACGTGCCGGAGCTGGCAGCCATCGCCGCCTGGGCCCCGGTCACCGTGCAGCACGTCCTCGACATGGCCACGGGGGTCGACCTCGAGGAGCACTACGAGCGTGAGGACTCGATGTACTGGCGGTACGCCGAGGCGGTGGGCTACTACGCGGGGCCGGCCGCCCGTCAGGTCGGGGTGCTGGCTTTCGCGGAGGCCGAGCTGACGCGGACCGCCGAGCCGCCGGGGGTCCGGTTCAACTACGGCTCCTACCTGACGAACCTGTTGCCCATCGCCGTCGGGAACGCCTACGACGTCCGCGCCGTCGACCTGTTCGAGGACCGGATCTACCGTCACCTCGGTGCGGAACGACCGGCGCTGCTCAATGTCGACTCCGTCGGTAACCCCATCGTCGAGGGGCAGGTGAACCTCACGCTGCGCGACTTCGTGCGCTGGGGGTACCTGCTCGTGGACGAGGGCCGGTCCCTCGGTGGTGACCAGGTGATCCCGGCACGCTGGGTCGACGAGACGTACGAGCCGTCGGCCGAGCGCGCCGCAGCGTTCGCCCGAGGGGAGTCGGCCGATGCGTTCCCAGGGGCGGAGTACCACAACCAGACCTGGGTGCTGGAGCCGGGACGGGTGGTGAGCATGCTGGGGATCCACGGCCAGTTCTGCTGGGTCGACCGTCGTACCCGCACGATGATCGTGGGCTTCTCGTCGTACCCCATGCAGACGCACGCACTTCTCGGCGCCACCCTGGGCGAGCTCTGGACGACGGTCCGGAGGGAAGTCGCCGGCTGAGGCTGGTCAGCTCGGGGTGGTCTCGCGCACCGCTCGCGACGGCTTCCAGCCAGGCCCCGGCACGCTGGCTCTCAACTTCTGGGTGTAGGGGTGCTGGGGGGAGTCGAGGAGCTGACCGGTGGCGCCGCGCTCGACGACCTTGCCCCGCTGCATCACCAGGGCCTCCTCGGTCAGTTGCCGCACCACCGCGAGGTCGTGGGAGATCAGGACGTAGCTGATCCCGCGCTCGTCGCGGATGTCGGCGAGCACATTGAGGACCTGGGCCTGGATCGACACGTCGAGAGCCGCCACCGACTCGTCGAGGATCAACACGCTCGGCTCGGCAGCCAGGGCACGAGCGATCGCGACGCGCTGTCGCTGCCCTCCGGAGAGCGCTCTGGGCATCGCGTTGATCTGGCGCTGGTCGAGGCCCACGAGGTCGGCCAGGTCGTTGATCGTACGGCGCCGAGTTGCGGCGTCGTAGTCGTGGTGCAGCCGCAGCACCTCCTCGATCAGGGCCGCCCCCGACTGGCGCGGGTCCAGGCTCGAGTACGGGTCCTGGAAGACGATCTGCACCTCACGCCCGCGCAGCTTGCGCTCCCGGCCTCGGCGTGAGGGACGCGAGCGGTCGCGACCGCAGGCCACGATCTCGCCGGCAGTCGGGCGTTCCAGGCCCACGATCATCCGCGCCACGGTGGTCTTGCCGCTGCCGGACTCACCCACGATGGCCAGCGAGCGCCCCGGCATCAGGTCGAAGGTCATGTCGTCGACGGCGACCTGGGTGCCGTACTCCTTGCGCAGGCCTCGCACCGAGAGAGCGGGCTGGGCCCCGGTGGGGCCGGACGTGCCGGTCTCAGACATGGGCCCTCGGTTCCAACAGGTTGCCGAGCAGCTCGGCGGCTCGCTCGCACCGCACCTGGCCGGTGTCGAGATCGGTCATCACCTGTTCGTGTTCGCGACACGACTGCTCCACGTGCGGGCAGCGGGGGGCGAAACGGCATCCCGCCGGTGCCTCGAACGCCGAGACCGGACGTCCGGGGATCGCCACGAGCCGGGGCGCGGTGGAGGTGATGTCGGGCCGCGCCTGCACCAGGGCCGCACTGTAGGGGTGCAGCGGGACGGCGTGCAGTCGGTCGGCGGCCCGTGTCTCGACCACCTGACCGGCGTACATGACGCTGGTGCGGTCGCACACGGCGCCGGCCAGCTCCAGGTCATGGGTGATGAACAGCATCGACAACCCGCGGTCACGACGGAGCGCGTCCAGGATGGCCATCACCTCCGACTGGGTGGTGACGTCGAGGGCCGTCGTGCACTCGTCGGCCAGCAGCAGCCGCGGCTGCGACAGCAGGGCGGTGGCGATCATGACGCGCTGAAGCATGCCGCCGGACAGCTCGTGGGGGTACTGGCGGAGGCGCCGTGCAGGATCGTCGATGCCGACCTCCTCCAGGCCGTCGGCGGCGCGGCGCTTGGCCTCGGCGCCCGGTACGTCGTCGAGGGTGCGCAGGGACTCGGTCATGAAGTCCTCGATCCGCCGCACCGGGTTGATGTGGGCCCGGGGATCCTGGAAGACGACCGCCACCTTGGAGCGGTGCGCCCTCAGCGCCTGCCCGGAGAGACCGAGGACGTCCGTGCCGTCGAACGTGACCTCGCCGGTGACCTGGGCGCCGTCCGGCAGCAGCCGGGCGATGGCGCGCGCGGTCATCGACTTGCCGGAGCCGGACTCACCGACCAGCCCCATGGCCTCACCGGCGTCGATGTCGAAGGTGCTACCGGAGATGACCTGGCGCGGCCCATCGGCCATCGAGAGGTCGACGGTCAGGTCCTTGACCTGGAGCAGCGTGCTCATCGGTTGCTCCCCGTCGACCGTGCCTGGAGCCGCTCGCCGAGGAAGCTCACCGCTGAGACGACGAGCACGATGCAGATGACCGCCGCGAGCGCCTCGAGGGGATAGCCCTGGAGCAACGGCGTCTTGCCCTCGGAGACCATCACGCCCCAGTCGGCCTGGGGCGGCTGGATGCCGAGCCCGAGGAACGACAGCGCCGCCAGGTCGACGACCGCGAACCCGAAGAAGATCGTGCCCTGAGCCACGATCAGGGCCGAGATGTTGGGCAGCAGGTGGCGGAAGCACAGCCACCAGCTGCTGAAGCCCTGCACCTCCCCGGCCTGGATGTAGGCCATCGCGCGCTCCTTGAGGGCGGCGCCGCGCAGGACGCGCGCCAGGTACGGCGAGTACGCCATCGCGAGCGCGAGTCCGGCGGCGAAGAGCCCCGGGCCGAAGACGGCGGCCGCCAGCACGGCGAGCAGGATCCCGGGGAACGCGAACATCACGTCGAGGCCGCTCGAGACGGCGGTGTCGAAGCGGCCACCGAACCATGCGGTGAGGACGGCCAGGCTCGACCCGATGAAGACGGCGACGATCGAGACCAGGGCGGCCCCCAGCAACGTCGTACGGGCGCCGACCATGAGCCGGCTCAGCAGATCGCGCCCCGCGCCGTCGAAGCCCAGCAGGTGCCCACCCGTCGGACCGACGTTGGCGTAGGAGAGCTGCACCGCGTTCGGGTCGAAGGGGCGCACGAGTGGCCCGAAGAGAGCCAGGAGCACGGCGACCGTGATGATCCCGACGCTGATCCAGCCACCCACTCCGAGCTGGGGCAGCCGGCGTCGGGTCTTGAGCGACGCAGCATCGCCTGGTGCGGGTACGGCGTTCGGCCCGGGCTGCTCTGGCGCGGCACCGGTGGGGAGGGCACCTCCGACGGGGATGCTCACTGGGCTCTGCTCCCGATCGCGACCCGCGGGTCGAGGAGGGCGTAGGCGATGTCGACGATGGTGTTGACCACGACGAACAGGACGACCAGCACGAGGCTGATGCCCTGGACGACGGCGAAGTCCTTGTTCTGGGCGGCTTGCACGAGGTACGAGCCCAGACCGTTCAGCTGGAACGCCGTCTCCACGACCGCCGAGAGCGCGATCAGGCTGGCGATGGTCAGGCCCACCACCGTGGTGATCGGGATCGCCGCGTTGCGGAGGACGTGTCGGCGCACGATGAGCCCGCGCGGCAGGCCGCGACTGATCGCGGTCTGGACGTGCTCGCGCTCCAGTTCCTCGCGTACGGCGGCCCGGGTCACCCGCGTCACCAGCGCGACCGAGGAGGCCGCCAGGGCCAACGCCGGCAGGATCAGGTGGTGCAGGGAGTCGACGAAGCCGTCACCGTCCCCCAACGCCGGGAACCACGACAGCTTCACGGCGAACAGGAACTGCAGCACGACCGCGGCAGCGAACGCGGGCATCGCGGCGGACATCGTCGACGTGATCAGCACGCTGTTGTCGATCGTGCCGTGCGACAGGGCTCCCACGATGCCCAGCCCGACGCCGATGATCACGATGATGATCGACGTCAGCAGCACCAGGCTGGCCGTCACCCCGATCCGCTGACCGATCAAGGTCGAGACGTCCTCGTGCAAGGGGATCGACTGACCCAGGTCACCATGGAGGGCCGCCACCAGCCAGTGCCAGTAGCGGACCAGGAACGGGTCGTTGAGGTGGTACTGGGCATTGAGCTGCGCGATCACCTGCGGGGAGGGTGCCCGACCGCCGGTCAGCGTGGCGATCGGGTTCCCCGGAGCCACGTAGAGCGAGCCGTAGATCAGGAAGCTCGCCACCAGCAAGGTGACGACCAGCATCACCAGACGCTTGACGATGAAGGCGAGCATGCGGAGTCCTCGATCAGCTCGATGCTCAGCTGCCGCCGAGGTAGCTGGCCCACGGGCCGAACATGAACTCGAAGGTGGACGGCGGACCCGTCACCTTCTTGTTCATCACCAACACGGTGTTCGGTGCCACGAGCGGGATCCACGCCAGCTCATCGGTGATGATCTTCTGGGCGGCGATCACGTCCTGAGCGCGCTTCTCCGGGTCGGACTCGCCCCGAGCCGCGTTCATGTCCTTGACGACCTGCGGGTTGTTGTAGCCGTCGAAGTTCTGCGAGCCACCCGGCATCGTGAAGCTGTTGTAGAGCGCGGCCGGATCGGCGTAGTCCCCGTAGTTGACGGTGGTGAAGGTGTCGACGGAGCCGAAGTACTTCGGGTCGATGAAGAAGTTGATGTAGTTCGACGGGCTGACGTTCCTCTGCTTCACCTTGAGCCCGATCGCCTCCGCCGCCTGCTGGATCGCCAGGGTCTCGGTCTGGATGCTGGGGATGCCCGACGACGTGCCGATGGTGATGGTCTGCCCGACGATGCCGGCGGTCTTGGCGTCGGACTTGGCCTTCTCGAGGTCCTGGTTCAGCGGGGGAAGCGCGTCGTAGGCCTGCTGGAAGGTGCTCTTGGCGTAGCCCCAGGTGCCACTGGCGGCAGCGGCGTGCGGGATGGTGCCGGCGCCCTGGTACACGGTGTCGATGATGCCCTGGCGATCGATGGCCTCGGACAGGGCCTGACGTCCGGCAGGGGTGGACAACGGGCCCTTGGTGGCGCTGATGACCATCGACACCGTCGCGTACGGCGCGCCCTGGTAGACGCTGACCGACTTGTCGGTCTTCAGCTGGCCGAGAGTGCTGATCCCGGTGCCGTAGTCACCGTCGATCGACCCGCTGGTCAGTCCCGCCGTGAGGGCCGCGTCGTCCGGGACCCCGATCACGGTGAGGCTCTTGACCTGAGGCGTCGGCAGGGAGCTGTCCCAGTAGTCCGGGTTCGGGACCACCTTGACGCCCTGCCCGGTCTTCCAGGAGTCGAGCTTGTAGGGACCGGAGCACATGATGCCCCCGTTGACGGTGCCGAACGCCTGGCCCTTGGACTCGGTGTACGCCTTCTGGACGACCTCGCCCGGAGTGGCCGACAGCTCACCGAGCAGCCACTGGTCGGGCTGCTTCAGGTGGATCGTGAAGGTCTTCTGACCGGTCGCCTCGATGGACTTCACGCGGTTGAAGACCTGCGGGTAGAAGCCGCCGGCCGCCGGGCTCATCGCCCTCTGGAGGCTGAAGACGGCGTCCTGGGCCGTGACGGGGGTGCCGTCCCAGAACGTCGCGTCGGCGTTCAGGGTGAAGTCGTACTCGGTCGCCGAGGGCGCCTTGTACGTCGCGATCCCCGGGCCCAGCGTCTGGTCCGGGGCCTGCCGCAGCAGCGAGTCGCACAACAGCGGGTCCACGGTGTTCTCGGGGTAGTCGAAAGCCTTGATCGGGTCCAGGGTCTGGGTCTCCCGGTACGTCGCCCAGGTGACGTCGCCGCCGTCGGAGGTCGGCTTCGGGGTCAGCACCGTGTAGTCGGTCGAGACCGCGCTGGACTTCTCGCTGGGTGGCTTCGCGCCGCAGGCGCTGATCGCCAGGGTGCAGGCGAGCGCACCGGCGCCGAGAACCATCCAGCCTCGTGCTGGCTTCTGGGACATGGTCGGCTTCCTTCTTCCGGTGGGTGACGAGGCGAGTGTCGGAGGGGTCACAGGGGCGGGCGCCAGGACGGGTCGTGCCACAGACCGAGCTCCCGCTCGGCGGCGGCGCCGACCCGGAAGGCCGTGACGTCGTCGTACGGACGGGCCACGACCTGGACCCCGGTGGGGACGCCGTTGGAGGCGATCCCGGACGGGACGGCCAGCACCGGGTGGCGGCTGGCGACGTTGAAGACCGGGGTGAGCGCCGCGAAGATGTAGATCTCCAGGTGCTTCCCCGCGACATCGAGGCCGTCGAGGTAGGCGTTGCCCGCCTCGAGTCCCAGACCGCCGAACGTCGGGCAGATCAGCGCGTCATGGTCGGCGAAGACCCGGGCGAGGGCGAGGTGGACCTCGGTCTCCCGCTCCATCCCGGCGTAGACGCTGGTGCGGCCGAAGGCGGCCGACGACTTCTCCAGGAACATCCGCGTGTAGTCCATGAAGCGCGGGTCGTCGAGTGCCACCTCCTCGCTCATGGACGGCCCCATGATCGAGCCGTAGTGCACGAGGGCCGCCTCGGTCATCCGCTCCAGGGAGAGGTCGACCTGGACCTCCTCGACCTTCGCGCCGGCGCTGCGCAGCGCCTCGGCGAAGGCCCGGGTGTTGGCCTCCACCTCGGGCTCGACGGGGATGTCACCGAGCGTCACCGCCAGGGCGATCCGCATCCCGCTCACGTCGCCGAGGTCCTGGGGGATCGGCAGAGCTGGCAGCGAGGCGTGGTCGACGGGGTGCTGGCCCTGGATCACGTTGTGGAGCAGCGCGGTGTCGGCGACGGTGCGACCCATCGCGCCGTCGTGGCAGTACACGTCGAGGTTGAACGGCGGCAGCGCCGGCACGCGACCGTAGGGAGCCTTGAAGCCGACGACACCGCTGAAGGAGGCGGGGATCCGGATCGAGCCACCGATGTCGGAGCCGCTGGCGAGGTACGCCGTACCGGACGCCAGGGCTGCGCCCGATCCACCGGAGGACCCGCCGGGGGTGTAGTCGGGGTTCCACGGGTTGCGGGTGACGCCCCACAGCTCGCTGTGGGTGAAACCGGCACAGGAGAACTCAGGGGTGGTCGTACGCGCGTGGACCAGGGCGCCCGCCGCGAGCACGCGCTCGGGCACGGGGTGGGTGTCGTCGGCGACCAGACCCTCGGTGAGCACCGAGCCGAAGCGGAGGCTGCGCCCCTCGATCGGCTGCTCCTCCTTCAACACGACGGGCAGGCCCTCGAGTGGACGGGGCGGCTCGCCCTTGCCCGCGTAGCGCTCGGCGGCTGCCTGGGCGGCCGCACGCACGTCGTCGTGGTCGCGCTCGAGGAGGCAGTTGACCGTGGGCTCGGTCGCGTCCGCGCGGGCCGTCACTGCGTCGAAGACCTCCACGGGCGAGAGCTCGCGCGACCTGAAGGCGGCGAGGACCTCGGTGGCGCTGAGGTAGTGGAGGTCGGTCACAGGGACTCCTGGCGGGGCGGATTGGGGGCGAACCTAGGCTGGCCACACGTAGTTGTCAATAGCGTTGACATGACAGTTGCCCGACCGCGACGTCCGTGCTGCGGTGGGCATCGGTGGGTCAGGTGGACGCGGCGAACACCCGTCGGCCGCCCACGAATGTCTGCTCCACCTTGGTGTGGGAGATCCCTGCGGACGGGCCCGCGAACGGGTCGCGGTCGAGGACGGCCAGGTCGGCGAGGTTGCCCACGGCGATCGTGCCGGTGTCGTCGAGGTGGTTCACGTACGCCGTCCCGGCGGTGTAGGCGCCGAGTGCGCTGGCCAGCGACAGCCGCTGCTCGGGATAGAACACCTCGTCGTCCGAGCCGGGGCCGACCCTGTTGACAGCTACGTGGATGCCGGCGATCGGGTCGGGGCTGCTCACCGGCCAGTCACTGCCGGCCGCGAGGGTGGCGCCCTCGCGGAGGAGGTCGGCGAAGGGGTACTGCCACGACGAGCGCTCGGGCCCCAGGAACGGGATGGTCAGCTCGTCCATCTGCGGCTCGTGGGCGGCCCAGAGCGGCTGCATGTTCGCCGTGGCGCCCAGCGCTCGGAAGCGGGGGACGTCGTCGGGGTGGATGACCTGGAGGTGTGCCAGGTGGTGGCGGAGGTCGTTGAAGCCGTTGACAGTGCGGGCCTCCTCGATGGCGTCGAGGGCCTCGCGCACGGCCCGGTCGCCGAGGGCGTGGAAGTGCACCTGGAAGCCGTGGTCGTCGAGCGCCGTCACGTACTCCGGCAGGGCCGCCGGGTCGACGAACGAGATCCCGTCGTGCCGGCCGCCGGCGGCACAGCCACAGCCGTGCCGGAGGTAGGGGCTGAGCATCGCGGCGGTGTGGTTCTCGGCGACACCGTCCTGCATGATCTTGACCGTCGAGGCGGTCATCCGGCCTCTGGTCAGCTCCTCGCGTCGCGCCAGCAGGCCGTCGAGCTGCTCGAGACCGCGGTCCCGCTCCCACCAGAGGGCACCGACGACGCGGGCGGTCAGCAGATCCCGGTCCAGTGCGGTCCGGTAGGTGCTGGCGACGTCGCCCATCCCGATGTCGGAGCCGACCAGTGCGTCCTGCCAGGCGGTGATGCCGAGCGAGTGCAGGAGCTCCTGCGCTCGCAGCAGACCGGCGACCAGCTCCTCACCCGACGCCTCGGGTACGTGGGCGGCCACGATCTGCATCGCACCCTCCTGGAGGGCGCCGATCGGCGTGCCGTCGGGCTCACGCTCGATCCGGCCGTCGACCGGGTCCGGGGTGTTCGCGTCGATGCCCGCGATCTCCAGCGCCCGGGTGTTGACCCACGCGCCGTGGTGGTCGCGGTTCGGCAGGAAGACGGGGCGGTCGGGGACCAGCTCGTCGAGGATGCGTCGGTCGGGGATGCCTCCCGGGAAGGTCTCCATCGACCAGCCGCCACCGGTGATCCAGGGCGCGTCGGGGTTGGCGGTGGCGTACGCCGAGATCCTGGCCTTGTACTCGTCGAGGTCGACCGCTCCGGTGAGGTCGCACGCACCGAGCTCGACACCGCCGCCCACCGGGTGCACGTGGGCATCCTGGAAACCGGGGATCAGCAGGCGTCCCGCGAGGTCGACGACCTCGGTGTGCGGGCCGGCCAGCTCGGCGACCTCCGCGTGCCCCACGGCTACGATGCGGTCACCCGTGACGGCGACCGCCGTGGCCCGGCTGCGGGCCGGGTTGCCCAGGTGGACCGGGCCTCCGGAGAAGATCAGATCTGCGTGCACGGTCATGGCGCCCTGACTGCTCGTGGCTGGATCCGCTGCGGGGTGAGGAGCGGATCCGGTGACGCTAGGACTTGCCTACGCCGTTGTCAACGATGTTGATCAGGGCTAGGGTCTCGCCAGAACCACACGACCCTGTTCACTTCACACTCGGAAAGGCGCGAGCGCATGAGTGGCGCGAAGGCCCGGAGAACGTCCGGCCGGCAGCAGCTGGACCGTGAGGTCATCATCGCCGCCGCCATCGACCTGGCGGCCACCGGCTCGGCGATCACGTTCCGGGCCCTGGGTACCGCCCTGGGGACGGACCCGACCGCTGTGTACCGGCACTTCCGCGACAAGCAGGAACTGATGCAGACGCTCGTGGACCGGCTCATCATCAGCGCGCAGGCCGAGGTCGACCAGGACGCGTCGTGGCGCGACCAGCTGTACGACGGTGCCGTGCGCACGATCGACACGTTTGCCGCCCACCCCCGGGTGGGCGCCGAGGTGGCCGCGATCGCGACCGGAGGCCCCGGCGAGCTGGCGGCGATCAACTGGATCCTGACCCAGCTGGACCGCGCCGGCCTGGCCACGGACGAAGCCGTGCGCTACTACGCGGCGTACTCCAGCTACGTCCTGTCGGCAGCGGCGACCCTCTCGTGGCAGCGCATGCACGACGGCGACGAGACGACCCGGTGGGTGGGGGACCTCCGCGCGGTCGATGCCGCCAGGCTGCCTGCCCTCGCGAAGGTGATCACCGAGCTGGCCGAGCTCTCCGACCGCGACGTGTTCCTCACCGGCATCGAGGTCTTCCTCGACTCCGTGGACGCCAGAGCGCGCGGAGCCGCTACCGGCAAGGGCTAGAGACAGGTGTCCGGGTGGCCCTCGCCGCGTCGGTGATGTACGTCGCGCCAACCGGCTTCTACGCTTCGGCCATGACCGAACCAGCGCCGCAGAAGTCTCCCTCGTCGGTTCCTGCCGAGGCCGCGTCGCTGCAGTCGGTTCTCGAGCGCAACCGGCGGACCTTCGCCGAAGACCTCCTGCGTGAGTCCGGATTGCGGGCGACCACTGCGGCCAGCTCGATGACGCTGGGCGGTCTGGTCAAGCATGTCGCCCTGGTCGAGGTGGACTGGCTGGCCGTCAAGCTCGCCGGCCAGGAGTACGGACCCCCTTGGGACGCCGTGGACTTCGACGCCGACCCGGATTGGGAATGGCGCACGGGTGCCCTGGATCCTCCGGACCAGATCTATGCACTGTGGCACGAGGCTGTCGGACGCTCGCGGAGGATCGTGGGCGAGGTCATCGAGGAGCGCGGTCTCGACGGACCGGCGTCCCTGACCTGGCCGGACGGTCGCACACCCACGGTCCGCGACATGCTCCTGGACATGATCGAGGAGTACGCCCGGCACACGGGCCACGCGGACATCCTGCGTGAGGCCGTGGATGGTCGCGTGGGCGAAGGTGCGCCCCAGGACTTCACGTACTGAGCTCACGCACCTGCCGCTCACACGGCCCGGGCCGGCGTCACTTCTTTCCCTGTCGCCTCCGGACGAGAACGTAGACGAGGCCGGCCACGACGATGGCCGCGACCGTCCAGAGCAGGATCAGCAGCCGGTCGTGCCTGTCGGCCTCCACCAGCGGTGCGATCCCGGCGACGATCACGGCGACCGACACCAGGAACGCGAAGAAGAAGCCGCGGGTCTCGCTGAGCACCTGGTTCGCGTGCTGCTCCACCTGTTGCTCCTGCAGCGACGCGATCCGCTCGAGCATGTCGAGGGTGTCCGAGGTCTGCTCGACCTCCTGCTCCAGACCGTCCGGGGAGACGTCGTCCTCCTGCGCCGCTTCGGTCGTCGCCGCCGCGTCCGGGTCGGGTGACTCGGCCGGGTCGTACGACGGGTCGATGCCGAGCTCGGGGAAGGTCTCCCGGACGCGCCCTGCCTGGTCGGCCAGCCGCTGCTGCGTACGCCGGTAGGAACGGCGCATGGCCGGATCGAGGTTGCCGGGCCCACCCCGACGCGCTCGCTCGAGAGACTCGTTGACCACGGAGCGCGTCCCTCGCATCACCTCGGCCAGCGCCGCGTCGAACTGGTGCTGCTCCTCGGGGTCGAGGACGCCGTTGTCGGGCTGGGCGAGCTCGCGCAGCGTGCGGAAGCCGACGTGTCGCAACGTCTCGGGGGTGAACTCCGCGGGCAGGTCCGCACGGGTCAGTGCTGGGCGATGCGGGTGATCGGGTACAGGCACTTGGACATCCTGCCGCTCATCGGGCAGGGCTGCCGTCAGCATCCACGCGGTTCCGCCGACACGGTCAATCCCTGTCCGGGATCACGAAACGCTGCGTCGTGCCCGTGGCGTCCGAGGTCTCGGTGAATCGGACGGGGATCGCGCGCCGCCAGAACGCGGCCGCACCCGCGTTGCCGGGGACCTGATGCGTGACCCACTCTCCATGGAGCTGTGACAAGACCTCTCTTGCGGCCTCCGTCCCGAGGCCACGGCGTCGGTACGTCGGCAGCACTAGGAACTCGGCCACCTGATGCGGGTTGCCGAGGCGGACCAGGGCGAATCCCGCTAGCCGCCCGTCCACGTGGAAGAGGAACGCAGCGCGGTCATCGGCTCCGTTCCAGTAGCGGTCGAGGTAGGGGTAGCCGTACTCGCCGTCGGGGCCGATGTCCCGTCCATCGATCGCCGAGAACTCGTAGGCGTTCAGCTCCAACAGACGACGCACGACCGGCTTGGCCTCTTCGGGTGCGCGACGAAGACGAGATCATCGCCAGCATGACGTTCCGACGGGATCGTGACCCCGACCGATCCGTCTCCCGCGACCTGACAGGGTGACCCCATGCTGAATCAGGTGGCCGACGGCGTCTGGGTCCGACAGAGCGAGTGGGTCTGGAGCAATGCCATCGTCGTGCGCGGGGACGGTGGCCTGATCCTGGTCGATCCCGGCATCGACGGCGCCGACCTGGACCAGCTGGCCGATGACGTGGACCGCCTCGGCGTTCCGGTGGTCGCCGGGTTCTCGACCCACCCCCACTGGGACCACCTGCTCTGGCACCACCGATTCGGCGACGTGCCGCGCTACGCCACCGCCGCCGGTGCTGATGCCGCCCGTCAGGCACGCGAGCGGGCGCAGACGATGGCGGCGGAGAGCGCCTCGGGCATCCCTCTCGACCTGATCGCACTCGTCACCCCGCTGCCCGGAGACACCCCGGACGTCCCGGGGGAGATCGTCGAGCATGAGGCGCACGCCGTCGGCCACGCCGCGGTCCTCCTCGCAGACCGCGGCGTCCTGCTCGCCGGCGACATGCTCTCCGACGTCCTCATCCCGCTCCTCGACCCTCGGCGCCCCGGGCAGGTCGACGCCTACGAGACGGCACTCGGCCGGCTCGATGAGGCCACTCGACACGTTGATGTCGTGGTTCCGGGACACGGCGCGGTGGCCGAAGGCGCCGAGGTGGCTGCCCGCCTCGCCGCCGACCGTGCCTACGTCGACGCGCTGCGCCGCGGCGTGGAGCCGGTCGATCCGCGTCTGGACCAGGACTGGCTCTCCGGACCCCACCGGTCGAACCTCGACCAGGCCCGGGTTGGATAGCGAGACTCGACGCCTCGGGACACGAAGGGAATCACCATGTCGACCACGTTGACCCTGGATCTGTTCATCTCCGTCGACGGATTCGCTGGGTCCGACGGTCTACCGGGGTACTTCGGCTACCTGGGCGCCGACCTCCAGGAGTGGATCACGTCCGAGGGCGCCGCTCCCCAGGTGGCGATCATGGGCCGTCGGACCTACCAGATGCTCTCCTCCCTGCCGGAAGAACATCGCGACGAGTCCTGGGAGAACATGTCGCGCCTGGAGACCGTGGTGTTCTCCACGACGCTCGAGGGGGCCGACTGGCCACGCACCCGCATCGCGAGCGGAGACCTGGTGGAGGAGGTCCGCCGTATGAAGGCCGAAGGGGAGACTCCCCTGCGGACCGTGGGGAGCTTGTCGGTCGCACGGCAGCTTCTCGCCGCAGGCTTGGTCGACCGTCTTCGGCTGATGGTGTTCCCGCTCACCGCGGGGCCGGCCGGTCGCGAGCCGGCCTTCGAGGAAGCCGGGTCCCACGACCTCGAGCTGGTCGGTACGACGGTCCTCGACCAGAACACTCTCCTCCTCGAGTACCGACCGACGGGCCAGGACATCCCGCGCGCCTGACCCGCCCTCCCCGGCATCGTCCTCCGGACCGATGCGGCGCTCTTGCCGCGGTGCCACGATGACCACATGAAGCGATTGGTCGTGTGCTGCGACGGGACCTGGAACAAGCCGGACAGCGAGAACGTCACGAACGTCGAGAAGATCGCCCGCACGGTGCAGAGCGACCCGTCGAAGACGGGAGGCGCCTACCAGCTCGTCTACTACATCAGCGGGGTCGGCGCCGGCAGCTACGAGTTCGACCGGCTGCTGGGTGGAGCCTTCGGATTCGGGCTGTTCCACAACGTGATCGCCTGCTACCGGTTCCTGGCCCAGAACTACGAACCCGGCGACGAGATCTTCATCCTCGGCTTCAGCCGGGGCGCCTACACCGCGCGTTCCGTGGCCGGGATGCTGGCGACCGTGGGACTGCTCACCAAGGTCTCTCTGGTCGAGGAGAGACTCCCGGAGGCCGTCCACCTCTACCAGGGGACGAAGATGCCGGAGGGCGCGTTCGGAGAGAGTGTCGACGAGTTCAAGCACGACCACTGCCACGCGGCGAAGGTGACCTTCCTCGGTGTGTTCGACACCGTCGGCGCCCTTGGGGTGCCCGGCTTCGAGCGAGACACCCCGAGGTTCCACAACGTCCAGCTGAGCGACCAGGTGCTCTGCGCCCGGCAGGCGTTGGCGATCGACGAGACCAGGCTGAAGTTCGCGCCCACCTTCTGGGAGGCACCCGGCGACTCCGCGGGCGCACCCACCGAGGACCCCCGGGTCAAGCAGGTGTGGTTCGAGGGTGCGCACTCCGACATCGGAGGGGGCTACGCCCAGACCGGGCTGTCGGACACGTCGCTGCTGTGGATGGCACGCGAGGCCCACGCCGTCGGCCTGGTCTTCGACGCGGAGCTCCTGGGCACCTACGTCGCCTGCGGGTCCGACCCCATCTGTCACAACCCCCTCAGCCTCATGTACCGGGTCGACAACGAGTTCCTCGAGGCCAAGGAGCACCTCCCGTGGCACGAGGAGGAGAGCGAGTTCAGCCACGGGCTGCGTCTGCTGACCAACGACCGCGCCCTCTCCGTGCGGGTGGCGTACCCCGCGGTCAGGCACTTCCAGGAGGGTGGGTACGCGCCGAACAACCTGGCCGTGTTCGCGAGCCAGACCAACGGGTTCGAGGGCATCATCGAGCACGTCGAGGCGCTTCCCGAGGCGGGACTCGAGCTGGGTGACCTGGGAAGGCCCACGGATCAGGCAGCTGGAACGTCGGGACCGCTCAGTCCTCGATCTGGGCCGCGCCCTGCTGTCTCAGCGCAGTGAGTCCGTCTCGCATGGCCTGGAGCTTCTCCTGCGAGTGGCCGACCCAGTCGACGAGCTCACCCACCACGCGCAGCGGCTCGCGGCTGCGGAAGGACTGCGTCGGGTTCCCGGGGAACTTCTTGTCGGTGACGTTGGGATCGTCCTCGAACACGCCCGTCGGCTCGACGACGTAGATGCGTCCGCGGGCCCGGCCCGCAGCGAGCTCGGCGCCCCAGACGGCGGCGTCGAGGGTCGCGGTGAAGTAGACGTGGTTCATCAGGCGGCCGGTCTCGAAGTTCGACTCGCGGCCGGCCACCAGTAGCTCGCCTACCGCGAGGTCTGCCTTCGTGCCGTGGAGGTACACGCCGGGCTCGTACACCTCGAAGGGCACCGGCTCACGTTGCCTGGTCACGGGATGCCGCTGAGCACCTCGCAGGTGGAGGCGGTGTCCAGACCGGCGCCACCGTTGCAGTGGTCCCTGCCGAAACCGCCGACGACACGGTCGTCCCCCGCACCGCCGTCCACGCGGTCGTTGCCCCCGCCGCCCTTGGTGACGTCGTCACCCAGACCGCCGACGACATGATCCGGGCCGCCGCGACCCACGAGGGTGTCGTCGCCGGTACCGCCGACCAGGCGGTCCGCTCCCTGGTTGCCCTTGAGGCGGTCGTCCCCGCGGCCGCCGACCAGGCTGTCGTCGCCCGCCCGGCCGGTGAGGACGTCGTTCCCGGCGCCACCCACCAGGTGGTTGGGTCCACCGCCTCCACGAAGCGTGTCCGCGCCTCGGCCGCCGTACAGGGCCACGGCACCGGACGGGGCGCAGATCGTGTCATTGCCACCGCCGCCCCTGATGGTGGCGGTGCCGACGCTCCCGACGATCACGTCGGGTCCGGAGGTGCCCAGCACCGTCACCTCACTGGCGTCGGCCACGATGGTCGGGGTCAGCCCCCCGCACCTCAGGCTTCCGGGGGCGGCGCTCACCACGACTCTCAGCTGCTCCTGGTCGGTACCGGCTGCGTTCGTGGCCTTCACCCCCACCGTGGTGACGCCCGCCTTGGTCGGCGTACCGGCCAGGGTCGCAGTTCCGTCCCCCTCGTCGGTGAGGACCAGCCCCGCAGGCACCGGCCCGGTGGCCTCGATCGTGGGCACCGGGGTGCCGGTGGCGATGATCGTGAAGGAGCCGGCCACCCCCACGTCGAACGACGCGCTCGTGGCACTGGTGATGACCGGCGTGGCGCGGACCACCACGTCGAGCTGCTGGCTGGCGCTGCCGACGACATTGGTCGCCGTGACCGTCGTCGGGGTGGTGTCCGGGGTGCCCGTCGGAGTGCCCGCGAGCGTCGCCGTGCCGTCGCCGTTGTCGGTGAGGGTCAGTCCGGCCGGCAGTGGGCCGCTGGTGATGCTCGGGTCCGGGAACCCGGACGTCGCCACCGTGAATGCGCCCGGGGTGTCGGTGAGGAAGACCGCTTGGTCGGCGCTGGTGATGGCGGGAGCCTCCGACACCACGACGGACAGCTCCTGGGTGCCGGTGTTCACGGCGTTGGTCGCCGTGACGGTGAGGGAGTGCACGCCGCCCGGTGCCTGCGCCGTACCCGAGAGGGTGCCGGTGCCGTCGCCATGGTCGACGAACGTCAGCCCGGGCGGCAGCTGCCCGGTGAGCGTCAGGGCAGGCGCCGGGAAGCCTCCGGCGCTGACGACGAAGGACGCCTCCTGGCCCACCGTGAACGGTGCCGTGTCGGCGCTGGTGACGACGGGCGCCCCGGTCACGTTGACGGTCAGCGTCTGGGTCGCGAAGCCGCGGACGTTCGACGCCTTGAGCTCCACGCTGGTGCTCCCCAGTGACCCCGTCGGCGTACCCGAGATGATGGCGGTCCCGTTCCCGTTGTCGGTCAGGAACAAGCCGGCGGGCAGGGGCCCGGAGGTGATCACCGCGTCGGGGAGTCCGGCGGTGCTCACCGTGAAGGAACCGGAGACACCGACGGTGTACGTCGCCGTGGCCGGGCTGGTGAACACCGGCTTGTCCTGCACCCGGATGGTGAGGTCCTGGAGGGCCGTGCCGGCGACACTCTGGGCGAGGAGCCCCACGGTGCGGATCCCGGCGGGTCCCGTCGGCGTTCCGGCGAGGGTGGCGGTGCCGTTGCCGTTGTCGGTGAGGGTCAGGCCGGCGGGCAGCGTGCCGGAGTCGACCGAGATCGCCGGGCCCGGGAACCCGGTCGTCGCGACGAGGAACGTCCCGGCCTCGCCGACGTTGAAGGTGGCAGTGTCGAGACTGGTGATGGACGGGGCCTGGAGGACCCGTACCGACACCGACTGGGAAGCGCTGCCGAGTGGGTTCGTGGCCGTCGCGGTGAACGTGAACGCACCCGCGGTGGTCGGGGTGCCGGCCAGGACACCCCCACTGCTGAGATTCAGGCCCGGCGGAAGACTCCCACCGGTGACCGTCCACGTCGGCGTCGGCGTGCCCGACGTCGTCAGGTTCTGGCTGTAGGCCTGACCCTTGGTGGCGTCGGTCAAGGACCGACTGGGTGGAGTGACCGTCGGTGGCGAGCCGGCGACGTAGTTGAAGGTGGCCGACCCCGCGAGATTCCCCTGTGCCCAGGCGTCGACCACGACGCCCGCCGGGACGGACACGGTGATCGGCCCGCTGCTCGTGATCGGCCCGAGCGTCGCGACGTAGTCCGAGGGGCCCCCGGAGACGGCGACATTGGTCGCCCCGGCCGCCGTGGAGGTGACGTGGACGTCCTGCGCCCGCAACCCCTGCTGGGTGACCGGTGACACCGTCACCGGCACGGCCGTCCCGGTCGACCGGAAGTTGATCGGGACGCTGACCGTGCTGCCGGACAGTCCGAAGACAGGGTTGCCCGTCGGCGGCACGATCTGGGGCGTCGGGGCCGGCGGAGCGACCCCGCCCGGGGGCGTGGTGCGGATCGTGTCCAGGACCGCCGTCAATGTGCGCGTGGGGTCGTCCTGGTTGCGGGGGTAGAGCAGGGTCACGCGGACGTGGGTGACCGACGCGAAGTTGACCTGCGGGCTGAAGCAGGCCGTCTGACCTGCCGAGCAGAAGAAGTTCAGCACCACGTTGAAGTTGGTGGTGTTGCCCAGGCCGGTCTGGAACGTCCCGGTCTTGCCGGTGCTGTCGGTGACGGCGATCGAGACCAGGATGGAGCTCTCGCCGATCACCTGCGGGAGACGCTGGATGGACTTGAACTCGAGGAAGAACTGGGAGTTCGACACCCCCGAGGTGAGGTCGAGGGCCGGGAAGTCGTAGTCCAGCTGCACGCCGCCCTGACCGTTTCCGTTGCCGTGGGCCACGAGCGTGCCCAGTCCGCCGGACTCGGTGAAGGTGGCCTGCGGCGTGGTGCTGGTGTTGGGGAGGGGTAGCTGGGTCACCGTGCGTCCGCGAGCCAGCCCGCCGAAGTCGTCGATGAGCACGGGCGCCCCGACCGCGGCCGAAGCCGGTGGGGCCACGATCGCGGTCAGGCCCAGCAAGAGGCCCACCACCACCACTGCGGGGAAGAAGCTGCGGGAGCGACGAATCCGTGAAAGACATGGGAATGCAGGCATGCCGAGACCTCGATGTGGGGGGTGACTCTGCCTGTAGGCCCAACCGCAGGCAGCGTGGGCGAAGTAACGATCATCGCGCGCTCGTCCGGGCTTCGGCAAGAGGCGATGTCCCAGCAGATCAGCCGATCTGGCGAGGAGGCCGGCCCTCTGACCGCTCCGCAGCCTCACAGCTGTGACCTCAGTACGTCGATCTCGCAGCCCGGTGCGGCCGGGTCGAAGCCGTGCTCGACGAGCCAGCGGATCGCGGTCAGACTTCGCAGCGACCACCAAGCGCGGATCACGTCGGGGTCGACGCCGGCGCCGTACCCGCTGATGACGTCGCCGAGGTGCTCCGGGTGCCCGAGCGTCAGGCTGGCGAGGTCGTACATGGCGTCGCCTTGACCCGCCTCGGACCAGTCGAGCACGCCGGTGACCTCGTCACCGTCGACGAACACGTGGGCGATCTGCAGGTCGCCGTGCATGAACACCGGTGCCCAGGGTCGCAGCGCTGCCTCGGCCACCTCGCGGTTGCGCGTGACCAGACCGGCGGGAAGGACGTCGTTCGCAAGCAGCCACGCGCATTCGGTGTCGAGGCTCGATGCCTTCTCCTCGAGGCTGCGTCCCTTCCAGGGCGGCACCGGAGCGTCGTGCAGCTCCCGTACGGCGGCACCCGCCGCCGCCCACGCGCCCGCCGACGCGGTCGACGGCTGGCCGAGTCGGCCGAGGGCCGTCCCTCGGAGAGCGTCGAGCGCGAGCACCGGCGGCTCGCGCCACAGGATCTCCGCAGTCGGGATCGGTGCCATCGCCATCGCGTCGACCTCGACGTCGGTGCGCGTCTGGTCAGCGTCGATCTTCAGGAACACGTCGCCGACGCGCAGGGTCGCGCACTCGTGGTGGGCGACGACGACCTCGACCTCCTCCACGTCGGCCATTGTCGCGGGAGAACCGCCGAGGATCCCAACGGGTTTTGTCGCATGCGACCTCGAGTCGCGTCGAGCGCCCTACTCGCTCTTGTCGCCGACGAGGGTGCCGCCGGCGACCATGCCCAGCTCGGCATGCTCGGGCTCCCCCACGAGGTGCTCCTCGATCACGGTGCGTCGGACGGGTGGGATCCTGAGGGCGACTGCGGCGCACACGAGCATCACGACCATCAGCATGAAGAAGCCGCGGGTGTAGCCGGACTCATGGGGCAGGCCGTTGGGGAACACGCTCGCGGTCACGATGGTGGCCATCACGGCCGCGCCGATGGAACCGCCGACGGTGCGGATGTTGGCGTTCATGCCGCTGGCCACGCCGGTCTGCTCGGGGGGTACGGCGGCGACGATGAGGTTGGACAGGCAGGCGAAGATCAGGCCGACCCCGACGCCCATCACCGCATTGGCGAGGACGAGCTGCCAGGCGTAGGCATGGGCGAACGCGACGATGGCCATGGCCAGAGCCACGATCAGTGAGCCGGTGACGACCACGGCCTTGGGACCGACGCGCCGTGCCGCGCGTGCGGAGTACATCCCGGCCAGGAACATCGTGACCGAGGACGGCAGCAGGATCAGGCCGGACTCGGTCACCGACGCGCCGAACCCGTAGCCCGCCGCACTCGGCGTCTGGCTCAGCTGGGGAAGGAAGGCGAACGACGCGTACATCGCGAAGCCGACGAGCAGCGCGACCAGGTTGGTGGTCCACACCGCGGGCAGCCGCATCATCTGCATGTCGATCAGCGGGGAGGCCGAGCGGTTCTCGACCCAGACCCAGGCTGCAGACAGGACGACGGCCGCGACCAGGAGTGCGAGGACGGCGGGGGAGTCCCAGCCCCACTGGGAGCCCTGGCTCAGTGCCAGCAGGAGCGCCACCAGCCAGGACGACAACAGGACGGCCGGCAGGAGGCTGATCTTGCCCGGGGTCCGGACCGGCGACTCCGGCACGAACACCACCGTCGCCAGGGCCGCGGCAGCGGTGATGAGCATGGGGAACCAGAACAGCCAGTGGTAGTTGAACGCACTGACGATCGGCCCGGCCAGGACGAGCCCGAGCCCGGCGCCGACCGCCGCCAGTGAGGCGACCGCACCGACCGCGCTCGGCACCTTCTTCGCGGGGAACTCGTCGCGGATGATCCCGAACGAGAGCGGGAGCACGCCACCGCCGACGCCCTGGATGACCCGGCCGGCGATCATCGGCCCGATGCTCGTGGCCAACGCAGCGATCAGGGACCCGACGGAGAGGGCGACCAGGGCGACGACCAGCATCCGTTCCTTGCCGACCTTGTCGCCGACGCGACCCACGATCGGCGTACACACCGAGGCGGACAACAGGTAGGCGGTCAGCACCCACGTGACGGTCGTCTGGCTGGTGTGGAGATCCGCCTGGATCTCTGCCAGGACCGGCACCACCAGGGACTGCAGCAGAGCGAACGCCGAGACCGAGACGGCGAGGACGGCGAACGTGACCTGGTAGTGGGAACGACGTTGGGTGGCGGACACGGAGATCCTTCGCGAGTTGATGGACCTGCAGCCTAGACCAGAAGCGGAGATGGCGTCCGGTTCATGTGTCGGGGGTCACCACCGCGAGCGGCTCCGATGTCGTGGTCCGACGGCTAGTCCGCCGCCTGGCCGCGGAACGAGTAGGCCAGGCTGGAGGCGATCGCCTCGACGCGTGCGGCTCTGCTGTCGTCCGAGGACTCGTCGGAGGCGATGTCGTACAGACGGGCCGCGACCGCGTAGAGCGCTGGTCCGAACGGGATGTGCGGGTCGTCGGTGAGCTGCTCGAAGTCCTCGGACACGTCGTACTTCTCGCGCGGGACGATCTGCCCGTCATCGCGTTGGTCGTACAGGGTGACGACGTACACGCGACCGTTGACGGCACTGCGGACCAGGCGAGGCTCAGGCTCGACGGACTCCCCGGGCTCGGTGCTGCGGTGCCGCCCCTGGGTCGGGTCGTTGTCGTCCGGGTCGTCCGGAAGTGCGAACAGGTCACGAAGCTGGGTCATCCCGACGTCTCTCTCCCTGACTCGGGGCTCATGCCGTCAGCCCGAGACGATGCGAGTTTGGCAGTCACTGCCCGACCCCGGTGCCCGTTTGACGAAAACGGCATCTACGTCATCCGACGGATGACGGAGGTACGCCGCGCTCCTAGCCTGAGTGAGACGCGAGACCGCCGCCTGGGGCTCCGGACGTCTCGTCGTGACGCCCTTCCATCCTCGTCAAGGAGTGCACCTATGAGTGACCCGACCGTTCCTCCCCCCACCGCCTCGGAGCTCGAGGAGGTGGAGCGGGCCAACGCCTCCGGCAAGCAACCGGTCGTCTTCGTGCACGGCCTCTGGCTCCTCGACTCGAGCTGGGACCGCTGGGCCACCTTCTTCGAGGACGCCGGGTATGCGTCGGTCACGCCCGGCTGGCCCGACGACCCCCCGTCGGTCGAGGAGGCGCGGGAGGATCCCAGCGTCTTCGCCAACAAGAGCGTCGGGGACATCGCGGCGTACCAGCAGCAGATCGTCGAGCGCCTCGACCGGAAGCCGGCCGTCATCGGCCACTCCTTCGGCGGTCTGCTCGCACAGATCCTCGCCGGCCGCGGTCTCGCGGCGGCCACCGTGGCGATCGACCCGGCGCCGAGCCGGGGCGTGCTGCCCGTCCCGATCGCCGCCCTCAAGTCCAGCTCCGTCGTGCTGTCCAACCCGGCCAACCGGCACCGGGCCGTGGCCCTCACCTTCGAGCAGTTCCGCTACGGGTTCGGCAACGCCATCTCGGAGGAGGAGGCCAAGGAGCTCTACGAGACCTACAGCGTCGCGGGCTCCGGCGTGCCGGTCTTCCAGGCCGCGTTCGCGAACTTCAACCCACGTTCGGAGACCAAGGTCGACAACAAGACCGAGGACCGGGGTCCGATGCTGGTCATCTCCGGCGAGCTCGACCACCAGGTGCCGCACGCGATCTCGCACGCGACGTACAAGCGCCAGGCCAAGAACGAGGGCGTCACCGAGTTCCACGAGGTGACCGGTCGTGGGCACTCCCTGACCATCGACGCCGGCTGGCGCGAGGTGGCGCAGGTGACGCTCGACTTCGTGTCCCGCTTCGTGAAGTAGCGAGCGACTAGTCCTCGAGGCCGTCTACGACGTCGCGTAGGCGGCCTCGGGTCGTCACGCCCAGCTTGGGGAACGCGTGGTGCAGGTGCGTGCCGACGGTACGCGGGGAGAGGAACAGGGCCTCCGCGATCTCCCGGTTGCTCAGCCCGGTCGCCGCCAGGCGCACGATCTGACGCTCCTGGGTGGTCAGGGTCGACCAGGAGCTGGTCGCCGGGACGCCGGTCGCCACCCCGGCCGCCCGCAGCTCCGCACGAGCCATCTCGGCCCAGCCCGACGCTCCGAGCCGCTCGAAGGTGGTCAGCGCCGCGTGGAGCTGCTCACGGGCCAGGGTCGGCCGGCGTTGCCGCCGCAGCCACACGCCGTACTCGAGCCGGGCGTTGGCCAGCTCGAACGGCCAGACATCGCCACCCTCGACCGAGACCGCCTCCTCGAACGCCGGCCCGGCCGCCGTGCCGGAGGTGTTCGCCACGGCCCGGGCCAGAGCCATGGCCACGCGGGCACTGGGGTGCTCACCCACGTGCGTCCTCGCCCACTCGATCGGCCGGACGACCTGATCCGCGTGCCCGGTGCGGACCGCCGCGGCCGCGAGGTCGCCGATGGCCAGCAGGGACGTCCGCCAGTGCAGCGGGGTGCCGTCGTCGAGGAAGAGTCCGCTCAGGTGCGCATGGGCGAGCGCATGATCGCTGGCGCTGACCGCCGCCAGTCCCTTGGTCCGGATCAGGTCGCAGGTCAGCGACGCCCACTCCCCGGGGTCCACGGCCGCCTCGGTGGCCCGCACCATCTCCGACGCCTGCCCCGGGTGGCCACGCACGGCCGCGATCCGGGCGCGGACCTCCGTGGCGGAGTAGCCCAGGAAGTCGAGGCCGCGAGCCTCGGCGACGTCGGACAGGAGGCGTGAGGTCTCCTCGGCCTCGTCCCACCACCCCATCTCGAACCGCACGTGTGCCAGCGCCAGCAGGGTCTGCGGTAGCTCGCCGGTGGCGTCCGCGCCCTGCATGAGTACGACGGCCCTGGACAGGTGGCTCTGGGCCGCGTCGTGCTCGTCGACCAGCCAGGCGGCCGAGCCCAGGAGCATCTCGGTGCCGAACACGATGTCCGGCGGGTCGTCGGGCCCCAAGGTGGGCGGGCGCAGCACCTGCTCCACCAGCTCCGGGGTCCGGGCGGCGGGACCGCCGGCCACCGAGCGCACCCACGCCCGGGCGGCCGCCAGCACCTCGCTGAACGGCCGGGGCACGGGCTGGTCCACCGACTCCAGGCGGTGCTGCCACTCGATCAAGGCCTCGTTGCCCTCGCCGGTCCGTACCGCGAGGGCGGCCAGCGACGTGAGCGTCGACCAACCGGCGGCCGGGTTCAGCTGCCAGGACCGCTCGAGGACGGCCAGCAGGGCGAGGCGGGCGCTGCGCTGGCGGGTCGTGTGGCCCAGCGCGTAGGCGATGGAGTGGTCGACCCGGGTCAGCAGCAGGGGATCGTCGGTCAGCTGGTGCACCTGCTTCCCGTACTCCTGGAGTCGGGTGAACTGCCCGGCCTGGGCGGCCAGCTCGGCCGTGACCACGAGCCTGCGGGCCCGCTCCTTCGGGTCGGGTGACAGCTCCGCCGACCGCTGCATCGCGTGGCAGGCCTCGAGGTAGCCCCCCGACTCCTGGGCGCGTACGGCGACGGCCTCCAGCTCCGCGGCGACCTCCTCGTCGGGACCGAGAGCGGCATAGGAGAGATGCCAGGCCCGGCGGTCCGGTGCCTCGGCCGGCTGGGCGGCGAGAGCGAGGTGAGCGTGGTGGCGTTCGTCGGCGGTCGCCGCGGCGTACGTCGCCGCCCGGGCGAGCGGGTGCCGCCAGTGGATCCGGCCGTCACCGACCCTGAGGAGTCCGCACCGTTCGGCCGGCTCGAGACCGGCGAGCACGTCGATCGGGCCGCTGACGGCGCTCAAGGAGGCCAGGTCGTCGGCGCCGGCCGCGGCCAGCACCAGGAGATCCCGGGTGGCCGCGGGCAGGTCGGGCAGCTCGGCCGCGAACGCCCGCTCGAGCCGCTCGGGGATGGGCAGCAGCGTGTCGGTCGGGGTGACACCGCCGGACGCCGCCGCACGGGCCAGCTCGACGAGGGCGAGCGGGTTGCCCGTCGCCGCGGTCACGATGGCCGCCATCAGTGAGTCGTCCAGGTCGAGGCCCGTGCGCCGGAGGACGAGTCGGGACTGGAGGGTGTCGAGGCGGGGGAGCGGCACGACCGGGTGGGCGGCGAAGCCCGGCGGAGCCACCTCGCCGCGGGCGGCGACGACCATCGCGACCGAGCTCCCGGAGATCCGGTTGCCCACGAACGCCAGCACGGACAGCGAGCTGGCGTCGATCCACTGGGCGTCGTCGACGACGATCAGGACCCGTCCCTCGGACAGCTCCTCCACCCGGCGCAGCACCTCCAGTCGCTGACGCAGGGGATCGGACGACATCAGGGCCAGCTCGTCCACCCGGGCGGCCGACCCAGCAGGCCCGGGTTCCAGCGAGGAGAGCAGCTCCACCAGCGCAGCGAAGGCGAGGTCCGCCTCGAGCGGTTGTCCCGTCACCTCGACCACTCGGACGCCCTGCTCGCGCTGCCCGGCAGCGACCGCGGCCAGGAGGGCGGTCTTCCCGGCGCCGGGCCCGCCGAGCACGACGGCCACCTGGGCGCCGTACCCCAGTGCTCGGAGGAGGAAGTCCCGGGACTCGACGCGCCCGACCAGCCCGGTCTCGGCCATGAGCCCCCCAGTCATGTGTGACAGCAGTCGTCCCTACCGTCACCGTTGACTGGGTCGATCCCGCTCTGCCGACACGCTACTGGGGCGACCCGGGCCTAGAGAGTGGTGGTCAGCCCCCCGTCGATGGTGAAGTCCGCGCCGGTGATGTTGGCAGCCCGGTCGCTGGCGAGGTACACGACGAGGTCGGCGACCTCGGAGGGGAGGGTGAAGCGGCCCGTGACGCTGTCGGCGGCGGCGCTGTCCGCGACGGTCGAGGCGTCCCCGCCCTTGTCCCGGGCGATCGTGGCCGCGACACCGTGGTCGCCGAGCCACAGCTCGGTGGCGACCGGTCCGGGACTCACCGTGTTGACGCGAACGCCGTACGGTCCGACCTCCTTGGACAGGGACTTGCAGAAGTTGCTCAACGCCGCCTTGGCGGCTCCGTAGTCGATCACGGTCGGGTCCGGCAGGAACGCGTTCACCGAGCTGGTGGTCACGATGACGCCCCGTTCCTGGGCGAGCATCGTCGGCAGCGCTGCCCGGGTGGTGCGTACGGCGGCCATCAGGTTGAGGTTGAGGGAGTGCGTCCACTGCTCGTCGGTGACGGCGAGGAAGCCGGCCAGCCGCGGCGTCACCGCGCCGACGTTGTTGACCAGGATGTCGAGCCGGCCACGGCTGGTCGCCGCGTCCACCAGCGCAGTGGCGCCTTCCTGCGTGCCGAGGTCCACCTCGACGTGCTCGACCCCACCGGTCTCGCCCAGTGCGGTGAGCTCCTCGCTGGACCCGCGGGCGCCGGCGAACACGTGCACGCCCTCCTTCGCGAGCAGGGTCGTGATCGCCAGGCCGATGCCCTTGCTGGCCCCGGTGACGACGGCGACGCGGCCGGTCAGATCGAGTTCCATGTCGTCGCCTCTAGTCGGTCGCGGTGGCGGCGTCGACGATGATCGACTCGACGGCGCCGGGCTTCGAGATCATCGACAGGTGGCCGGCCCGGATCCTGACCAGGTGGGAACCGGCCCTGACCGCCATGGCTCGTTGCTCGGCGATGGGCAGGACCCGGTCGATCGTGCCCGCGAGGTACCACGACGGGATGGTCTTCCAGGCGGGCACTCCGGACGGCGCGTTCAGTGCGAACAGGGCGACCGGCCGCTGCGTGGCCGCCAGCACGGCGGCCTGGGCGCGAGGGAGGTCGTTGGCGAACGCGGTCCGGAAGACCTTCGGGAGCACGGTGAGCTCGACGTCGCCCTGCGCGGCGTCCGGGAAGGGTGTGAACGAGAAGATGGTGCTCGGATCAGCCACCGCCAGAGCCGAGCCGGGCTTCGCGGAGGCCAGTTGAACGACGGACTCGCCCTGGTCCGGCGCGAAGGCGTCGACGTACACGAGTGCCTTCACGTTCGGGTTCCCGGTCGCCGCGTTGGTGACGACGGCACCGCCGTACGAGTGGCCGACGAGCACGATCGGTCCGGGGATGGTCTGCAGGTAGCCCGCCAGGTACTCCGAGTCGGTGCCCAGGCTCCGCAGCGGGTTCGGGACCACGCGGACGGGATATCCGTCGCGCTGC
Source organism: uncultured Actinomycetota bacterium (assembly GCA_963833775.1). Lineage (GTDB taxonomy): Bacteria > Actinomycetota > Actinomycetes > Propionibacteriales > Nocardioidaceae > Nocardioides. Next base: position 26,212 of record CAWHZH010000013.1, on the reverse strand, counting down.
AGCCGTCGTACGACGCGGCTCCAGCTCGAGCTGTCGGCCCAGGCCCCGTGGACGAGGACGACCGTCGGCTTGTGGCTCGTCGCGTGCTGCTGGGCCGATGCCGTGGAGGTCATGGAGGTCGAGACCGCGACCGAGGCCAGCACTGCTGCCCCCACCACGAGGCCGATCCTGGTTCGGAAGGTCTGTCGGTTGTCGGGCACGGTGGTTCCTCTCGGGGGGTCGGATCAGGCGTCACACCTGGGTCGGCGACGTGGGATGCGCGGCTCGCTTCCTGCACGCTAGGGACGGCGCGCTGTCGCCGTCATCCGTCGGATGACGTAGATGCGGCGCCGGCCGCCACAGCGAGTGGCTCGTCGCGTCCGGCACCCGATCAGTGTGCATCCCTCTCCGGACGCCTACCGTCCGGAATCGGTGCCAGGCTGCGGGCATGAGCACTCCGATCGACGCTTCTGTCACGTGGCGCCAGGCGCTGGCCTGGCGGTCGGACCGGCATCTGCTCGACCCGGTCGGAGTCGAGTCGGCGGCCGACGTCGTACGCCGGCTCGGGGCGGTGCTCGCGATGGACGAGTCCCTCGCCGACCTCGCCGTGGGGACCCGCTCCACGACGTCGCGGCCCGGCGACCTGATGCAGGCCCTGGTGGACGGGACGGTGATCGAGGCGTTCGCGTTCCGCGGGTCGATGCACTACCTCGCACCCGAGGACGGCGGCATCTACCTCGCGCTCCGATCGGCCGGGCGCCAGTGGGAGCTGCCGAGCTGGGTGGAGTACTACCGTCTCACCCCAGCGGACTGGCCGGACTTCCGAGCGGCCGTGCGAGAGGCGCTCAGCGACGGGCCGTTGACCATCTCCGAGCTCGGTGACGCGCTGGCGAGGCACCGTGCCTACCGGCACCTGAAGCCGGTCTTCGACGAGGGCGCGGGCACCCTGATCAAGCCCCTGACCTGGCAAGGGGACATGAGCTTCGCGCCACGCCGCGACGGGCAGCGCACCTTCCAGCGCCTCGACCTCAACCCGAGGTGGACGGGAGTTCCCGGGCTCGACGAGGCGGGTCCGCGCGCCGTCACGGCGTACCTCCGGACCTACGGGCCGGCGACGTTCGACCACGTCGTCTACTGGCTCGGCAGCGGCCTGAGCGCGGGCCGGAAGCGGCTCGACACCTGGTGGTCCGAGCTCCGCGACCAGCTGGTCGCGGTCGACATCGAGGGCACCACGGCGTACGTCGTACGGGAGGACGTCGACTCCCTCCTCGCAGCGCGTCCCTCGGAGGCACTGCGGTTCCTGCCCGGGCACGACCAGTGGGTGATGGGTCCCGGCACCAAGGACGTCCACGTCACCCCGCCGTCCCGACGGGACCTCGTCACCCGCAAGGCGAACCCCGTGGTCCTGGGCGGTGTCGTCTGCGGGACCTGGGCACGCAAGGACGACGAGCTCACGGTCAGCTGGCTCGAGGACGGCCGGCGACCCGAGGAGGCCCTGAGGCAGGAGACCTCCCGACTGGCCGGCATCCTCGGCCGAGACCTGCACCTGGCTCCGACCTCCTAGCCTGCGACGACCCAGGCAGTCCGCCGGCAAGCCGTCAGCTACGGACGGCTGTCGTATGGGAGTGATGCGGTTCGTGGTGGGGGTGGAAGGTGGTCATCGGGACCGCCCGGAACAGGGAGACGCAGATGACGAAGGTTGTCGCCATCATGTCCATGTCGCTCGACGGCTACGTCGCCGACCTCAACGGCGGCGTGGCCGAGGTGTTCGACTGGTACCTCACGTCCGGGGACGTCGAGATCCACACCGGAGGCTCGGATCCCATGACGTTCACGGTGTCCGAGCCGAGCGCCGAGCACCTCCGCGGCCTCACCTCCGGACTCGGCGCCATGCTCACCGGTCGTCGCACCTTCGAGACCGCCCAAGGCTGGGGAGGAAACCATGCGTGGGGACCAGCCTTCGTCCTCACCCACGACATCCCCGACGGATGGCCGCGGCCCGACTCCACCGTCCACTTCGTGACCGACGGCATCGAGAGCGCCGTGGACCAGGCCAAGGCCGCAGCCGCCGGGAAGTCCGTGGGCGTCCACGGCGCCGACACGATCCAGCAGTGTCTCAATGCCGGACTCCTCGATGAGATCTCCGTCGACATCGCGGCCGTTCTTCTCGGTTCCGGGGTGCGACTCTTCGACCATCTCGCCGGCATGCCCGCCGAGCTCGGCAACCCCACCGTGATCGCGGGCGTCGGCGTGACCCACCTGCGCTACCCGGTACGCCGGCCGCAGCCCCTGTCCGCGTAACGCGTGGCTTCATCGGAGGACTGAGGGGGTGGGGGACTTCAGCGAAGGTCCCCGCCCGCGCCCATCGCGCGGGTTGCTGCGTGCACGCCTGAGGGAAGGGGTGACGACCACGACCAGCAGCGAAGGTGTGGCGCGTGCACCCATCACCCGGCACGCGGTGGACGAGCACGAGCTGATCCGGCGATTGCGAGCCGGGGACGAGGACGCGTTCGCCATCGTCGTCGAGCGTCATCACGCGGCCATGGTGCGCGTCGCGCTGGGGTACGTCAGGACGCGAGCGGTGGCCGAAGAGGTCGCCCAGGACGCGTGGCTGGGTCTCCTCCGAGGCCTCGAGACGTTCGAAGGAAGGTCGTCCTTGCGGACCTGGTTGTTCCGCATCGTCGTGAATCGTGCGATCAGCGCGGGGGTCCGCGAGCGTGTCCACCTTCCGGTCGACGACAGCGCGCTCGAGACCGACAACGGTCGGTTCAGCCAGGACGGTTGGTGGGTGTCGCCTCCGGTGCACTGGGCGGACGAGGCAGTGGAGCGGCTCACGGCGCCCGAGCTGGCGCAGCGCGTGCGACTCGCCATCGAGCTGCTCCCGCCGCAGCAACGGCAGGTCGTCACCTTGCGCGACGTCGAGGGACTCTCGAGCATGGAGGTCTGCGAGGTGCTGGGCATCACCGAAGGCAACCAGAGGGTTCTGCTTCACCGTGGCCGGGGAAGGGTCCGTGGCGACCTGGAACAGGAGATGTTGTCATGAGGTGGCGTCGGCGCCGGCCGAACGGGCATGACCTGACGTGTCAGCAGGCAGTGGCCCTGGTCACCGCCTACCTCGACGGTGACCTCGCCCGGGATGCCCGGGAGCTGTTCGAGGCACATCTCAACGAGTGCGAGCACTGCTCCGAGCATCTGAAGCAGATCGAGGTGACCAAGGCGGTCGCCGGCCGGGTCCGCGACGAGGACCTCGACCCGCTCGCCCGGGAGGATCTGATGGACCTCTACCGGCGGTGGCGCGACGATCCGGCGCCCCGATGACCGACGTCGTACTCACGCCGAGTCTGTCGGAATCCCTTCGTGGTCGACGGGGTCGGGGTCGCGACCGAACACCCAGGGCGCGAAGATCACGGCACGTCCGTCGGGGTCGCGGTAGGTGACGGCGCCGTTGGCCTCCCAGTAGGCGTCAGGCTCCGGGTCCGGGCGCAATCCCACCCTCTGAAGGGCCTCGGTGGCCGCGAGCACCGCCGCAGACCCTTCCAGGTAGAGCACCAGCTGGTCGGACGGTCCGGCGCTGCCGGCGGCCTCATCGGCGCGCGTCTTCACGAGCTCCAACTGGACCGACGTGTCGGGAAGCCCGAAGATCGTGCCGTCGGCTCCGAAGCTGGCCACGAAGTCGCCGAGCACCGGAAGCCCCACGAGATCCCGATAGAACGCGACCGTCTCGGCGTAGTGATCGCTTGCCCGCGCGAAGCGCAGGGCACCGGGGCGCAGACGTGCGGGCCACCGGTGCGATCGGTCAGCGGTTGGAGCCATGTCGGTGCCTGTCCTCTCGGGTCGTGGTGGACGGACGGCTCGTTACGCCGGCACCCACTCGTCGTACCGACCCACCGGGCTGAAGCCCAGCGACGCATAGAGTGGTTCTCCCATCGGGGTGGACTGCAGCGAGGCTGTCCGGGCTCCCCGACGATACGCATCACCGAGGACCCCCCGCATCAGGGCACGAGCAAGCCCGCGCCGTCGCCACGTCGGCGCGGTGGCGAGGGCGTAGAGGCCGCAGTCGGTCCCCGCGACGAGGCTCCAGGCGCCCGCGACCGCCAGCCCGTCACGGACCATCACCCACGCGTCCATCGCGGTGCCGTGATCTGGCCGTGGGAGCTCGGGTGCCGGCACCGGCTCATCGCCTGCCTGCGCGGCTGCCGCGACAGAGGTACGGACGACACCGTCCGGCACTGACGAGGGGGGTGCAAGCCTCGACCTCATGACGAGCGTCGTTTCGTCGCGGCGCATGCCGCCTACGACAGTCAGCCGGTCGGCTGCGGCCAGGCTGGGCATCGACGCCGGAACCCAGAGCGCCCACGAGTCGACGCCGGCCGAGCCGTAGAGGTGCTTGAGCTCCGCGGCCGCTAGCGAAGCGGCCAGCGAGCCCGGTTCGGCGAGCAGGATCGCGTTGTTGAGCGGCGCCCAGTCCGGGAAGACGGCAGCGACCGTCGTCGGTGTGTGGACGACCCGCGCGTCCGACGACAGAAGGGCGAGGGACCGCCAAGCGGCTATCAGCGTGTCCTGCCCGCTGAGCGTGGTCATCGAGGTGGTCGACATCCTTCGTCATCTCCGTATCGCCGGGGCCATGCGGGCCGCGCTCCTCTGCGTCGTCCCACCTCATCGGTCTGCGGCTGAGGCCGCGCGTTACGTCGCGGCTACACGACGCGGACCCGGTCCGCCCCACCTGGGCGTGTAACGCTGTGGCCGCAGGTGGCACTGATCTTCCCAAGGCCCTGTCTGCGGACGGCCTCTACGGATCCGCGCCACCCCACCCGAGGAGAGACCATGCCCCCACAGACCAGCGTCCCCGACGCGACGTACGGCGCCGACCTCAAGGCTCTGTTCATCAACTGCACCTTGAAGAGATCGCCGGAGCCGAGCAACACCCAGGCGCTGGTCGATGCGAGTCGGCACATCATGGAGCAGCACGGCGTCGAGGTCGAGGTGGTGCGCGCGATCGACCACGACATCGCGACCGGGGTGTGGCCCGACATGCGCGAGCACGGCTGGGAGACCGACGACTGGCCCGACATCTTCGAGAAGGTGTTGGCCGCTGACATCCTGGTGCTCGCCGGCCCGATCTGGCTCGGCGACAACAGTTCGATCATGAAGCAGGTGCACGAACGGCTCTACGGCGGCTCGCACCTGCTGAACGACGCCGGACAGTACCTCTACTACGGGCGCGTGGGCGGCTGCCTGATCACCGGGAACGAGGACGGCATCAAGCACTGTGCCCACAACGTGCTCTACACGTTGCAGCACATCGGCTACACGATCCCGCCCCAGGCCGACGCCGGCTGGATCGGCGAGGCCGGACCCGGACCGTCGTACCTGGACGTCGGCAGCGGGGGGCCGGAGAACGACTTCACCAACCGCAACACCGCCTTCATGACGTGGAACCTCATCCACCTGGCACGGATCCTGAAGGACGCGGGCGGGTTGCCGGCGTACGGCAACCAGCGTTCGGAGTGGGACGCCGGCTGCCGCTTCGACTACGAGAACCCGGAGTACCGATGAGGAGCGATACGCTCCCACGGTGGCTACGGCGGACCCCGACGAGGCGCTCGTCGCGGGTGTCCGGTCGGGTGACGAGGCGGTCTTCGCGGAGCTGGTCACCCGCTGGTCACCCTCGATGCTGCTGCTCGCGCGCACCTTCGTCTCCACCGCAGCCTCCGCCGAGGAGGTCGTCCAGGACACCTGGCTCGCCGTCATCCGAGGCATCGACCGCTTCGAAGGCAGATCCTCGCTGCGCACCTGGGTCTACCGGATCCTGGTCAATACCGGGAAGACGCGCGGCGTGCGCGAGAGCCGGACCATGCCATGGAGCAGCCTGGCCGAGGAGGACAGCGGCCCGACCGTCGACCCTGCGCTGTTCCGCGGAGCCGACGACCAGTACCCCGGTGGTTGGCTCTCGTTCCCGGGCGAGTGGCAGTCCGCCGAGGGCGGCGCGCTCGCGAGCGAGCTCCGCCTCAAGGTCCGCTGCGCGTTCGACGAGCTGCCCGATCGGCAGCGGGTGGTGATCGTCCTCCGTGACGTGATGGGACACAGCACGGACGAGGTGTGCCAGATCCTCGAGATCTCCGGCGCCAACCAGCGGGTTCTGCTGCACCGGGCCCGCGCGGCTGTGCGCGCCCGCTTGGCGCCGTACCTCGAACGCGCCTCCGCCACCCAGACCGGTGGGGTGACCTGACATGGCCGACCTCACGTGTCAGGAGTTCGTCGAGCTCGTCACCGACTACCTCGACGGCGCACTCGACGAGGAGACCACGCGCCTGTTCGAGCGGCACCTGGCGCTGTGCTCCGGCTGTGAGACCTACCTGAACCAGATGAAGGAGACGGCCTCACTCCTGGGGGAGATCCCGGCAGAGACCCTCTCCGAGGAGGCGCAGGCAACACTGCTGGCTGCCTTCCGCGACTTCCCTCGCTGACCGGACGTAACGTCGGCGTCGCCGGCCGGACTGTCTCAGCAACGACAGTGCTCGCCGAGAGCGGCGGGCCCGGGCACAGGAGGACCGATGAGAGCACTTCCCCCAGCCGCGGCGCTGACTCTGGCGCTGGCAGCCCTGAGCGTGGCGACGGTGGACTCGCCCGCTCACGCGGCCGGCGACGGCACCGTCTTCGTGTCGAGCGCTGTGGAGCACGCCGACCACACCGTGACCCTGCCCCTGCATCGAGGCGAGGCCGCCGGCCGGCCCTTCTGGTACGTCGTCCTGGACGCCTCCACCACGAAGGTGGCTGATCGGTACGGCGTGAACCGGTCGAACAAGCTGGCCAACGTAGGGATGGCGGCCCAGACGGGTCACTTCGTCGACGGCGTGCTCGAAGTCGGTGCGGGTGTGGACTTCGGTCCTGACCGGGACGTGGTCGCGGGGATCCCGGGGTCGGTGGGCGACCCCGGCTACAGCCCGATCGTGCGGTTGCCGGGTGGCGCGGTGATCGACGCCCCGCAGATCGCCAACGCCACCGGCCTTCACGACAAGGTGGTGACCGTTTCGACGGCCACCGGACGCGTGACCCTGCGCGAGACCGAGGGCCGGTCGCGCGGCAACGTCGTCCACTACGTCTCGACCGACGCGTCCAAGGCCGGGCCTGCGGCTCTCGAGGGCGCAACGCTGGCGTCGCGTCTGGATGCGGCGCCGACACCCGGCGCGGACGGGACCGACTCGGCGCGGGCGAGCCTGGCTGCCTTCACCAACGGGCAGACCGGAGCGGACAACCCGCAGCGCCAGGGCATCGCCTCGGCATTGGCCGACGGACTCGACCCGCTGAACGTCCTGGCGTGGGAGCCGCAGCAGGGTCGGTACAGCCCGCTGTGGGACGTGCACCTGACCGAGTGGACGGCCGCCGCGCAGGCCGCGCTCCGCAACCTGCGGCAGAGCCGGTTCGCCGACGTCGAGGACCTGGCCAGGGCAGGACTCGTCACTGCCCCGGGGGGCGGCCCTTGGGGGGCATCGGACGTCGTGGTGGTCTGTCCGATCATCAGCCAGGGCTGAGGTCCGAGGGCAGAGGCGGCCGGCCGACGGGCCGGCTGCCGGCTCACCCGGCGACGTGAAGGACGACCTTGCCCCGGTGGTGCTCGACCCCGAGTCCTTCGTACGCCGCTCGCGCATCAGCGAGCGGCACGACACGGTCGACGATGGGCCTGAGCCGGCCGCTGTCCACCAGGTGCGCGATCGTCTCGAGCTGGCCACGATCGGGCTCGACGACGAAGAACACTCCACGTGCTCGATGCCGCGCGGCCTCATCCGGGTCGGGAGGGGCCGCGACGCTCACGAGGACACCCCCGGGACGCAGCACGCTCCACGAACGGGCCTGCGTCGGCCCACCGACGGGATCCAGGACCACGTCCACGCCCTCGACGCGGTCCTCGAAGCGGTCGTGCTCGTAGTCCAGGACGTCCGCGGCGCCGAGGCCTCGCACGAACTCCCGGTCTGCTTGGCGAGCCGTGGCCGTGACCCGCGCCCCCAGGTCCGCAGCGATCTGTACGGCGAAGGAGCCCACACCTCCGGCCCCTCCGTGGATGAGCACATGGTGGTCGGCGCGCAGAGCGGCGTGATCAACGAGGGCTTGCCATGCCGTGAGCGCAGCCAGCGGGATGGAGGCCGCCGTCTCGTGGTCGACGGTGGCCGGCTTGCCGGCAAGCAAGGGTGCCGGGACGCTGACGAACTCAGCAGCAGCACCGTCACGGGCGAAAGGGACCAAGCCGTACACCTCGTCGCCCACCTCGACGTCCGTGACCCCGGGACCGAGCTTCGTCACCACCCCCGACATCTCGTGCGAGGGGACGATCGGTGTCCGGTCCCGGCCTGCGGGCCCGCGAGCGTCCTTCCAGCTCTCCTCCCAGGTGAGCTCGTCGGGGGTGATCGAGGCGGCATGCACGGCCACCAGCGCCTCACCTCGGGCCGGTTCCGGGCGTGGCGCCACCTCGAACACGAGCTGTTCCGGGCCCCCCTGGCGGTGCGCCCGCACCGCTTTCATCGTGTCCATCTGACGCTCCTCATCGTGGGTGGGTCGGGAACTGGGTTGCTCGGTTGAGCGCGATGTCCTCGGGCCCCGCGGCTCCCGTGCCCCAGGAAGCACCCAGCAGTCCGAGCACGGGCAGCGCCACCTCACCGCTCAGGATCAGCACGTTGAGCGCTTGCATGTCAGCGTCGTCGAGAGGGCGCCACAGGTGGTAGCCCAGATGCGGCACCGCGTACACCAACCAGCCGAGGGCGTTGGCCGCCAGCAGCGGCCTCGACAACGACCACGCAGCCAGGATGGCCACCACGGAGAGGCCGTTGACCAGACCACCCATGTCCCGGACCAGGTGCTCGTTGTACGGCCCGTCGACCGCGACCCAGCTCGTGCCGCCGGGGAACCCCCCGAAGAAGGAACGGGGGCCGACCTGCGCCCAGACCCCTTGATAGAGACCCGCACCAGCGAGGAGGAGCAGGGCGACCCGTGCCACGAGTCTTCGCGCATCGCCGACCTCTTCCGGGGCGTCGTACAGGCGTAGGGAAGTCGGTTCAACGGATTGGTCGAGCATCGTGCCGATTCCCTCCGGGGTGGGTCCATCTCTTCTTACTGAGATGGATGCTGTCGCGGGGACCGACCGCCTCGCATCCGCCACTGGCCAGTCGGGCGCCCGTAGCCCGCGCCGGTCGACCGCACGGGATCAGGACGTGAGTGGGACGCGATCAAGCTGGCTCCGCGAGTGATGTCGAGCTTCGCGAGACCTTGCCCAGGTGTCTGCACTGTGCGAGCGCGGATGAACCACGACTTCCGATCGCGCCACCTGTGGCGGCTAGCCAGTGGCGGATGCGACCACGGTCCGGGGGCGGCGATCGTGGTGCGACAGGAAGCGCGCCATGGCATGGGACTCGTCCCGTCCACACCTCGCTCACGCCGGGAGGCATCGTGAACAACCCACCGGACCGGATCCCGGGTCGTGCCGCGAGGTCGCTGATCGCTGATCGCGGCCATGAAGACACGCATGTGGTCATCACTGCAGAAGAGACCATGCGGGCGGCCCTGCACCCCTCGATCTTCAACCACACGATGCGGGTGCTCCATCTGGCCCGACACCTGCCACAGCACGCGTCCGACCAGGAGGCGCTCGCCGTGGCCGTGCTGTTCCATGACTCGGGAACCATCGACGAGAACAACGGGGAACAGCGGTTCGAGGTCGAGGGGGCCGATGCCGCGGCTCGGTTCCTCGAACGGTGGGACTGGACGCCAGAGCGCATCAGGCCTGTGTGGGAGGCGATCGCCTTGCACACATCGGCTGGCATCGCGGAGCGATTCGGGCCGGTCGCGCAGCTCCTGCGTGCTGCCGTGCTGATCGACCTCGGCCGCACCGAGATGCCGATCGCATCGGCCTCCCTGGACGCTGAGCTGGCACGCTACGCCCGCCTGGACATCGACCGGGTCCTGCCGGAAGCGGTCGTCGCCCAGGCTCTCGAACGGGAAAGCGCCATGAAGGCACCTCCGTTCACCTGGCCTGGTGCCCTCCTGGCCGAGCACCTGGCCGGAACCGCGGACCGGGGCGACACGGTCGCCCCGGCGTCGACTCGGCACGCGCCCGCATCATGACTGGTCACGCGCAGCCGCGCCCCCGTGCACCGGTGATCGTGGGACCCGAGCGACATGACGCCGAGACTCTCTTCCGAGCCGTCGCCGCTGTCGCGGACGGTCTGTACGTCGTCGACTCGCGGGGACGGATCGCCTTTCTGAACGCGACCGCCCTGAGCATCCTCGGCTACGCGGACGAGGAGGAGCTGCTCGGACGACCCGGCCACGAGACGATCCACTATCTGCACTCCGACGGATCGGCGTTCCCGGTGGAGGAGTGCCCCCTCCTGCGACCCCGCCTGACCGGCGAGACGGTGCGGGAGGAACAGGACTGCCTGATCCGCAAGGACGGCACCCGAGTGGTGGTCTCGTGTTCGTCCGCGCCGGTCGACTTCGACGGGGGCCGGGGCGCCGTGGTGGCGTTCCAGGACATCTCGCACCGCCTGCGGCTCGGTGATGTGGAGGCCTCGCGGGCCCGCATCGTCGCGGCAGCGGACGAGACCCGGCGACGCATCGAGCGGGATCTGCATGACGGAGCCCAGCAGGGCCTTGTGTCGCTCGGGTTCGAGGTTCGTGGCGCAGCGGCGATCACCCCGCCCGAGCTCAAGGACCTGCGGGCGCGCCTGTCGCTCATCGGCGCAGGCCTGATCGAGATCCTCGACGAGCTCCGCGAGATCGCGCGCGGGATCCATCCGGCCGTCCTCACCGACGGTGGTCTCGACCCCGCACTGAGAGCCCTCGCCCGTCGGTCGGCGATCCCGGTGGAGCTGGACCTGCGCATCGCGGGCCGGATGCCGGAGCGGGTGGAGGTGGCCGCCTACTACCTGGTCTCGGAGGCGCTGACGAACGCCGCCAAGCACTCGAGAGCCTCGGTCGTGCACCTCGAGGTCGCGGCTGCGGAAGGAGCCGTCAGGGTCGACATCCGAGACGACGGGATCGGGGGAGCCGACGCCACCCGGGGCTCGGGGTTGATCGGTCTCAGCGACCGCGTCGAGGCCCTCGACGGCAGCATCGAGATCTCCAGTCCCACCGGCGGGGGAACCGCGCTCTGCGTCACCCTGCCGGTCCCTCGACCCGACCGGGACGCGGCAGCCGCGGCTCCCTCGCGCTGACCTACGGGCGCACCACGCTGATCCGGGTCCCCCAGTTCGCCAGGGCCGTTCGGGTGTTGCCGCAGGTTCCGAAGGGTGCGGCTTGGTACTCAGCGAGCGTGCAGGTCTGGCCGATGTACTCCGACGCGATCCAGACGTCGGAGCCGTCAGCGGCCGCGGCGCCGTAATCGCCCCACCGTGGCCGGGCCGGGTTGGGCGCGTTGAAGATGTTGTAGCCGGCGAAGCCGTCCTGAGGCCCGAGGCCGGCAGCCGCGACATGGATCGGCCCGACCCCGGACGCGCTGATGCCGGCGTACGCAGCACTGGGGAAGAAGTCGCGTCCCGCCAGCGTGAACGCCATCACTCCCTTCCCCTTGGACGTCACGCCGACCGCCGGGTAGGTCAGGTCGTTGTGGGCCAGACCGAGCTGACCCTGGTTGCGAACGTTCGCCGAGACGCTGTGGGCGTTGCTGCGCGGGTCGAGCACGAACCACGAGATTCCGGCATGGGTCTCACCCGCGACGTCGATCGCGGTGTCCAGGGACGAGTAGAGGCGGCCGCCGGTGTAGGCCACCTGCTGCATCCGGCTGTCGTTGGAGTCCAGCGTCTGCAACTCCTCCGGGGGTCCGGGGTCGGCCACCAGTGGCCGGCAGGTCGGGTCGTTGAGGCACTCGAGAAGCGGCGCCGGGCCGGGCTTCTGCACAACCGGCGGCGGGATCGAGTACGTCGTGACGGGCACCCTGGCGTCCTGCAGCACCGCCTTCGGGTTGTTGCGACCCAGCGAGTTGGTGTGGGTCAGTGACCAGACCACGATGTTGTCCGAGACGCCCGCGTCGGTGAAGACCGCATTGGACGACAGGAAGAACTCGGTGCCGCCGTTGGAGTGGTTGAAGTCGCGAGCCGATGGGGACTGGGCGGGCCAGACGGTGAAGCCGCCGTTGCCCTGGTCGGCTCCGGAGGTGTCGAACTGCGTGACGTGGATGGTCGCCGCGCCGCGGGCCAGCTCGGACTTGTCGAAGGCGTAGACCTGAGCGCCGTCGAACTCCGGACCGAAGATCGAGAACTCGTTGGTGTCGATGTAGAAGCCGTTGCGGTCGAACCCGATGTGGGGGTAGTCACCGAAGCACGGGCAGCCGTCGTGCACCGGCGTGCCGTTCGAGCCGTCGTCGGTGACGTCGAGCTGGTAGACCTGCCAGGTGCCGAGCGGGTTCTTGGTCACGGCGATGTCGAGCAGTGCCTGACCGGTCAGGTTCCCCGTCGCCGGGTCGGTGCCCAGGTCGTCGGCGACCTGGAAGAACGTCTTGGTCTGCGGATCGAAGACGCAGGAAGGGTCGAACACGTTGGGGCCGAACGGTCCGGCGGGCCGGACGAACGCCGACGCCAGACCGTAGAACCGGTTCAGGCTCGTGACCCCGTGCCCGGTCCCGTTCTTGTCGTAGACCTGGACGGCGGTGTTGACCGACTCGAACACCTTGCCGTTGCCGACGCACAGGCCCTGGTCGGGCGGCTCGTTGGAGAACTCGTTGCCGTTGTCCGCCGTACGCGAGTCGAAGTGGTCGAGCGCGTGGAAGCTGCCCCGCAGCTGCGGGCCGTTGCGGACAATCACACTGCTGTGCTCACGGGAGGGCCGTCCTGACCGAGCCTCGCCTGGCACCTGGCGGTTGAAGGTGAAACCGCCCCGGGCCTTGGCGAGGGCCTTCTTCGTGGCCGCGTTGGCGGCGCCGTCGGCCGGGTCGCCCTCGGCTGGACCGGCCGGGTTGATCTCCGGCGAGGCAGGGGCGCCGACGGTGCCCTGCTGGGGCCGCGGGAAGGCCACCGCCGGACCGGCGGCGATCGTGCGTGTCACGCCGGTGATGCCGGTGGTACCGGCATGGGTCACGGCGCCCTGGCTCACCCCGGAGGGCAGGACCAAGGGGACTACGACGAGCGGCAACGCCGCCCCTAGCATCAGAAGACGACTGTGCATCCGACTCGCCTGCTCTCTGCGCGACGACCGGCGTCACGCCTTGCGTCGAGAAGTGTGGCCCGTGTCACACCGAGATCGAACGTAACCCCGCCCGTCGCCGTTGGGAAGGGGTGAAATCTGACCGTGTGTCGCACCTCGGGCCGCATGCTGCGCTGAGTGACAGGCGCTCGGTTCGCACACGGTCGAGGGAACGACGAGGGATGTCGGCGCGTCTCATCGGTATGCATGGAGCTGTTGTGACCCGGCACGCGATGGGCACCGTGGCGCTCGCCGTCGTCGCGGTCGTCGCCGTCCTCGCCGGCATCCGAGTGCTGGCGGCGGTCGGACCCGACACCGGCGCCGAGACGCCCGCCGCCGAACGCCCGACCGTGACCGGCGTGGCGCTCCTGTCCGCGCCATGTCCCGTCGCCCGCGCCGAGAGATCCTGCGAGGCCCATCCGATCGCCGGCGCCCATGTCTCCCTGTGGCGCGATGGTCATCGCGTCGCCGAGACGCACACCGACGCGCAGGGCCGGTTCCGGCTGTCGGGCGTGGAGGGGGCCGCGGAGCTGCGCGCCACCCGAGCGTTCGGTGGCTACGTCGCCCGCGCGACACGCCCGGTCGAGCTCCGTCGAGGCACTCCGACCGACGTGCGGCTGATGCTCGACAACGGCATTCGCTGACCCGTCACCGCTCGCTGCGGCGACCGGTGCGTCACAGAAATATGCGACAGTTGCTTGGCAACTTCGCCCTCTAAGTGTAGAACGTAAAGGTAGCCCTTCGAGCACGAGGAGACCCCGAGCGATGACCTCCACCGACCCGCGCACCGGCGCGGCCCCTGTCCCCACCGGGCCGCTCAGCAAGATCGACTACAGCGAGCGGATCCCGAACAACGTCAACCTCAACGAGGACCGGCGTCTCCAGCGCGCGCTCGAGGGATGGCAGCCGAAGTTCCTCGACTGGTGGAAGACCCTCGGCCCGGCGCTGCCCACGAAGGACGTCTACCTGCGCACCGCGATCGCGGTCGGTCGCGACGGCTGGGCGCACTTCGCTCACGTGCCGATGGAGGAGTACCGCTGGGGGATCTTCCTCGCCGAGGCCGACCCGGACCGGGTGGTCAGCTTCGGCAAGCACAAGGGCGAGCCGGCCTGGCAGGAGATCCCCGGCGAGCATCGGGCCGACCTGCTGCGGCTGATCGTGGTCCAGGGCGACACCGAGCCCGCGTCGGTCGAGCAGCAGCGGGTCCTCGGCAACACCGCGCCGAGCATCTACGACCTGCGCAACCTGTTCCAGGTCAATGTCGAGGAGGGTCGGCACCTGTGGGCGATGGTCTACCTGCTGCACGCCTACTTCGGTCGCGAGGGCCGGGAGGAGGCGGAGCAGCTGCTCAAGCGCAACTCCGGTGACCTCGACGCCCCGCGGATCCTCGGCGCCTTCAACGAGGAGACCACCGACTGGCTGCAGTTCTTCATGTTCACCTACTTCACCGACCGCGACGGGAAGTACCAGCTCGGCACCCTCAAGGAGTCGGCGTTCGACCCGCTGGCACGGACTTGTGAGTTCATGCTCAAGGAGGAGGCGCACCACATGTTCGTCGGCACGACCGGCGTGCAGCGGATCGTCGAGCGGACCGCCCAGGTGATGAAGGAGAACGGCGGCAGGGCCGGCTTCGAGGACGGCGTCATCCCGCTCGACGTGATCCAGAAGTACCTCAACTTCCAGTACTCCGTGTCCATGGATCTCTTCGGCTCCGAGCAGTCGACCAACGCCGGCAACTACTACAGCTCGGGTCTCAAGGGCCGCTGGCAGGAGACGCGGCGCAAGGACGACCACGTCCTCCTCGAGGACACCCGCAGCATGAACTACATCGAGGACGGCGAGATCCGGCAGAAGGAGGTCCCGATGCTCAGCGCTCTGAACCTCGACCTCCGCGACGAGTACGCCGCCGACTGCGCCAACGGTGTCCGTCGCTGGAACCAGGAGCTCGAGGACGCCGGCCTGGACGAGCGGCTCATCCTTCCCCACGAGGGCTTCAACCGGAAGGTGGGCGCCTACGCCGGCCACCACGTCAGCCCGGAGGGCGAGGTGCTCGACGAGGCGACGTACCAGCAGAGCCTCGGTGACTGGCTCCCGACCCCCGAGGACCGCCAGGCCGTCGCGGACCTGATGGTGCCGGAGTACGAGTACGGGAAGTTCGCGGGCTGGATCGCCGCGCCGAAGACCGGTATCAACGACCAGCCGGTCGAGTTCGACTACGTCCACCTGGCCGAAGAGGGCGTGGCCTGACATGACCGCGGAGGCCAGTGGTGACCTGAGCTGGATCCGCGAGGAGCCCGCGGTGTGGGACGCCGACAAGGCCAGGGTCATCGGCGGCGCTCCCGAGGGTGCGTTCGTGCTCACCTTCACCGACGGCGAGGGCCTGCCCGGCGAGTGGTGGTCCGCGCGCACGGCCGACGGGGAGGTCGTCGGCTACGGCCGACTCGACACCACTTGGGGAGGTGATGCGGAGATCCTGCTGGCCGTTGCCCCCGACCGCCAGGAGTCGGGAGTCGGCACCTTCATCCTCGGCAAGCTCGACGAGGAGGCCGCGTCGCGCGGCCTCAACTACATCCACAACCGCATCCGCGACCATGCGCAGCGCGACCTGGTGCACGACTGGCTCGTGGTGCGAGGCTTCCGCGGCCCTGTCGACGGCGATCTGCGCAAGCGCGTCGGAACGACGTACGGCACGTCGTCCATGCAGCCGCCTCGCCTGGAGGAGACGTACGTCGCCGCCCAGGACCCGGCCGGCCAGGGCCCCGGGCACGAGGATCAGGGCGGCTACGTCAACGTCGAGGAGCACCAGTACTAGGGGATGCTCAGGCCCGGTCCGCCGCCGCTGCCTGAAGCTGCTCCCACTCGTGCTGCGCCGGCCGATGCCACTGGGCGTGCTGCTCGTGGAAGACCGTGGCGGCCCGGGGGCCCGGCCAGTCGTGGTCGAGGAGCTCACGCGGCAGGTCGGGGTCGAGGAACGGGAAGCGTCGCCAGGCCTGGACGAGCTCGACCTGTGCGACGAAGGCGTCCGTGGCGCTGGTGGTCCGGCGGCCCTCGAACTCGTCCAGGAACGCGAGGTAGCGCTTCTCGACGTCGGCGAGGTCCCACGCGGCCTCCACCAGGTGCGTCTCCTCACCGATCCCTGCCGTCGGCCCGATCCAGGCGAACGACTGGGAGACCAGATCGAGCTCCTGCACCACCCGGTTGACCTCGTCCGCATGGGTGGTGTCCGGGCTGATCCACAGGCCCGACGTCGGCGACCCGAGGCCCAACCAGGTCAGCTGGGTGCGCAGCCGGTGGCGCAGCTTGCGCTGGCTCTCCGGGATGGAGACGCTCAGCACGAGCCAGCGGCCGTCCCAGGCGTGGGGCCGCCGCATGAACCCGTAGATGCGCGTCGTGCCCTCGGCGAGCAGGTCGGTCCCGTGGTCGGTCAGCACCCACGCCGTACGCCGGCCGTGTCGCTGCGAGGAGAGAAGCCCCTCGGCGTTCGTGCGGGCGATGGCCTGCCGGGCGGCTCGTTGCTCGATGTCGAACCGCCCCAGGGCCTCGAGGACGGTGGCCGTCCACACCGGTTCCTGCCGGGGGAGGGCGAACTCGCCGAGCACGGTGAGGAGCAGGGAACGAGCGCTCGCCGTACCGATCTCGCGCCGACGGCTCAGCGGCGCGGACGGAGCGTCGGTCACGCGGCCTCCTTCAGTCGTTCCACACATGGTTGACGAGTCATCATCTTTTCGTAGAATGTTAGCGATCGCAACGGTGCCGCCCCTCCCGCGGACCCTCATCGCCATCGGCTCAGGAAGAAGTCCCTCAGATGACCACCGTTCAGCAGGAGCAGACCGGTCGTGCAGGGCCGGTGGCGGACGAGGTCGACCGTGCACCCGTCGTCGACTTCGACACCCACCCCGACCGGTACCGCCACTGGCGGCTGGCCGTGGACGGCGAGGTGGCCACGGTCACGCTCGAGGTCGACGAGGCCGGGGGTCTGGTTCCCGGCTACGAGCTCAAGCGGAACTCCTACGACCTCGGGGTCGACATCGAGCTGTACGACGTCGTGCAACGGCTGCGGTTCGAGCATCCCGAGGTGAAGGCCGTCGTCATGACCGGGGGCCTGGACCGGATGTTCTGCGCCGGTGCCAACATCCGGATGCTGGCGCAGTCCAGCCACGCCTGGAAGGTGAACTTCTGCAAGTTCACCAACGAGACCCGCAACGGCATCGAGGACGCGACCGAGAGCTCTGGCCAGACCTGGATCGCGGCCCTCAACGGCACCGCGGCCGGCGGCGGCTACGAGCTGGCCCTCGCCTGCGACGACATCATCCTCATCGACGACGGCTCCTCCACGGTCTCCCTGCCCGAGGTGCCGCTGTTGGGTGTCCTGCCCGGCACCGGTGGCCTGACCCGCGTGGTCGACAAGCGCCACGTCCGCAAGGACCGGGCCGACCTGTTCGCCACCAAGTCCGAGGGCTACCGCGGCAGCACGGCCGTCGACTGGGGACTGATCGACGCGACGTTCCCCCAGCGCGAGTGGGACGAGCAGATCGGGGTGCGCGCGTCGGACGCTGCGGGCCGTTCCTCGCGCGGCGGTGAGCGTGGCGTCGAGCTGACTCCTCTCGACCGAGCCGAGGACGGCGACACCGTCACCTATCCCTTCGTGACCGCCGCCATCGCACGGGACGCGCGCCGGGTGGACATCACGATCCACGGGCCTGCCGAGCCGCCGCCTGTCGATGCGGCGGCCGTGCTCGAACAGGGCTGCGACTTCTGGCCGCTGGCGGTCACTCGGGCGCTCGACGACCTGGTGCTCCGGCTCCGCACCAACGAGCAGGAGCTCGGCACCTGGGTCTTCCGAAGCGAGGGTGACATCGACCAGGTCCTCGCGTACGACGCCCAGCTGCGCGACCTCGCCGACGACTGGTTCGTCAACGAGACGGTCCACTTCTACAAGCGACTGCTCAAGCGGCTCGACGTCACCAGCCGCAGCCTGTTCTCGGTGATCGAGCCCGGCAGCTGCTTCGCCGGCCTGCTCCTGGAGATCCCGCTCGCCTCGGACCGGCAGTACATGTTGGAAGGGGTCTACGAGGACGTCGACCCCGACGCCGTACCGGCGCGCATCGTGCTCACCGAGTCCAACGCCGGCACCTACCCGATGGGCAACGGCATCACTCGCCTGGCCAGCCGCTTCTGGGGCCACGACGACGCTCTCGAGGCAGCCCGCGCCACGTTCGGCACGTCGCTGGAGGCCGGTGCCGCCGACCAGCTGGGCCTGGTGACCATGGCACTCGACGACATCGACTTCGAGGAGGAGCTGCGCATCGTCCTCGAGGAGCGCGCCTCGCTCTCGCCGGACGCGCTGACCGGCATGGAGGCCAACCACCGCTTCGTCGGGCCGGAGACGATGGAGACGAAGATCTTCGGACGCCTCACGGCCTGGCAGAACTGGATCTTCAACCGGCCCAACGCCTCGGGGCCCGAGGGCGCCCTACGCCGGTTCGGCACCGGGCAGCGGGGCAGCTACGACCACCAGCGGGTCTGATCGATGAGCGACCGGTTCAACGCCGCGGACTACCTGGTCCACCGTCACCTCACCGAGGGGCGGGGCGACCGCGTGGCCGTGCGCGGTGGGGCGAGCGACCTCACGTACGCCGGCCTGAGCGGCCGGGTCCGCACGGTCGGCGCGGCACTGCGCAGCCTCGGGCTACGTCGGGACGACCGGGTCCTGCTGGTGATGTCCGACGACGTACCGATGCTGACCACGATCCTGGGCGCGTTCGACGCGGGCCTCGTGGCGGTACCGGTCTCGACGATGTTCAACGGTGCCGAGCTCGGGGAGATCATCGCCGACTCCGGCACCCGGGCCGTCGTCTGCACCGAGGAGTTCACGGGCACCGTCGCCGAAGCGCTCACCCTGGCTCCCGAGGTCGACCACGTCGTGCACGTCGGTGACCCTGGTGCCCTGGACGCCGGGCCCCGCTACCGGCTGCACGACTGGGACTCCTTCGTCGCGGCCGGCGTGGCCGCCGTCGAGGCGGACCCGGCCGGCGGTGACACCGCGCCGACGGTCGAGGACAGCTGGGCACTGTGGCTCTACACCTCCGGCACCACGGGGTTGCCCAAGGCGGCCATGCACCGCCACGCCAACATCCGCTTCGTCTGCGAGACCTACGCGCACCAGGTCCTCGGCATCACACCGAGCGACACGACGTTCTCGGTCGCGAAGATGTTCTTCGCCTACGGCATCGGCAACACCGTGTTCTTCCCGTTCTCGGTCGGGGCCAGCACGGTGCTGGAGCCGCAGCGGCCCAGCCCGCAGGTCGTGCTCGATCGCCTCCGCGGGGAGCGACCCACGCTGTTCTTCGCCGTACCGACGTTCTACGCCGCACTGGTGGCCAGTGACCTGCCCGACGACGCCTTCGCCTCGGTGCGCTGGTGCGCGAGCGCCGGCGAGCCGCTCCCTGCTCCGCTGCAGAAGCGCTTCACCGACCGCTTCGGCGTCGAGATCCTCGACGGCATCGGGTCGACCGAGGCGCTGCACATCTTCTTGTCCAACCGTCCCGGCGACATCCGTCCCGGCACCACCGGCAAGCCCGTCCCGGGGTACGACGTGGAGGTCCGCGAGGCTGACGGCACCCCCGCAGCCACGGGGCAACCGGGCGCGCTCTTCGTGCGCGGCGACTCGATCGCCCTCGGCTACTGGCACCGCACGGACGCCAGCCGGCAGGTCTTCCAGGGATCCTGGCTCAGCACCGGCGACACCTATGTCTGCGACGAGGACGGCTACTTCCGCTGCCTCGGCCGCAACTCCGACATGCTCAAGTCCGGCGGCATCTGGGTCTCGCCCGCCGAGGTGGAGAGCCGGCTGTTGGAGCATCCCGGAGTTCGGCAGGCCGCGGTCGTGGGGGTCGCCGACAGCGACGGCCTGGACAAGCCGGTCGCCGTCGTGGTCGCCACGGACGTCACGCCCGAGGAGCTGATCACGTGGTGCCGCGACGGCCTGGCCCACTTCAAGGCGCCCCGGCAGGTCGTCTTCACCGACGACCTCCCCAAGACCGCGACGGGGAAGCTCCAGCGCTTCAAGGTCCGCGCCCTGCTGGTGGAGTCGGTCGCCAAGCCGTCCACGGCCGAGACGGTCACCGGCGACCCCCTGGGAGCCGTCACGTGAACACTCGTCAGGAGGAGACCCGTCCATGCCGTACGTGATCGCCAGCGCTTGCATCGACGTCAACGACAAGGCCTGCGTCGACGAGTGTCCCGTCGACTGCATCTACGAGGGGAGCCGCAAGAGCTACATCAACCCCAAGGAGTGCATCGACTGCGGAGCCTGTGAGCCGGTGTGCCCGGTCGAGGCGATCAGCCAGGACCGGCGGGTGCCCGACGAGGACGACCAGTTCATCCACGACAACCTGGTCTTCTTCAGCGAGGTGCTGCCGGGTCGCGACGAACCGCTCGGGCTTCCCGGAGGTGCCTCCAAGGTCGGCGAGCTGGACACCGACACGCAGCTCGTTCGCGACTGGTAGCCGAGCGATGCTCGACGGTCACGTCCTGATCGACGCTCACGTGCACGTGCCGGTGCTCGGTTCCCTGCGACCGGCCTGGATCGAGTGGGCGCGTGACTTCGGCCCGCCCGGGATCCTCGAGGAGCTGTGGGACGCCGACGGCCGCCCCAAGCCGCAGGCCCTGGACGAGGTGTTCGACGAGCAGGGGGTCGACGCCGCGTTGCTCTTCTGCGAGTACAGCCCCAAGGCCACCGGGTACCAGACCTTCGAGGACCTGCTCCCGATCGTCGAGCACAACCCGGCTCGCTTCCGGCCGGTCGCCAACGTCAACCCGCATCTGCACCACCCGATCGCACACGAGGTGCGGCGACAGCTCGACCTGGGAGCGGCGGCGCTCAAGCTCCACCCCGTCCACGGCGGCTTCCGCTGCGACGACCCCGCCCTCTATCCCGCCTACCAGGTGCTGGTCGAACGCGGGGTACCGCTGGTCGTGCACTGCGGCACCAGCAGCTTCCCGGGTTCGATGAACGAGCTCGCAGATCCGGCGTACCTGCTGCCGGTGGCACGTACGTTCCCCGAGCTCCACATCGTGCTCGCGCACGGCGGGCGCGGCTGGTGGTACGACGCCGCCGGGTTCATGGCGCTCAGCCACCCGAACGTCTGGATCGAGCTCTCGGGGCTGCCCCCGAAGCGGCTGCCCGAGTACTACCACCGGTACGACCTCGGTCGCCTGGCCCGGAAGTGGATCTTCGCCACCGACTGGCCCGGCGTACCCGGGACGGCCGTCAACGCGCGCGCCGTCATCGACCTCGGCCTGGACGACGAGCTCGCGGCGCTGGTCGTCGGCGGCAACGCCGGCATGGTCTACGCCGGTCTCGATCACCTCTTCGACACCAGGGAGCACGACTGATGCCGACCCCAGGACCTCCGGAGTATCTCGGGCGCCCGGCCCGCGAGCTGAACGACGAGGAGCTCGAG
Source organism: uncultured Actinomycetota bacterium (assembly GCA_963833775.1). Classification (GTDB taxonomy): domain Bacteria; phylum Actinomycetota; class Actinomycetes; order Propionibacteriales; family Nocardioidaceae; genus Nocardioides. The sequence continues at coordinate 4,601 of CAWHZH010000013.1, read as the reverse complement.
CGGCAGGGCAAGAACGCGCACGAGACCCGCAACTGGGTGTTCCTGCACGGGACGGCCGACCAGTTCGCCACCCACACCGCGCGGATGATGGAGCTCGAGCAGGAGTACCTGCGGCGACACCCCAAGCGCACGTGGCAGGGGAGCGGAGGTGCGGCCACCGACGAGGCGCAGGTCGCCGTCCTGCGCAAGGCACTCCGCGGCGTCCTGGTCCAGCTGGAGGCGCTCATCGAGCCGCCCGTCGCGGAGCCCGACGACGTCGGCGGCGCCGCTGACCCGGCCGTCGAGCTGCTCCGACACGTCGCCCAGTCGCCCGGCGGCCGGATGAACAAGCTCGAGGTGCACCAGCTGTCTCGCGAGGTCGGGCTCGAGCGTGCAGCCCTCGCCCGGATGTACAACGCCGACCCGCCGCTCCTCGCCACCGACAAGCAGGACCGCGTGATCACCGACGCCGGACGGGCGCTTCTCGATTGAGCGTCCTGCCCGACGCGTGCGCGGACGTGGGCTGCGCTCGACCCTCGCGAAGGGTGCTGCGACAATCCGGCGGGTGAGCGATGCGCAAGCTGGCCGGTCCGGGAGTCACGCGTGGGACGCCGCGCCCGTGGAGGACGCCCTCGGGCAGTTCGTCCGCCATCTCGGGCTGCAGCTGGGTGAGGTGTCGCCCGACCAGGTGCGCGCAACGTGGGAGGCGGCGCCGCATCTCCATCAGCCGTACGGAATCGTCCACGGCGGTGCCCACTGCAGCGTCGTCGAGACCCTGGCAAGTGTCGGTGCGGCCACCTGGCTCGGGGACCGCGGCAAGGTCGTCGGGGTCAACAACGTCACCGACTTCTTCCGAGCGGTCACCACGGGCGAGCTGTCATCCGTGGCCACTCCGCTGCACCGCGGCCGGTCTCAGCAGCTGTGGCTGGTGGAGACGACCGACGACGCCGGCCGACTGGTCGCCCGTGGTCAGGTGCGCCTGCAGAACCTCTATCCGGAGTCCTGACCGACTCCTCGCACCGGGCGCCCGGGGTACGCGTCGGTGTCGAGCTCACCGTCTCGGATCACGAAGGTGCCGCCGACCAGCAGGTGGTGCACACCGGTGGAAGGGCGTACCGGGTCCGTGGGGGTCGCGTTGTCGGTGATCGTGGCCGGGTCGAGAACGACGAGATCGGCATCCGCTCCCGGCGCCAGGATCCCCTTGGTCCGCATCGTCGGGGCCACCTCGTCCAGGACGCGGGCGGGCAGGTAGGAGCAGCGTCGGAAGGCCTCGGGCCAGTCCCATGCGGCGTACTCGCGCACCATCAGGCGCAGGCTGCGCGCGAACGTGCCGGCTGTCCGCGGATGGGTCGAGGCACCGGGAGGCAGCGGCCAGGAGCGGGTGTCGGGACGGTGATCCGGCCACTCCAGCGGCATGGCGTCGCTGGCGACGATGGTCCCGGGGAACGCGAGCGCACGACGGAGTCGCTCGCGGTCGGCCTCGTCGCGCTCGTCGAGGAACTCCACGATGCACGTCGCGCCCGGGTCCAGGGTGCGGATCTCGCTCAGCCGGGTCGCGTCCGCGATCCGCTCGCCGCTGCCGAGCATCACGATGCTGGACGGCGTCAGCCCCATCGCGCCCAGACGTTCGGGAGCGAGGAAGAAGGCGCCGACGCTCGTGCTGCCGGCGCCGTAGGGATAGGCCTCGACGGTGACGCGCGACCCCGCCGCCGTGGCGTCCGCGAGCGTTCCCAGGACCCGGTCGATGTGTCGCCGCGACGTGCTGTTGACGTGGCAGTGGTGCATGGCGGCGCCGGTCTCCGCGGCTGCCATCACGACCTCGCGCGATCCGTCGACCGGGGTGGTCGGGTCGGCCTCCACCAGCTCGCGGACATGGGTGAACGTCGGCGCACCGGCGGAGGCAGCCAGCCGGGCCACCGCCAGGTACTCCGCCGGGGCGGACCGCGGTGCGTAGCCGAGGAGGATGCCGATGCCCAGCGCCCCGGCGGCGAGATCGCGCTCCAGGAGACCCAGCCAGGCCGCCAGCTCGGCGGGCGAGGACGTGCGCTGCCACTCGACGTTGTCGAACAGGTGCGGGGCGGCCTCGAAGGCACTCGTGGGTGCGACCCCGGCGAGGACCTGCCCGCGCGCAGCGGCCCACGATGCGGAGAAGCCGTAGTTCAGGACGCGCCCAGCGGCCGCGGCCGCGGCGTAGGCAGCCTCCAGGGGCATCAGGCCCGCCTCGAGGTCGAGGTTGGTGGTCACCCCGTCGAAGGCCTGCAGCCGCTGGCCCGCGATGGAGTGCACGTGACTGTGCAGGTCCACGAAGCCGGGACCGACCACGAGCCCGGTCACGTCGACGACGGTCGCGTCGACCTCCAACAGCGGCGTGGGGGAGACGGCGACGATCGTGTCGTCCCGCACGAGGACGTCGGCGACCGTCTCCGTCCCGGAGGCGGGGTCGATCACGCGGCCACCGCGGAGGATCGTCGTACCCATGCGGGCGATTCTTCCCCCTGTGACGCGCCTGCCGGTCACGAGCGAGCCAACTGGAGGATCCACCAAAGAGCGTGGCCGAGCCTCGTGGGATCGGATGAGTCGCTGGTTCACCTGCCGCCCTACGGTGAGCCGCAACGGCGACGGCAACGGCGGCGGCCACCCATGCCCCACGCGGCACGAAAGAGGTAGACGATGAGGACCACCCACAAGAGTGCTGTGCTCGGGCTCGGGCTTGCTCTGGTCGGCGGCGCGCTCGCCGCGTGCGGCGGCAGCGACAGCAGCGGCTCGGCCGGCGAGTCGACGACGTTCGCCGACGGCAAGACGTTCACCCTGGCCCTCGCCTCCGACCCGGGCGCCCTCGACCCGCAGGGCGGGGCGGGGAGCTCGCTGATCCAGCTGAGCACGTTCGCGTACGACTCGCTCGTCGGCGTCGACCCGAAGACCGGCGACATCGTCAAGCAGCTGGCCACCTCGTGGAAGGTCGACGGCACCACCGTCACGTTCGAGCTCGGCTCGGGCATCACCTGCGCCGACGGCTCGGCCTTCGACGCCAAGACGGTCGTCGACAACATCTCCTACGTCGAGAACCCGAAGAACAAGAGCCCGTTCCTCGGGGTCTTCATCCCGGCGGGCGCGACCGCGAAAGCGTCCGGCTCGACGATCACGCTCAAGCTGGCCGCCCCCGCGCCGTTCGTGCTGAACTCCATGTCCAACCTCCCGATGGTCTGCGAGTCGGGGATGAAGGACCGCGCCAGCCTCAAGAACCAGACGGCCGGCACCGGCCCCTACGTGCTCACGAAGGCCAACCCCGGCGTGGACTACGTCTACAAGGTCCGCGACGGCTACACCTGGGGCCCCGGCGGCGCCACCACCGCCGAGAACGGCATGCCTGCCCAGATCGACGCGAAGATCGTCGCGAACGAGACGACGGGGGCCAACGAGATCCTGTCCGGCGCGGTGAACGCCGTCCAGATCGTCGGCCCGGACGCGGCCCGGCTGAAGGGCGCCGGGCTCACCTCGGTCGACACCACCATCGTGATCGGTGAGCAGTGGTACAACCACGAGAAGGGCCGCGCGACCAGTGACCCAGCCGTGCGGATGGCCCTGACCCAGGGTGCGGACTACGCCGAGCTCGGCAAGGTGCTGACGTCGGGCAAGGGGACGGCGGCCACCCAGCTGGCCGCCCTGCCTCAGACCGGCTGCACCGGCGACTCGGTCAGCGGCAACGTTCCGACGTTCGACGTGGACGCCGCCAACTCGGCCCTCGACGCCGCCGGCTGGACGAAGGGCTCCGACGGCATCCGCGTCAAGGACGGCAAGAAGCTGTCCCTGACCTTCATCCACGACAGCGCTCTGGGCACCGGCGGCAGCGCCGCCGCCGAGCTCGCTGTCTCCCGGTGGAAGGCGATCGGCGTCGACGTCACCTCCAAGGAGCTGTCCACGACCCAGATGTCGACGCCGCTCTTCGGCACCAGTGACTGGGACATCGCGTGGGAGCCGGTCAACGTGAACACGCCCGACCAGCTCGTTCCGCTCCTCTCCGGCACCACCGCACCGAAGGGCACCAACTTCTCCTTCATCGACAACGCCGACTACACGGCCGGGGTGAACAAGGCGATCACCAAGCCCGGTGCCGAGGGTTGCCCCGACTGGCTCGGCGCGGAGTCCAGCCTGTTCAAGGCCGCGGACCTGGTGCCCTTCGAGAACAACCTGGTGCCGACCTTCGCCAAGGGTGCGACGTTCGCCATCGGGGCGCAGCTTGTTCCGACCAGCATCCGCATGCTGGGCTGAGCCGACGCCGCCTTGCCCGCCCCCGACCGAAGAAAGAACGCATGACCTCGACACCGGTAGCCGTCCCGATCCGGGCCCGACTCTCGCTCCCCGGCGGACGGTGGACCCGATTCGCCATCCGGCGGACGGGACGGCTGCTGGTGTCGCTGTGGGTCGTGGTCACGGCCTCGTTCCTGATGATCCACCTCGTGCCCGGCGACCCCGTCCGGGCAGCGCTCGGGCCGACGGCGCCGGCCAGCCTCGTCGCCGAGAACCGGGCGTCCATGGGTCTCGACGACCCGCTGCTGGTGCAGTACCTGCACTACCTCAAGGGCGTCCTCACCGGGGACCTCGGCACCTCGATCGTCAGTCAG
>CAWHZH010000012.1:0-14922 GCA_963833775.1 uncultured Actinomycetota bacterium | reverse complement strand
TCCGGTACGACGAACACCGGACCGCAGGACTTCTCCTACGATCGCCCCCATGAGCACCCTCCACGACGTCGAGGCCTGGATCACCGAGCAGCTCCCGAAGCTGATCGAGCAGTACGGCGTGCCGGGCGCGGCCGTCGCCGTGCTCGCCGGCGGCGAGGTGATCGACGACGCCGCCGGCCTGCTGAGCAAGGCGACCGGCGTCGAGGCCACCGCCGACTCGCTCTTCCAGATCGGTTCGATCACCAAGGTGTGGACCGCGACCCTGGTGATGCAGCTGGTCGACGAGGGGCTGGTCGACCTCGAGGTCCCCATCCGTACCTACCTGCCCGACTTCCGGATCCGTGACGAGTCGGCCGCAGCGCAGATCACCATCCGCCAGCTGCTCTCACACACCGCCGGGTTCGAGGGCGACATCTTCACCGACACCGGCGTCGGCGACGACTGCGTGGAGAAGTACCTCGGCGTGCTGCACGACGTACCCCAGCTCTTCCCGCCCGGCGAGCAGTTCTCCTACAACAACGCCGGCTTCGTCGTCCTCGGCAGGCTGGTCGAGGTGCTCCGCGGGAAGCCCTACGACGAGTGCCTCAAGGAGTACCTGTTCGGCCCGCTGGGCCTGACCCACGCGGCGACGGGGCCCTACGAGGCCATCCTCTTCCGGGCCGCCGTGGGCCACCTCGAGCCCGAGCCCGACGCCGACCTCGTCCCGGCACCGATGTGGGCGCTGATGCGTTCCAACGTCCCGGCCGGTGCGATGCTCGCGATGCGACCGCGCGACCTGCTGGCCTTCGCGAACATGCACCTGAGCAACGGGGCAGCCGCCGACGGGACCCAGGTCCTGAGCCCGGAGACCGTCGCCGCGATGCAGGAGCCCCAGGTCACGCTGCCCGATCTCGGCCTGATGGGCACCCACTGGGGCCTGGGCTGGGAGCTCTTCGCGACCCCGGACGGCACCGTCGTCGGTCACGACGGCAGCACCATCGGCCAGTCCGCGTTCCTCCGGATCGTCCCCGAGAAGGGGGTGGCCGTCGCGCTGCTCACCAACGGCGGCGACACCTTCTCGCTCTACCGCGACATCGTCTCCCACGTGCTGGCCGAGCTGGGCGACGTCGACCTCCCCGCCCTGCCGCGGCCGCCGGCGGACCCGGAGCGGATCGATGCCAGCCGGTACGTCGGCACCTACTCCGCCGAGGTCGCCGACCTGGTGGTGACCCAGGACGATGACGGTCGGATCTGGCTCGACATGACGCCGAAGGGGATGGCCGAGGAGATCGGCGAGAAGGCGGAGCGCAAGGAGCTCGTCCACTACGCCGGCGACAGCCTGATCCCGATCGAGGCCGACCGCGGCATGTACCTGCCGCACGCCTTCGTCGGCGACGACGGCCAGGGCCGCGCCCTCTACCTCCACGTCGGGCGGGCCGTCCGACGCGTCGGGGCCTGACACTGGGGCGGACGTGGGGTCCGCCTCAGTGTCGAGCCAGGATCCGCAGCTGCAGCATCGCCGCGAAGCGCTGCTCGGGGTCGGCCAGGTCGAGACCGCTCAGCTCGGTGATCCGCCGGAGGCGGTAGCGCAGCGTGTTGGGGTGGATGAAGAGCGCCGCGGCAGCGGCGGTGACGTCGCCGAAGGCGTCGAGCCACGCCTCCAGCGTCTCGATCAGCCCGCCGGCGCCGCGTTCGTCGTGCTCGAGCAGGAGCGCGATGGGTCCGACCGGACCCTCGCCGCGCGTGGCCGCGAGGTCGCGCAGCTCGAGCAGCAGGGCCTGTGTCTGCACGTCCTCCAGCCGGGCGACCCGCAGGCTGACGAGGCCGTCACCCAGCACCCGGAGCACCCGGTTGGCGGTCACGCGGGACCGCGTCACACCACTGACGTCACCGGCGACACCACCGACCGCCACCACCGACGGCAGGCCGACACCCACGCGCTCGCAGAAGTCGGTGGCGATCCGGACCGCGCGCTCCTCGGGATCGTCGACGGGCGACAGCACCGGGACCAGCGCCCACACCACCCCGCTCACCGCGGCGACGGCGGACGTCGGGACCGCGGAGGTCAGGTGCACCGCGAAGGCATCCGCCAGCCGCTCGAGCTCGGCGGCGCGGTCCTGCTCACCGCGGACGCCACGCTCGGGGTCCTCGCGCAGGGCGGCCGCCAGGATGACGACGTGCCGGCCGGCCAGCCCGAGGCGGCGTAGCGCGTCCTGGGCGCCCGCTCCACCCTCCAGTGCCGTGCTGACGAGGTCGGTCCGCAGTCGGCGCTGCACGTCGGCACCCGCCCGCACCCGCAGGAGGTGGAGGGCCACGAGCTTGGCGGCGTCCTGGAGGGCGGCGGTCCGCTCCCCCGTGACCTCGCCGTCCATGACGGCCCAGATCGAGCCGAGCACCTGGTCGCCGGCCCGTACGGCGATCGCGACGCGCTGCTTGGTGATGTCGTCGAAGGCGAACTCGTGTGGATCCAGGACGACCGGCTTGTCCTCGCGGTAGAGGTCGCGGAAGATGCCGTGCTCGGTGAGCATGCGGGCATAGCGCTCCGGCACCTGCCGGCCGATGATCGTCTCGATGCGCGAGGCGTCGGCCTCGTCCTGGCGCCCCGAGAAGGCCAGCACCCGCGAGCTCCGGTCCTCGATCGTGATCGGGGCATCGAGCAGCGCAGCGACCGCGTTGGCCACCGCGAAGAGGTCACCGGCCGGAAGGCCGCCGAGCGACTCCGGCTCCCCCACCCCGATGTCGTCCTCGGCCAGGAGCGAGCGCAGCAGCGCCGTCAGCTGCGCCCAGGTCGCGCCACGACGTATGCCGAGCAGCGCGACACCGGAGTCGTCGACCGCCTCGCGGAGCTCGGGAGTGAGGGCGACCGGCGCGCGCACCACCAGCCCCACGACGCCGCGGCGCCCCAGGTCCTGGGTCAGCGGCACCACGTCGGCGGCCGTGACGGCGACGCCCAGCACCAAGGCGTGCGGCGGATAGTGCGGCTCGTCCACGGGGTCGTGGATGACCACGCCGTCGATCTCGGCTGGGTTCTCGGGGTCGCCGTGGATCAGCTCGAGGAGCGTGTCACCCAGGTCATCGAGCACCCGGCCGAGGCTGGCACGGGGTCGCTGCGTCACGGTCCGCAGCATAGGCCGCCGTCCGTGGCCCGCTTCAGAGCGTGATCCGCTCGACCGACGTGGTGACCCGCTCCAGGATCTCCGGGATCGGCGTCACCCCGAGACCCGGTCCGGTCGGCACGGTGAGGTGACCGTCGTGGATCACGAACGGCTCGGTGATGTCGGTGCGGTAGAAGCGGTCCGAGGCCGAGATGTCGCCGGGCAGCGTGAAGCCGGGCAGCGCCGCCAAGGCTGCGTTGGCGGCTCGACCGAGACCGGTCTCGAGCATGCCGCCGCACCACACCGCGACCCCGTGGGCGACCGCCAGATCGTGGATCCGCCGCGCCTCCAGGTAGCCCCCGACCCGGCCGGGCTTGATGTTGACGACGTGACACGCACCGAGGGTGATCGCGGCCGCCGCCGTCTGGGCCGACACGATCGACTCGTCGAGACAGATCGGCGTCGTCATCTGCCGTGCGAGCTCCGCGTGGCCGAGGATGTCCTCCTCCGCCAACGGCTGCTCGATGAGCAGCAGACCGAAGGCGTCGAGCTGAGCCAGGTGGCGGGCGTCCCGCACGGTGTACGCCGTGTTGGCGTCGACCTGCAGGAGCACGCCGTCGCCGAACTGCTCCCGGACGGCACGCACCGGCTCGACGTCCCAGCCGGGCTCGATCTTCAGCTTGATCCGGACATAGCCCTCGGCCAGGTAGCCGTCGACGGCCTCGAGCAGCTGCGGGATGGCGTCGAAGATCCCGACGGAGACTCCGCTCGGCACCCGGTCGTGGACCGCGCCGAGCTCACGGGCGAACGACCGCCCGGAGGCCCGGAGCTCGGCGTCGAGCAGCGCCATCTCGATCGCGGCCTTGGCCATCCGGTGCCCCTTGTAGGGATGCAGCACCGTCGCCACCGCGGCCGCTCCCGCGCGGCCGAGCGCAGCCTGGCCCTCCGCCGACGCGAGGGCGGGCAGGAAGAAGCGTCGTAGGACGTCGGCCTCCGACTCGAGGTACTCCGACGAGTAGACCGGGTCCGGGAGGGCGACGCACTCCCCCCACCCCTCCGCCTCGTCGGTCAGGGCGCGGAGCAGCAGGATGTCGCGCTCGGTCTGCGTCCCGAACGAGGTTCGGAACGGCGAGACGAGCGGCATCGCGATCCGGAGCAGGTCGACGCCGAGCAGCTTCATGAGACCTTCTCCTCGCTCGGGTCGGTGGCAGCAGGCTCGACGAGGTAGCCGGCCACCCGGTCGAAGTCGACGATCCGGCCGCCGGCGGCGATCACGGGTGCGAGCTGGTCACGCACCCACATCCGCCACTCGCGTGCCTTGTCCGGCTCGTTGAGGCGCATCGTCTCGATGTCGTCGGGGACGCCGACGCGCAGACTTCCCTCGTGGGCCGTCGGTCGCGGTCGGGGAGTCCCGGCGCTGGCGGCGACAACCTCGGGAGAGGCCAGGTCCCACCGCACCAGGAGGCGATCGGTGTCGTCGCCGCCGTTGATGAGGTCGAGCATCGGGCCGTAGAAGTTGGTGAGGTACTCCGCCGGCTCGGCGGCGAGCTTGACGAGGTTGAAGTAGGCGTTGCGGGCGACCAGGGGGTCGAAGGTCCACTCGATCACCTCGACGCCACGCTGCAGCGCCCACGCGCGCTGGTGCAGCTTCAGCGCGAAGCCGATGCTCCGGCCGACCATCCCGGGAGCGACGCCGGCGATGTGGCTGTGCAGCACCCGCGCCGAGGGGTCGCTGTGGAAGCCGATGCAGGTACCGACGAGCCGGTCGCCGACGTAGGCGCCGGCCACGTAGTTCCCGGTCTTACCGAAGGCTCGCAGCAGCTCGGCGGTGACGGGCGGGTTGTCGGAGCGGCCCCAGACGGCGACGAGCAGCTGCACGACGGCGTGGATCTCCTCCATCTCGGTGAGCTCTCGCAGGGTCACGCCGGCCTTCGCCGACGCCGCCACGACTGCGTCCTCGGGGGTCATGGGAGAGCCTCCTGAAGCAGGTCGTGGACGAGTCCGGCCACGAGCTGGGTGCGATCGACCAGCCGGTCGACCACGACGTACTCGTGGGCGGCATGGGCTCCGCCACCGACGGCGCCCAGACCGTCGAGCGTCGGCGTCCCGATGCCCGCGGTGAAGTTCCCGTCGGAGGCTCCCCCGACGCCGACCGCCTCGACCGGCGGCAGTCCGAGCGACTTCGCGACCCGGTCCGCCCGCGCGAGCAGTGCGGCCGACGCGCTCTTCTCCATCGGCGGCCGGTTGGGCCCACCGTGGAGGGTGAGCGAGATCCCCGGCGTGACCGGCGCGAGTGCCCGCAGTGCGACGTCCACCCGCTCCTGCTCGGCGACGCTCCAGGCGCGGACGTCGATGGCCACGGATGCCCGAGCCGGTACCACGTTGGTGCCGGTCCCTGCGGCGGCAGCTGTCGGGGTCACCGACGTCGCCAGCTCCGTGCTCCCGAGATCGTCGACCGCCAGGATCTGGTGGGCCAGCTCGACCGACGCGTTGAGCCCGAGCTCGGGCTCCAGGCCGGCGTGCGCGGCTCGCCCCGCCACCTCGAGCTCGTAGAGGGAGGCACCCTTGCGAGCGACCTTCAGCGCGCCGCCATCGGCCGAGGCTTCCAGCACGAGGGTCGCCCGAGCGCCGCGCGCCTCGTCCTCGATCAGCGCCCGCGACGTCGGCGAGCCGATCTCCTCGTCGCCGGTGACGAGCAGCGTGACGCCGTCGGTGTCGGGGAGCGCGGCGATGGCGTGGAGGCCCATCACCAGGCCGGCCAGCATGTCGAAGCAGCCCGGGCCGCGCAGGACCCCCTCGTCGACGGAGTACGGCGAGGTGGTCAGCGTCCCGATCGGATGCACGGTGTCGTGATGAGCGAGCAGCAGCACCCGGTCCTGCTGCGGACGCGGGCCGAAGCGCCAGCGCAGATGCGTGCAGCCGTTGATCACGATCCGTTCCGGCGCGACGCCGAGGCGCGTCGTACCGATCCTGGCGACGAGGTCGGCCGAGCGGGCCACGGCCGCGAGATCGGCCGAGGGTGACTCGCACTCGATGAGCTCGCGCAGGTCGGCCAGGATCCCCTCCAGGTCGGGTGGGGGGAGGTCGACGTCGGCGGGGGCCATGACCGTCACGCCGGCTTCCTCGGTGTGGCGCGCGCACCGAAGTGGACGTACTCCTCACCGGTCGGCAGCGTGTAGAACGTCACCGGCGCGTATGCCTCCATGCCCTCGGGGCGTACGGCGTACAGACCCTGCGCGACCGGGAGCATCGGGTACTCGGTGACCGGCTCTGGCTCGAGCTCGGCCAGCGGCCCCATCAGCGTGGTCCGCATGACCGGCTTGCCGTCGACCTCGAGGATCTCGGTGAGCACCGACTCGCGCTCGTAGGCGCCCAGGTACGGCGTGAGGTCCGTGTCCGGTGCGACGGTGGGCGGGATCAGGGGGTCCTGGATCCGTACGCCGACCAGTTCCGCGAAGATCTCGCCGTACAGCTCCTCGTAGAGGTCGTGGGCGTTGCCGCCGTTGGTGAGCAGCGCGACCGCGAGTCCGGCCTCCGGGAGGATCCTCAAGAACGCTGCCTGGCCGATGGTGTTGCCGTCGTGCCCGATCAGCCGGTGGCCGTGCCAGTCGTAGCGGATCCAGCCGAGGCCCCACGAGTCCCCGAGGAGGTACTTGTCGGGGACCTCGGTCTGGAAGGTCGTCATCTCGCTCGCGGCCGCTTCGCTCAGGATCCGGGTGCCGTCGGCCGCGACCCCACCCAGGAGGTGCATCCGGGCGAAGGCGAGGACATCGGCGACGGTCGCGGTGATCAGGCCGGCGGGGCCCACCGAGCGCGGGAGTGCCCAGACCGGCGCGACCACGGGGTTCTCGCCGCCGGACACGTGGCCCATCGCTGCCGCGTGCATGAGCGCATCGTCGGGAAGCGTCCCGGTGTGGGTCAGCGCGAGCGGGTCGAAGAGAAGCTCCTTCATAGCGGCGTCCCACGTCTGGCCGGTGAGCTTCTCGATCACCAGGCCGAGCATCGAGTAGCCCGAGTTGCAGTAGGACCAGGTCGCGCCCAGGGGGTGGTTCCGCGCAGCATCCGCGAGCAGCGCGACGTACTTCTCGAGGCAGTCGTCGCCGCGACCGGTGTCGGTGAAGACGTCGCCGTCGATGCCGCTGGTGTGGGTGAGCAGGTGCCTGATCGTGACGCTCTTCGTCACGTCGGGCGAGGAGAGCCTGAGGTCGGGGATGATCTCGACCACGGGGGTGTCGAGCTCGAGCTTCCCGTCGTCGATCAGGCGCATGATGACGGTCGCCGTCCAGACCTTGGTGATCGACCCGATCTGGAAGACCGCATCCACCGTGGTGGCAACGCCGGTGCCGGCGTGCAGGACGCCCGTTGCCCCGCGGACCAGCTCGTCGGGAGCACCATCGGTCCCCACCCGCAGGATGCCGAGCTGCGCGCCGGGGACCCCGTGCTTCGCAGCGATCGCCGAGAGGCGCCGCTGCCAGTGGGCCTCCTCGATCGGTGCGGGGCGCGGTCCGGCCGCGCTGCCGGCGTACTGCTCCACCCAGTCGATGACGCGGTGGTAGTAGTCCATCCGGTGCGACGGCAGCCCGGCGAGCGGGAAGATGTGGCTGGCGCCGGGGTAGAGCACCAACCGGGTCGGGACACCCTGCTCGGCCAGCGCGTAGTGCCACTGCTGGGCCTGACCCACCGGGCAGCGCACGTCGTCCGCGCCGTGCAGCACCAGCGTCGGGGTCGTGACCTTGCCGACCTGGGCGTACGGCGACAGCTCGGCCAGGCGGTCGGTGTCCCGCCACGGGAGCAGCCCGAGCTCGGTCACGGACAGGGCATGGGCGTCGTCGCTCGTGCCGCCCATGCTGATCGTGTCGACGACCACGCCGCCGGGGACGGCCGCGGCGAAGCGGTCGTCGCGGCTCGTCAGGTAGCAGGTCATGAAGCCGCCGTAGCTGTAGCCGGTGACGGCCAACCGCTTCGGGTCGGCGATGCCCTCGGCGACGAGGTCGTCGATCGGCTCGAGGAAGTCGTGGGCGTCGGCCTCACCCCAGGCGCCGAAGACACCGTCGTAGAACGGCTCGCCGTACCCGTCGCTGCCGCGGGGGTTGACCAGCAGCACGGTCCAGCCCCGGGCGACCAGCTCCTGGTGGTAGAGGTGCATCTCGTCGGCGGCGGCGTTCCAGGCGTTGTGCGGTCCACCGTGGATGTCCACCAGCAGCGGGCTCGGGTCCGTGGTCTCGGGTGAGCGCATCAGCCAGGCCTGGACCACCGTGCCGTCGCTGATGCTGAACTCCCGCGACTCCCGCGGGAAGAGCGCCACCTCGGCGAGCGTCTCGCCGTGCGTGGTGAGCGTCGTGGCCGCTCCGGACGCGAGGTCGATCTCCACGATCTCGCCGAACGACTCGGGCGTCCCGAGGGCGATGGCGGCTGTGCCACCGGCCACGCTGAGCCCGCTCACGACGCGGCCCTCACCGCCGTGGACGAGCTGAGGCTCACCGCCGGCGAGCGCCACGGAGTAGAGGTGGGTGCAGCCCCGGTCGCGGATGCAGAAGAGCACGTTCCGGCCGTCGGCGGTCACGGTCGGCAGCGCACCCGGATAGGCCGGCGCGCCGGGCATCAGGTTGCGGTCGATGGTGGGCGCGAGGTCTCGCACCTCGCCCGACGCCGGGTCGACGACGTACAGCCGGAGGTGGCCGCGCGCCTGCCCGGTGAAGCCGACGACGAGGAGGTCGCCGTCGGGGGTGAAGTCGACGGTCGCGGCGTAGCCCTCGGCGAACGCCGCCACCCGCGGCGTCGCCTTGGGGTCGGCGGGATCGACCAGGTGTACGGCGCAGCGCGGCTCCAGCGAGGTGTCGTCGGCTCGCCGGGCGGTGAAGGCGAGGGTGGTGCCGTCCGGTGACCAGGCCGGGCTCTGGGCGTGGTGCTCGCCCTCGGTGACGGCGCGGACGACGCCGGTGGCGACGTCGACGACCTGAACCTGCATCCGCATGGTCCCGACGTACCCGAGACCGTCGACCTGGTACTCCAGTCCCTCCGCCACGATCGGGGTCGCCGCTCGCTCGGCACGGGCCTCGGCCTCTTCGCCGTCGGGGGCCACCGCGTCCACGGGGCCGCTGAAGGCGATGGTCGAGGAGTCGGGGCTCCACACCGGAGCGCCGGCACCCAACGCAAGGGTGGTGAGCTGCTTCGGCTCACCGCCGGCAGCGGGCAGCAGCCACAGCTGCTGGTCACGGACGAAGGCGAGGGTGGCGCCGTCCGGCGACCAGGCAGGTGAGGAGTCCGAGGTGCCGTGGGTGAGCTGTCGCGGGGTGCCGTCCTCCACGATCCACAGCGCGTTGACGGGCTTGTCGGCCGCCAGGTCCTGCGTGCGTACGACGTAGACCAGCCGCTTGCCGTCGGGCGACAGGGCGGGCTGGGACGGGATGGTCAGGTCGGCCAGGTCCTCGATGCCCAGGGTGCGGGTCATGGTGACTCCTCGATTCGGTGTGGCGTTTCGGGGGCGGGCGACTCCCTGCCGGGGACGGCAGCGAGCAGTTGCTGGGTGTAGGCGTGGGTGGGTCGCTGGAGGACCTGGTGGGTCGGTCCGTGCTCCACGATCCGCCCCTCGTGCATGACCGCCACGTGGCTCGCGACGTACCTCACCACCGCGAGGTTGTGGGAGATGAAGAGCATCGAGAGGCCGAGCTCGCGCTGCATCTCCTTGACGAGGTTGAGCACCGCACCCTGGACCGAGACATCGAGCGCGGAGGTGATCTCGTCGGCGATCACGACCTGGGGTCTGCCGGCCAGGGCCCGCGCCAGGGCGACGCGCTGCCGCTGGCCGCCCGAGAGCTGAGCCGGGAAGGTGTCGGACCGGGTCGGGTCGAGATGGACCAGCTCGAGAAGGCGCGCGATCTCGGCGCTGCGTGAGGCGCGGCTCGAGCGTCCGGAGCTCATCGCCTCGGCGATGCTCTCTCCGATCGTCATCCGTGGGTCGAGCGAGGAGTACGGGTCCTGGAACACCATCTGCAGCGGCCGGTGACGTCCCTTGCGGGGCACGTCGGCGCCGTCGAGGAGGATGCGGCCCGCGGCCAGCGGTGCCAGCCCCACCGCGGCGCGCGCGAGGGTGGACTTGCCCGAGCCGGACTCGCCGACCAGGCCGACGACCTGACCGTCCGGCACCGTCAGGCTCACCCCGTCGAGGATCGTCGCGGCGCCGTACCGGACCGTGACCTGGTCGAAGGACAGGTTGCTCATCGGGCCAGCGCCTCGTCGACGGTGACGGTCTGCCCGAGGGTCAGCGTCTCGCCCGCGTGCCAGCAGGCCACCCGGTTGCCCGCCGCGTCGGTGCGCAGCTCGGGGTCGGTGGTGCGGCAGCGGTCGTCGGCCAGGGGACAGCGGGCAGCGTACGCGCACCCGGCGGGTACCTCGGCGGGGTCGACCGGCCGGCCCGGGATGCTCGCCAGCGGGGCATCCAGGTCTGTTGCCATGTCGGGTACGGCGGCGACCAGGGCGCAGGTGTAGGGATGCTTCGCGGCGCTCCAGAGGTCGGCGGCCGGCAGCTCCTCGACGATCCGGCCGGCGTACATCACCAGCACCCGGTCGCACACCTGCGCGACGACCGCCACGTCATGGCTGATCAGCAGCAGCGCCACGTCGTCGTCGCGACGGATGGCGGCCAGCAGGCCGAGGATCTGCTGCTGCACGGTGACGTCGAGGGCCGTCGTGGGCTCGTCGGCGATGATCAGCCGCGGCGTACCCATCAGCCCCATGCCGATCATGGCGCGCTGGCACATCCCGCCGGAGAACTCGAACGGGTACTGCCGGGCGCGACGTTCGGGGTCGTTCACCTTCACCGCGCGCAGGCGGTCGACGGCGCGGGCGAGGGCGGGGCGACGGCCCAGACCCTGGTGCTGGCGAGCGACCTCGGCGAGCTGGGGACCCATCCGGTGCGCCGGGTTGAACGTCGTCATCGGGTCCTGGAAGACGACCGAGAGCGACTGACCCAGCAGCGTCTGGTCCGGCTTGCCGTCGAGCAGGTCCGTGCCGACGAACGAGAGGCGATCGGCCTCGACCCGGCCGGGCTCCTCCACGAGCTGGGAGACCGCGAGCGCGGTGAGCGACTTGCCGGAGCCGGACTCCCCCACCAGACCCACCGCCTGGCCGCTGCGGACGCGGAACGAGATGCCGCGCACCGGGCGGATCGGCCCGGCGGCACCGGGGAACGTGACACGCAGGTCGCGTACGTCGAGCACGACGTCCGGGTCATCACCGGTGTCGACGAGGTGCTCGGTGGCAGCCGGGGCCAGCTCGCCACGGTCTGTCTGAGGCTCGAGCGGGACGGTCCCGGTCGCCTGGACGCCGAAGCCGCGGGCGATGGCCTCGCCGGTCAGGTTGAAGGCGAGTCCGGCGAGGATCACCGCGACGCCCGGCGCAAGGGCCGCCACGGGATGGACGTAGATCCCGGACAGGCCGGCCTGCATCAGCTGGCCCCAGTCGTAGGCGGGCGGCTGGACGCCGAGCCCGAGGAAGGAGAGGCCGGCGAACGCGAGCAGCGCGCCTCCGGCGCCGATCGTGACGTTGACGACCAACGGCTCGGCGATGTTGGGCAGCACGTGGCGCAGCAGGATGCGAACGCGGCCGACGCCGGCGATCCGCGCCGCGGAGACGAAGTCGCGGCCCGTGATGCCGGCCATCAAGGTCTGGCAGAGCCGGCCGAAGAACGGCGCACCGGCGAGGCCGATGGCGAGGACCGCGCCCTTGGCACCCACGCCGAAGACCACCGCGAAGAACAGCACGAGGAGGAGGCCCGGGAAGGCGACCATGATGTTGATCAGCGCACCGACGAATCTCCCGATCCGGCGACCGAACAGCAGCGGCGCCGCACCCAGCACGAGGCCGATCACGGTGGCGATGACCGTGGCCGAGAGGGCCAGCAGAACCGTGAGCCGGGTCGCGACCAGCACCCGGTAGAAGAGGTCTCGCCCGAGGGCGTCGGTGCCCAGCCAGTGCTCCCGTGAGGGTCCGGCGAGGATGTTGGAGGTGTCGACGGCGTCGGCCCGGCCGTGCCAGAGGATCGGCGCGAAGACGGCGAGCAGGGCGACGATCGTGAGCAGGGTCAGGCCGACGATCCCCACCGGCGTACGCATCGCCCCGGCCCAGCGGCGCGCGCTCATGAGTCGCCGATCGTCGAGCGCGGGTCGAGGACCGCGATCGCCACGTCGACGAGGGTGTTGATGACCAGCACCAGCACGCCGTACACGAGGACGATGCCCTGCACGACGGGATAGTCCTTGGACACGATCGAGGAGACGATCGTGCTACCGAGACCTGGCCAGGCGAACACGTTCTCGACCAGGACGGTGCCGGCGATCAGCGAGCTCAGCAGCAGCCCGCCGATGGTGAGGGTGGCCGTGACGGCGTTGGGCAGCGCATGCACCAGGTTGATCCGCAGCGCGGGCAGCCGCTTGGCGCGCGCCGTACGGATGTAGTCGGTCTCGAGCACGGCGAGCGTCTCGACGCGCACGATCCGGGCGAGCACCGCCGAGGTGCCGAGGGCGAGGGCGATGACCGGGAGCAGGTACGACGACATCGTGTCCTTGCCGGCGACCGGGAGCCACGCGAGCGTGACCGCGAAGACGTAGACGAGCCCCACCCCGATGAGGAAGTCGGGGATCGAGCCCAGGACGACGCTGGTGCCGGCGAACGCCAGCTCGGTGCGCCGTCGACGGCCACGCCGCGTCACGACCGCGACGAAGACCCCGACCGGGATCGCGACGGCGACGGCCAGCAGGAAGGCCAGTCCGGCCAGCTCCGCCGTGGCCGGCAGCCGCTGGGCGATGGTCTCCCGCACCGGGAGCTGACTGACGATCGAGGTGCCGAGGTCCCCGGTGAGGACGCCCTTGAGGTAGTGCAGGTACTGCACCAGCAGCGGGTCGTCGAGACCCATGGACGCCCGGTTCTCGGCGACGAGGCTGGCCGGCGCCGTCGGCCCGAGCGCTGCCCGGACGGGGTCGCCGGGCACGAGGTGGATCATCAGGAACGAGGCCGTGACCACGACCCACAGCGACACCAGCAGCCGTCCCGTCCGCCGGATGGCGAATCGGGTCCACCGTCCGCCGGGGAGCGAGAGTCGGGCCCGGATCGGGACGGCTACCGGTGTCGAGGTCATGCGTTCTTTCTTCGGTCGGGGGCGGGTAAGGCGGCGTCGGCTCAGCCCAGCATGCGGATGCTGGTCGGGACAAGCTGCGCCCCGATGGCGAACGTCGCACCCTTGGCGAAGGTCGGCACCAGGTTGTTCTCGAAGGGCACCAGGTCCGCGGCCTTGAACAGGCTGGACTCCGCGCCGAGCCAGTCGGGGCAACCCTCCGCACCGGGCTTGGTGATCGCCTTGTTCACCCCGGCCGTGTAGTCGGCGTTGTCGATGAAGGAGAAGTTGGTGCCCTTCGGTGCGGTGGTGCCGGAGAGGAGCGGAACGAGCTGGTCGGGCGTGTTCACGTTGACCGGCTCCCACGCGATGTCCCAGTCACTGGTGCCGAAGAGCGGCGTCGACATCTGGGTCGTGGACAGCTCCTTGGAGGTGACGTCGACGCCGATCGCCTTCCACCGGGAGACAGCGAGCTCGGCGGCGGCGCTGCCGCCGGTGCCCAGAGCGCTGTCGTGGATGAAGGTCAGGGACAGCTTCTTGCCGTCCTTGGCGCGGATGCCGTCGGAGCCCTTCGTCCAGCCGGCGGCGTCGAGGGCCGAGTTGGCGGCGTCCACGTCGAACGTCGGAACGTTGCCGCTGACCGAGTCGCCGGTGCAGCCGGTCTGAGGCAGGGCGGCCAGCTGGGTGGCCGCCGTCCCCTTGCCCGACGTCAGCACCTTGCCGAGCTCGGCGTAGTCCGCACCCTGGGTCAGGGCCATCCGCACGGCTGGGTCACTGGTCGCGCGGCCCTTCTCGTGGTTGTACCACTGCTCACCGATCACGATGGTGGTGTCGACCGAGGTGAGCCCGGCGCCCTTCAGCCGGGCCGCGTCCGGGCCGACGATCTGGACGGCGTTCACCGCGCCGGACAGGATCTCGTTGGCCCCCGTCGTCTCGTTCGCGACGATCTTCGCGTCGATCTGGGCAGGCATGCCGTTCTCGGCGGTGGTGGCGCCGCCGGGGCCCCAGGTGTAGCCGTCGCGGACCTTGTAGACGTAGTCCACGCCGGGGTTGGCCTTCGTGAGCACGTAGGGGCCGGTGCCGGCCGTCTGGTTCTTGAGGCTGGCGCGGTCCTTCATCCCCGACTCGCAGACCATCGGGAGGTTGGACATGGAGTTCAGCACGAACGGCGCGGGTGCGGCCAGCTTGAGCGTGATCGTCGAGCCGGACGCTTTCGCGGTCGCGCCCGCCGGGATGAAGACCCCGAGGAACGGGCTCTTGTTCTTCGGGTTCTCGACGTAGGAGATGTTGTCGACGACCGTCTTGGCGTCGAAGGTCGAGCCGTCGGCGCAGGTGATGCCCGAGCCGAGGTCGAACGTGACGGTGGTGCCGTCGACCTTCCACGAGGTGGCCAGCTGCTTGACGATGTCGCCGGTCTTCGGGTCGACGCCGACGAGCGAGTCGTAGGCGAACGTGCTCAGCTGGATCAGCGAGCTCCCCGCCGAGCCCTGCGGGTCGAGGGCGCCCGGGTCGGAGGCGAGGGCCAGGGTGAACGTCTTGCCGTCGGCGAACTTCGTCGACTCGCCGGCCGAGCCGCTGCTGTCGCTGCCGCCACACGCGGCGAGCGCGCCGCCGACCAGAGCAAGCCCGAGCCCGAGCACAGCACTCTTGTGGGTGGTCCTCATCGTCTACCTCTTTCGTGCCGCGTGGGGCATGGGTGGCCGCCGCCGTTGCCGTCGCCGTTGCGGCTCACCGTAG
>CAWHZH010000011.1:0-117399 GCA_963833775.1 uncultured Actinomycetota bacterium | reverse complement strand
CAACAACCGGTTGAAGCGTCTGCTCGACCTCGGTGCCCCCGAGATCATCGTGAACAACGAGAAGCGGATGCTGCAGGAGGCCGTCGACTCGCTGTTCGACAACGGTCGTCGCGGTCGTCCCGTGACCGGCCCGGGCAACCGCCCGCTGAAGTCGCTGTCCGACATGCTCAAGGGCAAGCAGGGCCGCTTCCGTCAGAACCTCCTCGGCAAGCGCGTCGACTACTCCGGCCGTTCGGTCATCGTGTCCGGCCCGCAGCTGAAGCTGCACCAGTGCGGTCTGCCCAAGCAGATGGCCCTGGAGCTGTTCAAGCCGTTCGTGATGAAGCGGCTGGTCGACCTGTCGCACAGCCAGAACATCAAGTCCGCCAAGCGGATGGTCGAGCGCGCGACGTCGGGCCTGTCCCGCTACGCCGTGGTCTGGGACGTCCTCGAAGAGGTCATCACCGAGCACCCCGTGCTGCTCAACCGGGCACCCACGCTGCACCGCCTCGGCATCCAGGCCTTCGAGCCCCAGCTGATCGAGGGCAAGGCGATCCAGATCCACCCGCTCGTCTGCTCGGCGTTCAACGCCGACTTCGACGGTGACCAGATGGCGGTGCACCTGCCGCTGTCCGCCGAGGCCCAGGCCGAGGCTCGGATCCTGATGCTGTCGACCAACAACATCCTCAAGCCGTCCGACGGGCGGCCGGTGACGATGCCGACCCTGGACATGATCATCGGTCTGTTCTTCCTGACGACCGACCGCGACGGCGAGCCCGGCGAAGGCCGTGCCTTCTCCTCGCAGTCCGAGGCGATCATGGCCTTCGACCGCGGCGAGATCGCGCTGCAGAGCAAGGTGAAGATCCGGTTCACCGACATCATCCCGCCGCTCGAGCTCGAGCTCGGTGAGGACTGGGAAGAGGGCCAGTCGATCACGCTCGACACCACCCTGGGCCGGGCGATCTTCAACGACACCCTGCCGGCCGACTACCCCTTCGTGAACTACGAGGTGGGCAAGAAGGCCATGGGCGCGATCATCAACGACCTGGCCGAGCGCTACACCAAGGTCGAGGTCGCCGCGTCCCTGGACGCTCTCAAGGACACCGGCTTCCACTGGGCCACCCGGTCCGGTGTGACCGTGTCGATCGACGACGTCACCACGCCCGACGACAAGGCCGAGATCCTGGCCGAGTACGAGGCGCAGGCCACCAAGGTCCAGAAGCAGTTCGAGCGCGGCCTCGTCACCGACGAGGAGCGTCGCCAGGAGCTGGTCGAGATCTGGACCCAGGCCTCGAACGACGTGGCCAAGTCGATGGAGCGGTCGTTCTCGCGGACCAACCCGATCTTCATGATGGTCGACTCCGGTGCGTCCGGAAACATGATGCAGATCCGGCAGGTCGCCGCCATGCGTGGTCTGGTGGCCAACCCGCGGGGCGACATCATCCCGCGGCCGATCAAGGCCAACTTCCGTGAGGGCCTGTCGGTGCTGGAGTACTTCATCTCCACCCACGGTGCCCGCAAGGGTCTGGCCGACACCGCGCTCCGTACGGCGGACTCCGGCTACCTGACCCGTCGTCTGGTGGACGTCTCCCAGGACGTCATCATCCGTGAGGACGACTGCGGCACCGAGCGCGGCATGGACAAGCGGATCGGCGTACGCGTCGAGGACGGCACCGTCCGCAAGGACGACAACGTCGAGACCTCGGCGTACGCCCGCACCACCGCGGTCGACGTCACCCACCCCGACACGGGTGAGGTGCTGGCCGCCGCGGGCGACGACCTCGGCGACGTCAAGATCGGCGAGCTGGTCGCGGCCGGGATCGAGATGGTCCGGGTCCGCTCGGTGCTCACCTGTGAGGCCAAGACCGGTACCTGTGCCAAGTGCTACGGCCGCTCGCTGGCCACCGGCACGATGGTGGACATCGGCGAGGCCGTCGGCATCATCGCGGCGCAGTCGATCGGTGAGCCCGGTACCCAGCTGACGATGCGGACGTTCCACACCGGTGGTGTGGCCTCGGCCGACGACATCACGCAGGGTCTGCCGCGTGTCCAGGAGATCTTCGAGGCGCGCATCCCCAAGGGACGCTCGCCGATCTCCGAGGCCGCCGGCCGGATCGAGATCGAGGAGACGGACAAGACCCGCAAGGTCATCGTCACCCCCGACGACGGCTCCGAGGTGCTCGAGTACCCCGTCTCCAAGCGGTCCCGCCTGCTGGTCGCCGACGGCGACCACATCGAGGTCGGCGACATGCTGACCGTCGGTACGCCGGAGCCCCACGAGGTGCTGCGCATCCTCGGTGTCCGCAAGGCACAGGAGCACCTGGTCGAAGAGGTCCAGGCGGTCTACCGCAGCCAGGGTGTGTCGATCCACGACAAGCACATCGAGATCATCGTGCGGCAGATGCTGCGCCGGGTCACGGTGATCGAGTCGGGTGACACCAACCTGCTGCCGTCCGACCTGGTCGACCGCGTGCGCTTCGAGGAGGAGAACCGTCGCGTCGTCTCCGAGGGCGGCAAGCCGGCCTCGGGTCGTCCGGTGCTGATGGGGATCACCAAGGCGTCGCTCGCCACCGAGTCGTGGCTCTCGGCCGCCTCCTTCCAGGAGACGACCCGGGTGCTCACCGACGCGGCGATCCACGCCCGCTCCGACAGCCTGCGTGGCCTGAAGGAGAACGTGATCATCGGCAAGCTGATCCCGGCCGGTACCGGTCTGGAGCGCTACCGCAACATCCGGGTGGAGCCGACCGAGGAGGCGCGCGCCGCGGCGTACGCCGTCACGGGCTACGACACCTACGACTACGAGTTCGGCAACACCGGACCGGGTCAGGCTGTTGCCCTGGACGACTTCGACTTCGGGTCGTACCAGAACTGATCGCGAAGCGCTCCGTTCCGGTGTGACGAACCTGATCGAGTAAGACAAGACCCGCCCACGCGCCAGCGTGGGCGGGTCTTGTCGCATCGAGATCCAGTCGTCTCTGGGCATCACTGTCCGGGAAAGCCCGTTGGGAAGGCCCGGTACGTGTTCAATGAGCGGGTGAGCGAACCGACCGACGTCGATGCCCTGGTGGGCGGGGTGCTGCGAACCTTCGGCCGAGCCCTGCTGTTCGTGGACCAGGCCGTCGACCGACTGGCGACCGGCCTCGGTGACTTCGTCGAGGAGATCGGTCGCGACAAGTCGACGGTGCTCGGGGTCGACGGCTGCAAGGCCGGCTGGGTCGGCGTCGTTCTCAGCGGAGGTACGGCGACCGCGGTGGTGGCGCCGACGATCGCCGACCTCGTCTCCGCCGTGCGAGCCGACCACCCGGACCTCGCCGTCGTCGGGATCGACATCCCGATCGGCCTGCCCGACACGGCTCCGCGCCAGGCGGACGTGCTCGCCCGCAAACGGCTGCCGGCCGGCCGCAAGTCGTCGGTCTTCTCGGCCCCGACCCGCGTCGCGACCGCGGCGGAGACCCAGGTCGAGGCGAGCGCCGCGAACCGTGAGGCGACCGGCGTCGGCGTGACCGTCCAGGCCTTCGGTCTGATCCCGAAGATCCTCGAGGTCGACGCCTACGTCCGCTCACCGAGGTCGTGCCGGGTCGTCGAGGTCCACCCCGAGGTCAGCTTCGCGGCCATGGATGCCGCGAGCGTCGTCCCGGCCAAGCGGACCGCGGCCGGAGCGGCCTCCCGTGCGGGTGCCCTGCGTGCCGCCGGCATCGAGCCACCGGCGTACGTGCGAGGCCAGGGGTACGCCGCCAACGACCTCCTCGACGCCTGCGCCGTCGCCTGGACGGCGGCCCGCGTGGCGCGCGGCGACGCGGAGACGCTGCCTGCCCCGCCGGAGACGTTCTCCGACGGACTGCCCGCCGCGATCCACGTGTGACCGCCGATTCCGGCGTGGTGAGGGCTGCCTGAGAGAATCGGCGCATGACCGCGCACGAGCAGACCGACGTTCTCGTCGTCGGTGCCGGGCCGGCGGGGTCGGCGACGGCGGCCTGGGTGGCGCGGCTCGGGATGGACGTGCTGCTGACCGACGCAGCGGTCTTCCCGCGCGACAAGACCTGCGGCGACGGCCTGACACCCCGCGCGATCGGTGAGCTCGAGCGGCTCGGGCTCGGCGACTGGCTGCGCGCCCACACCGTCAACCAGGGCCTTCGCGCCCACGGCTTCGGTGAGACCCTGCTGCTGCCGTGGCCGGGCGGCTCGCTGCCGAACTGGGGCAGCGCCGTGGCACGCACCGAGCTCGACGACCACCTGCGCACCACGGCCATCAAGTCCGGTGCCCGGGCCGTCGACGGCGTCCGCGCGGTCGACGTACGACGCGACGGCGACCGCGTCACCGGGGTCGTGTTCGCCCGTGGCGACGAGACGCTCGAGGTCTCGTGCCAGCGGCTGATCGTGGCCGACGGCGTGCGGTCGCCCCTCGGCAAGGTCCTCGGCCGGGAGTGGCACCGCGACACGGTGTACGGCGTCGCCGGGCGCTCCTACGTGACCTCGACGATGTCCGACGACCCCTGGATCAGCTCGCACCTCGAGCTGCGGGGCGAGCGAGGCGAGGTGCTCTCCGGCTACGGCTGGATCTTCCCGCTGGGCACCGGCGAGGTGAACCTCGGCGTCGGCACCCTCTCCACCGCCAAGCGCCCCGCTGACCTCAAGGTCCGTCGCCTGATGCAGACGTACGCCGATCAGCAGCGCCCGTCCTTCGGGCTCGGAGACGACCTGCGCGCCCCCACCAGCGCCCTGCTGCCGATGGGCGGTGCCGTGAGCGGCGTGGCCGGTGCCAACTGGGCGCTGGTCGGCGACGCGGCGGCCTGCGTGAACCCGCTCAACGGCGAGGGCATCGACTACGGCGTCGAGGGCGGTCGCCTGGTCGCCGAGCTGATGGCCGACGACGCCGACCTCGCCACGGCCTGGCCCGCGACGCTGACCCACCACTACGGCGAGTCCTTCTCGATCGCCCGTCGCCTCGCCGGACTGGTCACGGTGCCACGCGTCCTGGCCGCCATCGGCCCGGTGGGGATGCGGTCCGACTGGATGATGACGCTCGCCCTGCGCTGGATGGGCAACCTCGTCACCGACGAGGACCGCGACCGCTCCGCCCGGGTCTGGCGCTGGGCGGGCCGACACTCACACGCACGCGAGGCCCGGCCTCCGTTCGCCTGACAGGATGGGGATGTCCCTGCTCCAGGAAGTCGCGCCATGCCCAAAGCCCTGCCGAAGCTGCAGCGCGTCGCGGCGTACGCCCTGATCCTCCGGGACGACCAGATCCTCCTCACCCGCCTGGCCCGCAAGGTCTCGGCCGACGAGAAGTGGCACCTGCCCGGTGGTGGCCTCGACCACGGCGAGGATCCCCGCGACGCGCTGGTCCGCGAGGTGCGCGAGGAGACCGGCCTCGACGCGGAGGTCGGCGAGACCGCCCACGTCTACTCCGCGCACCTGCCGTCGATGTGGCGCCACGGCCGGCGGTGGGACTACCAGGCGCTCCGGATCGTGTACGACGCGTGGGTGCCGGCCGACGCGCCCGCGCCGCGGGTGGAGGAGGTCGGCGGCTCCACGATGGCCGCCGCCTGGCACCCGATCGACGACGTCCGCGCCGGCCGGCTGTCCGTCACCGACGTCGTCAGTGAGGCGCTGGCCGATCACAGCTCCTTCCGGATGCAGCGGATCGGGGTCTACGCGCTGATCCGACGCGACGGCGAGGTGCTGCTCACCCGGATCTCCGAGCGCGGCTTCCACTCGGGCTCCTGGACCCTGCCCGGCGGCGGGCTCGACCACGGGGAGTCGCCACGCGAGGGGTTGGCCCGCGAGGTGCGCGAGGAGTGTGGGGTCGACTGTGAGGTGGGCGACCTGCTCGACGTCCACGACCTGCACTTCGGTGGGGTGGCCCCGTCGGGGCGCTTCGAGGACTTCCACGGGGTCCACCTGCTCTTCCGGGCCACGGTCCCCTCCGGCGCCGAGCCGCGCGTCGCCGAGGTCGACGGGACCACCGACGCGGTCGCCTGGGTGCCGCTCGCCGAGGTCGGCGAGGGCACCCGCCCCGTGCTCGACGTGGTCCGCGCGGCTCTCGCCGCCGACCCCCGCTGATTCACCCCACGATGACTGCCTCTCTAGACTCGGCCCTGTGAACCCCCGGCACCGGCGACTCGTGATCCCGCTCGCGCTGGGAGGCCTGTTGCTGATCGTCGTGATCGCCTCGGTGGTCCGAAGATGATTCACCCCACGCCGCTGCTCGCTGCGCTCGCATCGCCGCGGGGACCCCGAAGATGAGCGAGCCGCTCCTCCGCGCGCTGGCCCGGATGCGGGCCGCGATCCTCGACGACGAGACCCTCGTCAGGGCCGTCGCGTCCGGTCGCCAGCGCGGTGCGCAG
Organism: uncultured Actinomycetota bacterium; assembly: GCA_963833775.1. Classification (GTDB taxonomy): domain Bacteria; phylum Actinomycetota; class Actinomycetes; order Propionibacteriales; family Nocardioidaceae; genus Nocardioides. Next base: position 111,073 of record CAWHZH010000011.1, on the reverse strand, counting down.
CCCCCGTGGCGCCGCGTCGAGCTGAGGTACGTCGACCTCAAGGCCGGCCGCCACCTCCAGGTCACGGCGTACGACGAGGCGCAGGCGCACACCTCGAACCATGCGGTCGGCGACCCGGCGCGGTCGGCGGTCGACGACCTGCTCGACCTGCCGTTCGGCAACTGGCACGTCGACACGGCCACCGAGACCCACCAGCTCCGGGTCACCAAGAAGGGCGAGGCGGTCGTGCACACGCGCGCGCAGCAGGCAGACCCGGCCGCCCTCATCCGCGACCACGACCGCGACAAGGGCCGGCTGCTCACCGAGGACGACCCGGTGTTCCGCGCGCTGGGTCTCAGCGACCACGAGGGCCGGATGAAGCCGAGCCGGCAGGGCAAGTACCGCCAGGTCGAGGAGTTCCTCCGGATCCTCGACGCCTCGATCGGCGACGCCCTCGACAAGGGTCACCTGCGCACTCCCACGCCCGAGCAGCCGCTCGAGATCGTCGACCTCGGCTGCGGGAACGCCTACCTCACCTTCGTCACCGAGCGCTACCTCACCCACGTGCGCGGGCTCCCGGTGCACCTGACCGGCATCGACCAGCGCGAGCAGTCACGCGAGCACAACCAGCAGCTCGCCCGCGAGCTCGGCGTCGAGGCGACCTTCGTCGCCTCGTCCATCGAGGGGGCCGAGCCCCCGGAGCCGCCCGACGTGGTGCTCGCGCTGCACGCCTGCGACACGGCCACGGACGACGCCCTGGCGCGGGCGATCGAGTGGGGTACGCCGCTGATCCTGGCCGCGCCGTGCTGCCACCACGACATCGCGGCGCAGCTCCGCAGGGCGCCCACGCCCGCGCCGTACGCCGTGCTCACGCGGCACGGCATCCTGCGCGAGCGGTTCGCCGACACCCTCACCGACGGCCTGCGGGCCTCGCTGCTCCGCCTCCAGGGCTATCGCGTCGACGTGATGCAGTTCGTCGGCAGCGAGCACACGCCCCGCAACACCCTGCTCCGGGCCGTCCGTACCGGGAAGCCGGTGTCGGGTGGCTCCGCCCGTCAGGAGTACGACGAGCTGGTGACGACGTGGGGGGTCCGGCCGCGGCTGGGCGAGCTGTTGGATGCCTAACCCGCTCGTCGGTCTGCTCGTCGCGGCGCCGTTCGCGGTCGGGCTGGCGGTCACCCCGGACGCACCGCACGGGACCACCGCCTTCTCCTTCCAGGACCCCGCGATCGTGGAGGCGAGCGCGCTCGTGGTGCAGGACGGCCTCTTCCTCACGACCAACGACTCCGGTGACACGGGCCGCGTCTTCGCCGTGGACCGGACCGGTGCCACGGTCGGCGTCACGCACTGGTCCGACGACCCGACCGACGTCGAGGCGCTCGCGTCGGCCGGACCGGGCTCGGTCTGGGTCGGCGACATCGGCGACAACCTCGCGAGCCGCCCGGACGTGACGATCACCCGCATCCCGGTCGGCCGCGGCGACCGCACCGTGCACGCGGCGTCGTACCGGCTCACCTACCCGCGCGGTGCGACCGACGCCGAGACCCTGATCCGCAACCCGGTGACGGGACGGCTCTACCTCGCCACCAAGAACGTCTTCGGCGGCACCCTGTACGCCGTGCCACGGCATCTGACTGCGACCGGGACCAACCGGCTCATCCGGGTGGGGCAGGTCCTGCCGATCGCCACCGACGGCGCCTTCTTCCCCGACGGGCGGCACCTGGTCGTGCGCGCCTACTCCTCGGCGACGGTCTACGACTGGCCGTCGCTGCAGCGCGTGGGTTCGTTCGACCTGCCCGCCCAGAGGCAGGGCGAGGGGATCGCGGTGGGGCCGGACGACACGCTCTACCTCTCGTCCGAGGGGACTCGTGCGCCGGTCGTCGCGACCCGCGTGCCCGCGGAAACCCGGCAGGCGATGGCGGCCCCGTCCACGCCGACGCCGACGCCTACACCGGGGTCCTCGGGCGGGCAGCAGACGGGCGACCCGTCCGAGCCGTCCGACTCGGCGTCGCACGACGCGTGGCCGTGGGTGGTCGGAGGTCTGTTCGCGGCGGTGGCCGGGCTGGTCCTCGTGCGCGCCTTGCGTCCGCGCTGAGCGACGTACCGAACTGCCCTTCGGGGTGAGGGAGGCGCCGCGTCGTCTCACTAGCCTGGCCGCCATGGCGCGTCTGCGGAGGAGCTCACCCGACGACCCGGGCTGGACCCGGCGCCGGGCGGGTCGCGGGTTCGTCTACCTCGACCAGGCCGGCCGCCGCCTGCCGTCCGAGGATGCCGAGCGGGTCAAGAGCCTGGTGATCCCGCCCGCCTGGCGCGACGTGTGGGTGTGTCCCTGGCCGAACGGCCACCTCCAGGCGGTCGGCACCGACGACGCGGGCAGGAGGCAGTACCTCTACCACCCGGCCTGGCGCACCCAGCGGGACGCCGTCAAGCATGCGCGGGTGGTCGAGCTGGGCCGGGTCCTGTCGAAGGCGCGCGAGCAGGTGCTGGTCGACCTCGGCACGGAGGGCATGAGCCAGGACCGTGCCTGTGCGGTGGCCGTCCGGCTGATCGACCTCGGCTACTTCCGGATCGGCAACGACGTGTACGCCGAGGAGAACGGCAGCTTCGGGCTCACCACTCTCCAGCGCAAGCACGTGCGCAAGCAGGGCGCGACGATGGTCTTCTGCTTCATCGGGAAGTCCGGCGTCGAGCACTGCATCACCATCGACGACGTCGCGGTGGTCGAGGCGCTCGAGGTGATGCGACGCCGGCGCGGGCCGGCCGACGAGGAGCTCCTCGCGTGGAAGGAGGGCCGGCACTGGTACGACCTGGACTCCGGCCACGTCAACGACTACGTCCGGCGTACGACGGGCCTCGAGGCCACCGCCAAGGACTTCCGGACCTGGCACGCGACCGTGATCGCAGCCGCCTCCTTGGCCGAGAGCGACGAGCCGGGCGACACGAAGGCCTCGCGGAAGCGGGCGGAGGTCGCCGCGATGAAGGAGGTCGCGGAGTTCCTCGGGAACACCCCGGCGCTGGCACGCTCGTCGTACGTCGACCCGCGGGTGGTCGACGCCTACGAGGAAGGCATCACGATCAAGGCCGCCACCCGGCGCCGGACCGCGTCTCCGGACGAGCGGCAGACCGTGCTCGAGCGGGCCGTGCTGAGACTGCTGAAGGACGCGTGAGGTCCACCGCAGGCACGGTGGGGAACGATGGGGTCATGGAGCTGACGGTCGTCGAGGGTGACATCACCGCGCAGGAGGTCGACGCGGTCGTCAACGCCGCGAACCGGTCGATGCGCGGCGGTGGCGGCGTGGACGGTGCGATCCACCGGGCGGGCGGCCCGGCGGTGCTGGAGGACTGCATCCAGCGCTTCCCGCACGGGCTGGCCACCGGCGATGCCGGCTGGACCACCGCCGGGGAGATGCCGGCCCGGTGGGTGATCCACGTCGTGGGGCCCGACTACGGGCGGGGTGAGCGCGACCGATCGCTCCTGGTCTCGTGCTACGCCCGCGCGCTGGCCGTCGCCGACGAGCTCGGTGCCCGCTCCGTGGCCTTCCCACTGGTCAGCGCCGGCGTCTACCGCTGGCCCTTCGACGACGCGGTGGCGGCGGCCGTCGGGACGCTCCGGTCGACCCCCACCCGGGTCGAGGAGGCGCGGATGGTGGCCTTCGGCACCCGGCCGTACGACGCGCTGCTGGCGGCCGTCCGTGGCTGATCGCCGACCGGTGTTCGTTCTGCACGAGCACCACAAGCCACAGCACCACTTCGACCTGCGCCTGGAGGAGGACGGTGTCCTCAAGTCCTGGGCCGTGCCGAAGGGGATGCCCACCGACGTCAAGGGCGACCGGCTCGCGGTGGCCGTCGGCGACCACGACCTCGACCACGCGTCGTACACCGACGCGACGAAGGCGATCGCCGACACCGGTTGGTGGGAGCTCGAGGACCGCAACGACCGCCGGTTCGTCTTCGTGCTCCACGGCCGCGACGCCGCACGCCGCTACGCCCTCATCCACACCGACACCGACTGGCTCCTCCACCTGACCAAGCAGCAGCCCTAGGTCCCTCAATCGGGGTAGTCCCCGACGTTTCGGCTGTGAAATCCACCGTTTCGACAGCAGAAACGTCGGGGACTACCGCAAAAGACGCGGTCAGAGGCGCTCGACGACGTAGTCGATGCAGCCGGTGAGGGCCTCGACGTCGGACGGGTCGATCGCGGGGTACATCGCGATCCGGAGCTGGTTGCGACCCAGCTTGCGGTAGGGCTCGGTGTCGACGATCCCGTTCGCGCGCAGGGTCGCCGCGATCCGCGTGGCGTCGATTGCTTCGTCGAAGTCCACCGTGCCGATCACCAGCGAGCGATGGTCGGGGTCGACGACGTACGGCGTCGTGTACGACGTCTTCTCGGCCCAGCCGTAGAGGGCGTCGGACGACGCGGTGGTGCGCTCGACCATCCCGGTCAGGGATCCGTTGGCGTTCATCCAGTCCAGCTGCTCGGCCATCAGGAAGAAGGTCGCGAGCGACGGGGTGTTGTAGGTCTGGTTCAGGCGCGAGTTGTCGATCGCGGTGACCAGGTCGAGGAACGCCGGGATGTGGCGACCGCTCTCCTTGACCCTGGCGGCGCGCTCGAGCGCCGCCGGCGACATCAGCGCGATGTAGAGGCCGCCGTCGGAGGCGAAGCACTTCTGCGGTGCGAAGTAGTAGACGTCGGCCTCGGTCAGGTCGACCGGCAGACCGCCGGCGCCGGAGGTGGCGTCGATCAGCACCAGGGCGTCGTCCGCGGCGCCCTCGGGCCGGCGTACCGGCGCCATCACGGCGGTCGAGGTCTCGTTGTGGGCCCACGCATAGGCGTCGACGCCCTCCTCGGCGACGGAGACCGGGCGGGTGCCGGGGTCGCTCTTCAGGATCGACGGGTCGGCCAGCCAGGGCGCGGCCTTGGCGGCTGCCGCGAACTTCGAGGAGAACTCGCCGAACGACAGGTGCTGGCTCTTCTCGCGGATCAGGCCGTGGGTCGCGACGTCCCAGAACGCCGTGGCACCGCCGTTGCCGAAGACCACCTCGTAGCCCTCGGGCAGCGAGAAGAAGGTGGCGAGGCCCGCACTCACGCGACCGACCAGGTTGCGCACCGGCGCCTGGCGGTGGGAGGTGCCCATCAGCGACGACCCCGTCGCCGCGAGCGCGTCGAGGTGGCTGGTCTGGATCTTGGAGGGCCCCGCCCCGAAGCGGCCGTCGGCCGGCTTGAGGTCAGCGGGGATCGAGATCGCGTCGGTCATGAGCAACCTTCCGGGGTGGTGGGGTGGTCTGCCTGACGACGCTGTCGGCGCTGACTATTGTGTCAGGGCCGTCGACCGGGCCACACGGGAGGACACCAGATGAGCACCACCGCGAACGAGCCGGGTCCGGCCCGTGCCCGCTGACCTGCGGATCGACCAGGTGGCGTTCACGCACGACGACGCGCGCCTGCTCAACGAGGAGGTCCAGGCGGAGTACGTCGTGCGCTACGGCACGCCCGACCAGACGAAGATGGATCCGGCTGAGTTCGAGGCGCCCTCCGGAGCGTTCTACGTCGGCTACCGCGACGGGGTGCCCGTGACGATGGGCGGGTGGCGCTTCCGCCCCGACGTCGACCGCCTCGGGGCACAGCGCGCGGTCGAGGTGAAGCGGATGTACGTCGCCCCCTCCGCCCGACGCGGAGGCCTGGCCCGGCTGATGCTCGCCCACCTCGAGGCGACGGCCCGCACCGCCGGCGGCGACGTGATCGTCCTCGAGACCGGCACCGCCCAGCCCGAGGCGATGGCGCTCTACGAGTCCGCGGGCTACCAGCGGATCGAGAGCTTCGGCTACTACCGCCGGTACCCCGACAACCGCTGCTACGGCCGCGTGCTCGGCGCCGAGGAGGTCTAGTCTCGCGTTCGTGGGTCTGTTCGGAGGGTCGTCCGACCGTGGCGACGTGCTGGCGCTGGAGAACCGCGTCGCGCGGCTGGAGGAGCAGGTCGCGCACCTCAGCGCCGCCCTCGCCGAGAGACCGGCTACGCCGGAGACCGTTCCCGTGGCCGCCGGTCCGGCGCCGGTCGACGACGGCTACGCCGAGGCGCGTGCCCTGGCCGCCGGGGGCAGCAAGATCCACGCGATCAAGGTCGTCCGCGAGCAGAGCGGGATGAGCCTCAAGCAGGCCAAGGAGCTCGTCGAGAGCTGGTGAGCTCAGCCGGTGACGGCGTACCGCTCGTCGCTGATCTCGCGACCCCAGTAGCGCGCCTCGAGCAGCGGCCGGACGGTGGCCGGGCGTCCCAGTCCCTCGACCAGGGCGACGGTCTCGGCGCCGGTCAGCCCCGCTCCGGTCGACCAGCTGCCCTCGACGAGCACGAGGCGCCCACCGGGGGTCAGCAGGTCCTGCCACCGGGCCAGGGCGGCCGCCGGGTCGGGCATCGCCCAGAGCACGTGCCGGCTCAGCACCACGTCGTACGACGCGGGGTCGAGGGGAGGCGCGGCCGCGTCGGCCTCGACGAACTCGACACCGGGGACCTTGGCCCGCGCCCGGAGGATCATCTCGGGGGAGAAGTCGACGCCGGTGACGTCGTAGCCCTCCTCGGTGAGCAGCCCGGCCAGGGTGCCCGTGCCGCAGCCCAGATCGGCCACCCGAGCGGGCGCGGGTGGGAGCAGGTCGTGCAGCAGGTCGCGCCAGGCCTCACGCACCTGGGGGTCGTGCAGGCCGTGGTCGGCGGCCTCGTCGAAGGTCTGGGCCTCGTCGTTCCACAGCTGGACCGCGGCGTCCGTGCGGGTCAGTTCGTAGACGACCTCGCCCTGCTCCCAGCCGGGGATCGGGTCCTCCCACTGCCGGACCTCGGTGCCGGTGTGGCGCATCCGGAGCCGTTCCATCACCGCGCGTGACCGGGCGTTCACCGCCATCGTCTCGGCCCACACCCGCTGCACCCCGACGGTCTCGAACGCGTACTCGAGCAGGGCCCGGGCCCCCTCGACGGCCAGGCCGCGGCCCCATGAGGCGCGGGGGAGACGCCACCCGATCTCTGCTGCAGCTGGATCGTCAGGGTCTGCGATCAGGAACCACACGCCGGCGAAGCCGTCCGCGTCCGTGCCGGACCACAGGCCGAGACCGCGCTCGCTGCGGGTGAGCCGGGGCAGGTCCGCCGCGACCTCCGCCGGGGTCAGCGCGCGCCCGGTGATGAACCGCATCACCTCGGGGTCGCCGTTCAGCGCGACCAGGTGCGGCAGGTCGGCGTCGGCCAGCGGTCGCAGGGTGAGCCGGGCGGTGTCGAGGTCGGGGCGCTGCACCGGTCAGGAGGCCGCCCACTCGGCGTTCCAGCCGCCGATCGAGTCCGCCGGACGCGACGACGGGCCGGTGTAGACCGCGCTCGGGCGGATCAGCCGGCCGGTGCGCTTCTGCTCGAGGATGTGGGCCGACCAGCCGCCGGTGCGGGCGCAGGTGAACATCGAGGTGAACATGTTCGCCGGCACCTCCGCGAAGTCGAGCACGATCGCGGCCCAGAACTCCACGTTGGTCTCCAGCACCCGGTCGGGGCGCCGTTCACGGAGCTCGGCCAGGGCGGCCTTCTCGAGCGCCTCGGCGACCTCGTACCGCGGGGCGTCGAGCTCGCGCGCCGTACGCCGGAGCACGCGGGCGCGCGGGTCCTCGGCACGGTAGACCCGGTGACCGAAGCCCATCAGGCGCTCACCGTTGTCGAGCAGCTCCTTGACGTACGACGTGGCGTCGCCGTCCCGCTTCTCGACCTCCTCGATCATGCCGAGCACCCGCGAGGGTGCGCCGCCGTGGAGGGGACCGCTCATCGCACCGATCGCGCCGGAGAAGGCGGCGGCGACGTCGGCCCCGGTCGAGGTGATCACGCGCGCGGTGAAGGTGGAGGCGTTCATCCCGTGCTCGGCCGCGGAGCTCCAGTAGGCGTCGATCGCCTTGACGTGACGGGGGTCCGGCTCACCCTTCCAGCGGATCAGGAACCGCTCCGCGAGGGAGCCCCCCTGGTCGACCTCGCGTTGCGGGACGATCGGCAGGCCGAGCCCCCGCGCGGCCTGCGCGGCGTACGACAGGACCATGACCGCGACCCGGGAGAGGTCGAGTCGGGCCTGCTCGTCGGAGATGTCGTAGGTCTGTCGCATGCCCAGCATCGGCGCCAGCATCGCGACGCCGGCCTGCACGTCGGCGCGGACGTCGCCGGTGTGGATCGGGATCGTGTACGGCTCGGCGGGCGGCAGACCGGGCTCGAAGGCGCCGTCGATGAGCAGACCCCACACCTTCTCGAACGGGACCCGGCCCACCAGCTCCTCGATGTCGACGCCGCGGTAGCGCAGGGCCGACCCCTCCTTGTCGGGCTCGGCGATCTCGGTCGCGAACGCGACCACGCCCTCGAGGCCCTCGTGCACCTCCGGCTGCTGCTGGCTCATGCGACTCCTTCGTCGTCCTGCTCCTCTCGATTCTGCCTGCCGGTCCCCGCTCACGCACGCCCGGGTCCGGGCGGGAGAGACGCATGTGACGCGTGGTTGGATCGAGGCGTGAGCGACCCGTACGCCGATCAGCGCCGTGAGTACGCCGACGGCGGGCTGGCCGAGGGCGACCTGGCGGCCGACCCCTTCGCGATGTTCCAGCGGTGGTACGACGACGCGGTCGCCGCGGAGCTCTACGAGCCCAACGCGATGGTGGTCGCCTCGGTGTCGGCCGACGGGCGACCGTCCGCGCGGATGGTGCTGCTCAAGGGGTTCTCCGACGAGGGGTGGGTCTTCTTCACCAACCTCGGCTCGCGCAAGGGCATCGAGCTGCTCGGCAACCCCCACTGTCACCTGCTGTTCCCGTGGCACCCGCTCGAGCGCCAGGTCAGGGTCGACGGGGTCGCGATCGAGCTGCCGCGCGGCGAGGTCGACGCCTACTTCGCGACGCGCCCGCGGGGTGCACGGCTCGGCGCCCATGCCTCCCACCAGTCGCACGAGGTCGCCTCACGTGCCGAGCTGGACGATGCCTGGGCGGCCGCCGACACGGCGTACCCCGACGAGGTGCCGGTGCCCGAGGAGTGGGGCGGCTTCCGGGTCGTCCCCGACGCGGTGGAGTTCTGGCAGGGCAGGCCGGGGCGGATGCACGACCGCCTCCTCTACCGCCGTACCGACGCGGGCTGGAGCACCCATCGTCTTGCCCCGTGACGGCGCACGGAGCCCCTACGGTGGGGGGATGAGGCGCTCGGTGCTGGTCCTGCTGGTGCTCGTCGGGTCCGCCGTCGGCGCCGGCTCCACGTCGTACGCCGCCTCCGACGGGCCGGCGCGGCAGGCCGTCACCCGCGGGGTGAGGCACGTACACGTGCCGAAGGCCGCGCGGGCGGTCGACACCAGCCATCCCGACCACGTGATCGGCACCGGCACACCGGCCAGCTGCACGGGCGCCCAGGTGGTGCGCGCCGTGGCGAAGGGCGGGGTGATCACCTTCCGGTGCGGTGCCGACCCGGTCGTGATCGCGATGCGCCACACCGCACGGGTCTTCAACGAGCACCGGGACGGGAGGGACGTCCGTCGCGTCGTGATCGACGGGGGCGGACGGGTCACGCTCAGCGGCATGGGCCGGCGTCGGATCCTCTACCAGGACACCTGCGACCAGCGGCAGCGCTTCACCACCAACCACTGTGACGACCAGGCCCTCCCGCGGCTCGTGGTCCAGCACCTCACCTTCGCGGACGGCAACTCGACGGGCCAACACTTCGACGGCGGTGGGGGCGGCGCCATCTTCGCCCGCGGTGGGCAGCTCAAGGTCGTGGACACGACGTTCCTGGGGAACCGTTGCGACCGCACCGGTCCCGACCTCGGCGGCGCCGCCGTCCGCGCGCTCTCGCAGTACCACCACCGGCCGGTGTACGTCGTCGGCAGCACCTTCCGAGGTGGCCGCTGCAGCAATGGCTCGGGCCTGAGCAGCATCGGCGTCTCGTGGACGGTGCTGAACAGCACCTTCCTGGGCAACAACGCGACCGGGCGCGGCGCGAACCCTGTCCACCATCCGGGTCAGCCCGGCGGCGGCTCGGGCGGCGCGATCTACACCGACGGCAACGACTACACGCTGCGGGTGGCCGGCACCCTGATGCGGCACAACCACGCCAACGAGGGGGGCGGCGCGATCTTCTACGTGAGCAACGACCTCTCGGGCCGCCTGCACCTGCGTTGGTCGACCCTGCGCGACAACATCAGCGCCGGCTTCCAGACCCGACCGGGCATCTTCTACCTGGGTCGCGGGCCGATCGACGCCCGGCACTCGGTCATCCGCTGACGGGCGGTAGTCCCCGACGAATTGGTCGTGATTTCGGCCAGAATGACAACCGAATCGTCGGGGACTACCCCCAAACGGTTTGTGAGTGAGTGCTCACTCAGTTATCGTGCGGGGGTGACCCCTCGTGCCGTGGCCCTGCCTCCCGACCAGCGCCGCGAAGCCCTCGTCCAGGCGACGCTGCCGCTGTTGCTGGTGCACGGGCGCGCCGTGACCACGCGCCAGATCGCCGAGGCGGCGGGAGTCGCGGAGGGCACGATCTTCCGGGTCTTCGACTCCAAGGACGAGCTGGTCGACGCTGCGGTCGGGCAGGCGTTCGCTCCCGGGCGGTTCGTGCACGACCTCGACGAGGTGGACCAGGCCGCTCCTCTGCGCGAGCGGCTCGTGCAGATGGTGACCGTCCTGCAGCGACGGTTCACCGAGATCTTCGGGCTGATGAGGGCGGTCGGCATGGTGGCGCCACCGGACCATGACTCGGAAGCACACGTGCGGGCCCGCGAGGACGTCAACGGCCGGCTCATGCAGCTGCTCAGCCCCGACGCCGACAAGCTCACGATGCCGCCGGAGCAGCTGATGCACGTGCTGCGGCTCCTCACCTTCTCCGCCAGCCACCACGAGATCGCCGATGGCCGGCTCCTGACCCCTTCCGAGATCGTCGACGTCGTCCTCGACGGCGTACTGAAGAAAGAAGATTGATGCTTCTCCGCCTGATCCGCCTCTACGTCGCGCCGTACCACCGGCCGCTCGCGATCGTCGTACTCCTCCAGTTCGTCGGCACGATGGGCGCGCTCTACCTGCCCAGCCTGAACGCCGACATCATCGACAACGGGGTCGTGACCGGTGACACCGACTACATCCTCCGCATCGGCGTGGTGATGCTGGGCGTCGCCCTCGTCCAGATCGTCTGCTCCGTGGGGGCCGTGTGGTTCGGCGCGAAGACGTCGATGAGCTTCGGCCGCGACGTGCGTGCCGCGATCTTCCACCGCGTCGGGACCTTCTCCCAGCGCGAGGTGCAGGACTTCGGGGCGCCGAGCCTGATCACCCGCCAGACCAACGACGTCCAGCAGGTGCAGATGCTCCTGCTGATGTCGTGCACGCTGATGGTGATGGCCCCGATCATGATGGTCGGCGGCATCATCATGGCGATCCGTGAGGACCTCGGGCTGTCCTGGCTGATCGCGGTCACGGTGCCGGTGCTCGCCGTGCTGCTCGGGTTCATCATCTCGCGGATGGTGCCGAGCTTCCGGCTCATGCAGGCCCGCATCGACGAGGTCAACCGCCTGCTCCGCGAGCAGATCACCGGCGTCCGCGTGGTCCGCGCCTTCGTTCGCGAGCCGCGCGAGACCGAGCGCTTCGATGCGGCCAACCGCGACCTGACCACGGTCGCCATCCGCGCCGGTCGCTGGCAGGCCTTGATGTTCCCCACCGTGATGCTGGTCGCGAACGTCGCCTCGGTCGCGGTCCTGTGGTTCGGCGGTCATCGGGTCGAGTCCGGGGAGATGCAGATCGGTGCGCTGACGGCGTACCTCTCCTACCTCCTGCAGATCGTGATGGCCGTGATGATGGGCACGTTCATGATGATGATGATCCCGCGGTCGGCGGTGTGCGCCGACCGGATGATGGAGGTGCTCCAGACCGACTCGTCGGTGGTGCCGTCCGCGGCGCCCGTCGTCGACCTGCCCGAGCGTGGCACGCTCGCCTTCGACGGTGTCGAGTTCAGCTACCCCGGAGCCGACGCGCCCGTCCTCCACGACCTCACCTTCCGGGCCGAGCCGGGCCAGACCGTCGCCGTCATCGGCTCGACCGGCGCGGGCAAGAGCACGCTCGTCAACCTCGTGCCGCGCCTCTTCGACGTCACCGGCGGCACGGTCGCGGTCGACGGCGTCGACGTACGCCGGCTGGAGCCCGACCAGCTCTGGTCCGTGATCGGGCTGGTCCCCCAGAAGGCGTATCTCTTCAGCGGGACCGTCCGCTCCAACCTCCTGCACGGCAAGCCGGAGGCGACCGACGAGGAGCTGTGGGGTGCGCTCGAGATCGCGCAGGCCGACGACTTCGTGCGTGCGATGCCCGAGGGCCTCGACGCACCGATCGTGCAGGGCGGCACCAACGTCAGCGGAGGTCAGCGGCAGCGCCTCGCGATCGCCCGTGCCGTCGTACGACGCCCGGAGATCTATCTGTTCGACGACTCCTTCTCGGCCCTCGACCTCGCCACGGACGCTCGGCTGCGTGCGGCGCTACGTCCGGTGACCCGCGAGGCGACCACGCTGCTCGTCGCCCAGCGGGTCTCGACCATCCGCGACGCCGACCTGATCCTCGTGCTCGAGGAGGGCCGCGTGGTCGGCCGAGGCACGCACCGCGAGCTGCTCGACGACTGCCCGACGTACCAGGAGATCGTGGCGTCCCAGCTGAGCGCTGAGGAGGCGGCATGACCACGAGCGACGTCGACACCACCAAGCCCGCCGGTCAGCTGAAGGAGACCGAGCGCGTCCAGGCCGGGCCCGGCCCGGGTCGCGGTCCGTTCGGCGGTGGCATGGTCGGCCAGAAGGCCAACAACTTCAAGCCCAACGCCCAGCGCCTGGTCCAGCGGATGAGGCCGGAGAAGACCAAGGCGATCGGCGTCCTCGTGCTCGCCGTGGCCAGCGTCGGGCTGATGTCGCTCGGTCCGCGCATCCTCGGTCGCGCGACCGATCTGATCTTCGCGGGCCTGACCGGCAACCAGCTCTCCGGCAAGGTGCCCGACGGCACGAGCCAGGAGCAGGTCGTCGAGGGCCTCCGCCAGCAGGGCGACGACAAGCAGGCGTCGATGCTCGCGTCGATGAAGCACTTCGTGGTCGGGCAGGGCATCGACTTCGCAGCGGTCAGCCACGTCCTGCTGCTCGTGCTCGGCGTGTACGTCGCGGCCTCGGTGCTGAGCTGGCTCCAGGGCTACCTGCTCAACGACGTCGTCCAGGGCACCATCATGCGGATGCGCTCCGACGTGGAGGACAAGGTCAACGCGCTGCCGCTGAGCTACTTCGACCAGCAGCCGCGCGGTGAGCTGCTCAGCCGCGTCACCAACGACATCGACAACATCAGCCAGACCCTGCAGCAGACCATGAGCCAGCTGCTCACCTCACTGCTGACCGTGGTGTTCGTCGTCGTCCTGATGTTCTCGATCTCCTGGGAGCTCGCCCTGGTCGCGCTGGTCACGGTGCCGATCACGATGGTCGTGGCCCGACAGGTGATGCAACGCAGCCAGGGGATGTTCATCGACCAGTGGCGACGTACCGGCCGGCTCAACGCCCACATCGAGGAGACCTTCTCCGGGCACGCGCTCGTCAAGGTGTTCGGCCGTCAGGAGGAGGTCGAGGCGACCTTCGCCGAGGAGAACGAGAAGCTCTTCGAGGCGTCGTTCGGTGCGCAGTTCGTGAGCGGGCTGATCATGCCGACGATGATGTTCATCGGGAACCTCAACTACGTCGTGATCGCGGTGCTCGGCGGGCTCAAGGTGGCCAACGGGTCGATCTCGCTCGGCGACGTCCAGGCGTTCATCCAGTACTCCCGTCAGTTCACCCAGCCGCTCACGCAGGTCGCCTCGATGACCAACCTGCTGCAGTCCGGCGTGGCCAGCGCGGAGCGGGTCTTCGAGCTCCTCGACGCGCCGGAGCAGGAGCCCGATGCGCTCGGGTCGCCCGTGGACCAGGCCGACCGGCACGGCGAGGTGCGCTTCGAGCACGTGTCGTTCGCCTACGACCCGGAGCGGCCGCTGATCGAGGACCTCTCCCTGGTCGCAGCCCCGGGCCACACCGTGGCGATCGTCGGCCCGACCGGCGCCGGCAAGACGACCCTGGTCAACCTGGTCATGCGCTTCTACGACATCGACCGTGGACGGATCACCCTGGACGGCGTCGACATCGCTTCGATGCCGCGCGCCGAGCTGCGCGACCAGATCGGGATGGTCCTGCAGGACACCTGGCTGTTCGAGGGCACGATCCGCGACAACATCGCCTATGGCCGGCCCGGTGCCACCGAGGACGAGATCCTCGAGGCCGCGCGCGCGACGTACGTCGACCGCTTCGTGCACTCGCTGCCCGACGGCTACGACACGCACATCGACGAGGAGGGCAGCAACCTGTCCGCCGGCGAGCGGCAGCTGGTCACGATCGCGCGGGCCTTCCTGTCCGACCCGGAGCTGCTGATCCTCGACGAGGCGACGTCGTCGGTCGACACGCGCACGGAGGTGCTGCTGCAGCACGCGATGGCTGCCCTGCGCACGGACCGTACGTCGTTCGTGATCGCCCACCGGCTCTCCACGATCCGCGATGCGGACCTGATCCTGGTGATGGAGGACGGTGCGATCGTCGAGCAGGGCAACCACGAGTCGCTGTTGCTCGACGACGGCGCGTACGCGCGGCTCTACAACGCCCAGTTCGTCGCCCCGGAAGAGAGCGCCGTCGCCTGAGCGCGCCGTGGGGGCGTGACCTGTTCGGTCACGCCCCCACCAACTGGCGCTCGCCCATCCCGAGGCCGTCCCCCACGGCCTGCATGGTCCCCCAGGGCTGCACCAGCCCAGCGGCGTGCGCGTACGCCGCGGCCTCGGTGCGTGTCTGCGCCCCCAGCTTCGCCAGGATGCGTGACACGTGGACACTCGCCGTCTTCGGTGAGATGAACAGTCGAGCGGCGATCGCGCAGTTGGTCGCGCCGCTGGCGACGAGGCACAGCACCTCGCGCTCGCGATCGGTCAGCAGCCCGACCTTCTGCTCGGGTGAACCGAAGCGCGGACGCGCCGACGCGGGCGAGGGCACCTCCCGCACGGGCTCGGGCGGTGGCGCGAACTGCACGAGCAGCCAGCCGTGCCCGTCATCGTGGACGGAGAGCCAGCCTCGCACCACGTGCTCGAGAGCGGCGACGAGGTCGTGGCGTTCCAAGGCTGGCGCCTCGCTGGTCGTCTGGGCACCGGTCCCCGAGGAAGGGTCGACCAGATCGGCCATCAGGGACAGCAGTCCGGCGATGGGCGTGGTGGTGGTCGGGTCGGTGTTCATGTCTTCCAGAGTCCGGGACCGCGGCGTCTGAGTCGTCAGGGTCGGCACCCTGAGGTTTCACGCGGTGCCGGGGACCGAACCCTGAGAAATAGGAGCGGCCGTCAGCGTCCGCCCGTGCCACCATCGTGGGAAGGCTCATCGAGGGGGTGCCGAGATGTCGAGCCGGCTGTACGAGCGTGCCGCGGAGATCGCGGCGATCGATGCAGCCGTTGCGCGTCTCGAGGAGGGCCGCGGAACCTCGTTGCTGCTCGAGGGCCGGGCCGGTCGCGGCAAGAGCAGCTTGGTGGAGTACGCCGTCCAGCGGGGCCGGGAGCGGGGGGCCAGCACCTGGGTCGTCCGTGCCCGTCACCTCGCCTCGGCGGCACCCTTCGAGGTGCTACGCAGGCTGCTCGGACCGGCCGTCGAGGAGGCGGGCGGCGTCGACGCGCTCGAGGGCGCGGCCCGGTTCGCGATCCCCCTGTTCACGCCCGGCGCCGATCTCTCCTACGGCGTCGACTACGGCTGTCAGTGGCTGATCGCGTGGTTGGCCGAGCGGTCTCCGCTCGTCCTGGCCATCGACGACGCCCACTGGGCGGACGGCGCGTCTCTGCGCGTGCTGCTCGACGTCCAGGCCGACATCTCGGTGCAGCCGGTGACGATGCTGGTGGCCAGCCGGCCGGTGGAGAATCCCGAGGTCCAGCGACTGCTGGCCGTGATGGCCGCGCAGCCCGACTGCAAGGTGCTCGCGCCCGCGACCTTGTCGCGCGAGGCGGTCGTCGAGGTGGTGGCGGAGAAGCTCGGCTATCCGGCACAGGATGCGTTCGTCGACGAGTGCCTGAAGGTCTCGCACGGCAACGCCTTCTATCTGCACGAGCTGCTGCGGCCCTACCAGACCGACGCCCGTCCCAACCGTCAGACCTTCGTCCGCAGCGGCACCCTGTCTCTGCGGAGGACCGTTGCCTGGCGGCTGGGAGAGCTCGGCCCCGAGGCGGCGTTGCTGGCGCAGGCCGCGGCGGTCCTCGGCGACGGCTGCTCGCTGCACCTGGCTGCCGAGCTGGCGCGGCTGGACGAAGCGACCGCGGTCTACCAGGCCTCTCGGCTCGAGGTGGCCAGCATCCTGCAGCACGGTGATCCCGTGGAGTTCCTCCACCCCCTGCTGCGTGCGGCGGTGGAGGCCGAGCTGCCGGAGGTGGTGAGGGGCGAGCTCCATGCCCGCGCGGCGCGGCTGCTCTGGTTCAGCGGCGAGGCGGCGGAGTCTGTCGGGCTGCACCTCGTCAACTCACCGGGATCGGGCGACGAGAAGGTGGCGGAGTTCCTGGCCGACGAGGGGGAGGCCGCTCTCGAGGCAGGCTCCATCGCGTTGGCCACCCAGCTGCTCCTCCGCGCATTGGAGGAACCCGCCCCCGCCGACGAGCGGCCCCGGATCCTGGTGGCCCTCGGTCGCGCGGAGCACGCGCTGGGTCGTTTCGACGCAGCCCGCGAGCACCTCGAGACCGTGATGGAGTCCGCCGACCGCCCGGTGCTCCTGACCGCCGCTGCCGAGCTGTTCGACGTCCTGATCGACGCGGGCCAGTACGCCGAGCTGGGCCGGCTTCACCAGCGCGTGCTGGAGCTGGAGCCATCGGGTGAGTCCGTGGCCGACGTGCGGTTGCGCGCGCAGCTGCTGGTCAACGTCTTCATGGCGGTCGAGCCCGGTCTGGCACTTCCGAGAGAGCTGGCCGAGATCGACTCCCACGAGCTCTCGGTGGAGCGCGACATCGACCGCTATCTCCTGGTGATGGCCGCCATCTACGAGCGCACCATGCAACGTGGCACCACCCAACGTCTGGTCGACAACCTTCGTCGGGCGGTTGCGGGGATCGAGATCACGGATGACTCCAGCATCTCCGTCTGGGACGCGCGGACCGCGATCGAGGCCGCAGGGTTCCTCGCCGACGACGAGATCGCCGAGGCCGAGGCCGTGCTGGATCGCGTCGCCAAGGGAGTGGCCGGGTTGCGGAGCTCTGCACCGGTGCTCCAGGCCGACCTCGAGCATCGTCGCGTCATGCTGGCCCTCGCCAAGGGACAGTTCGAGGACGTGCTGGCGGCCATCTCGTTGGCCGAGCAACGCGCGGTGCCGGGCCAGATGTCCCGATTCACTGCGGGACATCGCTTCATCCGTGGCTGGGTCGCACTCCAACGGGGAGAGTACGACGAAGCGGCCGGGTTCCTGGCTGAGAGTCGCGGCGAGGACAGCCTCTATCCGGCGCTGGGCGCCATGCTCGGGGGCGAGCCGGAGCGAGTGGTGGCGATCCTCGGTGCCCAGCACTTCGCGCCCGACCCCGACGGTCCGGTCACGGCGATCGAGGTCGAGCTCGAGCCGCACCTGATCGCCAGCCATGCCTTCGAGCTGCTGGGAGACCGTGGCAGCGCCCTTCGCGAGGCGGAGCGCGAGGTGGTCATCCGGCGCCGGTACGGTCCGCGGTACCGGTTGGCCCAGGCCTTGCGCCGGCGGGCTTCCTTCGAGCCGGCCCGGCAGGCGGTGGCAATGCTGGCCGAGGCTGTGGAGCTCGCGGAGTCGACACCGCGCCGGGCAGTGACGGCGCGCGTCCTGGCGTCGTACGGCGCCGCGTTGCGCCGCGTCGACCGGATCCCGGAGGCGCGCGAGTCCTTGTACCGTGCGGTCGATCTGGCCGGAGACATGGGGATGGAACGGCTGCGTCAGCGCGCCCACCAGGAGCTGGTGCTCGCGGGTGGTCGCCCGCGTCGGACCCGCACCTCCGGACCGCGAGCCCTGACCGAATCCCAGCAGCAGGTCGCTCTGCTGGCCGCGGCAGGGCGGACGAACCGCGAGATCGCCGAGGAGCTCTTCGTCACGATCAAGACCGTCGAGACGCACCTCGGCGCGGTGTACCGGAAGCTCGGCATCGGTTCCCGAGACGAGCTCGTCGGCGTGCTCGGCGCTCCCCACCAGGGTCGCCGGCATACCGTTTCGGCCCCTGTTCTCCCTTGACGGCTGCCTGGGGCAGGCGGACCCTGAGTGCTAACCACTGATGACCGGGGCGGTCAGGGACGGGGGAGGTCGACGTGCCGAACGATGACCGGGAGCAGAAGGGCTACAAGATCTACGTCCGGGTTCCGGAGGGTGCGCCGCCGGAGGAGGTCAGCCGTTTCCTGCAGGAGTTCGCCCAGCTCCTGGCCGATGAGCGGTCGGACCTTTCAGTCGAGCCGTACGACCACTTCTACGACCCGAAGCGGAAGGCCCCCCAGCCGGCCTGTCAGAGCAAGCACCCCGCGGACTCCGGGGGTGGCGAGCCGCCACCACCCGTGCACGTGGTCGGGGGGCCGAAGAGCCCGCTGGTCCCGCTGTACGTCTGTCACAACCGGACCTAGCGGCCTGCGCGAGCCATGGCCTCCGCGAACGCCGAGATAGCCGCGAACGCCCGATCGTCCGGGCTCCGCGAGTCGCGTTACAACGTGGTCCTCGAACGCGGCGACCACGTCTGGATCTTCAACACCCTGTCCGGCCGCGTGATCAACCTCAGCGTGCCCGATTGGGAGGCGACGAGGAGATTCCTCGACGGTGCCGAGACCTATCCCGCCGTCGAGCTGCTCCACGACCTCACGCTGGGGCGGATGATCGTGAACGCCGACCTCGACGAGCTGGAGGTGCTGGAGCGCCGCTACCGCAAGGCCACGGGCGACCGCACGTCGTTCGCGCTCACGATCGTGACCAGCCTCGGCTGCAACTTCGACTGCCCCTACTGCTACCAGGTCAAGCCCCGAGCGATCCTGGACGACGAGACCCACCGGCTGTTGCTCGACGTCCTCGACGAGCAGCTGGCCACGATCGAGACGTTCGGCGTCACCTGGTTCGGTGGCGAGCCGTTGCTGGCGACTGACCGTATCTACTCCTTGTCTCGGGAGTTCATCGAGCGCTGCGACGCAGCCGATGTGCAGTACTCCGCGTCGATCATCACCAACGGCTACCTCCTCACACCAGACGTGGCCAGACGGCTGCGCGAGCTCCGGGTGACGACGGCCCAGATCACGCTGGACGGACCGGCCGAGACCCACAACCTGATGCGTCCGCTCCGGAGTGGCCGCGGAACCTTCGACGTCATCCTCGACAATGTCGTCGCCTCGGCCGACATCCTGCCGATCGGGATCCGGGTCAACCTCGATCGCAACAACGCCGGCGAGTACGAACGGTTGTTGGACCTGCTGGTCGAGCGCGGTCTCGCCGGGCGGGTCACGGCGTACCCCGGTCAGCTCGTCGCGTACGACGAGGGGATCGGCGCGCCCAGCGAGACCTACAGGCCGCAGTGCCTCACCCTCCCGGAGTTCGCCGCCCTCGAGCGGCGCTTCGACGCGGCGGCACGGGAACGCGGTCTGGCGGCGCCGGGCCTCCCTCAACCCATCATGTCGCCGTGCACTGCCGTGCGGGTCAACGAGCTGGTGGTGGGGGCCAACGGCGAGATCTACAAGTGCTGGGACTCCGTCGGCAACGACCGCGAGGTCGTCGGGAACCTGCGCTCCTGGCGCGATCCGAACGACCGGGCGCTCAAGTGGTTGAGCTACGACCCGTTCACCGACGAAGGCTGCCGTGGCTGCGTCGCGCTGCCGACCTGCATGGGCGGCTGCGCCCACCACGCGATGCTCGACCGGGCAGGGGACTCGAAGTGCTCGACCTTCCGTACGACGTACCGCGAGCAGGTCGCCGAGTACGCGGAGGCTGCGGAGGCCGCCGGGGCGTCCGGGCTGCGGCACGCGCTGCTGCCGCTGGTGGACGTCAGCGGCTGAGGACGGTCACCCGCCGGCGCCGCCGCCGGTGATGGTCCAGGTGTTGTTCGCCTTCTCCACGCTGGCGTCGTCCTTCGGTGTCGGCTCGAAGTCCGGTCCACCGAAGGAGCGCATCGTCGGGGCCAGGAACCACACGGCCGCCCCGATCACGAGCACGAGCAGCACGACGACGATGCCGATGATCAGCCACATGGCGGTTTCCCCTTTGGGTGCATCAGGGAGCGTACTCCCGCACCGGCTGCCACCGGCGCGGAACGACCTGGGTCCGCCAGACCGGATCCGGGACAGGGTCCCTGGGGATGTCCGCAGGGCGACACGTGTGCAATACCTGTTGAGTGAGGTTGGCCCGGCGGGATACCGTCGTCGTACACGGGAAAGGAGGTGGTCCAGAGTTGAATACTTATAGGACGCGTGAGGTGGCTGCGGTCTAGCAGCAACCGGCCAGCCCGAAGTACTGCTGGCAATCCCAACGCAGACACCCGACCCGTAGGTGATCCGTCCCACGTCCGGACGGAGGGGCCCCCTCCCGGGGGCCACACCTGCGGGTCGTCTGCGTCTGTGGCCCGATCGGTTCCTCCCCACGAACAACACCGCCGCCGGGTCCTCCTTGCGAAGGTGGCCCGACGGCGGTGCCGTGATGCGATCCGGTCAGTGGTTAGGTGACCTTGAGCGCCTTCTTCGGTGAGTCGGTCGCGGCGTAGGTGGAATCACCCTTGTACTGCGCGACGTAGTGGAACTTGCCCGGCTTGGTGGGGGTGAACGTCAAGGTCACCTTGCCGTTCGCCAACGTGCCGCTGGCGACGTTCCGACCCTTCGTAGGCCCGTCGGTGCGCATGAGCACCACCTTGCCTGTCGGGTTGATGCCCGAGATTCCGGACACCGTGACGGTGGCCTTCACCTTGTGGTTGTGAGCCACCGGACTCGGCGCCAACGTCAGTGCGACCTTGGCGGCGTTCTTGTTCAGCGACACGACCTGCGCCTTGGTGCCCACCGCGTTCTGGAAGTGGACCACCAGTGCGCCCTGCCCCGCGTCCGCGGCGTACGCCGAGACGTCACGACGGATCGAGAGCACCGAGCCTGCCGTGTCACGGAACAGGATCGGGCTGGCGTTGCCGTCGTAGGACCCGCGGATCGAGACCCCCGGGTTCAGCACGTCCATCGAACTGGCGCCGACCAGCTGGCCGTCCTGGTCGATGTCACCGAAGTGATCGACCGGGTCGCCCTGGTACGGCGAGAACGAGAACACCGAGTAGCTGATCCTCGATGCATCCGACGTCACACCGTCGAGTGCGCCGATCGCCACCGGCATCACCAGGGTGTCGCTGTTGAACACGGCGGTGTCGGTGTCACCGAAGCTCGCGTTGAGCGGCTCGGCGTCCACCACGTCTCCCGACGCCAGATCCACCAGCTCGGTGACGAGGACGTCGGAGCCGGGCAGCCGTGTGTTGAACAGCACCGAGTCCGGCTCGCCGTCACCGTTGCTGTCGATGTAGATGTCGAACTCCTGCGACGAGGCCGCGGTACGCCACGGTCCCTGGGTGGTGATCGAGAAGTACGCGAGGCCGTCGGTCAACGGGTCCTGCCCGTTGGCCTCGAGCTGCAGGGCGTCCGATGTCGCCCCCAGGTACTTCAGGTCGGCTGACCGCTCGTCGGGGAAGCTCACGCACCCCGAGGTCACCGTCGCCGAGCAGGCGGGCGCCAGGCCGTTCTGCGCCTGGAGCTCGAACCCTGCCACCGTGGACTGGACGAGGGTGTCGCCCGAGCCCTGGTCGACCTGCTGCCCGGTGAGCGGCAGGACCGAGGTCTGCACCGCACCACCCGGCATCGTGAACGACGCCGGCTGCGTCATCGTCGAGGCCGGCCGGGGTGCGGCGTACGCCGGCACCCGGAGCTCCGGCTGCGTGTCGCTCGAGAACACCACGTTGCCACTGGCGTCCGCCTCGTACTGGCGCGGAAGGCCACCCTGGAGCCGGTCGACCGTCGGGTCGATCGTCTTCGGGAGGTTGTTCGGGTTGATCGTCAGCGTGAGCGTCACCGTCTTGCTCGACCGGGGGTCGATCGTGACGGAGCTCGGAGAGACCGAGTACGTCGCGCCGGGGATCGTGGTGCGATCCGCGAACGACACGTCGTAGCTGACGGCGGCGAGCGAGGTGTTCTCCACCTTGATCGTCTTGGTGAGGGTGGTCGGACCACCAGCGGTGACGGCCAGCGGCCCGAAGGACGCGCTCACCGTGCCGTTGTCGGTGCCATCCGCAGCGTTGTCGGTCGTGTAGGCGAGCACCTGGTTGTCCAGGGCGGCCTTCACGTCGATCCGACCCGAGCCGACCCGGTTGGGGGCGAACAGGTCACCGGTGTGGTTGTTCCCGGTGTACAGGTCCTGGTCGGCGGTGTTCATCAGGTCGGCCTTGACCTGCTCGGTGCTCCACTCCGGGTGCTGCGAGTGGACGAGAGCCGCGGCTCCCGCGACCATCGGGGTCGCCATCGACGTACCGCTGTCGTTGAGGCCGCCGTTGCCCGTGCCGCTACCGGCCGAGAAGACGCTCACACCGACGGCCGTGACGTCCGGCTTCACGTTGCTGGCATCGTTGATGCCACGCGAGGAGAAGCCGGCCACCGTGTCGTTCAGCGAGGGGTCGACCTGCGTGAACCCGTTGAGCGTCGTGCTGCCGATGGTGACGGTGTTGTCGGCCAGCAGCTCCGTGCGGATGGCGTCGCCACCCGACTTCGCGACCAGGACGCCGGGGATGACGGCGCTACCGGTGATGCCGGCGGCGAACGCCTCCTCGTCGTCGGCGTAGATGAAGCCGGTTGCGCCCGCTGCCACCAGGTTGGCGGCACGAGCGGCCGAGCCGCAGCGACGGGTGCTGCTGTCGTCGGTCCACTCCACGAACGCGATGTGGCCTGCAACGGCCGCGGCGTCCGCGTCATCCAGCGGCTGGCAGCCGTCGAGGTTGCCCGGCTCCGCCACCCGGACGACGTCACCGGAGAGGTCCGGGTCGGAGGTCCAGTCGTAGGCGACCGAACGCTCGGCTGCGTAGGAGCCGGCGATCGAGTCCGGAGCAGTGACGTTCAGGGAGTCGACCACCGAGGAAGCGTCCTGGCTGGCCGCGACCGCGATGGCGGCCGGCGCGTTGCCCGGCGAGCCACCGATGTCGTAGATGTCGCCACCGTTGCCGGAGGCCACCGACATGGTGATGCCCAGCTCTGCGGCGTCGTTGGTGACGATCGAGTCGCCGTCCTGCGGCGAGCCGTAGTCGGAGCCCAGCGACATGTTGATCACGTCGACGTGGTCGGACGTGTCGCCGTCGCCGTTCGGGTCGGCGGCCATGTCGATCGCCTCACCCACGACGTCGGTGCTGCCGTCGCACCCGAACACGCGGTAGGCGTAGAGCTGGGCCTTGGGGGCCATACCCGGGCCGATCCGCATGGTGTCGAACGGCGTGTTGGTGTTGTAGGCGCCGGTGTAGGTGCTGCCGTCGGCGTTCTCGCCGAGGCCGGCAACGGTGCCTGCCACGTGGGTGCCGTGGCTGTTGCAGTCCAGGGGCCACTTGTCGGGCGAGGGCACCGGGTTGAAGTCCGGTGAGGTCGGGTCGGCGTTGTAGTCGTCGCCGACCAGGTCGAAGCCACCCACGACCTTGTCGCCGGGGAACTCGCCGGGCGAGACGGGCTCACCGAGCTGTGCCGAGGCGGCGTCGAAGTCGGCCACGGTGCCCACCCCGCCGAAGTCGGCGTGGGTGTAGTCGACGCCGGTGTCGATGATCGCGACGGTGCTGTTCTCGCCGAGGTCACCGTAGGCCTCCCATGCTGCGGGAGCCTGCTGCAGCGGGACGGCGTAGGAGTTGGAGAGCGACTTGGCCGCGATCGGGTAGACGGCGGTCACGCCGGAGAGCCGGGTCAGGGCGCGGTAGTTGTTCACGTCGGTCGTGACGGCCAGGCCGGCCAGGACGGCGTGGGCACGGTAGAGGACGCGCGAACCGCTCGGCAGGCCCGCGATCACGCGGTTCTGGGCGGACGTCACGGTCCGCAGCTGCGACGTGGCAGCGGCGCGGACGGCCAGCTTGCCTTCGCCGTGGGCTCGGACGGTCGCGGTGTGGGTCGACGCGGTGGAGAGCTTGAGCAGGAAGGCGGACCTTCCGTGTGTCGGTAGCCCGGCCGGCCGGGTGCCTCGGTCACCGCGCAGAGAGCGAGGTGCGATGGCCTTCGCGGCCGCCTTGAGCGAGTGCGACGACGAGGCAATGCCCGCCGCTAGCTTGGAGTTGCGTGGGGCCGCCCCGGCACTGCTCACCGAGATCATCGCCGTCATCAGCGCTATCACGGCCGCAGCCGCTACCAATGACAGGCGGGCTTTGCCCCTACCTGGTCGACTCATTGTCCGTCCTTCGCCGGTCAGGGGTCTCGACCGTCGGAGGTACGTCGTATCTCCGGTCGCGCGGCGTCCGTCGCCGCGCTGGTCTACCTGCCCGCCGCCGGAGCGTAACGCCAGGGACCCCGATTTGTACCCCCTGACGCGGGACAAACTTCGGCGGGATCATGTCGCCTCGGCTGCCGGGTGATCGGTCGAGGCTCTCGGCGATGGGGCGCGTCGGGCCCGCAGGGAATATAGTTGCCGTCGTCAACCGTTATCTCCCGTGTGAGGAACCAGTCCGTGTCACGACCCGTTGCCCTTCCCGAGCCCAGCCGCGTCGGTGCCGGCCCTGACGGGGCCGGTGCCGTCGAGAGCAGTGGTGCGATGACTCACCGCGAGGTGCTCGAGGCGATGTCCGGCCTCCTCCTCGCGATGTTCGTCGCGATGCTGTCGAGCACCGTGGTCTCCAACGCGCTGCCGCGGATCGTCGAGAGCCTGCACGGAAGTCAGACCGAGTACACGTGGGTCGTCGTCGCCACGCTCCTCACGATGACCGCGACGACGCCGATCTGGGGCAAGCTCGCCGACCAGTTCTCCAAGAAGACACTGGTCCAGACGGCCCTCGTCATCTACGTCGCCGGCTCACTGATCGCCGGCACCGCCGCCAACATGGGGATCCTGATCGGCGCCCGCGCCATCCAGGGCCTCGGCGTCGGCGGCCTGACCGCCCTGGTGCAGGTCGTGATCGCGAGCATGGTCACGCCGCGCGAGCGCGGCCGCTACAGCGGCTACATCGGCGCCGTCTTCGCCGCCGCCACGGTCAGCGGTCCCCTCATCGGTGGCCTGATCGTCGACACCCCGGGCCTGGGCTGGCGCTGGTGCTTCTACGTCGGGATCCCGGTCGCCGTCGCGGCCTTCGTCCTGCTGCAGAAGACCCTGCACCTGCCCGTCGTACGACGAGACACGCGCATCGACTACCTCGGCGCCACGCTGCTCATGAGCGGCGTCAGCATCCTCCTGATCTGGATCACCCTGGCCGGCAACTCGTTCGGCTGGACCTCCACGGCGAGTGTCCTGCTGGTGCTCGCGGGCATCGCGGTGGTGGCCGCGGCGATCTACGTCGAGGCCCGCGTGGCCTACGACCCGATCATCCCGCTGCGCCTCTTCCGCGACCGTACGACGGCACTCGCCACCGGCGCGTCCGTGCTGGTCGGCGTCGCGATGTTCGGGGCCACGGTCTACCTGAGCCAGTACTTCCAGATCGCCCGCGGGATGAGCCCGACCCGCGCCGGGCTGATGACCGTCTTCATGGTCGGCGGCCTGGTGATCTCGAGCATGGTGACCGGCCGGATCATCACCCGCACAGGCACCTGGAAGCGCTACCTGGTGGCCGGCATGGTCGCCGTCGTGATCGGTGTGGCGCTCCTCAGCCAGATCGACGAGACGACCCCGTTGTCGGTGCTCGCTGTCGACATGGCCGTGCTCGGGCTCGGCCTGGGCGCCACCATGCAGAACCTCGTGCTCTCGGTGCAGAACAACGCGGCCCAGGCCGACATGGGTGCCGCCAGCTCGTTGGTCGCGTTCTTCCGGAGCCTCGGCGGCTCGATCGGCGTGGCCGCGCTCGGCGCCGTGCTCAGCCACCAGGTGTCGACGCAGGTGACCAGCGGCCTGACGCAGCTGGGGCTTCCCACGGACAGCCACCAGAGCCACGACATCCCCGATCTGTCGACGTTGCCCGAGGCGGTGCGTGCGCTCTTCCAGCATGCTTTCGGTGAGGCGACCGGTCACGTGTTCCTGGTCGCTCTTCCGTTCGCGGCCCTGGCCCTGCTGTGCGTGGTCTTCATCCGCGAGGTCCCGCTTCGGACCACGATCCTGCGCGAGGATGAGGTCGTACCCGACGACGTGCCGGAGGCAGAGATGGTGGGAAGCAGTGCCGCGCGCTGACGAGCTCGGCCGACTCGAGCAGGAGGTCGGCGTCCTGATCCGCCGGGTGAAGCGCGTGATCGGCGAGCGGTCGCGCTCCGTGCACCCCGAGCTCCAGCCCGCGTCGTACCTGATGCTCACCTACCTGGCCGCCGAGGGACCGCAGCGCTCCTCGGTGCTGTCGGAGCGCTTCGGGGTCGACAAGGGTGCGATCAGCCGGCAGGTACAACACCTGTGCGAGCTCGGCCTGTTGATCCGCGAGCCCGACCCCGACGACGGCCGGGCCACCCTGGTCTCTGCCAGCCCCGACGCCGTACACCGGCTCGAGGCGCTGGACCGCGACCGTCGACGCTGGCTCGACGACCGCCTCAGCGAGTGGTCCGAGGCCGACCTGCGCGACTTCGTCACCGCCCTCGGTCGCTACAACGCCACGCTGGACTGACCGCCGACGGCGGGTAGTCCCCGACGTTTCCGTGGTCAAAACCCACCGAATGGCAACCGAAACGTCGGGGACTACCCCCAGGCGCGTCAGACCAGCCAGGCCGCGGTGTCCGGCGGCAGCAGCCCGCCGTCGAGCGGGCCGCTGCTGAGGACGACCTCGCCGGCGGGCAGTCGCACCGGCCGGGAGCCGCAGTTGCAGACCACGGTCAAGGGTCCGCGGTGCAGCTCGAGCACGGTCGATCGCGAGTCGACGAGCTCCACGTCGTCGCCGGCGTCCGCGAACCTCCGTCGGAGGCGCAACGCGTCGCGGTAGAACGACCACGTCGACGCGGGGTCCTTGCGCTGCGCGGCGACGGTCAGCCCGGCCCAGTCGTCGGGCATCGGCAGCCAGGTGGTCGTCCCGGCGGGGCTGAATCCGTACGGCGGCCGGGTGCCGCGCCACGGGATCGGCACGCGGGCGCCGTCGCGGCCCGGCATGCCCGTGCGGAACCACGTGGGGTCCTGCCGGAACTCCGGTGCCACGTCGACCTGCTCCAGGCCGAGCTCCTCGCCCTGGTAGAGGTACGCCGATCCCGGAAGCCCGAGCATCACCAGGGTGGCGGCACGCCCGCGAGCGAGCCCGACCGGTCCGCCGCCGTAGCGCGTGGGGTGTCGCACCACGTCGTGGTTGGACAGCACCCAGGTCGGCTCGGCGCACACCGGCCCGACCGCGGCCAGGGTCCCGCGGATCACGTCGGCGAAGGCCGCGGCCGACCACGGCGCCAGCAGCCAGGCGAAGTTGAACGCCTGCTGCATCTCGTCGGGCCGCACGTAGCGGGCCATCGACTCCGGGGTCTGGGTCCAGGCCTCGGCGACGGCCATCCGGTCGCCGTCGTACGACGCGAGCACCCGGTGCCAGTCGCGGTAGACGCCGTGGACCTCGGGCTGGTCCCACATCGGCTCGTCGTGCAGGGTCCGCTCGACCATCGCGCGGGCCGCCCGGTCGCTCGGGAGGTCGGTCTGTCCGGGCGCGTGTCCGCGCTGGTCGCGCAGGCTCTTGACCTTGAACAACCCATGGGCCACGTCGACCCGGAAGCCGTCGGCGCCGCGGTCGAGCCAGAAGCGCAGGACGTCCTCGAACATCGCCTGCACCTCGGGGTTGCGCCAGTCGAGGTCGGGCTGGGAGGTGTCGAAGAGGTGGAGGTACCACTCGCCGTCAGCGACGCGGGTCCAGGCCGGCCCGCCGAAGACCGACTCCCAGTTGTTGGGCGGCAGCGCACCGCCGCGGCCCTTGCCGCGGCGGAAGAGGTAGCGGGCGCGCTCCGGGCTGCCGGGGCCACTCCCCAACGCCAGCCGGAACCACTCGTGGTCGGACGACGTGTGGTTCGGCACCACGTCCACGACCACCTTGAGCCCGAGCGCGTGGGCCTTGGCCAGGAGGTCGTCGGCGTCGCTCAACGAGCCGAAGCGCGGGTCGACGTCGCGGTAGTCGGACACGTCGTACCCCGCGTCGCGCTGCGGTGAGGGGTAGAAGGGCGTGATCCAGACGGCGTCGACGCCCAGGCTGCGGAGGTAGGGGAGGCGTGAGGTGATCCCCGGCAGGTCGCCCAGCCCGTCGCCGTCGGAGTCGGCGAACGAGCGGACGTAGACCTGGTAGAAGACGGCGTCGCGCCACCACTGCCGCCGGGACGGCGCACCTGGTGGGGTGCTCATGCGAAGGCGGCGGGGTCGACGGCGATCCAGAGGTGCTCGGCGGTGCCCACGACGCGACCGTCGCTGTCGTAGAGGGTCGACGCGGTCCAGGCCTTGCGGCCGTCGCGACCGCGGCCCATCCCGACCACCACGTGCTCCTCGCCGATGATCGGGAGCGAGTCGAGGCGGGCGGTCATCCGGGCCAGCACCATCAGCCGCTCCTCGAGGTCGCCGGCCCAGCCGCCGGCGCAGTCGAGCACGGCCCAGGTGACCGGGACGCTGGCGCGCGGGTGCTCGTCGCCGTGCGCGTGGAAGTCCTCGGCCACCGACGCGTCGGGCGTCCAGGTCGCCGCGACGCGCGGTCGCGGCTCCTGGCTCTCGTCGTCGGTCGCGTCGGAGACCCGGCCGGGGAAGATCCGGAGCCCGTCGCCGGCCGTCCGGCCGGTGCCGCAGGAGAAGCACGACGGGAACGGGTGGCTGGTCAGCCCGGCGAACGACGACATGGCAGCCCTCGCCTCGTCGGGGTGGACCGGCTCGACGTCGGTGACCGCGTCGTGGCTGCACCGCGCCGACAGCACCGGCTTCCCGTCGTACGCCGCGACCACGCCGCCGTCGTCGGTGGGTGTCACGGTCATCGGTACGTCGAGTGGCGGGGGTGCCTGCAGGGAGACCGTCACCGCCGGCCAGGGCCGAGCGTGGGCGGACTGCCCCGAGCCCGTCGCGGAGTCGGGGCACGCGGAGCCGGCACGGACCGCGATCGCCCCGGCGCTCCAGCCGCCGTTGCCGGACGACGGCGGCCCGCGGAAGCGCGCGGGCACGATCACGTCGGGGAGGTCGGGCATGGGGCTCCTCGGGCTCGGCTGACCGGCACAACTGTGCCAGCCGTCGGGGCCATGGGACACAATGACCAGGTGAGCGACCTGATCGACACCACGGAGATGTACCTCCGGACCATCTACGAGCTGGTCGAGGAGGGCATCGTCCCGCTGCGCGCCCGGATCGCCGAGCGGCTGCACCAGTCCGGTCCCACGGTCTCGCAGACGGTCGCTCGGATGGAGCGCGACGGGCTGGTGACCGTCGAGGGCGACCGCCATCTCGAGCTCACCGCCGAGGGGATGCGCCTGGCCACCCGCGTGATGCGCAAGCACAGGCTCGCGGAGCGGCTGCTGACCGACGTGATCGGGCTCGACTGGGAGCTCGTCCACGCCGAGGCCTGCCGCTGGGAGCACGTGATGTCCGAGACGGTCGAGCGCCGGCTCGTCGACCTGCTCGACCACCCCACCGAGTCGCCGTACGGCAACCCGATCCCGGGTCTGTCCGAGCTCGGCGAGGCGTCGTCGGCCTCCGACGTCTTCCTCGACGGCATGGAGCTCCTCTCCGACCTCGCCGGTGAGGAGCGCGCCAGTGTGCGCGTACGCCGCATCTCCGAGGAGCTGCAGAAGGACGAGCCCCTGATGGGCACACTCCGCCGGATCGGGGCCGTCCCCGACAAGGTCATCGGCGTCACGGCGACCGGGGCAGGGGTGCTCGTCGGCTCCGGTGGTGAGACCGCCGAGCTCGACCTCGAGGCCGCCGGCCACATCTTCGTCTCACGCGTCTGACCACGTTGAGGCGCGCGCGAGATTGCCTGTTGAGCCGCGCCAGATCGTCGTCCGAAACGCGTCGGATCGTCAGCCGCGTTGCCGGGCCAGCTCGGTGAGGAACTCGCTGCAGCCCGCCTCGAGCGTGACCGTCGCCAGCTCGTCGCCGCGGGTCGCGCCCCGGTTCACGATGACCACGGGTACGCCGGCCCGCGCGGCCCGGCGTACGAACCGGAAACCGCTCATCACCGTCAGCGACGACCCCACGACCAGCAGGGCGTCCTCAGTCGTCAGCGCGTCGACCGCGTCGTAGCACTGTTGGACGCGGGCGGGTGGGACGTTCTCGCCGAAGAACACGACGTCGGGCTTGAGGGTGCCGCCGCAGCCGTCGCAGTCGGGGACCACGAAGTCGGACGTGTCGTCGAGGTCGACGTCACCGTCGGGCCGGCTCTCGGCCGCTGCGTGCTGCTCGGCGAAGTGGGGGTTGGCCAGGGCCATACGGTGCTCGAGCCGCGCCCGGCTCGTCGTACCGCGACAGGAGAGGCAGACGACGTCGGCGATCCGTCCGTGCAGCGCGACCAGGCGACGTGAGCCGGCGGCCTCGTGCAGACCGTCGACGTTCTGGGTGATCAGCAGGTCGGGGTCGAGCACGGCGAGCGCACGGTGCCCGTCGTTCGGCTCGGCGCGGCGCATCCGGCCGAAGCCGAGGTGGCTGCGCGCCCAGTACCGCTGTCGCGCCTCGGGTCCGCTCACGAACTCCTGGTAGGTCATCGGCTGCCGCGCGGGAGATCCCGGTCCGCGGTAGTCGGGGATCCCGGAGTCGGTGGAGAGCCCGGCCCCGGTCAGCACCACGAGACGGCCACCCAGGAGCACCTCGGGTACGACGATCTTCCGCGTCTCGAGAGACAGTTCGCCGCTGCTCAACGGAGGTCAGCTGGCGTAGCGGGCGCGGGTGCGGGCTCGCGCCTTCTCGGCCTCGACCTCGCGGTTCTTCGGCGGGGCGGTGGTCACCAGATCCTCGAGCAGGTGGCCCGTGATGTGCGCGATCTCGGCCACGGCACGGTCGAACGCCTCCTGGTTGGCGGCGGACGGCTTCGTCGTACCACTGACCTTGCGGACGAACTGCAGGGCGGCGTCGTGGACCTCGCGCGAGGTCGCCGGCGGCTCGAAGTTGTTCAGGGGGCGGATGTTGCGGCACATGGCTGCGAGCCTACGCCGCGCGCCGGGCCGGTCACAGGCTCGCCATGGACACCGCGTGGGCCGCTCGATCGTCGCTCGGATCGCGGTCATCTGATGACCGCCCTGGCCCGCCGCTTGCCCCGGCTGCCACGATGAGGCGCATGACCGACGCGTCCCGTTCCGACCGAGAGCTCGACCTCGTGCTCGTCGGCGCGACCGGTTTCACCGGCCGTCTGACCGCGGAGTATCTCGCCCACCACGCGCCCGACGGCCTCCGCTGGGGCCTGGCCGGGCGCAACGAGGCGAAGCTCGAGGGTGTGCGCGAGCACCTCACGACCATCGACCCGGGCCTCGACGAGCTCCCGCTGCTCCACGCCGACGTGACCGACGACGTCTCCCTCAAGGACGTCGCCCACCGCGCCCGCGTCGCGATCACCACCGTCGGGCCCTACCTCAGCTACGGCGAGCCGCTCGTCGCGGCGTGTGCCGAGGCCGGCACCGACTACGTCGACCTGACCGGGGAGCCCGAGTTCGTCGACCGGACCTACCTCGCGCACCATGCGACCGCGGAGCACACCGGCGCGCGACTCGTCCATGCCTGCGGCTTCGACTCGATCCCCCACGACCTCGGCGCCTACTTCGCCGTCCAGCAGCTGCCCGACGACGTGCCGATCACCCTGCGCGGCGTGGTGCGCACGCGGGGCACGTTCTCCGGCGGCACCTTCCACTCCGCGATGACCCAGATGTCGCGGGGCAAGCAGATGAGGCAGGCGTCTGCCGCTCGGCGCAAGATCGAGGTGCGGCCCGAGGGCCGCTCGTCGCGCGCAGTGGCGGGGAAGCCGCACCGGGACGCCGTACTGAGTCGCTGGCTTGTGCCGCTGCCGACGATCGACCCGATCGTGGTGGCCCGCAGCGGCGCCGCGCTGCCGTCGTACGGACCGGAGTTCCGCTACTCCCACTACGCCGGCACCAAGACACTGCGGTACGCCGTCGGGGGCGCCGTCGGCGTCGGCGCGATGGGGCTCGCGGCGCAGGTCAAACCGGTCCGCGAGTCCCTGCTCAAGCGCATCAAGCAGGGCGACGGTCCCGATCCCGCGCGGCGGGCGAAGTCATGGTTCCGGGTGGACTTCGTCGGCGAGGGAGGGGGTCAGGCCGTGCACACCCGTGTGTCCGGGGGCGACCCGGGCTACGACGAGACCGCGAAGATGCTCGCCGAGTCGGCGCTCAGCCTGGCCTTCGACGACAACCCGCCGACCGCCGGCCAGGTCACCACCGCGCAGGCGATGGGCGACCACCTGACCGCCCGCCTCCAGGCCGCGGGGATCAGGTTCGAGGTCCTCTGAGGCTCAGGGGATCGTGACCGGCACCGTGATCCGACCGACGGTCTCCAACGCACCGCCGCGGTAGACCACCGTGATCGGGTGCGTGCCCGCTCGCATCGATGCCAGCAGTCGGCTGCCCAGTCCGTCGACCACCGCGAACCGGCCGAGCTGCGCGTGGTGACGCAGCGCCCGGGCCGAGCCCCCGGGCGCTGCGGCGAGGCCGGGGGAGACCACGCGGAGTCGCAGGAAGACGCGACCGTTCCGGATCGAGGTGTGCACGTGCAGCACCGGCACCGTGCGGACCGCCGCCGTGCCCACCGAGCGTCGGGTGGTCGACACCCAGTGCCGCGCGCGCATCGTGACCTCGACGTGTACGTCGTGGCCCACATCACCGCGGCGCAGCACGTACGTCGCGTCGTGGGCGCCACGGATCGGCTCATGACCGCGCATCCAGTGGTACCTCGGCAAAGCCGTGGACGGTGAGAACGTTGCGACGTGCGCAGTGAGCGTGTGACCGAGCACTGCCTTCCCGGTCAGCGTCGGCTTGGCCAGGTCTGCGACGCCGAGCAGTACCCGGTCGGTGTCCGTCGAGGTCGCGGACTCCGAGGTGTACCCGGCCGCGGAGGCGCCGACGACCACGTGGATCGCCTGCCCTGCCTCGTCCGCCGTCGGATGGTACGACGCCTCGGTCGCGCCCTTGATCGGCGTCGCACCGGCGTACCACTGGTAGGAGAGGGTGACCCCGGCGAGCGACCACGAGCCGGTCGATGCGTGGAGGATGTGGCCGACCATGGGTCGCCCGGTGATCTCCGGGACCTTGGTCGCATGGAACCGGCCGGGCAGCGTGGCGGTCGTCGCCTGGCTCGTCACGAGCGCCGTCAGGTAGCCGGGGCGCGAGGCGATCAGCTCGACGGTCACCGGCTTGCCGAGGTCCTGCGGCCGGGGCGTGAACGTCTTCGACGTCGCGCCCGCCACCTCGGTGCCGTCGACGACCCACTGGTAGGCCAGCGAGGCCTTGGGAGTCCACGCTCCCTTGTCGGCTGTCAGCGGGACGCCCACCTGGGCGGTGCCGACGATGGCCGGCTCACGGGTGTTGAGGAACGTGCCGGGTGCGACCGGCGCGCTGTTCGCCGAGCTGGCGATCGCGTCGGTGTAGCCGACCTGGGTGACCTTGACCTGGAGCGAGATCTCCTTGCGCAGGTCGGCCGGCGCCACGGCGTACGTCGTACCGGTCGCGCCGGCGATGGCGACGCCATCCGCCAGCCACTGCAGGTGGAGCTTGCCGGCGGGCGTCCAGGTGCCCGGGATCGCGGTGAGGACCTGGTCGACCTGCGCCGTACCGGAGATCATCGGCGCCGCGGTCGCCCGGAACTGGCCCGGCGCGACCTGCTCGGTGAGCGTCGAGAACTCCGACCTGGTCTGGTAGCCGTCGCGCTTCGAGGTGACCCTCACCCGGATCGGTTGGCCGAGCTCGGCGGCCGTCGGGGTGAGCGTCGAGGTGGTCGCGTCGGGGATCGGGGTGCCGCCCGCGTACCAGCGATAGGTGTAGGCGCCGGCCGGTGACCAGGTGCCGTTGCCGGCGCTCAGCTGGACGCCGACCTGTGGCGTGCCCGAGATGACCGGGCCTGCGGTCACGGTGAAGACGCCGTGGGCGACCGAGTCGGTGGGCGGGCTCGTCGCCGATCCCGTGTGCGAGCCGGACTTCGTCGCGGTGACCTTGGCGCGCAGGCGCTGGCCGAGCTGGGCCGCTGTCGGCTTGAACGACTTCGCGGTGGCTCCGGCGATCGGGCTTCCGTTGGCGAGCCACTGGTAGTGGAAGACGAGGTTGGTCGCGCTCCACTTGCCGTTGCTGGTCTTGACCTTCTCGCCGACCTGCGCGGTGCCCCTGACGACGGGTGACGCGGTGTTGCGGACGACGGTGTCCTTGATGTGGATGAAGCCGCTGGGCCACATCGAGCTGGACCGGGTGATCGTGCGGGTGTCGTACATGCCCGCCTGGAGGTAGTTGTACTCCTCGATCGTGATCGCGCCGTCGCTCACCGTCTGCACCCAGGCGACGTGGCCTCGCGACGAGCCGGCCGAACCGGCGGACCACCAGGCGACCGCGCCGCGGGTCGGGTTGTCGTCGACCGGGATGTTCAAGGACCGGGCGGCGTTTCTCCAGTTGGAGGCGTTGCCCCAGTGGACGCCCTGCCAGTAGTCGGTGAACGCGACCTGGTTCTCCGAGTTCAGGCGCCAGGCCACCCAGGAGGTGCACTCGCGGTTGTAGAACTGCCAGGGGTCGACGAGGGCGTCGAGGCGGGCGTTCTTGAGGCGGGCGGGGTAGTCGTTGACGCCGGAGGCCGCGCTGACCCCTTCCGGATGGAGCACCGGAGCCACCACCGCGGCCAAGAGGCCGACGAGCAGCGCGATGCCGATCCGACGTGTCACGGAGACACGCCGGTCCGAGCGGCGGCTGAGGCGCATGAGGCAGACGTTAACCGTGTGAAAGGAGTTTGGTCAGGGGGTTCGGCGAACTACAAATGTGTGATTCGCGGGCCGTGCTGAGCGGCCTTCTCGTCCCGTCCATGGTGCCCGAGCGGGCCTGCGTCCGTGGGCGATTCCGCGCGGTTCCACCCTCCGCGAGCCGGTCTCACTCGCGACGCGTGTGGTGGTGCCCCAGGCCAGAGTCGAACTGGCGACCTTTCGCTTAGGAGGCGGCTGCTCTATCCACTGAGCTACTGGGGCGGTGGTTCGGAATGGTAATCGGGGAGACCGCCGGGAGTGACGTCGGGAGAACCCCGGGATGGGCGAAGCGCGTTCGCTTCACCCAACGAGGGTGAGGTCGGTGCCAGATGAGCGCTCTACCTTCAGGTGGGTCGGGGGCACACTCGGCTCTGAGGTACCAGGTCCGCTCGGGCGCAGGCCCGGGCCGAGTGATCGTGGAGGTCCGTAGATGTCCGCTCCAGGCGAGACAGCCCCCCAACCGGGCAGGAACGTCGGCCCCACCAGTGAGTTCAGCCTGTTCTTCCGCGTCAAGGAAGGCTCGGGACCGTCCTTGCGGGCCGCTCTCCTGGAGCTTCAGGACACCCCCGGCTACCGTCCCGGTGACTACGGGATGGCGATCCAGACCATCCACGAGGCGCGGTTCGTGATGTTCGACGACGACACGCAGCTGGCGTTCATCACGAGCTTCGACGGTCCGTGGGACGCCTACATGGAGGACTTCTTCACCTCCGGTCCGACCCTGGCGCTGTTCGACGCGATCTTCCGCCACGTCGAGGGGTACGACGGACTCCCGGACATGGCAGCCCTCCGCGCCTTCGTGCTGGACGCCGAGCAGTCGGCCGCGGCGTACGCCCGCAACTACCCGGGCACCGTCAAGGAGATCCGGAAGGCCCAGCGCGTGAACCGTGCCTTCCAGCAGGTGCTGGATCACCCGCAGGCCGCCGAGATCCTCCAGCATCCGGCGATGCAGCCCCTGCTGGACGAGGCCGGCGACTAGCCGCTACGCGGAAGACAAGGCGTTCTCATGTCGGACCACATCTCCGGGCCACGTGCCCTGGCGGATCCCATCGCCGACATCACCGATGTGTACGCCTTCCCGAGCCCCGACCGACCGGGGAGTCTCGTGCTCGTTCTGAACACTCTTCCGATGGCCAAGCCCTCCGACGTCTTCTCCGAGGGCCTGCTGTACCGCTTCCGCCTGCGACCCATCACCGCGCCGGCGCACGGCACGGGATGGCGGTTCGTTCCCGGCGACGAGGAGGTCGTCCTCGACTGCGTGTTCGACGCGTCCGATGACAGTTCGAGCGGCGACGGCGGGCCGTCGGGTGCTCACCTGCGCGGCTCCTGCGTGACCCCATCCGGCGACCGGGTCACCTTCGGGGTCAACGACGAGCAGGGCGGGACCGGTCCTGGCATGCGGGCCTTCGCCGGCACCCGCTGGGATCCGTTCATCATGGATGCCAGGGCTGCGTTGGCCACGATCGCCACACGGAAGCTCGCCTTCACCGAGCACGGCTCGATCTTCCTCGATGGCAAGAACGTGTTGAGCATCGTCGTCGAGATCGACCTCGCGTTGCTGGCTGGTTGGACGCTGGTCGGTGTCGTGGCGGAGACGCTGACCAGGGGCGCGTTCAACGTGCGGGTCGAACGGGTCGGCCGCCCGGAGGTGAAGAACATGATGCTCGCACCGAAGGACTTCGACCCGGTCAACCGAGACCTGGAGATCCGCGACCTGTACAACATGGATGACGCGTTCCACCTCGGCGATTCCTACGCCGGTGCCTATCGGGCGCGGCTGGATGCCAACCTGGCGTTCTGGGACAACCTCGACGGCAAGGTGGACTGGCCCCTCGGCGAGGACGGCCACCATCCGCTCACCGACCTGGTCCTCGCCGACTACCTGCTCGTCGACGTCACCAAGCCCTACCAGGAGCAGGGCTCGTTCCTCGAGATCGAGCTCGCCGCCCGGGCCGGTGAGGAGCACGTGACGTGCGGAGGTCGGACCCTGAACGACGACGTGATGGACACGATCTTCACCCAGCTCGTCAACGCCGGGAACGGTCCCACGATCCGTGACGGCGTGGACGCCGCGACCCGGCCGGCCACGGCTGTGTTCCCGTACCTCGCACCGCCCAACCCCGACCCGCCCGAACCCCCCGAGCACCACTGACCCATGGAAGGCACGTGACCGCGGTGGACACCACGACAGGTGTGTCCCTCGAGCTCGAGGACATCCAGGCCGG
The DNA here is from genome assembly GCA_963833775.1 of uncultured Actinomycetota bacterium. Classification (GTDB taxonomy): domain Bacteria; phylum Actinomycetota; class Actinomycetes; order Propionibacteriales; family Nocardioidaceae; genus Nocardioides. Next base: position 73,872 of record CAWHZH010000011.1, on the reverse strand, counting down.
TGCGCTGTACGAACGCCCCTCTCCGTACGTCGGCACCTACCTGCTGTTGTGCATCCGCGACAAGGCCGACGGCCGTGAGCTGGTACGGCGTCTGCACCAGCTCGCCAACCCCGCCGGGTCGGCCGACACTCCGGACGACACCTCGGTCACCGTGGCCTTCACCTACCAGGGCCTGAAGGTTCTCGGCGTACCGCAGGCATCGCTCGACAGCTTCGCGCCGGAGTTCCGGGCGGGCATGGCGGCTCGGGCGGAGGCGTTGGGCGACGTCGGCGAGAGCGCCCCCGATCAGTGGGAGCAACCACTCGGCAGCAGCGACGTGCACGTCGCCATCGCCGTCCTGTCCTCCGAGCGGGCCGAGCTCGACGCAGTCGCCGAGCGGGCCCGCGCCGCACACGCCGAGCTGCCTGGCATCGAGCTGATCTGGAAACAGGACTGCTACCAGCTGGACACCGGGCGGACGTCGTTCGGGTTCAAGGACGGCATCGGTCAACCCGCGGTGGAAGGCAGCGGCCGCCCTCCCACGAACCCCCGCGAGCAGCCGATCAAGGCCGGGGAGATCATCCTGGGCTATCCCGACGAGACCGGCGAGCTACCGCCGATGCCGACGCCGGAGGTGCTGGGCCGCAACGGCACCTACGTCGTGTTCCGCAAGCTGCACACCAAGGTGGCCGCCTACCGGAGCTACCTACGAGCCCGGGCGACCACGCGTGCCGAGGAGGACACCCTCGGCGCGAAGATGGTCGGTCGCTGGCAGAGCGGGGCGCCCCTCGCGGTGACGCCCGACACCGACGACCCGGAGCTCGGAGGCGACCCTCGACGGAACAACGACTTCCTGTACGGCGACGACCCGCGCGGCTTCAAGTGCCCGGTCGGCGCCCACGCCCGCCGGGCCAATCCACGCGACGCCCTGGACCAGGAAGGCAGCGTGGACGTCCGCCTCCACCGGATGATCAGACGCGGCACCAGCTACGGGCCGATGCTCCCCGACGGCGTCCTCGAGGACGACGGTGCCGACCGCGGGATCATCTTCGTCTTCGCCGGCGCGCACCTCAAACGACAGTTCGAGTTCGTCAAGACCCAGTGGCTCAACGACGGGATCTTCATCGGCGCCCCGCTCGAGTCCGACCCCCTCGTCGGGCCGCACCACGACCCGACCGGCTTCACCATTCCCCAGCGCCCCATCCGCCGCCGACTGCAGGACCTGCCGCCGTTCGTGATCACCCGCGGTGGTGAGTACTGCTTCGCCCCCAGCCTGAGCGCACTGCGCTGGATCGCCGAGCTCGACACCTGACGAGTCGTCCACCCGAGAGAAGGAAGCACGATGAGCTCACCAAGCACCGACCGCTGGGCCGCACTCGACTTCGCCCCGCCGGCTCCTGACATCGAGGAGACCGAGGCGCCCGTCCTCGTGGACTACCTCGCCGATGGTCGGGTTGCCCTGGTCACTCTCAACCGGCCCCATGCCGACAACGCGATCACCACCGAGATGGGCGCACTGTTGACCGACGTCGTCGAGGACATCGCGGTCCGCACCGCCGTCCGGGTCGTCGTCCTGACCGGTGCCGGTGACCGCGCCTTCTCGGTGGGAAGCGACCTGCGGCAACGCAAGGCCATGACCAAGGAGGACTGGTTGCGCCAGCGCCAGGCCTTCGACCGCACCCTGTACACCGTCCGTCAGCTGCGCAAACCGATCTTCACCGCCGTCAACGGCATCGCGTACGGCGGTGGCTGCGAGCTCGCCCAGAGCACCGACTTCATCATCGCCTCGACGACGGCGACCTTCGCACAACCCGAAGCGATGCTGGGTCTGGCAGCCGGTGGCGGCTCGCCGGCGCTCCTCCCTCGCCTCCTGCCGCGCGGGAAGGCCCTGCAGATGCTGATGACGGGCGACCCACTGCCGGCCGCAGAGGCCTACCGGCTGGGCATGGTCAACGAGCTCCACGAGCCCGACCAGCTGATGGCCGCGGCCAAGCAGATCGCGGACAAGATCGCGGGCAACTCCCCGACCGCCGTCCAGTCGGTCAAGCGCGCGGTCCACCTCGGCGAAGGGCAACCGATCGAGGAGGCGATCGCGATCATGATGGACGCCCACTGGCGATCCGCGGTCCACCCCGATCGCGTCGAGGGGATCGGCGCCTTCAACGACGGTCGCGAACCCACCTTCGACGACGCCGACTTCTGACCAGCTACATCACTGCCTGTAACGGAGGTTCACCCCATGAGCGTTGCTGATGACCTCGAGGCGACACGCGCCTCGCTCGTGATGATCAACCCGGCGCCGTACAACGCCGAAGCGCCACCAGCCGCCCTCGTCGGCGACATCACCCCCACCGAGCTCCACTACGTGCGCAGCAACTTCGCCGTGCCCGAGCACGACGGAACCCTGGAGATCGGCGGTGCCGTCGGCCGGACGACCACCCTGACCCTCGACGACCTGCGGGCGATGCCGGCACACGAGCACACCGTCACCCTGGAGTGCGCCGGCAACGGGCGGCTGGACATGAGGCCGCTCCCCACAGGCGAGCCCTGGGGCGACTTCGCCGTCTCGACCGCCCGATGGAGGGGCGCGCTGCTGCACGAGGTCTTGGCGACGGTGGAACCGTCGGCCCAAGGAGTCGAGGTGCTCGCCCAGGGGGCCGACCACGGCCCGTACCACCTGCAGGCGATCCTTCCCGAGACCGACCAGGACAACCTGTCCTTCATCCGGTCCCTGCCCCTGGCCCACGCCACGGACCCGACGTCGGGGATCCTCATCGCCTACGAGATGAACGGTGAGCCGCTGGGGCGGGACCACGGCGCCCCGTTCCGGCTGATCGTGCCGCACTGGTACGCCGTGGCGTCGGTGAAGTGGCTGAAGCGGCTCGACGTCCTCACCGAGCCGTACACCGGGGAGTTCCAGACCGGTCACTACATGTATCAGTGGCCCGACCGGCCACAGGAGTCGGTGTCGCTGATGAGGGTGCGTGCCCGGATCACCGACCCACTGCCCGGCGCGACCATCGGGCTCGGTCCCTGCCGAGTCCGCGGCAAGGCCTGGTCCGGCACGGGGCCGATCACCCGCGTCGAGGTCAGCCTCACCGGCGAAGGTGACTGGCAGCCCGCAGAGCTGGAACCCTCCCGAAGCGGCTACCACTGGCAGGACTGGACCTTCACCTGGGACGAGCCCACCGTCGGCCGACACACCCTGCGAGCCAGGGCCACGGACGCCGCCGGCAACGTCCAACCCGACATCCCGCCGTGGAACCGCCTCGGCTACGGGAACAACGCCATCGAGGTCATCTTCGTCGACTGCAGATGACCACACCGAGGCGACGCCATGGGCCTGTTCGAGTAGCCGGGCCCGACCTGTCGTTCCTGCGTTGCGGTCCGTGACAACGGGTGGTCGAAGGAGAAGACTTTCGATCTGGACAGGGTCGACCACGAGCCCGCGGCCAGCACCTCGTGTCCGTTACTCGAACGAATGGAGCAGGTCCATGAGCGGTTCTTCGTCCGGCAGGCACGGGGACGGTACCTCGGCCGTGGCTTTCGGAGTCACCACGTTCGCTGGGGTCGTCCTCACCGTGGTCTCCGTCTTCCAGATCCTGGAGGGCATCACGGCGATCGCGAACGACACGATCTTCGTCCGGGGCCTCAACTACACCTGGCAGTTCAACATCCAGACGTGGGGTTGGATCCACCTGATCATCGGCCTGATCGCGTTGGCGACCGGTATCGGCATCATCATGGGCCAGACGTGGGGATACCTCCTCGGCGTGGGCATCGCGGGGGTCTCGATGCTGTCGAACTTCATGTTCATGCCGTACTACCCGTTCTGGTCGCTGGCCGTGATCGCGCTCGACGTCCTGGTCATCTGGGCGTTGTGCAGCCAGATCGCCAACGACCGAACCGTCTGAGTCGGTCGCGGGCTGCATCGGCGGTTGATCCGTAGGTCAACCTTCGAGGTCCACGTCCCCCACCTGCCCGCGGTCCAGGATCCGCGCGAGCTCGTGCGCCAGCACCAGATCCACCCCTCCGGACACGGGAGGTACGGGTCGCCCGTCGGCGCCCTCCTCGGCGATCGACACGACGCGGTCGCCAGGGGACGGAACCGTCTCGAACAACATCCCGCCCTCCTCGAGCTGCACCGCCAGCGACCAGGGATGCTCCCCGTCGTAGCCGTCCAGGAGCACCTGGCGGCACTCCTTGCTCAGCGAGTTCCAGAAGGCGGCGGCCTCGGCGTAGGTCGGCTGGACGTCATCCATGAGTCGATCGTGGCACGGGTCCGCGGCGCACGAAACGATTCGCGCTCGGGGACTGACGTACGACGACGGGAACGCATGTGGAGCGGCGGAGACTTCACGAACGGCAAGCACCCGATCCAGATACCGATGCAGATCTTCGGTCCCGTCCAGGTGACCACGTCAGCGGTGGGCGGCGGGGGCTACGTCGAGGTGGACAGAACCGTTCCGTAGCCGTGGTCAGCCGTGGTCAGCCGTGGAACGCCGTGATCCCGGACAGGGTGGGCACGAAGACGAAACCGCCGTCGACGACCTCGGACGGGAAGTGGGTGAGGGTGCCGGCGTGGATGCGCTGGACCACGTGGCCGGTGTCGAGACGGAGCACGAACAGGTCACCGGAGTTCCGGTCGGCGACGTACACACGGTTCCCGGCGATGACCGGGGAGCCGTACAGACCCGCCGACCAGGTCCAGTGGAGGTGGTGCCGCCCGACCCGCAACGCCCGCACCTGGTTCTCGCCGAGGCACGGCATCAGCACCGTTCGGCCGGTGACCGCCGCTCCCGCGAAGGCATGACAACCGCCCAGCTTGCGGATCGCCGAGCCGACCCCTCCGAAGTGCTCGTGCAGGAGGTAGACGACGCCGCGTTTCCCGGCGATGACGATCCGGTGGATGCCGCGCACGGAGGCCGGGGACGACGACCCGAGGTCGAGGTCACGCTGGTTGTCGTCGCGCCACGTGGTCGGGGCGAACAGCGAGAGCCGCTTCAGCTTCTTGGCGCTGAGCTCGGTCACGGAGTCGGACTTGTCGAACTTGCCGTTCAGCTCGGCGCCGTTGCCGCTGGCGACGTACACGTGGCCGTTGCGTCCGAGCACCGGGCCGGGCGGCGCCCACATCCCGGCCTCGCGCGCGGTCGGGACCGCGTAGTGGAAGGTCCGGCCCCGGCCGGTGACGGAGGTCGAGGTCACGTAGCCGACATAGTTGTCGCAGTCGCCGGCCAGGCCGCCGAAGGAGACGACCACGCGGCCGTGCTCGACGAGCACCGCGGAGCGCTCCTGCTCGGCCTTGCGGTTGCGCTTCGGAAGCACGTCCAGGGACTCGTGCCACCGCTTCTTGCCGGTCACGGCGTTGAGCGCCCAGAGGGTGTGGTGCCCGCCGCGCGTCTCGGCGACGACGAAGACCGAGCCGGTCCCCGGGTCGTAGGCCGGGGTGCCGGTGATGCCGAGCGGGTCGATGTTGCCGCACGGCAGACCGCTCAAGGGCTGGGGTCGGCCGAGGCTCTTCTTCCACCGCACCTTCCCGGTGCGGGCGTTGAGTCCGAAGACCCGGTCGCCCTCGGTCGCGGTGATCAGCGTGCTGCCGACGACGAGCGGCTCGCCGTAGACGGCGTTGCCGAGGTTCTTCCTCCAGGCCGGCTTCAGCGGGCTGCCGGCAGGGTGGGCGACGTGACCGGCACGGTCGGGGCTGTGGTGGTAGGTCCACCACGGGGTGAACGACGTGGCTGCGACGCCTGAGGCTCCCCGGACCGGAACGGATCTCGGGGGCGTCGAGGACGTCGAGGACGCCGAGGAGCACGCCGCCACGATCAGGAAGGAGAGGGGCAGCAGGACCGAGACGAGACGTCGCATCCACCCAGTGTGGCCCGGGGCGGCGGCGACGTCATCTGCCCCGCCTGGCGCTGCCGCCGGGCGAGGAATTGTGTCTCGGCCACGTGCCGGTCACAATTTGGTCACTCCCCGTAGGTTCGGAGGAGCCCCGGCCGCGCCCTGGCCGGCTTGATGCCAACTCTGAGGTCTGATCGATGTCTGCTGTGCCGCCCGACGCCGGGCAGACCGGCGACGTCGCGGCCGGAGGCAAGCGCAAGGGCAAGGTCAAGGTCCACCACACCGTGGGCAAGGTCGTGGCCGCGACGATGGTCGTGATCGCACTCGTGACCGGGCTGAGCGTGGTGTTCCTCTATCGGCACTACAACTCCAACCTCAACGTCCTCGACGTCAGCAACGCGATCAAGAACCGACCGACCCACAAGGTGCCGACCGGCCCGTCCGGCCCGATCAACATCCTGGTGATGGGGTCCGACAACCGCGACGCGCCGGGCGACCACATCGACAACCTGACGGGCATCGGCAAGCGATCGGACACCACGATCCTGCTCCATCTCTCGGGTGACCGGCAGCACGCGTACGGCGTGAGCATCCCGCGCGACTCCGTCGTCAACCGCGCCGCCTGCTACGACAACGGCGGCAAGGAGATCTCGGCCGCGACGACCGGCGCGATGTGGAACGACGCGTTCAACATCGGCGGCCCGGCGTGCACCATCGAGCAGTTCGAGCAGCTCACCCACGTGCCGGTCGACCACTTCATCGTCGTCGACTTCGCCGGCTTCAAGTCGATGGTCGACGCCATCGGCGGGGTCGACGTCTGCCTGCCGCACGCCGTGAACGACGACATCGGCCACATCACGTTGCCCGCCGGCACGCACAAGTTCACCGGCACCCAGGCGCTCAACTACGTCCGCGAGCGGCACGACCTGGGCAACGGCTCGGACATCGGCCGGATGAAGCGGCAGCAGGCGTTCATCGCCTCGATGGCGCACGCGGCCGTCAGCGCGAACACCCTGGCCAACCCGATCCACCTGACCAAGTTCCTCGACGCGGCGACCAAGTCGCTCACGGTCGACCCCGGGCTGAAGAGCCTCGCCAAGCTGGTCGGCCTCGGCTACCAGTTCCGCCACATCGGTCTCGACAAGGTGCAGTTCGTCACCACGCCCTGGGAGGTCGATCCCAACGATCCCAACCGCGTGGTCTGGGCACCCACGGCGAACCTCCTGTGGAAGGACCTCATCAACGACAAGGTCCTGCCCAAGTCGCTCCTCAGCGGATCGATCAACGCCCACCACATCCCGGGCGTGACCCACCAGCCCGGTGGCAAGCCGCACAACAGCGAGGCCGAGCAGCAGGCGGCGCAGGAGAACCTCGCCAACGGCCTCTGCGCCTGATGGCCGAGCGGCCCCCTCGCGACGAGAGCCCGGCTGAGCCGGGCTCCGACGAGCCGGGTTCCCAAGAGTCGGACTGGCAGCGGCGCCGCCGGCTCGCCGCCGTCTTCGGTGACGTGCTCCCGGAGACCACCTCCGACGAGCGCGACCCCGAGACCACGGCCGAGGCGTCGAGCGAGGACGCCGGTGACCGCTGGCTGCGCTCGCAGGTGCCACCGCACCACGGCTGACCCGGCGGGCCGGCCGTGGGCCGAGCTGTCAGGGGATGGGCGGCGTGATCGTGGCCGAGCCCCCGCCGTTCTGCTGGAGCAGCAGGTCGCGGATCTCCTGCAGGAGCTGGACGTCCTCGGGCGTGCCCGGCTCGGGACTGGGGAAGAAGCGCTCCTTGGCCTCGGTGTAGGGCACCACGATCACGTAGTAGACGACCGCTGCGGTGATCAGGAACGAGATCACGGCTGTGATCCACACACCGATGAGGAGCCCGCCCGGCTGGTAGGAGCTGAAGTCGGGGTGGCCCCCGGCCTTGCCGATGATGCCCATCAGGAGGTCGACGGTGGCCTTGATGACGGCGGCGAACGCCAGCGCCATGATGAAGGCGACGGCGAGCTCGACGAGGTTGCCGCGGAGGATGAAGTTCTTGAACCCGGACATGGACGCTCCTCTGTGGCCGACCCGGAGGCGGCCCTGGCTGGGCGGGACGGGCGCCACGCTAGCCCGAAATGACGATGCTGAGGAGGTCGGTCGCAGCGGCGCTCGCGATCCGGGCAACCTCGCCCGGGAGGGCCCCGATCACGATCAGCCGCCCTGGTAGCGAAGCCGATCCCGGGTCGGGGGAGCCGGTGTCGGGCTGCGGGAGGGCGAGCACCGGCACGTCGACCGCGACGTAGGACGCCGTACCCCGGCGCGGGTCGGCGGCGACCAGGCTGAGCCGGTCGCCGACCCGCAGCAGAGCGACCGAGTCGGGGTCGACGACGCGGACCGGGAGCGCGACCCGGCCGGGGTAGCCGGACACGAGGGAGGGCGCGACGAGCCGTACGTCGGTCACCGGCTCGCCGGCTCGGACGGGGGCCGCGAGGGTGCGACCGACCGCGTGGGCAGACGTCCCGGGCGGTGCGAGGTCGGCCGGGAAGTGCCGCGTCACCAGGTCGTCGGGAGACAGCACCGCACCGGAGACGAGGTCGTGGGCGGCCACCCGGACCGGGACGGTCGGGGCCGGAGCCGGACGTGCGGCCTGCAGCCCGGCGAGGACCGCGACACCCGCGCAGCCCGCGGCGAGCGGGCGGCGCCGGGCCAGGACCACCCGACGTACGGCCCGACGAACGCGCTCACGACGCCCGGTCGGGAACGCGGGCGCGTCGGACGACGAGGACATCCCCCGACCGTAGGCGGGCTCGGCGAGGCCCGCCGGGCCTCTCCACAGGGGTCAGCTCGCGGAGGGCGACCCGGCCGCGGTCGGGGACGTCGTCGTCGACGACGAGTCGGACGAACCGGAGGCGGAGCTCGAGCCGGAGGAGTCCGAGGAGCTCGACGAGGAGTCGGAGCCGGTGGAGGAGCCGGAGGCCGCATCGGACTTCGCGCCGTTGGTGGCGGACGAGCTCGTCGACCGGCTGTCGTTGCGGTAGAAGCCCGAACCCTTGAACACCACGCCCACGGCGTTGAACACCTTGCGCAGGCGACCGCCGCAGACGGGGCAGACGCTCAGGGCGTCGTCGGTGAAGCTCTGGAACTCCTCGAACGCGTGGTCGCACTCGGTGCAGCGGTACTGGTAGGTGGGCAAGGCGGTGTGTCCTCGGGTCGTGCTGGTGGTGGGCCGGCTGGCACTCGCCGCCGTCGACTGCCAATGGTACGGCACAATGCCAGGCGATGAGCCTCAGTACGACCGGACCGGCGGGCGACGCGCACCCGCCTCCCGACGACGCCACCGACGACACCGCCGACGACGGAGGATGGCTCGACACCTTCCGGTCGCTGCCCAAGCCGCTGCGCGTCACGACGTACGTCTGCGTGGTGCTGGTGCTGGTCCTGATCGCGGCGTTCGCGGCCGGGGTGGCGCTCGTCCGCCGGCCCTTCCCGCAGGTGGACGGCACGATCGACGTGACCGGGCTGTCGGCTCCGGTGACCGTGGTCCGCGACGGCCACGGGATCCCGCAGCTCTACGGCGACAACCTCCACGACCTCATCCAGGCGCAGGGGTACGTCGCGGCGCAGGACCGCTTCTTCGAGATGGACGTACGCCGCCACATCACCTCCGGCCGCCTGAGCGAGATGTTCGGCAGCACCACGCTGGAGACCGACGAGTACGTGCGCACCCTCGGCTGGCGGCGCACCGCCGCGCAGGCGATCCCCCAGCTGCAGCCGCGGACCCGCGAGGCGTTGCAGGCGTACGCCGACGGTGTGAACGCCTACGTCACCACCCACTCGCTGAGCCACATGTCGCTGGAGTACACGCTGCTGGAGGCCGGTGGCCTCGACTACCACCCCGAGCCCTGGACCCCGGTCGACTCGCTGAGCTGGCTCGAGGCGATGGCGTGGGACCTCCGCGGCAACATGGACGACGAGATCGACCGCGTGCTCGACCTCCGGGGCCACACGCAGGCCCAGGTCGACCAGCTCTACCCGGGCTACGACTACGGGCTGCACCCGCCGATCGTCGACCAGGGCGCGGTCGTCCACGGAACGTTCCAGCAGGACGCGCCCGGGCTCGAGGCACGAGACCGCGCGCGACCGTCGTACGACGTGGGGGAGCGCGGCGCCCTGCGTCGGCTGGGCCGCGGGCTGGCGCACATCCCGCAGCTGATGGGACGCGGAAGCGGCATCGGGAGCAACAGCTGGGTCGTCGACGGTGCACACACGACCACCGGCGAGCCGCTGCTGGCCAACGACCCGCACCTCGGCGTCAGCATCCCCGGCATCTGGATGCAGATCGGCCTGCACTGCAACGTGGTCGGGCCGCGCTGCCCCCTCGACGTGTCGGGCTTCACCTTCTCGGGCGTGCCCGGTGTGGTGCTCGGACACAACGCCGACATCGCCTGGGGGTTCACCAACCTGGACCCCGACGTGTCCGACCTCTACCTGGAACGGCTCCGTGGCCACAGGTGGTTGCACGGCGGGCGTTGGCTGCCACTGCGCGAGCGTCGCGAGACCATCCACGTCGACGGGCAGACCGACGTCACGATCACCGTGCGCTCCACGGCGCACGGCCCGATCCTCTCCGACGTCTCGTCAGAGGTGCGTGACGTCGGCGCGCAGACACCGGTCGGCGGCGGCTCTTACGCCGTGTCGCTCGCCTGGACCGGCGACCAGCCGTCGCGCACCGCGGACGCGATCCTCGACTTCGACACCGCCCGGGACTGGACGGGCTTCCGCCGCGCGGCCTCGCGGTTCGCCGTACCCGCGCAGAACCTGGTGTACGCCGATCGCGCCGGCCACATCGGGTACCAGGCGCCCGGCCGGATCCCGATCCGCCGGCCCGGCAACGACGGTCAGTGGCCGTCGGCGGGTTGGCGACCGGCGGACGACTGGACCGGCCGCTACGTCCCGTTCCGGGCGATGCCCAGCGTGCTCGACCCGACTGACGGATTCGTGGTCACCGCGAACCAGGCCGTGACCGCGCCGGGCTACCCCTACTACCTGACCCGGGACTGGGACCAGGGCTACCGGTCCACCCGGATCCGCGAGCTGCTGATGTCGCGGCTGCGCGACGGCGCGAAGCTCTCGGTCGCCGACATGACCGACGCCCAGCTCGACACCCGCAACCCGATGGCGCCGGTGCTCGTGCCCTACCTGCTCGACGTCGACCTGCCGCGCGGCTACTACTCGGCCGGGCAGAAGCTGCTGCGGTCATGGGACTTCCGGCAGCCCGCCGACAGCGCGGCGGCGGCGTACTACAACGTGGTGTGGAGTGACCTGCTCGCCGCGACCTTCCACGACGAGCTGCCGGAGGACCAGTGGCCCGACGGCGGCGACCGGTGGATGGCGGTCGTGACGCGGCTGCTGCGTCATCCCGACGATCCGTGGTGGAACGACGTCAGCACCCCCGAGCGGGAGACCCGCGACACCATCCTCCGCGGGGTGATGATCGAGGCGCGGGACGACCTGACCCGCCTCGAGTCGCGCACACCGGACGGCTGGTCCTGGGGGCAGATCCACGAGCTCGACCTGCACAACCAGACCCTGGGGGAGTCGGGGATCGGACCCGTCGAGCGGCTGCTGAACCGGGGTGGCTGGGAGGTGCCCGGCGGAGACGCGATGGTCGACGCGGCAGGGTGGGACGCCGCGAGCGACGACTTCCGCAACCGCTTCGTGGTCACCTCGGCCCCGTCGATGCGGATGGTGGTCGACCTCGCCGACCTCGACGACTCCCGGTGGGTGAACCTCACCGGTGAGTCCGGTCATGCCTTCGACTCGCACTACACCGACCAGACCGACCTCTGGGCCCGCGGCGAGACCCTCCCCTGGGCGTTCTCGAAACCGGCCGTCGACGCCGCCGAGGAACACACCCTCACCCTCCGCCCCGCCTGACCCTTCCCGCGGTCGGTCGAGCGGGTCCTCGTCGGTCGAGCGGGCCCTCGTCGGTCGAGCGGACCCTCGTCGGTCGAGCGGGCCCTCGTCGGTCGAGCGGAGTCGAGACCCGGACGGTTCGTCGGCCGATCGGACCTTGGTCTGTCGAGCGGACCCTCGTCGGTCGAGCGGACTCTCGTTGGTCGAGCGGAGTCGAGACCCGGGCGATTCGTCGGCCCAGCGGACTCCCATCAGTCGAGCGGGCCCTCGTCGGTCGAGCGGACTCTCGTCGGTCGAGCGGACTCTCGTCGGTCGAGCGGAGTCGAGACCCGGTTCAGACGTCGTGACGATGCTCCGCATCCCACGCGTCGCGATCCGTTCCGCGGGCGAGCTGAGGCAGGTCGTCGAGGCGGCCCTCGATCAGCGCGATCCTCTTGGCGCGACCCCAGTTCTGCACCTGCTTCTCGAAGGCGAAGGCCGCGCCGACATGCTCGAACTCGGCTGCCCATACGAGTCTGACCGGGAGCCGGCGTCGGGTGTACGTCGCCCCGAGTCCTAGTTGGTGCTGCTCAAGCCGCTGGTCGAGATCGCGAGTGCTGCCGACGTAGAAAGAGCGGTCGGAGCATTCGAGGATGTAGGTCCAGGCCATGCCACGATAGTGAGACTGAGTCGAGAGAACCGCTTGGCCGGTCGTGGCGGCTGTGGACAGAGGGTCTCGACTTCGCTCGACCGGCGATCGGGGGTCTCGACTTCGCTCGACCGGCGATCGGGGGTCTCGACTTCGCTCGACCGGCGATCGGGGGTCTCGACTTCGCTCGACCGGCGATCGGGGGTCTCGACTTCGCTCGACCGGCGATCGGGGGTCTCGACTTCGCTCGACCGGCGATCGGGGTCTCGACTTCGCTCGACCGGCGATCGGGGTCTCGACTTCGCTCGACCGGCGATCGGGCGGGGTCAGCGGAGGGGGATCCAGCGGGTGGGGGTGACGGCGGCGGTGACGGGGCGGTCGTGGTCGTCGACCGGTACGTCGAGCCCGACCTCGTCGTCGTAGAGGCAGATCACCACCGGCGTCCCGACCGGCACCCTGCCCAGAGCCCGGTCGTAGCTGCCGCCACCCTGGCCGAGCCGGTCGCCCGCACGGGAGACGGCGAGCCCGGGTACGACGACCACGTCGGCGGTGCCGATCGCCTCCACGCCCAGCCGGTCGACGGGCTCGAGGAGACCCATCCGTGCCGGCGCCAACGACGTCGCGCCGCGCCAGGTGCCCCAGTCGAGGTCCATGTCCGGCTGCAGTGCAGGCAGGATCACCCGCTTGCCCAGCCCGGACAGCGCGTCGAGCAGCGCACCGGTGCCGGGCTCGTTCCCGATCGAGACGTACGCCGCCACCGTGGCCGCCCGTCGTACCTCCGGCCGGGCGGTGAGCACGGCCGCCAGGCCCTGCCCCGCCTCGACCATCTCCACCAGCGGTCGCCGATGTCGCGACGTGTGGATCCGGTCGCGCAGCGCGATCTTCGCCACAGCGGCGGCGGATGCGGGTTCGCTGCCGGATCGCGATTGCGGTGGGGGCACCGGGCAAGCCTACGATCGACGGCATGAGCAGCGCCGGACTCGACCGTGCCCGGGCGAAGATGGAGGACGCGGGCATCGACCCCGTCGCGATCGACACCTTCGCCCACTACTACCGGCTGCTCGAGCACGGCGAGACCGGCCTGATCCCCGAGTCGACCATCGAGCCGATCGACATGGAGGCGCTCGCCGACGTCGAGGTCGATGACGAGGCAGCCTCCGCCGCGCTGCGCACGACCGCCGTGATCAAGCTGAACGGCGGGCTCGGCACCTCGATGGGCATGGACCGCGCCAAGAGCCTGCTCTGCGTCCGCAAGGGCTGGTCGTTCCTCGACGTGATCGCCCGCCAGGTGCTCCATCTGCGGCGCACCCACGACGCCCCGCTGCCGCTGATCTTCATGAACAGCTTCCGCACCTCCAGCGACACCATGGATGCCCTCGCCAGGTACGCCGACCTGCCGGTCGACGGCCTGCCCCTGGAGTTCCTGCAGAACCGCGAGCCGAAGCTGCTCGCCGAGGACCTGTCGCCGGTCAGCTTCCCCAGGAAGCCCGACCTCGAGTGGTGCCCACCCGGCCACGGCGACCTCTACACCGCGCTGCGCGGCACCGGGCTGCTCCAGAGCCTCCTCGACCAGGGCTACGAGCGGGTCTTCGTGTCCAACTCCGACAACCTCGGCGCGGTTCCGTCCGCCACCCTCGCCGGCTGGTTCGCCGGATCTGGTGCGCCGTTCGCGATCGAGGCCGTACGACGTACCCCTGCCGACCGCAAGGGCGGGCACTTCGCCCGCCGGAAGTCCGACGGCCGGATCGTCCTACGTGAGACCGCCCAGACCTCGGCCCAGGACAGGAAGGCCCTCGCCGACCTCGATCGCCACAAGTACTGCTCGACCAACAACCTCTGGTTCGACCTGCGTGCGATGAGCGACGCGCTCGACGCCCGCCACGGCATCCTCGGCCTGCCGCTGATCCGCAACGTCAAGACCGTCGACCCGTCCGACCCCTCTACGTCGGAGGTCATCCAGATCGAGACCGCCATGGGCGCCGCCATCGAGGTTTTCGAGGGAGCCCGCACGATCGAGGTCGGCCGCGACCGCTTCGTCCCGGTCAAGACCACCAACGACCTGCTGGTGCTGCGATCCGACGTCTACGACGTGGGCTCGGACTTCGTGCTCGACCCGGTGGCCGACCCCCTTCCCTTCGTCGACCTCGACACCGACTACTACAAGCTCGTGCCCGAGTTCGAGCGGCGCTTCCCCGACGGCGCCCCTTCACTGCGCGAGGCGACCTCGCTGAAGGTCTCCGGCGACTGGACCTTCGGCCGCAAGGTCAAGGTCATCGGCGACGTCTCCCTGGAGACGGCCGCGGCCGACCGGGTGCCGCCCGGTAGCGTCTTGGAGCATGACTGACCCGCTCGTCTCCGTCGAGGACCATCGCGACCGCATCCTCTCCGCGATCACGCCGCTCCCGGCCTTCGACCAGCCGCTGATGGAGGCCTTCGGGCTGTCAGCGGCCGAGGATGTGCACGCCGCCGTCGCCCTGCCCGGCTTCGACAACTCCGCGATGGACGGGTACGCCGTCTGCCAGGCCGACGTGGCCGGCGCGAGCGAGGAGTCGCCGGTCCACCTCCCGGTGGTCGGTGAGATCGGTGCCGGCCAGGCGACCCTGCTGGCGATGTCGCCCGGCACCACCGTGAAGATCATGACCGGTGCTCCCGTGCCGAGCGGCGCGGACTCGGTCGTGCCCTACGAGTGGACCGACCGTGGCGTCGCCAACGTCGTCATCAGCCAGGCTCCCGAGGTCGGGCAGCACGTTCGCCCGGCCGGTCAGGACGTCGCCGTCGGCGACCTCCTCGTCGAGCAGGGCATGGTGCTCGGGCCTCGCCAGCTGGGACTCCTGGCCGCCGTCGGCCGCGCCTCGGTCCGCTCCCGGCCCCGCCCGCGGGTCGTGGTCATCTCGACCGGCTCCGAGCTCCGCGAGCCCGGCACCACCCTCGGTCACGACTCGATCTACGACGGCAACTCGTTCCTCCTCGCTGCCGCGGCCCGGCAGGCCGGGGCCATCGCCTACCGGGTCGGGATCGTCTCCGACCAGCCACGCGCGTTCATGGACGCCCTCTCCGACCAGCTCGTCCGGGCCGACCTCGTCGTGACCAGCGGTGGCGTCTCGATGGGCGACTACGACGTGGTCAAGGAGGCACTCGCGCCGCTCGGCACGGTGTGGTTCGGCGGCGTCGCGATGCAGCCGGGCAAGCCGCAGGGGTTCGGGACGGTCGGCGACGACGAGGTCCCGATCGTGACGCTTCCGGGCAACCCCGTCTCGGCGTACATCTCGTTCGAGCAGTTCGTGCTGCCTGCCATCCGCAAGCTGATGGGCCGTACGCCGTACGTCCGGCCCGAGGCGGACGCCGTCCTCACCCACGCCGTGGCCTCGCCCGGGATCCGGCGGCAGTACGCCCGCGGCACCCTGTCGGTCGTCGACGGCCACCTCGCGGTCACGCCGGTGGGCACCCAGGGCTCCCACATGATCGGTGACCTCGCGGAGTCCGACGCGTTGATCGTGGTGCCCGAGTCCGTGACCTCGGTCGAGGCGGGTGAGACAGTGACCGTCATACCGCTCGACGAGGAGTTCTGATGGTGGAAGGACTGACCCACGTCGACGAGTCCGGCGCCGCCCGGATGGTCGACGTGTCGGGCAAGGAGGTCACGGCCCGGGAGGCGGTCGCGGCCGGCCGGGTGCTGGTCTCACCGGAGGTCGTCGCTCTGCTCCGCGGGGCCGGCGTACCCAAGGGGGACACCCTCGCGGTCGCGCGCCTGGCCGGGATCATGGGCGCCAAGCAGACCCCGGCCCTGATCCCGCTCTGCCACCCGCTCGCGATCTCCTCGGCCACCGTGGACCTCGAGGTGGCCGACGACGCCGTCGAGATCGTCGCCACGGTCCGCACCACCGACCGCACCGGCGTCGAGATGGAGGCCCTGACCGCGGTCGCGGTCGCGGGTCTGACGGTCGTCGACATGGTGAAGGCCGTCGACAAGCGCGCGGTGATCAGCGACGTCCGGATCCTCAGCAAGTCCGGCGGCAAGTCCGGCGACTTCGCCAGATGAGCATGCGCGCCGCGGTGGTCGTGGCCTCCAACCGCGCCGCGGCCGGGGTGTACGACGACACCACCGGGCCGGTCCTCGTCGACTTCCTGACGCGTCTCGGCTTCTCCTCCGAGCAGCCGACCGTCGTACCCGACGGCGAGCCCGTCGGTGCCGCGATCGCGGCGGCGGCCCAGGGTGGCGCACGCGTCGTCCTGACCACCGGCGGCACCGGGCTCACCCCCACCGATCGCACACCCGAGGTCACCCGGCCCTTGCTCGACCGCGAGGTGCCGGGCATCGCCGAGGCGATCCGGGCGTACGGCGTCGCCCAGGGCGTCCCCACTGCCGCTCTCTCGCGAGGCCTGGCCGGCGTCGCGGGCGACTGTCTCGTGATCAACCTCCCGGGCTCGCGCGGCGGGGTGAAGGACGCCATGGCGGTGCTCGAGCCCCTCTTGGTCCACGCCGTCGAGCAGATCGTCGGGAGCGACCACGTGAACGGCGCACCATGAGCCTGGGCTGGCCGGTGACGCTGAAGTACGGCGACGTCACCCTGCGGCCCCTGGGCTACCGCGACGCCCGGGCCTGGCGCGCCGTACGACGTCGTAATGCTGCCTGGCTCGTCCCGTGGGACGCGACGGTCCCGCCCGGAGGGAACGAGCGACCGGCGACCTTCCGGGCGCTGGTCGCGCGGCTCCAACGGCTTGCCCGCCAAGGGTCCTGCATGCCGTTCGCGGTCGAGGTCGACGGTCGCTTCGCGGGCCAGGTGACGGTCAACAACATCGTCCGCGGGTCCGCCCAGTTCGCCTCCGTCGGCTACTGGCTCGACCGCGACGTCGCGGGCCGCGGCGTGATGCCGACCGCCGTCGCGCTGGTCGTCGACCACTGCTTCCGCTCGGCCGGCCTGCACCGGATCGAGGTCGCGATCCGGCCCGAGAACTCCAACTCGCTGCGGGTCGTGGAGAAGCTCGGGATCCGCGAGGTGGGCTATGCACCGAGGTACCTGCACATCGACGGCGCGTGGCGCGACCACCGCATCTACGCCATCACCGTCGAGGAGTGTCCGGACGGAATGCTGGCTCGACTTTCCCAACAGTCACACGAGTGATTTCGCGACACACCCGTTGACATCCCCGGCGCCCTGTGCAAGCGAACCTAGTGTCGGGCCGTGGACCTGAGCGGACTCATCTTCGTGGCCCTCGCCGTCGCCTGGGCCGCCTATCTCATCCCCAAGGCACTCCGTCACCATGACGACGTCGTGCGGGGCCGCTCGGTCGACCGCTTCTCCCAGAGCATGCGCGTGCTGGCCCGCCGCGAGCCGGTGAGTGCCCGGATGGCCAGGCTCGTCGTGCCCGGCCGCACCGCCGAGGTGGACGTGACCACCAAGCCCTCCGCTGCGGCGCCGTCGCCCGACGCGTCGTACGCCGCCCGCCGTCTTGCCACCATCCGTGCCACCCGCCGCCGGCGCCGCGTGCTCTCGGTCCTGCTGCTCGCGCTCGTCGCGGTCGTCGCCGTGTGCGCGACCGGCCGGCTGTCCTGGCCCTACGTCGCGATCCCGGTCGGCCTGCTCGTGGCCTGGTTGGTCGCCTGCCGGCTGATGGTGAAGAAGGAACGCTCCGCACGCCCCACCGCCGTCATCGACCCGACCGACGTCGACCCGATCGAGGGCGACGAGTCGGCTCCCACCGGGGCGATCGCCCCGGTCACCGACGTGGCGGTCACAGCCGACGGCCTCTGGGACCCGGTGCCGGTCACCCTGCCGACGTACGTCTCGAAGCCGCCCGCCCGCCGCAGCGTCCGCACCATCGACCTCGACTCCACCGGCGTCTGGACCTCCGGCCGGACCGAGGCCGACTCCGCCCTCGCCCGCGAGGCCGAGGCCGCCGAGCGCGTACGCCGCCGTACCTCCCGCAAGAGCGAGCCCGGCGAGGAAGCCGTCGGCTCCTGAGGCCGGCGCGCGACCCCTCCGTGGCTTCGTGGAGGTCGACGAGATCCGGGTCTGAGGCGATTCGGAACGGCCCAGCGCCCGGTGCTAGCCTTTCGCTTCGCGTCGTACGACGCAGGCATGTCGCAAGGGGCTGTGGCGCAGCTGGTAGCGCACCTCGTTCGCAATGAGGGGGTCAGGGGTTCGAGTCCCCTCAGCTCCACCAGATCTCGCACGTCGGGGCGCAGGTCGACCTTCCCCATGGCGCGAGCCACGAGCCACGATCGAGCGGGCTCACGCATGACGCTGGGTACCTTCGTGCCGTGCCCCTCTCCGCCTCGATCGTCCCGATCTCCGCGCGTCTGAGCTCCCCTTCGTGGTGGTTCCGGTCCCCGGACGGGCGTCTGACCGTGTGGCAGTGGCCGAATCCGGCGCTCTGGGTCTGGATGGTCGCGGTGGTGGTGGGGTGGTTCGACCTGTCGACCCAGCACACGCAGGCGGTCGACGGCATACGACGCGGAGCCCTGCTGGTGTGGGCGCTCGACGAGGTCGTCCGCGGCTCGAGCCCGTTCCGGCGAGCGCTGGGCGGGGTGATCCTCGCAGCTCAGCTCGTGTCGCTCGTCCATGGCTGACCGAGCGCGACACTCCTCGGGCCACCGGACCCCGGAGGCCGGGCGTCGGGCACGTACCCTTCGGGGCATGCCAGCCCGGTGTCGCCCGCGGAACGCCCTCATCTGTGCCTTGGTGGGAGCGCTGGCCGTCGTCGTTCTGGGAACCGTGTCGCTGTCGTCGGCGACCGGCGCCTCGCGACTCCGCTCGGAGAGGCAGTGGCACAAGGACGTCGCGCACGCGATGAGGGGTTCGCACCGCTATCTCCGGCATGCCATCTCCACAGGTGACCGCGCGTACGCCATCAACCTCGACATCGACAACACCTCCCTCGCCACGTACTACCGGAGGGGGACGAGTGTTCTCGCGGTCCGTGACTTTGCTCGGGCCGCCCACCGGCAGGGCGTGGCGGTGCTGTTCAACACCGCCCGGGTCGGCAGCAAGGTGGCGGCAGCCCGGCGCATGCTCAACAAGGCCGGTTACCCGGTCACGGAGATGTGTGGTCGGTCCCGCCCGACCGAGCAGCTGGCCCGGGGCAAGCGCCTGTGTCGTGCCCGCTACATCCGCGAGGGCTACACGATCGTGGCGAACGTCGGGAACAACCCCACCGACTTCGCCGGACCGAGGAACTACGGACGTGCCTTCCGACTTCCGAACTACGGTGGCCGCCTCGGTTGAGGTGATCCTCGAAGATGGAGCGGGTCAGATCGGCTGAGCTCGCTGATCGAGCCTGGCGGGGGAGGGGCGAGATGCGCATCGACTACGTCGTGCTGGATGCGACAGCGCGTGGCGGCATAGCGCGGAGCACGTTCACCATGGCCGGGGCTCTTGCCGATCTCGGGAACGACGTGCGCGTCGTGGCGTTGATCCCCGGGGCCCGTAGGCGGGCCCTGCGATGTCCCGACAACGTCACGGTCTCGACGCTCTTGGTACGCCGTCCCGGCCGGGCGCCACGAACGTGGTCGCCAGAGGCGGTGGCGGCCTTCCTGGGGTCAGCGCGTGATCGCCGGCTCCCGAGCTCGCTGGCGAGCCACCACGACGAACTGGCAGACCAGTTCTCACGAGCCACCGACCGAGCCCTGGCCCGGTACCTCCTCGAGACGGACGCGGACGTGGTCCTGGGCACCCGTCCAGGCATCAACCTGGGGTTGGCACGCCTGCCCCGCCGGAAGGGCCTCAAGGTCGTGGCGCTCGACCACGTGGGGTTGCACGTCACGAAGGCGCGGACGCGAGCGGAGTACCGGCGGCACTTCGGCTCCCTCGACGCGGTCGTCAGCCTGACCCCGAGGGACGGGCGGCGGTACCGGAAGCTGTTGGGCGCCGCGACGAGGGTCTACGCGATCCCCAACGCCATCGCCCCGAGCACTCGACGGCCACGACGTCGCGGACGTGCCCGCCGACCGATCGTCGCTGCGGGCGGGCGGCTCGTGCGACAGAAGGGCTTCGACCTGTTGCTCGAGGGCTGGGCGCAGGTGGCCGGGCGGCATCCCGCCTGGCTGCTCAGGATCTACGGCGACGGACCGCTGGAGGACGAGCTGGCTGCCCGTGCGTCGGCCCCCGACCTGGCGGGCCGCGTCCAGCTGATGGGCTTCACCCCGGACTTTCCCCGGGTGTTGCAGGGCTCTGAGGTGTTCGTGCTCAGCTCGCGGTTCGAAGGCATGCCGATGGTGCTGCTGGAGGCCATGGCTGCCGGCAGCGCCGTGGTGGCCTTCGACTGCCCGACAGGCCCGGGGCAGCTGATCAGGCACGAGCACAACGGTCTCCTGGTGCCACCCACGTCGGTCGACGACCTCGCCGCCGCACTGGAGCGGGTGCTCGACGACGACGTCCTGCGTCTGGAGCTCGGGCGCAACGCTCGCCGCCGCGCGCGTCACTATGATCCGGCGGCCTTGGCGCGACGCTGGGACCGTGTGCTGAACGACGTCACCACCACCGACGCATCCCTACCGATCGGCCACCCATGACGAAGCTTCCCATGCACGACTCTCTGCCGTTCGACGAGGAGACGACGCCCCCATCCGTGTCGACCGGGGAGCTCCCCCAGACCCTCCAGGTCCGCGATGCCGTCACCGAGGCCTACGAGCGCTATCGCACCAACGGGGACGGCGCGGTGGCCGACTACATCCCGATCCTGGCGGGCGCATCCCCGGAGTGGTTCGGGATCTCCGTGGTCGGAGCCAGAGGCAGGTCCTTCGAGATCGGCGACGTCGAGACGACGTTCTCGATCCAGAGCGTCTCGAAGCCCTTCGTGTTCGCGCTGGTGTGCGAAGCGATCGGGTACGACGAGGCGCGGCGTCACCTCGGCGTCAACAGCACCGGCTTCCCGTTCGACTCCCTGATGGCGGTCGAGCTGAACATCGACCGGACGATGAACCCGTTGGTCAACGCCGGCGCGATGGCGACCACGAGCCTGGTCCCCGGGGACACCGCGGACGAGAAGTGGACGCGGATCCACGACGGGCTGTCCCGGTTCGCGGGTCGAGACCTCACCGTGAACGAGGAGGTCTACGCCTCCGAGTCCGCCACCAACCTGCGCAACCAGGGCATCGCCCATCTCCTGGAGAGCTACGGCCGCCTCTACTTCGATCCCGACCAGGCCACCGACATCTACACGCGTCAGTGCTCTCTCGAGGTCACCGTGCACGACCTCGCGGTGATGGCTGCCACGCTGGCCAACGGCGGCGTGAACCCGATGACGGGCGACGTGGTCATCGTTCCCGGGGTGTGCCGTCGGGTGCTGGCGGTGATGGCCACGGCCGGCCTGTACGAGCTGTCGGGCGACTGGCTCTACGAGATCGGGATGCCGGGCAAGAGTGGTGTCAGTGGTGGCGTCGTCACCGTCTCCCCCGGCAAGGGTGGCCTGGCGACGTTCTCTCCTCCGCTGGACGCGGCCGGGAACAGCGTCCGCGGTCAGCTCGTGACCAAGTACCTCGCCGAGCGACTCGGCCTCAACCTCTTCGCCTCCGAGGCCGCCGCCCGCGACTGAGGTCGGGCCGAGGAGCCAGACGTTCCGAACCGTGCTCGGTTGTCACACGCCTCGTCACACGGAGCCGCGGTGCCATGGGTGTCGCGCTCGACGAACCGCGTCGGGCCGAGCATCGAAAGGCACCGACATGGCACTGTTCATGGACGCACACACCATCGAGGGCGGAGTCTCCGTGCGCGACGTCGTCGCCGCGCACCAGGCCGACCTCGAGACGCAGGGTCCCTACGGCGTGAGCTACCTGCGCTACTGGGTCGACGAGGCCGCGGGGAAGATCTTCTGTCTGGTCGACGCCCCGGACGCCGAAGCCGCCCACACCGTCCACCGGGAGGCCCACGGGCTGGTCGCGGAGGAGATCTACACCGTCTCGGAGGGCACGTGAGGGGCACCGATCTCCCCCTCGCCCTGATCGAGAGGCGGCAGGCCTCGGCCCGCGAGCGACAGCTCGCGGCCCGGGCCGGCCAGTCGCGACGAGCGGCCGGGCGGGCCGAGCGGGCCGAGCGGGCCGACGTCGGGGCACGGGGTGTGCGAGTCTGGATCCGCACCTCCTGGCACACGCTGCCAGGGCACCGGACGGGCGACCGGCCCCGATGATGAGCGCGCCATCTCGGCATCCGGTGCGAACCCACGACGTCGGAGCGAGCATGCGCAGCGACACATCGGGCCAGGTCTCGACCGGTCTGTCGATCCGGCTGCTCGGTCGCCCCGGGCTCGAGATCGACGGGACGGACGGCTACCGCTTCCGGAGCCGGAAGAGCTGGGCGGTGCTCGCGTTCCTCTTCCTCTCCGAGCGACCGCCGACCCGGAGCCGGCTGGCCTCCTTGCTGTTCTCGGAGGCGGACGACCCGCTGCGAGCCCTGCGGTGGTGCCTGGCGGAGATCCGTCGCGGTCTCGGCCCCGGTGGTGTGCTCGACGGTGACCCGGTCGTCCTCTCCTTGCCTTCCGGCGCGCGGGTGGACGTCGACGTCCTCGTCCATGGGCATTGGCACGACGCGGTCGACCTGCCCGGCCTCGGGGCCGACCTCCTCGACGGCCTGACTGTCGCGAACGCCGCTCCCTTCGAGGCCTGGCTCCTCTCGCAGCGGCGTCGCCTGGCGGCGGCTGCGGAGTCGATCCTGCACGAGGCCGCCCTCGGGTACCTCTCGCGCCAGGACTTCTCCCGCGCTCGCGACCTCGCGGTCCGGGCGGCCCTGATGAGCCCCTTGGACGAGAACCATCAGGCCCTCCTGATCAGGATCTACCGCCTGGCCGGCGAGGACGACGCGGCGCAGCGGCAGTACGACGCGTGGGCGGTCACGACCGAGCACGAGCTGGGCGCCGTGCCGGGTGCCGCGGTCCGGCTCGCGTTGCGCGAGCGTCGCGCCCCTACCGAGGCCGTGGACGTCACGGCGATCCAGGCGATCACCGAGGCCGGGACCGCTGCCGTGTCGGCCGGTGCCCTCGCCACGGGGGTCGCGTCGTACGAGACGGCGGTCCGTCTGGCCGACCGCGCAGAGGTGCAGAGCCTCCGCGTCGAGACCCGGCTGGTGCTCGCGGAGGCCCTCATCCACACCCTCGGCGGACTCGACGAGGAGGGCGTGGCGACCCTGACCGAGGTGGAGCGGATCGCTCTCGCCGACGGGGATGCCGAGGCGGCGGCGCGGGGGCGCGCGGAGCTGGGGTACGTCGACTTCCTGCGCGCGCGCTACGACCGCGCGGAGCGCTGGCTCACGCAGGTCCTGGACGGGTCGGAGGTGTCGTCGACCCGCGCGAAGGCGATGACGTACCTGGGCTCCGTCGCCAGCGATCGTGCGGACTATCCCCTTGCCATGCGCCTGCTCGAGGACGCGACCTGTCTGTCGCGCGAGCTGCACGAGCCGCGGCGCGAGGCGTACGCGCTGTCCATGCTCGCCCGGATCAGCCTGCTGCGCGGTGACGCCGCCGAGGCGGAGGATCGGCTCCGGGCCGCGCTCGCCGTGACGGAGGCCGATCACTGGCTGTCGTTCCGCCCCTGGCCGCAGGCGCTTCTCGGTCAGGCGCTCCTGGCCCAGGGCGACGTCGCCGCCGCGTCGGACTCTCTCGAGCAGTCCTGGGCGCGAGCGTGCCAGATCGGAGATCCGTGCTGGGAAGGCATCTCGGCCCGGGGTCTCGCTCTGGTGGCCGACGCGTCGGGCGACGGCGAGGGGGCGATCACGACGCTCCTGGATGGGCGGACCCGCTGCACCCGACGGGCCGATCCGTACGTCTGGCTGGATATCCACATCCTCGACGCACTCTGCGAGCTGGGGCGTCGCCACGGTGATCCGCGCACCGGAGGGTGGGTCGAGGAGATGCACGACCGGTCGTCACGGACCGGCATGCGTGAGCTGACCGTGCGAGCGATGATCCATGGCGCTGCCCTGGGAGACGACGGCGACGCCGGAATGGCCGCGATCCTGGCATCCGAGATCGACAACCCGCTGCTGTCCGGGCTGGCCGACCAGCTCGTACCGGCCAGGGGCCAGGGACCGCGTCGTCCGACGTGATGAACCGGACGGGGCTCCGTCACCCCCCGAACGCGTTGCCCGGCCCGGCCGGGAGGCTCCGTCCGCGGGCCGCTCCGAGCAGACGAGCCGCCGCCGCGCGGTGGTGTGCGCACCGAGCGGCGGATCGACGTGCACCCGCTCTCGTGAACCCCCTTCGACTGCCACAACCCCTACGTAGCCTGGGGAAACGGTGCGCAAGACGGTCGCTGGCGTCGTCCGCCGTGCCTGGCCCCGCCCCGCTCTGAGTTCCGTGGCGCGACGATCGGAGTGGTCGCGCGGGAGGTGCTCGCCGAGGGTCACCCCAGGTCCCTCACGACACGTGGAACCCGGCGCCCAGTACGTGCGACCTGACGAGACGCCGGCTCGACCCCTGGCCCACTCGGTGGTGATTCCCTGGTCCGAGGACGTGGCTGCACAGGGGAGACGCGCATACGGGCGGACCGGGTCGGCGAGCAACGCCGCGTCCGGCGTGCAGGTCCGGAAAATGTAATGACCCCCCGCACGAGTGCGGGGGGTCTGGCGCAACTGAAGTGATCCAGTTACGGACCTAGCCGGTGGGCCTGGGGGGCTGGCGCCTGCAAGGTCTGCATCGGGGAGCTGGGGGGTTGCCTCCTGATGTTGACTCAAGTTTACACGGGTTGCCGCTGCGGAAGCGCGATTGGAGAAAACTTCGAGGATTTTACGAAACAGCCCGTCGGAAGCGCTGTTCACGCGTGAATCAGGCGTGGAACGGGGGCAAAGTCACACGGAAGAGGGGCTCCCGCCGACACTCCACTGATTGTCAAGACTTCCAAATTTGCCACCGCATGCTCCATGCTTCTCCCGGAGCTCGGAGCCGGCACCACACAGGGAGATTTTTGACATGACTCGTCAGACCAGGATCAAGTTCGCTGCCGTCGTGACCGCCGTCGTGGCGACGCTCGGCGTTGCAGCGATCGCGCCGGCCACGGCCGACAACGCGGGCAAGACGCACATCGCCCCGAACGCGCGCGACGCCAGCCTCTGCTGCTGACCTTCCCTGAAGGTCGCGGTCCGCTCAGTGGGTGACGCGGACCCGAAGTTTGGCACGCGACCGCAGTCCGGATGAGGCTGCGGCGCTCCGGTAGGCATCACGGGCGGCATCCACGTCGCCGACGTCCTCGAGGAGATCGGCGAGCTCGAACCACAGCTGGGCCGCATCGTGGTCCGCGCCGACGCCAGTCAGCAGGAACACGGCATTGCGATAGGCCCGCTTGGCGCCTTCGACATCTCCGTGCGCCGCCGCGATCTGACCCGAGAGCGACTGGGCGTCAGCGGCCAGGATGGGTGCCTCGTCCCTTGCGATGGTGATGACCTCTGCGCACGTGTCGTCCGCCCGGCCGAGGTCGCCGTCGAGATAGTGGGCACGCGCGAGGGCCAGCTCGTTGCGAGCGATCTCGATCGGGCTCGCGCTCGACCAGAGCAGCTCCTCGGCCGCCTTCGAGAGGTGCTGTTGCGCCTCGCTGACGTCGGGCGGGTCGAGCTGGAGCTGCATCGTGCCCAAGGCCGTGCGCAACCGTGCGAGGTTGCGGGTGTCCTGACCCTCTGACAGCAGACCGAGGGCACGCTCCGCGAGCGGGACGGCGTTGGCCACGGAGCCCTGCTCCGCCTCGAAGACGCTGGCGTTCCAGTACGCCGCGGCGCGAGCTGCCGGTGACTTCAGGTCCTCGGCCTTGGCGATCGCCTTGCGGCACAGCCGGATGGCATGACCCGAGTCACCGCGCAAGAAGTAGGCACCTGCCAGCGTTACCGCCAGCTGGACGGCCTCGTCGGAGCAGTCCAGGTGGGAGCCCTCGAGCTGCTTGCCCACGCGCTCCCCGACCTCGATCGCGGCACTGAGGTCACCGGACTCGCGCAGGCAGCGGCTGAGCGCGATCGCGCACTTGACGCGGAGCAGCCCACCGCTCTGGCCGAAGACCAGGGGTTCGAGCTCGAGGATGGCGTCGTCCATGGAACCGAGGTTCTCCAGGGCACGGGCGATCACGTAGCGCGCCCGGTACGCGAGGTCTTCCTGGGAGCCGGCGAGGGCGCGATCCAGCGCCTGACGCGCCTGGGACTCGGCCTCGAGGTGCTGGCCGGACTCGAGGGAGAGCTCGGCGAAGTCGAGGGTCAGCCTGATCTCGTCGTACTCGCGGGACGTGACCCCGCGGATCAGGTGTTCGACCGGCACGCCGAGGCGCCCGGCCATGTCGTCGAGGACGGCGGCGTTGGGGCGCCGCTGCCCGGACTCGATCCGGGAGACGTAGCCGACCGAGATGTGTTCACCGGCCAACTGAGTCTGTGTCCAGCCCTTCGCCACGCGCGCAGCGCGCAGGCGATCGCCCAACTGGGAGGGGTCGATCTCCTTGAGCAGCGCTACGTCAGCGGAGTCCATGTGCTGATTGTGACTGACGTAAGGCACTTGTGGTCACTAAATGTGCCAAACAGAGGAAGTTTGCAGGCAAATTCGTTTCCGATGGTTCGTTCTGACTAGGTCGACACCTACGATCGGTCACGAGCTGGGGGGCTCGGCACCATGCAGCAACACAGGTAGAATGCACATGCTTGGCCGGGGGGCTAGGCGTCACGCGTGCGTCGTTCGCGACGCACGCGTGACGTGTTCCCCCGGCCCCTGCCGAGGCCCGTCTCACGGGCCATCCACCGCTGCGATCGCCTCGATCGAGACCAGCAGACCCCGTGGGAGCCGCACGTTCGCGGGCGCGGACCGGGCCGGCGGCGGATCGGGCATGAACCGCTCGTAGACCGCGTTCAGCGCGGGGAAGTCCGCCACGTCGGCGTAGAAGATCGTGGTCTTGACCAGATCTGACAACGAGGAGCCGGCCGCGGTCAGCACGGCCTCCAGATTCCTCAGGGCCTGCTCGGTCTGGGCCTCGATGCCCTCGGGGACCGTGCCGGTCGCGGGGTCGATGCCCGGCATGCCCGAGCAGAAGACCAGGCCCTGGGCCACGATCGCCTGGCTGTACGGCCCCAGGGCCGCGGGAGCGTCGGACGTGGAGACGGCGGTACGGGTCATGGTCGGGCCTCTCGTGCGGCGTGGCAGGGTGGAGGGGTAGCGACTCGGAGCGACTCGGAGGAGGGCACATGCAGTACACCAGGCTGGGCAACACCGGACTCGAGGTCTCACGCGTCACCGTCGGATGCATGAGCTGGGGCGACGGCGGACAGGACCGGCCCTGGACCCGTGACGAAGACTTTGCCGAAGAGATCATCAAGACCGCCCTGGACGCGGGGATCAACTTCTTCGACACCGCGAACGTCTACTCCTCCGGCACCAGCGAGGAGTACACCGGGCGTTCGCTGTGGAAGCACGTCGACCGCGAGGCCGTCGTCCTCGCCACCAAGGTCAACGGTCGGATGCGACCCGGCCCCAACGGCGCCGGACTCTCCCGCAAGGCGATCCTCCAGGAGATCGACGCCAGCCTGAACCGGCTCGAGACCGACTACGTCGACCTCTACCAGATCCATCGCTGGGACCCTCAGGTGCCGATCGAGGAGACGATGGAGGCGTTGCACGACGTGGTGAAGGCCGGCAAGGTGCGCTACCTCGGGGCGTCGTCGATGTTCGCCTGGCAGTTCGCCAAGGCCCAGCACGTCGCCGAGAAGCACGGTTGGACGCCGTTCGTCTCCATGCAGAACCACTACAACCTGATCTACCGCGAGGAGGAGCGCGAGATGCTCCCGCTCTGCCAGGACCAGGGCGTCGGCGTGATCCCCTGGAGCCCGCTGGCCCGCGGCCGCCTCACGCGCCCGTGGGACACCCGCACCGCTCGCTCCGAGACCGACCAGTTCGGGACGTCGCTCTACCGCGACGAGGACCGGGCCGTGGTGGACCGGGTGCTCGCGGTGGCGCAGCGTCGCGGCGTGGCTCCGGCTCAGGTGGCGCTCGCCTGGCTCCTCGCGCAGCCCGCGGTCACCTCACCGATCGTCGGGATCACCCGGCGGGAGCATCTCGACGATGCCATCGCCGCCGTCGACCTCGAGCTGACCGACGACGAGGTCGAGGACCTGGGCGCCGGCTACGTGCCGCACACGGTCGCCGGGCACCAGTAGCTCGAGCCTGCGTCGACGCTCCTCAACCTGACCGCCTCCTCTTCGTCCTCGCGAGCTCGGACGAAGGGCGGTCAGATCCAGCGGGCGAACCAGATGCGCTGGAGCCACTCGGCATGGGTCAGCAGGCCGTCGGTGTAGATGGGCCAGAACCACGCGAAGTTCAGCATCACGAGAACGACGTACGACCCCGCGATCACCACGCCGACCGTGCGCCGGGGCGACGGCTCGCGCGACGTGCCGAGCAGCTTGCCGAGCGCCAGCGTGATCGCGAGGACCAGGAACGGCAGTGTGATGATCGAGTAGAAGCTGAAGATCGGCCGCCCGGCGTACAGGAACCACGGCAGCCAGGTCGACGCCGCGCCGACCACGGCGACGCCGAACCGCCAGTCGCGCGCGCCGACCCACATCAGTACGGCGTAGAGCAGGGCCAGGACCCCGCCCCACCACAGCATCGGGGTGCCGAGGAGCAGCACCTGGCGCAGGCAGTCGCTGCCCTGGGGGGCGTTGCAGCCGTCCACACCGGGCTTGATGTCGGTCTGCGCGTCGACGCCGACGGGCCGGTTGAGCAGCAGCCAGCCGCGAGGCTGGGAGGCGTAGGTGTGGGTGCACCCGGTGAGGAAGTGGGTGTGGAAGACGTAGACGTCGCGGTGGTAGTGCCACAACGAGTTGAGGCCTTGCACGAGACCCGGGATGCCGTGCTCGACCGGCTGGTCGTGGGCCGGCCAGTGCTGGGAGTTGTCGAAGGTGATGTTCTTCCCGCAGTCGGACCCGCCCGAGACGTAGTGCGTGTACTGGCTGTCGCCGAGGTACTCCGCGTACTGGCCCGAGTGCATCAGCCAACCGGTCCAGGTGGCGACGTAGACGACGAACGCGACGAGCACGAGGTGGGCGAACGCGGGGAGGCCGTCGGCGAGCAGCGCCTTCGGGCCGGACCAGGTGACGCCGAACGACCTGCGCGCGCCGGCGCACCAGGCGACGACGAGGACCCCGAACGCAGCCAGGGGGTAGACGGCCTCCCACTTGCTGCCGCACGCCAGCCCCCAGCAGATGCCGGAGACGAGCAGCCACGGGCGGAACACCAGCGCGCGGACCGGCCCCCAGCCGGTCTGGATCTGTCCGGGCACCAGCCGTGCCATCCGGGCGCGGTACCAGTCGCGGTCGAGGATCAGGCAGTGCACGGCGCACAGCAGGAAGAAGGCCACGAAGATGTCGAGGAGGGCGAGTCGCGAGAGCACGAACGCCATCCCGTCGAAGCAGACCAGGACGCCGGCAACGCAGCCGAGCAGGGTCGAGCCGGTGACGCGACGTACGAACCGGATCATCACCAGGATCAGCAGCGTCCCGACGATCGCCGGTACGACGCGCCAGCCGAGCGGGGTGAAGCCGAACGTCTTCTCGCCCAGGCCGATCAGCCACTTGCCCACCTCGGGGTGGACGACCATCGACGCGTCGGGCTTCCACAGGTCGGTGGACTTCCCGGCCAGGATGGCCTTGTTGGCGACGCCACCGTCGTTGTTGATGTAGTCGCGGGCGTAGCCGAAGTGCCACAGCGACCAGGCGTCCTTGGCGTAGTACGTCTCGTCGAACTCGAACGCGTGCGGGGTGCCGAGCTTCCACAGTCGCAGGAAGAGTCCGACCAGGGTGATCGAGATCGTCGCGGTCCAGCCGATGAACGGGTCCTCGAGCGAACGGCGGCGGCGGGCGCGCTCCCCGGCCAGCGGGACGGGCTGGCCGTCCTCGTCGTAGGACAGCCCCTCCATCCGGCGGCCCGCGCGGGTCGCGGTGGCTCGGGTCGTCACGGTGCTGCACTCTACGTGCCCGTCCCAGGCTGACATGATCGGCGATGTGGCTTCCCCGACCGGCGTCCTGGTGCTCGCGGCGACGCCCATCGGGCAGGCCGCCGACGCGCCGCCCAGGCTGGCGGCGGAGCTCGCCGGCGCCGACGTGATAGCGGCGGAGGACACGCGCCGGCTCGCCCGGCTCGCTACCGAGCTCGGCGTGGACGTCAAGGGCCGGGTCACCTCCTACTTCGACGGCAACGAGGCCGCGCGCACGCCGGGGCTGGTCGAGCGACTGGTGGCCGGAGACCGGGTCGTGCTGGTGACCGACGCCGGGATGCCCAGCGTCTCCGACCCGGGCTACCGGCTGGTGGTCGCGGCCGTCGACGCCGGGATCGTGGTGACCGCGGTGCCGGGGCCGTCGGCGGTGCTGACCGCACTGGCGGTGAGCGGGCTGCCCGTCGACCGGTTCTGCTTCGAGGGCTTCCTGCCCCGCAAGAGCGGTGAGCGCGCGCGCCGGCTGGCCGGCCTGGCCGACGAGGAGCGGACGTTGGTGTTCTTCGAGGCGCCCCACCGCACGGCCGCGGCGCTGGCGGCGCTGGCGGAGGCGTTCGGCGCCGACCGGCCGGCGGCTGTGTGTCGCGAGCTGACCAAGACGCACGAGGAGGTACGCCGTGGGCCGCTCGGCGACCTCGTCGGTTGGGCCGAGGAGGGTGTGCGTGGCGAGGTCACGATCGTGGTGAGCGGAGCGACGGCCGGGGCGGGTGTCGCGCAGGACGCGGAGTCGCTCCGCGACGCCGTGGCTGCCCTGGAGGAGGCGGGCGAGCCGCGCAAGGACGCCCTCCGCACGGTCGCCGCGCGGGCCGGCGTACCGAAGCGACGGGTGTACGACGCGGTGCACGGCATCGGGCAGGAGTCGTCGTGACCGGGCCCACGCGGAGCCGTACGCCGGACGACGACCACGGTCCGCGTCGCGACCGGGAGCGCCCGCCGCTGCCCGAGCCGCTCCCGCACCCGGTCGTCGACAACCACTGCCATCTCGACATCGCCGACGGGGAGTGGCTCGAGACGGCCGACGCACTCGCTCGAGCGGCGCAGGTCGGCGTACGACGGATCGTGCAGATCGGCTGTGACCTCCCGGGTGCGCAGTGGGCCGTGGACGCCGCGCTGGAACACGACGCGATCGTCGCGGGCGTCGCGCTCCATCCCAACGAGGCGCCGCGCCTGGCAGCCGAGGGCCTGCTCGACGAGGCCCTGGCCGAGATCGAGCGCCTGGCCGGGTCGCACGAGCGGGTGCGCGCCGTCGGGGAGACCGGCCTCGACCACTTCCGCACCGGCCCCGAGGGCCGCGCCGCACAGGTGGAGTCGTTCGTGCGGCACGTCGATCTGGCGAAGCGGCTCGACAAGACACTCGTCATCCACGACCGCGACGCCCACGACGGGATCCTCGACGTGATCGACGCGGAGGGCGCCCCCGAGCGCTGGGTGATGCACTGCTTCTCCGGCAACCCGTACTTCGCCCGCGCGTGCCTCGACCGCGGTGCCTGGCTGAGCTTCGCCGGCACGGTCACGTTCAAGAACGCCCAGCCCGTGCGCGACGCCCTGGTCGTCACGCCGCTGGACCGGGTGCTGGTGGAGACCGACGCACCCTTCCTGACGCCCACGCCCTACCGCGGCCGCCCCAACGCGTCGTACCTGGTGCCGGTGACGGTCCGCGCCATGGCCGAGACCCGCGGTGACGACCTGACCACGCTGTGCGAGGCCATCGACGCCAACACCGAGGCGGCGTTCGGGGGCGCCTGGTAGCGGCGTGCATCGCGCGGTTTCTGGCGGATTTCGGACAGCGAGACCCTGCTCACGTTGTCCCCAGATCGCCTGCGAGGAGTTGGGCTCGCATGGGAGCCTGCGTATGGTCTGTTGACTGTTGGCCGGGATCGGGTGATTTCGACCGGCGCCGCGGCTGCGCTGCTTGTTGGAGTGCGGCCACTTGTGTGGAAGTCGTTCCCCGGCCTCTGCGGAGGCGTGTGAGAGCGCGTGGTGCCGTTCCCGAGGCCCGGAGAGTACGACGTCTGGAGAGTTGTGCGCCAGAAGCTCGCACGCATCAGCAAGAGCAAGGCAGCGCTGGTCGCCGCCGCAGCGGTCGCAGCAGCGGCCGTGATCGGCACGACCGTCGGCTACGCCTCGATGGGTACGTCGGTGACCCTCAACGTGGACGGCCACATCGAGCACGTGACCGCGACCGGAGACACGGTCGGACAGGTCCTCTCGGCCGAGGGCATCTCGCTGCGGAGCCATGACGAGGTCGCGCCCGCGGTCGACCAGCCCATCTCCGACGGCACCACGATCGCGGTCCGCTACGGCAAGCCGCTGAAGCTCGACGTCGACGGCGACACCTCGACGTACTGGGTGACGGCCACCGACGTGCGCGGAGCGCTGCAGGAGATCAACCGCAGCTTCGACCGAGCCCAGCTGTCGGTCAGCCGGGGCGCGGGCATCACCCGCGACGGCCTTCGGATCACCGTGGCCACCCCCAAGAAGCTCACCGTCGTCCTCGGCGGCAAGCACCCGCTCCACAAGACGATCACGGCCGTGACGGTCAAGCAGGCCCTCCGGGCGCTGCACGTCACGCTGGGCAAGCACGACGTCGTACACCCCGGTCTCCGCCACGTCCTCGGCGACGGCGACAAGCTCGTGCTGACCCGGGTCCGGATCGTGCAGCGCCACGTCGCGGGAGAGCCGATCAGCTACACCACGATCACGCGCCACGACTCCTCGATGCTGGAGGGCCACAGCTCGGTCGTCCGCGCCGGTCATGAGGGGTCGCGCGACGTCACCTACCGGATCGTCTTCCGCAACGGCCACCTCGTGGCCCGCCAGGTGGTCACCCAGCACGTGCTGCGTGCACCGGTCGCGCAGGTCGAGCGGGTGGGCACCAAGACGGTCGCACCCCCCGCCACCACCAACTTCGCGTCCGGCTCCACGGTGTGGGACGCGTTGGCGAAGTGCGAGTCCGGCGGCAACTGGGCCACCAACACCGGCAACGGCTACTACGGCGGCCTGCAGTTCTCGCTCGGCACCTGGCAGGCGTACGGCGGCTCCGGTCTCCCGAGCAACAACTCGCGGGAGACGCAGATCGCGATCGCGACCAAGGTCCGCAACGCGAGCGGCGGGTACGGCGCGTGGCCGGCCTGCGCCGCGTCGCTCGGTCTGCCCCGGTAGCGCTGCCACGATCCCGGCGGTCGTGCGATCGAGGCCGATCCCCCCAGACGGTCCCGACCTGTACGCCCGGCCGCCGCAGCGCCGGCCTGACACCCCCCTAGGCTGGCGCTCATGACGTCCGCCGGCCCGAGACTCCTCGGGCCGGCGGACGTTCGTTCGCTCGCGGCGCGGTTCGACGTACGCCCGACCAAGCAGCGCGGGCAGAACTTCGTGATCGACGCCAACACCGTGCGCCGCATCGTCCGAGCCGCCGGGGTCGGCCCCGACGACGTCGTCGTCGAGGTGGGGCCGGGCCTGGGGTCGCTGACCCTCGGGCTGCTCGGTGAGGTCTCGCGCGTGGTGGCGGTCGAGATCGACCCGGTGCTGGCCGCCGCGCTGCCCGAGACCTTGTCGACGTACGCCGGTGACCTGGCGGGTCGGTGCGAGGTGGTGGTCGCCGACGCGATGCGGATCGAGGCGATCCCGGGGCCGCCCCCGACCGCGCTGGTCGCCAACCTGCCCTACAACGTCTCCGTGCCCGTCCTCCTCCACCTCCTGAGCCTGCTGCCGAGTCTCGAGCGCGGGCTCGTGATGGTGCAGGCCGAGGTCGCCGACCGACTGGCCGCTGCGCCCGGCTCCAAGGTGTACGGCGTCCC
This sequence comes from uncultured Actinomycetota bacterium, assembly GCA_963833775.1. GTDB lineage: Bacteria > Actinomycetota > Actinomycetes > Propionibacteriales > Nocardioidaceae > Nocardioides. The sequence continues at coordinate 39,798 of CAWHZH010000011.1, read as the reverse complement.
CAGCGTCAAGGCCGCCTGGTACGCCGACGTACGCCGTGCGGGAGCGGTCGGGCGGAACGTCTTCTGGCCCGCCCCCAACGTCGACTCCGGCCTGGTGGCCTGGACCCGTCGGCAGCCACCCGCCACGACGGCGACGCGCGAACAGGTCTTCACCGTCATCGACGCGGCGTTCGCGCACCGCCGCAAGGCGCTCCGCGGCGCCCTGCGCGGCCTCGTCACGTCGGGGGAGGACGCGTCGGCGGCCTTGAAGGCAGCGGGCGTCGACCCGATGGCGCGCGGTGAGTCGCTGACCGTCGAGCAGTTCGGCCGGATCGCGGAGACGCTCTCGTGACCCTGACCGTCCGCGCCGCCGCGAAGATCAACCTGCTGCTCGGGGTGGGCGCCCCCCGGCCCGACGGCTTCCACACGTTGGTGACCGTCTACCAGGCGGTCAGCCTGTACGACGACCTGACCGTGACCGCCGCGGACGACCTCACCGTCGCGACCGACGCGGCGCCGTACATCGACACGAGCCACCTCCCGCCTCGCGGACACAACATCGTCGACCGGGCGGCAGCCGGGCTGGCGGCGCTGCACGGGCGGCCCGTGGGTGCCGAGGTCCGCGTCGACAAGTCCATCCCGATCGCCGGTGGCCTGGCGGGAGGGTCCGCCGATGGCGCGGCAGCCCTGGTCGCCCTCGACCGCGTGCATGACCTGCGCACCTCCGACCACGACCTGCTCGTGCTCGCGGCGGAGCTCGGCAGCGACGTGCCGTTCGCGCTGCACGGCGGCACCGCGCTCGGCGAGGGACACGGCGAGGTGGTCACGCCGCTGGTCGACGAGGGCTCGTGGTGGTGGGTGGTCGTGCCGTCGGCCGAGGGGATGTCGACCCCGGCTGTCTACCGGCACTACGACGAGGTGCGACCCGATGCACCGCTGATGCCCGACCCGCCCGAGGAGATCCTGGCCGCGCTGGCGAGCGGGGACCCGCGCCGGCTCGCGACCGCCCTCCACAACGACCTCGAGCAGGCGGCGTTCGACCTGCGTCCCGACCTCGCCGCGCTGATCGTCGAGGGCGTCGACGCCGGTGCCCTGCGCGGGCTGCTGTCGGGGTCGGGGCCGACCTGCGTGTTCCTCTGCGAGTCCGCCGACCATGCACGGTCGGTCGCCGCGACCCTGTCCGCCGGCCGTGACCAGCGCGTCGTACTCGTGGCGCACGGGCCGGTCGCGGGCGCCCACGTGGTCACCACATGAGCAACCTGGTCAACCTGGAGCGGGTCTCCAAGGCGTACGGCGTACGGCCGCTGCTCACCGATGTCTCGCTCGGGGTGTCGGTGGGGGAGCGGGTCGGTGTGGTCGGCAGGAACGGCGACGGCAAGACGACGCTGCTGCAGGTGCTGACCGGCCAGGAGCCACCCGACAGCGGCCGGGTCTCGATGTCGCGCGGGCTGGCGATCGGCTACCTCCACCAGGGCGACACCCTCGACGACACGCACTCGGTGCGCGACGCCGTACTCGCGGGGAGGCCCGACCATGCGTGGGCCGCCGAGCCGCGCACCCGCGAGATCGTCACCGAGCTGCTGGCCGGGGTCGAGCTCGACCGCGCGGTGATCGGGCTGTCCGGCGGCGAACGGCGGCGCTGCGCTCTCGCCGAGCTGCTCCTGCACCGACACGACCTGCTCGTCCTCGACGAGCCCAGCAACCACCTCGACGTGGAGGCCGTCGCCTGGCTGGCCGAGCACCTCGTGTCGCTGCCGTCGGCCCTGGTCGTCGTCACCCACGACCGGTGGTTGCTCGACGCCGTGTGCCAGCAGACCTGGGAGGTCCACGACGGGGTGGTGGACAGCTACGACGGTGGGTACGCCGCGTTCGTGCTGGCCAAGGCGGAGCGTCAGCGGCAGGCCGCCGCCACGGAGGTGCGCCGGCGCAACCTGGTGCGCAAGGAGCTCGCGTGGCTGCGGCGTGGGGCACCCGCGCGGACCTCCAAGCCGAAGTTCCGGCTCGACGCCGCGTCGGCCCTGATCGACGACGAGCCACCGCCGCGCGACCGACTCGAGCTGCAACGCTTCGCCACGCAGCGGCTGGGCAAGGACGTGATCGACGTCGAGGACGTCGATCTCGTGCGGGGTGACCGCGTGCTGCTGTCGCACGCCACCTGGCGGCTCGGGCCGGGAGACCGGGTGGGCATCGTCGGGGTCAACGGCGCCGGCAAGTCGTCGGTGCTGTCACTGCTCGACGGCACCCTCGGGCCGTCGGCGGGGCGGGTGAAGCTCGGCCGCACCGTCGCCCTGCAGCACCTGACCCAGGCGCTCGACGACCTCGATCCCCAGGCGCGGGTGCTGGACAGCGTGGAGTCGATCCGCCGCGTCGCGCAGACGACCACCGGCGAGGTGACGGCGTCGGCCTTGCTCGAGCGGTTCGGTTTCACCGGCGACCGGCTCACTGCCCGCATCGGCGACCTGTCCGGTGGGGAGCGACGCCGCTTCCAGCTCCTGCGGCTGCTGCTCACCGAGCCCAACGTGCTCCTCCTCGACGAACCGACCAACGACCTCGACATCGAGACCCTGAACGTGCTCGAAGACTTCCTCGATGACTGGCCCGGCACCCTCGTCGTCGTCTCGCACGACCGGTACTTCCTCGAGCGGGTCACCGACGTCACCTACGGGCTGCTCGACGACGGCCAGATCTCGATGCTCCCCGGTGGTGTCGACGACTACCTGGCCCGCCGAGTCGGCGCCAAGAGGCAGTCGGAACGCGCCGGGTCGGCGCAGCCAGACGCCGATATCGCGCCGGGTCGGCACGAGCCGACTCGGCGTACGGCCCGGTCGGGGAGTGCGGAGGAGCGGACGGCGCGCAAGACCCTGGCCCGGGTGGAGAAGCGCCTGGAGCAGGTCACGGCGCGCGAGGCCGAGCTGCACGCCGAGACATTGGCCCATGCGGCCGACCACGAACGGCTGACCGAGCTGTCCCGGGCGCTGAGCGAGGTCGCGGCCGAGCGGGAGTCGCTGGAGCTGGAGTGGCTCGAGGCTGCCGAGGCGCTCGAGTAGGGCCGGGTGGGCGTCGTACGGCGTCGACGAAGCGCCGGGTGGGCGTCGTACGGCGTCGACGAAGCGCCGGGTGGGCGTCGTACGGCGTCGACGAAGCGCCAGGTCAGCGGTCAGAGTCGGCGAAGGGAGCGAGGAGGGCGCGGAGGAGGGAGGCCAGCTTGGCCCGGTCGCGCTCGGGGAGGGTGTCGAGCAGCTCGCGCTCGGCCTCGAGGAGGGCGGCGAAGGCATCGTCGACGCGGGCCTTGCCCTCGCTCGTGAGCCGCACGATCACCCCGCGTCGGTCGTCGGGGTCGGGGTAGCGCTCCACCAGGCCGCGCGCACTGAGCCGGTCCACCCGGTTGGTCATCGTGCCGCTGGTCACGAGCGTCTCGCGGAGCAGGCGCCCCGGCGACTGCTCGTACGGCGCACCGGCGCGACGCAGCGCCGCCAGCACGTCGAACTCCCACTGCTCGATCCCGTGCGCCGCGAAGGCGTCGCGGCGGGCCAGCTCGAGTCGTCGGGCCAGCCGGGTGACGCGGCTGAAGACCCCGACCGGCGCCAGGTCGAGGTCGCCGCGTTCGCGGCCCCAGGCCTCGAGCAGCTCGTCCACCTCGTCGCGCATCACCCCAGTCTAGAGCCAGTCGAGAATCTTGACATCAAGAGGACTTCCTCCGACACTGGAGTATCTTGACATCAAGACACCTTGAGGAGCAGGCCATGGCACACACCTGGGACCCCGAGCGCTACCTGACGTACGCCGATCAGCGGGGCCGCCCCTTCGTCGAGCTCGTCGCGCGGGTCGCCGCCGCCGCGCCGGCCACGGTGGTCGACCTCGGCTGCGGGCCCGGCAACCTGACCACCCTGCTGCGCGCGCGCTGGCCGGAAGCCGTCATCCGCGGACTCGACTCGAGTCCCGAGATGATCGCGCAGGCCGAGCTCGCCGACCCGTCGATCGACTTCGCCGTCGCCGACCTCCGCGACTGGTCGCGCGCCGCCGACCCGGTCGACGTGCTGGTCTCCAACGCCACCCTCCAGTGGGTCCCCGGCCATCTCGAGCTGCTTCCCGCGCTCGTCGGCCGGGTGCGGCCCGGCGGCTGGTTCGCCTTCCAGGTGCCGGGCAACTTCGACGAGCCCAGCCACACCATCCGCACCGAGCTGGCCGCCGAGGCGCCGTACGCCGCCCACACCCGCGGCGTCGCGGTCCCGAGCAGCCACGACCCGGTGGTCTACCTCGAGGCGCTGGCGGCCCTCGGCTGCCGCGTCGACGCCTGGGAGACGACGTACCTCCACGTGCTGACGGGCCCGGACCCCGTCTTCACCTGGGTCTCCGGCACCGGCGCCCGTCCGACCCTCCAGGCACTCCCCGACGACCTCCGCCCGGGCTTCGAGGAGGAGTTCAAGGGGCGCCTCCGTGCTGCGTACCCCGAGCGAGACGGTCGCGTCGTGCTGCCGTTCCGGCGGGTGTTCGTGGTCGCGGAGGTCTCGACCAGCTCGACCACCGACGAGTCATGATCGCGCTCCACCACGTGCAGGTCGCCTGCCCGCCGGGCGGGGAGGACGCCGTACGCCGCTTCTACGGCGACGGGATCGGGCTGACCGAGGTCGAGAAGCCCGAGGACCTGAAGGGCCGTGGCGGCGCCTGGTTCCGGGCGTACGACGTGCGCGGCGGGGTCAGCGCGGAGCTCCACGTCGGTGTCGAGGACCCGGTCGTGGTCTCGCGCAAGGCGCACCCGGCGTTCGTCGTGGACGACCTCTACGCGGTGGCCGGCTCGGTGACCGCGTCGGGCGGTGACGTCGACTGGACCGAGCGTGACACCTTCGCGGGGTACCGCCGCTTCCACGTCCGCGACCCCCACGGCAACCGGGTCGAGGTGCTCCAACCGCTCGACAACTGAGTCGCGCGCGGCCGGGAGCTTCCAGGATCCTGGACCCATGACGCTCCTGTTCGTGTTCGGCCCGCCCGCCGTCGGCAAGATGACGGTCGGTCGCGCGGTCGCGGAGGCGAGCGGCTTCCGGCTGTTCCACAACCACCACACGATCGAGCCGCTGCTCGACGTCTTCGACTTCGGCACCCCGCCGTTCAACCGGCTGCTCGGCGAGTTCCGCCAGCGGGTCCTGGAAGAGGCCGCGGCCGCCGACACCGACCTCGTCTTCACCCTGGTCTGGGGGTTGGACCTGCCGGAGGACACCGCCGCGATGCGGGTGCACCTCCAGCCCTTCGTCGAGGCCGGCCGGCGCATCGCGCTCGTCGAGCTGTACGCCGGGCTGGACACCCGCCTGGACCGCAACCGCACGCCGTACCGCCTCGCCGAGAAGAAGTCGAAGCGCGACCTGGAGTGGTCCGACGCGAACGTGCGTGAGCTGGAGCGCTACCAGATGAACACCGACCGGCCGTCGGTCGCCGACGCCCTCATCGCGGAGCACCCGCACCTGCGCCTCGACAACACCGACCGCACGCCGGAAGACGTCGCCGCCGAGATCCTGGCCTGGGTGGACACCCTCGCGTGAGCCGGAATACCGAGCGTCGTCCCTGCGCTGTGATGGTGAACGACGACGCGAGCAGAGGATCCCGATGGCCACCACCACCCTGACCGAGCAGAACTTCGAGTCCACCGTGACCGGCGACGGCATCGTGCTCGTGGACTTCTGGGCGTCGTGGTGCGGGCCGTGCCGGATGTTCGCGCCGATCTACGAGCAGGCCTCCGAGACCCACGCCGACATCTCCTTCGGCAGCGTCGACACCGAGGCCGAGCAGGGTCTCGCGGGCGCCCTGCAGATCTCCTCGATCCCGACCCTGATGGCGTTCCGCGACGGGATCCTCGTCTTCCGCCAGGCCGGCGCGCTGCCCGAGCCCGCCCTGGAGCAGTTGATCGGTGCGGTGCGCGACCTCGACATGGACGCCGTACGCCGCGAGGTCGAGGCCGCCGAGAAGAGCTCCTGACCGGATCGGCCGCTCGCTGACTCAGACCCCGCGGAACACCGGGTTCGTGAGCGCGACCATCGGCAGGCCCGACTGGTACGTCGTCGGGTCCGCAGCCGTGCCGCGGCGTACCTCCACGCGCGCGAACCTCTCGCTGACAGCGACGTCGGCGTCCAGGGCGATCGAGCCGTCGTCGGCGGCGACGGCAGCGGCGAGCACTCCGCTGGTGCCGATCAGCTGGGCCAGGGTACCGGGCACGCCGGTCGCGGTGAGGCTGCAGGCCAGCATCTCGTCGGCCCCGAGGGCCACCGTGTCGCCGGGGCCGACGACCGTGGTGGTGGCGCCGGCACCGGTGGCGGTGAAGGTCAGGTCGACCGCCGATGATTCCGCGATCCAGCAGTGTCCGGCCTTGACCGCTCCCACGATCGCCGCGCTCGACAGGGTGTCGAGGCGGTAGACCGTCTGGGGCAGCCCCACCACCTGGCCGTCGTGGTGGGAGTCGGAGTTGCCGACGGCCGGCGTGTAGCCGCCGGCCGCGAGCTGCTGCTGCCAGGCGTTGAGCGTGAGCTGGTTGAAGAAGGACCACGGCCCGTTCCACACCTCGACCGCGTCGACGTCGCTCCACGACGTCCCGAAGTCCCAGCGGGTGCCGGCGACCGGCACGAACGGGTGGGCCGCGATCGCGACACCACCGAGGCTGCGCGTGAGGTCGGTGAAGCGCGCCAGCTTCTGGTCGGCGGCGCGGTAGCGCCAGTCGACCCAGGTGCCGGGCGTCGTACCGGTCGCGAGCCAGTGGCCGTTGCGGGTCGTCACCTCCTCGCCGCTGACCACCAGGAAGTCGTCGGGGACGACGCGGCCGAAGACGCGGGTGGCCGCGTTGGTGTTGTGGTCGGAGGTGCCGAGGAAGTCCAGACCGTTGGCCCGCGCCTGGGCGACGAGCTGGGCCGGGGTCCAGTGGCCGTCGGAGTGGACGCTGTGCGTGTGCAGGTCGCCGCGGTACCAACCCGGACCCGTGCCGGGTACGGCGACGGGCGCGTGGTGCACCTGGAACGCCGGCTCGGTCGGAGGGCCGTGCTCCAGGGTGACCGTGACGTGCCACGGCGTACCCGGCGCTTGGATCAGGAACGGGCCGAGGATGACGTGCCAGCGGCCGGGCGTGATCCGGCCCGCGAGATACCCCGGTGTCGCCCAGTGGTGGCTGAGCCGGAAGTGGCGACGGGCGCCGCCCGACCACCCCCGGAAGCCCTCGGCGTTCCCCAACCCCTTGCCGGACGGGTCGAAGATGCCGATGTCGACGACGTTGGTGCTGAAGCCGAATCCCGTGTCGTGGGGCCGGAAGTCGTAGTGGACCTCGATCGCGCGGACGTGGCGCGGCACCCGGAACGGCAGGTAGTGCCAGTCCGGCGTGGTCGGGTCCTTGAACCTTCCCTCGAAGTGGATCCGGGTCCGCGTCCCGGCCGCGGCAGCGGGTACGTCGATCAGGTCGGCGCTGGTCACGAGCCCAGCCCCGAGCCCCGCGCCGCCGAGCAGCAAGGAGCGCCGGTGCAGGCCGTGCGGTGGGGTGTCCTCGGTCATGGTGGGTACACCCTAGAGGCGGCCGCCCCGTACCCTGGGGCGGTCATGAGCAGCCCTCCCCGCACCTACCAGGTCACCACGTACGGGTGCCAGATGAACGTCCACGACTCCGAGCGCCTGACCGGGCTGCTGGAGGAGGCGGGCTACGTCGCGGCGCCGGCGGACGAGCAGGCGGACGTCGTCGTGTTCAACACCTGCGCGGTGCGGGAGAACGCCGACAACAAGCTCTACGGCAACCTCGGCCACCTCGCCCCGGTGAAGGCCGCGCGGCCCGGCATGCAGATCGCCGTGGGCGGCTGCCTGGCGCAGAAGGACCGCGCCACGATCACCCGCAAGGCGCCGTGGGTCGACGTCGTCTTCGGTACCCACAACATCGGCTCCCTCCCCGCACTCCTCGAGCGCGCGCGCGTGCAGGAGGAGGCGCAGGTCGAGATCCTCGAGTCGCTCGAGGTGTTCCCGTCGACGCTCCCGACCCGGCGCGAGTCGGCGTACGCCGCCTGGGTGAGCGTCAGCGTCGGCTGCAACAACACCTGCACCTTCTGCATCGTCCCGAGCCTGCGCGGCAAGGAGAAGGACCGTCGGCCCGGCGACATCCTGGCCGAGGTCCGCGCGCTGGTCGGCGAGGGCGTCTCCGAGGTCACGCTGCTCGGGCAGAACGTCAACGCGTACGGCGTGGAGTTCGGCGACCGGCAGGCGTTCTCGAAGCTGCTGCGTGCCTGCGGCGAGGTCGAGGGGCTCGAGCGGGTGCGGTTCACCTCGCCGCACCCGGCGGAGTTCAGCGACGACGTGATCGCGGCGATGGCCGAGACGCCGAACGTGATGCACCAGCTGCACATGCCGCTCCAGAGCGGCTCCGACCGCGTCCTCAAGGCGATGCGGCGCTCCTACCGGCGCGAGCGGTACCTCGGGATCATCGAGCGGGTCCGTGCGGCGATGCCCGACGCGGCGATCAGCACCGACATCATCGTCGGGTTCCCGGGCGAGACCGAGGACGACTTCGTGCAGACCCTCGAGGTCGTGCGCGAGGCCCGCTTCGCCGCTGCGTTCACCTTCCAGTACTCCATCCGCCCCGGCACCCCTGCCGCCACCATGCCCGACCAGGTCCCGCCCGACGTGGTCCGCGAGCGGTACGGGCGGCTGGTCGACGTCGTGAACGAGATCTCCTGGTCCGAGAACCGTGCCCTCGTCGGGTCACGCGTCGAGCTGCTCGTCTCCGAGGGGGAGGGCCGCAAGGACGCCGCGACCCTGCGCCTGACCGGCCGGGCCCGCGACAACCGGCTCGTCCACTTCGCGCCGCCCGAGGAGGGCTCGACCGGCGCGACCGCTGGGGCGATCCGTCCCGGCGACGTGGTCGAGGTCGAGGTCAGCTACGCCGCTCCGCACCACCTCGTCGCCGACGGGCCGGTCGTGGCCCATCGTCGTACCCGTTCCGGCGACGCCTGGGAGACCCGCACCGCGCCCTCTGCTCCCTCGAGCGCCGTGGGGCTGGGCATGCCCACCGTGGGAGCACCTGCCTGACGGTCCGTCGCCTCGCGAGCAGGCTCGCTTCGGTCTCGCTGCGGTCCTTCCGGTCCGGCTGGTGCCGTTCCGGAAGGGTCCTCACTCGCTGCGGGGGTCCTTCGACGGGTACGCCGCGCGTGGCTCCAGGCCTTCGGGCTGGGGCTCGACGTTTCCGGCGCTCTGCTCGGGCGGTGTGTCCTCGTCGGAGACCCCGGGATCGCCGGAGGTGCCGGCCTGACGGGTGTCGCGCTCGCCGTCGGTCGCCTCCTGGCCAGGGCCGGTCGGACCGACGCGCTCGCTGCTGACCCCCATCCCGCCCGCGGCTCGCTCGGGGCCGGCGGCGTTGGGGTTGGAGTCCTTCAGCTCGGTCTCCGGGGCGTCCTCGTCTCGATCCTGGTCGCTCACGCCTGGGTCTCCTTCTCGGGCTCGCTGGCGCCGTCGCTCGAGGCACCCTGGTCGCTGTCCTCGCCCTCGGCGACGGGCTCGGGCACCGTCACGTGCGGGTTGAGCGTCGACACGAAGTCCGGCACCACCGGTTCGGTGGCATACAGCCGGTCGTCGACCGCGTCGACCCCGCCCGGCGGTGGTTCCGCCGGCTCCACCTCCGGCGTCGGTTGGTCACCCAGATCGGTCACCACGGCTCTCCCCTCCATCCCCTGCGCCGCCATGAACGACGCGTCGTACGCACCCGCGGGCTCAGAACCCGAAGGTCGTGTAGCTCGCCACACCCGTACCCAACCCGTCGAGGACCACGCGTTCGTGCGGGACCACCGGTGACGGCAGGGAAGCCAACGGGAACCAGCCGAGCGCCGCGCACTTGGCCGGCTCGATGATCCGCGGCTCACCGGTCCAGGCGCGGGCGGTGAAGAAGAAGTCGATGCGCTCGTCGATCGGGTCGGCGTGCTGGGTGCGCTGCATCGAGGTGACGAACTCCAGCGCCAGCTCCTCGACGCCGATCTCCTCCAGCGCCTCGCGGTGCGCCGCGTCGTACGCCGTCTCACCGCGCTCGACGTGGCCGGCTGCGGCGGCGGCCCAGTGGTCGTCCATGTAGCCGGTGTTCTGACGGAGCTGGAGCAGCACCTCGTCGCCGTCCGGCCCCCGGCGCAGCAGGAACACGTACGCGGCGGGGACGACGCGGAAACGATCCTTCATCCAGTCGGACTCAGCGGGCGGTGTCGCCGTCGCCGGTCTTCTCCTCGGCGAAGTCCTGCGCCTTGTCGATCTGGTCGGCGTACTTCCCGCCGGTCTTGTCGTCGGCGAGGTCGCCGCCCTTCTCGATGGCTGCGTCGACCTGCTCGTCGTGCTCGTCCACCAGCTTCTTGGCGTCGTCCAGGAATCCCATGTCGCTCCTCGGCTCGATGGCCCCCTCGAGCGGGACCTCTTCCGACAACCTAGCCCCCGGTCAGCGGCCCAGGACGTCGAGGACCAGCCGCAGGATGTAGAAGAACACCGGCAGACAGAAGACGACCAGCATCACCCAGGCCGCGATCCGGTGCTTGAGCTGCGAGGGGTCGAGCTTGCCGGCGAAGTCGAGCAGCGCGCCGTCGGGGACGTGATGGGTCAAACCCATCCGCTGGGCGTCGGTCGGCATCTGGTTGCCGGGGAACCAGTACGGCGGGGCGTCGTCGTCGGGACCGTAGTCCTCGTCGAACTCGTCCTCGCGCACCTCCGACATGCCTCCACACTAGGCCTGTGCCGGTCGGCCGCTGCAAGACTGGGGCCCATGCCCAGCCCGTCGACCAGCGCGTCGACGCGAGCTCCGATCGTCGCCGTGGTCGGGGCGACCGCCGCGGGCAAGACAGGTCTCTCGCTCGATCTCGCGGAGCGGCTCGGCGGAGAGATCGTCAACACCGACGCGATGGCGGTCTACCGCGGGATGGACATCGGCACCGCCAAGCCGCCCGCGGCCGAGCGGCGCGGCGTACCGCATCACCTGCTGGACCTCCTGGAGGTCACCGAGCCGTTGACCGTGGCGGAGTTCCAGGGCTGGGCACGGGAGGCGATCGCCGAGGTGCGCGCTCGCGGAAACACCCCCGTGCTGGTGGGGGGCTCGGCGCTCTACACACGTGCCGTGCTGGACCGTTTCGAGTTCCCGGGGACCGAGCCCGACGTACGGCGTGGACTCGAGGACGAGCTGGCCGCCGTCGGGCCGGCGGAGCTCCACCGCCGCCTCGCCGAGGCCGATCCCGAGGCAGCCGCGCGGATCCTTCCCGACAACGGGCGGCGGATCGTCCGCGCGCTCGAGGTCGTCGCGATCACCGGGCGGCCGTTCAGCGCGTCGCTCCCCGAGCACGCGTACGTCGACCCGCGCAGCATCCAGCTCGGGGTCGACATCGATCGGCCGACGCTGGACCCGCGGATCGAGCAGCGGGTGCGCGAGATGTTCGACGCCGGCCTGGTCGAGGAGGTACGTCGCCTCCTCGACGCCGGGCTCGCGAATGGCCGCACCGCCCGGACCGCGATCGGCTACCGCGAGGTGGCGGCGCACCTCGCGGGCGAGACGACCCTCGACCAGGCGATCGAGGCGACCACGACCGCTACCCGGCGCTTCTCGCGGCGCCAGGACGGCTGGTTCCGCAAGGACCCGCGGGTGGTGTGGGTGCCCTGGAACGCCCCGGACCGGGTGGACCGCGCCGTCGCTGCGGTCGCGGCTCTCGACTGACCTCGACAACCCGCGCATGCGAGGTCCTGGTGGAGGGCACGGGGGAGGCATCCGTTCTCGGGAGGAACTGTGACCCATCTGCCCCGTCGTGCCCTCGGCGCGACCGCCCTGCTCACCGCGACCGTGCTCGCGACCACCCCGGCCTCGGCCGTCTCGACCGCCGCGCCCGACCACGGACGCCACACCGCGAAGGTGCCGACCAGCGTCGGCTTCGGCGGCGCGGTCAGCACCGTCGACCCGGAGGCGTCCGCGGCGGCGCTCGCGGTGCTGAAGAAGGGCGGCAACGCCACGGACGCCGCGGTGGCCGCGGCCGCGACGCTCGGCGTGACCGAGCCGTACTCCTCCGGCATCGGCGGTGGCGGCTACTTCGTCCACTACGACGCCGCGACCGGCCGGGTGCAGACGATCGACGGCCGCGAGACGGCCCCCGCCTCGATGCCGCACGACGCCTTCATCGACCCGAGCACCGGCAAGCCCTACAACTTCACCCCCGAGCTGGTCACCAGCGGCGTCTCGGTCGGGGTGCCCGGCAGCCTCGAGACCTGGCAGCGCGCCCTGGACCGCTGGGGAACGATGTCCCTGGGCCGCGCCTTCCGCCCGGCCATCCACGTGGCCCGCCACGGCTTCGTGGTCGACCCGACCTTCCGCCAGCAGACGCTGGAGAACAAGGTGCGGTTCGACGCCTTCCGCTCCACCCGTCGGCTCTTCCTGCCCGGTGGCGATGCCCCTCGGGTCGGCTCGGTCTTCCGCAACCCGGCCCTCGCCACGACGTACCGTCACATCGCGCGGCGCGGCATCTCCTACCTGTACGACGGCGCCCTCGGCCGCCAGATCAGCCGGGTCGTCCACCACCCGCCGAAGACAGCGTCGACGACCCTGCCGGTCCCGACCGGGTTCATGCGGCCGTCCGACCTGCGCGCGTACACGACCATCGACCGCCGGCCGACCCACGTCGGCTACCGGGGGTACGACGTGTACGGCATGGCCCCGTCGTCGTCCGGCGGGTCGACCGTCGGCGAGGCGCTGAACATCATGGAGCGGTTCGACCTCTCCGGGATGACCGCCGCCGACGCCCTGCACCACTACCTCGACGCCAGCGCCCTCGCCTTCGCCGACCGTGGCGCGTACGTCGGAGACCCGGCGTACGTCGACGTGCCGCTGCGCGCGCTGCTGTCCGACCGCTACGCGAAGCAGCGGGCCTGCCTGATCCCCGAGACGACCGCGCTCGCGGCGCCGGTGGCCGCCGGCGACCCCTCGGCGTCGGGCGGGTGCGCCTCGTCGAAGCCGGCCTCGACGGCCCCTGACACCGAGAACCTCAACACGACCAACATGACCGTGGCCGACCGGTGGGGCAACATCGTCGAGTACACGCTCACCATCGAGCAGACCGGTGGCTCCGGGATCGTGGTGCCGGGGCGTGGCTTCCTGCTCAACAACGAGCTGACCGACTTCACGGCGGTCTACGACCCGGCCGACCCGAACCGGATCGAGGGTGGCAAGCGCCCGCGCTCGTCGATCTCGCCGACGATCGTGCTGCGCGACGGGAAGCCGTTCCTCGCGCTGGGTTCACCGGGCGGCTCGACCATCATCACCACCGTGCTGCAGATGCTCTTCGACCGGATCGACCGCGGGATGACCATCGAGCAGGCGATCGCCGACCCGCGCGGATCGCAGCGCAACACCGCGAGCGTGACGGCCGAGCAGTCGTTCATCGACGAGTACGGCGCGTCCCTCGAGCCCTACGGCTACACCTTCACCCCGGCCGGTGCCCCGGGCACCACCGCGGCCGAGATCGGGGCCGCGACGGCGGTCGAGTTCGGCCCGCACCACCTGCTGACGGCCGTCTCCGAGCCGACCCGCCGCGGCGGCGGCTCGGCCCTGGTGGTGCGACCGGCGCCGTAGCCGGGCGGCCCGTCGGTCGGGACCTGAGACACTGGAGGGGTGAGCTACCCGTTCCTCAAGGGCCACGGCACGGAGAACGACTTCGTGCTGCTGCCCGACCACGACGGATCGGTCCACGGCGACCTGTCCGCCGCGCGGGTGCGCGCGCTCTGCGACCGCAGGGCCGGGATCGGTGGCGACGGCGTCCTACGCGTCATCCGTAACTCCTCGGTGGTGGAGGAGGGCGCTCTGCGCCCGTCTCGAGACCAAGCGGACGACCCCGAGTGGTTCATGGACTACCGCAACGCCGACGGCTCGCTCGCGGAGATGTGCGGCAACGGGATCCGGGTCTTCGCCCGCCACCTGGTCGAGGAGGGACTGGTGCCCGCCGACCGGCCGATCCCGATCGGGACCCGCGACGGTCTCAAGACGGTCACCCGCTCCGGCGAGGTCTGGACCGCCGACCTGGGTCTGGCGCGGATCGTCGGTGAGACCAAGGTGTCGGTGGGCGACCGCTCGTGGCCGGCGGTCCACGTCGAGATGGGCAACCCGCATGCGGTCGTGATGCTCGACGACCTCGCCGAGGCCGGGTCGTTGGCCGAGGAACCGACGTACGACGGGGGGCTGTACCCGGAGGGCGTCAACGTCGAGTTCGTCGTACGCCGCGGGGTGGACCACATCGCGATGCGCGTGCACGAGCGGGGCTCGGGTGAGACCCGGTCGTGCGGCACCGGCGCGTGTGCGGCAGCCGTGGCCGCGGCTGGTGCAGGGCCGGGGCGCTGGCGGGTCGACGTACCGGGGGGTGAGCTGGAGGTGTCGCGCGACGAGCAGGGGCGGGTCTACCTCACCGGGCCCGCACTGATCGTGGCGCGCGGCGAGACCGACCTCTGAGCAGGGGCGTCGCCAGCAGGAGCGCGAGCACCGGCCACGTGGTCGGCGCGACCAGGAACATCCAGCAGACCCAGGTCCAGGGGTTGCCGTCGTCCACGTCGGTCCCGTGCGCGTGGGTGTTGACGAGGACCACGGCGAGAAGACCGAGCAGACCCGCCAGTACGACGTCCACCGCGAGGAGCCACGGTCCCATGCGCGCGAGTCGCAGCGGGATCACCGCCGCCACGAGGAGCAGGCAGCCGATCGCCGCCGCCAACGCCTCCTGGCGCACCATGGTCGGGCTCGGGCCGGCGGAGTCGAGGGTGAACGATGCCCAGAAGACCACCCACACGGTGCTGAGCACGACACCGAGGATCGCGAGCAGAGCCAGGGCGTGCAGGACGAAGCGGCGGCCGTCGGCAGACATGCTTCCCAGCCTCGGGGCCGAGCCCCGACCGGTCATGAGCCGACGTACTCATCTCGCTAGGCTCCGGCGCATGGACATCTCCGGATCCTCAGCCGTCGTCACCGGGGCCGCGTCGGGCATCGGCGCCGCCGTCGCCCGCCGCCTCGCCGCTGCCGGGGCGACCGTCGTGATCGCCGACGTGCAGGACGAGAAGGGCCAGGCGCTCGCCGACGAGCTCGGTGGTGCGTTCGCGCACGTCGACGTGACGGACACCGCCCAGATCACCGCCGCGGTCGACGCCGCCGGCGAGCTCGCTCCCCTGCGCGTCCTGGTGAACTCCGCCGGCATCGGCCCGGCCGCGCGCACCGTCGGCCGGGACGGCACGTACGACTCCGCGCACGACCTGGAGCTCTACAAGAAGGTGATCGCGATCAACCTGATCGGCACCTTCGACGCGACCCGGATCGCGGGTACGGCGATGAGCCGACTGGACCCGCTGGCGTCCGGTGAGCGCGGGGCGATCGTCAACATGGCCAGCGTGGCGGCGTTCGACGGCCAGATCGGGCAGGCGGCGTACTCCTCGTCGAAGGGCGGCATCGTCGGGATGACCCTGCCGGTCGCGCGCGACCTGGCCGCGATCGGCGTCCGCGTCAACACCGTGGCGCCGGGCCTGATCGACACCCCGATCTACGGCGAGGGTGAGAAGGCCGAGGAGTTCAAGGCGCGGCTGGGGGAGTCGGTGCTGTTCCCCCAGCG
Organism: uncultured Actinomycetota bacterium; assembly: GCA_963833775.1. Lineage (GTDB taxonomy): Bacteria > Actinomycetota > Actinomycetes > Propionibacteriales > Nocardioidaceae > Nocardioides. The sequence continues at coordinate 24,223 of CAWHZH010000011.1, read as the reverse complement.
GCTCGGGACGCCGGACGAGCTCGCCGCGATGGTGCTCGAGTGCCTCACCAACTCCTACATGAACGGTGCCGTCGTCCGCGTCGACGGCGGCATCCGGATGCCCCCGAAGTAACCGGCTGCCAGGCGGGGTCGGCGGCAGCTCGGGACGTCATACGCTGCGAGCCGTAGATGGCACCGTCCGTATGACGTCGCGCAGGATCAGGCGCGGACCCGGGCGCTCGTCGGGTCGTACATCGGCCGCAACGAGACCTCGGCGGCGAAGCGGTCGCCGGCGATGTCGACCTCCCAGGTGCCGGCGTCCAGCCAGTCCTTGGTGACCTTCTCGTCCGCGCTGACGAAGGCGAGACCGACCGAGGCGCCGAGCGTCCAGCCGTACGACGCGGCGCGGAGGTAGCCGACGACCTCGCCGTCGCGCAGCACCGGCTCGGCGTGGTACAGCAGCGGCTCAGGGTCGGTCAGCCGCAGCTGCACCAGCCGCTGCGTCGACGGGAACGACGCCTTCCGCGCGAGCAGCGCCTCCTTGCCCCGGAAGTCGGTGTCCCACGCGACCGCGAACCCGAGGCCCACGTCGAGCGGGCAGTCGGTGTTGTCGATGTCGTGGCCGTAGTCGCGGTACGCCTTCTCCATCCGCAGCGACGCCAGCGCCTTGAGCCCGACCGGCTTCACCCGCGGGTCGGCCGCCATCGCGTCGTACAGCTCGAGGGCGCGGGCGGCCGGGACGTACAGCTCGTAGCCGAGCTCGCCGAGGTAGGTGATCCGGGCGCAGATCACCGGCACCCCGCCCACCTCGATCTCGCGTACGCCGCGGAACGGCCACGCCTCGGTCGACAGGTCGGCGTCCGTGATGGTCTCCAGCACCTCGCGCGACAGCGGCCCCTGGAGGTTGAGCTGCCCGAAGTCGCGGGTCACGTCGGTCACGACCATCGCGCGGTCGCGGGCGGCCCGTGAGAGCATCCCGCGGACGTGCCCGTGCGCGGTGTCGGAGGCGACCACGAGGAAGCGGTCGTGGGTCAGCTTCGAGACGGTGAGGTCCGCCTCGATCCGGCCGTCGTCGTTGAGCCACTGGGTGTAGGTGATCCACCCCGGGTCGCCGTTGACGTCGCCGGCGGACAGGTGGTCGAGGACCGCGCCCGCGTCGACGCCCGAGACGGCGAACTTGGCCATGAACGACATGTCCATCAGCCCGACGCCCTCGCGGACCGTGCGGTGCTCCTGCCGCCACTCTTCGAACCACGGCGCACGGCCCCAGGTCGGCTGCGCCTCGGGCACGATCCCGTACCCGGCGAACCAGTCGGCACCTTCCCAACCGGACACCTCCCGCATCAGCCCACCGTTCTCGACCAGGCGTGCGTGCACCGGTGAGAGCAGCCGGTCCCGAGCCGTGCGCAGCTGCTTGCCCGGCGTGTGGGCGGCGTACACGGTGCCGAGGATCTCGGTCGTCCGGTCGCGGCGGTACGCCGGCTCGAGCTGGTCGGCGCGGAAGCGCGCGACGTCCCACGCGGTGACGTCGACGTCGGGGAGCCCGGCGATGATCCAGTGGGCAAGCACCCGGCCCAGACCGCCGGCGGACAGCACGCCGACGGAGTTCATGCCGGCGGCGACGAAGTAGTTCGCGATGTTCGGTGCCTCGCCTACCGCCGGCATCAGGTCGGGCGTGAACGACTCGGGGCCGCAGAAGAACGTGCGCACCCCGGCCTCGAGGGTGACCGGCACCCGCGCCATCGCGACCTCGAGGAACGGCGACATCCGGTCCCAGTCGGGCTTCAACGTCGTGAACGACGCGGTCGGCGGGATGCCGTCGACGGCCCACGCGGCGGCACGCGGCTCGAAGAGGCCGACCATCATCCCGCCGCCCTCCTCGCGGTAGTAGCCGTGGGCGGCGGGGTCCTCGAAGATCGGCCCGTCCGGGTCGATCCCCTCGATGGTGTCGGTGATCAGGTAGTAGTGCTCGGCGGCCTGGTTGGGTACGACGACGCCGCTCTTCTCGGCGAGCTCGCGGGCCCACATCCCGGTGCAGTTCACGACGTACTCGCACTCGATGTCGACGGTGTCGCCCGCGCCGCTGGTCGAGGATCCCGCCCCGCCCTCCCCGACGCGTACGCCGGTCACGGCACCGTCGCGGGTCAGTACGTCGACCACCCGCACGCCCTCGACCACCCGGACACCGAGGTTCTTCGCGCCGCGGGCCAGCGACTGGGTGAGGTCGACCGGGTTGACCCGGCCGTCCTCGGGCACGTGGAAGCCGGCGAGCAGGTCGTCGGTCTTCGCCCACGGGAAGAGGTCGGACATCTCCCGCGGCGAGATCTCGTGGACCTCGAGCCCGAGGTGGCGCTGGAACGCCGCGACGCGCCGGTACTCGTGCAGCCGGTCGGCGTCGGCCGCCGCCTCGATCAGCCCGACCGGCTTGAAGCCGGTCGACACCCCGGTCTCGGCCTCGAGCCGGGCGTAGAGATCCCGGGAGTACAGGCGGATGCCGGTGCTCGTCTCGGAGGTCGATCCGAAGCAGGTCATCAGGCCCGCCGCGTGCCACGTCGTACCGCTGGTCAGCCGATCACGCTCGACGACCAGGACGTCGGTCCAGCCTTCGTGGGCCAGGTGGTAGGCAACGGAGCACCCGATCACGCCGCCACCCACGACCACGACCCGGGCCCGCTCGGGCAGCTCGGGGAGAGTCACCGGCTCAACCTAGCGTCGCCCGGCGGGCGCAGGGGACCCGGAGTGGGGGACGGTGCGAGCGGAGGGGTGGGGCGGTGAGACCGGAGTGGTGGGGCGGTGGGACCGGAGTGGTCGGGCGGTGAGACCGGAAAACGCGGAACAATTCGGCACCAACGGTCGGCGTGGCGCCGACTTGTTCCGCGTTTTCCGCACCGGGGGCCCCGACCACCCGGGTACGCCTTCGGCAAACAGGTTCGCGTGGGGGTGCCGGCCGACCTACGCTGGACGGCATATGACGAACGCACGTGAAGACTTCTCCCTCGACTCCGAGCTCGACGAGACCGTCGGGTGGGACGAGGACGAGAGGGACGAGACCCTCGAGACCGACGAGACCGACGAGACCGACGAGCCGACCGACGCCGACGAGTGGGAGTCCGGCTACGACGACGAGGACCCCGAGCTCACCACCGGAGAGCAGGACCTCGCCGAGCGCTACGCCCTGCGCCGGGTGCAGGGGCTCTCCACCGAGCTGGAGGACATCTCCGAGGTCGAGTACCGCCAGCTCCGCCTGGAGCGAGTGGTCCTGGTCGGGGTCTGGACCGACGGCTCCATCGAGGACGCCGAGAACTCCATGGCCGAGCTCGCCGCCCTGGCCGAGACGGCCGGCTCCGAGGTGCTCGACGCGATCTACCAGCGGCGCAACAAGCCCGACCCCGCGACCTACATCGGCCGCGGCAAGGTCGACGGCCTGCGCGAGATCGTGCGCGCCACCGGCGCCGACACGGTGATCCTCGACGGCGACCTGGCCCCCAGCCAGCTGCGCAACCTGGAGGACAAGCTCAAGGTCAAGACCGTCGATCGGACCGCGCTGATCCTCGACATCTTCGCCCAGCACGCCAAGAGCAAGGAGGGCCAGGCGCAGGTCGAGCTGGCCCAGCTCAACTACATGAAGCAGCGCCTGCGCGGCTGGGGCGGCAACCTGTCCCGCCAGGCCGGCGGCCGGGCAGCCGGCGGAGAGGGCATCGGCGGCCGCGGCCCCGGTGAGACCAAGATCGAGACCGACCGGCGCCGCATCAACACCAAGATCGCGAAGCTACGACGCGAGCTGGCCCACATGAAGGGCACCCGCGACACCAAGCGCCAGGGGCGCCGCCGCCGCCACATCCCGAGCGTCGCGATCGCCGGTTACACCAACGCCGGCAAGTCCAGCCTGCTCAACCGGCTCACCGGGGCCGGCGTGCTCGTCGAGGACGCCCTGTTCGCCACGCTCGACCCGACCACGCGTCGTACGACGACCGGCGACGGCCGCGTGTACACGATGAGCGACACCGTCGGCTTCGTCCGCCACCTGCCCCACCAGCTGATCGAGGCGTTCCGCTCGACCCTGGAGGAGGTCGCCGACTCCGACCTGATCCTCCACGTCGTCGACGGCTCGCACCCCGACCCCGAGGGCCAGATCGCGGCGGTGCGCGAGGTCTTCGGCGAGATCGGCGCCGACAAGGTGCCCGAGATCGTCGTGGTCAACAAGGCCGATGCGGCCGACCCGATGGTGATCGCCCGACTGCGCCAACGCGAGCCGCACCTGGTCGTGGTCAGCGCCAAGACCGGCGAAGGCATCGACGAGGCGCTGCAGGTGCTGGAGTCCGACCTGCCGCGGCCGGGCGTCGAGTTCGAGGCGCTCGTGCCGTATGCGCGGGGCGACCTGCTCGACCGCCTCCATCAGCACGGCGAGATCGCATCGATCGAGCACACCGGCGACGGCACCGTCGTCCGCGGCCGCGCGCACGCCGACCTGGCCGGCGAGCTGGCGGCCTACCCGGTCTAGGACAGACCACCGCCCGGCCTCCAAGCGGGGGGATCTCGGGAGCCGGGCGGTGCTCGGTGGGCCGCGCCACGCAGGGACGCAGCGGCTGCGTCAGCGAACGACGTACGACGCGACGACCGAGGTGGGGTTGTCGTCGCCGTCGTCGTCGCCGAGGTCCTCGTCGGCGTCGCAGTCGTCCTCGTTCTCGTCCTCGGCGTTGTCGATGCCGTCGTCGTCGGCGTCCTCCTGGCCGTCCTCGACGCCGTCGCCATCGGTGTCGGCGTCGGTCGGGTCGGTGGACATGCAGCCGTCCTCCACCTCGTCCCCGTCACCCACACCGTCGCCGTCGGAGTCGGAGTCGTGCGGCGCCGTCCCGTGGCGGAACTCGCCCAGGTTGCGGAGCCCGTCGCGGTCGGGGTCGGCCTTGGCGTTGGCGTGGTGCGGGTTGAGGTGGTGCCGCAGCTCCCAGCGGTTCGGCATGCCGTCGCGGTCCGAGTCGCGTACGCCGTGATGGCCGGCCGCATGGACCGCTGCCGGCGACGCCAGCGTGAGCAGCCCGCCGGCGGCCAGGGACGCGATCACGGCACTGCTGCGCTTGACGGTGGTGGTGAGATCCATCGGGGGTTCCTCCAGGGTGACGCCCGAGCATTGCAAGGTGCCCCGAGGCTAGGCGCGCCCCGAGGGATCGCGCACCGGAACGAGTGGTCTGCCCCCTGCCCAACGGTCGTAGTACCTCGGGTGTGGTGCGCAGCGCTCGATGGGGCGGCGCCGGGCGATCGGCCGGGCGAGCCGAGGCGGACGAGCCGGCGACGAAACCGGTCCGGACAGGCCACCGCCCGGCCACCAAAAGGGGGATCTCGGGGGCCGGGCGGCGCTGAGTCGTGCCGGACGTCTCTGAGCAGCATGGGGGTGGGGCTGCGTCAGCACACGACATGTCGACGACGAGGTGTCCGTCACCGCCGGAGCCACCCGGCAGAGCCTCGTCGACTACGAGTCCATGGATTGTGGGGCTGACAGTACTGTTTTCAATCTCTTCTGGCTGCGGCTCGAAGGGCAATGCGGACTAGCCCAATGGTCTTAGTACCTCGGACCCGACGACGTGCTGCTCCAGGGCCACCCCAGGCCTCGGACGCTCGCCGGGGACGTGTCCGTGGCCGCGGATAGGGTGCAGCGGTGCCGTCGCCCCCCGACTCCGAGCGCGCCTCCGTGCGCGAGGTGCTCGCGGCCGCCGTCGACGCCTTGGGCGGCCAGGAGCGGCCCGGTCAGATCGCGATGGCCGAGGCGGTCGGCGACGCGCTGGCCGACCGCCGACACCTGGTCGTCCAGGCCGGCACCGGCACCGGGAAGTCCCTGGCCTACCTCGTGCCGGCGCTCCTCCACGACGAGCGGGTGGTGGTCGCGACCGCGACGCTCGCGCTCCAGCACCAGCTGGTCGAGCGCGACATCCCGCGTCTGGTCGAGGCCGTGGGCGCCGCCCACCCCGAGGTCGACACGTCGTACGCCGTGCTGAAGGGGCGCTCCAACTACGCCTGCCTCCACCGGATCCGTGAGGGGGTGCCCGACGAGCAGGGGGCGCTGATCGAGGTGCCCGAGGGCTCGCTGGGCAAGAAGGTGCTCGAACTGCGGTCGTGGGCGGAGCAGGAAGCGGAGTCCAAGGGCAGCGGCGAGCGCGACCGCGCTCCCCGCCACACCGACCGCGAGTGGCGGCAGGTCAGCGTCAGCCACCGCGACTGCCTGGGGGCCGCGCGCTGCCCGTTCGGCGAGGAGTGCTTCGCCGAGCAGGCCCGCGAGAAGGCCCACCGGTCCCACCTGATCGTCACCAACCACTCCCTGCTCGCGATCGACGCGATCGAGGGCGTGCCGATGATCCCCGACTACGACGTGGTGGTCGTCGACGAGGCCCACGAGGTCGTCAGCCGGGTCACGCAGGCGGCCACCGACGAGCTGTTCGCGGCCGAGGTCGACCGCGCGGCCCGGCGTTCGCGGCGCTGGGTCACCGAGGGCGACCAGGAGTCGTCCCCCGCCGACGACCTCGCCGACGCCGGCGACGCCCTGGCCGCGGCGATCGGCGAGTGCGACCCGGGCCGCTTCGACACCGTCCCCGAAGCCCTGGCCGACGCGCTGGTGCTGGTCCGCGACGCCGCGCGTGCCTGCCTGTCGGCGTACCCCAAGGAGGGCGACGCGGGTCCAGGTGGCGACGCCGACGCCGGCCGTACCCAGGCGAAGGGTTCCGTGCAGGAGGTGTTCGCCACGACCGAACGGATGGCGGCTCGCTCCGAGGCCGACGTGCTGTGGCTGACCGAAGGGGCCACGAGTGGGCAGAGCCGGCTGCCGCCGCGGCTGTGCGTCGCACCGCTGGAGGTCTGGGGTCCGATGCGCGACAAGCTGCTCGGCGACAAGACCGTCGTGATGACCTCGGCGACCCTGATGCTCGGCGGCGACTTCGACGCCCTCGCCACCTCGGTGGGCCTCAAGCCGGCCGAGCGGGTCGACGTGGTCGTGGGCGCGACCGTGCCACTGGTCTCGACCGGATCGACCGGCTCGACCGACGAGGGGAGCCCCAGGCCCTCCGACGTGGAACCGTGGGTCGGCCTCGACGTCGGCTCGCCGTTCGACTACGGCCGGCAGGCGATCCTCTACATCGCGCGCCACCTGCCGCCACCCGGGCGCGACGGCCTCGGGGCGGCGCAGCTCGACGAGATCGCGTCGCTCGTCGACGCGGCCGAGGGCCGCACGCTGGGGCTGTTCAGCTCACGCCGCGCGGCGGAGACCGCGGCCGAGGCGGTCCGCGAGCGGCTGCCCCACCTGACCACCCTGGCGCAGGGCGACGCCCAGCTGCCGGAGCTCGCCCGACAGTTCGTCGGCGACCCCCACACCTGTCTGTTCGGCACGCTCAGCCTGTGGCAGGGCCTCGACGTCCCCGGCGACACCTGCCAGCTCGTGCTGATCGACCGGATCCCCTTCCCGCGGCCCGACGACCCGCTGATGAGCGCCCGGCAGCGCGCCGCCGACCGCGAGGGGCGCAACGGCTTCATGCAGGTCGCCGCCACCCACGCCGCGCTGCTCCTGGCGCAGGGCTCCGGCCGGCTGATCCGCACGTCGGCCGACAAGGGCGTCGTCGCGATCCTCGATCCGCGGTTGGCCACCGCCCGTTACGGCTCGTTCCTCAAGGCGAGCCTGCCGCCGATGTGGACGACGTACGACGGTGACCTGGCGCGCCAGGCCCTGGCCCGGCTTGCGGCCGAGGAGTCCTCCGACTGACCGGTCGTCAGCCGTCGCGGTCGTAGCGCGGCCGGCACCCCTGGGGTTGCTCACGGTCGGCCCTCGCCAACGCCTCGGACTCGCGCGCGCTCGGCTCGCTGCTCGCGTTCCGAGCGTCGGTCGGGCTCCCGGCGATCCGGTCCTGGATCTCCAGCCGCACTTCCTCCGGGCCGCGCCCGTCGAGGAACCACGGGTCGACCAGCCACATCGCGATGATCACCACGGCCCAGCCGACGGCGACGTCGAGGATCCAGTGGTTGCCGGTGCCGATGACGACGGTCGCGGTGATGGCGGCGTGCAGCCAGGCCAGGCCGCGCAGCCAGTAGTTGCGGGTGTTGCGGCGTACGACGAGCGCCACCCACAGCGCCCAGCCTGCGTGCAGGCTCGGGAACGCCGCGAGCTCGTTGGTGAGCTGGCCCATCCCCTTGGGGGCCGAGGCGTCGGCGCCCCACCAGCCGACACCGGAGTGGAGGCTGAGCAGGTCGACGTAGCCGCCTCCGGTCAGACGCGGCGGCGCGGTCGGCAGGAAGAGGTAGCAGGCCAGCGCGATCAGGCACGAGACCACCAGTGCCCACCGCGCGGGTGAGTAGTGGGCCGCGCCCTTGCGGAACAGCCAGACCAGCACGGCGAGAGTCACCACGTAGTGGGCGGCGGCGTACCAGTAGCAGGCCGGGACCGCGACGGCCGGGTGCGCGACGAACCAGTTGTTGATCGCGTGCTCCCAGTCGAGGTGCAGCACCTTCTCGAGGTGGAACAGGTCGCCCGCGCGGTCCTGGGCCGGGCCGAGGTCGTCCTCGGCGAACGTCCGGGTGACGCAGTAGAAGAGGTAGAGGGCGCCGATCAGGGCGATCTCGCGCACGCCACGACGCCGGAGGAACTGCCCCCCGGCGATCGTCGGCACGACCGACCGCACGCTCATCCCGTCATCCTCTCAAAGGGCACGGACAAACCGCACCACAGTATTGACGTCACAAGAGGCCGGGGTATTCCCTCAGATACGTCGCAGGACTGCCGTGACCTTGCCGAGGATGGTCGCGTTGGTGCCGTCGATCGGGTCGTACGCCGCGTTGTGAGGCAGCAACCAGACGTGGCCGTCCTTGCGCTGGAAGGTCTTCACGGTGGCCTCGCCGTCGATCAGCGCGGCCACGATCTCGCCGTTCTCGGCGGTCTGCTCCTGGCGCACCACGACGTAGTCGCCGCTGCAGATCGCCGCATCGACCATGGAGTCGCCGCGCACCTCGAGCATGAACAGGGTGCCCTCGCCGACCAGCTGCTTGGGCAGGGGGAACACCTCGTCGAGGGTCTCCTCGGCCAGGATCGGGCCGCCGGCCGCGATCCGGCCGACCATCGGCACGTAGGTGGCGGCGGGCATCGCGTCGCCGACGCCTGTCTCGTCGTACGACGACTCGGCCGCGGCCGTCGACCCCATCGACCGCCGGGCGGCCATCACCTCGGGCAGGAACACCTCGAGGGCGCGCGGGCGGTTGGGGTCGCGCTTGAGGAAGCCCTTCTCCTCGAGCACCCGCAGCTGGTGGGCGACGCTGGAGCTGCTCGTCAGCCCGACGGCCTCGCCGATCTCGCGCATGCTGGGCGGGTAGCCGCGCTTCTCGATGGCGTCCTTGATCGAGAGGAGCACCTTGGTCTGGCGCGGCGTGAGCCCGGTGGCGTCGGGCGGCCCGTCGGGGAGCTCGCTGATCTTGCGGCTGCTCTTGTCACTGGCACGGGTCATGGACCGAACCGTACGGCGGCAGCCGCCTCGGAATCAAACACCTGTTCGAACGGCGTGTCGTCCCGCTCGGCTCAGCCGGCAGGGTCGGGCGTGACGGTCCCGGAGGTCACCTTGTCCAGCCTCACCACGGTGACCGTGCTCGCGGGATTGCCCACCACCTCGACGGCGTCGCACTGGAGCTGCAGTGCGTGACCGGCGGTGTGGGTGAGGATGCCGGTCGCGTTGACCAACGAGAAGGCGCCGTTGCGGTTGGGCCCGAAGCCGTCCACGACTGCCAGCCCGTCCTCGTCCAGCTCGCACTGTGAGGTCTGCGTGTCCCCGAGGGCGACGCTGAACGACGCCAGGTACCTGCCCGGCGCCAGCCCTCCGAGCGTGAAGCTCAACGACGTGCCCGCCGGGATCGTCCAGGTGGTCGCCTGGGTCTGCAGGTCCGCACCGTTCTTGCCGTCCACCTGGTCGGCGTTGAGATGGGTGACCAACGCCGAGCTGGACACGGCCAGGGACGGCGACTTCTTCCCGGACTTCAGGCTGAGGGTGGCGCCCTTGCCGGTGTTGGTGACGGTCGCGGTCCGCGACTCGGCGTTCTTGCCACCGAGCGTCAGCGGATGACCGTTCGCGGCGTACGACGCCGCGTTCAGGCCGGCGACGACGACGGCCGCGCCCGCGAGCACGGGCAGGACGCGGTTCTTGACGATGGTGTGCATGGGACCCCCCGGTCATCGCAGCGGGCCAGGATCGCCCGCGCCGCTCCGACCATGCCGCACGGCAGCACCCTGTGTCCCGGTTTCCGGCGAACCCCTGGACCGGACCCGGGGCGCGTGTCAGACGACGGCGGTCGCCGGGTCGTCGTCGGCCTCGGGCTCGGCCGGCGCCCAGACGAACTGCGGCACCCGGCACACCTCGACGAAGCCGAGCCGTTCGTAGACCGGCAGTCCCAGCTCGCTCGCATGGAGGACCGCGTGGCGGTAGCCGTGCTCGCGGGCGAGGTTCATCAGCGTCGCGGTGACGGCGTACCCGAGGCCGCGGCCACGCCACACCTCGAGCGTCGAGATGTTGTAGAGGCCGGCGGTGTCTCCGACGAGCCACGCCGATCCGCCGCAGATCGGCAGACCGTCGGCCAACGCCAGGACGTGGAACAGGTCGCCGGTGCCGAACAGGAACTCGAAGAGGGTCGCGAACTCCGGGGCGAAGTCGTGGGGGACGCCGTAGCCGTCGAGGAAGACGGGGAGGAGCTCCTCGAGCCGGCGCGCGTCGACCGCCTCGATGGTGATGCCGTCCGGCAGGTGCGGGTCGACGGGTCCGTCGAGCTCGACGTACATGCCCGGGATCGACTCCACGGCGAAGCCCAGCCCGGTGAGCACCGGCTCGAGCTCGGTGGCGTGGCTGCTCGGGGTCGTCCACCACATGAAGGGCAGGCCGCGCTCGAGGTACGGCGCGATGACCTGGCGAGCGCGTTCCTCGACCGTGCCGGGCGCGAAGCGGGCAGCGAGGATCGCGTTGAAGAGCGGGAACGGCCGGTCGAGGTGATAGGTCACGACGTCGCGCTCGGGCCCCCTGGTGAGCAGGTCGCTGGTGGCCAGGGCCCCGGCGAACGACTCGAGGTTGTCCTCGACGGGTGCGATGCGCGGGTCGGCCATGGGCGCACCGTACGGCGCGACGGTCGGTCAGTCCCCCGAACGCTCTGGTTGACTCGGCAGTCTCCCGGGATCACACAGTTCGAACGGCGTGTCGTGGGATGGGCGACCCCGAATCTGGGGATGTCCGCGGCGGTGGGCTCGGGAAGCGTACGACGCGGGATCCGCTCCGCCCGGATGGTCTGGCGCAGGACGAGCGGGGCGTTCATCATCGAGGTATCGACCGGGCACCGACCACGGACGCCGGGTCACCACCCGCGGTCCCGGGCCGCGGCTCATGGAGCCTGGAGGGGCGATGAAGAGTGCGGTAGTCGCGGCCAGTCCGACGCTACGGTCGCTGGTGGCGGCCGTGCTGGCGGTCTCGGGTCTGACCTGGATGCTCGACGCACAGGTCATGGCCGAGGGGTCGTCCGGCGGAGCCGCGGCGGCCAGAGTGACGCCCCCCGACATGCGCATGCTCGTGCTGCGCAACGAGATCTCGATCGGGAATGACGGCACCACGCGTCTGCTGCACTACTCCCACGTCACCTCCGACCTCGGTCCCGGGCCGTTCGAGATCGTGCCGCACTACCACGCGGCCACCGGCGTTGCGACGTTCTCCCAGGTGATCTTCAACCGGCCATCGGCGGGCCACTGGCGCCCCGATCACCGGGTGCGGCTCGGCGCGACCGGCGTGTTCCGCGCGCCCTTCGACTACCAGTTCCCGCTCAACTCGTTTGCCCTGCTGAACGCGGCGGGCAAGGTGGTGGCAAGGAGCCCCAAGACCGACTACTGCATCACCGGCGACTTCCGGGTCGGCGGCGTGCCGCACACGCCGGCGCAGACGTTCATCCCGGCGGACAACTGCCAGGACCCGACGGCGCCGCTCGGATGGTCGGTCGGCTGGGGAGACCAGTACGACCAGACCGATTCCGGCCAGCCCATCGACATCACCCACCTCCGAAACGGCACCTACACGCTGCGCGGGATCGTCGACCCCGAGCACGTGCTCACCGAGACCCAGAAGACGAACGACGTCACGGACACGGTGCTCACGATCCACGGCGACTCGGTGAGGGTCGGGGCGCAGACCCACCCGAACCTGCCGCTCCCGTCCGTGCGGATCACCTCGCCGAGTCGTGGCGCACGGATCCACGACACCGTCCGGTTGCGAGCGAGCGCCGCGGCGAAGGGGGTGGCGCGGGTGAGGTCGGTGCAGTTCCTGGTGGACGGCGTACCCGTCGGCAGGCCCGACAGGACCGCGCCGTACGCCGTGAGGTGGCGGACCGGCTCGGTGACTCCTGGGCGTCACTACGTGAGCGCCCGGGTCACGAACTCGAAGCACATCATGAACACCGCCCGCTCGGTCGCGGTCAACGTGCAGGCCCGGCTGGGTGGGCTGTTGGTCGATCGCAGTGCGACGTCGGTCGGCCGGACCGCGGCGACCCAGCACGGGTTCAGCACGTCGAGGTCGGGAGACCTGCTGGTCGCCCTCGTCGGTGCCGACGGCCGGGGCCAACGCGTGAAGGTGCACGGCGGTGGACTCACCTGGAGGCTGGTACGACGCGCGAACGGACAGCCGGGCGACGCCGAGGTCTGGAGTGCCCGGGCGCACTCCGCCCTGCACGCGGTGACCGTGCGCGCCACGGCAGCCCGGGCTGGCTTCGACGTCTGGATGAACCTCGTCGCCCTGAAAGGTGCGTCGGGCATCGGCCGGAGCCGTGGGTCGTCGAGCAACGGGACGCCGCCCGACGTCGGCTTTCCTGCAAGCGCGGCCCGCTCTGTCGGGCTCGCCGTGGGCAACGACGTCGACCGGGCGGCGTCGCGGCGTGTCGGCAGCGGTCAACGCCTGCTCGGGGAGCTCGCCGCCACAGGCGACACCTACTGGTCTCAAGCCACCTCGACCGGCGCCAGGGCGCGTGGCAGAACGATCACCCTCGACGACCCGTCGCCCGCGCGCGACCGGACGAACCTCGTCGGCGTGGAGATTCTTTCCTCGGCCAGGGCGCGAGCAGACCGGGCCGCACCGACGGTGCAGATCGCCAACCCGATCAGCCGGCAGACGGTGAGCGACACGGTGCCGGTCGCGGCCTTCGCCGGAGACGACGTCGCGGTCTCCTCCGTCCGGTTCTTCCTCGACGGGCACCGGCTCGGTGCGCCCGTCACCAGCGCGCCGTACGTGCGGCGGTGGAACACCACGACGAGCCCGTCGGGGCGGCACCTGCTCACGGCCCGGGCGGTCGACGCGGCCGGCCACGTCGCGACGACCCACCAGGTGGTGCGGGTGATGAACCCGGCGCCGCCGATGACGTGCTTCGTCGTGCAGTCGGACGTGAGCGGGCGGGGCAGCGGGACCGTGAGTACGCCGCGCTTCCACACGGCGATGGGCGACGAGGTGCTGCTGGCGCTGGTCTCGTCGGACGGTCCCGCGACACCAGGGGGCCAGACGACCGTCGTCCACGGGGCCGGTCTGACGTGGCACCTCGTGGGGCGCGCCAACACCCAACGCGGCGACGCCGAGGTCTGGACGGCGAAGACCGACCGGGTGCTGACGCGGGCGCAGGTCACGGCGACACCGGCGATCGCCGGCTACGACCAGCACCTGACCGTCGTCGCGCTCGAGGGCGTCACGCACGTCGGCGCGGTGACGTCGGCGGGCGCAGGCTCGGGCTCGCCACACGCCGGTCTTGCGACGACCGGCCCGGCGGCGTCGCTGGTGTTCGGCGTCGGCACCGCGGGCGGCGCGGCGCGGCCGACGCTGCCCACCGGCCAGATCTTCGCCGGTCACTGGGCCGATCGCTCGGCCCACGCCGCCTTCTGGAGCCAGTACACCAACCAGGCGATGTCGCCGGCGGGCACGACCGTGACGATCCGGACCCTCCGGCCGGCGTCGCGGCCGTGGAACCTCGTCGCGGTGGAGGCGGTGGGCGAGGAGGAGTAGCCCGTCGGCCCTCCTTGTCTCGGCTCGTCTCTGTTGTGTCTCTGCTTGGATCGAGGGCCATGGAGAGCTGTGTGGTCACCGGCGGTGCCCGAGGGATCGGGCGGGGGATCGCCGAACGGATGGTCGGCCGTGGGTACGCCGTCCTGGTCACCGACGTCGACGGCGAGGCCGCCCGTCGTACGGCTGAGGAGATCGGGGCGGCGGCCGGGATCGAGCACGACGTCCGCGACCCGGCCGCCCATCGGTTCGTGGCGACCACGGCGCTCGACCACGGACGGCTCACCGCCTGGTTCAACAACGCCGGCGTCGGCGACGACGGTCGGCTCGTGGACCTGACCGACGAGCAGGTGCAGCGGCTGGTCGAGGTCAACCTGCTCGGCTGTCTGTGGGGGATGCGGGCGGCGATGGCGGCGTTCGAGCGCGGTGGCGACGTCGTCAACACCGCGTCGCTGTCGGGGCTGGGCCCGGTGCCGGGGTACGCGGTCTACGCCGCCACGAAGGCGGCCGTCGTCTCGGTGACGATGTCGGTCTCCGCCGAGGTGCCGCGCGGCGTACGCGTGCATGCGCTGTGTCCCGACGGCGTCCAGACCGCGATGCTCGACGCCCAGGACAAGACGTCGATCGGCTCGCAGCTGGTGCACTCCGGCGGCCGGATCCTCACCGTCGACGAGACCGCCGACGCGGCGGTCGCCCTGGTCGGAACCCGGCGGGTGGTCCGCAGCCTGCCGGGATGGCGTGGCGCGGTGATCCGTACGTCGACCCTCGCGCCCTCGGTCGGACGCCCCGCGGCCCGGCTGTTCGCCGCCCGCGGGCGGCGGGTGATCGCCCGGCGGGCGGGGTCCTCGACCTGACCGCCGCCCCGGGCCGCCCCCGGGGCTGGTCCTGGGGCGGAAAACGCGGAACAAATCGGCCTCATCGGCGCCGCCGGACCCGATTGTTCCGCGTTTTCTCCGGGGTCGGGGCGGGTGAGGGAGAGCGCCGTCGGCTGTTCGAAAACGTTCGAACATCTGTTCGTGTCGCGCTTGAAATCGTTCGAACACCTGCTCTAACGTCGTACATGTGTTCGATCGAACCTCTGATCGAGCCGCCGCCAGGACCCACTGTCGGTGGTCGCGGTTAGACAGGGATCAGACACAGGAGCCGACGGCCGCTGAACGCCAGTGGCACTTCCCCAGGAGGATCCATGAGCAGCACCACCGCCGCCCGCACCACGCGGTTCGCGCCGCCCTCCCCGCCGACCCGCAAGGCCGGCTCGCGCCGCACCGTTGCGGGGCAGGGATGCTCCGTCGGCGGCCGCGCCGACCGGCCGGTGCTGCGGATCGTGGCCGACGACGAGGGTGCTCCCGTCCTCACCCGCGTGACGCCTCACGCGCCGGTCGAGCGTGTCGAGACCATGCCTGTCGAGACCCCGATCCGCCGGGTCAGGCTCGATGACTTCTTCGCCGCGGAGTACGACGGTGACGACCAGCGCCTCGCGGTCGTGCCGCCCCGCCGCAGCACCGTCCGGCTGACCCGCCGCGGCCGCCTGGTCGTGCTCGGGCTGGGCCTCGCCGCGAGCCTGGGCCTGGGGTTCTACGCCGCCTCGGTCTCGACCGCCAACGACCACCCCGAGCAGACGCGTGAGGTCACCGTGCAGCCCGGCCAGACCCTGTGGGACATCTCGTCTCGCGCCGCCGCCACCACGGGGAGCGGCGACGTCCGCTCGATGATGAGCCACCTCGAGGCGATCAACCACCTCGACTCCAGCTCCCTCCAGGTCGGCCAGCACCTCACGGTGCCGCGCTAGACCCAGCAACTTCCGTCCTGGCCGCTTCGACCCCGGCCAGGCGGAGCCGGGGAAGACGGGAGGCAGCGCGACCCCATGCGTGCTGCCTCCCGCGGCCCCCGAGCGCGATGACCGAGCCTGCGAGGTCATCGATGAAGCGAGGGATTGAGGAGCGTCGGCTCGGAGCCGAGCTTGCGAGGCGCGGAGCGACGCGTCTCGAAATCCAGTCGTTGACCGAGCCGATCAGCGGTCCTCGAGGCGGCGTACGAACTTCAGTCCCGACCACACCTCGTCGATGGCCGCGACCTTGACGTCGACCCAGCCGAGGTCGAGGCCGAGGCCGCGGACGACGTTCTCGTTCAGGTCGGTGGCCAGCCCGAGCCGCTTCGCGGCCGCCTGCTTGGGCCACGCCACCCAGACCATCCCCGCGGTCACGGTGTGGTCGAACAGCACCGGCAGCCGCTTGGCCAGGGTCGCCAGCACCGTGTGGAAGGTGACGGACAGGTCGAGGTCGCCCCGGAGCCGGCGTACGACGATCGCGGTCGGCGGCAGGCCGAGGTCGAGGCCGTCGGGCAGCCGGTCGAGCAGGACGACGTGACCGTCCTTCACGCCGAGCTTGCGGGGCAACGGCGTACCCGAGTAGCCGGCTGGGCGATCGGACGGCCCCGCCATGGTTCAGCGCGCCGCTCGACGGCCGCCCGGAGGACGGGGTGGTCCGGGAGGCGGCGAGTCGGCCTTGAGGCGGGCGATCAGGCGGATGCCGAGCATCATCGCGACGAACAGGCACGCGATCGCCCCGATCGTCGCCAGGGCGAGCAACCACCACCCGGCGGCGTCGCCGTCGCGGGCCGAGGTGCCGAAGTCGATGGCGAGATAGACCAGGTAGCCCCACCCGACGACCGCGGCAGTGATCCCGAGCGCGAGGAGCAGCAGCGGGCCGTTCGGGCCCCGCGAACCCGACCCGGCGGGGTCCTCGGGGCGTGCCGGCCCCGAGTGCCTGGGTGCAGCCCGCTTCCCCGTCGCCACGGGCCCCATTGTGACCGATCCGCGGGCCCGCGACACGCCGACGCCCCGACCCGGTTTGGACACCCCCGCAGGGCGCTGACCTGTGCGAATGCGGATCCGCGCGACGTACGTCGAACACGTTCTCCGATTTCCTTGCCAACCCCTGCCACCCCGACGTACGGTTACCACTACATCTAGTAGTTACACCGTTGTGGTTTTCCACATGTAGTCCACACGGAGCGGCTACGAACCCACAGATCAGTGCCGGTTGTCCACAGGTCCGCCCCGGATATCCGCAGCTGATCCACAGGGAAAACACCCCCGCCACGGGGGCATTCGGCGCGCCCGGATGGTGTTGAGATACACAGGGAGAGGAGGACCCACGATGCACTGCCCGTACTGCCGCCACACCGACACCAAGGTCCTCGACTCCCGTGTGTCCGAGGACGGCGCAGCGATCCGGCGCCGGCGCCGCTGCGAGGGCTGCGACAAGCGGTTCACGACCGTCGAGCTCATGCAGCTGACCGTGCTCAAGCGCTCCGGCGCGACCGAGCCGTTCACCCGCGACAAGGCGATCGCCGGCGTCCGCAAGGCCTGCAAGGGCCGCCCGGTCTCGGAGGACGACCTGGCCTGCCTGGGCCAGACCGTCGAGGACACCCTGCGCAACGAGGGTGCCGCCGAGGTGCCGGCCCACGAGATCGGGATGGCGATCCTCGGCCCGCTGCGCGCGCTCGACCCGGTCGCGTACCTGCGGTTCGCGAGCGTCTACAAGGCGTTCAGCTCCGCCGACGACTTCGAGGACGAGATCGCCCTGCTCCGGATGGAGCAGGACGCCTCGCTCCCCCGCTGGTTGAGGAGGGCGCTCTGCGCCCGTCTCGAAACCAGGGCGCCGACCACGCCGAGCCGCACGCCGTACCCACGGGATAACCCACAGACCACCCGGCCCGGGTGTGGGGAAGCACACGGGCCGGGTGCACCACCGTCGGTGGTCGCGGAGACCATCAACAGCAGGACGACCACCTCGGTGGTCGAGGAGGCCACTTCGGTGGTCGAGGAGGCCACTTCGGTGGTCGAGCGAAGTCGAGACCAGCGCGAACACACACGAGGGACACGAGGAGCAGTTCATGACCGAGACGGTGAACCCGACCAAGGGGTCAGCCAAGGGTGCAGGCAAGGGCCTGAGCATCGAGCGTGTCTTCAGCACGCCCGGCACCCACCCCTACGACGAGCTCACCTGGGAGCGCCGCGACGTCGTCCAGCAGAACTGGAAGACCGGCGAGACGGTCTTCGAGCAGCGCGGCGTGGAGTTCCCCGACTTCTGGAGCGTCAACGCCTCCACGATCGTCACCACCAAGTACTTCCGCGGCGCGGTCGGCACCGACGTACGCGAGTGGAGCCTCAAGCAGCTGATCGACCGGGTCGTGAAGACCTACACCTTGGCTGGCGTCGAGCACGGGTACTTCGCGACCCCGGCCGACGCCGAGGCCTTCGAGCACGAGATGACCTGGCTGCTGGTCCACCAGTACTTCTCGTTCAACTCCCCGGTCTGGTTCAACGTCGGTACGCCGTCTCCTCAGCAGGTCAGTGCCTGCTTCATCCTCAGCGTCGACGACTCGATGGACTCCATCCTCAACTGGTACAAGGAGGAGGGCTTCATCTTCAAGGGCGGCTCCGGTGCCGGCCTCAACCTCTCCCGCATCCGCTCGTCCAAGGAGCTGCTGAGCAGCGGCGGTACGGCGAGCGGCCCGGTCTCCTTCATGCGAGGTGCCGACGCCTCGGCCGGCACCATCAAGTCCGGTGGCGCCACGCGTCGTGCGGCCAAGATGGTCGTGCTCGACGTCGACCACCCCGACATCGAGGAGTTCGTCGCGACCAAGGCGCGCGAGGAGCACAAGATCCGTGCGCTGCGCGACGCCGGCTTCGACATGGACCTCGGCGGCGCCGACATCACCTCGGTGCAGTACCAGAACGCCAACAACTCCGTGCGCGTCAGCGACGAGTTCATGCGTGCGGTCGAGGACGGCACCGAGTTCGGGCTGCGTGCCCGCAAGACCCACGAGGTGATCGAGACCGTCGACGCCCGCGAGCTGTTCACCAAGATCGCGACGGCCGCCTGGGAGTGCGCCGACCCCGGCCTGCAGTACGACGACACGATCAACGACTGGCACACCAACCCCGAGACCGGCCGGATCACCGCGTCCAACCCGTGCTCGGAGTACATGTCGCTCGACAACTCCTCGTGCAACCTCGCGTCGCTGAACCTGCTGAAGTTCCTCAAGGACGACGACACCTTCGACGCGCCGCTGTTCCAGAAGGCGGTCGAGCTGATCATCACCGCGATGGACATCTCGATCTGCTTCGCCGACTTCCCGACCGAGGCGATCGGCGACACCACCCGCGACTACCGCCAGCTCGGCATCGGCTATGCCAACCTCGGTGCGCTGCTGATGGCGATGGGTCTCGGCTACGACTCCGACGGCGGCCGGTCCGTGGCCGCGACGATCACGTCGCTCATGACCGGCGCGTCGTACAAGAGGAGTGCGGAGCTGGCCGCGATCGTCGGCCCGTACGCCGGGTACGCCCGCAACGCCGACGCCCACAACCGCGTGATGCGCAAGCACCAGGCGGCCAACGACGCCGTACGCACGCTGCCGGAGGACGCCGCGATCCACGCACTGGCCACGAAGGCCT
Organism: uncultured Actinomycetota bacterium; assembly: GCA_963833775.1. Taxonomy (GTDB): domain Bacteria; phylum Actinomycetota; class Actinomycetes; order Propionibacteriales; family Nocardioidaceae; genus Nocardioides. Next base: position 4,759 of record CAWHZH010000011.1, on the reverse strand, counting down.
GGGCCGACGTCGTCGAGCTCGGCAAGGTCAACGGCTTCCGCAACGCGCAGGCCTCGGTGCTCGCCCCGACCGGGACCATCGGCTTCATGATGGACTGCGACACCACCGGCATCGAGCCCGACTTCTCGCTGGTGAAGTTCAAGAAGCTGGTCGGCGGCGGCTCGATGCAGATCGTCAACCAGACCATCCCGCGGGCGCTGAAGAAGCTCGGGTACGACGAGGAGAAGATCGAGGCGATCGTCGCCTTCATCGCCGAGCACGGCCACGTGATCGACGCGCCCGGGCTGAAGACCGAGCACTACGAGGTCTTCGACACCGCGATGGGCGCCCGCGCCCTGGCCCCGATGGGCCACGTCCGGATGATGGCGGCCGCCCAACCGTTCCTGTCCGGCGCGATCTCCAAGACGGTGAACCTGCCCGAGACCGCCACGGTCGAGGAGATCGAGGACATCTACCTCCAGTCATGGAAGCTCGGCCTCAAGGCGACCGCGGTCTACCGCGACAACTGCAAGGTCGGCCAGCCCCTCTCCGACGGCAAGTGCGAGTCGTCGAAGAAGGACCAGGCTCGTTCCACTTCGCCGGTTGAGGAGGGCCGCCAGGCCCGTCGACGAAACCAGCGAAGTAAAGGAAGTCGTCGTCTACCGCCCCACCCGCAAGCGCCTGCCGAAGTCGCGCACGTCGCGCACCACGTCGTTCACCGTCGGCGGCGCCGAGGGCTACATGACCTCCGGTGCCCACGACGACGGCGAGCTGGGCGAGGTGTTCCTCAAGCTCGGCAAGCAGGGCTCCACCCTGGCCGGCGTGATGGACGCCTTCTCGATCGCTGTCTCCATCGGCCTGCAGTACGGCGTCCCGCTGGAGACCTACGTCTCGAAGTTCACCAACCTGTCCTTCGAGCCCAACGGCCTGACCGATGACGCCGACGTCCGGATGGCGAAGTCGATCATGGACTACATCTTCCGCCGCCTGGCGCTGGACTACCTCGACTTCGACTCCCGCCAGGGCCTCGGCATCTACTCCGCCGACGAGCGCCAGCGCTACCTCGAGACCGGCTCCTACGAGCCGATGGTCGAGGAGGTCGGCTCGGCCGACGAAGTCATCGGCGACCTCTCCGCCCCGGACGACATCGTCGACGCCGAAGCAACGATCGTGGATGACTCCCCGCTGGTTGAGGAGGTTGCGCAGCAACCGTCTCGAAACCAAGGGGACACCCGCGAGGCCCACACCTCCGCCGAGCTCCTGGAGAAGATCACCGGCACCGCGGTCGACTCCCCCCTCTGCATGACCTGCGGCACCAAGATGCGCCCCGCCGGCTCCTGCTACGTCTGCGAAGGCTGCGGCAGCACCAGCGGCTGCAGCTGACCTGATCGATCAACGCGTGAGCCCGGCACATCAAGTGCCGGGCTAACGTCGTTTCGCGGCGGTCGGGTGGACCAACTTCTCCAATAGCCCAGCTAGCCACGAATGCAGCCATCAAGCTGAGCTGCTATGACAACTCAACGAACGATCTACCAGCAGGACGAGTTCGCCGACACGAACGAGAGCCGCGCGATCCAAGAGATCAGCGACAAGTTACTTGCTCACCTGAACACACCCGATGCGCTCACACTCATGCTCTCCGCGAATCTCCCTGGCGTGTCGAGTGCGATGGTGCAAGCGACCTTCCTCCCGTTCGCAACGGAGCTCGGCTTTACGAGTGAAGCGAAAGGTCTCTTCACCGAATACAGGAACAACCTTCGCCCCGACTACTTCCGCAAGGTTGGAGACAACGGAATCATTCTCGAGGTCGAGCGGGGCAAGACGACGACGAACAACATGGACCTCCTCGACTTCTGGAAGTGCCATCTGTGCCACCACGCCGACTACCTGTTCCTCATGGTCCCTCAGGCGTTGAAGCACAACGCCACGATGACCCCCAAGCGCGAGTACAACTCAGTGGTGAAGCGTCTGGAAACGTTCTTCATGCCAGGGAACGCAACGAACGTCAGGGCAGTTCACATCTTCGGTTACTGACCGTGGTTACTTTGGAGGGGTGGTCTGGAAGAAGCTGCCGGAGGGTAGTTCTCAGCGTCCGCGTCCGTGACTCAATGAGCGGACATGCCGTGACTGCATTATTCGCCTGTGGCGCCAGTGGCAATAGCTGGACTGCCATGAGGGCGCTGGCCTCCGCAATACGAGGCACATCCGAGCTCCACGTGCGCGGCGAGCTGTGGCACGAACTTTCAATTCGGACGATGCGAGCCGCCGAGGCTCCGTGACCTGGCGCTGAATCCTGCGAATCACCCTCACCGCGCCGTTGACTTCCTTAGCCTGTGCCGACAGAACGTGATCTTGGGAGTGATGGTGGCAGGGGAATCGGCTCGGGCTGTTGCCCAGCAGAGGCGCGACAAGGCAGCACGACTCAATCGCGTCGCTGATGCCTACGAGCGTGGCGCCGACGGCGAGGTGGTGACTGCACACGCGCTGGCTGCGCTACCGGCGTCCGGGTGGTTCACGCTGCACGACGTCCGATGGCCCGGCAAGCGGTTCGCGAACATCGACCATGTCGTGGTCGCGCCGACCGGGGTCTTCGTCATCGACTCGAAGGCGTGGAGCGGCGACGTCACCTTGCGAGACGGCGTACTCCGCCAGAACGGCTACAAGCGGGGACCGACGATCGCCGCTGCCACCGACGCGGCGTCGGCGGTCGCAGAGCAGCTGCCGAGCCTTCCTCCCGGTGTCGTTCAGCCGGTGTTGTGCTTCGTCGGCGATCACGAGATCGCGGGCCGGGTCGGCGACGTGATGCTGTGCACGACGTCCAACGTCGTGCAAGCCCTGCTGACTCGCCCGGCCGTCCTGGATCCGAGATCAGTTCGTCGCATCCTGCTCGCACTCCAGGAGGCATTGAAGGCCGCTCATGCTGCGCCGGAGAGCCGCTCCAGTCGCCGGATTCGTCCCATGCGCCCGCGTCCTGCGCCGGCCAAGGTTGCACGGGAGTCGGAAGCACGACGCCCTGGCCAGAGGCTCCTGGGTTTCGTCCTGCTGGTCGGTGTGATGTTCCTCGGCGTGCACCTGCTGCCCCGCCTCGCGTCGACGTTCAGCCAGGTGATCGTGCCGGGTGTTCCGCAGCCTCGCGTCGCCGGCGATGAGCATGCGCTCGGGACCTCGGTCAGACTGCCCGGCGCCACACGCCGACCTCCGCTGCGGGTCACGGCCGATCGAGCGGCCACCGTGCACGGCGTGGGAGCTCGTTCCCGACTCGTCGCTGGCAACCGGTGGTTCGCAGTTCGGCTCGTGATCAAGAACGTGGGCAAGCAGGTGTGGACGTCGCAGCCAGGCACGGTCGCCCAGATCGTCGACTCATCCGACATCCCCCATTCTGCGACTGGACCAGTGCAGCTAAAGGAAGGACGCGTCCTTGCCGAGGTGATCCACCTGGCTCCGGGGGCCATGGTGCGGGGATACGTGGTCTTCCAGCTGCGACGAACGGTCCCAGTCACGGCGTTCACCCTGTCCGTCGGTCCCGGGACGCCCGCGGAAGGGACCTGGTCCATCAACCGGCAGTAGCGCCGGGGACGTCGGCCGGGCGGTTAACAGGGACGCCGGCCGTCGCGGTGAGCGTTTTCGGTGCCATCACCCGGGTACGACGTGCAGGCACCGCCCGCGCCCAGGTGAGGAGAGTTCGTGACCAGCCTTTCTGTGGTCGTGCTGGTGCTGATCTTCCTCGCCGCCGCAGCGGCCATCTGGGTGGCAGGTATTCAGCTCTCCGACCAGACTGACGTGCTCTCGGAGCGGCTGCATCTCGGGTCGGCGCTCGGCGGGTTGATCCTGCTGGCCATCGCCACCAACCTGCCCGAGATCGCGATCGTGGTCAGTGCGTCGGTGGCGGGGCAGACGGAGGTGGCGGTCGGCAACATCCTCGGTGGCATCGCCATCCAGACGGTGGTGCTGTGTGTGCTCGACGCGTTCGGGCCGCAGGAAGGTCGGCCGCTCACCTACCGCGCGGCGTCGCTGGTGCTGCTGCTCGAGGGCGTGCTGGTGGTGGCGATCCTGGCCGTGGTCGTCGCGGGCACCCAGCTGTCGCCGGACCTGATCGCCTTCCGGGTCACGCCGGTCGCCGTCCTGATCCCGGTCATCTGGGTGACCGGCCTGTTCCTCCTGCAGCGTGCGGGGCACTCCCTGCCCTGGCACGAGTCGGGGGAGGCGCCGGACAGCCAGCAGAAGCCACGCGGGCACTCGCAGCAGCAGAACGAGAAGGACGCGACGGCCAAGGGCACCAGCACGGCGAAGTCCGCCACCATCTTCGCCGTAGCAGCCCTGGTCACCCTCGTCGCGGGCGTCGGGCTCGAGCGCAGCGGTGACCAGATCGCCGGGCACCTGGGGCTGTCCGGCGTACTCTTCGGCGCCACCATCCTGGCCGCGGCGACGTCCCTCCCCGAGGTGTCGACCGGACTGACCTCCGTGCGCAACGGCGACGACAAGCTCGCGGTCAGCGACATCTTCGGGGGCAACGCGTTCCTGCCGGTGCTGTTCCTGCCCGCGACGCTGATCAGCGGCGACGCGGTACTGCCGCAGGCGCAGTCCACCGACATCTACCTCACCGCGCTCGGGGCGCTCCTCACCCTGGTCTTCGTGACCGGGCTGCTGTTCCGCCCCCAGCGGCGGATCGCGCGGATGGGGGTCGACTCGCTCGTCGTGCTCCTGCTGTACGTCGTGGGCGTGGCCGGCCTGTTCGCCATATGACGAGGTCGGTCGAGGGACCGGCTGTCAGCTCGAGCTC
>CAWHZH010000010.1:0-306807 GCA_963833775.1 uncultured Actinomycetota bacterium | reverse complement strand
GGAAGGTGACGGACAGGTCGAGGTCGCCCCGGAGCCGGCGTACGACGATCGCGGTCGGCGGCAGGCCGAGGTCGAGGCCGTCGGGCAGCCGGTCGAGCAGGACGACGTGACCGTCCTTCACGCCGAGCTTGCGGGGCAACGGCGTACCCGAGTAGCCGGCTGGGCGATCGGACGGCCCCGCCATGGTTCAGCGCGCCGCTCGACGGCCGCCCGGCGGACGGGGTGGTCCGGGAGGCGGCGAGTCGGCCTTGAGGCGGGCGACCAGGCGGATGCCGAGCATCATCGCGACGAACAGGCACGCGATCGCCCCGATCGTCGCCAGGGCGAGCAACCACCACCCGGCGGCGTCGCCGTCGCGGGCCGAGGTGCCGAAGTCGATGGCGAGATAGACCAGGTAGCCCCACCCGACGACCGCGGCAGTGATCCCGAGCGCGAGGAGCAGCAGCGGGCCGTTCGGGCCCCGCGAACCCGACCCGGCGGGGTCCTCGGGGCGTGCCGGCCCCGAGTGCCTGGGTGCAGCCCGCTTCCCCGTCGCCACGGGCCCCATTGTGACCGATCCGCGGGCCCGCGACACGCCGACGCCCCGACCCGGTTTGGACGCCCCCGCAGGGCGCTGACCTGTGCGAATGCGGATCCGCGCGACGTACGTCGAACACGTTCTCCGATTTCCTTGCCAACCCCTGCCACCCCGACGTACGGTTACCACTACATCTAGTAGTTACACCGTTGTGGTTTTCCACATGTAGTCCACACGGAGCGGCTACGAACCCACAGATCAGTGCCGGTTGTCCACAGGTCCGCCCCGGATATCCGCAGCTGATCCACAGGGAAAACACCCCCGCCACGGGGGCATTCGGCGCGCCCGGATGGTGTTGAGATACACAGGGAGAGGAGGACCCACGATGCACTGCCCGTACTGCCGCCACACCGACACCAAGGTCCTCGACTCCCGTGTGTCCGAGGACGGCGCAGCGATCCGCCGCCGGCGCCGCTGCGAGGGCTGCGACAAGCGGTTCACGACCGTCGAGCTCATGCAGCTGACCGTGCTCAAGCGCTCCGGCGCGACCGAGCCGTTCACCCGCGACAAGGCGATCGCCGGCGTCCGCAAGGCCTGCAAGGGCCGCCCGGTCTCCGAGGACGACCTGGCCTGCCTGGGCCAGACCGTCGAGGACACCCTGCGCAACGAGGGTGCCGCCGAGGTGCCGGCCCACGAGATCGGGATGGCGATCCTCGGCCCGCTGCGCGCGCTCGACCCGGTCGCCTACCTGCGGTTCGCGAGCGTCTACAAGGCGTTCAGCTCCGCCGACGACTTCGAGGACGAGATCGCCCTGCTCCGCATGGAGCAGGACGCCTCGCTCCCCCCGCTGGTTGAGGAGGGCGCTCTGCGCCCGTCTCGAAACCAGGGCGCCGACCACGCCGAGCCGCACGCCGTACCCACGGGATAACCCACAGACCACCCGGCCCGGGTGTGGGGAAGCACACGGGCCGGGTGCACCACCGTCGGTGGTCGCGGAGACCATCAACAGCAGGACGACCACCTCGGTGGTCAGGACGCATGTGGTCGAGGAGGCCACTTCGGTGGTCGAGCGAAGTCGAGACCAGCGCGAACACACACGAGGGACACGAGGAGCAGTTCATGACCGAGACGGTGAACCCGACCAAGGGGTCAGCCAAGGGTGCAGGCAAGGGCCTGACCATCGAGCGTGTCTTCAGCACGCCCGGCACCCACCCCTACGACGAGCTCACCTGGGAGCGCCGCGACGTCGTCCAGCAGAACTGGAAGACCGGCGAGACGGTCTTCGAGCAGCGCGGCGTGGAGTTCCCCGACTTCTGGAGCGTCAACGCCTCCACGATCGTCACCACCAAGTACTTCCGCGGCGCGGTCGGCACCGACGTACGCGAGTGGAGCCTCAAGCAGCTGATCGACCGGGTCGTGAAGACCTACACCAAGGCTGGCGTCGACCACGGCTACTTCGCGACCCCGGCCGACGCCGAGGCCTTCGAGCACGAGCTGACCTGGCTGCTGGTCCACCAGTACTTCTCGTTCAACTCCCCGGTCTGGTTCAACGTCGGTACGCCGTCTCCTCAGCAGGTCAGCGCCTGCTTCATCCTCAGCGTCGACGACTCGATGGACTCCATCCTCAACTGGTACAAGGAGGAGGGCTTCATCTTCAAGGGCGGCTCCGGTGCCGGCCTCAACCTCTCCCGCATCCGCTCGTCCAAGGAGCTGCTGAGCAGCGGCGGTACGGCGAGCGGCCCGGTCTCCTTCATGCGCGGTGCCGACGCCTCGGCCGGCACCATCAAGTCCGGTGGCGCCACGCGTCGTGCGGCCAAGATGGTCGTGCTCGACGTCGACCACCCCGACATCGAGGAGTTCGTCGAGACCAAGGCGCGCGAGGAGCACAAGATCCGCGCGCTGCGCGACGCCGGCTTCGACATGGACCTCGGCGGCGCCGACATCACCTCGGTGCAGTACCAGAACGCCAACAACTCCGTGCGCGTCAGCGACGAGTTCATGCGTGCGGTCGAGGACGGCACCGAGTTCGGGCTGCGCGCCCGCAAGACCCACGAGGTGATCGAGACCGTCGACGCCCGCGAGCTGTTCACCAAGATCGCGACGGCCGCCTGGGAGTGCGCCGACCCCGGCCTGCAGTACGACGACACGATCAACGACTGGCACACCAACCCCGAGACCGGCCGGATCACCGCGTCCAACCCGTGCTCGGAGTACATGTCGCTCGACAACTCCTCGTGCAACCTCGCGTCGCTGAACCTGCTGAAGTTCCTCAAGGACGACGACACCTTCGACGCGCCGCTGTTCCAGCAAGGCCGTCGAGCTGATCATCACCGCGATGGACATCTCGATCTGCTTCGCCGACTTCCCGACCGAGGCGATCGGCGACACCACCCGCGACTACCGCCAGCTCGGCATCGGCTACGCCAACCTCGGCGCGCTGCTGATGGCGATGGGTCTGGGCTACGACTCCGACGGCGGCCGGTCCGTGGCCGCGACGATCACGTCGCTGATGACCGGCGCGTCGTACAAGAGGAGTGCGGAGCTGGCCGCGATCGTCGGCCCGTACGCCGGGTACGCCCGCAACGCCGACGCGCACAACCGCGTGATGCGCAAGCACCAGGCGGCCAACGACGCCGTACGCACGCTGCCGGAGGACGCCGCGATCCACGCGCTGGCCACGAAGGCCTGGGCCGACGTCGTCGAGCTCGGCAAGGTCAACGGCTTCCGCAACGCGCAGGCCTCGGTGCTCGCCCCGACCGGGACCATCGGCTTCATGATGGACTGCGACACCACCGGCATCGAGCCCGACTTCTCGCTGGTGAAGTTCAAGAAGCTGGTCGGCGGCGGCTCGATGCAGATCGTCAACCAGACGATCCCGCGGGCGCTGAAGAAGCTCGGGTACGACGAGGAGAAGATCGAGGCGATCGTCGCCTTCATCGCCGAGCACGGCCACGTGATCGACGCGCCCGGGCTGAAGACCGAGCACTACGAGGTCTTCGACACCGCGATGGGCGCCCGCGCCCTGGCCCCGATGGGCCACGTCCGGATGATGGCGGCCGCCCAGCCGTTCCTGTCCGGCGCGATCTCCAAGACGGTGAACCTGCCCGAGACCGCCACGGTCGAGGAGATCGAGGACATCTACCTCCAGTCATGGAAGCTCGGCCTCAAGGCGACCGCGGTCTACCGCGACAACTGCAAGGTCGGCCAGCCCCTGTCCGACGGCAAGAGCGAGTCGTCGAAGAAGGACCAGGCGCGGGCTGCCTCGTCGGTCGGCGACTCCTCGTCGGTCGAGCGGAGTCGAGACCACGAGGTCGAGACCAAGGAAGTCGTCGTCTACCGCCCCACCCGCAAGCGCCTGCCGAAGTCCCGCACGTCGCGCACCACGTCGTTCACCGTCGGCGGCGCCGAGGGCTACATGACCTCCGGTGCCCACGACGACGGCGAGCTGGGCGAGGTGTTCCTCAAGCTCGGCAAGCAGGGCTCCACCCTGGCCGGCGTGATGGACGCCTTCTCGATCGCTGTCTCCATCGGCCTGCAGTACGGCGTTCCGCTGGAGACCTACGTCTCGAAGTTCACCAACCTGTCCTTCGAGCCCAACGGCCTCACCGACGACGCCGACGTCCGGATGGCGAAGTCGATCATGGACTACATCTTCCGCCGCCTGGCGCTGGACTACCTCGACTTCGACTCCCGCCAGGGCCTCGGCATCTACTCCGCCGACGAGCGCCAGCGCTACCTCGAGACCGGCTCCTACGAGCCGATGGTCGAGGAGGTCGGCTCCGCCGACGAAGTCATCGGCGACCTGTCCGCCCCGGACGACATCGTCGACGCCGAAGCAACGATCGTGGATGACTCTCCGCTGGTTGAGGAGGTTGCGCAGCAACCGTCTCGAAACCAAGGGGACACCCGCGAGGCCCACACCTCCGCCGAGCTCCTGGAGAAGATCACCGGCACGGCGGTCGACTCCCCGCTCTGCATGACCTGCGGTACCAAGATGCGCCCCGCCGGCTCCTGCTACGTCTGCGAAGGCTGCGGGAGCACCAGCGGCTGCAGCTGAACATCGAGCACGTCGCATAGCCCGGCACTTCGGTGCCGGGCCACCGCTCGTTCCCATGGCCAGAGAACTACCTGCGGAACACCAAGCAGATCCACGAGGCGTTCGGGCCGCTTGCACCATCGCGCATGTACTCCCGTGGTGGTGACGGCCCCTCCGTGCGTTTCGTCCCGACTTCGGCTGAAGACGCCATGAGCGCGGCCGACGATGTGATCGACGAGTTGCTCGACGAGGGGTGGAGGCCCGAGCACATCGCGCTCCTCACCACCGGCCACCGCCATCCCGTTCAGCTCGAGCGCACGTCGTTCCACTCGCAGGAGGAGTACTGGGAGACCTGGTGGGACGACTCCGATGTCTTCTACGGTCACGTCCTCGGCTGCAAGGGGCTCGAGCGGCGGGCTGTCGTGCTGTGCGTGAACGAGACGAGGGTCCGCGACCGGTCCAGAGAACGCCTGTACGTCGGGATGTCACGCGCAACAGACCTCCTGGTCGTCGTGGGCGATCCGGCCACGGTGCGTGAGATGGGCGGCCACTCGGTCGCGTCCCGGTTGGGATTGGGCTGATCTGGCAATCCACGACGGCGACGCGCTGAGTGCGCGACACCGAGCGGCACCAGCTGGTAGGAGCGCCGATGCCCGGCCAAAGACCGGCGATCAGTCGGTCCCCACGTCCCACCTGGTCCACGCAGGGCGTGGCGGATATAGATTCTCGATCCACGTCGGGCCACCACGCCAGGTCGGGGAGCGTGCGTACCAGGCAGCCTCCGGGCCCGGACGCGGGAACAACCTGTTGGCGGTCGTGGCAGCCGCCAGAGCGATGGCCGGGCCAAGGCCGTTGAGCGAAGTCGCTCGCAGGGGACCGCGAGTCAGCGCGCCAGCCTCAGCGGCCACCTCCGGGGGCAACACGCGGGCGAGGGCGCGGTAAAACTCGACGTCCAAATGCTCGCCGGTGACCTCCGTCAACAGCGATTGGAATGCTCCGGGGCGATCCACCGCCCAGCGCTTGAAGCCACTCGGATCCTGGTCGTAGCCCCACACTGCGTCGTAGACGCCCCTGATCTGAAGAAGAGTCAGATTCGGCGGCAGGACGTCGAGCACGGCGTCGGTCTCCTCGAACGCTTGACGCCAATAGTCGAGGACGATCGCCTCCGGGCCGCGTCGGATGATCGGCGTGGCTTCCTTGCTGCGCCGGCCCACACTCTCGTTGAGAGTGCGCCACCCGTACGGCGAGCCTGCGGCGACGTCCAACCCGATCTCAGCCAGCGGGCATGTGATGGGCGCCGTGTAGATGAGGGTGACTCCCTGCCCGGAGTCATCGACACCCGCCAACACAACCTCAGGTCGCTGCGAGTCCCACACCAGCTCGGCCTGTGGAGATGTCGCAAGAAGTGGTGAGCCGATCTGGTCCCAAGTGACGCTCAACAGCCGACTGGCCCCGGCTGCGGCATCAGGCCCCGCTGTCACGTGAGGAACTCTGGCCTGGGCGTCCACGAGGGTCACCAGAGCGGGTGGACCTGACTCCAACCGAAACGCCACGAGGAACAACTGAACCTGCACCGCGACCATCCTCCGAGCCTACACAGAGAAACAGCCGGATCACGTCGAGATCTCAGAGACACGAAGTTTTACCGTGTATCTCGGACAGATCGCCTGAATAGCACGTATCGTCGACTGTGAGCCGAGACACACTCGGGCCACACGTACGGGGGTACGACATGAACGAGCACATCGCAGTCAGCCGGGTTGCGGCGGTCATCGACGGCGACAATCTGACGAGAGGTGGACAGCTCGACCTCAGCGTCACGACAGGCGTCCTGACTCGGATCGCGGAGGCCACGGCGGAGCACCCGGTCACCTTCGCGATGCAGCGTCGTCTGGCGGTCCGTTACATGACGGCGTACTCCGGATTGGGCTGGGGCATCCGCTTCGCCTCCATGGCGCCCGACGCCGCGGATGTCCTTCTTCACGAGGCGGCCGAGGACTACGCCGCACACTCGGTCACCGACCTGGTCGTCGCTAGCGGCGACCACGCCTTCGCTGACCTCGCCGGCTCCCTCAGGCTGCACGTCTTCTCATACCGCGGGTGCCTGAGTCTGCGCCTTCGGCTGGCCGCGACCACGGTCACGTACCTCGACGACCTCCTGCCCGCAGCGGCCTAGAGTCGGCCGGGCTTCTCGCGTCAACAGTGCACGCGGTTCGAGACGGTCGCTGGGGCGACCTCCTCAACCAGCGATGTGAGCTCAGCTCGAGGTCAGGTCGATGCCGCAGGACTTCTTGGCGTCGTCGGAGATGTTCTTCGCTGCGTCGCTGACGTCGGTGCTGTTGAGGCTCTGCAGCTTCGGGAGCAACTGCTGGAGCTTCGAGAGGTCGGCGCCCTGCGGAATCTGGCCCTTCTGGATCCCGGCCAGGTCGCTGGGCTTGATGCCGGCTTCCTGGAGGGCACTCTCGATCGTGGTGACGGCGCCGTCGAGGGTCTTCCAGTCGTCGGCGACGTTGTCGGGGGCGTCGGCGGCCAGGGTGTGCACCTTGGCGAAGACCTGGTCGAAGTTGCTCAGGTCCGCGTTGCTGCCGTTGAGGCTCTCGAAGTATGTCTTGTCGGCCTTCAGCTCGTCGCAGTAGCTGCCCGAGGAAGCGGAGGCACTCGAGCTGCTGTCACTGGAGCCACAGGCGACCAGCAGGGTGGCGGTGAAGGCGAGGGCCGTGGCCCCGATGACGGCGTTGATGCGCATGGTGATCTTCCCGTTGGTGACGATGTGCGTGAAAGTCTGCCCGATGCCGAAAATCTCTCGAACTTTGTTCGCATCGTGTCGATCGGGCGGGGTGGCCGTTCGACCTGGGGGTGTGACGCACCGAGAGGCGGTGCGTGAGACCGGAGGAGATTGCGATGACCACCACGCTGAGCACTCGTACGACGGACACCACGACCACGACCCGGGCGCCGTTCGGGAAGCTCCTGCTGGTCAGCCTCGGCGCGACCGTCGCCGCGGGTGTCGCGACCGAGGCCTGGGTCGGGATCATGCGGGCCACGGGCGTCGACCTGCGGATCGGCGACCCGTTCGGCGACCCGGACTCCGCGATGGCGCTGCCGGTCGGCGCGTGTGCCACGTCGATCGTGATGTGCATGGTGCTGGGTACAGCGCTCGCCGTACTGCTCAACTGGAAGGCCAAGCGACCGGCGTACACCTACGTCGTCGTCGCCAGCGCACTGACGTTCGTGTCGCTCGGGGCGCCGCTGGTGTCCGCGGGGGCGAGTGCGGGGACGAAGTTCACGCTGATCGTGGCGCACCTGATCGCGGCCGCGGTGATCGTGCCGGTGGTGGCGCGATGCCTGGCGAACCGCCGCTGAGATCCTTCGATGGTTTCGAGACGGGCGCAGAGCGCCCTCCTCAACCAGCGGAGGGGTGGTTTCGAGACGGGCGCAGAGCGCCCTCCTCAACCAGCGATTGGAAAGTGTCGATGCGGCGTCCTGCCGTTCGACCTCGAGATGAGAGGGTCCAAGGGGACCCGGACAAGGAGCACGAGATGAAGTACATGGTGATTCTGCGGGCAACGGATGAGGGGTTGGCCGCGTTCCAGGAGGTCGACTTCAACGAGATGTTGAACGAGATGGGCAAGTTCAACAGCGAGCTCATCAACGCCGGCGTGCTCGTCGCGGCCGAGGGGCTGGACGACGCCAAGGACGGCGTCGTCGTCGACTACACCTCGCAGCCGCCGGTCGCGACCGACGGGCCGTACGGCGAGACCAAGGAGCTGTTCGGCGGCTTCTGGATCCTCGACGTCGCCTCGAAGGAGGAGGCCGTCGAGTGGGCCAAGCGCGCGCCGTTGGCCGGTCCCGGGACGAAGGCCGAGATCCGGCGGGTGACGAGCATCGACGAGTTCCCGCAGGACAACGAGTGGGTCCAGAAGGAGCGGGCGTGGCGGGAGTCGACCGGCCAGCTGTGACGACCCCGTCGGCCGGACCGTCTGGTGTCCCCTACGAAGGGCGCCAGGCGGTCGAGGCCGTGTGGCGGATCGAGTCCGCGCGCATCGTGGGTGGGCTCGCCCGCTACACCGGCGACTTCGCGCTCGCGGAGGACCTCGCTCAGGAGGCGCTCGCCGAGGCGCTGGTCTCGTGGCCGCGCGACGGCGTACCGCACAACCCGGCCGGCTGGCTGCTCACCGTGGGCCGGCGCCGTGCGATCGACGGGTTCCGTCGACGGTCGGCGCTCGACGAGCGGTACGCCGCGCTGGCGGCCGACCTGGACGAGGGCCAGGCCACCTCGGGCTCCGCACCCGACCACGGAGAGGAGGACTTCGTGCTCTACGACCCCGAGCGGATCGACGACGACGTCCTCGCCCTCATCTTCATCTCCTGCCACCCGGTGCTCTCGCGCGAGGCCAGCGTCGCGCTGACGCTGCGTGTCCTCGGCGGTCTGACCAGCGACGAGATCGCACACGCCTTCGTCACGCCGACCGCGACCGTGCAGGCCCGGATCACCCGCGCCAAGAAGACGCTCGCCGCCGCGCAGGTGCCGTTCGAGGTGCCGCCGTACGACGAACGCCGCGAGCGGCTCAGCTCGGTGCTGAGCGTCATCTACCTGATCTTCACCGAGGGCTCGAGCGCCACCTCGGGCAGCGAGTGGATCCGCACCGACCTCGCCCGCGAGGCGATCCGGCTGGCGCGGGTCCTGGCCCGGCTGGTGCCGGACGAGCCCGAGACGCAGGGCCTGCTCGCCCTCCTCGAGCTCACCGCCGCCCGCTTCCCGGCGCGGGTCCGCGAGGACGGGACGCCGGTGCTCCTGGAGGACCAGGACCGTCGCCGCTGGGATCGTGCAGCCGTCCGCCGCGGCCAGGCAGCGCTCGTCGCAGCCGGCCGGATCGGCCGCGGACTCGGTGCGTACGGGCTCCAGGCCTCCATCGCCGAGTGCCACGCGATCGCGCCGTCCGTCGAGGCGACCGACTGGGAGCGCATCGTCCTGCTGTACGACGCCCTCGGCTCGCTCGCGCCCTCGCCGATCGTCGACCTCAACCGCGCCGTCGCCGTCTCGATGGCGAGCGGCCCGGCCGCCGCGCTGCCGCTCGTCGACGCGCTCGTCGAGACGGGAGACCTGAAGGGCTCGCACCTGCTGCCCGGCGTACGCGGTGAGCTGCTGACCAGGCTCGGCCGCACCGACGAGGCCCGCGTCGAGCTCGAGGAAGCCGTCCGCCTGTGCCCGAGCGAGCGGGAGCGCGACGTACTGCTCGGGAAGCTCGATGCCTTGGGAGTCGGGTGACGCTTCACCCGGTGTGGGTGTCGACTCGCTCGTGAGCGGCTGCTTGGCTCGTCACCATGACCGAAGCGCAGCACGCACCGCCGCCCGTGGACCCCAAGGCGATGCTCCGGTCGAAGCCCTACCTGTCGGCGCTGGTCCTCGCCGCCCTGCTCGGCATCCCGATCTCCGCGATCGCGTACGGATTCTTGGCCCTGACCCAGAAGCTCCAGACGGCCATCTTCGAGGACCTTCCCGGCGACCTTTTCACCGGTACGACGCCGGCGTGGTGGCCGGTGCCGTGGCTGCTCCTCTGCGGCGTGCTGGTCGGGGCGGTGATCCGGTACCTGCCCGGGAACGGCGGCCACTCACCGGCCCTCGGCTTCCATGTCGGCGGAGGGCCACCGGTCGACCTCGACCTCCCCGGCGTCATCCTTGCCTCCCTGGCAACCCTGAGCCTGGGCGCGGTGCTCGGACCCGAGGCGCCGCTCATCGCGATCGGCGGCGGCCTCGCGGCCCTGACCGTGCACCTGGTCAACAAGGAAGCGCCGCCGATGGCGCTGACGATCATGGCCTCGGCCGGCAGCTTCGCCGCGATCAGTACCCTGCTCGGCTCTCCCCTCCTCGGCGCATTCCTGATCATGGAGGCGGCCGGCATCGGCGGGGCCATGCTCAGCCTGGTGGCACTGCCCGGGCTCCTCGCCTCCGGCATCGGTGCACTGGTCTTCGTCGGCCTTGACAACTGGACCGGCCTCGGCACCTTCTCCCTGGCGTTCACGTCGCTGCCGCCGGCGGTCACCCCGACCATTGCGACGATGGCCTGGGCCGTGGCGATGGGCGCGGTGGCCGCGCCCATCGGATGGGTGATCCGCTCGGGGGCCCTGGAGCTGCGACCGATCGTCCACCGGAACCGGGTTCTCGTGACGGCCGGGCTCGGTCTGCTCGTCGGCCTGGTCGCGATGGCCTTCCAACTGGTCTCTGGGCGCAGCTTCACGCTGGTGCTGTTCTCCGGCCAGGATGCCCTCCCCGGTGTCGTCGCGAACGCCGCCGACTACTCCGTCGCGACGCTGCTCCTGCTCGCTGTGTGCAAGGCGCTGGCCTACTCGCTGTCGCTCAGCGCCTTCCGTGGTGGCCCGGTCTTCCCAGCGCTCTTCATCGGCGGTGTGCTGGGCATCGCGGCCTCGGGCCTGCCCGGCATGGACCTCGCCGCCTCCATCGCAATGGGGATCGGCGCCATGTGCACCGTCATGCTGAAGCTGCCGCTGACCTCGACCCTGCTGGCCGTGGTGCTGCTCGGGGCGGACGGCGTCGTGGTCACCCCGCCGGTCATCGTCGCGGTGGTCGTCGCCTTCGTCGTGACCGGCGTACTCCCCGAGCCCCGGGACCCGCTCGCGGCGGCCGCGCCGGCGTAACACCGTCGGCGGTTTCGAGACGGTCGCAGAGCGACCTCCTCAACCATCGGACGAACCGTTGACCACGGTCGGTCGCGGTGGTTTCGAGACGGTCGCAGGGCGACCTCCTCAACCATCGGACGAACGGTCGCAGGAGCGACCTCCTCAACCATCGGACCGAACGGTCGCAGGGCGACCTCCTCCACCATCGGGGGCGGCGTGACAGGATCGGGAGCGTGGCGCGGAAGAAGGACCAGTCGAACGGCAGCATGGACTCGCTGCGCCCCGACATCCGCGCGGCGGCGGCGCGACTCGGGTCCCGGCTGCGTGACCCCGGGGAGCTGGCACCGGTCGAGGGGTACCTCCGCGAGCACGAGACCGTCCGGTTCGTCGTCCAGGGCACCTACGAGCGTGCCGGCGGAGTGCTGGTCCTGACCGACGCTCGGCTCATCTTCTTCCACCGTCGCGTGGTGAAGCCGTCGCTCGACCTGTCACTCGGTGCGATCGCCTCGGTCTCGTCCTCGTCGGGGTTGTCGACCGGTGAGGTGGCGTTCGCGGTGGGCGAGAAGACGGTGGCGGTCTCGCGGATCGTGAAGGCCGATCTGGAGCCGTTCGCCCACGCCGTACGCCGGGCGAGGGAGGCGGCTCCGGACGAGCCCGCGCCGGTAGATCCCGTCGCACCCGTCGACCCGTTCGTGGCGATGGAGAAGCTGGCGGCGCTGCGCGACAGCGGCGTGCTCACCGAGGCCGAGTTCGTGGCCAAGAAGCAGGAGCTGCTCGACCGCCTTTGACGATGGTGATGGGCGTCACGGCGGGGACCACGCCGAATGTGGCCAAGGGGCCACGCTCCGAGGCAGGTTCAGGTTAGGGTCACCATGCTCTCCTGGGGCTTACGCGAACCAGCCCGGAGAGCGTTCTTCTCTCATCGGGGAGGAGAGCCGTCACTCAAGGAGAAGAATGAAGAAGCTCACCAAGCCCCTCGCCATCGCGGCCGGCATCGCAGCGCTCGTCGTCGCGACCAGCACCGGCACTGCTGTCGCCGGCAGCCTGATCACCTCCCACGACATCAAGGACGGAACGATCCGTTCGGTCGACATCAAGGACCGCGGAGTCCACTTCCGTGACCTCGGCCCCCGCCTTCAGGCGAAGGTCCTGAAGCACGCCAAGGACGGCGCGCCGGGTTCGGCCGCGGGCATCCAGACCAACTGGGTCGCCAAGGCGGGCTCCGAGATCTTGGGCCTACACACGGTGTCCCTGCACAACGCAGGCACGGACGCCGGCGCCTCGGTCGAGATCGAGGACCTCAACATGCCGGTCCAGGCTCAGCAGGAGATCTCGTTCACCTACGAACTGCACGACGGCGCTGTCTACGGCGGGGGGGCCCCGCGGGTGTTCGTCGAGATGCAGGGCACCTACATCAACACCTTCGACGGCGCCCCGTCGGACGCTGGTGTCGACAACGGTGACGGCACCTTCACCAAGACCATCACGATCGGTCGCAACGGCCGCATCGGCCAGGCCGGTCTCGTCATGGACTCCGGTGACGGCTCCATCACGGTCACCAACCTCACGATCGCTGGTCACCTGATCGACTTCTCATAGTCCCCTGCAGTACCGGCCCCGGCTCCCCACGAGGGGGCCGGGGCTGTTGCCTGCCCACTGCCCACGCGGAGAGCCGCACCGTTGCGGCCCTCCTACTTTCGTACGACGCGCGCGGGGGAGCCGCTGCCGTACGTTGAGCCGATGAGTCGGCTCTGGCGGTTCTCCGCGGCCTGGGGGCTCGACGTCCTGATCGTCGTTGCTGCCGTCGGTGGTGCCGTGGGTACCGCAATGCGGGGCGACGCGGACCGTCCGGACGGCGTCCAGCTGTGGTTCGAGGTCGCGGCGATCGCGGTCATCCCGCTGCTGCTGCTCGGGCGGAAGCGTTGGCCGTTCGCGGCACCGGCGTCCGTCTGGATCGTCAGTGCCTCCCTGAGCTTCCTCGACCCGCAGCTGATCACGACGCAGCCCTCGGTGTACCTGTGCGGGATGGGAGCGGCCGTGCTGCTCGGGGGGCTGCGACAGGGGGTCCAGGCCCGGGTGGGGCTGGTGACCGTGCTTGTCTCCGCGGCCATCGTGATCGCTCATGACCCGACCGAGGACGTCGCCGATCTCATCTTCAGTACCTCGCTCTTCGGAGTGGCGTGGCTGGTGGGGTACGCGCTGCGCGACCGGACCGACCGCCGCGAGGCAGCCGAGGAGCGGGCGTTGCGGGCCGAGCGCGACCGGGAGTCCGCGGCCCGGCTGGCGGTGGCCGAGGAGCGGGCCCGGATGGCCCGCGAGCTCCACGACGTGGTCGCCCACGCGGTGAGCGTGATGGTGCTGCAGGTCGGGGCGGTCCGACACCGGATGCCAGCCGCGTCCGAGGAGGAGGAGGCGCTCCGGAACGTCGAGCAGGCCGGCCGTACGGCCCTCGCCGAGATGCGCCGGCTGCTGGGCGCCCTCCGGCAGGGCGACGACCGGCTCGAGCTGACGCCACACCCCGGGCTGAAGAACCTCGAGTCCCTGGCGGGCGACGTGCGCGCGGCCGGGCTCGACGTACGACTCCACGTGCAAGGCGAGCCCGTCCCGCTCCCGGCCTCCCTCGACCTCTCGGCGTACCGCATCGTGCAGGAGGGACTCACCAACGCGCTCAAGCACTCCGGTGGCCGCCGGGCCGACGTGACCGTCGAGTACGCGCCGTGCGAGCTGCGGCTCGAGGTGCGCGACGACGGGCCGGGCGGCTTCGCGCAGAACGACAACCTCGGGCACGGGCTGATCGGCGTCGGCGAGCGGGTGAAGGCGTACGGCGGGGACATGTCGGCGTTCGCTCCCACCTCGGGAGGCTTCGTGCTCCGCGCCTCCCTCCCGCTCGAGAGCCTCGAGAGCACAGGCGCATGACGATCCGGGTTCTGGTGGTCGACGACCAGGCGATGGTGCGAGCGGGCTTCCGGCTGCTGCTCGCCGACCAGCCCGACATCGAGGTCGTCGCCGAGGCCGGCAACGGGCTCGAGGCTGTGACCGAGGCCGCGCGCTGCCACCCGCACGTCGTACTGATGGACATCCGGATGCCCGAGCTCGACGGGCTGGAGGCGACGAGGCGCATCCTCGCGGCAGACTCGTCCAGCCGGATCCTGATCCTGACCACCTTCGACCTCGACGAGTACGTCTACCGCGCGCTGCAGGCAGGTGCGAGCGGGTTCGTGCTCAAGGACGACCCGCCCGAGCAGCTGATCGCCGCCGTCCGTACGGTCGCCGGCGGCGACGCCCTGCTCTCACCCTCGGTCACCCGGCGCGTGATCCAGCAGTTCACCCGGGTCCATCAGCAGGCCCCGCCGAAGGCAGTGGAGACGCTGACCCCGCGCGAGCTGGACGTCTTCCGGCTGATCACCCGTGGCTACTCGAACGCGGAGATCGGGAGCGAGCTGTTCATCAGCGACACCACGGTCAAGACCCACGTGACCCGGCTGCTCCAGAAGCTCGACCTGCGCGACCGGGCGCAGGCGATCGTGCTCGCCTACGAGACCGGGTTGTTCGCCGACTGAGGCACGGTCTCGAGACGGTCGCCGAGCGACCTCCTCGACGGCGGTCGAACCGGTCTGGACGGGCTCGACCGGCGATGGGTCTCTCCTCCTTTCGGAGGACCCGCGATGGGGCCTTGGTGGCCCCCAGGACGCGACCTGACGACGACGCGGAGGCCCCCTCGCCGTACCTAACGTCGAGGCATGACAAATCTCCGGCTCGACCCCATGACCGAGTGGGTCGGCGCGACCTCGCGGTGGACCACACCGCCCCCGCCCCGCCCACGCCCCGCCACACCGACCGCAGGGAGCTGCCGCCCATGATCGCCATCGACGCACTCACCAAGTCCTACGGCGGCACCACCGTCGTGCACGACATCACCTTCACCGCACGGGACGGCCGGGTCACCGGCTTCCTCGGCCCGAACGGCGCCGGCAAGTCCACGTCCATGCGGATGATGGTCGGCCTCACCACACCCACCGAGGGCACCGCGACCATCTCCGGCCGGCGCTTCGCCGACCTGCCCAACCCCGGGCGCGAGGTCGGCGTGATGCTCGACGCCTCCGCCCAGCACGCGGGCCGCACCGGCCGCGAGATCCTCACCATCGCCCAGCAGATCATGGGTGTCCCAGCCTCACGGGTCACCGAGCTGCTCGAGCTAGTCAGCCTCACCGGCGCCGAGGCGGACCGGCGGGTGGGCAACTACTCGCTCGGGATGCGCCAGCGTCTCGGCATCGCCGCCGCCCTGATCGGCGATCCGTCGGTGCTGATCCTGGACGAGCCGGCGAACGGTCTCGACCCGGCCGGCATCCGCTGGATGCGCGACCTGCTCCGCGACTACGCCGACCACGGGGGGACCGTCCTGCTGTCCTCCCATCTGCTGGCCGAGATCGAGATCATCGCCGACGACATCGTGATGATCGGGCAGGGGCGGATCGTCTGCCAGGGCTCCAAGTCCGACCTGCTCCAGGCAGCCGGGACCGTCGTCCGCGCCGCGGACGTCGAGGAGCTCCAGCGTGCGCTGGCCGCGGCCGGCCACGCATCGACCATCTCGGACGACGGATCCGTGCGCACCGACGCGGACACCGCGCTGGTCGGACGAGCGGCGTACGACGGCGGCGTGGTGCTCACCGAGCTCCGCACCGCCGACAGCGGCGGACTCGAGGAGATGTTCCTCGAGCTCACCGCCGACACCCAGCGAGACAACCAACCAGAGAGGTCAGCGGCATGACCGCCACCAGCGCCATCAACGCCGAGCACGTCCACACCGGTCGACGTACCGAGTTCGCGCAGATCCCGCTCAGCCGGGTCATCCGCGTCGAGCTCCGCAAGATGTTCGACACCCGGTCGGGGTTCTGGCTGATCGCGAGCATCGGGATCACCGGCCTGATCGCCACGATCGCGACCATCGCGTTCGCACCGGATGCGGACCTGACGTACTACAACTTCGCCAAGGCGGTCGGGTTCCCGATCACGGTGATCCTGCCGATGATCGCCCTGCTGTCCATCACCAGTGAGTGGAGCCAGCGCAGCGGGCTGACGACGTTCACCTATGTCCCCAGTCGGGGCCGGGTGGTCGGGGCCAAGACCCTGTCAGCCGTCATCGTGGCCGTTGCCTCGATGCTGTTCGCCTTCGTGATCGGGGCGGTCGGGAACGTGGCCGGCAGCGCCATCGCCGGTACGCCGGCGGTCTGGGACCTCTCGGTCGGCCACGCCGCGACGATCGTGCTGGGCAACCTGATCTCGTTGTCGATCGGCACCATGCTCGGGATGTTGCTGCTCAGCTCGGCCGGCGGTCTGGTCATGTACTTCGTGCTCGTGCTGCTGGTGCCCAACCTGACCAGCCTGCTGGCCGCCAGCCAGGACTGGTTCAGTCAGCTCCAGCCGTGGGTGGACCTGCCCTTCGCGCAGACGTCCCTGTTCGAGGGGATGCACACCGGTGCCGAGTGGGCGCACGTCGTGACCGCCTTCACGCTGTGGATCGTGGTTCCCGGGTTCTTCGGGCTACGGCGGGTGATGCGGTCCGAGGTGAAGTAGCCCGGATCACAACGCCCGAGGCCCTGTCACCGAGGTGACAGGGCCTCGTGGCGTCTCCGGGCTCGGCGGTCGAGGGAATCACCCCGCTCGGGGGATCCCCCTCGCGCACAAACTCGGCATCGTGGCGGGTGAGCGAAGGGGAGGCAGCATGACAACGACAGCCACCAGCACGACTACACGCCCCGGGGACGTCTTCGTGGTCTTCGGGATCACCGGCGACCTCGCGAGGGTGATGACCTTCCGATCGCTGTACCGGCTGGAGGCCCGCGGTCTCCTGGACTGTCCGATCGTCGGCGTCGCGGTCGACGACTGGACCGTCGACCAGCTCATCGAGCGGGCGCGCACCTCGATCGAGGGGACCGGCGAGGTCATCGACGACGAGGTCTTCAAGCGGTTCACCGGGCGGCTGTCGTACGTCGGTGGCGACTTCACCGACCCCGCGACGTACGGCCGCGTCGGCGAGGCGATCAAGGGGGCCAGCACCCCGGTCTTCTACCTCGAGATCCCACCGTTCCTGTTCGGGAAGGTCGTCGCGGGCATCGCCGGGGCCGGTCTGAGCAAGGGCGCACGCTTCGTCATCGAGAAGCCGTTCGGCCATGACGGGCAGTCCGCTCGCGACCTGGCGGCCGAGCTGCACGAGTACGTCGACGAGTCGCAGCTGTACCGGATCGATCACTACCTCGGGAAGATGGGCCTCGAGGAGATCCTGCACCTGCGTTTCGCCAACGCGATCCTCGAGCCCCTGTGGAGTCGCAACTACCTCGAGTGCGTCCAGATCACGATGGCCGAGGACTTCGGGGTCGACGATCGCGGCAGCTTCTACGACCCGGTCGGCGCCTTGCGCGACGTCGTGGTCAACCACCTCATGCAGGTGGTCGCGGCCGCAGCCATGGAGCCACCAGCTCGCGGCGACTTGTTGACCGTGAAGGAGGCTCAGGTCGCCCTCTTCCGGGCCGTGGTGGAGGCCGACCCGGCCCACTACGTCCGCGGCCAGTACGAGGGATACCAGGACATCAAGGGTGTCGCGCCCGGCTCGACCACGGAGACGTACGCCGCGTTGCGGCTCGACATCGAGAACTGGCGCTGGGCAGGCGTCCCGTTCTTCATCCGGACCGGTAAGCGGCTCCCGGTCACCCAGACCGAGCTGCGCCTCGTCTTCAAGCGCCCGCCACGCCTGGGCTTCTGGCCCGCCGCCCACCAACCCGAGCCCAACCAGCTCGTGATCAAGCTCGACCCGTCCACCGGGGTCCGCTTCCAGGTCGACGCCCGGCGTACCGACCTCGGGCGGATCGGCCCGATCGAGCTCGACATGGAGTTCGCCGCCGAGGGCGGCGAGGGCGCGACGCCGTACGAGGTGCTGCTCCACGCCGCCATGCTGGGCGACAGCACGAGGTTCAGCCGCCAGGACGGGATCGAGGAGACGTGGCGGGTGATGCAGCCGCTGCTCGACGCGCCGACGCCGATCCACTCCTATGTCGCGGGCACCTGGGGACCGTCTGCCGGCAACGAGATCACCGAGGGGTTCGGCGGCTGGCGCACCCCCTGGCTGCCGACGTGAACGGAGCATGACCGAGGAACAACCACGAGATGAACCACCTTGGACGGGCTGGTCGCCCCTTTCGGATCGGCGGTACGGTCTGAGACGTGGCGGGGGAGGAGGACGGGGTCACCCCGTCGGGCGCAGACACCCGGCCCGAGGCGCCGGCCGCGCACGACGTAGCGCGTCCGGCCGACCGGGCTGAGGCGGAGCGTGCCCTCGTCGAGCGCACCGCCCTGCTCGACCGGATGTTCGCCGTCGACGCCCCCGTGGTCGCCGTGGTCGCTCCTCCGGGCTACGGGAAGACGGCGTTGCTGACCCAGTGGGCCGCGCGTCGTGGACCGAGAGTCGCGTGGGTCACGTGTGACCGGCTGCACGACGAGGCTGCCTCCTGGTTCATGGCGGTGGTCGCCGCGATCGCCCTGGTCGAGCCTGCGACCGGGGCCGCCCGGGAGGTGCTCGCCGAAGACGCGGATCGTCTTCTCGAGCACCTGGTTTCGTTGGTCGGCGGGCTCACAGGGCCGGTCGCGATCGTGCTCGACCAGCTGGAGGCGCTGACCGACCCTGTGTGTCGGGAGACCGTCGCAGCGTTCGCGATGGCACTGCCGCCCGGTGTTCAGCTGGTCCTCGGCTCCCGGGAGGAGATGCCGTTCCCGACCGGCCGGATGCGGGTCGACCGTCGCCTGCTCGAGGTCGGCCCCGAAGACCTGGCACTCTCGCGCGCCGAGACCTCCCGCCTGCTCGCCGGAGCCGGCGTCGAGCTGTCCGACGACGGGACGAGTCAGCTCGTGTGGGACACCGAGGGCTGGCCGGCGGCGCTCTACCTGGCGGCGCTGCGCGTCCAGGCCGGCGACGTGAGCGCCGACCGTCCGTTCACCGGAACCGAGCGGTTGATGAGCGACTACCTCCACTCCGAGGTCCTGGAGCCCCTCACCCCGACACAGCGGAAGTTCCTGGTTCGTACGTCGATCCTGGACCAGGTGAGCGGGCCACTGGGCGATGCCGTGGTGGGGGGCCACGGTGCAACCAAGGCGCTCGAGGGGCTCCAGCGCAGGAACGGACTGGTGCTGTCGGTCGACGGTGAGACCGAGTGGTACCGCTACCACCGCCTCCTCCGCCAGGTGCTCCGGGCCGAGCTGCGGACCGAGGCGCCCGACCTGGTCCTGGAGCTCCACGCACGGGCCGCGGCGTGGTTCGAGACGCACGACGAGCCGGAACAGGCCATCGACCACGCCTACCTGTCCGGCGACCCGCACCACTTCGGGCGGCTGGTCCTGGACGCCATGCAACAGATCTGGGCCAGCGGTGAGATCGACACCGTCGTGCGTTGGATGGAGCGACTCGGCAGCCGGTCGCCTGCGCCCCACACTCCTGCGATGGTCGCGCACGGCGCCCTGCTCTTCGCCTTGCTCGGCCGGCCGGGCGACGCCGAACGCTGGGCTGCTGTCGCGGAGGCCCTGCCCGCCTCGGGCACGCTGCCCGACGGCAGCACGGTCGAGGCGACCCTGGCCTACCTCCGGGCGAACCTCTGCCGCAACGGGCCCACGACCATGCGCGCGGACTCGGAGGCCGCGCTCGCAGGGCTCGGCCCCGCCAGCCCCTACCGCGCCACGATGCTCCACACCGAAGGCCTCTCCTACCTGCTCGAGGGCGACCTCGAGCGGGCCGACGCGTCGTTCGCGCACGCCTATGATCTGGCCGCCAGCATCGAGACCGCACCCGTGGCCGGCCTCGTGCTCACCGAGCAGTTCCAGATCGCGGTCGAGCGTGACGAGTGGACGGCGGCCGAGTCGCTGATCAAGCGGGCGCTGGAGATCGTGGGTCGTGGCCCGTACGACGAGTACTGGACCAGCGCCTTGGTGTTCGCCTCGGCCGCACGGGCGGCGGCGCATCGGGGAGACATGCGGGAGGCGCGCGCGTACGCACGGCGAGCCGCACGTCTGCGCCCGCTGCTCACCTATGCGCTGCCTGTGGTCTCGGTGCAGGCGCTCGTCGAGCTGGCGCGCGCCTACCTGGCACTGGTCGACCCGGCGGGCGCCCGCGCCGTACTCGAGCAGGTGCACGGCATCCTTCAGCAGCGCCCCGACCTCGGCACCCTTGCGACGGCCGCCCGCCGGCTGGAGGAGCGGGTCAGCCAGATCACGGCCGCCACGCCGGTCGGGGCCTCGTCGTTGACCACTGCCGAGCTGCGCCTGGTTCCGTTGCTGCCGACCCACCTGTCCTACCCCGAGATCGGCGAGCGGCTCTTCATCTCCCGCCACACCGTGAAGACGCAGGCCAGCTCGGTGTACCGCAAGCTCGGCGCCTCCTCACGCAAGGAAGCTGTCGACCGGATCGTCGAGCTCGGCCTGATCTAGCCGGGCGTGGTCTCGACTTCGCTCGACCGACGAGCGGAGCTGTCGATCGGATCGTCGAGCTCGGCCTGATCTAGCCGGGTGTGGTCTCGACTTCGCTCGACCGACGAGCGGAGCTGTCGACCGGATCGTCGAGCTCGGCCTGATCTAGCCGGGCGTGGTCTCGACTTCGCTCGACCGACGAGCGGAGCTGTCGACCGGATCGTCGAGCTCGGCCTGATCTAGCCGGGCGTGGTCTCGACTTCGCTCGACCGACGAGCGGAGCTGTCGACCGGATCGTCGAGCTCGGCCTGATCTAGCCGGGCGTGGTCTCGACTTCGCTCGACCGACGAGCGGAGCTGTCGACCGGATCGTCGAGCTCGGCCTGATCTAGCCGGGCGTGGTCTCGACTTCGCTCGACCGACGAGCGGAGCTGTCGACCGGATCGTCGAGCTCGGCCTGATCTAGCCGGGCGTGGTCTCGACTTCGCTCGACCGACGAGCGGAGCTGTCGACCGGATCGTCGAGCTCGGCCTGATCTAGCCGGGCGTGGTCTCGACTTCGCTCGACCGACGAGCGGAGCTGTCGACCGGATCGTCGAGCTCGGCCTGATCTAGCCGGGCGTGGTCTCGACTTCGCTCGACCGACGATGAGAGGAGTCGACCGACGAGATCACCCGAGCCGCTCCAGGAGGTGGTCGCCCACCCGCAGGGCGTTGGCCATCGCGGTGAGCGCTGGGTTCACCGCCCCGATGCTCGGGAAGAAGCTGGTGTCGACGACGTACAGGTTGTCCACCTCGTGCGCCTTGCAGTCGGGGTCCAGGACCGAGGTCGCGGGGTCGCTGCCGAAGCGCACCGTGCCGGCCTGGTGGGCGCACCCGGCCACGGGGATGTCGTTCTTCATGTACACGTCCCGCGGGATCAGGTGGTGCGGGTTCATCCCGAGGTGGCTGAGGTGCTTCTTCACCCGGTGGTACAGCTGCTCCATCGGCTCCTGGTTGTTCGGCTTGTACGTGAGGACGACGTTGCCGTCCCCGTCGAGGGTGACCCGGTTGTCCGGGTCTGGCAGGTCCTCGACCGAGAGCCAGAAGTCGATGGCGTGCTTGGCGACGTCACCCAGCGCGAAGGTCGGCGCCAGCTTGGTCTCGATCGGCTTCTCCCCGCGGTACATGGGGCCGGACGACTTGCCGACCATCTGCAGGTTGCCCATCGGGAAGTCGAAGTCGGCGTCGCCGAAGTAGTAGTCGTTGAGGCCGAGGGTCTTCTGGAACCTGGTGTCGTTGGGCTCGTTCGAGACGGCCAGGAAGGCCCGGCTGTTGTGGAAGACGTAGTTGCGTCCGACCTGGTCGGAGCCGTTCGCGAGCCCGTTCGGGTGACGGTCGTTCGCGCTGGCCAACAAGAGCTTGGCCGAGTTGGCCGCCCCCGCCGAGACCACGACGACGTCGCCGGTGAACCGTTGCTCGACGCCGTCGACATCGGCCACGACCGAGGTCACCGTGCGGCCGGACTCGTCGGTCTCGAGCCGGCGTACGACGGCATTGCGGACGAGGTCGACGTTCTCGTGCTGGATCGCGGGACGTACGGCGATCACCTCGGCGTCGGACTTGGCGTGCACCAGACACGCGAAGCCGTCACACGTCGCGCAGCGGATGCACGGGCTGGAGGCCGGGTCCGCCTCGTCGAGCATGATGCCGGACGGCGAGTGGAACGGGTGGAGCCCGACCCGGGTCAGGTCGTCGAAGAGCCGCTGGATGCGCGGCTCGTGCGAGACCGGGGGATAGGGGTACGGCGCCGATGCGGGCGGCTCGGTCGGGTCCTCGCCCCGGGCGCCGTGCACCTGGTAGAGGTCTTCGGCCTGCTGGTAGTACGGCTCGAGCACGTCGTAGTCGATCGGCCAGGCCGGCGAGAGCCCGCCGTGGTGCTTGAGCTCGCCGAAGTCGCGCTCCCGGAGCCGGTACAGCGCGGCGCCGTAGAACTTCGTCGCACCACCGACGAAGTAGTGCACCTGCGGCTGGAACGGCTTGCCCTCGCCGTCGAACCATTGATCGGTGGACACGTAGCGGTTGTCGACGAAGACCGCCGCGGCGTCCCAGTTCTCGATCTCGCGGGGCAACCAGTCGCCGCGCTCCAGGATCAGCACCCGCTTGCCGGAAGGGGCCAGCCGGTGGGCCAGGGTGCCGCCACCCGCCCCGGAGCCGACGATGATCACGTCGTAGTGGTCGCTCATGTGCTGCCTCCTCACACGTCTGTGTGATCGGTCGTGCTCGTGGTGTCCGGTCGGTGCTCAAGTCGGATGTGCGGGACGTCGGCTTCGCGGTCGCCCCAGGCGATGCGCTTCGGCGCCGCGGAGGCTTCGATGGTGGCGGCGTGGTCGCGGTCGAAGTAGTCCCAGGCCCAGGTCAGGAAGGCATCGGTGCGGCTGTGCGCGCCGCTCAACAGGGACGCGTGCACGCCGAGCCAGGCGGCGAAGGCGATCGGGCCGTCGACCTGGTGCCGGTGCTTGCCGACCTCGGCGACCGCCGCGTTGCGGCCGATCATGGCCATGATGCCCTTGTCCTTGTAGTGGAAGGGTTTCGTGTCGGCCCCGAGCTGCTCGCGCAGGATGTTCTCCGCAGCCCAGACGCCCGACTGCTGCGCGACCGAGCCGAGCTGGGGGAGCGTCGTACCGTCACTCGTGGGGATGTTGGCGACGTCACCGACGGCGTACACGCCCGGGAAGCCCGCGACGGTGAGGTCGGGCTGCACGTCGATCCGGCCCCCGCGGCCGGTGGGCGGACCGGCGTTCTGCGCGATGGCCGATGCGGACTCCCCGCCGCCCCACACGACGGTCCGGGCCCGGATCGTGGTTCCGTCGTCGAACTCGACGCGGTCGGCGTGCACCGCGGCCACGCCCGCCTCGAGCTTGATCGTCGCGCCGGCCTTGGTCAGCTTCGCGAGGGAGTAGTGATGAGCCTTGTCGGCGAAGGCGCCGAGCAGCATGTCGCCGCGGTCGACGAGCGTGACCTGCCCGCGGTACGGCGTCTGCCCCGTCTTCTCCCAGGCGGTCATCAGCTCGGCGACCGCCCCGGTCGTCTCGACGCCGGTGGGGCCGGCACCGACGACCACGACGTCGAGGGTCCCTTCGTCCTCCGCGGCCCCCGACCGGGCCGCCCGCACCTGCTCCTGGAGGTGGAGACGGAGCCGTTCGGCGTCCGCGACCGAGTAGAGCGGGAACGCGTGCTCGGCCGCACCCGGGACACCGAAGAAGTTCGGGCGGGCGCCGGCAGCCATCACCAGGTGGGAGCCGGTGAAGGTCCGCCCGTCGGCCAGGCGCAGGGTGCGGTCGGCCAGCGAGACCTCCTCGACCTGGGCCGTGACGACCTCGACCGAGGGGTACTCGCTGAAGATCGCCCGGTGCGGACGGGCGATGTCCTGCGCCGGCAGCTGCGAGGTGGCCACCTGGTACAGCAGCGGCTGGAACTGGTGGTAGTCGTTGCGGTCCACCAGCACCACCTCGATGCCCTCGTCACCGAGCTTGTGCGCGCACGCGACGCCGGCGAGGCCACCTCCGAGCACCACGACCGTCACAGCGACAGCTCCTCCAGCCGGTCGGCCAGGATGATGCGCCCCGCGGCCTGGATCAGGGCCAGGTGCGAGAACGCCTGCGGGAAGTTCCCGAGGTGGCGCGAACGCTCGACCTCGAACTCCTCGGCGTACAGGCCGAGCGGCGAGGAGATCCGGAGGAGGCGCTCCATCAGGCCGGTCGCCTGCTCCATGTCACCGACTGCGCCGAACGCCGAGACCAGCCAGAACGAGCAGATCAGGAAGGTGCCCTCCTTGCCCGACAACCCGTCGTCGGTCTCGTCGGTGCGGTAGCGCATGACGAACCCGTTCTCCGTCAGCTCCTCGGAGATCGCCTTGACCGTGTTGCGCATCCGCTCGTCGGTGCCCGGCAGGAACCCGAACAGCGGCGCGAGCAGCGTCGACGCGTCGAGTGCGTCGGTGTCGTAGTGCTGACGCAGGACGCCCCGGTCGCTGACCCCGTGGGCGAGGATGTCCTCCTTGATCTCCTCGGCGACGGAGGCCCACTCGTCCTCGAGCTTGCCGTCGTCGCGGATCGCGGCCAGCTTCGCGGCGCGGTCGAGCGCCACCCATCCCATCAGCTTCGACGACACGTAGTGCTGCGGCTTCCCGCGGGCCTCCCAGATGCCCTGGTCCGGATCACGCCACGCGGCGATCGCGCCGGCCGCTTGCGACTGCACGAGCGGCCACAGCCGTCGGGGGAGGTGCTTGCTGCGTCGGGTGTGGAGGAGAAGCGAGTCGAGGACCGCGCCGAACACGTCGTTCTGGCGCTGGTCGAAGGCACCGTTCCCCAGCCGCACGGGTCGTGCGCCCTCGTAGCCGCTCAGCTCGTCGCGCGTCGACTCGGTGAGGTCACGCCGGCCGTCGATGCCGTACATGATCTGCAGGCCGCCGTCCGGGTTCGGCTCGAGGTCGGCGACGAAGTGCATGAACTCGTCGGCCTCCCAGTCCAGGTTCAGGTAGTGCAGAGCCTGGAGCGTGAACGTCGTGTCGCGCATCCACGTGTACCGGTAGTCCCAGTTGCGCTCCCCCCGGGCGTCTCGGGCAGCGACGTCGTCAACGCCGCCACGGTCGCGCCGGTCGGCATGTAGGTGAGGCCCTTGATGGTGAGAGCCGAGCGCTCGAGCGGGTGGCGCAGGCTGTGGTCGGGGATCCGGGCGCGTGCCAGCCAGTTGCGCCAGAAGAGCACGGTGGCGTCGATGTGCGCCTTGGCCTCGTCGTCCTCGGTGGGCCCGGCCAGGCCGTCAGCCCACGACAGGGCGCAGAATGCTCGTTCGCCCTTGGTCAGCACGTGCCGAGCGCGGGCCGCGCCGCCCTCGATGCCGATCAGCATGTCGGTGCTGAGCCGGAAGACCGGACCGGCGGCATCGGCCGCGTCCGCCAGGTGGCCGTCGGCGTCGGCCAGCGTCCAGGTGGCCTCGACCCGGCCGTAGTCGAACGCCGGCTCGCAGACGACCTCGATCTCGACGGTCCCCTCGAGGCACTCCACGGTGCGCACGAGCAGATGGAGGGCGTCGTCGTCCGCCGGCGGCCTGGTGTGCGGAGTCACCGTGTCCGGGCCCTGCCGGGGCCCCATCACCAAGGCGTCGTGCACCAGCAGCCACCCACCGGGCGTGTGCCAGGTGGTGGTCAGGACGTTGGTGCCCGGCACGTAGGTGCGGGCCGTCGGGACGTTGATCCCGTACGGCCCGAACCGGAAGGCACCGGCGCCCCGGTCCAGGATGTTCCCGAAGACGCTGGCCGAGTCGAACGCCGGCAGGCACAGCCAGTCCACGGATCCGTCGGGGGCGACCAGGGCGCCGGTGTGGCAGTCCGACAGAAAGCCGTAGTCGGCGATGGGTGGGAAGGGTGAGGTGGTGGTCACGTCGCCGCTCCTTCACAGTCGTCGGCGAGACGGCGTTTCGCCGTAGCTCCACCTTCGTTCTGCCCGAGCGGCGAGGGCATCACCCCAAGGAGATGAAGTGTCGGACGGCGGGCCTGTTCGGCCGTCCGGGTGCTTGCCGTCGGGATCGCCGGTTCACCGGCGATTCGCACGCTTGGCGGCCGGGATCAGCCGCCGTTGAGGAGATCCTCGAACGGCGTGGGGTTGGTGAACGGGTCGTCGGGGAGGGCGGTGCCCCGACGGAGCACCTTGTCGGCGAGCTCGCCCGCGGCCCGGTCGATCCGAGCGGACAGCGATCCACCGTTGACCGTCGAGCCGGAGCCGAAGTCCGAGCTTGCGGCGAAGACACCCGTCGGTACGACGTCAGCGCGCAGGTAGGCGAACAGCGGGCGCATCGCGAAGTCGAGCACCAGCGAGTGTCGGGCGGTGCCGGCCGTGGCGGCGAGGAGGACCGGCTTGCCCTCGAGGGTGCCGTCCTCGAGCACGTCGAAGAAGCTCTTGAAGATCCCGGAGTAGCTCGCCGAGAAGACCGGAGTGACGGCGATGACGGCGTCGGCCTCGGCCACCCGGCGTACGGCCTCGGAGAGCGCGCCGGTGGGGAAGCCGGTGAGCTGGTTGTCGGTGATCAGGTGCGCCAGGTCGCGCAGCTCGATCACCTCGATCTCGGAGCCCTGGCCCAGAGCCGAAAGCGCGCGCTGGGTCGCGGACCCCAGAGAGTCGGCGAGGATCCGCGTGCTCGACGGGACGGAGAGTCCGGCCGAGATGATGACGATGGCGCTCACGCCTGTGACTCCTCGGTTTCGAGACGGGCCCCTTGCGGGCCCTCCTCAACCGGCGGAGACGAGGCGGCCCGGTCATCCTCAACCAGCGGAGTGGCGGCGGCGTCGCGCGCCGCCACCAACGAGGCATGGGTGGGGGCGTCGGGGACATGGGCCGGCTTGAGCGCGGCGAACTCCTTGCGCAGCACCGGCACGACCTCCTCGCCGAGGAGGTCGAGCTGCTCGAGCACGGTCTTCAGCGGCAGCCCGGCGTGGTCCATGAGGAACAGCTGGCGCTGGTAGTCGCCGGCGTACTCACGGAAGCCGAGGGTCCGCTCGATGACCTGCTGCGGCGATCCGACGGTCAGCGGGGTCTCGCGCATGAAGTCCTCCAGCGACGGGCCGTGGCCGTAGACCGGGGCGTTGTCGAAGTAGGGCCGGAACTCGTCGACGGCGTCCTGGCTGTTCTTGCGCATGAAGGCCTGGCCGCCGAGGCCGACGATGGCCTGGTCGGCGGTGCCGTGGCCGTAGTGCTCGAAGCGGCGGCGGTACAGGTCGACCATCCGCTGGGTGTGCGACGACGGCCAGAAGATGTGGTTGGCGAAGAACCCGTCGCCGTAGTAGGCCGCCTGCTCGGCGATCTCGGGGGAGCGGATGGAGCCGTGCCACACGAACGGGGGTACGCCGTCCAGCGGCCGCGGCGTGGAGGTGAAGCCCTGGAGCGGCGTACGGAACTTGCCCTCCCAGTCGACGACCTCCTCGCGCCAGAGGCGGTGGAGCAGGTGGTAGTTCTCGATCGCGAGGTTGATGCCCTCACGGATGTCCTTGCCGAACCACGGGTAGACCGGTCCGGTGTTGCCACGCCCCATCATCAGGTCGACGCGACCGTCGGAGAGGTGCTGGAGCTTCGCGTAGTTCTCGGCGATCAGCACCGGGTCGGTGGTCGTGATCAGCGTCGTGGAGGTCGAGAGGATCAGCCGCTCGGTCTGGGCGGCGACGAACGCCAGGGTCGTGGTCGGCGCGGACGCGATGAACGGCGGGTTGTGGTGCTCGCCGACCGCGAAGACGTCGAGCCCGACCTCCTCGGCCTTCCTGGCGATCTCGATGGTCGCCTTGATCCGCTCGTGCTCGGTGGGCGTCCGACCCGTCGTAGGGTCGGGCGTCACGTCGCCCACGGTGAAGATGCCGATCTGCATGTCTCTCATCCCGCCTCTGTCGTTGCTAATTCAACTACCTGCTGCAACGCGATCCTTGCTCCCATCATTCCCCGAAACGCCTGCTTCGAGCCGTGCCCATCTCCTACCCTGACCCGACCGTTCAACCCGGGGAGGCAGCCCGCATGACGCAGGATCGGCGAGGGCCCGACGTGGCCCGGCTTCGCCTGAGGTTCAGGCCCACCGAGAACATGCCCGCGAGCGAGTCGCTGTGGGCCGAGCCGCTCGAAGCGGACCAGCGGGGCGGCTCGTACCGTCTGCAGAACAGCTCCTTCGTCGTACCGCTGGCGGCGGGTGACGTCGTCCGCGCCGAGCAGGCCGGCGACGGCGAGCTCCAGGTGACCGGGCTGGTGAGCCCCTCGGACGCGGTCCTCACCATCGTCGGCGCTCCGCCCGGTGCCGCCCTGGACCTCCAGCCGGTCGTCGAGGCCTGGTCGGCGGGTGGGGCGTTGTGGACGGAGAGCAACAACGGGCTGCTGGTGACGGTGTGGCCGCAGGGGATGCGCCTCGAGGCGATCGAGTCCGTGGTCCGGCCGAGCCTGTCCCACGGCCTGATGTGGCTGGCCACGGCGTTCCCATCGGTCAGGGTCGCGGAGAACATGGGCGAGGTGGACTTCGAGCTCGAGCGTGCGGTCGTCGAGCTGGTCGAGGAGCCCGACGACGAGGCGTGAGGCCCTGGCCCTCGTGCCGAGTAGGACCTGGGCCCCTGTCCGGAGCGACTTCACCCCGATGGGCTGATGTCCGTCGCCGCAGGTCGGGCCATCGTGAGGATGCCCTGTCCATGGTCGAGGGGGACCGTCGGTCCCCCCGCCGGGACAGGGCCCTCATCCAGGGGGTTCGCGATGACCACCGGCGCCTCGGTTCCGCTCCGCTCGACGATTCCTGCCCGGTTGGACAGGCTCAGCTGGAGCCCCTTCCACACCCGGATGGTCGCCGGGCTCGGCGCGGCCTGGATCCTGGACGGGCTCCAGATCACCATCTCCAGCTCGGTCACCGGCGTGCTGTCCAGCCCGAAGACGCTCGGCATGACCTCGACCGAGATCGGGCTCATCGCGTCGGTCTACCTGATCGGCGAAGTGGTTGGAGCCCTCTACTTCGGCCGGATGTCGGACCGGATCGGCCGCAAGCGCCTGTTGATCATGACCCTGCTCCTCTACCTGCTGGGCACGGGGGCCGCAGCGTTCGTCACCGGCCACCACCACGGTTGGCTGCTCTTCTTCTACGCCACCAGGTTCGTCGCCGGCATGGGCATCGGGGGTCAGTACGCCGCCATCAACTCCGCCATCGACGAGATGATGCCATCGAGGTACCGGGGACGCGTCGACATCTGGATCAACGGCACCTACTGGGCCGGCGCGATCATCGGCTCGTTCGTGTCGCTCATCTTCCTCAACGCGTTCGCCATCAACGTGGGCTGGCGGCTGGCGTTCCTGATGGGGCCGGTGCTGGCGCTGATCGTGATCGTCGTGGGCCGGACCCTCCCGGAGAGCCCACGGTGGCTGATGACCCACGGCCGCGTCGAGGAGGCCGAGCGTGAGCTGGCCAAGATCGAGGACGCCGTCCGCAGGTCGGGTGGAGAGCTGACACCGGTCGACGACAGCCAGGCGATCAGCCTGGTGCCGGAGGAGCAGTACGGCTACCTGGTCTTCCTGCGCCTGGTGTTCCACGAGTATCCGAAGCGAGCGATCCTGGGCGCCTCGCTGATGATCACGCAGTCCTTCCTCTACAACGCGATCTTCTTCACCTACGCCCTGGTGCTGGTCAACTTCTACGGCGTGAGCGCCACCAAGGTGCCGATCTACGGCCTGGCGTTCTCGATCGGCAACCTGCTCGGACCGTTGCTCCTCGGGCGGCTGTTCGACACGATCGGCCGGAAGCCGATGATCGCCGGCACCTACTTGCTGTCCGGTGGGCTGCTGCTCATCAGTGCGTGGCTGTTCGGCGAGGACAAGCTGAACGCCACGACCCAGACCCTGACGTGGGTGGTGATCTTCTTCTTCGCCTCGGCCGGCGCCAGCGCGGCCTACCTCACCGTGAGCGAGACCTGGCCGATCGAGATCCGAGCCGAGGCGATCGCGGTGTTCTTCGCGATCGCGCAGATCTTCGGTGCGCTGGGTGCCCTGTTCTACGGCATCCTGATCGGCGACGGCCAGAGCCGCACGGGCATGGTGTGGGGGTACGTCATCGGCGGCCTGATCATGATGGCAGGCGGGCTGGTCGAGCTGCTGATCGGGATCAAGGCCGAGGGACAGTCGCTCGAGACGGTGACCAAGCCGTTGACATCGGTCGCCGAGGGGACGCCCGGACCGGCGAGTGCTGCAGATGGGTGACCGTGTTCAGGACCCCGTGCTGCACGTGACCGACCCCCGGCCCTGAGGGGCGGCGATGGCGTCGAGCGCGGAGAAGCGCGTCGTCAACCTGGCCGGGCTGGTCCAGGGCATCACCCTGGTGACCTTCCCGGCCGCGGGCACGATCTTCACCGATCCCACGGAGTACGACCTCAGCAACACCCAGTACGGCGCCATGTTCCTCCCGCAGGTACTGACCGCGATCGTCACCTCGCTCCTCGGGGCCCAGCTGGCTCGCCGATTCAGCAGCAAGCGGGTCCTGCTCCTCGGGCTGACCGCGAACATCTGCTCGATGCTGGTCCTCGTCCTCACCACCGCGTTCGAGGGTGACCCCGCGGCGTACCCCCTGTTGCTGGTGGCCACCGGGCTCCTGGGAGCAGGCTTCGGGCTGACCGTGCCGGTGCTCAACACCTACGCCGCCGCGTTCCAACCCGACCGAGCCGACCGAGCGGTCCTCACCCTCAACGCGTTGCTCGGTCTGGGCACGGCTCTGGCTCCCGTGTTCGTCGCCGTCTTCGTCGGCCTCGGCTTCTGGTGGGGGCTCCCGGTCCTGTCGACCGTGCTTCTCGTCCTGCTGCTCCTGGCTGCCGCGCGGCTGCCGTTGCGCGCCGAGTCCGCCGTCGCCGTCCGCGACCCGGCGGAAGGCGGTGGCATCCCCCCGCGCTTCTGGTTGTTCGCCGGGTTCGCCGTCCTCTACGGCGTGTGCGAGACCATGAACGGCAACTGGTCCGAGCACGAGATGGCTTCATTGGGCGCCTCGACCACCGAGGCCGCGCTGGCCCTCACGGCCTTCTGGGCGATGGTCACGGTGGGCCGGCTGCTCTTCGCTGCCATCGGTCGTTGGATGCCACCGCGGACCGTCTTCCGGGTACTGCCGATCGTGCTGGTGGGCACGTTCGCCCTCACCGCCGCCCTGAGCGATGCCTCGCCGGCACGGGGAATCGTGGTCTTCGGCCTGGCAGGGCTGGGTTGCTCCGCCCTGCTGCCGCTGGTGATCAGCCTCGGCCAAGGCGCCCTTCCGCGGGTGTCGGCGGCGGTCGCGGGAGGCGTGATCGCCTTCTACCAGGTGGGGTACGGCGTCGCCGCCTTCGGTGTAGGCCCCCTGGTCGACCACGGTGTCCCCCTGTCCGACCTGTACGGCTGGACCGCCGTCATCGCCGCGGGCATGGCCGTGCTGTCGTTCGCGATCATCCGCGCCGGGAAGGCGTGACCCTCCAGCGGGGACATGGCACCTCGCGGGCGGTGCCTTCCTGGCCGGCGTGGTCGAGTCGGTGCTCGAGGGTTCTCACCTGGCGCTGTTCCCCGGCCCTCGTCCCGATCCCCGTTCCTGGCGTTCGAGGTGGCAGCGGACGAGGATGCGCCCATGCGTCAATGGGGTCGGACAGTTCGGGGCGGTGTCCTGCTGACGGCCGGGGCGCTGACGGCCGGGGCGCTGGTCGTGACCGGGCTGACCGGGGTCGCCCACGCCCGACCGGCGCCGACCCACTCGAGCGCCCTGACGGTCGGCACGGCGAAGACGGCGAGATGTCATCTGGGGGTCGGGCGGCCGACGTGGTGTGGGTCGATCCGGGTGCCGCTGGACTACACCGACCCGACCGCCCCGCGGATCGGGGTCGGGTTCGGCTGGGTGCCGAGCAGCAGACGATCGGTCGGCACGCTGGTCGCGATGGAGGGCGGGCCCGGTTATCCCTCGACCGGTACGGGGCGCGGCGATCGGCTCCCCAACGGCGACGTCCGGTTCAACCGGCGGACGTGAGTCGGCCTGGAAGGGGTGCATGAGGGGCAACGATGTGACGGAGATGGCCGGGCGCACGTCAGCGAAGCGACATGGCGACTAGCGTGCACGCGCTCGCACTCTCGCGGCACGACCCAACTCATAAGGACTCGCATGGCACGCAATGCAGGCGGCCGCCGCTCCCATCCTGGCCACACGGACGGACCAGCAAACCTGATCGCTCAGGCCGGCAGCGCCCACCAGGTGTCCATCCGGGCGACGGCGGGTGCGTCGCGACCCTGCTCGAGTACCCGCGCGAGCCGGAAGAGGTATGCCGCGATGCCGGCGGCGCCTTGCATCCAACCCACGCCGGGTGGCAGGAGAGGGTCGTCGTTGCGGTGCTCGACGAAGCGCCAGTAGGCGTGGTCGCCGTCATGGATCGCGCGGTCGACGATCGCGTCGGCCAGGGTGACCGCGAAGGCGAGGTCGTCGTCGTTGCCCTGCCGCTGCCAGAGGTTGAGCACGACGTCGGCGACGCCCGCCGTACCGCAGCAGCGCCCGTCGTTGTCCCAGAAACCGGGGTGCCGGCGCTCGGGGATGCCCGAGGTCGTGAGGGAGCGTACGCAAGCGCGCTCCCAGTCGTACGGCGTGCGGCCGGCCACCGCGGACACCCCCGCGCGACCGAGGGCGGCGAAGAGCAGCGACGTGCCCGCCGGCCCGTGACACCAGGTGTAGGTGAAGGTGTCGAGACCCTCCTTGCCCGGGATCCGAGTCTGGACCCGCAGCCCCCCGTCGCTGGTGTCGCCGAGGGAGAGGAGGTGCTCGGCTCCGCGCGTAGCCTCCTCGACCAGGTCGGGTCGCTCGAGGGCCGCGCCCGCTGCCGCGAGCGTGCCCGCGACCCCGGCCTGTCCGTGCGACCAGTTCGGCATCTGCACGTCGTCCGCCAGCAGGAAGCGCAGCGGGACGAAGGGCCAGTAGACACCGGTGTCACGTTCCTCGCCCTCGGACAGGATCAGGTCGGTGGCGTGGCCCAGGAGCTCGGTCGCACCTGACACGTCGTACCGCAGAGCCCAGAGCGCACCGAGCAGCACGCCGGCAGTGCCCAGGGTCGCGTCGTTGCAGCGGCCCTCGGCCACTTCGCCGGGCGGCGACATCCAGGAGGTCTGCCAGCCGTCGGGTGTGGCCAGCTCGAGCAGCCGTACGACGGCCAGCTCGGCGCCCGGTGCATCCAGGGCGATCAGGGCCCCGATCGTGCTGACGAGCCCGTTGAAGTAGTCGTACTCGGTGGTGTCGGGAATCCGGCGTACCAGCGTCTCGGCGATCCCGTCTTCCAGCGCCAGCTCCACGCGCGTCAGGGCACGAGTGAGCCGGATCTCCGACAGCACGTGTGCCAGTCCTGCGATGCCGGAGTACAGGCCGTAGGCGTACTCACCGGGTTCGTCCTCGCTCGTGTACTCCGGCAGCCAGAGCCCGTCTGCGTCGCGACGTACCTGGCCGAGCA
This sequence comes from uncultured Actinomycetota bacterium, assembly GCA_963833775.1. Lineage (GTDB taxonomy): Bacteria > Actinomycetota > Actinomycetes > Propionibacteriales > Nocardioidaceae > Nocardioides. The sequence continues at coordinate 273,195 of CAWHZH010000010.1, read as the reverse complement.
CCCAGGCCCACGCCGACTCGGCCAGGGCGCGGTAGCTCTCCGTTTCGGCCACCCGACGATCGTCCCACGGCGTGGCAGGCTGCTCACCATGATCGAACTCGTCCTGCCGCAGGCGGGGATCCTCGCCCTCGGCACGTCCGCCCAGACCTACCTCGAGCTCGACGTCGTGACTCCGATCCCGAACCCGGACGACCTCCTCGCCGCGATCGCCGAGATCTCCGGCGGCGTGATGACCGGGCAGGGCTGCAACGTGGTGGTCGGCTTCCGGCCCGAGCTGTGGCGGCGCCTGATGCCCAACAGGATGCCTGCAGGGGTGCACGCCTTCGACGAGCCACTGACGGGACCCGACGGCTTCACGATGCCGGCCACCCAGCACGACCTGCTGGTCTGGGTGGCGGCCGGCACGCGCGACGTGGTGTTCGACGAGGCGATGCGCGCGGTCCGCACACTCGACGGGCTGGCGAGCGTCGCCGACGAGACGACCGGCTGGACCTACCACCACCACCTCGACCTCACTGGCTTCGTCGACGGGACCGAGAACCCGCCGATGGGAGCCGCCGCGGAGTATGCACTCGTCGACGACGGTCCCGGCGCCCGTGGGTCGGTCCTGCTCCTCCAGCGCTGGGACCACGACGCCCTGGCCTGGGAGGGCCTCGGCGTGACGGGCCAGGAGCACGTGATGGGGCGGACCAAGGTCACCAACGAGGAGCTCGAGGACAAGAGCCCGACCTCCCACATCGCCCGCAACGACCAGGACGAGGTCGGGCAGATCCTGCGCCGCAACGTCGCGTACGGCGACCTCCGCGTCCACGGCACGCTCTTCGTCGGCCTCTGCGGCAGGCAGGCGACGCTCCAGGAGATGCTCCGGCGGATGGTCGGCGCCGACGGAGCGGGCCGCGACGACCTGACCCGCTACACGACCCCGGTCACCGGTGCGTACTACTTCCTGCCCGCCGCGACCGACCTCCCCGCGCCACCCGAGGACGACTGACCCGGCACCGTCCGCCGTGCGTCAGTCCCGGTCCCAGGGCGCCTCGTCGTCCATCTTGGCGTAGTACTTCGCCAGGTGGCTCTTCACCCGATCCACGTCGCTGGAAGGGAGGTCGGCGCCGCCGCGCCCACCCTCCATCACGTTCGCCGCCGCCATCACGCCGCGCGGCACGGCGCGGAGCCGGCCGTCGACCACGTCGGCGATGAGCAGCTTGTACGCCGTGAAGTTCTCCTTCTTGTCGGCGTCGTACCAGACGTGGGCGTCGCGGTACTTCTGGTTCGGTTCGTCCTCCGCCCCGGCCCACGCGCGGACCCGCTTCTCGGCGGCATCGCCGTCCCAGGCGCGGTCTCGGTCGGCAAGGGGAAGGTCCTGGAAGCTCGTGACAGCCATGGCCATCACGTACCCGGTCGGCCGCGCCTCAATCGCGCCGGATGCACGTCGCCGGGCTCGGCGCTCACTCCAGCGCGCTGAGGTCCGGCGGCACGTCGACGGCGTACTCCTGGAGGACCGACAGCGGCAGCACCTCGAGCGCGCGCTCGTTCGTGGATGCCAGGACGACGGGAGGAGCGACGCCGTCGCGGTGAGCCTGGAGCCACCGTACGGCGACCACGCACCACCGGTCGCCCGGCCGCAGCCCGGGGAAGGAGTACGCCGGCATCGGCGTCGTCAGGTCGTTGCCGACCGAGCGCTGGTGCTCGAGGAACTCCTCGGTCACCACCGCGCACACCGCGTGCAGTCCGGCGTCCTCGTCACCGCACGAGCAGAACCCGTCACGGTAGAACCCGGTCATCGGGTCGCCGCCACACGGCTCGAGCGGCTCGCCGAGGACGTTGCGCTCGCTGGTTGCATCGGGCATGACCAGCATCATGCCGCGTCGTCCGGCGACGGCAGCCGCGCCAGAAGGCAACGTGGAGTGAGTGGAGTTCGCGGTTCGTCGGACAGGCGGCACCGCACCACGTACAAAGGTCCCGACTCCCCACCACGACGAAGGACCGCCCATGCCTCCCCTCAAGACCCTTGCCGCCTCCGCCTGTCTCGCCGCGGTCGCCCTCGGCATGCCGGCACCCGCGCACGCCTCGGTGGCGCACAAGTGGTCCAACTGCACGGTGGTCAACCATCGCCTTCCCCACGGCGTGGGTCTCAACAACGCTCACGACCACACCTCGGGCACCCCGGTGCGGAGCTTCCGCCACGACTCGGACCTGTACCACCGGGCGATGCACGCGAACTCCCGACTGGACGGGGACAAGGACGGCATCGCCTGCGAGAAGGCCTGAGCAGCGGCGCAGGCGGTCGGAGGCGAGCCCTGGCGCGGGGTGACCACGCCGGGCTGACCGATCGGTCGGAGTTCGCGCGATCGAGGGACAGCGACGTCGTGCGCGCCTAGAAAGGAACCCTCGCTAGCGGGGGGTCCAGACATGTCGCATGAGTTCGTGCGGGCCGACGGCAAGGCCGAGAGGGACGAGTTCGTCCTGTTGCGGTGGCGCCGGCACGGCAAGGACCGGCTGTACGTCGCCCGGGTCGACGGCACCAAGGTCGGCTACTGGGACCTGCTCACCGACGAGGCCCACCCCGAGACCCCCGACCTCGCCGACCTGCTCGCCGCGGCGGTGACCACGTCGAGCTGGCCGCAGCCGAATGCGTTCGCACCCGAGGACGACTCCCTCGAAGCGGCCGTCTGGCGTCCCTAGCTCGGGCGCTGTGGCGCGGATCCGACGAATCTCGGTGGCGACAACCGCCGAGCGGGCGGATCATCGAGGGCATCGACACACGCCGTTCCCGGGTGGCGCGATCATCGCCGACCGGGAGGTCCGAGCCATGTGCCCCACACGCCGTACGAGGGGTCCATCGAGGCGGATGCGCGGCCCGGCGGCCCTGGCCGTCGTCGCGATGGTGGCCGGCCTGTCGTCTGCCTGCGGCGGCTCGGGGAGCAGCGCACAGGCAGGTGCGCCCGGCCCCGCCGACTCCTCGACGTCCGGCACGTCGGACCCCGTCGGCATCATCGCGATCGGGCACTCCGGCCTGACGGGGGAGAACACCGACCCGGCGCAGCCAGGGCAGCCGGTGCCGGCGAACTCCTGGGCGACCGGGACGTCACCGAAGGTGGACAGCGTCTACCAGCGCATGGTCGCGGCACTTCCTGAGACCGAGGGCCACGTCGTCAACGCGGCGGTGGGCGGTGCCCCCGTGATCGACCTCGGTGCACAGTCGCAGGGGGCGTTCGCCACCGTGCCCACCCCGGCCCTCGTCATCATCCAGACCATCGACAACGACATCCGCTGTGATGGCACGGACGCCCAGAACGTGCCTGTGTTCGGGGCGTCCTTGGAGGACGCGCTGACGTCCCTGACCCAGACGTCGCCGACCTCGAAGATCCTGGTCGTGGGTCAGCTCGGCCGGCCCAGCGCGGCGTACATCGCCCGTCTCGTCGCGGCCCACCCGGAGGTGAAGGCTGATCTCACCGGGACCGGGACCGGGGTCTGCGACTTCTACGACCAGCACGGGAAGCTCAACCCGAGGAGCTTCGCGCGGCTGACCGCGATCATCGACGCCTACGAGGCCGAGCAGGCGCGGGTGTGCTCGCACTTCACCCAGTGCCACACCGACGGCGGCGTGCGGGCGACGTACCAGGACACGTTGCGGAACTTCACGAGCGACTTCAACCACCTCAACCTCCGCGGTCAGGCGGCGGAGGCCGCCCTGATCTGGCCCGTCGTCGCGCGGATCCTGGGCGTGGACTGAGAGGGGCTCAGCGCTGCGGGGGCGGCCATGAGGGGGCGCCCAGCTCGCGCGACAGGGCGCGGGCCGTCTCACGCACCTGGTCACCCGGATCGGTGTCCGACGCACCGGCGATGACGACGCCGATCGCGCCGATCACGCTGCCCCAGGAGTCGAACACCGGGCTCGCCACGGCACCCTCGCCGATCACCGCCTCGTCCTGCTCACGGGCGATGCCGCTGGCACGGATCTGCTCGAGCTGGGCCCGGATGTCGTCGGGCTCGGTGAGCGTCTCGCCGGTCATGCTGCGCAGGTCACCGCCTCCCAGCATCCGGTCGGCCTCCTCCGGTGCGAACGCGAGCATCGCCTTGCCGAGGGCGCTGGCGTGGGCCGGGATGACGATGCCGACCTCGGGCATCTGCCGGCTCCCGTCGGGACGAGGCTCGTGGTGGATGATCACGACGTCGTCGATGAGCAGGACGCCGGTCCGCACGGCCATCCCGGTACGCCGGGCCAGGTCCTCGGCCCACGGCACGGCCTTGGAGCGCAGCTCGAGGGTGTCGAGGTAGACGTTGCCGAGCCGCAGCACCGCCGGGCCCAGCTGGTAGCGGCTCGACCCTCGCTCCTGCACGACCATGCCGTGCTCGACCAGGGTGCGGACGATCCCGTGCGTGGTCGACGGCGCCAGGTCGAGCCGGGTCGAGAGCTCCGACAGGCTCATCCGCCGCGCTCCCTGCAGCGCGGTGAGCACGCGGATCGCGCGGTCGACGGACTGGATCACGGCTCGGGCCTCCCTGGATTTGACCTCGGCAGACAAAGTATGCCGAAGAGTCTTGTGCATGAGTGAATCGCGGTAGTAACGTCCACGCAACGTTCGACAATACCGAATGACGTTCGATACTCGGGCACGAAAGGACAGAAGATGCTCGACGAGACCTCCACAGCACAGAAGCTCACCGCAGAGGCCATCGGGACCGCGTTCCTGGTGTTCATCGGTGTCGGGTCCGTGCCCGCCACCTTGATCGTCAACGGCGACGCACCGTTCACGATGGCCGATCTCGGCATGATCTCGCTGGCCTTCGGCACGATCGTGATCGCCACCGTGTACGCCCTCGGGCACGTCGGCGGCAACCACATCAACCCGGCCGTCACGGTCGGGCTCGCCGTCTCCGGCAAGTTCCCCTGGTCGCAGGTCCCCGGTTACATCGCCGCGCAGGTGGTCGGTGCGATCGTCGGGGCGGCCGCCATCATCGGGGTGCTCGGCCACAAGGCCAGCGACGTGGGGCTCGGGGTGGCGTCGTACTCCGGCATCAGCTGGGTCCAGGCGTTCACCGCGGAGTTCGTCGGCACGTTCATCCTCGTGTTCACGATCTTCGGCGTCATCTACCGCAAGGCGGCTGCCGGGTTCGCCGGTGTCGCCATCGGACTGGTCGTCTTCGCCGCGATCATCCCGGTGGCCCCGGCCACGGGTGCCTCCATCAACCCGGCCCGCACCGTCGGCCCGATGCTCGTCCAGCAGATCGCCGGCGGCACCGTGAAGTGGGAGCAGCTCCCGGTCTACCTGGTCGCCGAGTTCCTCGCGGGTGCGGTCGCGGCCCTGGCCTACGGCTTCATCGCGCACACGCCCGCCGACCGGGCAGTCAGCGAGGGCATCGACCTCGCCGATCCCGACCCGACCGTCAGCTCCGCCACGGCCTGAGTCCCGCACACACACCCGCAGAGAGAGACGCCATGAAGAAGCTGATCAACGACCCGAACGACGTCGTGGTCGAGGCCCTGCTCGGCATCGAGGCCGCACACCCCGACGTCCAGGTCGACCACCACAACAAGATCATCTACCGCGGTGACGCGCCCAAGGCCGGCAAGGTCGGGATCATCTCCGGCGGTGGCTCGGGCCACGAGCCGCTGCACGGCGGCTTCGTCGGGCTGGGGATGCTGGACGCGGCCTGCGCCGGCGAGATGTTCACCTCGCCGGTGCCCGACCAGATGCTCGCCGCCACCAAGCTCGTCGACGGTGGTGCCGGCGTGCTCCACGTGGTCAAGAACTACACCGGCGACGTGATGAACTTCGAGATGGCAGCCGAGCTGGCGGCGGCCGAGACCGGCGCGCGCGTCGTCTCGGTGGTCACCGACGACGACGTCGCGGTCCAGGACAGCACCTGGACCGCGGGCCGACGCGGTGTCGGTGTCACCGTCCTGCTGGAGAAGATCGCCGGCGCGGCCGCCGAGGCCGGTCGCGACCTCGACGCGGTCGCCGACATCGCCCGCACGGTCAACGCGAACGGCCGCAGCATGGGCGTCGCGCTCACGTCGTGCACGGTGCCGGCGGCCGGGAGCCCGACCTTCGAGCTCGGTGAGGACGAGATGGAGCTCGGCGTCGGCATCCATGGCGAGCCCGGCCGGAAGCGGGTGCCGCTGGCGCCCGCGAAGGAGATCGCGGAGATGCTCGTCGAGCCGATCCTGGCCGACCTGCCGTTCAGCTCCGGTGATCCCGTCATCGCGTTCGTGAACGGGTTGGGTGGCACACCCCTCATCGAGCTCTATGTGATGTACAACGAGGTGAACAAGATCCTGTCCGGGCACGGCGTGACGGTGGCTCGCTCGCTGGTGGGCTCCTACATCACGTCGCTCGAGATGGCCGGTTCGTCGGTCACCCTGCTCAAGGTCGACGACGAGCTGCTCTCCCTCTGGGACGCTCCGGTCAGGACATCGGCACTCAGGTGGGGAATCTGACACATGGCTGACCACGCGACCACGGCGGTCCTCGATGCCTGGGTACGGCGCTTCGCCGCCCTCGTCTCCGAGAACCGGGACCACCTCACCGAGCTGGACTCCGCCATCGGCGACGCCGACCACGGGTCCAACCTCGACCGGGGGATGAAGGCCGCCGTGGCCGCACTGGACGAGCTCGGCCCGACCTCGGCCGGTCCCCTCTTCAGCAAGGTCGGGATGACCCTGGTCTCGACCGTGGGCGGGGCGAGCGGGCCCTTGTTCGGCACGTTGTTCCTCCGGATGGGGACGTCGTTCGGCGACATCGACGAGGCGTCCCCCGAGCAGCTCGCGGCGGCACTGCGGGCCGGGCTCGAAGGCGTCGAGGCGCGCGGCAAGGCGCAGCCCGGCGACAAGACCATGTACGACGCGCTGGCTCCGGCCGTCGACGCGCTCGACAAGGCGGTCGCCGAGGGTGTCGGCCTCGGCGAGGGAGTCGGCCTGGCCCGCGATGCGGCCGTCGCGGGCCGCGACGCGACCATCCCGATGCTGGCCCGCAAGGGCCGCGCCAGCTATCTCGGTGAACGCAGCGTCGGCCACCAGGACCCGGGCGCGACCAGCGTCGCGCTGCTGCTGCAGGCAGCCGCGGACACCGTCGTCTGACCGCGTCCGCGGGCACCTCACCGGAAGGAGACCACGATGGCTTCGGGACCGGGCGTCGGCATCGTCGTCGTCTCACACAGCCGGGCCCTGGCGATGGCCGCGCTCGGCCTCGCCGGCGAGATGCTCCACGGGCGCCCCGTGAACATCGAGGTCGCCGCCGGCCTCGACGAGCACACCTTCGGCACCGACGCGGTGCGGGTCAAGGAGGCGATCGAGAAGGTCGACGGACCCGCCGGCGTCGTCGTCCTGATGGACCTCGGCAGTGCGGTCCTCAGCGCCGAGCTGGCCCTCGACCTGCTCGACGACCCGACCGCCCGCGAGCGGGTCCTGCTCTCCTCGGCGCCGATCGTCGAGGGGCTCATCGTCGCCGCGGTCGCTGCCTCCGGGGGAGCCAGCCGGGCCGAGGTCGCTGCGGAGGCGCGGGCCGCGCTGATGGGCAAGGCCGCCCACCTGTCCGGGCCGGACGACGTCGTACCCCAGGAGGAGCCCGCCCCGAGAGGCGAGGAGGTCGTGGGGCACTTCACGGTCGCCAACGAGCACGGGCTGCACGCGCGACCGGCCGCCCGGCTCGTGAGCGAGGTCGGTGGGCTCGACGCCACCGTCTCGCTGACCAACCTGACGACCGGGGTCGGTCCGGTGCCGGCCGGGAGCCTGAGCCGGGTCGCGACCCTCGGCGCGCTGCTCGGTCACGACGTCGAGGTCCGAGCCTCGGGTCCGCAGGCCCAGGAGGCTCTGGAGCACCTGCTGGCGCTGGCCGCACGTCGGTTCGACGAGTCCGACGACACGAGCCCCGTCCCGGCCCCGGACGTTTCGACCGCCGGGGCCGGGCCGGTCGGGGCCTCACCCGGGATCGCGATCGGCGCGCTGCGACGGCTCACGGCCGCGCCGGCCGACACCGACGACACCGCGGTCGGCGACCCCGCGACCGAGTGGCGCCGCGTGGCCGAAGCCGTCGCCGAGGTACGCCGCGACATCGAGCACCTGCGCGCCCTCACCCTCCGTGAGGTCGGCACCGCCGAGGCCGGCATCTTCGACGCCCACCTGACCCTGCTCGCCGACAGCGAGATGCTCTCCGAGGTCAAGCGGCGGATCGGCACCGGTGTCGGCGCGTTCGCCGCGTGGGCCGGCTGCCTCGCCGACATCGAGCGCGAGTGGTCGGAGCTCCCCGACGCCTACCTGCGCGAGCGTGCAGCCGACGTGCACGCCGTGGGTGAGCAGGTACGCCGGGTGCTCGCCGGCGGCGCCGCCCACCAGGCCGTGGCCGAGGGGATCCTCGTCGCCCGCGACCTGACCCCGGCCGAGACGGCCGGCCTCGACATCTCGCTGGTCAAGGGGATCGTGCTGGCGGCCGGGAGTCCGACGTCCCACGCCGCGATCCTGGCCAGGTCCCGCGGCATCCCCTTGGTCGTCTCCGCCGGGCGCGAGGTGCTCGCGGTGCCCGAGGGCACCCCCGTCGTGGTCGACGGTGCGGCCGGCGAGGTCCGCATCGACCCGGCGCCCGAGGTGGTCGAGGAGTACGACCGGCGCGCCCGCGAGCTGGCCGAGCGCCGCGCCCTCCATCTCGCCCGGGCGAGCGAGCCGGCGGTCTCACACGACGGCACCCACGTCGTGGTCGCGGCCAACCTCGGGTCGGTGGGCGACGCCCGCTCGGCGTTCGACGCCGGCGCCGACGGGTCCGGGCTGGTCCGCACCGAGTTCCTCTTCCTGGGCCGCAGCGCTGCCCCCGACGTGGACGAGCAGGAGCAGGAGTACGCCGCCATCTCCGCGGCCCTCGGTGGCCGGCGTACGACGTTCCGGTCCCTGGACGTGGGTGGCGACAAGCCGCTGCCCTACCTCACCGTGCCGCTCGAGGCGAACCCCTTCCTCGGGCTGCGGGGCCTCCGACTCGGGCTCGACCGCCCGGCTCTCCTCCGCGACCAGCTGGTCGCGCTGTGCCGGGTCGCCCGGCAGGCGCCTGTGGACGTGATGTTCCCGATGGTCTCCACGGTGAGCGAGCTGGTGGCCGCCCGGGAGCTGCTCGGGGAGGCCGCCGGCCCGGACGGCATGCCCGGCGGCCTGCGCGTCGGGATGATGGTCGAGGTGCCGGCCGCCGCCCTCAAGATCGAGTCGTTCCTGCCGCACCTCGAGTTCGTCAGCATCGGGACCAACGACCTCACGCAGTACACCCTCGCAGCGGAGCGCGGGAACCCCGCCGTCGCCTCGCTCTCCGACCCGCTCGACCCGGCCGTGCTGCAGCTGATCGACCGGGTCTGCCACGCCTCCCGGGGCCGGGTGGACGTCGCCGTGTGCGGTGAGTCGGCCTCCGATGACGCAGCCGTCCCGCTGCTGCTCGGGCTGGGGGTCCGCGAGCTCAGCGTCGGACCGCACGACGTACCCCGGGTCAAGGCGCGAGTCCGCGAGCTGGACCTCGAGCAGTGTGAGGCTGCCGCGAAGGCGTCGCTCGTCCTCGACAGCGCCGCGGACGTGCGTGAGCTGGTGGCGAGGAAGCTCGGGCCGACGCTGCACGCCTGAGCCGCTGTCGATGCGCTCGCCGGGCGGCCGGCTGAGTCAGGCGGCCGGTGGGAGGACCACGCCGAAGCCGGCGACCGCCAGCCGGAGCAGCACCTGTCCCGGCGCGAGCAGGTCGGCGATGCGTGCGGCGCTGAGCACCTCGAGCTCGGCCAGCCGTGCGTCGTACGCCGTCGGGCCGGCGAGGCGGGCCGCCTGCAGCTCGGCGGTGTTGTGCCACACCTTGAGCCGCGCCTCGCGCAGGAAGCGCTGGGAGGCCACCCGGTTCAGGGGCTGCAGCGCACGGTCCAGCAGGGAGCGCGCCGAGCGGGTGGCGAGCTGGACGTCCTCGGCCGCGACGCGGCCCGCGAGCACGCCGTCGATGCGCTCATGGTCGCGGCGACGCCGTTCCATCAGCTGGTGGTTGTCGAAGTCCTCGTCGGTGATCACCGCGAGCAGCGCCTGGGGGAGGTCGTAGTTGACGTGCGCGTTGATGCCGAGCAGCACCAGCCGCAGGGCCGGTAGGTCGTCCGGCGCGTCGAACGCGAGCCGCCACGGCCGGGACGGAGTGCCGCCGGACAGGTGCAGGTCGAGGGCGGCGAGGTAGAGCTCCGCGAACGCGACGTCCCAGCGCTCGACCCACTCCGCGTCCTCGAACAGGCCGCCGTCGACCGCCTTGCCGACCGCGAGAGTCGTGCGCTGGTAGGTGCCGAGGAACTCGCGCAGCGGCTCCTGCTCGGCGGTCAACGCATCCTGCCGCGACTGCATCGCCCCGACGACCGCATCCACCGCACCGGCCATCCGGTCAGTCTGGTCGACCCGCCGCGGTCGGGCCACCCTCTGGTGGTCTCGACCAGCACGACCGGCGGTGACGCTCAGACCGCGGAGATCTCCACGTGCTGGGGGTAGAACGCGACGTGGTTCGCGATCTCCGAGACAGCGTCGTGAGGCTCGACGTAGGTCCACACCGCGTCCGCGACGACCGTCTCGCCGTCGGCCAGCGAGTAGTACGACGCGTCACCCTTGAACGGGCAGTAGGTCTCGTGCGACGACGGCCGCAGGGCGTCGGCCTCGACGTCCTCGAGCGGCAGGTAGTAGACGGGCGGATAGCTCGCCTCCCGCAGCACGAGCGCACGGTCTGTCTTCGCGATCGTGCGCCCGCCGAGGCGGACGGTGACGGTCGTGTCGGCGGGGGTGACGGTGATCGGGTGGTCCGGGCCCGGGACGAGGACCTGCTTCTCGGTCATGACGGGTCCAACCCGATCCGGCGCGCCACGATTCCCGATGCCACAACCCGTGCACGGCTCGGTCGGCCGTGGCACGATCCGCTCATGCCTCGTCGTACGCCGCTCCGTCGCGCCCTGATGGCCCTCCTCGCCTCCCTGTCTCTCGCCCTGGCCACGCTGACGGTGGTCCAGTCGGCCACGACGTCGGCCTCCGCGGCAGCGGGGGACCCGTTCACGGTCCGGCCCGGCACCACCCAGCTCGAGGTGCTCGACGCCACCACCCTGGAGGGCGACCAGCTCGAGCTGGTCCGCGACGGCAGCGTCGTCGACACCGGCACCGTCGACAGCCAGGGCAGCCTGATGTGGCGCCAGATCCCCTCCGGCTCCTACACCGTGCAGACGACCTCCCCCGCGCCGGCGTTCGAGTCCGCCCCCGCACAGGTGACAGGCTTCCACGCACCGCCGCCCGACCAGTCGTTCTACAGCGGGCAGACGCTCCACGCGGGGCTCAACTTCATCGAGACCCGCGACGGCACCACGCTGTCGGCCAACGTCGTGCTGCCCAACGGGCCCGGGCCCTTCCCCACGGTCGTCGAGTACAGCGGCTACGACCCGAGCAACCCGCGTGAGAAGGCCTTCCCGTCGGTGTTCACCACCATGGGCTACGCCTACGTCGGGGTGAACATCCGCGGCACCGGCTGCTCCGGCGGCTCCTTCCTGCCCTTCGAGCCGGTGCAGAGCCTCGACGGGTACGACGCGATCGAGGCCGTGGCCGCCCAGAGCTGGGTGAAGGGGAAGGTCGGGATGGTCGGCATCTCCTATCCGGGCATCGAGCAGCTCTACGTCGCGCGCACGACGCCGCCGCACCTCGCGGCGATCACGCCGCTGTCGGTCATCGACGACACGTACCGCGGCACGCTCTGGCCGGGAGGCATCCTCAACACCGGCTTCGCCACCCCGTGGGCCACGGACCGCGCGAACCAGGCCGCACCGTACGGCGAGGGCTGGGAGCACGACCCCGACCCGGCCAACCCCGGACCCAACGCGACCTGTGACGCCAACCAGCTGGTGCGGCTCCAGAACCCCGACCCGGTCTCCCTGATCGAGGACAACCCGTTCTACAACAAGACCTACTACCAGCAGATCGACCCGAGTCGCTTCGTCGGCAACATCAACGTGCCGGTCTACATCGCCGGCGCCTGGCAGGACGAGCAGACCGGCGGGCACTTCCCGGAGTTCCTCAACCGCTTCACCCACTCCCCGCACGTGTTCGCCACCATGAGCAACGGCTCCCACACCGAGTCACTCAGCCTGGGTGAGTTCGGCCGGTACGCCGACTTCCTCGACTTCTACGTCGCCCACCGGATCCCCACGGGCATCAAGGCGTTCGTCGGGCCGCTGCTGGTCAGCAGTCTCACCGGGATGACCAGCCTCCACCTGACCCAGCAGCCCAGCTATGCCGGGTTGTCGTTCGCGCAGGCCAAGAAGCAGTTCAACGCCTCGGGGAAGGTGCGGATCCTCTTCGAGGAGGGCGCCTCGGACGACCAGGCGTCGGGAGCACCGGCTCCGCGCTTCGTGCGTACCTTCCGGTCCTGGCCGATCCCGCGGGCCACGACCACGCGCCTGTTCCTCGGCCCCCACGGCCGTCTCTCCAGCAGCCAGACGTCCGCGGCTCCGCGGTCGTTCTCGGCCGACCCCTCCGCCCTGCCGGCCACCGACTACCACGGGTCCAGCAGTGCGATCTGGGGCCCGCACCCGGCGTACGACTGGCAGCAGATCCCGAAGGGCAAGGGCGTCGGCTGGATCTCCGCGCCGCTGGAGCGGAACCTCGTCTCGATCGGGACCGGCTCGGTCGACGTCTGGGTGAAGTCGCCGACCAAGGACGTCGACCTCGAGGCCACGCTGAGCGACGTCCGCCCCAACGGTCGCGAGGTCTACGTCCAGAGCGGATGGCTGCGCGCCAGCCACCGCAAGCTGATCGAGTCGCGGTCGACGGCCACCAAGCCGGTGCACACCGACCTGGCGGCCGACGCCAAGCCGATGCCGAAGGGCAAGTACCGCCTTCTCCGGATCCCACTGCTCCCGTTCGCGCAGCCGTTCCGCGTGGGTGACCGGATCCGGATCACGCTGGATGCACCGGGCGGCGCCAAGCCGCTGTGGGCCTTCGACACCCTCGACCACGGTCAGCGGGTCACGATCGCCTCCGACCGGAGGCACCCGTCGTCGTTCGCGTTCTCGATGGTGCCGCGCGTCGCGATCCCCCAGAGCCGCCCACCCTGCCGCTCCCTGCGCTCGCAGCCCTGCCGCACCTACGGAGGCTGACCCGAACCGACGGCAAAACCTTGCGGATTCCCAGGACGCACGCCCTACAGCCACGTTAGAAAAGTGGTGGAGCACGCCCGGAAACGGCGCCGTGGACAACGCGGCATCCGGGCGGGTAAAGAAACTCCTGGCCCCGATGGGTCAGGCTTTTTGTCCGCCATCTTGACTACCCTTTCCTCAACATCTGGGGGGGTGTGGCGAATGGCCGAGTCCGACAAGGTCGTCGACGCTGTCATGCGGGCAACAGGCGAGTCCTATGGGCACGTCTCCGAGCTCTGCATGGCTGCGCACGAGACTGTCGACGAATGTGTGACCGATGACATCTCGGTGGTGGCTCCGCCGCTGGTGATCGGACGCCTCGGCTGTCCGGTGCTCGACCGGTTGCTGCTGCGGCTCGGTGACGGGCAGTGGCAGCTACCGGAGAGCGTCGACGTGACCGAGGCGGAGCTCTCCCTGTCACTGATGCTGCCGATCGAGACCATTGCCCGCTACCCGATGATCGGCCGGTTCGGGCTCCTCGCGCGCTGCATGGACCGGTTGCTGATCCCCGACGCAGACGCCGAGCGCTCGCTGAAGATCCTCGACGCCTGGCTGGCCACCTTCGCCCCGAGCGCCGAGGGGACACCCTCGCCGTACCCGGTCTGGGCGCTGCCCGGCCGCGACGCGTTCGAGGGCTGGTTGCTCGCGCGTCTCGACCTGCTGCACCAGCTCGGGTACGCCGTACGCCTGGCCAACGAGGAGATGGACGGCGTACGCGGGCAGCAGCACATGTTCGTCGACGGCCGGCGGGCCGACCTGCTTCTCCGGTTCACCGCCGACTGCGACAAGGGAAAGGCCGACGACTGGCTGGTCCTGGAGAACAAGACCACCGCGGTCGGCATCGGCGCGCTCGACCAGCTCGCCCTGTCGGTGGACTGGCTGCGGGCGGAGTGTCGCCCCGGCGACGTCCACGGCATGCTCATCGCCGACGGCCTCAGCCTCGAGGTCGAGCGCGGCCTGCGCGAGCTCCGCTTCGACTACCAGTCGATGGCGGCCCTCGGCTACCGCCGGTGGGTGCGCCAGCACTCACCCCTGCATCCGGAGGCCAAGCGCGACGCCACTACCATCAACTATCCACAGAACTTGTCGGCGCGCGCCCTGGTGGCTGCGCTTCGCTGAGAGATCTCCCTACAGGAGACGAGCCCCCGCCGGTACCCCATGACTGGCGGGGGTTTCTCATGCCCGTCGGACATTTGTCGCAGTCGTTCGTCCACATCCGGCTCTGCCCCGGAGGCGCCCGCCTTCCTAGCGTGAAGACGTCGCTCGGGACCGGGCGCGGAACGGAGGCAGGACGATGAACGGGATGGTGCAGGACCAGGCAGTAGCGCGGGTCGGCACGTGGCGCGACGACTGGCCGGTGGCCGTGGTCGCCGCAGGTGCGGCCGCGCTGGTCTGGATCGGCGGAACGGTGGCGGGCGTCGACGTGGCAGTGAGATCGGGGTCGGGGTCGCGCCAGGTCGGGTTGGTGTCGGTGGTCGTCACCGCGCTGGTCGTGGCCGTGGCCGCAGCCGGACTGCTGCGCGTCCTCGAACGTCGTACGGCGGGGGCGCTGCGCGTCTGGACCATGATCGCGGTGGCGGTGTGGGTCGTGTCCTTCGCCGGACCGAGCGGCGCGTCGTCGTGGTCGGCGGGGCTGACCCTGGCGGCCCTCCACCTGGTGGTGGGCGCCGTCGTGATCGTGGGGCTCCGCCTCCGGCACGCAGAACGCGTAGCGTGACCGCCGTGCGGAACCGGCTCGGCTGCTCGTGGCAGCGCAACGCGTCGGTGCTGCTGTGGACCCCGGTGCTGCTCCTCGGGCCGCTGCTCGATCTGCACGGGAGCCCGGGCGACGTCGTCTTCCAGGTGACGATGATCGTCGTGATCGCCGCCTCCGCGGTGACCGCGGCCCTGCTCGGTGGACCGCCGTGGCGCGATCCTCGGGCGTACGTCGCGCTGTCGACGCTGATGGCCGCGACCTTCGCCGGTGCCACCCACGGCAGCAGCCAGTGGCTGCCCACCTGGGTGCTGCTGGCCAACGCTCTGGCGGCGGTGCTCCGCGGGCGTTGGCTGGTGGTCGCCATCCCGGTCGTCGCGGCCGCCTCGATGTGGGCCGCGTGGGCGGTCACCCCCCACGAGACGACCCGGATGTGGACCGAGGGCTTCGTGGTCCTGCTGGCCGGGCTGGCGAACGCGGCCTTCACCGCGCTGCTCGACACGGTGGCCGAGCTGCGTCGTACGCGGGCGGAGCTGGCGCGGGTCGCGGTGGCCGAGGAGCGCGAGCGGTTCTCCCGCGACCTGCACGACCTGCTCGGCCACACGCTCTCGGTGATGGTGGTCAAGGCCCAGGCCGTACGCCGGCTGGTGGCGCAGGATCCGGACGCGGCGGCCGAGCACGCCGCCGACATCGAGCGGATCGGCCGGCAGGCGCTGGTCGACGTACGGCAGGCCGTGGACGCGATGCGCGCGCCCACCCTGGCCGAGGAGCTGGACGGGGCGCGGCGGGCACTCGACGCGGCCGGGATCGTGACCACGGTCGAGGAGTCGGTGGCACCGCCGACGGACGCCGACGAGGTGCTGGCCTGGGTGGTCCGGGAGGGCGCGACCAACGTGCTGCGGCACTCGGGCGCGAGTGCCTGCCGGATCGCCCTCACCGACCTCGGCGGACGGATCGCACTCTCCATCGCCGACGACGGCGTGGGCGGGCCGTCCGCGCCGGCGTACCGGACCGGAGGGTTGGTGGGTCTGCGCGACCGGGTGGTCTCGGCGGGAGGAGAGCTCGACGTGGTGCCGAGCGACGAGGGCTTCCGGCTGGTGGCGACCCTCCCGGGAGGCGGCCCGTGATCCGGGTGCTGCTGGCCGAGGACCAGGCGATGATGCGGGGGGCCCTCGCCGTCCTCCTCGACCTCGAGGACGATCTCGAGGTGGTGGCCCAGGTCTCCGACGGGGCCGAGATCGTGCCGACGGCCCTGGAGGTCCGGCCGGACGTGGCCCTCCTCGACATCGAGCTCCCGCACGTGTCGGGTCTCGAGGCCGCGGCCCTTCTGGCCGAGGCGCTGCCCGCCTGCCGGGTGGTGATGGTGACGACCTTCGGGCGCCCCGGCTACCTCCAGCGGGCGATGGCCGCGGGTGCGGCGGGATTCCTGGTCAAGGACGGGCCGGTGGAGGGGTTGGCCGAGGCGATCCGGAAGGTGGCCGGTGGGGCGACCGTGGTCGACCCCGAGCTCGCGGGGAAGGCGCTGCGGACCGCGGTCAGCCCGCTGACGCCGCGCGAGCGCGACGTCCTGGCCGCCGCCGAGGGCGGGGCCACCGTGGCCGACATCGCCGGGCGGCTGCATCTCTCGGCCAGCACGGTGCGCAACTACCTCTCCGACGCGATCGGCAAGACCGGGACCCGCAACCGGACCGAGGCGGCCCTGCTCGCACGCCGTAACGGCTGGCTCTGAGGCGCCGAGCTTCGCGTCAGATCGCGGAGGTGCCCTCCACCACCGGGCTCGAGGGGATCGGTCGGCCGGCGACAGGGCGGGGGGTTCGCTTCAAGAACGGGCGCTCGACGACTCGCCACGACAGCTCCGCGAACGCGATGGCCAGTCCGATCATCAGCAGGCCGTTCAGGGCCGAGGCTCCGACGGCGTCGCGGAACAGCACGATCAACGGGAAGTGCCACAGGTAGATGGCATAGGAGCGCCGGCCGAGATAGCCCAGGGGTGCACTGGTGAGCAGCCGCCCGGTGCCGGACCAGATGAGCACCGCTGCCACGATCGGCACCACGACCGGCACGACCCAGAAGCCGACGAGGGCGTTGCGGACCGGGGTGAACGCGAACAGCGAGAGCACGAGGGCGACGGTGATCCAGCCCGGGAGCTTCCGCTCGCGCAGGCCTTGCACGGCCAACACCGCGAGCGTGGCCCCGACCAGCAGGCCGAAGGCCTGGGTGTCGCTGCCGTAGAAGATCCGGCGTCCGTCGTGGATCGTGAACCGGAGCAGCAAGGAGACGGCGGCGCCGGCAACGCAGACCACGAGCGGGCCGCGGCGCCATCGCATCGAGACCACCAGCACCAGGGGCCAGACGAGGTAGAACTGCTCCTCCACCGACAGCGTCCACGTCTGTGAGAGCAGACCCAGGTCGTGGCCGGTCAGGGTGGCCCAGTTGCCGAAGTAGAGCAGCACCGGGATCGCGATCTTCGGGCTTTCGCCGGCGAGCACGGCCATCCCGTCGAAGACGATCAGCACCAGGGCCAGCGCCGGGAGGAGCCGGCGGGCTCGACGTTCGTAGAACCGACCGAGGTCGATCCTGCCTCGATCGGCACGCTCCTCGAGCAGCAGTGCGGTGATCAGGAAGCCCGAGAGGGTGAAGAACAGGGTGACACCGGCAGCGCCGATCGCCGTCAGATGCCCCACGCCGCGGGCGGCACCCACCTCGTGACAGGTGAGGACCAGCAGGATGGCGACGCCCCGCAGCCCGTCGAGTTCAGGCCGATGCCCGAGGCGCCAGCGCGAGACCACCTCATCATTTTGCCTGGGCCGATCCTTCCTGTCCCGGGAATGCACACACCCGAGAACCGCCTGCAGGTGACCGGCAGCGGCGGGTCAGGGCGTCAGCGAGAGCAGGTACGCCGCGAAGCCGGCCGGCGCGCGACCGCCCAGGCGGCCCGAGGTGAGGACCGGCATCCGGGACGTCGCGGCCCAGCGCACCCCGAGTGACTTGATCCGACCGACGAGATCGACGTCCTCCCCGTCCGCGACGTCGCGGAAGCCGCCCGCCGCATCGTAGGCGGCGAGCGTGAAGCCGAGGTTGGCGCCGTGGATGTAGGGGTGCCCCTCGCGCAGGCGGTGTCGCGACCACCAGTGGGCGAGCCGGCCGGGCTCCAGGTCCTGCGGATCCGGCCGGACGGTACCCAGGACGAGCTGCGAGCCGCTCGCGGCCAGCTCCAGCTGCGAGTGCAGCCAGTGCGTCGGCACCTCGCTGTCGGCGTCGGTGCAGGCGATCCATGTCTGTGCGGGGTCGGACGGGTGAGCGCGCCGCGCCTCCTCCACGCCGAGCCGGCGCGCCGTACCGACGCAGCCGAGCCGGGCCTCCACGCCGCGCACGGCCGGGAAGCGGGCGACGACGTCGGACGAGCCGTCGGTGCAGCCGTCCAGGACGACGGTCACCGAGCACGAGAGCTGCGGCCGATGGTGCCGAGCGTGGTCGAGGGTCGACTCGATCGCGGTCAGCTGGCGGCCGAGCAGGTGGTGTTCGTCGTGAGCGGGGACGACGACGTGCACCTGCTCGATCGGCCCCGTCGTCATCGGTCGTATGCCGGCCACGTCGCCGCGTGCACGCGGAGCTCGACGTCGCGGTCGGCGTACTGCGCCTGGAGGGGCGGGACGGGTCCGTCCTCGAACCGGCGATGCACCTCGTCGGCGTCCATCGCCCAGCCGTGGACCCGGTGCCGCCAGTGGCACAGCACGACGACACCGTCCGCGGTCAGGGACCCGGCGATGCGCTCGACCAGTCGGTCGAGTGCCGCAGGGCTGAGGAAGTATCCGACCTCGGAGACGACGACGAGGTCGAAGGTGCCCTCCGGCCAGTCGCGCGATACGTCGACCGGGGCCAGAGTGACGCCCGGTCGGTGGGCGAGGCGCCGGCGAGCCGCGTCGAGCGCGGCCGTCGACCGGTCGACGCCGAGCACCGTGACGCACCGCTCGGACAGGGCCTCGGTGAGCGCCCCGGTGGAACAGCCCACCTCGAGCGCACGGCCGAACCGGGCGCGGGGGAGCGAGGCCAGCAGGAGCTCGCGCTTACGACGTTCGTACCACCGCGAGTCGACCCCCCAGGGGTCCGCGGAGTCGCGATGGAGCTCGTCCAGCTCGTCATCCCTCGAGTCGAGGCCGGGTGTGACCACGAACCACTCGTGGTCGCCGTCGAAGTGTGCGAGGAAGTCGGCCTCCAGCAGCGTCTCGTCGCCGGGCGCCGACGAGAGCGGCGCCACCTGGCTGACGTGGGCAGCTACGGCCCGACGCTTGGCGTCGCGTGCCCCGCTTCGCAGGTGGAACGGCCGGAACGTCGGAACGCTCGGGTCGCCGGGCGAGGCCCAGTGCCAGAACCACACCGGGAACTGCCAGTGCTCGGCCTCGCAGCGACGTGCAGCGGTCGCCGCGGCTCTGCCGACAGCCTCGTGGTCGGTGTGACCGTCTTCGGTCCACGGGGAGGCGAGCACGGTGTCGCGGCCGTCGCCGACGATGTCGACCAGCGCGGTGGTGACGGCGGAGGCGTGGTCGGCCAGGGCGCCGTCGGGCAGCCCGAGCCGCGTGATCGACCCTGCGGAGACGCCGAGGCGGTGGGCCGCTGCGACGTACTCCTCGGCCCGCCGGGCCGCCAGCGCGTCGGGCGAATGAGTGGGCGACCGCGGATGGCTCCGGTTGCCGTCGCTGGCGCAGACGAGGTGGACGTCGATCCCGGCAGCGGTCGCGGAGGCGATGAGCCCACCGGCTCCGAGGGACTCGTCGTCGGGATGCGCGGAGACGACGACCAAGCGCCGTACGCCGTTCAGGGTGGCGGGATCGCGACCTGCCACGGTCAGCGCGGAGGCCCAGAGCTCCGCCTCGGTGCCCGGACCAGGAGCCGTGAAGACGCCGGGACGCCCGCTCACCACCAGCGCCAGCCGGGGTCGTCGCCGAGGAGCTGCGCGCCCTGCCGGGAGAGGTCGCGCTCGGCGTGGTGCTGGCGGAGATAGACGGTGAGGTCGGCGACCCGACGTGCGTGGTCCTCGTCTCCGGTCAAGGGTGCCGGACCCAGCGCGTGGCCGACCCGATGCTGGACCTCCTCGGCCGTGTCGGCCACGACCTGCCGGGCGCGCTGGGCCACGAGCACCGCCTCGCCGGGGCTGGTGTCAGGGTCGTCGGCGACAGCAGCGGCGTCGACGAGTACGGCGCGCGCGCGGGCCAGCGCGGTGTCGACGACGCCGAGGTGGAGCAGGGCGATCTGGTCCGGCTCACGGCTCGTGGCGGCGGCGCGCAGCGTGCGCGCCAGGGCGACGGACGCGCCGTACCAGATTGCGGCGACGCCGACACCGCCCCAGGCGAACCCCGGGCGGGTGAGGTACCACTGCGGGTGACCCACCTGGACCGCGGGAACTCCGTCGAGTGCGAGTGACGTGCTCCGGACCTGGGCCAGCCCGCGGGCGGCCCAGTCGGGCGACTGACCGCTCTCGCTCGCGGCCGTCGACACCCCGGGGTCGGCCAGGTCGATGGCGAAGAGACCGCGCTGCTCGTCGTCGACCCAGGCGGTGATGAGGGCATGGGTGGCACGGTCGGCCAGGGAGCACCACGGCTTGACGCCGCTGAGGGTCCAGGCGCCGTCGACCTCGGTCGCGTGGAGGCGTTCGGCGCCCTCGGCGGCGTACACCTGCCAGAGCCGGGCGGCGCTCCAGGCCGGTGAGCTCCGGTGCCAGTCCTCGTCGCCGACCTGGCCGTGACGACGGGCCTCACGCAGGATCGAGAGCGCGTCGAGGTGGGGCTCGGCGACCCGGGCGACGGTGAGGTCGACCGCGCCGAGGCTGGCCAGCGACTCCCACAGGGTGAGCGTGTCGCCCTGCATCGGGAGCGGCACCCAGGGGCCGAGATCGCAGGCGACCTGGAGCGCGTTGCTCAGCTCGGGTGCGTGGTGAGCGGGAGCCGCGGCGCGGGCGCGTTCGGCGGCCTGGCGGGGGAGCGGCCCCGCCGCCTCCCGCCGCAGTGAGACGGCCTCCGTCGGCACTCGAACCTCCCTCGGTCGACTGTCGCTCTCACCGTACGGGGTGCGGGGGTGGTGACGGCTCATCCCCAGGGGTGGGCACCGAGGGCCCCTGGCCGACCGCTCAACGGTGGAGGAAGCGGAGGCGCGAGCGCCAGCGCTGCCAGCCCAGCGCGAACCGCCAGCCGAGGAAGAGGGCGCCCAGCACGAGCAGCGCCACGATGATGAACGACAGCGCGACGCCCCGTCCGAGCGAGGCGCGCACGACCATCCCGATGACCACCGTCCACAGCCACACGCGTACGCCGGCGCGCAGGCTGAGCGGGTCGGTGCGGGTGACGGCGCAGAGCGCCAGGGCGAGCGCCGTACCGAGGAGGAAGGGCCAGGCGGTGTGCCAGATGCCCGCCAACCCCGACGACTCGTGGTGGTTGGAACGTCCCACGGCGGCAAAGACGATCACGACCAGGAGGTCGGCGACGACGGCGATCGGCCAGGCGTGCTTGCGGGTGGTCACGGGCACGCGGGGAGTCTTCCATGCGCCCTGCCGGCTGCTGCGACCGCGGGCGCCGGTCTCACGAAGAAAACGCGGAACAATTCCGGTGTCTGGGCCGGCGGCACCGGATTTGTTCCGCGTTTTCTTCGGTGGCGGGCTCAGTAGCCGACGAGGTGAGGGGTGGCGCTGACGACCTGGAGGTCGACGGGGACACCGGGCACGGTGAGGGTGTCCGGAATGGTGCGCCACGGGCCGTCGCCGACGCGGTACCGACCGGCGTACGTCGTGTCGACGCTGGGCCGCACCGTGCCGACGTGGAGGTAGCGGTAGGTCACGCGCAGGTCGGGGTACGCCGCTCCGGGGTCTGTCGTGGTCAGGGCCCCGTCGGTGGAACCGGGGTCGAAGTTCCATTCGTACTGGGTCGGCGTCGCCTCGATCGTGATCGGCTGGCCGATCAGGGTGACGGTCTGCGTGGTGGGCTGGGTGTTGGTCGTGTAGAAGTTCGTGTCGAAGTTGACGAGGGTTCGGCCCTTGGGTGGCTGCACGATGAGCGGGGACGCCGGCCAGGCCAGGCGTTCGAAGGCGTGCTGCACGGCCCCGGGCGTGATCCCGCCGAGGCGCTCGGCCTCCTGGTCGGTGAGGCAGGCCTGCCAGTCGAGGGGCTCGGGGTTGTTGTCCTCGTAGACGTTGAACAGGTTGCCCTCGTGGCCCTCGATGTTGCAGCGGCCCGGCTCCGCGCACAGCGCCCCGCCGCCGATGTCGCACGCCGGCCGGATCGAGTAGGTGTGGTCGGAGTGGGACGCGAGGTAGTCGTTCGTCTCGCCCCCGGACTTCACACAGCTTCGTGAACTCTGCCTAGGTCCCAGCTCGACGTGATCACTGCAGCCCGCGTCGGCAGCAGCTGATAGCGGGCAGAGCGAGGAAGACGCACGCGATGGCTAGCGGCAAGAGAACAGGATGGCACGGTGAGTCATTGGGCCAACTGCGCTTTTCGACGTCACGAGCCAACGAGCTGCCCTCGGTTGTGAGCGAGTGTCAAGATGTACGTGCTCGATCCTCCGGCCGAGATGCTTGACTCCGGAGTTTGACGACGACTTGTAGTACGTCGGTGAGCGAGTCGGAGCGCACGACAATCGAGACGCTTCGTGCCCTTGCTGATGCGGTACTGGTGTGATGCTGAGGATGTCGCCACCCGTCCCAATGGACGAAGCCGCCTGCTGCGTAGAAGCGCTGATGTCGAGACGCGAGTTGGCCGCAGTCCGACACGGCCTTGCACGTCTTGCTCAGCGCGAGATACGGCAGCGGTCTCTCCGGTGTTCTCCATCTGCTTTTCGACCTCCGCCCACCTCCGGATGAAATGCTGCGCGCTCTCGTGCGCCGGCGGGTCGCTGGTCGGAGTGGACGAGGGCGCGGTCTGGACCGGCGGGTCGGCGACGGACGAGTCGTCGCCGCAACCGGCGAGGAGAGCAGGCAGCAGGAGGGCGGGCCCGGCCAGCAGGCCGGCCAGAGTGCGACGTAGCGCCATCGCAGTGCCTCCCGAGACGGATGCCATCGATGTGGGTCCACCGTACCCACTTCGCGGCTCCCCGGCACCCGTCCCTGGAGCCCGGGGGGACGACCACAGCCAACGACGGACGCGGCTCACGCGGGCTCGGCCAGGAGGTCGTCGACCGCGATCGGGAGTACGTCGTGGTCGTGGGCGAGATGGACGACCTCGACGGCCGCACCGGCGCGGCGTCCGGCCTCGAGCAGCGCCCGCGCCCAGGCCCGATCGCCGGCGTCGGGTCGGCCGCCTCCGGGCCGCGAGCGGAGGAAGGCGAAGCGCAGCCCGGGCTGGGCGAGGTGTTCGAGCACCCGGCCGAAGGCGATGGTGTCCTCCTCGATGGGTTCCTCCGCCGCCTCGACGATCTCGACGACCTGCGGCACCGGCCGGTCGTCGTCGATCAGGACCATCCACAGCGTGTGGGACGAGAAGCCCAGCGGCGACATCAGCCGACGCCACAGCTGCTCGAGATCGGACTGGGTGCGGACCAGCGGTCCGAAGGGCTCCTCGGTCATGCCTCCGACGATGCTCCGATCCGACCTCGTCCGCGAACGGCTCTCCACAGGCTCGCGATCCGCAGGTGCCGACGCACCCGACGAGGGGAACAACGTCGACACCATCGGACGAAGGAGCATCGGATGACCACGGAGTTCGCCGGCGCCATCGAGATCGAGCCGCCGCTCAGCGGTGCGGAGGTCGCCTACGTACGCCGGCTGGCAGACGACGACGATGCCGCGCCGATGCCGTGGGCGCCGGCGCGCGATGGCACCACGCTGCGACCTCACGGGGCCGCCGACCCCGAGATGGCCGTGGTGTCGCTTCGGTTGCTCGTCGGCACGATGGAACGCCCGAGCCGCTTCCGCGGCACCGTGGCGGCGTACGACGTCCGCGCCCGCGACCTCCTCGCGATCACCGTCGCCAACGGCCGCGTCACCGTGCGCGCGCTCCGGAGGGCGCGGCCGGCCACCGAACGGTCCAACGTGATCGACCTGGCGACCCACCGCCGCACGATCTCGCGGGTGATCGGCTAGTCGGAACGCTCCCGGGCGCCACCGGCGGTGCCTCGACTCCGTCCCGCGCGAGCGGATCAGCTCCAGCCGCGGCTTCGGTCCGTCGTTGCGCCCGGTCTGCGGCTTGCGCCGTCCGGCGCGCCACGGCATCGGCCACACCGCGCCTGGTCCGTCGTAGTCCTGCTCGACGGCGGCATGCAGCGTCCACATCGGGTCGTAGAGGTGCACCCGGCCGAGCGCGCAGAGATCGGCACGACCGGCCATCAGGATCGAGTTCACGTCGTCGTACGACGAGATCACGCCGACCGCGATCGTGGGCACGCCGAGCCGGTTGCGGATCGCGTCGGCGTACGGCGTCTGGTAGCTGCGCCCGAACGCCGGCCGCTCGGCCTTGGTCACCTGCCCGGTCGAGACGTCGATCGCGGCGGCTCCGGCCTCGGC
Organism: uncultured Actinomycetota bacterium; assembly: GCA_963833775.1. Taxonomy (GTDB): domain Bacteria; phylum Actinomycetota; class Actinomycetes; order Propionibacteriales; family Nocardioidaceae; genus Nocardioides. Next base: position 248,860 of record CAWHZH010000010.1, on the reverse strand, counting down.
GAACGCGCCCGCCACGGAGAGCGCGTCCTCCAGCGACTGGCCGTCCTCGACCCAGTCGGTCGCCGAGATCCGCACGGTCATCGGCCGGTCGGCCGGCCACACCTCCTGCATCGCGCGCCAGACCTCGAGCGGGAAACGGAGGCGGCCGGCCACGTCGCCGCCGTACTCGTCCGTACGCCGGTTGGTCACCGGCGACAGGAACCCCGACAGCAGGTAGCCGTGGGCGCAGTGCAGCTCCAGCAGGTCGAAGCCGGCCTCGGCCGCGCGCCGGGCCGCTGCGACGAACTCGTCGCGGATCGTGTCCAGCTCGGCCCGGCTCAGCTCGCGAGGCGTCTGGTTGTCGGGGGAGTACGGCACCGGTGAGGCCGCGACGACGTCCCAGTTGTCGTCGGGGAGCGGCTCGTCCATCCCCTCCCACATCAGCTTGGTCGAGCCCTTGGCGCCCGAGTGGCCGAGCTGGCAGCCGATCGCCGCGGAGGTCTGGCCGTGCACGACGTCGACGACGCGTGCCCACGCGTCGCGCTGCTCGTCGGTCCACAGGCCGCCGCAGCCGAGCGTGATCCGCCCGTCGGGCGACACGCAGATCATCTCGGTCATGACCAGGCCGGCGCCGCCGAGGGCCTTGCCGCCGAGGTGCAGGAGGTGGAAGTCCGTCGGCAGGCCGTCCTCGGCGACGTACTGGTCCATCGGCGAGACGATCACCCGGTTGTTCAGGGTCAGCCCCTGACCGCTGGCCGCGCGGAGGGTGACCGGCTGGAACATGGGGGGCGTGCGGTCGCGACTCGGCTCGACCGACGAGGAACGCGCGACCTCATCGGCGTACCACTCCTCGCACTGCGCGACGAAGCCCGGGTCGCGCACGCGAAGGTTGTCGTAGGTGACCCGGCGGGAGCGGGTCATGATGTTGAACGCGAACTGGGTGGGGTCCTGGTCGACGTACTGCCCGAGGTTCTCGAACCACTCCAGGCTCGCCTGCGCGGCGCGCTGGGTGGAGAGGACCACGGCGCGGCGTTCCTCGTCGTACGTCGCGAGCGCCTCGGCCACCGTCGGCTCCTCGTGGAGGCAGGCGGCCAGGGCCAGGGAGTCCTCCATCGCGAGCTTGGTGCCCGAGCCGATCGAGAAGTGCGCGGTGTGGGCGGCGTCGCCGAGCAGGACGACGTTGTCGTGGACCCACGACTCGTTGCGCACCGTGGTGAAGCTGATCCAGCGCGAGTTGTTGGCCAGGACCTCGTGCCCGTCGAGCACGTCGGAGAACAGCTCGCGCACGAGCGCGATCGACTTCTCGTCCGACTCGCCCGGCGCCCACTCCCGATCGGCGTACTCCTCGAAGCCGGCGCGCCGCCAGACGTCGCTGGTCATCTCGATGATGAACGTCGAGCCGGTGGCGTCGTAGGGGTAGGCGTGGATCTGCATCACGCCGTACGGCGTCTCGCGGATGTGGAAGGTGAAGGCGTCGAAGACCTTGTCGGTGCCGAGCCACATGTAGCGGCAGTCGCGGACCTCGAGGGTCGGCCGGAAGGTGTCGGCGTAGCGCGCGCGGACCGCCGAGTTGAGCCCGTCGCAGGCCACGACCAGGTCGTACGACGCGGCGAGCTCCGCGACGTCGGGTGCCGGCGTCCGGAAGCGGAGGTCGACGCCGAGGTCGCGGCAGCGTTGCTGGAGGATCTCGAGGAGTCGGCGCCGGCTCATCGCCGCGAACGCGTGCCCGCCGCTGGTGACGACCTCGCCCTTGAAGTGGACGTCGATGTCGTCCCAGATCGCGAACTCGTGCTGCATCTGCTCGAAGACGACCGGGTCGGCGTGCTCGATCCCGCCGAGGGTCTCGTCGCTGAAGACGACCCCGAAGCCGAACGTGTCGTCCGGTGCGTTGCGCTCCCACACCGTGATCTCGTGGTGCCGGCCCGTCGCCGACGCGAGCTGCTGCGCGAGCGCGCTGAAGTAGAGGCCGCCGGGGCCGCCACCGATCACCGCGATCCGCATCCTTGGGCTCCGATCCTGGGAGTACCCAAACATAGCGCTTTCTTGACGGGCGTTGTCAAGACGCAATAACGTCACCGGTATGGTCGGCGACGTGGGCGAACGCGTGGCTGACTACGGGCTGACCCCGGGCCAGCAGGACTTCCTGGAGTGGGTACGCCGGGTCGCCCCGGACCTCGCGGACGTCCCGCCCGTCCACGGTGCCGTCAACCGCCCGCTGGTCACGAGGCTGGGCGAGCTCGGTCTGCTCCGCGCCCTGTTCGGCGGCGAGCCCGACGAGGCACCGCGGGACGCGGCCGCGATGCAGCTGTGCCTGCTCCGTGAGGGGCTGGCGGAGGTCAACACCGAGGCCGAGACGGCGCTGGCGCTGCAGGGCCTCGGCTCGTACCCGATCCTCCAGTCCGGGAACGACGCCACCCGCGGGCGCTGGCTGCCCGGGGTCGTGAGCGGCGACGTCGTACCGGCGTTCGCTCTTTCCGAGCCCGACGCCGGCTCGGACGCCGCTGCCCTCTCCCTCGAGGCCCGCCCGGACGGTGACGGCTGGACGCTGCACGGAACCAAGACCTGGATCTCCAACGCTCCCGACGCCGACGTCTACGCCGTCTTCGCCCGCACCACGCCTGGGACTCGCGCACGGGGCGTGACGGCGTTCGCGGTCGCCGGGGAGAGCGCTGGGCCTCGGCGGCGAGCGCCTGGACATGGTGGCACCGCACGCCCTCGGCACGGTCCACTTCGACGGCGTCCGGGTCGGCCGCGACGACGTGCTCGGCGAGGTCGACGAGGGGTTCGGCGTCGCGATGCGGACCCTCGACCTGTTCCGGCCGAGCGTGGGCGCGTTCGCGGTCGGCATGGCGCAGGCCGCGCTCGACGCGAGCCTGACCTGGACGACCGAGCGCGAGGTGTTCGGTGGCCGGCTGATCGACCAGCAGGCCACGCAGCACACGCTGGCCGAGATGGCGACCCGGATCGAGGCCGGTCGGCTGCTGGTACGCCGGGCCGCTGCGGCGTACGACGCGCTGGGTCTCGAGACGCCCGCAGAGCGGGCTCCTCGACCGGCGAGCGTTCACGTCACCACCAGCGCCGCGCAGGCCAAGCTCTTCGCGACCGAGACGGCGCAGTGGGTGGTCGACCAGGCCGTCCAGCTGCACGGTGCCCGCGGGCTCCAGCGCGGTCACCTGCTCGAGCGGCTCTATCGTGAGGTCCGGGCGCCGCGGATCTACGAGGGCGCCTCCGAGGTGCAGCGGACGATCATCGCCCGCGGACTGATGAAGGGGAACCAGTGACGCGTTACCGTGCCAGCGCCGCGATCACCGACGACTGGCAGCACTTCGACTTCTCCGTCGCCGACGGCGTCGCCACGGTGACCCTCAACCGGCCCGAGAAGATGAACCCGCTGACCTTCGAGAGCTACGCCGACCTGCGCGACCTCCTCGCCGAGCTACCCCACCGGGGCGACACCCGGGTGCTGGTGATCCGCGGCGAGGGCAAGGGCTTCTGCGGCGGCGGCGACGTCAACGAGATCATCGGCGAGCTGATCCGGATGGACGCCGCGGGCCTGATGGGCTTCACCAAGATGACCGGCGACGTGATCCGCTCGATGCGCGAGTGCCCGATCCCGATCATCGCCGGCATCCAGGGGATCGCTGCCGGCGCCGGCAGCGTGGTCGCGATCGCCGCCGACTTCCGGGTCTGCACGCCGCAGGCGAGGTTCGCCTTCCTCTTCACCAAGGTCGGGCTCTCCGGCGGCGACATGGGCGCGGCGTACCTCCTGCCGCGGCTCGTCGGCTACGGCCGCGCCACCGAGCTCCTCATGCTCGGCGACACGATCGACGCCGAGACCGCCGACCGCTACGGGCTGGTCACCCAGCTCACCGACGACCTCGACGGCGCCTGCGCCACCCTGGCCCGGCGCCTCGCGGACGGGCCGACGCTGGGTCTGCAGCAGACCAAGTCGCTGATCACCCGCGAGCTCGACATGCCGCTCGGCCCGGCCATGGAGCTCGACGCGATGACCCAGGCCCTGCTGATGACCACCCACGACCACGCGGAGTTCCATGCCGCGTTCAACGAGAAGCGCAAGCCCGACTGGAAGGGGCGCTAGATGTCCCACGACTTTCTGAAGGTCGACGACCTCCTCACCGACGAGGACCGCGCGATCCGCGACACCGTCCGCGACTTCGCCCAGAGCGAGCTCGCCCCCCACATCGCCGAGTGGTACGACGAGGGCACGCTCCCCGACGACCTCGGTCCGCTCCTCGGCAAGCTCGGGCTGCTCGGGATGCACCTCGAGGGCTACGGCTGCGCCGGCACCAGTGCCACGGCGTACGGCGTGGCCTGCCGCGAGCTCGAGGCCGTCGACTCCGGCCTGCGCAGCTTCGTCAGCGTGCAGGGATCGCTCGCGATGTTCGCGATCCACCGGTGGGGCAGCGAGGAGCAGAAGGAGGAGTGGCTGCCGCGGATGGCCACCGGCGACGCGATCGGCTGCTTCGGGCTGACGGAGTCCGACGCCGGCAGCGACCCCGGCTCGATGAAGACCCACGCCAAGCAGGACGGCACCGACTGGGTGATCAACGGCTCCAAGATGTGGATCACCAACGGCACCCTCGCCGACGTCGCGGTGGTCTGGGCCCAGACCGAGGACGGGATCCGAGGCTTCGCCGTACCGACGGACGCGAAGGGCTTCGGTGCCCACAAGATCAAGCGCAAGCTCTCGCTGCGCGCCTCGGTGACCGCCGAGCTCGCCTTCGACGACCTGCGCCTGCCGGCGGATGCGGCGTTCCCCGAGGTGCGCGGGCTCAAGGGTCCGCTGTCGTGCCTCAACGAGGCGCGCTTCGGCATCATCTGGGGAGTGGTCGGCGCGGCGCGCGCGTGCCTCGAGGAGTCGCTCGCCTACACCGGTGAGCGGGAGCAGTTCGGCAAGCCGCTGGCGTCGTTCCAGCTCACCCAGCGCAAGCTCGCGCTGATGACGGTCGCGGTCAACAACGCCTCGCTCGTGGCCTGGCGGCTCGGCGCGCTCAAGGACGCCGGCCAGCTCACCCCGATCCAGGTCTCCTACGGCAAGTACGCCAACGTGCGGGCCGCGCTCGACGTCGCCCGCGAGGCCCGGACGACGCTCGGTGGGGCGGGCATCACGCTCGACCACACGATCATGCGCCACATGAACAACCTCGAGACGGTGATGACCTACGAGGGCACCGAGGAGATGCACCTGCTCTCCGTGGGTGCCGATCTGACCGGGATCCCGGCCTTCCGGTGACGCCCTCCGTCCCGCGGGACGTCATACGGACGGAGCCATCTATGGCTCTCACCGTATGACGTTGCGGGAGGTACGACGGTGATCGCGCTCGTCACGGGCGCCTCGAAGGGGATCGGCGCCGCCTGCGCGCTGGCCCTGTCGAACGCCGGCCACCGGGTGGCGCTGGTCGCGCGCGACGAGGTCGCGCTCCACCAGGTGGCCACCTCCCTACCCGGCGACTCGCTCGTCGTACCGGCCGACCTCCTCGATCCCGGCGCGATCGAGACGGCGTTCGCCCGCGTCGAGGAGGAGTGGGGGCCGGTCGAGATCCTGGTGGTCAACGCCGGCGCCTCGATGTCGGCCCCGCTCGTGCGGACGACCGACGAGGACTGGCAGCGGATGCTCGACCTCAACCTCACCGCCCCGTTCCGGTGCCTACGCCGTGCGCTGCCGGCGATGACCGAGGCCGGGTTCGGTCGCGTGGTCGTGATCGCGTCGGTGGCCGGGAAGGTCGGCGGCGCCCGGATCGCGGCGTACACCGCGAGCAAGCACGGCGTCCTCGGCCTGGTCCGCACCGCTGCTGCGGAGGTCGCGCGCTCCGGTGTCACCGTGAACGCCGTCTGTCCCGGGTACGTCGACACCCCGATGACCGACGCGTCGGTGGCGAACATCGCCTCCGGCACCGGCCGCTCCGAGGACGACGCCCGCGTGATCCTGGCGAACATGCAGCCGATCGGGCGGCTCGTCACCGTGGAGGAGGTCGCCGGAGCCGTCATGCTGTGCGTCGACAACGCCGCGGTCAACGGCCAAGGCCTCAACGTCGACGGAGGAGCGGTGCAGTCCTGATGGGTGACCTCAACCGGATCAACCCGGACTCGCTCGTGAAGCCGTCCGGCTTCTCCCACGCCGTCGTCGCGCGGGGGACCACCGTGTTCCTGGCCGGTCAGACCGGCATGGACGCCTCGGGTGCGATCGTGGAGGGCGGGGTGGTGGCCCAGTTCGAGCAGTCGCTGGCCAACCTGCTGCTCGCGCTCGGCGCGGCCGGCGGTACGCCGGACGGGCTCGCCTCGCTGACCATCTACATCGTCGACATGGACGACTACCGCGCCCACGCCCGCGAGATCGGCGAGGTGTGGCGGCGTCTGTGCGGCACCGACTACCCCGCGACCGCCGGGATCGGGGTCTCCCGGCTCTGGGACGCCGAGGCACTCGTCGAGGTGCAGGGGTACGCCGTCCTCTGAGGCGGGGCGGGCGTCTCTCCGGTTCATCAAGGTATGTAGCCGAACCAGCTCTTCCCACGACGAATTGATCGAGGGAAGTGCGGGTTTCCCTGCATACCTTGATGAACCTGAGGCGCCCCTCCGCGGACCTCAGCCGGTGATCAGCGTGTGGGCGTGCTTCGCGGCCGGCTCGCGCAGGCGGTCGTCGAGGGTGGCGAACAGCTCGCCCGCCTTCTCACCCGGCCAGCCGTCGGGCAGGAGGTCGAGGGGGATCCCGGGATCGAGGTAGGGCAGCCGGCGCCAGGCGGTCAGCATCGGGATGTACGCCGCGAACGCGCGGGCCGGGTCGGGCTCGCGGAGGCGGGTCAGCCCCCGGTGCTCGGCCAGGAACTCGTCGTACAGCGCGGCGATCGAGGGCAGGTCCCACCACTGCGCGACGCGCGTCGCGGTCGGTCCCGAGCCGAGGTAGTCGCCGCGGAACAGCTCGGTGTACGACGCGAGCCCCTGGCGTTCGAGGGCGGCGAGCGTCTCGTCGTACGCCGTGCCGGGGGCGACCCACACGCCCGGGGCGGCGGTGCCGAAGCCCAGCCTGGTCAGCTGGGACCGGAGCTCGTGGCGCTTCCCGCGCTCGGCCTCCGGCACCGAGAACACCACGACCAGCCAGCCGTCCTCGACCGACGCCCGCGGCCGCGACCAGATCCGGGCGTCGCCCTCGCGCAGCACCGCCAGCGCTGGTGTCGAGAGCGCATAGCCCGCCTGTCCGTCGGTCCGCGCAGGCTCGAGAACGCCGCGCTTCTTCAGCCGCGAGACCGACGAGCGGGTGGCGGCCGCGTCGACCTCGAGGTCCGCCATCAGCGCGATCAGGGCGCGGACCGAGAGGCCGTTGGCCTCGCCCCGGGCGTAGAGCCCGACGAGGGTGAGGATCAGGTGACGCGGGGAGTGGTCAGCCATGACTGGCGCGCAGCCGGAAGCGCTGCAGCTTGCCGGTCGCGGTCCTCGGCAGCTCGTCGACGAACTCGATCGCCCGGGGGTACTTGTAGGGCGCGATCTCGGCCTTGACGAAGTCCTGCAGCTCGCCGGCGCTGACCTTGCCCGCGTCGGCCGCGATCACGACGTACGCCTGCACGAGCATGCCGCGCGCCTCGTCGGGCACACCGATCACCGCGCACTCCGTCACGGCCGGGTGCTTGAGCAGCGCCTCCTCGACCTCGGGCGCGGCGATGTTGTAGCCCGAGCTGATGATCATGTCGTCGCTGCGGGCCTGGTACCAGAAGTAGCCGTCGTCGTCGCGGACGAAGGTGTCACCGGTCAGGTTCCAGCCGTCCTGGACGTACGCCGCCTGGCGGGGATCGTCGAGGTAACGGCAGCCGGTCGGACCCTTCACGGCCAGCCGACCCGACTGGCCGGCGGGCAGCTCGCGGCCCTCCAGGTCGACGACCGTCGCGGTGTAGCCGGGGACCGCGCGACCGGTCGACCCCGGCCGGATGTCCGCGCCCGCGGCCGAGACGAAGATGTGGAGCATCTCGGTCGCGCCGATGCCGTCGATGATCTCGACGCCGGTCGCATCGCGGAACGCCTCCCAGGTCGCCTTCGGCAGGTGCTCGCCGGCGGAGACGGCCTTCGTCAGGCTCGGCATCCGCTGCCCGGCCGTGATCAGGGGGAGCATCGCCTTGTACGCCGTGGGCGCGGTGAAGCAGACGGTCACGCCGTGGGCGTCGATCAGGTCGGCGAGCTCGGGTGGTGTGGCCTTCTCCACCAGCAGCGTCGAGGCGCCGGCGTGGAGCGGGAACAGCAGGACGCCGCCCAGCCCGAAGGTGAACGCGAACGGCGGGGTGCCGGTGAAGACGTCGTCGGGCGACGGCTGGAGCACGTGGCGCGAGAACGTGTCACAGACCGCCAGCAGATCGCGGTGGAAGTGCATCGTCGCCTTGGGACGGCCGGTGGTGCCGGAGGTGAAGGCGAGCATCGAGACGTCGTCGCCGGAGGTGAGTACGTCGTCGAAGGTCGCGGGCTTCGCGGCCAGTCGCTCGAGCCAGGCGGCGTCACCGACGGCGATGGTCGGCAGATCGAGCGGCTCGACCGCGTCGAGGAACCGGTGGTCGACCAGCGCGGCGTCGAGCCGGGCGATCTCGTGGATGGTCTGGAGCTCACCGGTGCGGAGCAGCGGCATCGTGGTGACGACGACTGCCCCGGCCTTCAGCACCCCGAACCACGCCGCGGCGAGCCACTGGTTGTTGGGCCCGCGGAGCAGGACCCGGTTGCCCGGGACGATCCCGAGGTCCTCGACGAGGACGTGCGCGACCCGGTTCGCTGCCGCCACCAGCTCGTCGTACGACCAGGTCGGGAGGCCCGGCTGATGGAGGCACGGCCGGTCGCCCCCGTGGCGCGCGGCCACGTCGTCGAGCAGGGCGGTGGCTGCGTTGAGCCGGTCGGGGTACTGCAGCTCGGGCAGGGTGAGGACGAGCTCGGGCCACTGGTCGTCGGGCGGGAGGTGGTCGCGGCAGAAGGTGTCGACGTGGGCCGAGGGCAGCAGCTCCATGGCCGACAAGGTATGCCCCGTTCGTGACGACGGGCAAGGGAACGCGATAGCAGCGCGTCAGCGCCAGACACGCCAACCTGTTCCCGCACTGGCGACAGGGGAGCGACCCGGGGCAGATGGGTACGAATGTCTCCCGCGGGGTCTACAACGACACGAACGACCTCACCCGACGACGGGACTAGCGCGGCGGTCACACCAGGGAGTCGTAGATCGCCTTGGTCTGCTCGGCGATCGCGTCCCACGAGAAGGACTCGATCGCACGGCGTCGTCCGGCACGGCCCATCTCGGCGGCCCGGTCCGGGTCGGAGACCACGGAGGTCAGCGCCTCGGCGAAGTCGGCGACGTACTGCTCGGGGTCGAGCGGCGTACCGGTGCCGTCGGAGGCCTGCTCGATCGGCACCAGCAGCCCGGTCTCGCCGTGTACGACGACCTCGGGGATGCCGCCGGTCGCGGTCGCGACGACCGCGGTCTCGCAGGCCATCGCCTCCAGGTTGACGATGCCGAGCGGCTCGTAGATCGACGGGCAGACGAACGCCGTCGCCGCCGAGAGCAGGGCGACGACGTCGGCCCGCGGGAGCATCTCGCGGATCCAGACCACGCCGTGGCGAGTCTGTGCGAGCTCGGCGACGAGTCCCTCGACCTCGGCCAGGATCTCGGGGGTGTCGGGGGCGCCGGCGCAGAGCACGAGCTGGACGTCGGGCGGCAGCTCGCGACAGGCCCGGAGGAAGAGCGGCAGGCCCTTCTGCCGGGTGATCCGGCCGACGAACACCACGGACGGCTTGCCGGGGTCGACACCCTGGCGACGCACCCGGTCGGGGTCGTCGACACGCGACCAGCCCTCGGTGTCGATGCCGTTGTGGACGACGTGGACCTTGCCGGGGTCGACGTCGGGGTAGGCGTGCAGCACGTCGTCGCGCATCGCCGCCGACACCGCGATCACCGCCGCCGCACCGAGGTACGACGTGCGCTCGGCGAACGAGGAGAGCGCGTAGCCGCCGCCGAGCTGTTCGGCCTTCCAGGGCCGCAGCGGCTCCAACGAGTGGGCCGTGACCACGTGGGGCACGTCGTACAGCAGGCCGGCGAGGTGGCCGCCGAGGTTGGCGTACCAGGTGTGGGAGTGGACGAGATCGGTGCCCTCGCACCCACCGGCGATCGCCAGGTCGACGCCCATCGTCTGCAGGGCGGCGTTGGCCGCGCCGAGCTCCGGCAGGTCGGCGTACGCCGTCACGCCGGGCTCGTCGCGCGGGGCGCCGAACGCCTGCACCTGCACGTCGAGGTCGGCGAGCCCGCGCAGGGCCCGGACCAGCTCGGCGACGTGGACACCCGCGCCGCCGTAGATGGCGGGTGGGTACTCCTTGGTCAGGATGTCGACGCGCACCTTCGCGACGCTACCGGTGTCGCCGGTGGTTGAGGAGCCCGTTCAACGGGCGTCTCGAAACCACGATGGTCGTGCCGCAGGTTTCGGGGGGTCCGGTGGTTGAGGAGCCCGTTCAACGGGCGTCTCGAAACCACGTCGGTGGGAGGGCGGGTTTCGAGACGGGCGCCGAGCGCCTTCCTCAACCAGCGGGGAGATCGCTAACGTGGCTGCGCATGAGCCCAGCGAGCCGCAAGCGAGTCCTGGCCATCGTCCTCGCCGGCGGCGAGGGCAAGCGGCTGATGCCGCTCACGGCGGACCGGGCCAAGCCGGCGGTGCCGTTCGCCGGGATCTACCGGCTGATCGACTTCGCGCTCTCCAACGTGGTCAACAGCGGCTACCTGCGCGTCGTGGTGCTCACGCAGTACAAGTCGCACTCCCTCGACCGTCACGTCACCACCACGTGGCGGATGTCGGCCCTGCTCGGCAACTACGTCGCCCCCGTGCCGGCCCAGCAGCGCGTGGGCAAGCACTGGTATCTCGGCAGCGCAGACGCGATCTACCAGTCCCTCAACCTGATCCACGACGACCAGCCCGACATCGTCGTCGTGGTCGGCGCCGATCACGTCTACCGCATGGACTTCTCGCAGATGGTCGACCAGCACGTCGCCAGCGGCGCACCCTGCACGGTCGCCGCGATCCGGCAGCCGATCTCGCTGGCCGACCAGTTCGGCGTGATCGACGTCAGCCCGCAGAGCCCGCAGATGATCCGCGAGTTCCTGGAGAAGCCGAAGGATCCGATCGGCCTGCCCGACAATCCGGACGAGGTGCTGGCGAGCATGGGCAACTACGTGTTCGACGCCCAGGCACTGCTGGAGTCGGTGACCCGCGACTCCGACATGACCGGCTCGAAGCACGACATGGGCGGCGACATCGTGCCGGCGTTCGTACGCCGTCACGAGGGCGGTGTCTACGACTTCAAGGACAACGAGGTGCCGGGCGCGACCGACCGCGACCGTGGCTACTGGCGCGACGTCGGGACGATGCGGTCCTACTACGACGCCCACATGGACGTCGTGATGCCGCTGCCGGTCTTCAACCTCTACAACACCGCGTGGCCGATCTTCACCGACTACGGGCCGCAACCACCGGCCAAGCTCGTCAAGGGCGCCGACGGCAGCGCCCCGGTCGCCGCGGAGGCACTGCTCTCGCCCGGGGTCGTGGTGTCGGGCGGACAGGTGCACCGCTCCGTGCTGTCACCGGCGGTCCGGGTCGAGCAGGGCGCGGTGGTCGAGGGCTCGGTGCTCATGAACAGCGTCAAGATCGGCGCCGGGGCGACCGTGCGCAACGCGATCCTCGACAAGGAGGTCGTCGTACCCGCCGGCGCGGAGATCGGGGTGGACCTGGAGATGGACGCCAAGCGCGGCTTCATGGTCGAGGACGGGCTGACGGTCCTCGGCAAGGGCCAGCCCTTCCTCGACGTATGACGGAACCCGTCGCCGTCCCCGTACGTCCGATCCGCATGAGACGAACCCTCGGGACCCTGCTGGCAGCTGCTGCCCTGGCCACCACGGCCGGCTGCGGCTCCGCCTCGTCGTCGAGCACGACCGCCACGGCTCCGGACAGCCCCGGCCCCGGCCCGGTCGTCGGCGCCAAGGTGCTGCCGTTGATCTCGCAGACCGGCGGTGGAGGACGGATGTCCACCCATGCCAGTCTGCTGGGCACGCCGGCGCAGGTGGCCGTGTTCACCCGCCAGTTCCGGGCCCCGGGGCTGGCCCACCGGGTCGGTGCTGCCGCCGCCGAGGCCGCGAAGAGCGGGTACCTGGTCTACGGCGCCGTGGTCGGGTTCGGCTGCGACGTTCCGCCCGGCGCGGTGGTGGCTCTCGACGCGAACGGCGAGGTGGAGATCACCGCCGAGGAGGTGGCGAGCCCGCTGCCCGAGTGCCTGGCCCCGGTGACGACCGTCGCGCTCGCCACGGTCCCGGGAGCCCAGTGATGGTCGTGCCTCACGGCTCGGGAGGTACGCCCCGGTTAGCGTGAACGCCGTGGAGCCGTGGAACACCCTCGTCGTGGGCGACAACCTCGACGTTCTGCCGCGGCTGGCGGCCGCGGGCGAGCGGTACGACGTGGTGTACCTCGACCCGCCGTACAACACCGGCAACCCGTTCGCCTACAACGACAAGGTCGCCGGCCCGCGGGTCGACCGGCATCGCGCCTGGGTCGCGATGATGCGGCCGCGGCTCGAGGCGGTGCGTGAGGCGATGACCGAGCGCGGTGCGGTCTTCGTCAGCATCGACGACAACGAGGTCACCCGCCTGCGCCTGCTCCTCGACGACGTCTTCGGCGAGGACTGCTTCGTCGCCCAGATCGTGGTCAACCTCAACCCCAAGGGCCGCCAGCTCGGCGGCGGCTTCGCCACCTCGCACGAGTACCTCCTCGTCTACGCGCGGTCGACGGCGGCGTGCGCGCTCGACCCGTCGAGCCCGTCGACCGTCGACCCGCGCGACTTCCCGCTGACCGAGGACGACGGGCGTCGCTACCGACGGCTCCCGCTGCGCAACACCAACAAGAAGTTCAACCCGGTCACGGCCCCGACCCTCCACTTCGCGATCTACGGGTCGCCCGACACCGGGCGGGTCGCGACGGAGCCCTTCGACGGCTCGCTCGAGATCAAGCCGGTCTTCGGCGACGGCGCGCCGGCTGTCTGGCGCTGGTCGGCGGCCCGGATCGACGAACGGCCGGACGACCTGGTCTGCCGCTGGGTGGGCGGTACGACGGGCCGGCGCGCCGACGTCTTCCAGAAGGACTGGCTCCACGAGGGACGCCGCAAGAAGCTCCGCACGATCTGGCTCGCCTCCGAGATCGGCTCGACCGACACCGCGGTCGCCGAGCTCAAGGCGCTGGTCGGCCACCTCTTCGAGTCGCCGAAGCCGACCGGGCTGCTGCAGCGGATCCTCGAGACGATGCCCACCGACGCGCGCGTGCTCGACCCCTTTGCCGGCAGCGGTACGACGGGCCACGCGGTCGCGCTGCAGAACGCCGTCGACGGGGGTCGGCGTACCTGTGTGTCGGTCAACGCCCCCGAGCCCGTCCGCCCCGGCTCCAACGCGGACCTGGCCGGCTTCGCGCTCGTCAGCGACGTCACGCGGGTCCGGCTGCGGGCGGTCGCGGACGTGGTCGGCGGAGGCTTCGTGGAGGTGGGGGCCGCTGGTCGGTTTTCTTGACTCATTCAAGAAAACGGGACAGGATCGACGGGTGCCGACCCCCGACGTGCCGCAGCTCCTGCGCGGTGCCGGACTGCGCGTGACGCGTCCCCGGTCGGAGGTCCTGGCGTCGGTGTACGCGTTGCCGCACGCCGACACCGACTCCCTCATCCGAGCCGTCCGCAGCACGCTGCCCGGGGTGTCCCACCAGGCGGTCTACGACTCGCTGCGGATACTCACCGAAGCCGGGCTGGTCCGCAAGATCCAGCCGGCCGGCTCGGTGGCCCGCTACGAGGCCCGCGTCGGCGACAACCACCACCACCTCGTCTGCCGCTCGTGCGGCACCGTCGTCGACGTCGACTGCGCCGTCGGCGAGGTGCCCTGCCTGACGGCCGCCGACGACCAGGGCTTCGTGATCGATGAGGCCGAGGTCACCTACTGGGGCCTGTGCCCCTCCTGCGCTGCACCGCCCAGAACCGGTACGACCAACCAGAGATCGGAAAGGTAGCCCCATGGCTCAGGAACACGACGCCGCTGTCGGCGACATGAACGTCGAGTCCGCCGAAGGACCTGTCAGCACCTCCGACATGACCCAGGACGAGGGCGGGTGCCCGGTCGCGCACGAGCGGTCGGCGTACCCGGTGGAGGGCGGCAACAGCAACCAGCGCTGGTGGCCGACCCGGCTCAACCTGAGGATCCTCGCCAAGAACCCGGCCGAGGCCGACCCGATGGGCGACGGCTTCGACTACGCCGCAGAGTTCTCCTCGCTCGACCTCGCCGAGGTCAAGCGCGACATCGAGCAGGTGCTCACCACCTCGCAGGACTGGTGGCCGGCGGACTTCGGCCACTACGGCCCCTTCATGATCCGGATGGCGTGGCACAGCGCCGGCACCTACCGGATCAGCGACGGCCGCGGCGGCGCCGGCGCGGGACAGCAGCGGTTCGCTCCCCTCAACAGCTGGCCCGACAACGGCAACCTCGACAAGGCGCGCCGCCTGCTCTGGCCGGTGAAGAAGAAGTACGGCAAGACGCTGTCCTGGGCCGACCTGATCGTGCTGACCGGCAACGTCGCCCTGGAGTCGATGGGCTTCGAGACCTTCGGCTTCGGCGGTGGCCGTGAGGACGTGTGGGAGCCCGACGAGGACGTCTACTGGGGCCCCGAGCAGACCTGGCTCGGCGACGAGCGCTACACCGGCGACCGGGACCTCGAGAGCCCGTTGGCCGCCGTCCAGATGGGCCTGATCTACGTCAACCCCGAGGGCCCGAACGGCACGCCGGACCCGGTGGCCGCGGCCCGCGACATCCGCGAGACCTTCCGCCGGATGGCGATGAACGACGAGGAGACCGTCGCCCTGATCGCGGGCGGCCACACCTTCGGCAAGACCCACGGTGCGGCCGACCCCGAGCAGTACGTCGGCCCGGAGCCCGAGGGTGCGCCCCTCGAGCTGCAGGGTCTCGGCTGGCGCAACACCTACCAGACCGGCAAGGGCGAGGACGCGATCACGAGCGGCCTGGAGGTCACCTGGACCTCGACGCCGACCCGGTGGAGCAACGGCTTCTTCGACAACCTCTTCGGCTACGAGTGGGAGCTGTCGAAGAGCCCGGCCGGGGCGCACCAGTGGGTGGCCAAGGACGGCGCCGGCGCGGGCACGATCCCGGGCCCGTCCGCCTCGTCTGCCGCCCGGCCGCCGACGATGCTGACCACCGACCTGTCGCTGCGGGTGGACCCGATCTACGAGCCGATCTCGCGACGGTTCCACGAGCACCCCGACGAGTTCGCGGACGCCTTCGCCCGGGCGTGGTTCAAGCTGACCCACCGCGACATGGGGCCGATCCAGCGCTACCTCGGCCCCGAGGTGCCCTCCGAGGTGCTCCTCTGGCAGGACCCCCTGCCGGCGGTCGACCACCCGCTGGTCGACGCCGCCGACATCGCCTCGCTGAAGCAGCAGGTCCTCGACGCCGGGCTGAGCATCGCCCAGCTCGTGTCGGTCGCCTGGGCGTCGGCGTCGACGTACCGGGGCAGCGACAAGCGCGGCGGCGCCAACGGGGCCCGCGTGCGCCTCGAGCCGCAGAGCAGCTGGGAGGTCAACGACCCGGAGCAGCTGGCCCCGGTGCTCCGCGCCCTCCAGGGCATCGCGGACGCTTTCAACGACCGCGAGGGGGACACGTCGGTCTCGCTCGCCGACCTGATCGTGCTGGCCGGCAACGCGGCCGTCGAGAAGGCCGCTGCCGGGGGCGGGTACGACGTCGAGGTCCCGTTCACCCCGGGTCGTACCGACGCCTCGCAGGAGCAGACGGACGTCGAGTCGTTCTCGGCGCTCGAGCCGTCGGTCGACGGGTTCCGCAACTACCTCGGGAAGGGACAACGGCTCCCCGCCGAGTACCTCCTCGTCGACCGGGCCAACCTGCTGACCCTGTCCGCGCCCGAGATGACGGTCCTCGTCGGTGGCCTGCGCGTCCTCGGCGCCAACCACCAGCAGTCGTCGCTCGGGGTCCTCACCGACCGGCCCGGCACGTTGACGAACGACTTCTTCGTCAACCTGCTGGACCTCGGTACGACGTGGCGCCCGACGTCCGAGGACGCCGAGACCTTCGAGGGCCTCGACGCCACGGGGACGGTCACCTGGACCGGGAGCCGGGCCGACCTGGTCTTCGGCTCGAACTCCGAGCTCCGGGCACTCGCCGAGGTCTACGCCAGCGACGACGGGCAGGAGAAGTTCGTCCGCGACTTCGTGGCCGCCTGGGCCAAGGTCATGGACCTCGACCGCTTCGACGTCTGACTCCGGCGTACTCGGGGCCCGCACAGCGGAAAACGCGGAACAAATCGCCTCTCAGAGCTCGGTGAGGCTGATTTGTTCCGCGTTTTCTTCGTCCGGCGCCCCCACCTGACCGGCGCCGTCGGGCCAGGAGGCGATGCAGACGCGGTTGCCGGCGCGATCGGCGAGGATCCAGGAACCGTGCGACTCGGCCCCGGATGCGTCGACGATGCGTCCACCCGCGGCCAACGCCGCAGCGAGGCGCGCCTCGACCTGCTCGCGGGCGACCGATACGTCGACGTGCATGGCATGCCGGAGCGGCTTGGCCGGGTCGAGGTCCTGCATCCAGACCGTCGACCCGTGGCCGAGCGGGTCGACGGCGTTGTCATCGCTCGCCGGTGCATACCCGAGTACGGCGCGCCAGAACTCCACATCGACCTCGTCCGGTCTCGCGGCCACGGCCAGCTGCACCTCCTGAACGGCGCTACGCTCCGCGACGGCTCCCTTCGCCCGAGCGACCGACGAGACGGCTCGGGCCAGCTCGACATGATGGGGCTCGAGCATCCAGAGGTCGCGGGTCAGGCGCACGGTCACCCGGTCGGACGAGATCGTGAGCAGCGCCCCCGAGCTCTCGAGACCCGCGACACCGGCGAGCCCAGCCGCCAGTCGCGCGGCCTCCGCGAGCGACCCGACCCGGAAGATCGCCACCGCGCCGCCGTGCAGCACCACCCAGTCGTCGACGCCCTCCGCACCGAGGAAGGCGCGCCAGCCCTGCTCGCTCATCGGTCCTCCTCCATCGGGGAGCCATTGTCTCGTGACGATCGCCGGCGGCAAGAGGCAACCGGGGCGCCATGATGGGGTCATGACGACACGCGTGGCGCTGGTGACGGGCGGATCGAGCGGGATCGGTGAGCAGACGGCGCTGCGCCTCCGCGATGCCGGCTTCACGACGTACGCCGTGGCCCGCCGCGTCGACCGGATGGAGACGCTGGCGCAGGGAGGCGTGACGACGTTCGCGATGGACGTCACCGACGACGCGTCGATGGTGGCCGGGGTCGAGCGGGTGATCGCCGACCACGGGCGCCTCGACGTGCTCGTCAACAACGCCGGCTACGGCTCCTACGGCTCGGTCGAGGACGTGCCGATCGACGAGGCACGGCGCCAGTTCGAGGTCAACGTCTTCGGCCTCGCCCGCCTCATCCAGCTGGTCACCCCGCAGATGCGAGCCCGGGGGTCGGGCCGGATCATCAACCTCAGCAGCATCGGCGGGAAGTTCTACGAGCCGCTCGGTGCGTGGTACCACGCGACCAAGTTCGCCGTGGAGGGGCTGAGTGACAGCCTGCGCGTCGAGCTCGCGCCGTACGGCATCCGCGTGGTGATCATCGAGCCCGGCCCGATCCGCACCGAGTGGAACACCCTCTCCCGCGAGAGCCTCGTCGAGGTCAGCCGCGGTACGGCGTACGAGGACCAGGCCGAGAAGGTCCGGGCGCGCATGGAGAAGGCAGACCAACCGATGACCTCCAGCGGCCCGGAGGTCGTGGCCCAGAAGATCGTCACGGCCGCGACGACCAGCCGGCCCAGGGCCCGCTACCCGGTCGGCCGCGGCGCCGGCACCATCCTGGGCGCCCGTCGGGTGCTCCCCGACCGCGCCTTCGACCAGATCGTCAAGCGGCTGTACTCGTGAACCTCGGCGCGTGGGGCGGGTCCACCAGGATCCGCCCCAGACGCCGGTCACACAGCTCAGGCGGCATCAAGCGCCGGCTCCACCGGCCGCTCGGCCACAACCTCCGCCTCCAGTTCGTCGCGACGGATCAGGGTCAGGGACGCGACCACGCCGACGGCCGCGACGATCGCGCCGACCAGGAACGCCCACGAGAACCCGTCGACGAGAGCCGCTGGCAGAGCTGACCCATTGCCGAGAGAGTCCGCGGTGTGCGACGTGGCGATCGTGGACAGCGCTGCGATGCCGAGCGCGCCACCGATCTGCTGTGAGGTGTTGATCAGGCCAGATGCCAGCCCGGCCTCGGAGGCGGTCACTCCCGCAAGCGCCGCGATCGAGATGGGCACGTAGGAGAAACCGATCCCTACCCCGATGAGCAGGAAGCCCGGTAGCAGGTCGCGGACGTAGCTGCCTCCGACCGATACCTGGGTGAAGAACAGCAGACCTGCGGTCATCGCCGTCATCCCGGTCACCAGCACCGGCTTCACGCCGACCCGGGTCACGAGCTGGCCGGCGACCCCCGACCACACGATCGCAGTACCGGCGACCGCGAGGTAGGCAACGCCCGTCTTCATGGCGGAGTAACCGAGGACCTGCTGCATGTAGAGCGTCAGCATCAGGAACATCGAGAACAACGCGGTTCCCAGGATGAACCCGGCGACATTCGCCCCGCTCACGGTACGGGTCTGGAGGATCCCGAAGCGCATCAAGGGCTCCGGGTGACGAAGCTCCCAGGCGACGAAGGCGCCGAGCAGGAGCAGAGAGGCCCCGAAGACGCCGAGCGTCTCCGGCGCGAGCCAGCCCTTCTGTCCGGCCTGGGTGATCGCGTAGACGAGCGACGACAATCCGCTCGTCACCAGGACCGCACCGGGAAGATCGAACCTCTTGATGCGGGCGTCACGGCTCTCCCGCAGCAGCACCGGAGCCAGCGCGAAGCCGACGACACCGACCGGGACGTTGACGAAGAAGATCCACTCCCAGCTGAGGGCGTCGGTGAGGATTCCGCCGAGCAGCACGCCCGCCACGGCGCCGAAGCCTCCGACCGCGCCCCAGGCACCCAGTGCGATGTTGCGCTCGCGACCTTCGGCGAACGTCGTGGACAGGATCGACAGGGCGGCCGGCGTGATGATCGCGGCTCCGAGCCCCTGCAGGGCGCGGGCACCGATCAAGGACGGCTCTGACCACGCGAGGCCGGCCAGCAGTGACGCCACGGTGAAGACGGCGATGCCGAGCAGGAAGATGCGGCGTCGCCCCAGCATGTCGGCGGCCCGTCCCCCCAGCAGGAGGAACCCGCCGAACACCAGGGCGTAAGCGCTGATCACCCACTGGAGGTCGCCCTGGGAGAACCCGAGGTCGACCTTGATGGAGGGGAGCGCGACGTTCACGATCGCGATGTCGAGGACCACCATGAACTGGACGACGCAGAGGAGAGCGAGAGCCAGCCACCTGCGGTCGGAGGCCGCCCCCCGCTCTGCTTGTGTGTGTACTTGCGTTTCTGAAGTCATGTCAGCGACTCTAACGGCATGTACTTCAGATTAACAAGTAGATTGTTCCAAATCGTTATCGAGTGGTATCCTTTCGGCATGGCCAAGCGCTACGAGCAGTACTGTCCGATGGCACATGCCCTGGACCTCGTCGGCGACCGATGGGCCCTGCTCGTCATCCGCGAGCTGATGCACGGACCGAAGCGCTACACCGACCTCGTCGGGAGCCTGCACGGCATCGGCACCAACATCCTCGCTGCGCGCCTTCGGGATCTCGAGGGCAACGGCGTGGTCACCCGGCGTACGTTGCCGCCGCCTGCGGCGTCGAAGGTCTACGAGCTGACCGACTACGGTCGAGAGCTGCGGCCGGCCATGCGCGAGCTGGCGTTGTGGGGTGCCCGATCCCTGGGCCCGCCTACGGATCGGGGCGAACTGTTCGAGGGCTGGTTGTCGAACGCGATGGACATCGTGATGGCACCGCTCGCGCCGGCCGGTCGCTTCGAATTCCGGGCCGGCCCGGAGGTCGCCTCGCTCGTCGACGGGGAGGTCGTGGACGGTCGTATCGACGACGCGGACGTCGTGGTGGAAGGCGATCCCGAGGGCATCTACTCGCTGTTCGTGGACCGGTGTCTCGACGGGGTCACCATCGAAGGTGACCGTCGTCTCCTGGACGCGCTCCTCGACGCGGCCCCTCCGCGCGCCGCGTGGCCCGTGGCGACGTAGCGGCGCGAGCCGGATCGACGATCGACGGCTCAGAGGCCGGCGGCCTGCTCCAGGGCGCCGAGCTCGGTGTCGAGGTGGATCAGGAGCCGCTGGAGGTGGGGGACGGTCCGGCGGCAGCCGGTCAACCCGAAGGCCATCTGGTCGGCGTAGGAGTTGCACGTGATGTTGAGCGCCATGCCGTCGATCGGGATCGACAGCGGGTAGGTGCCCTCGAGTCGCATCCCGTTGAAGTACTGCTTGGTGCGCGGGCCGGGGACGTTGCTGATGATCAGGTTGTACGGCGGCTTCACCAGGCCACTCATCTTCAGCATCGGGCCGAGGATGGCCGGCGCCTGACCGAGCGCGCTCATCGCCAGGATCTGCACCGGTGTCATCTCGGCCAGCGCGCGCTTGCCGCTGACCATCGACTCGTGCACGGCCTGGAGGCGGTCGGCGGGATCGGGGAGGTCGGTGCCGAGCTTGACCATCACGGCGCCGACGGCGTTGCCGCCCGAGGAGGAGGCGGCCTGGGACTGCTTGGCCTTGAGCCCGATCGGCACCATCGAGATCAGCGTGGTGTCGGGGAGCGCGTCGAGCTCGAGGAGGTAGGTCCGCATCGCGCCGCTGCACATCGCGAGCACGACGTCGTTCAGGGTGGTGCCGGTGGCCTTGCCGATCGCGCGGAGCCGCTCGAGTGGCCAGTCCTGGGCGGCGAAGCGGCGAGCGGCCGTGATCGGTTGGTTGAGGATCGTGCGTGGCGCGTAGAGCGCCAGGGCCGAGGTCTCGTTGCGCACCGAGCGGTTCAGCGTCTTGATCAGCGCACTGGGGAAGCCGGCCGCCTCGGCCCCGATGCCGAGCGCGGAACGCATCGCCTGCAAGGGCAGCTCGGCGAGGTCGTGCTTCTCGTTCGACTCGTCGACCTCGCGCGATCGACTCGGCCGGTTCTCCCAGGGGGCCGGCATGTCGGTGCGCTCGGCGTCGGTGCTCAGGATGTTCTGGAGGAGGCGCATCGCAGAGATGCCGTCGACCAGGGCGTGGTGGAGCTTGCAGTACATCGCGACCCGGCCGTCGCGCAGCCCCTCGATCAGGTGCCACTCCCACAGCGGCCGCTCGATGGCGAGGCGGGTGGAGTGCAGACGCGAGCACAGCTCGAGCAGCTCACGCACACGGCCGGGCTTCGGCAGGGCGCTGTGGCGCACGTGGTACTCGATGTCGAAGTCGTCGTCCTCGACCCACACCCACTGGCCGGCGGTCTTGATCGAGCGGTGGGGGTGCTTGAGGAACAGCGGCGCGATGTCCTCGCTCTCGCGCAGCTGGGTGTAGAGGTCGCGGACGAAGTTCCGGCCCGCACCCTCGGGCTTGGAGAACAGCTGCAGCCCGCCCACGTGCATCGGCATCCGTCGGTTCTCCGCCATCAGGAAACCCGCGGCGGTGGGATCGAGTGGGTGCACCATGCGCTCGATCCTTGCGGGTGCGTCAAGGGCCGACAAGGATCGCGGAGTTCGAGACGCGTCGCCCCGCCCGAGCAAGCTCGGTCCGCGGCGCGTGAAAAGATCAGCGACATGCAGCCCCGCCCGTTCGAGGAGGCGATGGTGCGGGGTCGGACGTCCCTCGACACCCGCCTCGAGCGATGGCGCACCAAGCGTTGGCAGATCGCCCAGTGCGCCGTCGCGGCCGGTGTCGCCTGGTTCGTCGCGAAGGACCTCCTGGGTCACACGACGCCGTTCTTCGCCCCGGTGGCGGCGGTGGTGTCGCTGGGTACGTCGTACGGCCAGCGTCTGCGGCGGGTGGCGGAGGTGACGATCGGAGTCGCGATCGGTGTCTTCGGGGCCGACCTGCTGGTGCACTTCATCGGCCAGGGGGGCTGGCAGATCACGCTCGTGGTCGGGATGGCGATGACGGCGGCGATCCTGCTCGACAGCGGTCAGGTGTTCGTGATCCAGGCGGCGGTGCAGTCGATCGTGGTCGTCACCCTGCTCCCCGACCCCAACGCGGCGTTCACGCGCTGGACCGACGCGCTGATCGGCGGGGCCGTCGCGCTGGTGGCGGCGACCGTCGTACCGGCGGCTCCGCTGCGGCGCCCGCGTGAGGAGGCGGCGAAGGTCCTGCGCAAGGTACGGGACCTGCTCCAGGCGGCCAGCGACGTGATGGTCGACGGAGACGTCGACCGGGCGATGTCGCTGCTCACCGAGGCGCGGTCGACGGACCCGCTCATCCGCGAGCTCCAGGACGCCGCCGACGAGGGCCTCGACGTCGTCGCGTCGTCGCCGTTCCGGGTGCGCCACGGCCCGGGGCTTCGGAAGATGGCCCAGCTCGTCGAGCCGCTCGATCGCGCCCTGCGCAGCACCCGCGTGCTGGTGCGGCAGTGCGCGGTCGCGGCGTACCGGGGTCAGGAGATCCCGCACTCGTACGCCGTCCTCGCCGCCGAGCTGGCCGCTGCGGTCGAGGTGGTCGCCGTCGAGCTCGACGCCGACCGGCTGGCGACCGCGGCGCAGCCGGCCCTGCTCGCGGTCGGGATGGCCACCGGCGAGGTGGAGCGCGGCGCCGACCTGTCGTCCGAGGTGGTGCTGGCGCAGGTCCGCGCGATCGTCGCCGACCTGCTCCTGCTGACGGGGATGGACCCGTTCGAGGCCACCGACTCGCTGCCACCCGTCAGGCACGACCGGTGACCTCCTCCCCGGGGCCCGGAAGAACGTGGGTCCTCCACGTCGACCTCGACCAGTTCATCGCGGCGGTGGAGATGCTGCGGCGGCCCGAGCTGGTCGGGCGGCCGGTGGTGGTCGGCGGACGCGGCGACCCGACCGAACGCGGCGTGGTCGCCACGGCGTCGTACGCCGCCCGCGAGCACGGCGTCGGCTCCGGCATGCCGTTGCGGATCGCCGCGCGGAAGATCCCGGACGCCGTGTTCCTGCCCGTCGACCGGGCGGCGTACGACGAGGCCTCGGCGCGGGTGATGGCGACCCTGCGCGGGCTGGAGTGGGGTGGCGTACCGGTGGTCGTCGAGGTGCTGGGGTGGGACGAGGCGTTCCTGGGGCCGGGAGAGGGGCACGGCGACCTCGGCGACCCGCACCTCTTCGCCCAGCACATCCGCGACGAGGTGCTGGCCGCGACCGAGCTGCACTGCGGGGTGGGCATCGGTGACAACAAGCTGCGCGCCAAGATCGCGACGGCGTTCGGCAAGACGGGGGAGGGCGACGGGTCGGGGATCGGCTATCTCACCGAGGCCGAGTGGTTCGACGTGATGGGCGAGCGGCCCACGACCGCGCTCTGGGGGATCGGCTCCAGGATCGGCAAGCGGCTGGCCGCGCTCGGCATCCACACGGTGCGCGAGCTCGCGGAGTCCGACGCACGGATGCTGGCGGAGGCGATCGGGCCGACCATGGGGCCGTGGTACCACCGGCTCGGCCGCGGTGCCGACACCAGCCCGGTCGACGCGAGCCCGTGGGTGCCGCGGGCGCACGGGCGCGAGGAGACCTACCAGACCGACCTCACCTGGGACGTCGTACCGCAGGAGCTGCGGGCACTCACCGCTCGGGTCGTGGTCGACATCGACAGTGAGGGGCGCCCGGCGGCCCGGGTCGGGATCAAGGTGCGCTACCGGCCGTTCATCACGGTGAGCCGGTCGCTGACCCTGCCGGCCCCGACGAACGACCCGATCGTCCTGGCCGACGCCGCGGTCTCGCTGCTCGACCGGGTCGAGCAGGACCGCCCGGTCCGGCTGCTCGGCGTACGTCTCGAGATGGTGGAGCCGGAAGGGGGCTACTCACGATGAGTGCTGGACGACAGGACTGGCAGGCGTGGCACCGCGACTACGACGACGCGGACTCGCCGGTGTCGCGCCGGCTCGTGCAGGTGCGAGCACGCCTGGCCATGCTGCTCGATGAGGCAGCCGACCCGGTGCGGCTGCTCAACCTGTGCTCCGGCGACGGACGCGACACGGTCCCGGTGCTCGCGAGCTCCGACCGCGAGGTGGACGCCTGCCTGGTCGAGCTCGACCCCGGCCTCGCCGAGAGGTGCCCGTCGGGCGGCCGCCGAGGCGGGGGTCCGCGTCGAGGTGCGGGAGGGCGACGCCGCCGCCCTCGCGACGTACGCCGACCGCCTCCCGGTCGACGTGCTGATGCTGGTCGGGGTGCTCGGGAACGTCTCGGACGCCGACGCGGAGCGGACCATCGCCGCCACCGCGTCGATGGTGGTGCCGGGGGGCGCGGTGGTGTGGTCGCGGAGCAACCGCTTCCGCGCCGAGGCGACCCACGACTACGCCGACCCGGCGGAGTGGGCGCGCGACCGGTTCGAGGCACACGGGTTCGAGACCCGGGAGTTCGTCGTGCCCGAGGTGGACGCCTGGCGTCTCGGGATCTCCGTCCTGCGCCACCCGGCCGAGGCGTCCCTGCCGGAGACGCTGTTCAGCTTCGTGCGCTGAGTCGGCCCAGGGCCGCGAGCCACGGCTCGTGCGACCCGTCGTACGGCGTCTCGGCGTGCAGCACCGCGCCATGGACGCGGACGCACGACCTCTCGGCCGCAGCGGCGACGTCGTCGGGATAGCCCAGCTCGACCCGGTGCTCGGCGAACTCGTCCTCGTCCTCGATCCAGACCCGGCCGTCGACGCCGCGCACGACGTCGAGGTCGAGGTCGACCGCCCGCAGCACGGGGCCGTCCCAGAACGGCGGGGTGGTGATGTCGATGTAGAGCAGCACGCGGGGTCCGCCCGGTGCGTGGAACGTGGCGAGCCAGCCACGTTCGGCGTCGGGTGCGCCGGCCGGCGGGACCAGGCCGACCTGGTCGACCTCGCTGCGGACGTCCGCGCCCGGCCGGACCATCCGGGTGCCGGCCGGGATCGCGATCCAGTCCCCGTGCTCGTCGGTCCCCAGCCATTGCCCGGGGATGTGCCAGTGCGGCCGGTCGCCCCACTTGGTCATCTCGATCCGGACGGGGTCACCGAGCTCCAGCGCCATACGCCGATCCTGCCAGCCCGCGATCTGGCGCGTCTCGACAGGCGATGTGGCGCGCCTCAACGG
This sequence comes from uncultured Actinomycetota bacterium, assembly GCA_963833775.1. Taxonomy (GTDB): domain Bacteria; phylum Actinomycetota; class Actinomycetes; order Propionibacteriales; family Nocardioidaceae; genus Nocardioides. The sequence goes on along the minus strand of CAWHZH010000010.1, from coordinate 223,655 downwards.
GTGATCTGGCGCGGGTCAACGCTTGGGGGGCTTGCGGCGCTTGGCCACCGAGGCGACGACGTCCTGGTAGCGGGAGCCGGTGAGGCGCGCGAAGTGGTGCAGGACGTGGGCGTCGAGACCGACGAGCACCCGGGCGTGGCCACCGAGGATGCCCTTGTCCACGATGATCTCCGCCGCGCGTTCGGGGGGCATCGTGGCCATCTTCTCGTCGAAGATCGCGGCCGACTCGGCGGCGTCCTCGCGGCTGGAGTACCGGCCGTTCCGGGCGATCGCGGTCTTGATGCCCCCGGGATGCACGGCGGTCACGCCGACCGGGTGGCCGGCCACCAGCATCTCCTCGCGGAGCGCCTCGGTGAAGCCGCGTACGGCGTACTTCGAGGCGTTGTACATCGACTGGCCCGGGACCGAGAGCAGGCCGAAGAGGGAGGAGAGGTTCACGACGTGGCCGTCACCGGAGGCGATCAGGTGGGGCAGGAACTCCTTGGTGCCGTGCACGACGCCCCAGAAGTTGATCCCGATGATCCAGTCCATGTCGTCGTAGTCGAGGTCCTCGACGTCGCCCGCGAGGGCGACGCCTGCGTTGTTGACGACGACGTTGACGCGGCCGAACTGCTCGGCGACCGCCACGGCGTACGCCGTCATCGCGGCGCGGTCGGCGACGTCCAGGCGGTCGCTGCGGACCTCGCGCGCCCCGGCGGCCTTGACCAGCTCGACGGTCTCGGCGAGCCCCGCCTCGTCGACGTCGGAGATCGCGACGAGCGCTCCACGCCGGGCGACGTCGACGGCGAGCGCCCGGCCGATCCCGGAGGCCGCGCCCGTGATCACCACGACCTTGTCGTCCAGGGTCTTCATGCGGACACCGGCTCGGTCTCGTCCCTGCTCTCGGCCTGCACCTCGTACGCCTCGGGGTCGAAGCGCGCGAGCAGACGGCGGAAGGTGTACGTCGTACGCGGCCAGAGCGTGGTGTTGCGGCCCTCGGAGTCGAGGTACCACGACGAGCAGCCGCCGGTGTTCCACACGGTCCGCTTCATCCGTCGCTGCAGGTCGGCGTTCCAGCGCCGCTGGTCGTCCGCGCGCGGCTCCAGGGCGGCGTACCGATGGCTGCGGAGGGTGGCGACCGCGTCGCGCAGGTAGGCCACCTGCGCCTCGATGATGAACACCATGCTGGAGTGACCCAGCACGGTGTTGGGGCCGACCAGCAGGAACAGGTTGGGGAAGCCGCGGACGGTGGTCCCCTTGTACGCCGCCATCCCGCCGTCGCCCCAGACGTCGGCCAGGCTGCGGCCGTCGCGGCCGACGATGCGCTCGGCGATCGGCGGCTCGGTGGTCCAGAACCCGGTCGCCACCACGATCACGTCGACCGGGTGCTCCTGTCCGTCGGCGGTGACGATCGAGGTGGGGGTCACCCGGGCGATCGGGTCGGTGACGACGTCGGCGTTGTCGGCGGCGAGCGCCCGGTAGTAGGTGTTGGAGCGCAGGATCCGCTTGCAGCCGATCCGGAAGTCCGGGGTCACCTTGGCGCGCAGCACGGGGTCCTTGACGCCCAGGTGGATGTTGGCGAGCGCGGCCTTCTGGGCGGGTGCGGCGAGACGCGGCTGCCAGGTGAACGCCGGGACGTAGCCCTCGTGGGCCCAGTAGGTGCCGGCCCGGTAGAGCCGGCCGAGTGCCGGGATCCGGCGGAGGGCAGCCCGCTCGGCCTTGGGGTAGGTGCGGTCGTTGCGGGGGATCACCCACGGCGCACTGCGCTGGTAGACGTCGAGGTGCCCGGCCACCTGCTGCATCTCGGGGACGATCTGGATCGCCGAGGCGCCGGTACCGATCACGGCAACGCGCTTGCCGGCCAGGGCGACCGAGTGGTCCCAGCGCGCGGAGTGGAAGAGCGCGCCCCCGAAGTCCTCGATGCCCTCGATCTCGGGCAGCCGCGGCTCGGACAGGCTGCCGGCTCCCGCGATGAGGGTCCGCGCGGTGACGTCGCCGGACGACGTACGGACGTGCCAGCGCTGGGCGGCGTCGTCCCAGACGGCGTGCTCCAGCTCGGTGTGGAACGCGGTGCGGGCCGTCACGCCGTACTCGCGGGCGATGCGACGCAGGTAGTCCTGGATCTCGGGCTGTGGGGAGTAGGACGACGTCCAGTCGGGGTTGCGCGCGAAGGAGAAGGAGTAGAGCTGGCTCGGGATGTCGCAGCACGCTCCGGGGTAGGTGTTGTCGCGCCAGGTGCCGCCGACGTCGTCGGCCTTCTCGATCACCAGGTAGTCGGTCTCGCCGTCCTCACCGAGCTTGATCGCCGCGCAGAGACCGGCGAAGCCGGACCCGACGATCAGATGGTCGACGTGGGTGGGCAGGGATGGTGCGGCCATGAGGGTGACGCTATCCGCTCGGGGCGGGGGCTGTGATCGGGTAGTCCCCGACGTTTCGGCTGTGGAAAGGACGTTATCCACAACCGAAATGTCGGGGACTACGCCGTTGGTCAGCCGGTGGTCAGGTCGTAGACGGTGACGCCGTCGACCGTCTTCGGGGTGAAGGTGCTCTCGACCCACGACGCGATCTGCGACGACGTGCCACCGCCCGCGTTGGGGCCACCTCCTCCACCGCCGGCACCGAAGCCGCCGCCCTGGGCGATGAAGTAGTGGATCTTCCCCTGGCTCACCCACAGCTGGAACTGCGCGAGCGTCGGGCTCGGGTCGGAGCCGTTGAAGCCGCCGATCGCCATCACCGGTTCCTGGGCGGCGAGCTGGTAGCCGGCCGCACTGTTGGAGCCGACCGCCGCGGCGACCCAGGTGTACGACGACGCATCCGTCGCGAGCAGCGTGGTCAGGGTGGCGCTCGAGGTGCTGCCGTCGAGCAGCCCGCCGGTGGTCGCGCCACCGGTCGCGCCTCCGGTCGCGCCTCCGATGGTGCCGCCGAAGCCGCCGGGGCCGCCACCGCGGGGTGCGCCGCCAGGACCGCCACCGCCGGGCCCGAACCCGCCGGCCGACGACGGACCCGCGCTCGGGATCGAGCCGGAGTGCGGGGTGGCCGCCGTCGCTACGGAGTACGCCGCCGGGCCGGCCAGCCCGGCGACCAGGGCGGCGACTGCAACAGCGGTGGCGGCTCGCCGTGGCAGGTGGTGCACCCCGACGATCAGGGCAGCCGCGACGAACCCGGCGACCAGTACGACGTACTTCAGCCACGGATGCCACGACGCGTCGCGCCCCAGGAGCTCGTAGGACAGCGCGGCGGTGAGCGCCGTGACCGCCCCCAGGATCCCCGTGGCGACGAGCGAGTCACGGTGCCGCCAGAGGACGAGCCCGCCGATCCCGACCAGGGCGCCGATCGCCGGGGCGAGGGCGACGGTGTAGTACGGGTGGAAGATCCCGGCCATGAAGCTGAAGGTGAGGCCGGTGACGAGGAGCCAGCCGAGCCAGAGCGTCAGCCCGGCGCGGACGGCCAGACCGCCGCGGCCACGGGCGAACCAGAGCCCGGCAACGCCGAGCACCAGGGCGGCCGGGATCAGCCACCCCACCTGGGTGCCGACCTCGGACCCGAACATCCGGAACAGCCCGGTCGGGCCCCACTGGCCGCCCGTCGTGTTCCCACCGCCGACCGAGCCGGTCTCCGAGCCGTCGAGCCGGCCGAAGCCGTTGTAGCCGAGGGTGAGCTCGAGGATCGAGTTGTGCTGCGAGCCGCCGATGTAGGGGCGCGACGCGGCCGGCCACGCCATCACGATCGCGATCCACCAGCCCGCGGCGACCACCAGTCCGGCTGCTGCGGCCAGCAGGTGCAGCAGCCTGCGACGCCAGGGGACGCCGGCGTACAACGCGTAGACCGCGACCAGCGCCGGCAGCACGAGGAAGGACTGGAGCATCTTCGCCAAGAACGCCAGGCCCACCAGCACTCCGGCGAACGCGAGCCAGCGGGCAGCCCGGCCGCCGAGGTGGGAGGCCTCGACCGCGCGGAGAGTGGCGTACGCCGACGCGACCAGCAGGAGGGTCAGCATCGCGTCGGGGTTGTTGAAGCGGAACATCAGGACCGCGACCGGGGTCAGCGCCATCACCGAGCCCGCGAGAAGACCGGCCGCCGCCGATCCCGTCGTACGCCGGACCGTGGCGTGGAGCAGGCCCACGGCCGCCACTCCCGCGAGCGCCTGGGGCACGAGGATGCTCCACGACGAGAGCCCGAAGATCCGAACCGAGAGCCCCATCGGCCAGAGCGCCAACGGGGTCTTGTCGACGGTGATCGAGTTGGCCGCGTCGGACGAGCCGAAGAAGAAGGCCTTCCAGGACTCCGAGCCGGCCTGCGCGGCTGCGGAGTAGAACGAGTTGGCCCAACCCGATGCGCCCAGACCCCAGAGGTAGAGGAGCGCGGTCGCGACGAGCAGGCCGGCGAGCCCCCACCGCTCGAGTGGCTCGGGGGGCCGCGAGAGGGCGGGGAGGGCCGACCGCCGGTCCCGGCGTACCCAGGTCAGGGCAAGCCGGGGACGTCCGGGGACCACCGGGTCGGCGGTGACGGCGTCGCGGGACAGCACGTCGCGGGACAGGGCGGCAGAGGTGGTCTCCGAGGTCATGCCCCGACTCTCACTCGACCGCCTGGCAGGTCCCCCTCGCCGCCCTGTGCCTCGTCTGTGAAGCGATAGTCCCCGACGATTCGGTTGTGAATCCGCCCGGAAACACCACCAGAACGTCGGGGACTACCGGGGAAGGGTGACCGTGACCTCGGTGTCGCCGGGGCGGGAGCGGAGGCTGACCTTGCCGCCGTGGGCGGTCACGATCGCCTGCACGAGCGCGAGACCGAGGCCGGCGCCGCCGGTGTCCCCGCGGGTGCGGGCCGCGTCACCACGGGCGAACCGCTCGAAGGCGTGCTCGGCCAGACCCGGCGGGAAGCCGGGGCCGTTGTCGTGGACGGAGAAGCCGCCCGGTTGTGCGCTGACGGTGATGGTGGTGCCGGCCGGGGTGTACTTGCGGGCGTTGGTGAGCAGGTTGGTCACCACCTGGTGCAGCCGTTGTACGTCGCCACTGACCTCGATCGATTCCTCCGGGAGGTCGAGCTGCCAGCGGTGGCCGGGGTCGACGACGCGGGCGTCCGAGACGGCCTCGACCAGGAGCCGGGACAGATCCACGGTGTGCCGCTCGAGGGGCCGGCCCGAGTCGAGGCGGGCCAGCAGCAGCAGGTCCTCGACCATCGCGGTCATGCGTGCTGACTCCTCCTCGACCTTGTCGAGGGCGGTGCGCGTCGTGACCTGGTCGTCGGGCCGGCGCCGGGCCAGCTCGGTGTAGCCGGCGATCGTGGTCAGGGGGGTCCGCAGCTCGTGGGACGCGTCCGCGACGAACTGGCGCACCTGCTGCTCGCTCTCGTGCCGCGCAGTCAGCGACGACTCGACGTGCGCCAGCAGCGTGTTGAGCGCTGCCCCCACCCGGCCCACCTCGGTGCGCTCGTCGGTCAGCCGTTCGGGGACGCGCTCGGCCAGGTCGATCTCCCCGCTCGCCAGCGGCAGCTCGGCGACGTTGTGCGCCGTGGTCGCGACCTCGCGCAGCGGACGGAGCTGGCGTCGTACCAGGACCGTCCCGGCGCCCGCTGCCGCGGCGATGCCGAGGCCGCCCACCAGGACCTCCCACGCGATCAGGCGGGACAGGGGCCCGTCGACCGAGGAGGTCGGCAGGCCGGCCACGACCGTCCCGAACGGCGCCTGCGCGACGGCCACGCGATACTCGCCGGACCCGCTGATGCTGACGTCGTGGGCATGCCCGTCGGCCGGCACGTTCGCGAGCGTGGCGATGGTTGCCGCGCCCAGGTTCCGGGCGCTGTCCTCCCTCTCGATCCGGGCCCAGGGCGACGGGTTCCCGATGACGCCGGTCAGCGTGCCGTAGCGGCGTACGTCGAACGGCGGACGGTTGTCGTAGTCGGCGTCGTCCGGTTCACCGACGTGCGGCTGCCCACCGTGAGGCAGCTGCTGGAGCGACTGCATCACGTCGCGGTCCAGCCGGGTCGAGAGGTAGGAGCGCAGCGCGATCGTGGCCGCACCGGCGATCAGGACCGCCACCACCGCCACGAGCAGGACGGTCGTGACGACGAGCCGGGAGGTGAGGGAGGCGAAGCGGTTCACGGCTTCAGCACGTATCCCGCACCGCGCATGGTGTGGATCATCGGAGGGCGGCCGGCGTCGATCTTCTTGCGCAGGTAGGAGATGTAGAGCTCGACGACGTTGGCCTGGCCGCCGAAGTCGTAGTTCCAGACGCGGTCGAGGATCTGGGCCTTCGACAGCACCCGCTTGGGGTTGCGCATGAGGAAGCGCAGCAGCTCGAACTCGGTGGCCGTCAGGGCGATCTCGTCGCCGGCGCGACGTACCTCGTGGCTGTCCTCGTCGAGCTCGAGGTCGCCGACGGTCAGCAACGGCGACGACAGTGAACGTCGCGCACCGGCTCGCCGCATCAGGCCGCGCAACCGAGCCACCAGCTCCTCGAGGGAGAACGGCTTGGTCACGTAGTCGTCGCCACCGGCGGTGAGGCCGGCGACGCGGTCCTCGACCGCGTCGCGTGCGGTCAGGAACAGGACGGGTACGTCGGGGTCGGCGGCGCGCATCCGGCGGAGTACCTCGAGTCCGTCGAAGTCGGGCAGCATCATGTCGAGGACGACGGCGTCGGGGTCGAACGACTTCGCGGCCGCGACGGCCTTGGTGCCGGTGTGGGCCGCGGTGACCTCGAAGCCCTCGTAGCGCAGCGCCATGCTGATCAGCTCGGCGATGTTCTGCTCGTCGTCGACGACGAGAACGCGCAGGGGTGAACCGTCGGGACGGGAGAGCTCCATGGCCCCAGTCTGACCACGGGGGCTGTGAGTTTCCTGTGAGAGCCCTGTCCGGTGGACACGACGTCCTCTGAGGCGATCCACAGCGTGGCCACAGCGGACAGGAGCACACTGAACGCCATGAGCGACACCGACCAGCCCGGCACGAGCGCGCCGGAGGCAACCGTGCCGGCGGCCGTGCTGCCACCCGTGCTGCCCGCTGAGCCCGCCCCACAGGCGTACGCCGCTCCGGTGCAGCAGCCCTTCTTCGACCGCGTGCTCGGGATGCGCGCGGTGATCGCGGTGGCCCTGGCCGCACTCATCATCGGCGGCCTGAGCGGCTTCATCCTCGGCGAGCACACCAACGGCGGCGGCGACCAGCACTTCGGTCCCGGCGGCTTCCGCGGCGTCCCTCAAGGTGGCTTCCCCCCGCAGGGCCAGCAGCAGTTCCCCGGACAACCGATGCGCTGACCCAACCCGCGAGCCCTTGCCTTCGTTGTACTCGTCGGCAAGGGTTTTCTCCGAGCGGGGAGGTGCGGATGTCCGGTCGGGCGGCCTTCAGCGAGTACGTCGGCGCGCGACGCCCCCTGATGTACCGCACGGCATGGGTGCTGTGCGGTGACCACCACCAGGCCGAGGACCTCGTCCAGCACGTGCTCACCAAGCTGTACGTCGCGTGGCCGCGCGTCTCGCGGATGGACTCCGTCGACGGCTACGTCCGCACGATGCTGGTGAACGCCAACCTCGACCGACTGCGCCGCCGCCGCGAGCAGCCCGGACTCGAGGGGTTCGACCAGGCGGCCCACGACGTCGACCACGACGCTCTCCTGGACCTGCGGGAGGCGCTGCGCCGCCTCGCGCCCGGACAGCGCCGTGCACTGGTGCTGAGGCACCTCTGGGGCCTGTCCGTCGAGGAGACCGCTGCCACGCTCGGCATCGCGCCGGGCACCGTCAAGAGCCAGACCGCGGACGCGATGACGCGGCTGCGCACCCTGCTCGCGCCGTACTCAGGAGAGGGACAGCCATGACCGAGATCGACGACCTGCTGGAGATGATCGAGGCACCCCGCATCGATCCGGCCGCCGACGTGATGCGTGGCGAGCGGTCGCTGAGTCGCCGTCGCCGGCTGCAGGTGACGGCCGCAGCGGTGTCGGTTGCCGCCGTCGCCGCCCTCGGGGTGGCCGTCCAGGGCTCGTCCGGCTCGCCCGGCTCCTCCGGCGCGTCCGGCGCTGCCGGTTTCGCGGGCAGCGCCGGCGCCAGCGCCGCCCCGTCGCCGTCCGCGCACGACAGCGGCCCGGCCGAGCGCCTGCGCGTGAAGAGGATGGAGCGGAGGCTCGCCCGGGAAGCGGCGTTCGATCCGCGGGAGACGTACCGACGCGTGCTCAAGGCCCACCTCGACCCTGCGGGCGAACGGATCGGGCCCCTCACCAACGAGCAGGGAGGCACGGGCGTCTACGGCACCAAGCTCGACTGGAACCACGGCGGCATGCTCGAGATCGTGGTGAGCCACTCGTGGGGCGGGGCCGCGGGCTTCTACCTGCTCGGTCAGGCCAAGCTGAAGGACACGACGTACGACGGTCATCCGGCGCGGGTCAGCACGGCCGGCGACGACGTGGTCGTCTCCGTGCAGCACGAGGACGGCACCGTCGTGACCCTGATCGCGAGCGCGGCCTTCGGCAACAACGGAACGACCACCTCGTCGGTCGGCCTCACCCAGGCCGAGCTGCTGGACGCTGCGGCCGACCCGGCACTGAATCTGCCGCCCTGGGTCTCCCCCTGAGACCGGGCCGGGGCGGCCCCCTGCACGGAGAAAACGCGGAACAAATCGGCGACCCGCCCGGGTGATCGGGCGGATTGTTCCGCGTTTTCCGCGGGGTCGGGGCTAACTCGGTGGGAGTGCCGGCGGCTGCTGGGGGAGAATCACCCGCGTTGTGGACATCTCCTTCCCGCCCGAGCTGCCGATCAGCCAGCGGCGTGACGACATCGCGGCGGCCATCCGGGACCACCAGGTCGTCGTCGTCGCGGGCGAGACCGGCTCGGGCAAGACCACCCAGCTGCCGAAGATCTGCCTCGAGCTCGGCCGGGGTGCGGGCGGACGGGGCGGGATGGTGGGGCACACCCAGCCGCGCCGGATCGCGGCTCGGTCGGTCGCCGAGCGCCTCGCCTCCGAGCTGAAGACCTCGCTGGGGGAGGAGGTCGGCTACCAGGTCCGCTTCACCGACCGCACCTCACCGAGCACCCGGATCAAGGTGATGACCGACGGCATCCTGCTGGCCGAGCTGCAGCGCGACCGCCAGCTGCGTCGCTACGACACGATCATCATCGACGAGGCGCACGAGCGAAGCCTCAACATCGACTTCCTGCTCGGCTACCTCAAGCAGCTCCTGCCGCGCCGTCCCGACCTCAAGCTGGTCATCACCTCGGCGACCATCGACCCCGAGCGGTTCGCGCGGCACTTCGCCGAGGTCCCGAGGGTGCCGGCCGCCGACAGCCCGCGGCCGGCACCGATCATCGAGGTGTCGGGACGCACCTACCCCGTCGAGATCCGCTACCGCCCGCTGATCGACGTACCTCAGACCGACGACGAGGGCGAGGCGGTGGTGCGCGACCAGACGGAGGCGATCATCGACGCGGTCGGCGAGCTCTCCGGCGAGGGCCCCGGCGACATCCTGGTGTTCCTCCCCGGCGAGCGCGAGATCCGTGACACCGCGGACGCGTTGGCCGACCTGAAGCCTGACCGCGGCCGATCGCTCGAGATCGTCCCGCTCTTCTCCCGGCTCTCTGCCGCCGAGCAGCACCGCGTCTTCTCGTCCCACCCCGCCACCGTGCGTCGCGTCGTCCTCGCCACCAACGTCGCCGAGACCTCGCTGACCGTCCCCGGCATCCGGTACGTCGTGGACCCGGGGCTGGCGCGGATCTCGCGCTACTCGCTCAAGACCAAGGTGCAGCGCCTCCCGATCGAGGCGGTCAGCCAGGCCTCCGCCCGCCAGCGCTCCGGTCGCTGCGGGCGCGTCGAGGCGGGCATCGCGATCCGGCTGTACGCCGAGGAGGACTTCGAGAGCCGGCCCGCCTTCACCGATCCCGAGATCCTGCGCACCAACCTCGCCTCCGTCATCCTGCAGATGACCTCCCTGGGACTCGGTGACGTCGGCCGCTTCCCCTTCGTCGAGCCGCCCGACCGCCGCAACGTGTCGGCGGGAGTGCAGCTGCTCGAGGAGCTCGGGGCGCTCGCCGGCGGCGGCCGCGAGGTCCGGCTGACCCGGGTGGGCAGGCGCCTCGCCCGACTGCCGATCGACCCCCGGCTCGGACGGATGATCCTCGAGGCGGAGCGGCTCGGCTGTGTCCGCGAGATCCTCGTCATCGCCGCCGCCCTCTCGCTGCAGGATCCGCGTGAGCGGCCGCTGGAGGAGCAGGCCCAGGCCGACCAGCTGCATGCCCGCTTCAAGGACCCCACCTCCGACTTCCTGTCCTGGCTGAACCTGTGGCGGCACCTGCGCGCCCAGCAGCGCGAGCTGTCCTCCAGCGCCTTCCGGCGGATGTGCAAGCGGGAGTACCTCAACTACCTGAGGGTCCGCGAGTGGCAGGACTTCGAGTCCCAGCTGCGTCAGGTGTGCAAGGAGCTCAAGGTCGCCCTCGGTCCGGGCGGACGTCATACGGACGGAGCCATAGAGGGCTCCGTCCGTATGACGTCCGAGGGCGGGGCGCCGTACGACGCCGACGGGATCCACCAGGCGCTGCTGTCGGGGCTGCTCTCCCACGTCGGCGTGCTCGAGGAGCGGGAGAGGACCGGCCCGGGTCAGAAGCCGCGCGGGCCGCGGGAGTACCTCGGGGCCCGCGGCACCCGGTTCGCGATCTTCCCGGGCAGCGGACTGCGTGGAAAGAACCCGGCGTACCTGATGGCCGGCGAGCTCGTCGAGACCGGCCGGCTCTGGGCCCGGCAGAACGCCGCGATCAAGCCCGAGTGGGCCGAGCGGGTCGGCGCGCACCTGGTCAAGCGCAGCTACAGCGAGCCGCACTGGTCGCGCAAGCGCGCCTCGGTGATGGCCCACGAGCGCGTCACGTTGTACGGCGTCCCGCTGGTCACCGACCGGCTGGTCGCCTTCGGGAAGATCGACCGCGAGCTGAGCCGCGAGCTCTTCATCCGCCACGCCCTCGTGTACGGCGAGTGGTCCAGCCGGCACCGCTTCCTCGGCGAGAACCAACGCCTGCTCGAGGAGGCCGAGGAGCTCGAGCACCGGGCGCGCCGCCGCGACATCGTGGTGGACGAGCACACCCTCTTCGACTTCTACGACGCCCGGATCGGGGCCGACGTCGTCAGCGGCGCCCACTTCGACCAGTGGTGGAAGCAGGAGCGCCGCACCCGTCCCGACCTGCTCACCTTCGACCCGGCGATGCTCACGCACGACACGGCCGAGGAGGTGCGGGCCGAGGACTTTCCGGAGGCCTGGCAGGGCGAGGGGCTGACCTTCCCGATCAGCTACCACTTCGAGCCCGGCGCCCTCGACGACGGGCTCACCATCGACGTCCCCGTCGCGACCCTCAACCGCGTCGCCGCCGATGACTTCTCGTGGAACGTCCCGGGGGTCCGTCAGGAGCTGGTCACCAGCCTGATCCGCAGCCTGCCGAAGAACCTCCGCGTCAGCTTCGTGCCCGCGCCCGACAAGGCGCGCGAGTTCCTGGCCACGGTCCCGCCCGGGGAGGAGCCGCTGCTCGACGCGCTGGAGCGCTGGGCGCGGTCGACGACCGGGGTGGTCATCCCGCGCGACGCCTGGGACTGGTCCAAGGTGGCGGCCCACCTGCAGCCGACCTACCGGGTCCTCGGCGAGACCGGTGACGAACAGGCCCGCGGCAAGGACCTCGAGGCGCTCAAGGCGCCGTTGCGCCACCAGTTCGACGAGGCGCTGGCCGCGGTCGCCGACGACAGCGGGCTGGGCGCGACCGGTCAGACCGCGTGGACCTTCGGCGAGATCCCCGAGGAGATCCTGCAGACCCGGGCGGGGCACGAGGTGCTCGCCCACCCGGCGGTCACCGACGAGGGCACGACCGTCGGGCTGGGGATCTTCGGCTCGCTCGACGAGGCCGCGGCGCGGCACCGGCTCGGCGTACGCCGGCTGCTGCTGCTCGAGCTGCCGGCGGGCGACCCGACCGCGGACCTCGACACCACCGACCGGCTCGGCCTGGCGGGCTCGCCGTACCCCACCGTCGCCGAGCTCCTCGACGACCTGCGCGCCGCGATCCTCGCCGACGTGGTGGACGCCCGACCCCCGGTCCGCACGCCCGAGCAGTACGACGCGCTGCTCGCGATCGGCCGCGAGGCGCTGGCGACCCGGACCGGGCCGGTGCTGACCGAGGTGCTGCGGGTCCTCTCCGACTGGCGTGACGTCGACCGGATGCTCAGCGGCCGGGCCGAGCTGGCGACGCTCCCCGCGCTCCAGGACATGCGCGAGCAGCTGGCCCGGCTGGTGACCCGCGGCTTTCTGGGAGAGGCGGGCGCCGAGCGGCTGCGTCGGTTCCCGACGTACCTCCTGGCGGTGCGCCGTCGCCGCGAGCGGCTCGAGGACGACGTGCTCCGCGACCGGCAGCTGATGGACCAGGTCACCGGGGTGCAGGAGGCCGTCCTCCACCAGCTGGCCGCGCTGCCCGAGGGACGCCCACCCGGTGAGCGGCTGCGGCGCGCCCGCTGGATGCTGGAGGAGTACCGCGTGTCGTTGTTCGCCCAGCAGCTCGGCACCGACGGCCCGGTCAGCGACCAGCGGATCCGCACCTTGCTCGCCGTCTGACGTCCGAGCCGACCCGACGGCAGGCGTGGGGCCGGGTAGGGTGCGCGACACCTCGGGAAAACCACTGCTCTTCATGGGGGATGTCGATGCGCGCACCTGTCCTGCGTTCCGCCGGTCTCACGGCCGGTTCGGTCGTGCTCCTCCTCGCCGGCACGAGTGCTGCCGGCGCCGATCCCAGCGGCCCTGGCGCCAACGGGGCGCAGGGCACGCAGCATGCCGGTGCGGCCGCCGGCGGGACCGGCCACCGGCAGCTCGGGCAGTGGACGGTCGCCCCGGTGGGGCCGGGCTCGTACCGCCTGACCTGGCGCTCCCGCACGCCCATCCCGGTCACGGACGCCGCGGTCCAGGTCCGCCACGCCGGGTCCGTCGTGGCCGCGACGGTGGGAGCGGACGCGCACACCGTGTCCGTGGTGGTCGCGTCCTCGACGCCGCCCGACCCGTCGACGTACGACGTGGTGCTCGGCGCGCGGGTGCTCGACCGGCGCGCCGGCGACGCACGCGCCGACACCGACCGGACGCCGTACCGCGCTCCGTCGGCGCGCACGCTGCTGAGCGACCCCGGGAGGCCCGGAACCCACGCGATCACCTCGACGGACTACCAGCTGGCGCCGGTCAAGCTGCCCGGCATCAGCCGGCTCTCCGAGATGGTCGGTCACATCGTGACGCCGGTCGACGCGACCAACGCCTCGCCCCTGGTGCTGTTCCTGCACGGCCGGCACGAACCGTGCTACCGCCCGCGCGGGACGGCCCCCGGCGCAGCCCGGTCCGTCGTGGGTGCCCGGGTCTGGTCCTGCCCGCCGGGGCAGGTGCCGGTCCCGAGCTACCTCGGCTACGACTACGTGCAGCGCACACTGGCCAGCCAGGGCTACGTCACCGTGTCGATCTCGGCCGACGCCATCAACGCGCTCGACTTCCAGGACGACGACGGTGGAGCGGCCGCGCGCGCCGCCCTCGTCCGCGACCACCTGCGTGCCTGGGTCGGGTTCGCCGACAACGCGACCCACCCGGCCGACCTGTCGAACGTGGTGCTGGTCGGACACAGCCGCGGCGGCGAGGGAGTCGACCGCGCGTCGCTCAACCTGCCAGGCGACGAGGGCTACCACGTCACCGGTCAGGTGCTCATCGGTCCCACGGACTTCGCGTTCCAGGCCGCGCCCGCGACTCCGACGGTCACGATCCTGCCCTACTGCGACGGCGACGTGAGCGACCTCCAGGGTCAGAACTTCACCGACGACGGCCGCGACGTCACCGCCGATCCCACCCACGACCTCGCCTTGCACAGCTCGGTGCTGGTGATGGGCGCCGACCACAACTTCTTCAACAGCGAGTGGACGCCCGGAATCTCGGCCGCACCGTCGTTCGACGACTGGGGCGGTGCGGCGGACGCTACCTGTGGCTCCGCGACTCCGGCCCGGCTCAGCGCAGCACAGCAGCGCAAGGTCGGGCGTGCCTACATCGCGGGCGCGGTCCACCTGTTCGCGGACGGCGACCACTCGGTGCTGCCGATGTTCGACGGGAGCCCCGTGGCCGTGCCGTCGGCGGGCAGTGCCGACGTCCGCAGTCACGCGATCGGGGGCGGGATCGTCACCCTCCGACCCGGCATCGACGGCTCCGCGAGCGCGGCAGGCACGGCCGCCGTACGGCTGTGCACCGGTGTCTCGGACTCCGACGACGCCACGGCGTGCCAGCGGGGACTCAGCTCCGGACGGGCGCCGCACTGGCCCAGTGAGTTCCTCACCGGCGTCCCGCTGCGACAGTTCCTCGAGGTCGGCTGGACGTCCTCGGGCCGGCAGGGAGGACTCGACCTCGACCAGCCGTCGGACCTGAGCACCGACAGCCGTCTCGACCTGCGAACGATCGTCGACCCGCGCGGCGGGGCGGTGCGCCTCGGAGTCACCCTGAGCGACGCCGACGGGCGCACCACCGTCCTGACGCCCGTGGGTGGCGGGAACCTCGCCCCGCTCCCGAGCGGTGGCTTCTCGCTCGCGAAACGGTGGGGACAGGACCTCCGGGTGTCGCTCGCCGGCGTGACCGGGATCGACCTGAGCCGGGTCACCCAGGTGGGCCTGGTGTCGCGGAACGCGCACGGCCGGGTCTTCCTCGTCGACCTCTCGGCGACCCCGGACGCCGGTGTCTCGGCGGCGCCGACGACCCCCGTCCCGGTGTTCAGCATCGAGACCCTCCGCCAGCCCGAGGGTGACGGCACCGACCGAGTCACGGTCGACGTGCCCTGGCACGTGACCGGGAACCTCGACCACGACGCCGTGGTCACGATCGTGCGCGGCACACCGTTCAGCTTCGGCGGTACGCCGGCGACGCGGACCCTGGTCATTCCCGCCCACACGAGCACCGGCACGTTCCCGGTGAGGTACCGGCCGAACGACCTCGACGACGTGGGCAGGCGCTTCATCGGCCTCACGGCGTACGCCGTCAGCGGCGTCGAGACCGACCGGTACATCGGTGGGGCTTCCATCATCGACGACGACCCGACTCCCGGCGCGACGGTGCGGACCGCGGGCCGCCGCATCACCGCCGGCGAGCGCGCGACCTGGACGCTGACGCTCGACAAGCCGGTCGACTACGGCGCCTTCGCCCTCGCGAGGCCGGTCAAGGCCGTTCAGGGTCCTCAGCTGCGGGTCGGTGACCTGACCAAGCGCTTCCGCGAGCGGTTCCTGGGCGACGGGCTGGATCTCGACCAGCCGCTGTACAAGAGCCATGTCGAGTTCTTCGTCCAGATCCGGCAGGGCCGGCTCTCCGGGGCGCTGTCGATCCCGACCAGGCCCCAGCACGGCGTCACCCGGGCTGTCTCGCTGCAGTTCCGGGCCAGTCCCTTCGTCCTCGCGCACGCCGTCCGCACGGTGCGGGTGGTGCCGTCGCGCTAGGGGGCGATGCCCAGGACACCCCGGGTTCTGCTCCGGCCACTGCCCAGGCGGACTACCGTGGAACCCGTGACCCAACGCCCCCACCACCGCCCGCTCACGCCGGGCGACCGCTTCTTCAGCGGGCTCGAGTCGGGGGACGACCCGGTCCGGGTGGCCGAGGCGGCAGACCGAGCGGCCGAGCTGCTCGTACGCGGCGCGCGCGCGTCGGGTGACGACGCGGTCGCCGAGCGGGTGCTCCACCTCGCCGACACGGAGGGCATCGAGGTGATCGCCCAGGCGTGGGCCGCCCGGCCCGCCGAGTCGGTCGCGGGCTGTCTGTGGCGGCTCTACCTGCTGCGCTCCTGGGTGTACGCCGATCCGGTCGGTGTCGCGCGCGAGTTCGAGGCCGGCCGACGCCACGCCGCCGTCGACGACGTGGTCGCCGGCGTGGCCGACCCGCCCGGCCCCGACGAGCTGCGCGACATGGTCGACGAGGTGTTGCGCGGGATCGCCGTCGGTGACTTCGCCGACGTACTCCTGCGCGCCGCCGCCTTCGCCCGCGTGGTCGCGACCGGCCGCGCGGCGCTGGCCGACACCGACGCCCTCGCCGCCGCGCGGATCCAGACCGTGGCGGAGCAGCTGGACCGCGCCGCGCGCCTGGAGCTGTCCGGTCACCTCGCGTAGATCCACACCGGGTGCACCGTTCGGAATGCCGGACGGCCCCGCGCCGTTACAATGTCTGAGTGCGCCGGGCCGTGGCAGCCCCGGGTCCCAAAATCAGCCGCTATGAGCGGCCACGCGCCGTGAGGCGCTCCCGGTCCGGCGCACTTCACTGTTGTCGCTACGGCTAGGGTTTCGCCGTGCAGAGGCGAGTCGGGCGCAGGAGACGGGCGATCTCCGGCCTGACCGTGGCGGCCCTCCTCACCGGCAGCGCGTTGCTGGCGGCCTGCGACTCGTCGTCGTCCTCGAGCGCGGCGGCGCCCTCGAGCCCGCCGACCACGCCGTCGTCGTCGGCGCCCACCCGGCTGCCCCGCCAGACGCTCACGTTCGGTGTGGTCGGCTCCGCCGACGAGGTCGCGAGCTATCGCCAGATGGCCTCCCTCTTCGCCCCGCTCAACCGCCAGGTGACCGTCCAGGTGGACTCGTGGCCCAACGAGGCCGCGATGATGGCCGACCTCCGAGCCGGGGTGAGGCCGCCGGACGTGTTCATCGCCTCGCGGCGCGACCTCGTCTTCCTCGACCAGCACCAGCTGATCCAGCCGATCGACCAGCTGCTCGAGGACCGCGGGGTCGACTTCGGTGACGACTACCCGCGCAGCACGCTGACCGCGTTCGGCAGCGACAACCACCTCAGCTGCCTGCCCTACGGCATCGCGCCCTCGGTGATCTTCTACAACAAGAAGCTCGTCAAGCTGGGCCGGGTCTCCGCCGACCCGCCGGTGCCGGGTGAGGGCTGGTCACTCGACCAGTTCGCGGCGGCGGCGCAGTGGGCCGTGCGCCACCACCCGAAGGCTGCGGGGGCGTTCGTCCAACCCAGCCTCGGAGGGATCGCGCCGTTCGTGCTCTCCGGAGGCGGCCGAGTCTTCGACGACGCCACCCCGCCGACCGGGCTCACCCTGTCCGAGGGCGCCAGCCAGCAGGCCCTGATCCGTACCGTCCGGGTGATGCACCGGCCGGGCATCAGCCTGTCTCCCGAGCAGCTGGCGGAGAAGACTCCCCTGGAGTGGTTCGAGCAGGGCCGGCTGGCGCTCCTGGAGGGCTCTCGGGACATCGTGCCGGCGCTCCGGAGCCGGCTCCTCTTCAACTTCGACGTCATGCCGATGCCCGACCTCGGGACCCCCGCCACCGCCGGCGGGCTCACCGGCCTGTGCATCTCCAGCCACGCCACCGACGCCGGCACTGCGGCGGACTTCCTGGTCTACGCCTCCTCCCCGGAGGCGCTCGGCGGCGTCGCGTCCGCCGGCTACCTCCAGCCGGCCAACCAGACGGTCGCTCTCTCCGACGACTTCCAGCAGCCGGGGCGCCTGCCGCAGCACGCGTCGGTGTTCACCTTCAGCGTCAAGAGCATGCAGTTCCCGCCCCTGATCGCGCAGTGGGACGAGCTCGACGCCGCGGTCGAGCCGACCCTGGAGGAGATGATGCACGGACGGCCAGCCCTGGTCCCGCCCCGGACCCGCGAGGCAGACCGGGCGTCGCGCCGGGTGCTGCGGCTCGAGCCGAGCGCCGGCCCGAGCGAGTCGGGTCAGCCCTCGGGCTGAGCGCGGACGATCGCGTCGACCAGCACCGGCGTCACCAGCTCCACCTGCCAGGGCCGTGCGCCGTACGACGTGAGCTGGGCCGCGACCGCTTCCGCCTCGGCGGCCGGAGGTGTCCACATCACCCGGCGGACGGAGTCGGGCGAGATGACGTTCTCCGCTGGTAGTCCGTGCTCCTCCGACAGCTTCGCGATGCCGTCGCGGGCGAGGGCGAGGCGTTCGGCGGCCACGGGGTCGCGCTCGGCCCACGCGCGCGGCGTCGGCGGACCGTCCGTCCGCGGTGCGCGCACCGGCAGGTCGTCCTCGGGCATGGTGCGAGCCCGATCCAGCGCGTCCAGCCACCGGTCGACGTACCGCTGGGCGCCGCGACCGTGGAAGCCGCGGGTGCCGAGCAGGTCGGACCGGTTGGTCGGCATCGCCATCGCGGCGGCGACGATCGCGCTGTCGCCGATCAACCGACCCGGCGAGACGTCGCGCTCCTGGGCGAGCTCGTCGCGGGCCTCCCAGAGCTCGCGGACCGCGCCGAGCAGCCGGCGTCCACGCACCTTGTGCAGTCCGGAGGTACGCCGCCACGGCTCGACGCGCACGGCCGGGGTGAAGCCGCGCAGTGCGTCGAACTCCTGGCGCGCCCACTCGTCCTTGCCTTCGGCCACGAGCTCGGCGGCGAGGACGTCGCGCAGCTCGACGAGGACCTCGACGTCGAGGGCGGCGTACTCCAGCCACGGCCCGGGCAGCGGCCGGGTCGACCAGTCGGCGGCCGAGTGCTCCTTCTTCATGGAGTAGCCCAGCAGGGTCTCCACCAACGTCGCGAGGCCGACCCGCGGGTACCCCAGCAGCCGTCCGGCGAGCTCGGTGTCGAAGAGCGCGGAGGGGACCAGCCCGACCTCGGCGAGGCAGGCGAGGTCCTGGGTCGCGGCGTGCAGGATCCACTCGGTGCCCTCCAGGACCTCCTGGAGCGGGTCGAGCGAGTCGAAGCCGATCGGGTCGACCAGGAAGGTGCCGGCGCCCTCGCGCCTGAGCTGGATCAGGTAGGCCCGCGAGGAGTAGCGGTAGCCCGACGCCCGCTCGGCGTCGATCGCCACCGGGCCGCTCGCGGCGGCCAGCGCGCGGCAGGCGTCGGCCAGGCCCGGCGGGGTGTCGGTGAGCGGTGGCAGACCGTCTCGCAGCCCGAGCAGTGGAGCCGGTGGCGCCTCTTCGGGCGCTTCTTCCGGCGCGTCGCCCGGCGTCTCGGGCGCGACCTCGTCGTCGGCGTCGGGGGGAGGGGTCTCGGAGGCAGGGTTCATCGTCAGTGACCGGCTCCGCGCCGGCCACGACGACTGGGCATGGCGGTCACGCCCTCCGGGACCGGCGGCAGACCCGCTGCCGTACACAGTAGTTCCGCCCAGGCCTCGACGTGGTTCTCGATCGCCAATCGCTCGTCGACCACCTGCGGGGTCCACGAGGCACGGATCTCGATCTGCGCACTGCCCTCGTCGTCGGCCATCGCGCCGAAGCTGTCGGTGGCGACACGGGTGACGGTGCCCGAGGCCGACGCGTACGTCGCTCCGTGCGCGGCCAGTGCCTCGGTCAGCCACGACCAGCCGACATCGGCCAGCGCCGGGTCGGTGATCATCTCGAGGTCGATGTCGGCCCGGGCATAGCCGACGCAACGGAAGGTGCCGTCCCACGCGTCGTTGCCGGCGGGGTCGTGGAGCAGGATCAGGCGGCCCGTGCTGACGTCGACGCCGTCGACGGTGACGTCGGCGCTCAGGGCGGCGGCGTACGGCGCGATCCGCTGCGGTGCGGGCATCGGCTCGCAGAGCACCTCGGGGCGCATCCGGGCCTCGCCCATGGCGCGCACCGCCTCCTGGAACTCAGGAGGGTTCGGCGGCGCACCCGCTCCGGGGCGCGCCTCAGGACCGACGACCATGACCTCACAGTAGGTCGGCCGTCCAGCACCGATGTGTGAACACGCCGCTGCGGCTGCGACCATTCACCCATGACCACACCCCACGACAGTGCGTTCCTCCGGGCCGCTCGGGGGGAATCGGTGGACCACACGCCGGTCTGGTTCATGCGCCAGGCCGGGCGATCGCTGCCCGAGTACCTGAAGCTCCGCGAGGGCGTGGGGATGCTCGAGTCGTGCATGGACCCGGCGCTCACCACCGAGATCACCCTGCAGCCGGTCCGCCGCTACGGCGTCGACGCCGCGATCTTCTTCTCCGACATCGTGCTGCCGCTCAAGGCGGTCGGGGTGGACCTCGACATCAAGCCCGGTGTCGGTCCCGTGGTCGCCCACCCGGTGCGCACCCTCGAGGACGTCGCCGCGATCCCCGACCTCACCCCCGAGCACGTGCCGTTCACCACGGCCGCGATCCGGGCCCTGGTCGCCGAGCTCGGTGCGACTCCGCTGATCGGCTTCGCCGGCGCGCCGTTCACCGTCGCGTCGTACCTGGTCGAGGGCGGGCCGTCCAAGGAGCACGCGAAGACCAAGGCGATGATGTTCGGCGCACCCGACGTCTGGGACGCGCTGATGCGCAAGATCGCCGACATCTCGGCGGCGTACCTGCGCGTGCAGGTCGAGGCCGGCGCCTCGGCCGTCCAGCTGTTCGACTCCTGGGCCGGCGCGCTCACCCCGGCCGACTACGAGGCGTCGGTGATGCCCCACTCCGCACGCGTCCTCGCTGCAGCGGGCGAGCTCGGCGTCCCCCGCATCCACTTCGGGGTCGGCACCGGCAGCCTGTTGGGGCTGATGGGCGAGGCAGGCGCCGACGTGGTCGGCGTCGACTGGCGTACGCCGCTCGCGGACGCCATCGCGAAAGTGGGCGACCGCGCCGTGCAGGGCAACCTCGACCCGACCCTCGTCTTCGCTCCGACCGACGTGATGACCGCGCGTGCCGCGGAGATCATCGAGGCCGGCCGTGCCGCGCAGGGCCACATCTTCAACCTCGGTCACGGGGTCATCCCGACGACCGACCCCGACCAGCTCGCGCGGTTGACGGAGTTCGTGCAGTCGTACTGATCCGTCCGAGACTCAGTCGGCGGCCGGACCATCGGCCGGAGCGGGGTCCGCGGGTCGGTTCCCCCACACCCGCCGTCCCCACCACCACAGCGGCAGTCCGAGCACGGCGAGCACCACGGCGAACGGCAGGACCGCACCCACGGCCGTCAGCGCGACCACGACCGTCCCGGTGAGTGCCGACCAACCGTGCTGCAGACCGGTCCCGAACCCCGCACGGTCGAGCGGACCGGCAGTGGTGGCGGCGGCGGGTGGCGGGACGGAGATGTCCAGCCTGATCGTCGACATGCTGGTCTGGCCGACCAGGTGGTTGCGCTGCGCCTTGAGCGACTGGTACTCGCCCCGGCGCTGGGTGATGGCGCTCTCGAACCGCAGCAGCTGGTCGATGGTGGACGCCTGGCGCTGGAACGAGTTGAGGTCGTGGAGGCTGATCCTCAGGGTCCGCAGCCGCTGTTGGACGTCGATGACCTCGGTCGTCACGTCCTTGCCGCTGCTGCTGGAGTGCACCACGGTGCCGAGGCCCTCGAGGTCGTCCATCGCGGTCGTGAACGAGGCGACCGGGACGCGGAGCACCAGCTGCGAGTCCTGGATCCGCCCGGACTTGTCGTAGACGGTCTGCTCGTCGTCGATGGAGCCGCGGAGCCGGGTCAGGACGGCGTCGACGCCGTCGCGGGCCTGCTGCGGGTCCGGCGTACGGAGGGTGATGTCGCCGTTCTTGATGACGGCCCGCTGCTCCACGACCGTGGAGGCGTCCACCGTCTTCCCACCGGTGTCCGCGGCAAAGCGCGACTCGGCTTCTGGCGCCCGACCCAGGCTGGCGCTGTCGGCGTTGGCTGCTCCGGCAGACGCCGTTTCGTTCGCACCTCCGCCGCTGCAGCCGCTGAGCGCGATCAGGCCGAGAATGGCGACGAGGGCGAGGCGGGGACGGGTGAGGGTCATGCGGGTCGGACGGCCGCGGGCAGCCGGCGGTTCCCCGGGCCTTCGTGGCTACGGAGCGGGCGTCGCGTCGGCGGCGACCTCGGGTGACCGGTGCAGCTGTTCGATCGCGGCCTCGACCAGCTCGTCGATCTCCTCGTCGCCGTGGGACGGGCCGCCGGCCAGGAACCGGTCGGTGCCGAGCAGGACCGCCCCGCGGTCGTCGATCCCGAAGCGGCCGCGCACCACCCCGGACGGGTCACCGAGACAGAGCTCGGCCAGCTCGGGGTACCGCGCGGCGATCCCTCGCCACTCGTCGTCCGCCACGAGGTGGAGCCGGACCGGCTCGAGCCGGACTGCCCAGTCCTCGAGGCGGGAGATCAGGCCCGCGGCGGCCGGGTCGGCTGGTTCGAGGAAGACGAGCATCCGGGCCGCGGTGTCGGTGAGCTGCCAGGCGGAGACCGGGCCGTCGGGGCCGTCGAGGACGACGTAGGGAGTCGGCATCGTCAGGTAGCCGCCCTGGTCGGGCGGAAGCTGCACGCCGGGCGAGGGCACGTACGGCGCTGACCGGGCGTCCCACACGACCAGCACCGTGGTCGTGACGGCGAGCAGCACCCCGGCCACCCACCACCATCCGTCCTCCGAGTCGTTCAGCCGTTGGACGACACCGTCCCGGCGCCACGCGTCGGCCCAGGTGAGCAGGGCGATGGCCAGCAGCACCACGTTGCGGACCAGGGTGCGGGTGGTGACCTCGCCGAGCCCGAGACGCCCGAAGCAGCCGCACCGCACGACGTACGGGAAGCGGAGGGCCCGGGCGACGACCAGGAGGTACGCCGCGAACATGAGCAGCACGATGGTCGCGGCGACGAGGTACCAGGTGCCGGGTGCGAGCAGGAGCAGGGCCACGACGGCGATCTCGCCGTAGGGGAGCAGGAGGGGAACGCGGATCCTCGTGAGCACCCCGGGCAGCCGGAGCTGCCGGAACGCCGAGGCGGTGTCGTCGGGGGTGCGGAGCTTCGCGGCCGCGCTGACCAGGAGGATCAGGCCCAGGATCAACGGCGGGACCACGAACGGCGCGCTCGGCACCGGGTCAGCATATGGTCGGGCCACGCCCCTGCGCCGCGCTCCCGGACAGGTGGAAGAGTGGCGCCGTGTCCGAGCGACCTGACGTGGTGGTGGTGGGAGGCGGTGTCGCCGGTCTGGTGGCGGCGCGCGAGCTGAGTGGGTCCGGGATGTCCGTGCTGCTGCTCGAGAGCTCGCCCGTCATCGGCGGCAAGCTGCGGCTGCGCGAGGTCGGTGGCGTGCGGGTCGACATCGGCGCGGAGTCGATGCTGGCACGTCGTCCCGAGGCCGTCGGGCTGGTCGCCGAGCTGGGGCTCGACGTCGTACATCCGGCCGCCGGGTCGGCGCAGATCTGGACCCGCGGCGCGCTCCGGCCCCTGCCCCGGACGCTGCTCGGCGTACCCCTGGATCTCGACGCGCTGGCGACGACCGGCGTGCTCTCCGACGACGGCCTGGCTCGGGCGCGCGCCGAGACGGTGCTGCCCCTGGGGCGGGCCGACGTGTCGGTCGCCGAGCTGCTCGGGTCGCGGCTGGGTCACGAGGTCGTCGATCGGCTGGCCGAGCCGATGCTCGGTGGGGTGTACGCCGGTCATGCCGACCACCTGTCGGCCGCGGCCACGGCGCCCCAGGTCGTGGCCATGGTGCGCGAGCACGGCTCGTTGCTGGCCGCCGCGGCGGCTCTGCCACTCGCCGGCTCCGTCGCCACCGCCGGTGTTCGCCGGCCTGGTCGGGGGGATCGGTCGGCTGCCGCTCGTCCTCGCCGAGACCGACGGTGTGGAGATCCGCACGTCGGCCACCGTCCGGCGGATCGAGCGCACGGCGTCGGGGTTCCGGCTGACCGTCGGCTCGACGCGGGAGCCGGAGACGATCGAGACCGACCGGGTGGTCGTCGCCGCCCCGGGCCCTCCCGCCGCGCGCCTGCTCGCCGACGTCGCGCCGGCGGCGTCCGAGGAGCTGGGTGCGGTGGAGTACGCGTCGATGGCCGTGATCACGATCGCCGTGCCGGCGCTCGACGTCGGCGACTCGTCGGGATTCCTGGTCCCCTCGGTGGACGGCCGGCGGATCAAGGCGTCGACGTACTCCTTCAACAAGTGGGGCTGGGTCGGCGAGGCCTCCGACCTGCGCCTCCTGCGCGCCTCGATCGGACGGCACCGCGAGGAGGCGTCGCTCCAGGCCTCCGACGAGGAGCTCGTCGCGCACGTGGTCGCCGACCTGTCGATCGCGACGGGTCAGGAGGTGCGGCCGGTCGACGCGCACGTCCAGCGCTGGGGCGGCGCGCTGCCGCAGTACGCCGTCGGTCACCTCGACCGGGTGGCCCGGATCCGCGCGTCGGTCGACGCCGTACCCGGGCTGGAGGTGTGCGGAGCGCTCTACGACGGCGTCGGCATCCCGGCCGTGATCGGCTCGGCCCGCCGAGCCGCCGCATCGCTGCGCGAGGCAGAATCGAGCCCATGAACGAGCAGAGCAACGCCGCCCGCACCCGCGAGATCAACGAGACGGTCCGCTACACGATGTGGTCGGTGTTCCGCCTCGACGAGCAGCTCGGGCCGGACGACGGCGGAGCGGACCGCGCGGCCGAGGCGGCCGAGGTCGTCGACCTCTTCGAGAAGCTGGCTGCCGACGACGTGGTCGTCCGCGGCACCTACGACGTCGCCGGCCTGCGCGCCGATGCCGACGTGATGGTCTGGTGGCACGCCGGGACGAGCGAGCAGCTGCAGGACGCCTACCACCGCTTCCGTCGTACGGCGTTCGGTCGCCGCCTCGGGGCGGTGTGGTCGCAGATGGCGCTGCACCGGCCGGCGGAGTTCAACCGGAGCCACGTGCCGGCGTTCCTCGCCGACGAGGAGCCGAAGGCCCACCTGTGCGTCTACCCGTTCGTGCGCTCCTACGAGTGGTACCTCCTCGAGGACACCGAGCGCCGTCGCCTGCTCGCCGAGCACGGGCAGATGGCGCGCGGCTATCCCGACGTACGCGCCAACACCGTGCCGAGCTTCGCGCTCGGTGACTACGAGTGGATCCTGGCCTTCGAGGCCGACGACCTGAGTCGGATCGTCGACCTGATGCGCCATCTGCGCGGCTCGGAGACCCGCCGCCACGTGCGCGACGAGATCCCCTTCTACACCGGCGCCCGCACCCCCGTCGCCGCCCTCCTGGCCCGCCTCCCCTGACCCTCGCAGGACGTCATACGGACGGAGCCATCTATGGCTCGGACCGTATGACGTACGGAGGGGTCAGGACTGCTCGGCGGGTTGGTCGGCCGGCTCGAGGGTGATCGCGATCGAGTTGATGCAGAACCGGTCGCCGGTCGGGGTGCCGTAGCCGTCGGGGAAGACGTGGCCGAGGTGGGAGCCGCAGTTCGCGCAGCGCACCTCCACCCGCTTCATCCCCGCGGAGGTGTCCTCGATGTACTCCACCGTGTCGGTGACCGGCTGGTAGAAGCTCGGCCAGCCGCAGCCGGAGTGGAACTTGGTGTCGGACTCGAACAGCACCTGCTGGCACGCCTTGCACCGGTAGACACCCTTGGTCTCGGTGTCGGTGTACTCGCCCACGAAGGCGCGTTCGGTGCCGGCCTGGCGCAGCACGGCGTACTCCTCCGGCGAGAGCTGCTGACGCCACTCCTCGTCGGTCTTCTCCACCTGGTAGCTCATGCCTCCACGGTAGTCGGGCGCACAACCGCTCAGCGCACCCAGACCCGCTGCGGGCCGAGCGCGGTGAAGCCGGCCGCCAGCAGCGCATCCAGCTCGGCGCCCTCGTCGTAGTCGGTGAACGCCCGGCCCGGGTGCAGCGCCGAGGCCGCTGCCAGCAGGTCGCCGGACGCAGCCGCGGAGCCCACGCCCCAGGCATTGGAGACGCCGACGTCGCCGTCGCCCTGATGCGTGACGCCGCCGCCGACCATGCGGCCGTCGCGGTGGCAGGCCAGGATCGTGAAGCGAGGGTGCTGAAGGACGGCCGGAGGCAGCACGTCCACGTAGTCGTGGGCCACGCTCCACTCCGCCAGCGACTGGGGAGTGTCGACCACCGACCACCCCGTCGGAAGCTGGGTCGTGGGGTGGGGCGAGGGAGCGCGATGCACCCAGGTGGCGTCGATCAGGAGATCGAAGCCGTACCGGTCGAGCTCGAGATCGCCGAAAGAGTCGGCCACCGCGCAGTGCTCGAAGGCATCCACCGCGCGCACGGCGCGGACGGCGTCCACTCCCGGCATCAGGGTCTTCGCCGCGGAGTGGAAGGGCGGAGGCGGGCCCAGCGCCGTCCACAACCCGCGCTCGACGTGCACCGGGGTGCCGTGCAGACCGAACACGTCGTCGTACCAACGTCGGCTCGCCTCGACGGCCGTCCGGAGTCGTGGGTCCATGAGGCCAGTCTGGTGCGGCTAGCCTGGCCGCATGCCGAAGACGCCTGCCGCCGAGGTGGTCGCGGGCGACCGGGCGGTGCGCGTGAGCAGCCCCGACCGGGTCATCTACGAGGCCACCGAGCACACCCCCGAGGTCACCAAGCTGATGGTGGCGGAGTTCTTCGCCAGCGCCGAGGACGGCCTGATGCGGGCGCTGCGCAACCGCCCGACGGCGCTCGAGCGCTGGACCTCCGGTGTCCGCCCGGGCATGAAGCTGGCCACCGGACCCCAGGACCGCGACGCCGACGCGTTCTACCAGAAGCGCGTGCCCAAGGGCGCCCCCGACTACCTCGAGTCCGTCGAGATCACCTTCCCGAGCGGGCGGAAGGCCGAGGAGATCTGCCCGACCGAGATCGCCGTGCCGGTCTGGTGCGCCCACATGGGGACGCTCACCTTCCACCCCTGGCCGGTACGTCGCGACGACGTCGACCGGCCCGACGAGCTGCGGATCGACCTCGACCCCCAGCCCGGTACGACGTTCACCGACGCCGTCCGGGTGGCCGGGGTCGCGCGCGAGCTCCTCGAGGAGCTCGGGCTGCGCGGCTGGGCCAAGACCAGCGGCAACCGCGGCGTCCACGTCTTCGTGCGGATCGAGCCGCGGTGGGAGTTCGTCGACGTGCGGCACGCCGCGATCGGCTTCGGCCGCGAGCTGGAGAAGCGCGACGACGGCGTGACCACCGCGTGGTGGAAGGAGGAGCGCGGCGAGCGGATCTTCGTCGACTTCAACCAGAACTGCCGTGACCGCACCATCGCCTCGGCGTACTCCCTCCGGCCGATCCCGGGTGCGCCGGTCTCGACCCCGATGAGCTGGGAGGAGCTCGCCACGGTGACCGACCCCGCGGCGTACAACCTCTTCACGGTGCCCGACCGACTGAGCGACGGCGACCCGTGGGCCGGCATCGACGACGAGCACTACTCGCTCGAGCCGTTGCTCGCCCTCTTCGAGGAGCAGGGTGCGGTCGAGCTCAACTACCCACCCGACTACCCGAAGATGCCGGGCGAGCCGCCACGGGTCCAGCCGAGCAAGAAGGTCGCTGCGCACTGGGACGAGGAGGGCAACCGAGTCCCCGACTGACCGCCGCCGGACGACGGCGACCGGGCACCGCACGCCTAGGGTGGCGCCATGCGTTCGCTGCGGTCGGTCCTGTCGCGCACCGGACGGATCTCGATCGCGATGGCGACGTACGACGGCGAGCGCTACCTGCCCGAGATGCTCGAGAGCCTGGCGAACCAGACGCGGCCTCCGGACGAGCTGGTGGTGCGCGACGACGGGTCCTCCGACCGCACCCTCGACGTGGTGCACGACTTCGCCGCCCGCGCGCCGTTCGAGGTACGCGTGGTGCCGAGCGACGGCAGGCTGGGCTACGCCCAGAACTTCGTCGCCGCCAGCCGCGCCTGCACGGGTGACCTCCTCTTCTTCGCCGACCAGGACGACTCCTGGCGTCCGGAGAAGCTCGAGACGGTCGCCGGGGTGGTGTCGCCCGGCGACGTCGCTGCCGTGTCCCACGACTTCACCCTGCAAGCCGCCGACGGGTCGCCGATCGCCCCGTCGTACGCCGGAGTGCTGGCCGAGCGGGGCTTCGGCCCGGTCGTGGCGCTCAAGGGGTGCAGCATCGCCGTCACCCGCGGCTTCATCGACACCTGGGGCTGGCCGCCGGGTTCGTCGAAGGTGTCCCACGACTTCTGGGTCACGCTGCTCGCCACCGCCTTCGGGCAGCGCCGGATCCTCCCTGACGTCCTGATCGACCACCGACTCCACGACCGGAACAAGTCGGGGTGGATCCCGGACGAGTCCTCACGCGAGTTCACCCGGGTCGGCGACGGGGCGTCGGATGTCGACCTGCTCGTCGACCTGGTGGTGAAGCCGCCGCGGGTGCGGGATCTGACGACGACGTTCCTGGAGGTGGTCGACGAGCGCGGGGAGAACGTCGACCCGGCGGCCGCGCAGCGGCTCCGGCGGAGCCTGCGCGCCAACCGCCGCCATCATCGCGAGAGGCGCCAGGGCGGGTCCTAGTCGCGCGGGGGGCGCGGTCGGTTCTTGGACGCATCGGTCCAGGCCCGGACGCCCGGCTTCACGGGGTGGTAGACGAGGCCCGGGCGGTCGAACTGCTCGGGCGCCTCGTGGAAGTAGCGCGGCCGGACCGGCCGGAAGGCGAAGGTCAGGTCGTCGTAGGTGCCGTCCGGCGTCTTGCCGACGTAGGTGCGACCCCGCCGCTCCGGCGGCGTGAAAGGACCGTCGTTGCCGAGGTCCTCGATCCGGGCGCCTGCGGCGAGGGCGCTCGTCGGGAGGGTGAACTCGTAGTGGCCGCCCCACGCGTCGTCGGCCATCGCGACGGCGTACCAGTTGACCAGCTCGCGGGAGAGCCGCATCAGCGGATGGAAGGCGCGCAGCATCCGGTCCTCCGGCACCCACGACGGCGCCGCGGCGGTGCGCCAGTGGGGCCAGTCCTGGGACTGCTCGCGGTACATGAGGGTCGTGGTGAGGAGGTCCGAGTCGTTGCCGGCGAACGGTGCGAAGAGGTCGTCCCAACGCCCGGCGTAGTCGACGTCGTACTCCATCACCCACAGGTGGTCGGCGCGCAGCGCGCGCAGGCACGGGATGAGCGCCGTGTCGAGGTAGCCGCCCTGGACGCCGCCGTTCCTCTCCATCGCCCGGTAGCGACCGGCCATCACGTCGACCGGGTCGTCGTAGGCGAACGGCGCCTTGGGGCGTGCGCCCGCGTCGGGGTTGAAGATGAAGTGCCAGGTGACCTCGCCGCTCGACTCGGCGACGAGCCGCCGGAAGTGGCGACGCACGCGTGGTGTGCGCACGTGGGTGAAGAAGATGCCCGCGGCGTTCACGTGCGCTCCCGCCCGAGCGCACGCAGGAACCGGTCGCGGCGCCGTCGCCCGATCCCGGCGTCGACCACGCGGCGGGCGCGTGCCCCGGGCCCGGCCTCGTCGTCGAGGTCCTCGTGGTCGCTGAAGTTGATCAGGAGCGGGCTCCCGTGGACGAGGAGGACGACGCTGCCCGCCTTGCCCAGAGGTCGGGCCCGCACGTGGGACAGCGGTACGGCGAGCACGACGCCCTTCCGGTCGACCGGGCCCAGCCGCACCGTCCCCCCGGCGACGGTGACCCGGTAGGTGGTCACCGACGAGGTGGGCGCCGAGCCACTCGCGAGGCGCGCCCGGCCGTCGAAGCCGGCCGTCGTCACAGGCCCGTGACGCCCTCTCCTGAGCCCGCCTGCTCGTCGAAGTTCTCGTGCTCGAGCAGGTGCAGGACCGGTACGCCGATCGCGCGGCGGGCGCGCGAGGACCAGTCCATGTGGAAGAACTCCGACACCACGTGGGAGCGGGTCAGGATGATCGCCTCGCGACCGTCGACGCGCGCCACCGTGGCGGCGAGCGCCTCGATCGGGTCGCCGTCGACGACGTCGCCGTCGGCCTGGGCGCCCGCGGCGTGGAGCGCCTCGAGGGTCGCCTGCAGGTCGCGCGTGGACTGCCGCTCGGTCTCCTCGCGGACGATCTCGATCGTCTCCGGATCGGGCGGCATCGGGGGTGCGCCGGTGAGGTTGTCGCCCCCGAGCGTGCCCATCGCCGCCTCGACGCGGGCCGCGGCGTCCTCGGCGGGGAGCAGCACGTGGTAGCGCACCTCGTCGTCCAGGCCCTCGTGCAGCGACCGGACCTGGGCGGCGTCGGCGGCCGAGAGCGCCTGCTCGACCATCAGGACGACGGTGTAGGTCTCGCTCATGTCAGCTCCCCGGGGCGGTGTTCGTGGCGCCGAAAGCCTAGGCCCTCAACCCCCGAGGACGTCGGTCAGGTCGTAGGAGACCGGCTCGTCGAGCTGGTCGTAGCCGCAGCTCTCGGGGTCGCGGTCGGTGCGCCACCGGCGGAACTGGGCGGTGTGACGGAACCGCCGGCCCTCCATGTGGTCGTAGGCGACCTCGATCACCAGGTCCGGGCGCAGGGGCGTGAAGCTGAGGTCCTTGCCCTGGCTCCAGCGGCTCTGGGTGCCGGGCACCCGGTCGGGGTTGGCGGTCAGGAACTCCGCCCAGCGGCCCCACGGGTGGTCCTCGATGGGTACGACGAGCGGCTGCAGCTGCTCGATCAGCTCGGCACGGCGGGCCTCGGTGAAGCTGGCGCTGACGCCGATGTGCTGCAGCTCCCCACCGTCGTACAGACCGAGGAGCAGGCTGCCGAGCAGGGGCCGCTCCGGCGTGCTGGTCTTGTGCTCGCGGTAGCCGGCCACGACGACGTCGGCGGTGCGCTCGTGCTTGATCTTGAGCATGGTGCGGGCGTTCTCGGCGTACGGCGCGCCCAGCGGCTTGGCGACCACGCCGTCGAGCCCGGCGCCCTCGAACTGGTGGAACCACTCCTCGGCCTTCGCGGGATCCGTCGTCGTCTGCGTGAGGAAGCACGGACCGCTGAGCCCGGCCAAGGCCTTCTCCAGGACGGCCCGGCGCTCGGAGAACGGCCGGTCGACGTACGACGTGTCGTCCAGCGCCAGCAGGTCGAAGGCCACGAACCCGGCCGGCGTCTTCTCCGCGAGCATGTCGATCCGGCTCTTGGCCGGGTGGATCCGCTCCTGCAGCGTCTCGAACTCGAGCCGGTCGACCCCGTCGTCGCCGTGCAGGGCCACGAAGATCTCGCCGTCGAGCACACAGCGCTCGGGAAGCTGCTCACGCATCGCGTCGACGACCTCGGGGAAGTAGCGGGTCAACGGCTTGGTGTTGCGGCTCGCGAGCTCGACCTCGTCGCCGTCCTTGAACACCAGGCAGCGGAACCCGTCCCACTTCGGCTCGAAGCTCAGGCCCTCGATCTCGTCGACGGTGTATTTGGCCGGGTCGGGGATCCCCTTGACGCTCTTGGCCAGCATCGGTCGCACGGGTGGCATCACGGGCAGATCCATGCCGCCACCCTAACCACGGCTGGGGCCGCCGGCGTGCGGGCGAGGTGGTGCCAGGACCCCCTGCACCGGGGTGCCAGGACCATCGCCGCGAGCAGCGCGGACGGACACCGTGGTGGGTATGGGATCTCACGTCACACCACTGCCGCTGCTGGCCTGGCGGCGGGTCGCGCTGGTCGTCGCCCGCTACCCGTTCACGACCGCGCTGGTGGTCGCCATGCTCGTCACCAGCGCCGCCTACGGCACCTTGTCGGGTCACCCCCACGCGGAGGCCATGTCCTTCGGACTTCCGGCACTGCGGGACGGACACGTGTGGACCTACCTGGTCGGCGGTCTGATCGTGCCCTCGGTCGGCCTCCTGCCGGTCGCCGGCGGGCTGGTGGCTCTCGTCGTCGGTGCCCTCGAGCACCGCGTGGGCGCCCGGCGTACCGCGCTCACGGTGATCGGCACGCACCTGGCCGGCACGGTCGGCGCCTCCCTGTTCTTGTGGGTCGCGTCCGGGACCGACTGGCGCTGGGCCGACGGTCTCGCCCGGTTGACCGACACCGGCCTGTCGGCCGGCGGGTTGGGCGTGCTCGCCGTGCTGACCGCGTTCCTCCACACTCCCGTGCGCCGGGCGATCCGGGTCGGGGTCGGTGCCTACCTGGTGGTGATCCTGCTCCGCTCCGGTCTGTTGTGGGACCTCGAGCACCTGCTGTCGTTCGGGACCGGCCTGGTCGCGGGCCCCTGGGTCGCCGGCCGCCGTCGTACGCCGTGGGGTCCCCGGGGATCGAACCTGTCCGGGGTGCGCGGCGGGACGGCGCTCCTGCTCGCCGCCACCGCCGCGACGGAGCTGGTCGAGGTCTTCTTCCCCGGGTACGGCGGCCCGCTCGGCCCGGGACCCGTGGTCGACCCGTCCGGACCCGCCCTCGCCTCGGGCATCGCCTTCCTGGTGGTCGCACTCCCGCTGGCCGACGGGCTACGCCGTGGCAGTGCCCTCGCCTGGAACCTCCTCCTGGTGTCGACCGCGGCCACGCTGGTGCTCCACGTCGTACACCTGGTGACTCTCGGTGTCGGCGACGTGCTCCTGGCGACTACCCTGCTCGCCCTCGCGGTCTGGCATCACGGCGCCGCCCGATCCCAGCCGCGTGACCGCCGTACCGTCGTCGCGGACCTCGAACGACGGATCACCACCCACGGCGCCGGCTCGCTGGGCTGGCAGAACACCTGGGCCGGGTCGCAGTCCTGGGCGACCGGCGACGGCGCGGTGGCCCTCACCTACCGCCCGAGCTCGGGCATCGCGATCGTGGTCGGCGACCCGGTCGGACCGCGGGAACGCTGGACGGAGGCGATCGAGGAGTTCCGCGAGTTCTGCGAGGAAGAGGGGCTCACCCCCGCCTGGTACGCCGTCAGCGACGACGTCGTCGCCGCCAGCGCCTCCCACGGCTGGAGTGCCCTCCAGATCGGCGAGGACACCGTGATCGCGCTGGCCGGTCTCGAGTTCACGGGTCGCTCGTGGCAGGACGTGCGCACCGCGCGGAACCGGGCCGCGAAGGAAGGCATCACGATGCTGGCCCTGCACCTGCGCGACGCGTCACCCGACCTGCTCGCGCAGGTCCGGGAGATCTCGGCCGCATGGGTGGAGGAGAAGCCCCTCCCCGAGATGGGCTTCACCCTCGGCGGGATGACCGAGGCGCTCGACCCCCAGGTCCGCACCCACGTGGCCGTCGACGCCGCCGGCCGCGTGCACGGCGTGACCAGCTGGATGCCGGTCCACCGCGATGGCCGCGTGATCGGGTGGACGCTCGACCTGATGCGTCGCCGCAGCGACGGCTTCCGTCCGGCCATGGAGTTCCTGATCGCCGAGAGCGCGATGGCCTTCCGGGACGAGGGGTTCGAGTCCATGAGCCTGTCGGTGGCGCCACTGGCTCGACGCGGCCAGGGGAGCCGGGGCGCCCTCGACCGGGTGCTCGACTCGGCCTCGCGTGTGCTCGAGCCGACGTACGGGTTCCGCTCGCTGCTCGGCTTCAAGGCCAAGTTCGACCCGACGTACCGACCGGTCCACCTCGTCTACGCCAGTGGTCTGGACCTGCCGCTCATCTCGCTCGCCATCGGGCGCGCCTACCTGCCCGAGCTGACCGTCGCGCAGCTGGGCCACCTCGCCGGTGAGATCGGGCGACCGATGCTGGGCCGAGCCAGGCACGCCGCGGCGCCGGTCCTGGGCGGCACCCGTACCCCGGGCCGCCATGCGCAGCCCGTCGCCCCGCCGGCCGACCCAGCGCTGGTCCGGGCGGCCTGACCGGCGACTCCGCGCTCGGCAGAGGTGGTGACCGAGTGCGGTCTAGGTGCGGCTGCCCCTGCGGTTGAAGATGCTCCAGCCGCCCGGGCCGACGGCGAAGCCCAGGACGATCAGGACGATCCCGAGGATGATGCCCCCTTTGAACAGGGTGACGATCCCGGCGATGACGAGGATCACGGCGATGATCCAGAGCAGGAAACCCACGGACTACTCCCAAGCTTGAGAAGCGGGTCGGAACGGCGCTCGCCAACCGACAATGCGGCCCTCCGTTCCCCGAACGGCCCGACCGCAAACACTGGCTCCCCGGGTAGGAGTCGAACCTACGTCGCTAGTCCTGATTCAAAGTCAGGCGGGCCCTGCCGGCAGACCAACCGGGGAATGCCTAGAAAGGGTAGGGCCCACCAGGCGGGGCAGCACGTCGGCCCGGCAGACCAACCGGGGAATGCCTAGAAAGGGTAGGGCCCGGGAGACAGGTCGTGTGCCCCAGACCGCGCCGGGGCGCGTCGTCAGGCACACGACCCCCCAGCAGCGAGCTCACTCCGGCGGACGATGGCCGCCCCGGGACGCACGGAGGTTAGGTTGGACTCATGTCGAGCGACCTGACCGTGATCGTGCTGGCGGCGGGCGGCGGGACCCGGATGAAGTCCCAGACGGCCAAGGTGCTCCACGAGATCGCGGGCCGCAGCATGATCGACCACGTGCTCAGGGCCGTGCAGGCGCTCGACCCGCAGCACGTCGTCGCGGTGGTGGGCCACCAGCGCGACCAGGTCGGCCCCCACATCCAGGCGCTGATGCCGGAGGCCACGCTCGCCGTGCAGGACGAGCAGCGCGGCACCGGCCACGCCGTACGGATCGCCCTCGAGGCCGTGGGTACGACGACCGGCACCGTGCTGGTGGCAGCGGGCGACACCCCGCTCCTCCGGGGTGAGAGCCTGCGCGGCTTCGCCGACGAGCACCGTGCCGCGGAGTGCGCCGTCAGCGTGCTCAGCGGCGTCGTGCCGCGGCCCCACGGCTACGGCCGGATCGTTCGCAACGACGAGGGCGACGTCGAGGCGATCGTCGAGGAGAAGGACGCCACGGCCGAGCAGCGCGAGATCCACGAGATCAGCTCCGGCATCCTCGCCTTCGACGCCGAGTTCCTCGTCGAAGCCCTGCCCCGCGTGGGCAACGACAACTCCAAGGGGGAGTACTACCTCACCGACGTCGTCGGCCTGGCCCGCGACGCGGGGCTCACCGTGGGCGCCTTCCCGCTCGACGACGTGATGCAGACCGAGGGTGCCAACGACCGGGTCCAGCTCGCTCAGCTCGGACGCGAGCTGAACCGCCGCATCGTCGAGGACTGGATGCGCGAGGGCGTGACCGTGATGGACCCCGCGACGACCTGGGTGGACGCGGCGGTCCGGCTCGCGCCTGACGTGACGATCCTGCCGGGCACCCAGCTCCTGGGCGCGACCGTCGTCGCCGAGGACGCCGTGATCGGCCCCGACACCACGCTCAAGGACTGCGAGATCGGCCGCGCGGCCAGGGTCGTCCGCACGCACGGCGACCTCGCGGTGATCGGCCAGGGTGCGAACGTCGGACCCTTCGCCTACCTCCGCCCCGGTACGACGCTCGGTGACCACGGCAAGATCGGCGCCTTCGTCGAGACCAAGAACGCCCGGATCGGCGACGGGGCGAAGGTGCCGCACCTGTCCTACGTCGGCGACGCCGAGATCGGCGACGGCACCAACATCGGAGCCGGCACGATCTTCGCCAACTACGACGGGACCCACAAGCACCACACCACCGTCGGCAAGGGCGCCAAGACCGGCGCCAACAACACCTTCGTCGCCCCGGTCACGATCGGCGACGGGGCGGTGACCGGCGGCGGCACCGTCGTACGCCGTGACGTGCCGTCCGGGAGCCTCGCGGTGTCCGGCGGACCCCAGCGCAACCTCGACCGTCGTACGCCGAAGCCCGACGAGACCTCGATTGGGGACGCTGACGACCGTGGGGGAGAATCCTGAGCCGTGACGTCTAAGTCGAAGAAGACCACCAAGAAGCACCTGATGGTCTTCGCCGGGCGGGCCCACCCGCTCCTCGCGGAGGAGGTCGCCACCGAGCTGGCGATCGGGCTGGTGCCGATGCAGGCCTACAACTTCGCCAACTCCGAGATCTACATCCGCTTCGACGAGTCGGTCCGCGGCTGCGACGCCTTCGTGATCCAGAGCCACACGGCCCCGATCAACGAGTGGATCATGGAGCACCTGATCATGGTCGACGCGCTCAAGCGCGCGTCCGCCAAGCGGATCACCGTCGTGATGCCCTTCTACGGCTACGCCCGCCAGGACAAGAAGCACCGCGGCCGTGAGCCGATCTCGGCCCGCCTGATGGCCGACTTCTTCAAGACCGCCGGCGCCGACCGGCTGATCACCGTCGACCTCCACGCCGACCAGATCCAGGGCTTCTTCGACGGCCCGGTCGACCACCTGATGGCGCTGCCGATCCTGGCCGACTACGTCCGCGAGAAGTACGGCGACCAGCGGCTCGCCGTGGTCAGCCCCGACGCCGGCCGGATCAAGGTCGCCGAACGCTGGTCCTCGCGGCTCGGTGGTGCGCCGCTGGCGTTCATCCACAAGAGCCGCCGGATCGACCGGCCCAACGAGGTCGTCGCCAACCGCGTCGTCGGCGACGTCACCGGCCGGATCTGTGTGCTCGTCGACGACATGATCGACACCGGCGGCACGATCGTGCAGGCCGCCGAGGCCCTGATGAAGGACGGTGCGGCCGGTGTGGTCATCGCCGCGACCCACCCGATCATGTCCGGCCCCGCGGTCGACCGGCTCAAGAACAGCGCGGTCACCGAGATCGTGGTGACCAACACCCTGCCGCTCTCCGACGAGCAGCGCTTCGACAAGCTCACCTGCCTGTCGATCGCGCCGCTCCTGTCACAGGCGATCCGCGAGGTCTTCGAGGACGGCTCCGTCACCAAGATGTTCGACGGGCAGGCATAGGGGCCGTTCGGCTTCCTCGGTTTCATCAAGGTATGTAGCCGAACCGTGTCTTCCCATGGTGAATTGAGGACGGGGAGTGCGGGTTCACCTACATACCTTGATGAAACGGTGGCAAGCGCCTCGCTCAAGCCCGCCGCACACCGAGCGCCACGTCGTAGTCGTCCACGGCGTCGCGCCAGCCCCGGCGTAGGACGGTGTTGTCGGTCCGCTCGGACGCGGCGTCGAGGTCGTCGCGCAACCCCTGGAGCCTCTCGAGGGACATCGGCGTCCGCGGTACGGCGAACGCGATCTCCGCGGCGAACGCCTGGCCCCGCTCGGCGACGCCGGGAGCATCCTCCAGGTAGCGCGCGACGTACGGCGCGAAGAACTCCTCCTGCCCCGGTGTCCACAGCCCGGCGACCAGGGCCTCGAAGTCGCGGTTGGACACGCTCGGGTCGATGATCCCCTCCCACGCCTCGGCCTTGGCGGCCGCGTCGGGCCGGCTCGCCAGCGCGGTCAGCGACGACTGGTGGCCGCTGGAGGTGCGGTCCGCAGCGGCCTCGGCCTCCACCAGGTCCGCGTCGGCCTCTCCGAGCACCACGAGTCGGCGTACGGCGAGCCAGCGGGTGTCGCGGTCGACCTGCAGCCCCGGACGCGCCTCGCCCGACGCCAGCCAGCCGCGGAGCAGGCTCGCGTCGTCGGTGGTCAGCGCCAGCCGCCGCATCGCGGCGAGCCCGCGGTCGGCGTCGCCGGCTGCCAGCGCGGCGGCACACACCTCGGCCACCACCCGCTCGGCGTCGGGGTGGGCCTCGGGCGAGGTCCACTGCGGCAGTACGACGCGCATCAGCCGCCGGAGCACGCTGTCGAAGACGACGGGGTCGGTCTCGGCCGCGAGGTGGCGCTGCACGACCGCCAGGTAGTCGCCCACCGGCGACAGCCCGGAGCGAACCCGGGTCGACGCGTTCGTCCAGGTCACCGCCCGGAGCAGCGGGTCGGGCAGCTCGGAGAGCCACTCGACGGCCGCCTCCCACGACAGGTCGTCGAGCAGGACGGCGGCGTACGCCTCGTCGGCGGCGTTGGGGATCACGGCCCGGCCGGCGAACTCCGGCAGCGGCACCGGCTCCGCCTCGAGGTCGACCAACCGCGACCCGGTGACCTCGGAACCCTGCAGGCCCGCCACGCTGAAGCGGTGGGGCCGTGAGCCCTCGCGCTCCAGCACGGGTACGTCGCCGTCGCGCGTCACCCGGATCGTGTCGAAGCCCGTGGTGCGCAGGTACGACTCGGCCCAGCCGCGTACGTCGCGGTCGGTCACCGAGTCGAGCGCCTCGAGATAGTCGGCGAGCTCGGCGTTGCCGAACCGGTGCCGGCTCAGGTAGACGTTGGTGCCCTTCACGAACGTGTCCCAACCCAGCCAGATCACCAGCTGGTGGAGCACCGAGGCGCCCTTGGCGTAGGTGATCATGTCGAAGTTCGTGAACGCGGTGTCGACGTCGACGAGGTGTTCGGCGTCCTCGGCGATCGGGTGGGTCGAGCGGCGGCCGTCCGCCATGTAGCCCGTGGGCTTGCGGTTGAGCGAGAAGTCGGGCCACGAGCCGAGCACACCGGCCTCGTGGGCCACGTGGTAGCCCATGAAGTCGGCGAAGGACTCGTTGAGCCAGGTGTCCTGCCACCACTTCATGGTCACCAGGTCGCCGAACCACATGTGCGCCATCTCGTGCGCGATCACCGTCGCGCGGTCGACCAGCTCGCCGGCGTCGGGCTCGTTGCGCGGGAGGTACTCGTCGCGGAAGGTGACGCAGCCCGCGGTCTCCATGGCGCCCCAGTTGTGGCCCGGACCCATCACCTGGTCGTAGGAGTCGAACGGGTACGG
Organism: uncultured Actinomycetota bacterium; assembly: GCA_963833775.1. GTDB lineage: Bacteria > Actinomycetota > Actinomycetes > Propionibacteriales > Nocardioidaceae > Nocardioides. The sequence continues at coordinate 185,632 of CAWHZH010000010.1, read as the reverse complement.
CTCGTCGAAGGTCTCCGTGTAGAAGTCGAAGCAGCGCTCGGTGACCTCGCGCATGTTGTCGAAGTCGCGGTCGAGCTCGGCGGCCAGCGACGACCGCGCGTGCCAGCCGAACGGCAGGCCGGCGTGCTCCCAGGTGCGCGAGTGCCACGGCCCGGCGCAGACGGTGAAGAGGTACGTCGAGATCGGCGGCGTCGTCGTGAAGCGCCACGCGGTGTCGTCACTCTCGAGCAGGCGGCCGTTGGCGACCACGGTCCAGTCGTCGGGCGCCTTCACCGTCAGGGTGATCGGCGCCTTCAGGTCGGGCTGGTCGAAGCACGCGAAGACCCGGTGGGCAAGGTCCATGCCGGCGTACGCCGCGACATAGGTCGCGCCGTCGGCCGGGTCGGTGACGGTGTGCATCCCGTCGCCGTCGTTCACGTAGGGCACCCGGGCCTCGACGACCACCTCGTTGCTCGGTGCGAGGTCGTGCAGGGTGATCCGCGTCCCGTCGTACACCGGCGACTCGACCGGCGCGCCGTTCACGCTCAGCCGGAGGTCTGCGGCGTTCGTCAGCTCGAGGAAGGTGGTGGCCCGCGGGTCCAGGAGGTCGAAGGTGACCGTGGTGCGACACCCGAATGACTCACGCGAGGTCAGGTCGAGGTCGATGCGATAGGTGACGTCCGAGATCCGGGCGGCGCGGGAGAGGGCTTCGGTGTAGGTCAGCGACACCCGACCGACCCTAGACGAGCCGGCGTTCACACCGATGGCGGGATCGTTGCCGTGACGATTCGTCAGCGCGGGCAGGCACTGTCTAGACTTCTGCAGTTGCCTCGGCGAGGGAACCCGGCCTGGTCCGGGTGTCCGTGATCGACAGGGCCGGCCACGTTCACGCCGCGCTGACCCTGTCGCGCGGCGTTTCTCGTCGTGGCCCACCGACATCCCGGTCGCCCCTCGACGAACAGGGCGACCACGACGCGAGGAGCAGGACCAGATGCCCGACAAGATCACCGCCGAGATGCGCACCGAGTTCGGCAAGGGCGCCGCCCGTCGGATCCGCCGCGACCACAAGATCCCCGCCGTCGTCTACGGCCACGGCAACGACCCGATGCACCTCACGCTGCCGGGTCACGACACGATGATGGCGCTCAAGCACGGCGGCGCCAACGCGCTCCTCGAGCTCGACATCGAGGGCCGCAGCCAGCTCGCCCTGGCCCGCGAGGTCCAGGTCGACCCGCTGCGCCGCGTTCTGGAGCACATCGACTTCGTCGCGGTCCGCAAGGGCGAGAAGGTCACCGTCGACGTTCCGGTGCACGTGGTCGGCGACGCCGTGTCGGAGACCCTCGTCGTCACCGAGAACGCGACCGTTCAGGTCGAGGCCGAGGCCACCAACATCCCCGAGTTCATCGAGGTCTCGGTGGAGGGCGCCGCGATCGGTACCCAGATCCACGCCTCCGACCTCGACCTCCCCGAGGGCACCACGCTCCTCGTGGACCCCGACACCCTGGTCGTCAACATCACCCAGGCACAGACCGCCGAGCAGCTCGAGGCCGAGCTCTCCGAGGCCGAGGCCGACGCCGGCATCGTGCACGAGGTCAGCGACGAGGAGGCCGCCGCCGAGGGCGAGGCCGCCGAGGGCGACTCCGCCGAGGGCGACGGCGCCCCGGCCGAGGGCGACTCCGCCGAGTGAAGCTCCCGCGTCGACCGGAGTGGCTGCGCAAGCGGCTCTCCCGGTCGGGCGCGGGCGACAGCGGGACGGGTGAGATGGCGACAGGCGACGTGTGGCTCGTCGTCGGGCTGGGCAACCCCGGTCCGACGTACGCCGGTCACCGGCACAACGTCGGCTATCTCGTGACCTCCGAGCTGGCCGACCGGATGGGTGCGCCCTTCCGCGCCCACAAGTCCGGACGCGCCGAGGTGGTCGAGGGCCGACTGGGGGCGCCGGGTAGCGAGGGGCCGCGGGTCGTCCTGATGCGTGCCCGCAGCTACATGAACGAGTCGGGCGGCGCCGTGAAGCAGCTGGCCTCGTTCTACAAGGTCCCGCCCGAGCGGATCGTGGCGGTGCACGACGAGCTCGATCTGCCCTTCGACTCGATGCGGGTGAAGCTCGGCGGAGGCGACAACGGTCACAACGGGTTGAAGTCCATGCGCTCGGCGCTCGGCACCGGCGACTTCTACCGGGTCCGGGTCGGCATCGGCCGGCCGCCGGGGCGCCAGGACGTCTCCGACTTCGTGCTCTCGAACTACTCCGCGGCCGAGCGCAAGGACCTTCCGCTCCAGGTCGTGACGGCGGCAGATGCCGTCGAGTCGCTGGTCACCGAGGGGCTCGAGCGCACCCAGGGCCGCTACAACTCCTGACGGCCTCTCGCGACCCTGGGGCCTGCCCACATACCCCAGATCGGGCACTTTTGAGGCTTTCTCTGGCCTAGCACGGTCCGGCGGCCCGAGAATGCGTCGAGGACGTGGAGTGGGGACCCGTCCCTCGAGACGATGCATGGCGGGGGCTGGACACGAACGTGCCTCCTCGCGCATGTGGGGGGAACACATGAGTGAGCTGAAGGACGCGCCGTCGCGCCGCCTGGGCCGTGAGGCCTGGGGGACCGAACAGGTCGCGACCGTCGTCCAGGGACAGACCGACGAGTCCGAGGGCCGGCACAGCCTCAGCCTCGGCCCCGTCGTCGTGGACCCACCTGCACGACGTCCCTCTCTCAGCGTTGCGGAGCCCTACGCGGCGCCGCGTGTTCCGGAGGACCTGAACTGGACGGCGAAGGAGCGGTTCCAGCCTCATGGCTGGGTGCTCGGCGAGCTGGGTGTCGTGCTGCTGGTGAGCCTCGGGGTGGGCTTGCTCGTCGGCGCTGGGCCGCTCGGCGGTCTGCTCGCCCTGGGCATGGCGGCCGTCGCCTACCGCAGCCGCCACCTGCTCGACGCCAGCGTGCATCCGGGGACGCTGACCCGGGACCTGAGCTTCCTGTTCTCGGTGGTGGCCCTGGCCGTCGCCGGGGGAGTCGCGCCGACAGCCGCCCTGTCGCAGTCGGTCGCCGTACTGGCGAGCGCCGGCGTCGTGGTCGTCCTGGTGGCGGGCGTGTGTCGTCGCCTGCGCCCCCCGGTGCGCGTCCTCGTCGTCGGGGACCGTGCCAGCATCTCGCGCGCGGCCATGCGGTGGTCCGACGGCCGGGTGCTGGAGGTCGTCGCCGGGGTGCGGAGCGATCCCGGGATGGCAGGCGCGCCGCCGCTGTCCATCGTCGGCGTCCCGACGACTGCGGGCCTGGACAACGTCCCGGCTCTGGTCCGGCGTCACGGTGTGGACCTGGTGATGGTCTCCTCCGGAGACGGGGTGTCAGACCCCGAGCTTCGGCGACTGAGCTGGCTCCTGGAGAACGAGGACGTCGAGCTGGTGGTCCTCGACGCTGTCGGCTCGGCGGCCCCCCACCGGGTCGTGCCGGTGCGGCTCGCGAACACGACCGCGCTGCGCGTCCTGCCGAGCAACCCCTCGGCGCCGGTCCGGCTCGCGAAGGAGATCCTCGACCGCGTGCTCGGGATGCTCCTGCTCGTCGTCTCCCTTCCTGTGGTCGGCTTGCTGGTGCTCGTGGTCCGCCTCGACTCACCGGGCCCCGGCTTCTTCCGACAGGTCCGCATCGGGCGCGACGGGACGCCGTTCGTGATGTACAAGCTCCGCACCATGACCGTGGACGCCGACCGCGCGCTCGAGGAGCTGCTGGCCAGCAACGAAGGCTCCGGCCTGCTGTTCAAGATCCACGACGACCCGCGCGTGACCCGGGTGGGACGTTTCCTGCGGCGGACCTCGCTCGACGAGATGGCCCAGCTGATCAACGTGGTCAGAGGCGAGATGTCCCTGGTCGGACCTCGACCCGCCCTGCCGACCGAGGTCGCCCAGTACGACGACGTGGAGCTCCGCAGACTCGCGGTCCGCCCGGGCATCACGGGTCTGTGGCAGGTCAGTGGCAGGTCCGACCTGTCCTGGGACGCCGGCATGTCACTCGACCTGCACTACGCCGACAACTGGCGGGTCCGGGGCGATGCCTCGATCCTGGCCCGAACATTCGGCGCCGTCGTGCGTCGTCGCGGCGCCTACTGACGCAGCGCTCCGAGAGTGACCGCGGAGGGGTCCCCGAGGGGTCCGAGATCCCGCCTGCGCGTCGGCTCCCTGGCCCAGTGGTAGGGGCTGGTTTGCTCGCACGTGACCCCAACGGGTGAGAGGAACCTAAATCTTTGCCCGCCGTATCGACTTTTGCGGACAGGGACACCATGATGCTTGTACAGCCGGGTCCGGAGCTCCTCGTGAGCGCACCGGGAGGGCGCCATCCAAGGGGGTGATGGCATCTCTGGCTGTGACGCCTTCCGGGGGGATCGGGCGTCAACAGGGGGAATCAACGATGTCCAAGTGTGTCACTGTGGGACGTCCAGGCACCGGTCTTCACCGACCGTGTTCCAGCCGGACCGTGTCCTACGAAGACGTGATCGCGTCGCGGGCCGTGGCAGAGCCAGGTCCGTATCCAGCAGGCTCCGGCACGCTGGCCGACTACGAAGATCGCATGCACGCCGTGAGCTCCGGGCTCGCCGCGGTCGCCGCAGCGATCCAGGTCCTGACGGGACCGGCCGACGAGCCGGGTCCGGGGGTGGAGCAACGACTCGGCGTCATGCTGGTCGAGGAGCTGCAACGCCTGCAACGGCTCGCGTCCTTCTCGGACCTGAGCGCGCCCGAGAACCAACCGGTCGACGAGATGGATCTCGACGAGATCGTCCGCGGCGTCGTACTCACGCGGCGGCTGGCTCACCAGGACGTCACCTGGCAGGACTCCGGCTTCCGGATCCACGGTCGCCGCGACGTCGTGATCGAGCTGCTGCACATCCTGCTCGTCAACGCGTCGCGACACGCACCGGGGGCGGCCACCCGGATCGCGGCCACGCGCGAGGGCTCGATGATCCGGGTCAGTGTCACCGATACCGGGCCGGGGGTTCCCGAGGAGCTGAGGGACGTCATCTTCCAGCGCGGTGCGCACCGCGAGGACTCCGAGGGCCAAGGGCTCGGGCTGTCGATCGCCCGCGGCATGGCCCGCGGGATGGGCGGGACCCTGGAGCTCGTCACCGACTCCCATGCGGGGGCACGCTTCGAGCTGACGCTGCCCCAAGGGCACCTGGACGGCGCGGCATGAACGCTGAGTACCGGGTCACGGTGGTCGATGACCACTCGTTGTTCGCCGAGACCCTCGTGATTGCTCTACGGACCGAGGGGATCCGGGCGCAGTGCGTGGTTCCACGCGGCGACACGTCGCCCGCCAAGCTCCTGCGGAGCATCGAGCAGACACATCCTCAGCTGGTACTGCTCGATCTCGACCTCGGCGTCGGAAGGGACGGGACGAGTCTGGTGCCGGTGCTCGTGAGCTCCGGGATCACCGTGGCGGTCATCACCGGCGCCACGGCGGCGGCGCGTCAGGGGGAGGCGCTCGCATCGGGGGCGGCGACGGTGATTCACAAGTCCGTGCCGTTTGGCACCATCGTCGACACCGTCTGCCGCCTGCGTGCTGGACGCGCGGTGATTCGCCGCGAGCGGCGGGCCGAACTGTTGCAGATCCATCGTGAGTCGATGGCCGCACAGCGACAGATCCGGGAGCGGTTCGACCAGATCACCCGGCGCGAGGCGGAGGTGCTCGACCAGCTCATGGCCGGCCATCAGGTCAGCGAGATCGCGCGCACCCGGGTCGTGTCCGAGTCGACCGTGCGGACCCAGGTGAAGTCGATCCTGGCCAAGCTCCAGGTGAGCTCGCAGCTCACCGCGGTCGGACTCGCCCACCAGGTCGGGTGGAAGCCCCCGCAGGTGCCCGGTGTGCCCGACTCACGCAGCTCCGCAGGTCGTCGTTGGCCGGCGGCCGGCTGATCCTCACTTTCGGCGATGGCCGGGTCGTGAGGCGCAGGTTAGGTTCGACCTACCGCATACGGGGGGAAACGTGAAGCTGAAGGTCCGGGGAGTGGCGACGGTGTTCGCCACGGCGCTCGCGGTGAGTCTGACCGCGTGCGGGTCCCACCAGTCCGCCGACACGGCGGCCGGGCAGTCGGATGCGCAGTCGGATGCGTCCGCGGCGACCTCGTCCGGCGCACCGGGTTCCTCGCCGTCGACGAGCAGTGGGTCCTCCGCCGGCTCGAAGACGGACCACGGCTCCGGCGCCCGAGCGGCGGCCGGCCACCTGCCGAAGGGCTCGTACGACGACACCACCGGCACCAGGGCGCGCCAGCCGAAGAGCCAGAACGCCGTACTCGCCCAGCTCTCGGGCTCATCGACCTCACGCGGGTGCGTCGCGGTCGGGAACCGGACCGACGTCCGGGCGGGATCCGTCGCGATGGGCAACTTCGCGGATGCCCGGGCGAAGTTCCGAAGTGCCAAGAACGCCTACGTGGCGGACGAGTCGTTCTTCTACGTCATCCCGTCGTCACGGTCGGTCGGCCGCGTGACCGTGACCGCGACCCGGCCAGGAAGGGCCGGCGCGCCGGTCCGGACGACGTCCACGCACGCTGAGCAGGCAGCGCAGTGGAAGTACTTCCCGATCCATCTCACCCTGCCGGCGTCGGGGACCTGGCGCTTCCACGTCTCCACGCCCACGGCGTCGAGCTGTTTCGACGCTCGGTTCACGACCTGACGCGAGAGCCGTGACCGCGCGCTGGGGATCAGTGGACGCGCTGGCGGAAGCGGTGGCTGCGGGCCAGGCGTCCGACGACGTGTGAGGCGCGGGTGCCCGCTTGGAGGTGCACGTCGCCTCGCGAGGTGCGGTTGGAGTTCCAGTAGACCAACGCCTTCAGGCGCGGGAAGTTGCGGAGCTGATGGCGCACCGTGCTGAGGTACCGCACGCGCTTGGCCTCACCGACGTTGGAGAAGGCGCCCCACTCCGAGAGCATGATCGGCTTGCCGGGATGTGCGCGCGTCGCCCACCGGTAGAAGCCGGGCCACGGTGCGACCGGTGAGAACCGCTGGTTGAGGCTGCTCTTGGCGAAGCTGTGGCAGATGTTGGAGGCGAAGCAGCCGTAGATGTCCGCGGCGATCCAGTCGACGTAGCGGTTGCCGGGGTACAGCTGGCGGAACCACGGTTCCGAGTCGGCGCCCTGGTCGCCCATGATGTTGTAGACCCAGACGACGTTGTGCACGCCCTGCGCGCGGAACACATCGACGACGTGGCGGAACATCGCGGCGAAGTCGGCGGCCCGGTGCCCGGAACCGGGGGTCTGGACGACCTCCTCCTCCGGCTCGTGGTGGATGCTGATGAAGAGCTTGTGCCTGAAGGTCCGCTTCAGGTACCGCGCCTCGCGGATCAGCTGGGCGTCGTCCCGACCGGCGGCGACCTGTGCCCAGGACAGTGCGCCGTCCGGCACGTAGTCGAGGTCGAGGAGCCGGTGGTGACCCCGCTGTCGGGCGATGGCCCGTTCAGACGGCGTCGGGAACAGGTCGTTGTTGAAGTGGTAGCTCTTGTAGATGTCGACGCGGGCGCCCAGCTGACGCTCGAAGGCGTGGGTGCCGGCCTTGCGGTCCTGCCACATGCCCGGCGAGACACCCCACCAGAGGCCGCAGGACGGGACCAGCTTCGGGGACACGGTGCACGGGCGGCCGGCGGACCTCTGCCGGGTGTCACGCGCCGTGGGGACGTTCTGGGCGCCGGCCACGGACGTCGTCAGCGTGGCCAGGACGGAGGTCGCGATGAGGGCGACGAGGACGGGTAGGGAGTGGCGGTGCAGTCGCGCAGACATCGGGTTCTCGTTTCCGTGGGGGCAGCGGTGAGCGAGACGAGCCAGCATAGGGCGGACCTTCGTGGCCTGGCGAACCGAGAGCGGCCCTCCTCAGACGGATGCCGAACGAGTCAGAACGACACGGCCCCGCAGCGGTGGGGCCGCTGCGGGGCCGTGTCGGGACTGAGCGCGGGTCGGTTCAGCTCGGCTTGAGGGCGATGGTCCACATCGCCGCCTTGTCGCTGCTGGTGTTGGTCGTCGCGGTGAAGCCGCCGTAGGCACCCGCCCCCACGGCCCCGTTGGAGTCCGCGACCAGCACGCTGAACCGGCCCGAGGTCCCGGTGTCATAGGCGTCGTCACGCTTGACCACCGAACCGGGAGCGGTCCAGGCGGACACCGCCGTCGACTTGTCGGTCCAGACGGTGACAACGTAGTCGCCGCCGGCTCCGGACACGGTCGGCGAGGTGTGGCTGGTGCCGCCCGCGTCGCCGGCCCGGTTGAACCCGTCGACCGGCGTACTGGCGGACACGCCCGAGTAGACCGCGAGGCTCATGATCGCCTTGCCGGTCGCACTGGCTGTCAGGGTCACCTTGCTCCCCGGGTCGCCGGTGCCGACCTGCTTGACGTAGGCGACCGAGTTGATGGTGCCGTTGACCAGGGTCGTGCCGACCTGGGTCCACCCGGCGCCGGGAGCCGACCACGAGGACGTGGTGCCGCTGGTGAAGACCAGCACCATCGTGTCGCCCGCGTGCGCGGTCGCCGGGATGGTCACCGACTTCGACGTCTGCGATCCCGCGCTCGAGTGTGCAGCGCCCACGAACGCAACTCCCGAGGAGCTGCCGACGGTGACCGAGACCGGATGGGAGACGGTGTTCGTCGCCCCTTGGTTGTCGGTGACTGTCAGGGAGACGTTGTAGGTGCCGGACGCGGCGAAGGTGTGCGCCGGTTGCTGCTGCGTGCTCGTGCCACCGTCGGTGAACGTCCAGGCGTACGACGCGATGCTGCCGTCGGGGTCGTTCGACCCTGACCCGTCGAACGAGCAGGCCCCGGTGGCGTCACAGTTCTGCGTGAACGCCGCCTGCGGGTTCTGGTTCGCCCCGGTAGTGGCCGGGCGCAGCGCGATCGTCCACATGATCGCCTTGTCGCTGGTGGTGTCGGTGGTGGCCGTGAGGGCCCCGTAGGAGCCACCCGCGACCGGGCCGCCGGAGTCCGCGAGCAGCGAGCTGAAGCGACCAGAGGTCCCGGTGTCGTAGGAGTCGTCCCTCTTGGTGACGCCCGCCGGCGCCGTCCAGGCGGACACCCCCGCCGACTTGTCGGTCCACGACGACACCACCCAGTCGCCGGCCTTCGCCGTGAGCGAGGGTGTCGCATGGCTCGTGCCACCGGCGTCGCCTGCGGTCACGAAGGCGTCGACGGGGCTCGAGATCGAGACACCCCGGTAGACGCCCAGGCTCATCACTGCCTTGCCCGTCGTGCTCGAGGTCAGCGTGATCTTCGAGCCCGGCTCACCGGCAGCGACCGTCTTCACCCATGCCGAGGAGCGGATGGTGGCGTTGGTCAGCGTCGTGCCGACCTGGGTCCACCCGGCTCCCGGGCCGCTCCACGTGTTCGAGGTGGAGGAGGTGAACACCAGCTCCATCGTGTCGCCCACGCCGGCGGTGGCGGGGATCGTCACGGACTTCGAGGTCTGCGACCCCGCCGCCGAGTGAGCCGATCCCACGAACTGGATCTGCTTGTTGAGCGAGGTGATCGACACCTGGTGGGTGATGGTGCCCGTCCCGCCGCTGTTGTCGGTCACCGTCAGGGTCACGTCGTAGGTGCCGGTGGCGGCGTACGTGTGCGACGTCGTCGGACCGGAGCCGGCCGCGGAGCCGTCCCCGAAGTTCCACGAGTAGCCGACGATCGACCCATCGGTGTCGAGCGAGCCGGTGCTGTCGAAGGCGCAGCCACCGCCGCTGCAGGTAGAGGCGAAGGCCGCCGTCGGCTTCTGGTTCGCCGGAGGCGACGCCGCGAAGAACAGCGACCGGTTGCTCCAGTCGACCCCACCCGTGGCCACGCTGTTCACCAGCTGCGGCGAGCCTGTCACGGCACCGCCGCTGAAGCTCACTGAGTTGAGACTCCCGTCGGACGACTTCACGTAGTAGAGCGTGTTGCCCGAGACGAACATGCCGTCGGCGTTGCTGAAGTTGACCGAGGACGGTGCGCTGAACTCGGTGTTGTCGACGATGCCGCTGTCGGGCGAGAACCAGGCGTAGTGCAGAGCCGAGTCACCCTTGAGCGTGAAGTAGAGCCGACCCGCCTGGTAGAACATGCCGGTCACCGAGGACATCTGGCCGTACAGGGTCGGCGAGGCACCGTCGAACGTCGTGCCGTCGTTGGTGTCCACACCGTCCCAGACCGGGTCGTGGTACGGGTCGACCTTGGTCGGCGTACCGAACGTCGAGCCGTTGAGCGTGGTGCGGTACAGGAAGCCGTCGCTCGATCCGTAGAAGAGCTGCTTGCCGACCATGAAGGCGCCGTGGGTCTGGCTCCACGGGATGCCCGTGCCGGGCACGGTGGTGGGGCCGGTCGCGGTGGTCCCGTCGAAGCCCACCGCGGACAGGGTGTCCGTGGGCGGCGGCGGTGCCGGCACGTCCTTGTTGATGATCTCGATGCCGTTGATGAGCGGGTTCTCGGTCACGTGGGTGAGGGAGATGTTGATGTCGCCGTCGCTCGTCACGTTGAACGACTTCATGACGCCGGTCTGGTCACCGGTGTCTCCCACGATGTCGTAGTTGGGCAGCACGGTGTTGCCCTCGAGGTTGACGTTGAAGACGCGCTGACCTACCTGGCTCGTGCCGGTGTACCGGTTCGCGAAGTACAGGCGCACCTCGGTGTGGGTACCCGCGGGGACCGGGAAGTCCCAGCTCTGCGGTGGGCTGTCCGTCGGGCTCCACAGCTCGTGGTCGAAGATGCCGGCCGGCGTGGACGACGGGACATTGGGGTTCAGGTGGTCGACCGGACCGTAGTCGGCCGTGCTGCTCTGCTGGTTGCGGAAGGCGCTCGGCTGCGCGCCGTCGTCCTCGCTCCAGTTGGGCCCACCGTCCGTCGCGTCGACCTCCGGCCCGCCGGCGTCGACGCGGTAGAGCACGTTCGACTGTCCGTTGGCCGCCAGGCGACCGAGGTAGACGGTGCCGGGAAGCTGCGTGCTCGCGGTCGACGCGAGCGAGTAGCCGCCCTGGTACGGGAAGAAGGCGATCTTCATCCGCTTGTACTTGAAGTTGCCGACCCAATTGGCGTCGTATCCCATCCAGAGACCCGTGGGGGTCGCCAGCAAGGAGTAGACAGCAGCCCCCAGCGGGTTGTGGCCGGGGTTCCAGGTCAACGGGCGACCGCTGACGGGGTCGAGGGCCGCGAGGCCGGGCCGCGGAACGGCGCCGGGCTGGGCACGGTCGACGCCCTGCGGGTTGTTGTTCCAGCGGTTGTGGCCGCCGATGTAGACCACGTCGGGCGTGACGGTGGTGCCCCAGACGGTGTCTCCACCCGTCTCGTCGACCCAGGTCGGCTGGAGGTCGGTGCCGGTGGACGCGGTCTCGAAGCGCGAGGTCGCGTCACACAGGGTGCCGGGGTTCCCGCCGCCGGTGGCGTTGACCACGAAGTAGGACCCGTCGGGCGAGAAGCTGACGCCGCGGGTGTAGCCGTCGAAGGCCCAGTTGAAGCAGTACGGCGAGTAGCGGTTCGTCGACCAGTTCGGGTCTACCACGGCACCGCCGGCATCCAGGTCGATCATCGCGAGCTGGTCACGGAGCAGACCGTCGGCGGTCTTGAAGTTGCCGGTGAGGATCAGTCGAGACCCGTCGGGAGACACGTCGATCGCCCATGGCCCGATGTAGCCCTGGGCCCCGCCGCCGGAGTCGTTGTGGTGACCCGCGAGCTGGACGTTCAGGTAGGGGTCGACCGCACCGGTCGTGGCGTTGAGGGCGGCGATGCCGGCGTGCGGCTTGCCGCCGACGCGGCCGAAGAACCCGCCGACGTAGAGGCGGCCACCGGAGACCGCCATGTCGCGGATCATGCCGAAGTCGAAGGTCGGTCCGTGGAAGGTCGAGACGGGGGCGCCGGTCGTCGTATCGAGCAGCGTGAGGAACTGTGCCGCGTTCCCGGAGACCGACGTGAAGGAGCCACCGACGTACACGGTGTGGTCGTTCGGGCCGGGCATCACGGAGAAGACCTGACCGTTCGGCACGGCGTTGAACGTCGTGCTGACGGCGCCCGTCGTGGCGTTGATCGCCGCGAGGTACGGGTGCGAGACGCCGCCGATCTTGGTGAAGGTGCCGCCCATCACCAGCGTGTTGCCCACCTGGGCCACGCTCCACACTGCGCCGTCGTCGATCTGCGGCGTGATGGCCGACGGGACAGCCGACGGGACGGCGCCCTGAGAGGGCGCGGGTGTCGACGGCTGATGCGCCTCCACCGGAGAAGACCCCAGGGCGATCAGCCCCAGCAACGGAAGGGACAAGCCCAACAGAATTCCTACGACGCGCCGCCGAACCATTGGTTTCCCCATCCTTGTGGACCCGTAGCCCCCCCGGACCACGCGATCATGGGCATGCGCCAGGCGAGCCCGATCCGACGGTAGGTGCCCCGGGGAGCGGGATCGTCCCCGGAATAGGCGATAAAGCGAGGTGTATGGATGACGGCCCACCCGAGCACGTCGTCCGACCCATCGCGTCGGGGCAGACGCTCACTGTTCGTCCTCGCTGCCGCGCTGGTGCTCGCGCTGGTGGTGGCCGTGGGGGCAGCCGTCGTCTCGCGCTGGGAGGGTGGTCACTCCTGTCGGTCCGGGGCCGACCTGGTCCCACGGTGTGGGCCCTGGATCGGGGTGGTGGCACCCGCGCCCACGGTCGCGGACCTCGACCAGACCGAGCGAGCGATGGGGGGTGAGGCCGACCTCGTGTACTCCTTCCACGACATCAACGACGTGATCCCGTCGTCGTACGACGAAGCCGTGGTAGCACGAGGGCAGATCCTGCACCTGGACATCGACGCCCGGGACTTCTCGAACGCCGACTCGACGACCGTGACCTGGCGGGACATCGCCGACGGCGCCTACGACTCCTCGTTGGCGGCCCAGGCCCGTGGGGTCGCGCGCCTGGGGGCACCGGTGTTCCTGACCTTCGACCACGAGCCCGACCAGCAGGCGCGGACCGCCCTCGGGAGTCCCGCCGACTACGTCGCCGCCTGGCGTCACGTGCACCAGGTCTTCGAGTCCAACGGCGCCACGAACGCGGTGTGGGTCTGGGTGGTGATGGGGATTGCGCAGACCTACGCCTCGTCCCTCGCCTTCTGGCCGGGGAACGACGTGGTCGACTGGATCAGCTGGGAGGCCTACGACGTCGCCGGCTGCGACGTCGGTCCGGTGGAGCCCGGCCGGTTCCACTCGTTCGAGGCGGCGACGCTCGGCTTCTACGACTACCTGCACGCACACGGCCCGTCGGCGGGGATCGACGTCGGCAAACCGATGATGATCAGCGAGTCGGGCACCGTGCCGCTCCCGGGAACCTCCAGCCCGACCCACACCTGGTACGACGCCACGCCCGAGCTGTTGCGGACCCATCCACAGATCAAGGCGGTCACCGTGTGGAACCACCTCGGCAGCTCGCCGGGCTGCGACTTCCGGTTCACCTCTGACCCCGAGCTGGCCGCCTCCGTGCACCGTCTCCTGGACGCGGGAGCGCGGTCGTTCCCCTAGCGGTTCTCCCCAACCTGGTGGAACCCGCGCACCACGCTGCATGGTTCGATGGAACCTCAGGGAGACAGCGTAGGAATGGGGAGCAACGGCGTGCCGCAGGTGACCACTGACATGCCCAGACTGCGCCAGGTGCGCCATCTGGTTCCGCGTCCGCTCCAGCCGGCCGCGCGCTCGCTCTACCTCCAGATCGGGCCCGCGACCTCGCGCTACCGGATGGAGCCGTCCTTCCTGGTGATCGGTGGGCAGCGGTGCGGGACGACCACGATCTTCAAGTCGCTGTCCGAGCACCCGCAGGTGAGACGTCCTCCGGTCGAGAAGGGCACCGACTACTTCACGCTCAACTACACGCGCGGCCGCTCGTGGTACCGCGGTCACTTCCCGGTGGCGGGCCCGGCGCGCCGGCGCGCGGGGCGCTCGGCGCCCGTGGCGTTCGAGGCCTGCACGTACTACCTGTTCCACCCGTTCGCCATGGAGCGGATCGCGGGGGACTTCCCGGACATCAAGCTCGTGGCCATGCTCCGCGACCCGGTTGAACGCGCGTACTCGGCGTACAAGCACGAGTTCGCCCGCGGCTTCGAGACGGAGGCGGACTTCGGTCTAGCCCTCGACCTCGAGGACGAGCGGCTCGAGGGCGAGATCGAGCGGATGCGGCTCGATCCCGACTACGAGAGCCACGCACACCGGCACCAGGCCTACACCCGGCGCGGTCAGTACGCCGAGCAGCTCGAGCGGGTGCGCGAGCTGTTCCCCGCCGAGCAGGTGCACGTGATGGAGAGCGAGCGATTCTTCGGCGATCCCGAGGGCGAGTTCGCGTCGCTGCTCGAGTTCCTGGAGCTCGACGCGTGGTCGCCGGGGACCTTCGAGCAGCACAACGCGCGCCCCAGCGCGCCGATGCCCGAACACCTGCGCGACCGGTTGCGTGCCCACTACGAGAGCCACGACGCCCGGCTGGCGGAGCTCCTCGGTCGTCGGCCCGGCTGGCTCGTCTGAGCGCCCTCGACCTCGACCTCGCCCGTCGTACATGGAACCGGCGAGCCGTGCTCGCGGTCGCTAGGGGGCAGCCGGAGCGTCGCGGAGGGTCACCGGCTGGCGCTCCTGGCGGCGGGCCTCCGGCGGGTGGCTGCTGACGCTTTCGATCGGCAGTGGTGCCTCATCGTGGTGGTCGCGAGGCACCAGCGGCTCGGAGCACAGGATGCGCAGGCAGCCGGTCATCACGAGCAGCAACAAGAGGCCGAAGAGCACGCCGCCTGCAACGTCGGTCGACCAGTGCTCGAGGTTGTAGAGGCGGGCGTAGGCCTGGACCGAGACCAGACAGGCCAGCACGCACCAGCCGGCCACCCAGGCGCGCCTCACGTGGGGCCAGCGCCACGCCACGGTCAGGAAGATGATCATCCCGTAGACGACCATCACCCGGGCGCACCCGCCGGACGGGAACGTGCCGTGCGTGGTGGGCGGGTGCCCGCGGTGGACGACGTCCTGGATGATGATCTGCGTGTACTTCTCGAGCGCGTAGCCCAGCGGCAGTGCCAGCAGGGGGTACCACCACTTCAGCCCACGTCGCGCCCAGACCACGGCGAAGAAGACCGCGGCGACCGCCGTGAATCCCTGGGTGATCCGCGGCTTGCCGATGTTCGTCGCCTTCAACCAGAAGTCCGACCACGAAGCGCTCTGGCGGTCCTGGAACCAGTGGAACAGAGGCCAGTCGACCGGACCCTGGACGCCGTGGGCGAGGAGGCCGGCCGGCCAGCACACCGCGACGATCACCGCGGCACCGAACAGGTAGACCACGGCCGCGGTCCCCACACGGCCCAGCTGGGCTCGCATGGAGGTGAAAACGGGTGCGACCCGGGACCTCAGGCGTTGCCACGTCGGTGGTGCGGCCAGGTCCGGGACCCGAGCGAGTGCGACCGCGCTCACCGCGAGCACGAGCCCGATCCAGACCACCCATACGACGACCACTGCTTGCATCTCAACCCCCGTCTGATCCTCGGGCCCCATCGTCGCCGACGTGCCGACGTCCGTGACCCCCAAACTTAGGGAGGTCCATCGCGAAGGCGTTGAGCTGGAAGGATCGGCGGCCCGCCAGGATGCCGACCACCATCACGGCTGTGCCCGTCACGCCCGTCACCACCAGGCCGACCAGGGTGTCGCCGAGCATCTCCTGCACCAGAAGCGCGACCACCCCGAACGCGGTGAGGGTCAGCGCCGCCGCGAGCAACGTGCAGCGAGCGACCGGATGCAGACGCAGGGCCAGACCGACCTGGGTCGCGGCCGCGAGGTTACGGAGGCAAATGGCCGCCGACCAGCCGATCGCGGCTCCCAGTACCCCGTGTCCGGGAATCAGCAGGAAGTCGAGCACGATGTTGCAGGTCAGGGCTCCGAAGGCGTTGTACATGTTCCATGACGTGTGTCCGGCCATCGAGAGCACGACGTCGACCAGGCCGCAGCCGGTGGCGACGAGCATCGAGATGGACAGCCACACGAGCACCGAGCTGCCGGTCTCGTACCCCCGGCCGAAGACCTGGAGCAGGGGGCCGCGGAAGATCAGGAGTGTCAGGTACAGCGGCCAGGTGAGCAGGATCAGCCAGGTGGTCGAGAGCCGGTAGATCTCGTTCGTTCCCGCATGGTCATGGCGGGCGATGGTGTGGCTGAGCCGAGGCTGGGTCGCCTGGGTGAATGCCGTCACGGCCATCTGTCCGACGACGACGAAGCGCGTGGCTGCGGCGTAGATGGCCGCCTGGGTCACTCCGGCGAGCGCGCCGACCAGCACGATGTCGAAGCGCTGCAAGAGCACCTGGATCACACCGGTCACACCACGTGGGCCGGTGAACGTCCAGAACTCGGACCTGGTCGGGCCCGGCATCCCACCGGATGCTGTCACCCGCCGGGCGCGTCGGGCCCAGAAGAGGTAGGCGGCCGCGGCAGCCGCGGCGTACGGGAGCGCCCAGGCGAGAGCGATCCACCCGGCGCTGGCGGTGGTGAGCGCGACCGCGATCAGGGCGAGCTGGAGCAGCGGGCGCCCGACCAGTTCCACCCACGCGTTGACCCGCATCGAGCCGAAGCCCCGGAGCGTGGCCAGCCACACGACCTCCGCTCCGGCGATCGGGACGAAGACGCTCAGGATCCGGAGGTAGATCGCCGTCTGGTCGGCGTGGGCGCCCGACACCAGCTCGGCCAAGGGCTGGGAGACGGCGATCGCGATCAGACCGACCACGATGCCGACGACGACAACGGGCACGAGGGCCATCCGCACCAGCGCCGGGATGCTCCCGGGACGGCCGAGGGCTCGGGCGCGTGCGACGAAGTACACGAGGCCGGTGGACGTGCCGAGCTGGCCCACGGCCGTGACCAGGAGGAAGAGAGAGGTGGCGGTGAAGAACACGCCGGCGTCGGTACGCGGGAGCATCCGCGTCACCAGCACCGTCATCGCGAACAGGGCCACGCCGGTGACCGCGGAGCCGAGGAGGTTGGCGGCGCCGCCACGGGCCACGGCCCGGAGGTCGCCGTCCGCGCGGGTGTCTCCGGCCGGTGTGACCGCTGGCACGCTCACGAGCGGACCCCTTGCTCGACGGCGTCCCGGCCGGATCCCAGCACGTCATCGAGCCAGTCGTCGAGCCGGCTGAGGCTCGTGCCGGCGACCTCGGCCTCGCCGTTCTCGACGTACGACGTGGCGAGCTCGACTGCGTAGAGCAGGGCGGTCCACGGGCGGGCGTCGGGCTCGACCCCCATCGGCCCGAGCACGTCGTCGAGGTCGTCGAGCAGCCCGCCGAACGCCTGGACCGCAGAGACGCCGCCGAACGTCACCTGGTCGCACACGCGGTGGTGGCAGGCGTCGAAACCCACGGGGACCCCGCTGCGGAAACCCTCCCAGTCCCACACGAGCACCTTGGAGCCGGACCGGGCCATGTTCCACGACGCCCAGTCGCCGTGCCAGGTGCCGGTCGTGATGCGCGGCGTCGCGCCCGACGGCAACGCCTCGAGTGCGTCACCGAGTGCGCGGGTGTGCGCCGTGTCGAGCGCGGCCAGCCGGCTCCGGAGCCCTGCGACGTAGGAGCCGTCCGCTGCAGAGTCCTCCTGCAGCCCATCCACTGCCGCCACCTCACGCGCGGCCGCGGCCACGAGGTGGGGGTCGACTCCTGCCGCGCCCCTGGGAACGAGCGCCTCCTGGACCACGACCTCGTGGGAGTTC
This sequence comes from uncultured Actinomycetota bacterium, assembly GCA_963833775.1. Taxonomy (GTDB): domain Bacteria; phylum Actinomycetota; class Actinomycetes; order Propionibacteriales; family Nocardioidaceae; genus Nocardioides. The sequence continues at coordinate 168,008 of CAWHZH010000010.1, read as the reverse complement.
CACGAGCCGTGGTGGAGCACGCGGGGCACGCGCACCGTCCGCAGGTCCGCGGTCTGCAGGCGGTTCAACGCCGCCGCCTCGTTGCGGATCAGCCGGGTCGTGAGCGGGTTCATCGCGATCTTCGCGAACGCCATCGGGTGTCCGCGGTCGTCGAGGATCTGCAGCACCGGCTTCTGCACTGCTCGCTGCGGCCCGACGTAGAGCGAGACGTGGACGCGGTGGCCGAGGACCTCGCTCAGATGCGTGTCGATGCCGTTCGCCGAAGGCCGCCGCACGCCGCGTCCAGGGAGCAGCTCACCCATCCCGACGCGGAAGCCGAGGCTGCCCGCCTCGGCCCCGAACCGGCGTAGACCGGTGGCCGAGGTGCGGTAGTGACGCAGGGCGCCGGCGCTGACTCGCCACGGCCGGACCGGCAGCACCACCCTCGGTGACCGCGGGTGGGGAAGCGCCAGTAGGCGCACGTCGCCTCCGGCGTCGTCCGGGGCGTCGGGTCCGCCCGGCCAGAGGGTCTCGAGCACCTCGGTGAGGTAGGACTGACCTGTCATGTAACGTCGTCGGCCGACGCGACGACCGGCGTCGCGGCGGGCACGGACTTGGTGGTGGCGTGCTCGTCGAGCACGATGAGGCCGATCACGTCGGCGCCGAGGCCGCGGTAGCGCGCGGCCTGCTCGCGTACGTCGGTCTGGGTCGTGTGTCCTTCGCGGCCCACCATCACCGTGGCGTCGGAGACCCCGGCCAGGGCGACGGCCTCTGCCGTCGCTGCCTCGGGGGCCAGCACCACGACGTAGTCGGCGACCTTGCTGAGCCGGTCGAGCAGCCCGCTCATCCGCTCGCTGGAGAACAGGTCGCGCACGGAGCCGAGCTCCTTGCCGGCCTGGAGCAGCTCGACACGATGCCAGCGACCGAGCTTCAGCTCCAGGGACTGCTTACTGATCAGGTGCTCGGCGAGACCGACGCGGGTGTGGGCGGGGAAATCGGGTCTCGCCTCACGCTCCAGGCTCGCGTCGACGATCCGGACCCGGTAGCCGGCCTCGCTCAGTGCGAGCGCCAGGTTGCAGCCGATGTAGCTCACGAGCCCGCTGCCGGCGAACGGCGTCACGGTGATGACCGATGGTCGGTCGGTGCTCGCGAGGACGCCGGCCCGGGCCTGCCGGTAGGCCTCGCGCATCGGGTCGCCGGGGTCGAGCCCGTCGACGAAGTCGCTGAGGTCGTGATCATGGGGCGAGATCTTGGTCAGGACCGGCAGGCCCGCCACCGAGGGATCGCGGCCCAGCCGCAGCCGATCGTCCATCCGGTCGCGCAGCAGGGCCACCCCGAGACCGGCAACGAGTCCGAGCAGGATCGTGCCGACCAGCAGCACGGGGGTGCGTCCGAGGATCGGGGCTCGGCCGGCCGTGGCCGCCTTGACCACGGATCCGGGCCCGGTGCTGAGGGCCTTGACCTGGGCGAGGCTCTGGGTGAGTCCGGAGAGCCGGGTGGTGAGCAGCTGGACGTCGACGTTCGCCTGCGTCGACGGGGTGCTGGAGTTCACCTTGGCGAGAGCGGCCTTCAGGTCCCTGCGCGTGGTGGAGATCTGCTTGTCGAGCGCGTCGGTCTGAGTAGTGATGCTCTGCTGCGCCACGCTGCTGCGGTAGTCGAGGAACGCCGTCGCCACGGCAGACGCGCCCGCCTTCGCGGCACCCCTCGACGTACCCGTGTACGCGATCCGCAGGATCTGGGTGTTCTGCGGCACCGTGGCGGTGACCGGGCCCAGGCCACGGCCGAGCGTCTTGCCCGCCTCGTCGATGACCGGCTGGGAGTCCACGAGGTTGGCCTCGGTCTGCATGGCCACCGTCAGCGCCTGCGGGTTGGAGGACGACGACGTGGAGAGTGCGTTGCCGGTGATCGGCTGGAGGAAGACCGTGGTCGTCGAGGTGTACGTCGAGCCGTGCACGACGGAGTAAGCACCCCCGAGCAGGACCACCACCAGGAACGTGATCAGGAAGCTCAGCCGGCGACGGCGCAGGACGGACCAGAGTGAGTCCAGGCCGATCGCGCTCGCGCTCGCGCCCGCGACCACCGGCCGCGGTGGTGCGACCCCGCGGTCGAGCTGTCCGCGCGGCTCCAGACGTGCCACGTGCGCCTCCCCCCTGTTGCGGTCCATGGTGCCCCGCCTGGGGTAGTGGTCGTTGGAAGTCTTCACATCTGCCTCACTTGTCAGCGGCACCGGCAGCAATGCGAACCGGTTCCTTCTCCGAATTGCCATGCCGATCCCTGCGGCGATCACCAGGGCGGCCGCGATCCCGTTCGCCGCGGACTCACCCCACGGCACCGGCTGGACGACCTCGTGGGTGACGTGGGTCAACGCGCCTTGCAGAGGTATGTCGAGCTCGAGCCGGCTACGGGCGTCGTCGGCCTCGTCCCAGGCGGTGGTCACCGTCGTACGTTGCTGCATGAGCTGCCGGGCGATCCCCCGGGTGACAGGCCCTCGCTGGTGCGACCGGACCGCGTGCACCGACCGCTGTGTGACCAGCACCCCGGTCGCCAACCCGCGGGCCGAGACCTTCGCTGCGTGCACCCCGCTGTCGTGCTGGGCGTCGAGCTGCGCGCGTCGTACGGCGAGCAGCGCCTGGGCGGCAGTCGTGGAACCGGCCTTCGCCACCGCGGCCGAGGGATCGGTGTACTGCAGGTTCACGATCCGGGTGTTGGGGATCGCGGTCACGGCCAGCCGTCCACCGACCGACCCGGGGGACGCCCCCGTGGCCGCCGCGACCGGCTGCGTGATGTTCTCGCCGCTGACCATCTGCGCCAGGGTGTCGAGCGTCGTGGGCGGGAAGCCCGAGCCCGTGGCCGCGCCGTCCTGCCCCGCGTCCGGAAGGACGACCGACGTGCTCATCGTCACCGGTGGCGGGAACGCGACGTGCCAGACGAGCCCGCCGAGCAGGCCGAGTGCCACCGTCGCCATCGCGACGCGCGGCCGTGCGCGCAGGGCGCTCCACAGCCACGGGACCCGGATCGCACCGGGCACGCGGCGCAGCTCCAGCTCCCGCCCGATCACGCCGAGCGACAAGAAGATCGGCAGGATCGCCAGGTTGTCGGCGCTGTAGACGGCCAGTGTCGAGAGGTGCATGACAAGGATCGCGGACGCCATGGTCACGTCCGGTCCGCGGATCCGGAAACCCCGCACGAGCATGAGCAGCACGAACGCCAGGTAGAACACCCCGCCCACGAAGCCCTGGGCGAAGGTGATGAGGAACAGCTGTCCCTGGGTCCCGAACGACGGTGGGCTGCATCTGGGGCACGACGTCGTCGCGCCCCCGGCGATGGACGACAGGCTCCCTTGCACGTCGCGGGTGGTGCCGAACCCGACCACGGGTGAGGCCAAGGTGCTGGTGAACCCTCGGATCGCGAGCTCCGTGCGTCCCTGGTTGCTGTTGGGGGAGTCGAGCCGGTGGGAGACGGTGGCGCCCAACGGAGTGACCGCGAGCGCTACGACCGCCACCACCGCGGAGACCGTCGTCAGGATGAGCAGCCGGGCACGTCGCTCGAGGGCCAGCCGGACCACGACGGTGAGCAGCGCCAGCGCGAGGGCCAACCAGAGCCCGCGGTTGAGGGAGGTGATCACGGGGATGACCGACAGCATCAGGACGACGACGGCGACCGCCCGACGCCGCGGCGAGCCGGAGCCCAGCCACGAGCGTACGAAGCACGGGAGGAAGCACGCGAAGTTCAGTCCCCACACGTTGGCGTAGGGGAACGGCGCGCTGGGCCGGGCGTCCCCGGTGGCGAGCATGTGCTCGACCAGGTTCGGGTGGACCATCGAGCGCACGAAGGCGCTGGCGGCGTACCGATGGGGGAGCGCGACCTCGAACAGCGACGGGAAGTCCACGTGGGGCAGCAGCGTCCCGAGCAGCCCGCCCGCGACGACCCAGACGAACATCCAGGCGAAGGCGTTGAGCACACGCGCCAGCGCTGCGCGCTCGCGCAGGTTCACGACGTAGAGCAGGACGACGGTGGCCTGGAGGTAGTAGAGCAGCCGGATGCCCCAGGTCAGGTAACGGTTGACGTTCAGGCCCACCACCGAGAGGGGAGCGTTGGTCTGCACCACGAGGACGCCCAGCACTACCCACACCAGGAACAGCAGCCAGAAGGAGAAACCGGCCGGGATCCGCAGCGGCCGGTGATGCCACAGGTCGATCGCCAGCCAGGCGGTGGCGACGACCATGACGAACGGGACGATGCCGAGCAGCCACCACACCGGGTAGCCGATGAAGAGCAGGCTGAGCTGCCAACCCGGGGCACGGCGGATCCGGGTCATGCCGCTGTACCCCGCATGGTTGGATGGCGGTCGTCCACACGTCCGGAAGGACCACGATGAGCGACTCGGACGCCGCGGTCACCGGTGATCGGTTGGTGTTCGTCGGCGGGCTGCATCGCAGCGGCACGACGCCCCTGGCTCGAGCGCTCGCAGCGCATGCCGAGATCAGCGGCCTGGTGGGCACCGGCGTGCCCGAGGACGAGGGCCAGCACCTGCAGGACGTCTACCCCCGCCTCCGGAGCCTGGGCGGCATGGGCAGGTTCGCCCGCCACCCGAATGCTCATCTGACCGAGCACTCCGACCTGGTGAGCACGGAGAACGCCACCCGCCTCGTCGCCGCACTGACGCCGTACTGGGACCTGGACCGGCGCCTGCTGCTGGAGAAGTCGCCGGCCAACCTCGTGATGGGCAGGTTCCTGCAGGCCCTGTTCCCGGGCTCGGCACTCGTCGTGGTGGTCCGGCACCCGGTGGTGTCGGCGCTGGCCCTGACGAAATGGAACCCCCTCGTGGCGCGCAACGGGCGTCGACGTACGACGCTCGTGGGCCGCGTCGAGAACTGGGCTCGCGCCCACGCCACCCTGCGCGACGACCTGCCCCACCTGCAGCGCGTCCACGTGTTGAGGTACGAGGACCTCGTTGCCCGTCCCGACGCCGAGCTCGCCGCGATCGCCACCCTGCTGAGACTGTCCACGCCGGTCGGCGGTGAGTCGATTCGCCCCGGCCGCAGCGAGACCTACGCCGACCGCTGGGCGGCCATGGCCACCGCCAATCCGCTGCAGCGGAGGATCCGCCGCCGCATCATCGCCCGGTACAGCGACGACATGCTGGCGTACGGGTACGACCCCGAGACCCTCGCGGCCGACCCCGATTGGCATCCCCCAACGCCCGCATGACATCGCGAAACCTAGATCCCGTGACCGCGACGGTTGAGGGCCTCCACGATCCGTTGCCACGAGACGACGCGTGAGCAGACCACGAGGCCGAGCCAGGCCCGGGGTTCCCAGGGGCGCGTCCGCAACGCCCGACCCGCCCAGCGGACCGACTCGCGGCGGCGTCCGAGTGCGGCGTTGCCGAAGGCGAGCTTGCCGTAGAGGAGGGACGCCCCTACCCGATCGCGGCTGATCTCCGGGTAGTGCTCGAGCATCCACAGATGGGCGTCGTTCCGGTCCTGCCACTGCTCGGAGAAGTAGGACGTCTCGCCCCAGGTGACGTCCACGAGCGGCTCGTCCACGTGCACGATGGGCCGGCGCGCAGCGGCGCGGATCAGCAGGTCCCAGTCCTCCGCCATGCTGCGCGGCAGAGTCTCGTCCACGAGACCGATCCCGTTGAGGAGCGCCTCGCGTTCGATGAGGAACGACGAGGAATGAAGCATCGCCATCCGTGAACGGACGAACGCTGCGTGGTTCACCGTGTCTCGGCCGGCCCGTCGCACGCTGCGCTCGCCACGGAAGTCGACGGTCATGGCCGTCGTCACGAACTCGGCCCCGGGCTCGGCATCGAGCGCGGCCATCTGGGTCGTCAGCTTCTCCGGCAGCCACACGTCGTCGTCGTCGCAGAACGCGACGATCGACGAGGTGGCGGCCAGGATGCCGGTGTTGCGGCTTCCCGCCAGACCAGGGGTGCGTTCGTTCGCCAGGACCTTGACTGACCGTCCGGGTGAGGTCTGCTCGAGCGACAGGTCGGGGTCGACTCGGTCGAAGACCACGAGCACGTCCAGCGCTCCGCGATAGTCCTGCTCGAGAATGGACTGCAGGGCTCGGCGCACCAGCTCGGGACGGTTGTGGGTGGGCACCAGTACCGAGATCGAGCGCTGGGCCGCGTTCTCGGCGTCCGGAGTGCTCGCGACTGTGGACGCGAGCAGGCATGAGCTCGCGTCGCCCCCCTCGGCCGCCATCGAACCCCCCTCATCGGGCGGCGCTGACCGGCGCGCCCCACTCGCGGATCGAGATGCTACTCGTCCCACGCGCCGGGGGAGTCGCTCATATTGAGGAACTCGAATGCGGCTACAGACCTTCCTCTATTTCAGCGACGCGCTCACGAACGCCAGCACCTAGTTTCCAGGCGTCGGGGTTGACGAGGGGGGACGCCATGACCCAGCAGCAGGAACGACTGCGCGCACGTGAGCGCACGTCGCTCGGTCTTGCCGCACCCCTGCCCGCGACATCGAGCGAACTCGAACCCGCGTGGTACGGCGAGCTCCCTCGCGAGCCGGAACCAGACTCGCAGTCCTGGATCCGATCGGGACGCACCCTTCTGGTGGCCTCCACGGGCGGACACCTCGACGAGCTCTATCACCTGAGCAGGCGGTTCCAGCCGGCGCTCGACGAAGTCGAGTGGGCCACCTTCGACACCCCGCAGGCACGCGAGCTGCTCGCCGACGAGATCGTCCACTACGTTCCCTACGCCAGGTCGCGCGACGCCAAGGGCGCCCTGCTCGACGGCGTGGAGGCGGTGCGACTCCTGGGAAGCCGTCGCTTCGTCAGAGTGGTCTCGACCGGGGCGGCGGTTGCCGTGCCGTTCCTGGGATTCGCCCGAGCCCACAAGCTGGCGGGGCACTACATCGAGAGTGCCGCCCGGAGCAACGGGCTCAGCCTGTCGGGTCAGATGGTCTCGCGACTTCCCGGCGTGCGCATGTACGGGCAGTACCCCACCTGGGCGGTCGGCCGGGTCCAGTACCGCGGCTCCGTCTTCGACGGCTTCACCCAGGGAGCGCCGCGTCGGCTCCGGCCGCTGGAGAAGGTCGTGGTCACGCTCGGGACACAGAAGGACTACGGCTTCCGGCGCGCCATCGAGGCCCTCGTGCGGCTCCTGCCCGAGTTCTGCTCGCCGACGGCTGAGGTCCTGTGGCAGACCGGGTCCACCGACACCTCGGGTCTACCGATCAAGGCGGTCGCGAGCGTCTCCCCTACGGACCTGCGACAGGCGATGGCCGAAGCAGACCTGGTCGTCAGCCACGCGGGCGTGGGCGCAGCGCTGATGGCGCTCGAGGGTGGCAAGTGCCCGGTTCTGCTGCCTCGTCGTCGGGCGTTCTTCGAGCATGCGGACGACCACCAGCAGCTCATCGCCGACGAGCTGTGTCGTCGGGGCCTGGCGATCTGGGCCGAGCCGCACGACCTCACGGCCGGTGACCTCGAGGTGGCTGCGCGGATGAGGGCGGTCGGGCCGACGGTCGCACAACCGTTCCTGCTGCAGCCCGACTAGCCCATGCCCGACCGGGGACCGCCCTCGACGAGGCCCGCGAGCTAGCACATCCCGAACCATCACGAGAGCCCACCCCACACATGGTGGGTAAAGAAATGGCTACGGGTATGGGCATCTCCGGAATCGTGGCGGAGGATGGGAGCAGCTGGCCGGACTCGGGGGAGTCGATGAAGTGCCAGCACTGGGGCGAGACCTCTGGGTCTCGATGGGGGGAAACATCGTGGAACTGGCCTACGCACGCACCGACGACACAGAACCGGACCCGGCACCCGAGCTGCACCGACCGTCCTTGCACGTGGTCGCGGGTTCACCGTCGGCACCGCGACCGCCGCTTCCGCGGCGGCCGAGCCGGCGGGCTGTGATCCGGGCCCACGTCTGGGGCGTGCCGATCTCGACGCAGGGTGGCCGGGTGGTCGACCAGGACCCGCGCGACCTGCGCATCGCCGAGGCCGTCCGCCTGCTGGGGCGTGGCTGAAAGGTCGACACTAGGCTGCGGGCGTGACGACCGCGATCGATCCATCGGAACTCGACGACCACGCGCTGGCAGTCTGGCTGGCCGATGCCGCCGGCGAACGGCTGCTGGCGGTGCGTGAGCAGGGATTGGCCGGGCGCGAGCTGAAGGACGCCGGCGACCGTGCCGCCCAGGAGGTGCTGGCCCGCCTGCTCGCGGAGTACCGGCCCGACGACGCGGTGCTCTCGGAGGAAGCGGCTGACGACAAGACCAGGCTGACGGCTCATCGGGTCTGGATCATCGACCCGCTGGACGGCACCCGGGAGTTCTCCGAGCCCCCGCGAGACGACTGGGCCGTGCACGTCGCCCTCTGGGAGGACGGCGAGCTGACCGCCGGCGCCGTCGCACAGCCGGCGCTCGGCGAGACGTTCGACACCGGTCACCCGCCCGTCGTACCTCCGCGGACCAGCGCGCGACCGCGGATCGCGGTCTCCCGCACCCGTCCGCCCGCCTTCGTCGAGGCCATGGCTGCCGAGATCGAGGCCGAGCTCGTCCCGATGGGGTCGGCGGGGGTCAAGGTGATGTCGGTGGTCCGGAACGTGACCGATGCCTACGTGCACGCCGGTGGGCAGTACGAGTGGGACAACGCCGCACCTGTCGCCGTGGCCCGCTCGGCCGGACTCTTCTGCTCCCGCGTCGACGGCGCGGAGCTGCGCTACAACCAGGACGACGTCTCCCTGCCCGACCTGGTGGTCTGCCGTCCCGAGCTCTCCGAGCAGATCCTCGAGTTCGTACGACGGCACGGCACCGCCTGACGTATCACGCCGACCGGTCCCCGCCTCCTCACCCCATCACCCGAGGAGCAGGAAGGAGCCGGTCATGTGGGACACCGTGGTCGAGAACACCACCCATCTGTCGCACGAGATGCCGTGCCAGTCCTGCGGGCACGCCACCCACCGGTTCCTCGCCTGCTCCGACCACTGCGACTGCGGAGGCTTCAACCCGTCGTACGACGACCAGAACCTGGCCGTGATCCTCCACTGACGGGGAACCGCGCGGGCCCGCCGGCCGTCCCATGGCCATGCTGACCCGACGCGACACCCTGCGGATCCTCGGCATCACCGGACTGGTGGCTCCTGCCCTGACCGCCTGCGGCGGCGAGGACGGCTCCGGACCGGCGACAGACGCGGCCGACCCCACCGGGATGCGGCTCGTCAGCGCCGACGTGGCACGCAGCGAGGGAGACGCACAGGCGATCCCGGACGTGGTCTCCGCGATGGGCGCCCTCACCGCCGACCTGTGGGGCCACCTGGCTCCCGCGGACCAGAACCTCGCGCTCTCGCCGTACTCGATCGCGGTGGCCCTGGCGATGACAGCGAACGGTGCCGCCGGCGCCACACAGTCCCAGATGCTCGACGTGCTGCACATCGGCTCGCTCGCGACGTACAACGGCGGCACGGCAGCACTCACGCGGTCGCTCGGGGCACTCGCCGGGCAGGTCGACCTCGCGGACGGGAAGAAGGGGGAGATCGACCTCGCCAGCGCCGACCAGCTGTTCGGCGACGCGGCGACGGAGTTCGGCCGGGCGTTCCTCACGGTGCTCGCCAAGGAGTACGACGCCGCGATGCGGACCGTGGACTTCCGGCACGATGCCGAGGGCGCACGGACGCTGATCAACGACTGGACGGCACAGCAGACCCACGACCGGATCCCCACGATCCTGCCGCTGGGCTCGGTGGAACCGAGGACCCGGCTGGTGCTGGTCAACGCGCTGTACTTCAAGGCGCCGTGGCTGACGCCGTTCGAGAAGGTCTCGACCAGACCTCGGGCCTTCCACCGGGCCGACGGCTCTCGCGTCGACGTACCGATGATGCGGGCGACACCGGACGGCGCGAGGTACGTGAACGGGCCGCACTGGCGCGGGGCCCGGTTGCTCTACGCCGGCAGCACCCTCGCCATGACGGTCGCGTTGCCCGACCACGGTCACGAGGCCGACGCGGTGGCCGACCTGATGGGGGGTGCTCTCACCGCCGACGGGCAGCCGGGCGTCGAGGTCTCCCTGCCGCGCTGGACCTTCCGTACCCCGACCGGGCTCCGTCAGATCCTGATGGACCTCGGGATGACGCAGGCCTTCGGCGACGGCGCCGACTTCAGCCCGATGTCGCCCCGTGACCCGCTCTACGTCGACAACGTGCTGCACCAGGCGTTCATCGCGGTCGACGAGGCCGGCACGGAGGCCGCAGCGGCGACCGCGGTGCTGATGGACGAGGTGAGCGCGATCGGCGGCGGGCAGACGCTCGTCCTCGACCGTCCGTTCGTCTTCGTCATCCACGACACCGCCCACGGCACCCCGCTCTTCGTGGGACGGGTCGCCGACCCGTCGTGATCGTCGGCGGCCGCACGGCTGCAGGGATGCCGTCCGCCTTCAGCGCTGCAGTGGACCCGCCCCACTGTGGCTGAAGCCCCGCAAGATGCGGAGGTGCAGCTCCTGGGTCTGGGGCGAGGGATCGACCCCCAGCTCGTCGGCCAGGCCCGATCTGTAGGTCTCGAAGACACGCAACGCCTTGGCCACTTCCCCGAGCTCGGCATGCGCCTGCATCAGAACTCGATGCCCGGTCTCGGATGTCGGCTCCAGTTGCACCGTCGAGGAAGCCAGGTCGAGAGCCTCTCGGAACAATTCCAGATCCAGGGCCGCCTCGGCCGCCTCGCAGAGCATCGCCTGGAGGCGCTTCTGGAGGTGGGCCCGTTCCTCCACAGCCCAGTCGCTGTCGTCGTCGTGGGCATTGAAGTCGCCCTGGTAGAGCCGTTGTGCTGCTCGCGCGCAGTCCAGAACTTCGGACGAGGCACCTCGGCGAGCCGCAAGATGGGCGCGAGAGGCCAGTGAGCGAAAGGCGGTCACGTCAACCCAGACGTTCTGCAGGCGGAGAGCATCGGACTCGCGCACCAAGCAGTCCGGGTCTTTCAGCGTTCGCCGGATCTGGCTCGCGGCAGTGCGCAGCCTGTTGCGTGCGACGGTGTCGCCGGCGTCCGGCCACAGCTTCTCGAGAAGACTGGGCACGCGCACCGGAGACGGGTCCGCCAGCGCCAGCAGTCGAATGAGATCGCGCGTCTTGCCCGTCCGCCAATCGTCGGCAGGCACCTCGGTGCCGTCCGACCGACGTGCGCCGAGGTTCCCCAGGACGCGAATGCGAATCGGTCCGGAATCACTCATCGAGCCCCCCCGAGCTCTCTGATGGTCTTAGTCCCCTAACTAAGGTGACCCACGGTAATGCCACGAACGCCGAATGCACAGACCCTTTGGGGGGAAGACCCACCAGCCGCGCTCCGGGCCGCCCACCCGACCGGGGGGGTCCGTGGGGGGCGACGCCGGAGCCGAACAGGGCCGGGAGAACCTGACCCGGAGAACCCGGCGCTTGGCCGGCTCCTCCTGTTCGGGGGGTCGCGACTGATGGGCCGCTTTCGGAGCTGAGCTGCCCGCCCGGAGAGCTGACTGTCACGCCAACGTGTCGAGCCTCCTGGGCAGGGGCCCCGTCAACGGATCAGTAGGCGCCCCGATGGTGGACAACGGCTCCCAAGGTGCGAGCGAGGATTCCGAGGTCCGTTCCGAGCGACCAGTTGTCGACGTATCTCAGATCCAGGCGTACCGACTCCTCCCAAGAAAGGTCCGACCGTCCTGACACCTGCCAGAGCCCTGTGATCCCGGGCTTGACCGCAAGGCGACGGCGTACATCGGGGTGATAGCGCGCAACCTCTTCCGGCAACGGGGGCCGAGGACCAACCAGGGCCATGTTGCCGAGCAGCACGTTGATGAGCTGGGGCAGCTCGTCGAGCGAGTACTTCCTCAGGAAGCGCCCGACCCGGGTGGTCCGAGGGTCGTCGCGCAGTTTGAACAGGACCGAGTCACCGACGAGAAGCGCGCTCAGCTCGGCCCGACGCTCTTCGGCATCACAGTGCATCGTGCGGAACTTCAGCATCGTGAACGGGACGCCGTTCCTGCCCGTGCGGGTCTGCCGGAAGAGCGCAGCGCCCGGCGAGTCGAGCCGCACGGCCACGGCCACGAGCACCATGACCGGCGCGAGAAGCAGCAGGCCTGCGCCGGCGAGGATGCGGTCGACGGCCTCCTTGACCCACCAGCGAGTCCCCTCGAGCGGGGGGTGGCTCACGCTCACCAGCGGGAGCGGGCCGGCGTACGCGAGTCGAGTACGCGTGGGAGCGACGTCCAACAGGGAGGTGGCGAGGAGGAGCTGGGTGCGCGTCTTCTCCAGCTGCCATCCCAACCGGCGGAGCGATTCCGGGCCGACGTGGCGACACGGTGCCACGAGCACCGCGTCCGCCGAGGTGGAAGCGGCAACGTCGCAGAGCTCTTGGAAGGCACCGGACGCGCCCGGTCCGGCGTCACAGACGGCCACCACCGTGTAGCTCGGGCAGTGCGAGGCCTCGAGCTCGGTCACGATTCGCTGGATCTCCCGACGGTGCCCGCACACGACCACGCGCAGCGTGCCGACCGCACCTGGCGTGCGCCACGCGAGCAACGTGCGTGCCGTCTGGCGCGTGACGAGGGCCGCTGCCACCAGGGCGGAAGCCGTCGCGACGGGGCTCCACGGGCTTCCGGGCTCGGGCATCCGCGCGAGCGGCAGAACGGCCGCCAGCCCAAGGCCGGCCACGGCCACTCGACGGGCCTGGTCGGGCCAGAGCGAAGCGGACATCACGCCGTACGACCCGCTGACCCAGAGGGCTGCGAGCCACGCCGGGACCCAGGCGACCGAGGAGAGACCCTGCGTTGCGGCGAACGGCATGAGCGTGACCAGAGTCGCCGCGGCGGCGTCGGTGACGGCTACCAGCCAGATGGCCTGGCGCCTACGCGTGCGTGCGGTGCCGGCGAGCGGACGAAGCCGACCGACCGGACCTACCAAGTCGCGGGGAGACACCAGGAGTGGCGGCGTCTCCGCGCTGTCACGCGAGAGTGGCAGGACGGTGGTCACGTTGAGACCCGTGTGCTGGGCGCGCGCCCACCTGTGCTCCGCCGTCTCTCCCTCGGGCTGAAACGCATGACGGTCCCCCGGTTCCCCCTGGCGCGATACGCGCCGTTTCCCGTTGAAAACTAGGAGGGACGCGGCGAGCCGCGCATACCGCAATTCGGTGAAGTCAGAAGCCCCCGGGTGACTCTGGAGGGTGCCACCCGACCATGTGAGCCGCACCCACCGCGGCCAGCTGCGAGGTGACCTCGAGCTTGGCGAGGATCGACTTCACCTGGGTCCGCACCGTCTCCTCGGAGACGAAGGAAGCCAGCGCGATGTCGCGGACCGGCCTGCCTCGCGTCAAGTGCGCCAGCACCGCACGTTCCCGGGGCGTCAGGAGCGCCAGCTTCCTGCGCGTGTCGCTGGCCACTGCCCGTTCCCGGTTGTACTCGCCGACGAGCCGCTCTCGCTCCTCGCGAGCGAGGACAGGGCGGCGCTCGCTCACGCGCTTGATGGTCGCCAGGATCACGTCGAGTGAATCCAGCTTGGACAGCACGGTGCACGCGCCGAATCGCAAGCATTCGCCCCACCTGGCACGGTCCGTCGAGGCCGTGAGGACGACGACATGGATGTGGGCACGGGTGAGCGGCTGAACCAGCCGGACGCCGTCGCCGGCGCCGGCGAGATCGAGGTCGAGGAGCACGATGAGAGGGCGCGCACGGAGGAGACCGGCCAGCACCTGGTCCTGCACGGACCTCTCCGAGACATCCTGCCGATGCACGTCGTACCCCTCCAGGGCCAGGGTGATCTCCAGGGTCTGGGCGAACAGGACGTGGTCCTCGACGATGGCGACGCGGGTCATCTCGATCCCTCCGATCAGCCTGCCGCCGCGGCAGCGGACGGGAGCGACAGCCTGAACGTGGCTCCACAGAGGCAAGCACAGTCATCGAGCCGGAGGTCCCCGCCCATCTCGCGCGCCAGACGACGGGAGATGTGGAGACCGATGCCCTCCCCCGGCGAGCCCGGGCCCTTCGCTCCACGCTCGAAGAGGTGGGGACGAAGGTCTGCGCTGACGCCCGGACCGTGGTCCGCGACCGACACAGTCACCTCGGTCGGAGACGTACCGACCCGCAGGATGACCGCGCGGTTCGGTGCGTGACGTACGGCATTCTCCAGCAGGTGGGTCACGATCTCGGCGATGTCGTCAGGGCGACCCACGGCGAGAGCCCGATCACCTTCTCGCGCAACCTGGTGCCCCCGGAACCGAAGGGCCTCGACCAGCGGATCCACCACGGTGCTGATCTCCAGGACCTGCGTAGCGACCGGAGAAGCGTCGACCAGCAGACGCTCGAGCCTGGCGAGCTCCGTCTCACACAGCGACTCGAGCATGGTGCGGGCCGTCTCTGGTATCCGGTCACGTCGGTCGCGGAGGAGCCGGTACGTCTTACCGATGCCCGCAACCGTGGAACGCAACTCGTGGATCCGCTCCGCGTCCCGTCGCACAGTCGCCTCGGCCGAAGCCGCCTGCGCTCCCAGGAACAAGAGCTCGGCGGTCGGGTCGTCCTCGGGCGGCCAGGTCCGGGTCCGGCGCTGCTCCCAGCGGAGGAGAAGGGGTACCTCGGCCAAGGACCAGATCGCCAGGACGATCACCAGGGACCAGTGGGACGGCTCTGGGTCACCTAGCTCGCGAACCAGGACGATGACTGGCACGGACAACGCCACGACGGCGACGACGAGCACGAGATCGCGCCCGACGACACCCGTCCGCCGTGGTGCGACAGCGATGCCGCCAGCTCCCCTGTCAACGCCGTCGGTTCCAGAGCGTGCGACATCAGGGACGTCCACCCCCCTGGTGGCCGTCTCATGGCGCGCCTGCCTCAGACTTGCAACGTTCATGGATCCCCCGGGAGTCATCTAGAACCCGGAGCGAAAACAAACCGGCAAACCAACGGCAAATGAGCGTGCCACTGTCGCTGGAACTGTCAGCGTTGGTGCCGCCCGCGTCCGCAGGGACCCATCGTCATCGGGCTCAGTGGGCAGGATCGGACGCGTGAACTGTGTGCTGGAACCGGCACCTGATCGTGGTCGACGGCAGCCGGTTCACGTCGTCACGTCGACCCCGGACGGCCTCACCAATTCAGGGGATTGCCCGACCGAGACGGCTTACTACCGTCGAGAGCGCACAGCGGTGTCGGCTCACGGCCACCGGATACTCGGGGCACGGGCAGTGGCGGCCGAAGGCCAGTGTGGCAAGGGGATTGGCCGGATTATCCGGCGGGCAGCCGGCCCTCTAGGGGTCACGTCAGCTGCAGCCGCGGTCCGGATACGGGGGCGTTGAGGGGGAACGATGAAGGTTGTTGTTCTGGGCTTGGGATATGTCGGCACGGTCACCGCGGCGGGTCTCGCAGCCAGCGGACACGATGTGGTCGGCGTCGACATCGATCCGTTCAAGGTCGGCTGCATCGCCGCCGGTCGTAGCCCGGTCATCGAGCCGGGTATCGACGACCTGGTCCATGAAGCGGTGTCGGCGGGGAGACTCCGCGCGACGAGCCGGATCGCCGATGCTTGCTCCGGCGCAGACGTGTCGCTGGTCTGTGTCGGCACCCCGTCCGCCTCGAACGGTGGCACGGACCTGCGGTTCATCGAGCGAGTCACTGCGGACCTGCGCCAGGCGATGGAGTCGGTCACGCCACCCGCGTCGGGCTACCACTCGGTCGTGGTGCGCAGCACGGTGCCACCCGGAACGGTCGCGCACCTCGCCGAGACCTACTTCGCCGACGTGCCGGACGGGTGGCGTGTCGGTACCGCGATGTGCCCGGAGTTCCTGCGTGAGGGCTGCAGCGTCTCCGACTTCTACCACCCGCCCATGGTGGTGGTCGGCACGGCCGAGGAGGCCACACACGCGCAGGTGAGCCAGCTCTTCTCCTTCCTCGACCTGCCGACACACCGGGTCGCTGTGGGCACGGCCGAGGCGCTCAAGTACGCCTGCAACGCGTTCCACGCCACCAAGATCTCGTTCGCCAACGAGATCGCCCGGGTCTTCCGCCTGTACGGCGTCGACTCGCGCGAGGTGATGTCGGCGTTCCTGCTGGACGAGAAGCTCAACGTGTCCAAGGCTTACCTGCGTCCGGGGTTCGCCTTCGGGGGCTCCTGCCTGCCCAAGGACCTCAGGGCTCTGCACCACCTTGCGAGGGCCAACGACGTCGACGTCCCGCTTCTGCTCGGCACGACCCTGACCAACGAGATAGTGCTGCGAGATGCGGTCGACCGGGTTCTTGCGGCCGGTGGCAGGAACGTCTGCCTGTTCGGCCTGAGCTTCAAGATGGACACCGACGACCTGCGCGAGAGCCCGAATGTCGAGCTGGCTGAACGACTGATCGGCAAGGGCTATGACGTGTGGATCTACGACCCGCTCATCTGTCCCGAGCGGCTGGTCGGTGCGAACCGGCAGGAGGTCATGTCCAGGCTGCCGCACGTCGGGCGACTACTCGTCTCCTCGCCAGAGGAAGCGATGGCGCACGTCGACATCGCCGTGGTGTCGTCGAACGAGCCCTCGGTCGTGGCCGCCCTGCTGGCGTCGCCGCCGCCGCGCATCATCGACCTCAACGGCAGGCTCGGGTCCGAGGTCGAGGCTCTTCCCGGCTACGAGGGGATCGGCTGGTGAGCACCGACCTCCGCCGCGCCAGGTCCATCGGGGTGGGCCGGGGGCGACGGCCGCGGGTGCTCATCATCATCCAGAACCTTGCAGTTCCGTTCGATCGGCGGGTGTGGCTGGAGTGCCAGTCGCTGCGAGACGCCGGGTACGACGTCACCGTGGTCTGCCCCGCGGGGAAGGACTCGGTGCCGCACCGGGTGCTCGACGACATCGAGATCTACACGTACCGGCCGTATGCGCCGGGCGGCACAGCAGCCGGGTTCGTCGCCGAGTACGCCTACTCGTTCGCCATGACCCTGCGCCTGGTGCTGAAGGCCCGGCGGCGTCGCGGGCCCTTCGACGTCATGCAGGCGTGCAACCCGCCTGACATCTTCTGGCCATTGGCCCGGGCATTGCGCCGGCGGGATGGCACGCGCTTCGTGTTCGACCACCACGACCTGTGTCCGGAGCTCTACCGCTCGCGCTTCCGTGACGAGCGGACCCCCGCGTACGTCGGCCTCGAGTTCCTGGAGCGGATGACGTTCCGGACGGCCGATCGGGTCACCTCGACCAACGAGTCGTACGCCGCAGTCGCCCAGCGCAGGGGGAGAAAGGCGCCCGAGCAGGTGACGGTGGTCCGAACCGGTCCCGACCCGCGACGCATGGTGCGTGGCCCGGAGGCCCCCGAGCTGAGGCGCGGCCGTCAGCGCCTGGTGGCCTACATCGGGGTGATGGGTCCGCAGGACGGCGTAGACCTGGCGGTCCGGGCCGCCGGCGAGATCGTGTACGGACTCGGGCGACGCGACATCTGCTTCATCTTCATGGGTGCCGGTGACAGCTACCTGGACCTGGTCGCGCTGCGCGACCGGCTCGGGCTGCAGGACCACGTCGAGCTCCCGGGTCGGGTGCCGGACAGCTTCGTCACCAAGGTGCTGTCCACGGCGGACCTCGGACTGTGCCCCGATCCCTTGAACCCTCTCAACGACGTGTCGACGATGAACAAGACGATGGAGTACATGGCCTTCGGGCTGCCTGTCGTCGCGTTCGACCTCCGCGAGACGAGGGTGTCGGCCGGCGATTCAGCCGTCTACGTCCCACCCAACGACGTCGGAATGTACGCGCGTGCGGTGGTCGGCCTGCTGGATCAACCGGGACTGCGCTCGGCGATGGGCCGGATCGGTCGCGAGCGGGTCGTCGATGAACTCGCCTGGGACCACCAGCAACGCGCCTACCTCGAGGTCTTCGAGGACCTGGTGCACGCCGGCGCGGGCGCGAGGCGCTGACGTCCATGTGCGGAATCGCCGGCACCTTCCAGCAGTCGGAGGGCAAGATCCTCGCCAGCACGATGATCGAACGGATCGCCCACCGCGGCCCGGATGCGTGCGCGTTGCACGAGGTGGTCCGCCCGCGGTACTCCGTGACGCTCGCGCACGCCCGGCTCTCGATCATCGACCTGACGATCGCGGCGAACCAGCCGTTCGCGAAGGACTCCCTGACCCTGGCCTACAACGGCGAGCTCTACAACTACCGTGAGCTGCGGAACGAGCTCATCGCTCAGGGCGTCTCGTTCGCGACCCGCTCCGACACCGAGGTCGTGCTCGAGGCCTGGCGGCGCTGGGGTACGTCGGCCCTGGCCCGCTTCCGCGGCATGTTCGCCTTCGCCATCCACGACGCCGAGTCCGGTGACCTCACCCTGGTCCGAGACCCACTCGGCATCAAGCCGCTGTACGTGATGGAGCGCGGCGACGGCGTGCTCTTCGCCTCGGAGCTCAAGGCGATCGTGGCCGCGGTCGGCCCCGAGCTCCGGGTCGACCCCGCCGGGATGGTGGCATCGGCGCTGTACTACTGGATTCCGCAGGACTTCGACGCGATCGTGGGAGTGCACAAGCTTCCTCCCGGCTCGTGGCAGACCTTCCACGTCGACGGCCCTACGACCTCCGGCACCTACTGGAGTGCCTCCGAGACGGCGTCCCGGGCATCGCGTGCGGACAGCCCCGACCTCGCCTCGGTGCTCGAGGAGTCCGTCGTCGCTCACCTCGTGGCCGACGTCCCGGTGGCGTCGTTCCTCAGCGGGGGCCTGGACTCGAGCATCATCACCGCCCTCGCGTGGCGTCACGCCCCCGACATCGAGGCCTACTCGATCTCCTTCCGCGCCGCGGACAACCGTCTCGAGGCCATGCCGGACGACGCTCGGTACGCGCGCCTGATGGCCGAGCACCTGGGGATCCGACTTCACGAGATCGAGATCAGCCCGGACATCGTCACCGAGCTACCGCGCATGGTCGACACCCTCGACGAACCGATCGGTGACCCCGCGGCCCTCAACACCGAGCTCATGTGCCGGGCGGCGCGCGAGTCGGGCGTGAAGGTGCTGTTGTCGGGGATGGGCGCCGACGAGCTCTTCGGCGGATATCGCAAGCACCTCGCGTGCCTGCTCGCAGGTCGTTATCGGCAGCTACCCCGGACCCTCCGTGAGCGGGTCGTGGAACCGACCGTAGGTCGCCTTCCGGTGGTGGCGTGGGGTCGCGGGATCCGCGTGACCCGGTGGGCCCAACGGTTCGTGACCTTCGCCGACCTCGAGGAGGAGGCGGCATTCCGGCGCAGCTACACGCTCTTCGACCGTGCGGAGCTCGGGGGGCTGCTCGACCCTGTGCTCCGCGGGACCGTGGACGACGTGCTCGCCGCGCATGCGCGTGTCTACACAGACACCGACCTCGAGGACCGGGTCAACCGGATGTGCCTGGCCGACAGCCGGATGTTCATGGCCGGGCTCAACCTGACCTACACCGACCGCGCCAGCATGGCGGCCTCCTGCGAGGTACGCGTGCCGTTCGTCGACCCGCTGGTCTTCGAGGCTGCCTTCGCGCTCTCGGGCTCGGACAAGATCCGTGGCCGGACCCAGAAGGTCGCGCTCAAGGAGGTGGCACGCGCCTGGCTTCCGGACGCGGTGATCGACCGCCCCAAGGCGTCGTTCGGAGCGCCGCTGCGCGCCTGGGTCACACGCGACCTGGCGCCGGTCATCGACGACACGCTCGTCCACGGTGAGCTCGTCGCCTCGGCGTTCATCCAGCAGGAACCGCTGCTCCGCATGATCGCGGAGCAGCGGGAGGGGAAGCGGGACTGGTCCAAGCAGCTGTGGGAGCTGCTGACGTTGGAGCTCTGGTACCGCAACGTGCGCAGTGCCGGGGTGGGGGCCCCGTAGCTCAGTGCAGAACAGAAGTGGGGAAGTGGGGGAGACATGAAGCAGGTAGCGCAGAATTATCGGTCGGGGGAGCTCAGCGTCCTCGACGTGCCGGCGCCGGCGTGCAAGCCGCGCGGCGTCCTCGTGAGGACGACTCACTCGTTGATCTCGACGGGCACCGAGCTGATGAAGGTCAGCGAAGCCAGGCTCTCGCTGCTGGGAAAGGCCAAGGCCCGTCCGGACCAGGTCCGCAAGGTCCTGGACTCGGTGGCTCAGCAGGGCGCCCTGGCGACGTACCACAAGGCCATGGGCAAACTGGACAGCTATACCCCGTTGGGGTACTCACTCTGCGGGGTCGTCGTGGAGGTGGGCGCAGGGGCAGAGGAGTTCGCCGTCGGCGATGTCGTCGCGGCGGCCGGCAACGAGTTCGCGCTGCATGCCGAGATCAACTGGGTGCCGACGAACCTGTGCGTCAAGGTGCCCCCGGGCATCGCCTCGGAGCACGCGGCCTTCGCCACGGTGGGCGCGATCGCGATGCAGGGCGTACGTCGCGCCGAGCCGCAGCTGGGTGAGCTGTCGTGCGTGATCGGCCTCGGGCTGATCGGCCAGCTCGTGGTCCGGCTCCTGGTCTCCGCCGGGGTCCGGGTCGTCGGCTTCGACACCGTGCCGGAGCGGTGTCGTCTCGCCGAGAAGGGCGGCGCGATCGTGTGTGCGGCGCCCGATCAGGAAGGCGTGGCCTCTGTTGAGCGAGCCGTCGGCAGCGCGACGGGCGGGCTCGGCTGTGACCACGTGTTCCTCGCTGCGGGAGGCCGGTCCAACGGCCCGGTCGAGCTGGCGGTGAAGCTGGCGCGCGACCGGGGCCGCGTGGTCGACATCGGCAAGACCAGGCTCGACCTGCCGTGGAACTCCTACTACGAGAAGGAGCTCGACGTCCGCTTCTCCCGCTCCTATGGGCCGGGACGCTACGACGACAGCTACGAGCTCGACGGCATCGACTACCCCGCGGGCTACGTGCGGTGGACCGAGCGCCGCAACCTCCAGTGCTTCCTGGACCTGATAGCCGACGACCAGCTGGAGGTTGCGTCGCTGGTGTCGGGGACGTTCCCGATCGACGAGGCCACGACCGCCTACGCCCAGCTGGAGGACGGGACTCTGGGGGGCGTCGGCTACCTGCTGGAGTACCCCGGCACCGTCACGCCGGTCAAGCAGGCGTACGCGGCGCGCACCCGAGTCGCCCCCTCCCCGCCCACGTCACGGCCGGGTGAGGTTCGAGTGGGTTTCGTCGGGGCCGGGAGCTACGCCAGCTCGATGCTGTTGCCGCATCTGGCCGCGAACACGGAGGTCCGGCTGGTGTCGGTCGCCACCACGCGATCGCTGAGTGCTGTGAACGCGCGCTACAAGTTCGGGTTCGAGCACGCCGGGACCGACACCGAGGCGGTGCTGGCCGACGACACACTGGACGCGATCTTCGTGGTCACGCGGCACGAGAGCCACGCCGACCTGGTGTGTCGCGCCCTGCGATCCGGGAAGGCGGTCTTCGTCGAGAAGCCCTTGGCCCTGACCGAGGACCAGGTCGAGCAGGTCCTGGCGACGGTGGAGGAGACGGGTAACGACCGGGTCATGGTGGGCTTCAACCGTCGCTTCGCCCCCCTGTTCGTGCACCTCCGAGAGCGCTTCCGCCGCAACGACGCACCCGTGTCGGCGCGCTACCTGGTGAACGCCGGGCGGCTCGACCCGAGCAGCTGGTACCTGCGGACGGAGACCGAGGGGTCGCGCTTCGCTGGCGAGGGCGGTCATTTCATCGACACGCTCTCCGCCCTGGTCGGCCACGACCCGCTGGAGGTGGTGGGGCAGACCGGCCCGACCGGTGACGTGCAGGTCTCGCTCCGCTACCCCGACGGATCCTTGGGCTCGATCACCTACGCCACCGGGGGACACCGCCGCTTTCCGAAGGAGATGCTCGACGTGTCAGGCGGTGACGCCAACGCCCGGCTCGACAACTTCACCCGGGTCTCGCTGTGGACGCCTCGGGGACGCGAGCACAAGCGGTCACGGACCGGGCAGGACAAGGGGCAGCGGGGCGAGGTGGCGGCGTTCGTCGGCTCGGTCCAGCGGGGCGTGCCCATGCCGATCAGCCTCGAGTCGCTGGTCGCGACGACCAGAGCCACGTTGCGGTCCGAGCTCGGAGGGCGTGAGCAGCTGTGAGCAGGGGGCTCGGCTGGTACCTCCGGCGCTTGCGCGGGATGTCGATGGGAGAGGTGACGCACCGGGCGAGGGAGTACGCCCGGCAGAGGAAGTGGGCGACTCGGCGGGTGCGCCAAGGATCCGGCGCACGGCCCGTGTCGGGACTGCTCGTTGAGCTGAGCGGCCCCGTGGGTCTCCACGAGGTCGCCCGCGACCCGGTCCCCACCCGGGTCCGGGCGACCGTCCAGGTAGCAGCCGACCAGGTGCTCGACGGCACCTGGCCGCTGCTGGGCGTGGTTCGCGACGACCTTGCCGACCCTGACTGGTTCCGCGACCCGCTCACCGGGCGGACGGCCCCCAGTGACGTGCTCGCCTTCACGGTCGACCAGCGCGACGAGTCGCTCACCGGCAACGTCAAGCAGGTCTGGGAGCTCTCGCGGCACCACCACCTGACGCAGCTCGCCGCGGCGTACTGGCTCACCGGGGACGAGCAGTACGCCGAGACCGTCGACCGCCAGCTCCGGTCGTGGTGGCTGAAGAACCCGTTCCTGTCCGGCATCCACTGGACCAGCGGGATCGAGCTCGGGGTCCGCCTCATCTCCTGGGTCTGGATCCGCCGTCTGCTCGACGAGTGGCCCAAGGTGCAGGACCTCTTCGAGCAGAACGAGGACTGCCGGCGGCAGGTGCGGTGGCACCAGGAGTACCTGATGGCGTTCCACAGCGAGGGGTCGTCGGCCAACAACCATGCCGTCGCCGAGGACGCCGGGCTCCTGGTGGCGGCGTGCGGCATGCCGTGGTTCGAGGAGAGTGACAGGTGGCGTGAGACGGCGTCCCGCCGGCTGCGCCGCCATCTGGCCCACAACACGGGCGCCGACGGTCTGAACCGCGAGCTCGCCACCGACTACCACCGGTTCGTCACCGAGGTGGCACTGGTGGCCGCCACCGAGGCGCGCGCCGCCGGCCACGATCTCGGCGACGACGTCTGGCGGCTCATCGCCCGGAGCCTGGACGCTGCTGCCGCCCTTCTGGACGTACGCGGCCGCGCCCCTCGCCAGGGTGACGGCGACGAAGGACGTGCTCTCGTGCTCGACGGTCGGCTGGACCCGTGGGCCGTGCTTCTCTCCGCCGGCGCCGCCACCGTCGGACCGTGCGACTGGTGGCCCGAGACGGTACCGACGCTGGTGGGGACCGCGCTCGGCGCTCTCGCCGATCGCGAGCCGGAGCGCGAGGGTCGGCGCGACGAGCGTCCGAGCTCGTTCCCTGACGCCGGGCTCGTCCTGCTCCGGACCCCGGTCGGCCGGTCGCCGGAGCTCTGGTGCCGGTGCGACGGAGGTCCGCATGGTTTCCTCTCGATCGCCGCGCATGCCCATGCGGACGCGCTGTCGCTGGAGGTACGGCACGACGGGGTCGACATCCTCGCCGACCCCGGCACGTACTGCTACCACGGGGAGCCCGAGTGGCGGCACTACTTCCGCTCGACGAAGGCGCACAACACCGTCTGCATCGACGGCCGCGATCAGTCGGTGTCGGGCGGCCCGTTCCTGTGGACGCACCACGCCGGCACGACGGTGTTGCGCGACGAGTCCGGTGTCGATGGCGATCAGGTCTGGGCAGCGATGCACGACGGATACCGGAACCTGCCAGGCGGCGGCCTCCGCCACCAGCGCGTCGTACGGCTGTCAGAGGCGCAGCGCACTCTCACCGTGGAGGACGTCCTCACCGAACGTCGGCGTGGGAATGGGCACGCTCTTGCGCTGGCGTTCCACCTCGGGCCCGAGGTCACCGCAGTCCTGGACGGACCGCACGCGCGGCTCGGCTGGCAAGGCCCTACCGGCGTCTGCGGAGCCGACCTGGAGCTGCCGGGGAACCTGACGTGGGCGGCGCACCGCGGGGAGAACACCCCGCCACTGGGCTGGTACGCGCCCGCCTTCGGTCACAGGGTTCCCACGACCACGCTCATCGGCACCGGGGTCGTCATGGGCCGCAGCCTGCTGGTCACACATCTGTGCTTCGGCCTCGAGGACGAGGAGCGCAGCCTTGACTGAGCAAGCCCTCGACATCCAGGCAGCCCTGTCGATCCTCGCCCGACGTCGCCGCGTGATCGTGGCCGCCGGCCTGCTCGGCGCCGTCGCCGGCGTGCTGTTCGTGCTGGCTCGTCCGCCGCTCTACTCCAGCAGCACCCTGGTGCTGCTTCCGCCGTCGCCGAGCAGTAGTTCGGGCAGCGGCCGCGACATGGTGACGGAGACCCAGATCGCGACCAGTGATGCGGTCCTCGGGAGGGCTCGGAGGCTCGTCGACCCGGTTCTCAGTCGCGACCACATCGCTGAGCTGGTCACGGCGGACTCCCCGAGCGCCGACCTGCTGCACATCGTCGCGCAGGGCACGACGCCGAAGGCCGCGGAGTCGCTGGCCCAAGCGGTCGCGGTCGCCGAAAGCGACTACGAGCAGTCGTCGACGAGCACCGTGTCGAACGCGGCGCTGGCGACCCTGAACGAACGGCAGTCGCGGCTCGAGGGCCAGCTGGAGACGGTGAACGGGGAGATCAAGCGCACCAAGGCGCTCCTGGCGGGGCAGTCACCGAGGACACCCCAGGCTCGGGCGGCGCAGACCGCGCTCGCTCAGCTGACCGCTCAGCAGTCCACGCTGGTCTTGGACATCGACAGCGTCAAGTCCCAGCGCAGCACCAGCGCGACCGGCCCGGCAGCGACCATCGTCGAGAGCGCGACGCCGGCCAAGCGACCGCAGCTCGCGGTGTGGATGGTCCTGTCCACGCTCCTGTTCGCCATCATCGGTGTGGGTCTGGCCGCGACCGTGGTCATCGCTCTGGCGCGCCGCGACCGACGCCTGCGCACGCGCGACGAGATCGCCGACGCGCTGGGAAGCCCGGTCATCGGCTCGGTCAAGAGCCACCGCGTTCGCACCACCGCGGCCTGGAGCCAGCTCCTCGAGAGCTACCGGCCCTCACCCGTGGACGCGTGGTCGCTCCGTCAGGTGCTCGACCGGGTGGGCGTCGGCCCGCTGGTCGCCGCGGCTGCGGGTCGGGGCGGGAACGCGAGGGTGCACCGTCTGACCGTGGTGGTCGTGTTGTCGGCCGATGACCCGGGGGCGCTCGCCGTTGCCGGGCAACTGGCGTCGCACACGGCGTCCCTGGGAGTGCCCACCAACCTGACCGCCCGCCAGCGTCACGCGGCCGCAGACGCGCTCTGGGCGACGAGCTCGAAGGGCGAGGAGCTGCGACCCGGGCTCCGGGTGGATCCGCGCAGGGCCGCGACACGGGGCAAGAACGCCTCCGACCTGTTGCTGGAGCTGGCCGTGGTGGACCCACAGCAGCCCGTGCTCCCGGACCTGCGCCGGGCCGACGCGATCGTGCTGATTGTCTCGTCGGGCACGGCGACCGAGGAGGACCTGGCCCGGGTGGCCGTGGCGGCGTACGAGTCCGGGGGTCGCTTCCGCGGCATCGTCGTGGCCGACCCCGACAGCCTCGACCACACCACCGGACGGCTGCTCCAGGCCCAGCGAGCGGTGGAGCCGCCGATGCCCATGAAGCTCACCGGGGTCGAGACCGATGAGTGGCACAAGCGGGACGGCGGTGGGTCATGAACGCCCCCGTCTGGCGGGTCGAGGACGACGGAGACGTCCAGCTCCCCGCCTCGGCGACCGCGGAGGCCGGTCTGGTGAGCCTGCCCTTCCTCGTCACCGCGATACGCAGACGCTGGCGACGCGTGGCCGCGACGGCAGCAGTCTGTGTCCTCCTGGCGCTCGCCGTGCTCCAGTCGTCAGGAGGGCTGCATGCGGCCACGGTCACGCTCCTCCTGACCAGTGATCCGACGACCGATCCGAACTCCGCGATGGCCACGAACATGAGCCTGCTGCACACGCGCGCGGTCTCCGGAGAGCTCGTCGACGATCTCCACCTGTCGGACTCGCCCGAGAGCTTCGGGTCGACCGTGACGGCGGCTCCGTTGTCAGACCAGCTGATGACCGTGACAGTCACAGCCCCGTCGGACCAGGAGGCGATCAGGCGGGTCGACCAGCTCGCCGCGGTCTACCTGGCGTTCCGCGGCGACCAGCTCAGTGCCTTCGCCGACTCGACGATCCAGGCCAACCAGAAGCGAATCGACAGCCTGAACGCCCAGATCGCCATCCTGTCGAAGAAGTACGACGCGGCGGCCTCGACGGCGGGCCAGGAGCAGCTGGCGACCACCCTGCTGACCCAGCGGGCCCAGCTGCAGACGGAGGTCGTCACCGCCGACCAGGAGAACGCCCAGACCGGGCTGCAGAGCCAGGCGATCAACGCGGCCAGCCATGTGGTCGATGCCGCGGCCATCGTCCACAAGTCACGGACGAAGCGTGTCGTGCTGGCCGTCATGTCGGGACTCATCGGCGGGACCGCGCTCGGCCTCGCACTGGTGCTCGGACCCGCTGTCCTGTCGACGCGCCTCCGCCGACGTGACGACGTCGCCCGCGCTCTCGGCCTGCCGGTTCGTTTCAGCTCCGGACCTGTCCGCAGCCGACTGCGATGGCTCACGGGTCGGGTAGCCCGGCGCAACGCGGAGCGGCTGGCGCACGGTCTGGCGACCGCGCTCCCGGACGACGTCGAGACCGCGCGACTCACCGTCGCGACCGTCGGGGATGTCCGGGACGGCGCCGTCGTCGTGGGTGCCCTCGCCGACGAGCTCGCCCGCGAGTCAACCAACGTTGCGGTCGTCGACCTGTCGGCCTCGGGTGCACTGGCCACGCGGCCGCGACGCCTGACGGGTCGACGGGACCCCATCTCCAACCGTCAGCTGATCAAGGTCCATCGTCACGATGTCCGGGTGTCGGAGCTGGCGTCCCGAAGCCGCCTTCGGCTCAGCTCCGACAAGGACCTGGGCAAGGTCGAGGTCATCCTGACCCTGATCGAGCTGGACCTGGGCGCCGGGATCGATGCTCTCGGGGACCTGGCTGAGGCCGCTGTGGTGATGGTCAGCAACGGGAGTGCCAGCGCCGAGCGGCTTCGGTCGTCAGCGACGCTTCTTCGACAGTCCGACATCCGTCCCGCCTTCGCGATGCTCGTGGGCGCTGATGACACCGACGACAGCTCCGGGTCCCTCGAAGCGGTCGGCCAGGCGAGCCAGCCGACGCGGCGGTCCTCATGACTCTGAACGCGTTCGCCGGCACCGCTGCCCTGTCCGGCGCAGCCTCCAGACGGTGGAGGTCGGCGGACAAGCGGGTGGCTCTTGCCTGGGGAGCCCTTTTCCTCAATGTCCTGGCCTTCACCGCGATGCCGACGGTGTTGCCGATCCCCGGCCGGCTCGGCCAGCTGTGCACGCAAGGGGCGCTGCCGCTCGCGCTCGGGGTGGCCCTGATGGTCAACCCGCGTGCCGTGATGCGGCCGAACGCCTTCATGCTGATCCTCACGCTGGCTGCCGTGGTCGCGATGATGACGAGCCTCCACTCCGCGTTCCTGATCGGCTCCACCTACCGGTCCGTCCGCTACTTCCTCTTCATGCTCGTCGTGTGGCTGCTGACTCCCTGGTGGGGTCGCCGCGACATGTTGCTCCTGCGGTGCCACCGGCTCTGTCTCGCCCTCGTGCTCGGCTCGGTCGTGATCGGGGCAGCGCTGTCACCCGGGGCCGCTCTCGGCAGTGGACGGCTCTCGGGTGTCCTGTGGCCGGTGCCGCCTCCGCAGGTGGCGCACTACGCGGCGACCATGTTCGGGACCACGGTCCTCCTGTGGATGTGCAAGGTGCTCCCCGGACGTCACGCCGCCCTCATCGTGTTCGTGTCCAGCGTCGTGCTGGTGGCCACCCACACCCGTACCGCACTGATCGGTCTCTTCGCCGGCCTGCTGGTGGGCGGAGCCTCCCTGTTCCTGGGAAACGCACGGGTCCGGCGTACGGCGGTCACCTCCGTGGGGATCGGGCTGCTGACCATCGTCGTCTTCGCGAACGAGCTGCGGGCGTGGGCCCTGCGTGGTCAGGACAGCACCCAGGTGAGCGAGTTGACGGGGCGGACCAAGGTGTGGTCCGCGGTGATGTCACAGCATCGCCCGGTGCTGGAGAACTGGTTCGGTTCCGGGATGTCGAACATGTCCTTCAACGGCTTGCCGATCGACAGCAACTGGGTGGCCACCTTCCAGGACCAGGGGTGGTTCGGTGTCGCCCTGGAGGTCGGCCTCTTCGTGTTCCTTCTCGTCACCGCGATCGGCCGCGCGCGAGGGCCGCACAAGGCGATCAGCCTCTTCCTCATCGTCTACTGCCTCTTCGCCTCGATCACCGAGGCGGGGCTGGACGGCCCGTCGGCCTATCTGCTGGACCTGATCGTGGCGGCCTCCCTGCTGTTCGCGCCGCAGGCGGTGGGGCGGACATGATCGCCGGCACCGAACCGATCATCATCGCGTCGCTGGCCCGGGAGCAGGGCATCACGGGAGTGCACACGCACGTCCACCAGCTCGGCGAGTTCCTCGCGCGCTCCGACGATGCTGTGACGCAGGTGACGCCCCACAGCTGGGCCGGACGATCCGTCGTCCGGCGGCTGGCCCTCGGGCCGCTGTTCGGGGTGCGGCTGGTGCTCGAACGGACCTGGGGACGTGCCCACGTCTGGTGGTACCGCACGTCGCACGAGTGGTTCCTCCAGCGCGCGTTGCGGCGTCATCTCGCTGACGTCGGGTCCTGCGTGGTCTACGCCCAGTGCCCGCCGTCGGCGCACGCCGCCTTGGCGGCACGCACGGGACCGCATCAACGCGTGGTGCTGGCCGTGCACTTCCGCATCTCCCAGTCCGACGAATGGGCCGACAAGGGCTACATCGCACGCGGGGACCGGCTGTACCGGTCGATCCGCGAGCTCGAGCGACGGACGGTTCCGGCCGTCGACGGCCTCGTGTTCGTCTCGTCGTGGGCGCGGTCGGCCCTGCACGCCTGGATGCCGGAAGCCGCACGCGTGCCGGGCGTGGTGATCCCGAACTTCGTGCGGGCCGTCCCGGAACACGCGGTGGCGCCCCGGGGTGACCTGGTCAGTGTCGGCAACCTCGAGGCGATCAAGAACCATCGCTACCTGCTCCGGGTCCTGGCCGCTGCCCAGCAGCGCGGAGCTCGCTACACGCTCGACGTGTTCGGTGAGGGTGTGGAGCGCGGCAACCTCCTGGCGCTGGCCGCCGAGCTCGGGATCGAGGACCAGGTCCGGCTGTGCGGGTTCCGTCGCGACGTCCCGTGCCTGCTGCCCGGCTACCGGCTGTACGTGCACGCGTCGTACTCGGAGTCCTCGTCCCTGGCCATCATGGAGGCGATGGGCGCCGGCCTGCCCGTGGTCTCCAGCGACGCCGGGGCCCTTCCGGAGCTGTTCCAGGAGCCGGAGCACGGCCGCTTCTGGCCGATCGATGACCCGCGGCGAGGGGCCGACATCCTGATCGACCTCCTCGAGTCCGAGGGGGAGGTCCGGCGAGCCGGACGAGCCGCCCATCAGAAGTTCCGCAGCGACTACGACGCGGAGGTGGTCGCGCCGAGGCTCGTGTCGTTCCTGCGGTCCGCCCCACGCATGGAGACGCGACCGCGGGACGGCGTGAAGTCAGGGGATCTTCAGAGGTGAAGACAGTTGAGGGGGAACTGAAGTGAGCAAGCCAAACAATCGTCGACCTGGCGTCCTGCTGGATCGCGACGGGACCATCATCGACGACCGGGGGTACGTCGGTTCGGTGGAGGCGGTCGAGCTGCTCGACGGGGCAGCCGAGGCCATCGCGGCGCTCAACGCTGCCCAGCTTCCGGTCGCCGTGGTGACCAACCAAGCCGGCGTAGCGAGGGGTTTCTACGGGATCGAGGACGTCCGGGCCGTTCATGCCCACATCGACGAGCTCCTGGCGCGGGAGGGAGCCCACATCGATGCCTGGCTGTTCTGCCCGTACCACCCCAACGGGATCGTCGAGGAGTACGCCCGATGGAGCTCGGACCGGAAGCCGGCCCCCGGGATGGCCCTCGCAGCCGCCGACCGGCTGGGCCTCGACCTCGGCCGCTCATGGGTCGTCGGGGACAGCGAGTGCGACGTCGAGCTCGCCCGGGGTGTGGGCGCTCGGCCGATCCGGATCGGGGACGTCGATGACGAGACCCAGGTGACGACCGTGCCGAGCCTGGCGGCCGCCGTGTCCCACGTCCTGGCGGACCACGGCTCGCGTGAGAGCTGGACGGCGCAGGTGCTGACGTTCCCCCAGATGCGCTACGAGTCGGCCTACCTCTTCGCCGAGCACTACTCCCACGAGCTGGCTCAGGCCCTCGCCACGGTGGATGTGGCCGCATTCGACCGCGCCTCCAAGGTCCTGGCGGATGCCTACGACCGGGACGCAGCTGTCTTCGTGTGCGGAAACGGTGGGTCGGCGTCGATCGCCAACCACCTGCAGTGCGACCACGTCAAGGGCGTGCGCGTCGGTACGGACCTGCACACACGGGTCACCAGCCTGTCCACGAACGTCGAGATCCTCAGCGCGATCGCGAATGACATCGGGTACGAAGCGGTCTTCGAGTACCAGCTCGAGTCGATGGCGCGCCCGGGCGACGTGCTGGTGGCGGTCTCCTCGTCGGGGTCGTCCCCCAACGTCGTGCGCGCCCTCCGGTGGGCGGAGGAGCACGGGCTGCAGACCATCGCCATGAGCGGGTTCGGGGGTGGGGACGCCCGCAGGGTCGCCGGCGTCTCGATCCATGTCGACGCACGCAACTACGGGATCGTCGAGGACGCGCACCAGGCCTGCATGCACCTGCTCGCCCAGTACGTCCGGCAGTCGAGGATGGCGCCCGATGTCGTGGCGACGACGGTCTTCTGACGGGATGCGGGTCGCGGTCAACCTGCTGACCGATGACCCGCACAACCCGTCCGGCGCGCACTGGTTCTGGACGCGCGTCATTCCCGAGATGGCAGTCAGGATGCGCGACGACGAGGAGCTGCGGCTCCTGGTGAGCCCGCGTCTGCGGTCGATGCACGACGGCTATCCCGGTCCGGTCAGCCGTCTGACGTTCCCGTGGTCGAACGAGCACCCACGGCTGCGGGCACTCAGCGAGCAGCTCATCGCGCCGGTCCGGCTGCCGTTGGACGGCGTCGACGTGTTCAGCACCTTGATCGCCCCCGCCGTGAAGCCCGCGCCGGCGGTGGTCGCTCACTTCAAGACGATGCACGCGTTCACCACTCCGGAGGCGATCCGCCCCCTGGTTCGCTGGTACCGCCGCAAGGGCTACCCGCACACCGCCGAGGTCGCGGACGCGATCATCATCAACTCCGAGAGCCTGCGTGCGGAGGTCGACCGGTACCTCGACGTCGACCCGGCCAAGCTGCACCTGATCCCGGAGGCGGTCGACCACGACCTGTTCCGACCCGGCGACCCGGTCGAGGCGGGCGCCCGGATCTCCCAGAGGTACGGCGTCCGGGGGCCGTTCGTGCTGTTCGTGTCGTCGTTGTGGCCCTACAAGAACTGCGACGGTCTGCTGAGGGCGTTCGCGCGGGCCGGTCTGCCGGACCACCGGCTCGTCGTGGTCGGGCCCGGACGCGACCTCGCCTACGTCGCCGAGCTCCGAGCGCTGGCCGGCCGGCTCGGGATCGAGGACCGGATCGACTGGGTCGGCGGGATCCCGATCGAGGAGACCGTGCACTTCTACCGGGCCGCCTCGGCCTTCGCCTACCCGTCGCACAACGAGACCTTCGGGCTGCCGATCCTCGAGGCGATGGCCACCGGCTGCCCGGTGGTGACCTCGGACCGCAGCGCCATGCCGGAGACGGCGGGGGGTGCCGCGCTGCTGGCCGACCCGGACGACCCCGAGAGCATCGCGTCAGCGCTCGAGGACGCCTGCGGGTCCGAGGCGACGCTGCTGCGCAAGCTCGGGCTGGAGCGCGCGCAGGAGTTCACCTGGGCGGCGACCGGCCAGCGCACGCTCGAGGTGTACCGCCAGGTGCACGCCCACAGGAAGGAGCGGTCATGAGGATCTTGGTCACCGGGGGAGCGGGCTTCATCGGTTCCCACACCTGCGACCGGTTGGTCGAGCTGGGGCACGAGGTCACGGTGCTCGACGCACTCACCGCACCGGTCCACCGGGACGGCCGACCGTCGTACCTCACACCGGGCGTGGAGCTGTTCGTCGGCGACGTCCGCAACCGCGAGCTGCTCGCCAACCTCCTGCGCCGTACCGACGCGGTCTACCACTTCGCGGCGTACCAGGACTACCTGCCCGACTTCGCCAGGTTCGTCGACGTCAACGTCGTCTCCACCGCTCTCATCTACGAGATCGCGGTGGCCGAGCACCTCGAGCTGCAGCGGGTCGTGGTGGCGTCGTCCCAGTCGGCCATGGGGGAGGGCCTGTACCGCTGTGCGGTCGACGGTGAGCAAACCCCTGGGATGCGGCCGGAGCCGGCACTCGCGGCCAGGCGGTGGGAGATTCCATGCCCGCAGTGCGGTGGCGAGCTGGAGATGATGCGAACCCCGGAGCGGGTCTCGAACCCGCAGAACGCCTACGGCATGTCCAAGTACGCCGAGGAGCTGCAGGCGATCAACCTGGGTCGTCGCTACGACATCCCCACCGTGGCGCTGCGCTACAGCATCGTGCAGGGTCCGCGGCAGTCGGTCTACAACGCCTACTCCGGCGCGTGCCGGATCTTCTGCCTGCACTACGCCCATGGTGGCGCGCCGACCCTCTACGAGGACGGCGGCGCCATCCGTGACTACGTCAACATCCATGACGTCGTCGACGCCAACGCGCTGGTCCTGACCCACGAGGGCGCCGTCGGCCGGGTGTTCAACGTCGGGGGCGGCCGCGCGTACACCACCGGGGAGTTCGCCGAGATCGTCCGCGCGCACTACGGATCGGATCGACCTGCCCGCATCACCGGCGAGTACCGCTTCGGCGACACCCGGCACATCGTGTCCGAGACCGACGCTCTCCAGGGCCTGGGCTGGCGGGCCCGCAACACCCCGGTCGAGTCCGTTGCGGCGTACGCGGAGTGGTTGAAGACTCAGGGCGACCTCGACCAGGTGCTCGAGCATGCCGACGCGGCCATGCGGTCGCTCGGCGTGGTCCGGGGGTCGACCTCGTGAAGGTGGTGCTGCTCGCCGCGGGCCTCGGTACCCGGCTCCGTCCCCTGACCGACACCACCCCGAAGTGCCTCGTGGCCGTCGGGGAACGCTCGCTGCTGGACATCTGGCTCGACGGGCTGGACGACCTCGGGATCGACGAGGTGGTGGTCAACACCCACCACTTGGCTGATCAGGTGGTGGCCCACGTGGCCCAGAGGATCGGTGGCCCGCCGGTGCGCCTGGTGCACGAGGAGACCTTGCGCGGCAGCGCAGGAACGCTCCGCGCCGCACGCCCCCTCCTCGAGGCCGATCCGTGGTTCCTGGCGGTGAACTCCGACAACCTCACCGACTACGACCTGTCGGACCTCGTCGCGGCACACGCGGGTGGAAGCGCGATGGCCACCCTGACCGCTTTTCACACACCCAGGCCGTCGGACTGCGGCATCGTCGAGGTCGACGAGGCCGGTCGCCTGGTCGGGTTCGAGGAGAAGCCGGCCCAGCCCCGCAGCGACCTCGCCAATGCCGGGATGTACGCCTTCTCCCGTGACGTTCTCGATCTGATCGAGGGCCCGGAGCCACGCGACATCGGCACGCACCTGCTGCCGCGGCTCGTCGGGCGAGCGCGGGTCCTCGGGATCGGCAACGCCTACCTCCGCGACATCGGGACGCCCGAGGCGCTCGCCGAGGCGCGAGCCACCTGGAGGGAAGGAGCCCACCGATGATCATCACCCAGACGCCCTTGCGGGTAGGGCTCGTGGGGGGCGGCACCGACCTGCCGTCGTTCTACCGCGAGCACGGCGGACGCGTCCTGAACGCCGCGATCGACAAGTACGTGTACGTGGTCGTCAAGCAGCGCTTCGACGACGACATCTACGTCAACTACTCGCAGAAGGAGATCGTCAGCCGGGTGGAGGACCTCCGGCACGACCTCGTCCGCGAGGCGATGCACATGGCCGGCGTCCGGCACGGCGTCGAGATCACGACGTTGGCCGACATCCCGTCCGCGGGGTCCGGTCTCGGGTCCTCGTCAGCCGTCACGGTGGGACTGCTGCAGGCGCTGTTCGCCTACCGGGGGATCCAGCTGTCCGCCCAGGAGCTGGCCGAGCGGGCATGCACGATCGAGCTCGATCGGTGCGGGAAGCCGATCGGCAAGCAGGACCAGTACGCCGCGGCGTACGGGGGCATCTGCGACCTGCGGTTCGGACCGGGCGACGCAGTGTCGGTGGAGCCGATCCGTCTCGAGCCGCCCTTGCACCGGCATCTCCAGGACGAGCTGATGCTCTTCTACAGCGGCATCACCCGGAGCGCCGACGCGATCCTGAAGGAGCAGACGGCCAACGTGGCGGACAAGCTCGCCCAGCTCGGCCTCCTCCGCGACCTCGCCGAGGGTGCGGCCGATGCGCTGCGCAGCGGTGACACCGAGCACGTCGGCGTCGCGTTGAACAAGAGCTGGGAGGCCAAACGATCCCTGGCCTCCGGTGTCTCGAACACCATGCTGGACGCCGCGGTCGATGCAGCGCTGGACGCAGGAGCAACCGGCGCAAAGGTGGCGGGCGCAGGCGGTGGCGGGTTCGTCCTGGTGGTGTGCCCGGTCCAGCACCAGGCCGCCGTGCGGGTCGCGCTCTGCGAGATGAAGGAGCTGCCGATCAAGATCGATCCCTACGGTTCCAGGGTGGTGCTCAATGTCCATCGGGACATCTGGGGCTGACGGCGCGGCGCGGACCGGTTCAGACGACGGAGCGGTGACGCGGACCTCCGGGTACCGGCGAACCGTCGCGGTCTCGCTCGGCCACCTGGTCGTTCACGACGCCCTGGAGACGAACCTTCCTGGGCATGGCCGGGGTCTTGGAAGAGGACCAGCGGATGTACCTCACTGTCCGTGACCGCCCGGCGCGCCACACCACGCCAGGAGTCAAGCAACGGGTCGCCGGCACCGTCGTTCTGCTCGGCATCGTCAGCATGCTCACGGACATCTCGTCCGAGTCGGTCAACGCGGTGCTGCCGATCTACATCACCGCGACCCTTGGCATGTCTGCCCTGGCGTACGGCTTCATCGACGGCGTCTACCAAGGCGTGAGTGCACTCGTCCGGATCGCCGGAGGCTGGGCGGCCGACCGCGCTGATCACCCCAAGTGGGTCGCCGTCGTCGGCTATCTCGTCTCCGCGATCAGCAGGGTCTTCCTCCTCCCGGCGACGACCCTCGCCTCCCTCACCTCGGTCATCACGGCCGACCGCCTGGGCAAGGGCCTGCGAACGGCACCACGGGACGCGCTGATCGCGGCGTCGTCCCCTCCGGCTGCCCTCGGCCGCGCGTTCGGTGTCCATCGTGCCCTGGACACGCTTGGCGCACTCATCGGGCCGCTCA
This sequence comes from uncultured Actinomycetota bacterium, assembly GCA_963833775.1. GTDB lineage: Bacteria > Actinomycetota > Actinomycetes > Propionibacteriales > Nocardioidaceae > Nocardioides. The sequence goes on along the minus strand of CAWHZH010000010.1, from coordinate 132,714 downwards.
TGGCCTTCGCGATCATCGGCATCCTGGTGCCGGACGACTTCCACGTCGTGTTCGTAGCGTCGTTGGCGTTCGCGATCATGGGCGTCGCCGTGTTGATCCTGGTCGTCCCGGACCTCCGGCCACAACGACGGCGGCGTGCTTCTGACGACGTCCCGACGGAGACGCCCCGTGAGCGGCCGTCATGGCGACACTTCAACGATCCGCAGTTCATCCGACTGATCGTGTCCGCGGCGATGCTCGGCCTGTTCACGATCGGCGACGGCTTCCTCTACCTCGAGCTCACCCAACGCGACTCGCTCGCCACCAAGTACTTCCCGTTGCTCTACGTGGGGACGAACGTCGCATACCTGGTGCTGGCGATCCCGTTCGGACGCCTTGCCGACCGCATCGGACGGGCACGAGTGTTCCTGGGTGGACAGGTCCTGCTGCTCGTCGCCTACCTGTGCGCGGGCGGCCCGTTGGGCGGTTCGGCAGCGACGATCGGATGTCTCGCGTTTCTCGGCGCCTACTACGCGGCCACGGACGGTGTCCTCGCGGCGATGGCCAGCAGGGTCACACCCGTCTCGATTCGCACGAGTGGCATCGCGACGGCGCAGACGGCAGTCGCGCTGTCACGATCCGCGTCATCCGTGGCGTTCGGCCTGATGTGGGTCCGGCTCGGCCGAACAGATGCGCTCCTGCTGGTCACAGCTCTGCTCGCACTCGCCATCCCGCTCGCCGCACTGCTGATGCGCGGCCTCGACACGGCGGCGGACGCATGACGCTGCGTACCCGAGCGGTCCTTCTCGCCGTGATCTGCGTGATGGCTCTGGGCGGCGCCCTGGCGTACCTGGTCATGTCGCGCAACGAGCAGAAGACCATCGAAGGACGTGCCGCCGCGAGCATTGCCCAGTCTCCACTGGGGGCCGTCGAGGCGCACCCGCGCATCGTCTTCAGGAACCTGGCACCCGGAGCCTCATCGGGCACCTTGGCCATGGTGCCGCTCGACGACCCGGCCGGCCCGCGAGCCATCACCAGCACCCCGTGCGAACGCGTCTACGCCACGTCGAAGAACATGATCTGCCTCTCTGCGGATCGAGGCTTCATCACCACCTACGGCGCACACATCCTCGACAACACGATGCACCAGACGCAGACCCTGCCGTTCATCGGCATACCCAGCCGGGCCAGGTTGTCGCGGGACGGCTCCTACGCCGCAACGACGAGCTTCACCGCGAGCGACTCGTACGGCAGCGTGTCCTTCTCGACGCGCACCTACATCACGGCCATGGGTGGCCAGACCCTCGGCAACCTCGAGGACTTCACGTTGATCCACGACGGCAAGAGCATCGACCCCGTTGACCGCAACTACTGGGGAGTCACCTTCGCAGCGGACGACGACACCTTCTATGCGACGGTGCGGTGGTCGAACCACACCTGGCTGGTGCGCGGCAGCATGGCGGATCGGACGATGGTCACCCTGCACGAGGACGCCGAGTGTCCGTCCCTCTCCCCGGACGAGAAGAACATCGTCTACAAGCAGCAGGGCAACCTGCCGAGAGGCACGTGGCGGCTGGTGGACTACAACCTCGCGTCCGGCACGGTGACTCCGCTCGCGGAGACCCGCAGCGTGGATGACCAGGCCGAATGGCTTGATGACGCACACGTCCTCTACGCGCTGCCACGCCAGGACGCACACCCCGACATCGAGGACGTCTGGTCCGTGCCGATCACGGGCGCCGGCACACCGAGGCTGCTGATACCGGACGCATCGTCACCGGCAGTCGTTCGCTAGGAAACCCGCGGCCTGCCGCGTCCGCCCGGGGGTGCCCCCTGCGGGAGATCGGCCTCACGACGGTCGGCTGTCACGCCTTCGGACCCTCTCCTCGGAGAGCCGTTCGCCCACTGGCCAAGCCGCGCGGCTGTGGCGGCTGTGAAGGCAGCAGCAGCGAGCAGACCGGCACCTAGGACGTCGGACACCGGGTGCACCCAGGCGAGAACGAGCGCGCTGCCCATCACACCACCCATGGCAGCCGGCAGCATCCAGCCCCAGCGCGTGCCGGGTCGAAGGAGCAGCACCAGGACACCGACAGCGGTGACAGCGCTCACCATGTGGCCGGAGGGGAAGCTGCCATGAGCGACCGGCCCTGGGGTTGGGTCCCAGTGCGCCATGACCCATTTGCTTCCGAGTGTCGCGACGACGACCGGAAGGCCGACGACAGCCATCGACCCCAACGGCCGAAGGGAGCGACGTAGCAGGCTGAACGCCGCGACGACGAGCAGAAGCGGCAGTGCGAGATGAGTCGGCTGGAGCGCCGTCACCACACGGGCGGCACGGATCTGCTTCTGACCCCAGACACCGCCGGGACTCGCAGCGCGGTTGACGGTGACATCGAGGTTGTCGAGCAGGCGCAGGTGCACAGCGACGAGGAGCAGCACGTAGGCGGCGGCGAGGGTGCAGGGAACGATCCATGGGTTGTGCGCCCGCCGGGGTGCCACCGGAAGGACCTCACCCGTCGAGCTCACGATCGGGTCCGTCGAAGCCGGTGCGGCGCCGCTCCGCGGAACCTTTCCTTCGTGCGTGCGGTATCGCTCGGGGCTGCTGCTCACGGCTGCCTGGGCACGGCGGTGAGTCCAGTCGCGCACGTGCTCGTACCTCGCCCGTCCAGTGGTGTGCCGGCACGCGGCACCCGGGGGTCGGTCGACGGCGCCCACGTATCCCGGCCCAGGACGGAGATGCTCATTCTTCGCCGCTTGGTGCGGACGCATCGCCGCAACGTGCCCGCGATCGCAGCCGGGGATCCCCGCAGCTCGCGGTCTGCTGGACCTCCGCTACCAGCGTGTGATGGATCTTCGGCACATCCTGCACCGCTGCCCGGATGCTGGAGGCCGAGCCTTTGCTGGCCGCCGCAGCACTCACGTGCATCAGCAACACGTTCCAGTACCCCCTCGGGTCGGCGCAGGCGGGTATCGGGTGCTTGGCGGCCTTCGCGACAGCGGGCTTGGCCCGGCTCAGCGCCGCGGTCAGCGGCTGACCAGCTCGGGCGGTGGCCGCCGAGCTGACGCCGTGGAGAGCATCCATGACGCCCTTGCCCTCGCCGTTCGTCCACTGGTGGAACTGCTCACTGCAGCTGATCGGCGCAGTCGCCCCGCCGTTGTCCGCCGCCCCGCTGGGAGCAGAGGAGGAATCGCTGCCGCACGCGGTCAGCGTGATGACAGCAGCACCCGCCGCGGCCAGAGCGAGCAGTTTCATCCGATTGCTCCTTCTTTCGTGCGTGCTGCTCGTCATGGTGAGTACACGACGTCGACCCAGTAGTTCGACGCGTTGAAGCTGTTCGAGGGGAAGGCGTTGACGGAGCCGTAGGAATACACCCCGCCGCTGGCCAGCGCGGTCAGCGGACCGTTCGTCACCGCCGACGCCAGACCGTTCGAGGTGATCGCATAGTGCCCGGCATTCGTGTGGTACGAGACCACGTAGGTGGTGCCGGCCGTGATCGCGACGGGGGTGGTGAAGGCGAGCTCCTGCCAGCCCGAGGCGGACTCACCGCTGAACGTGCCGGTCGCCAGCAGCGCTCCGGTGGCGCTCCACAGGCTGCCGACGTGAGCCCCGGTGTTGTCGACCTCCTTGTAGAACCGCACACCGGTCACTGCCCCGCTGGTGCTCGCCTTGAACTGCAGACCCAGGTTCACCGCACTCGCGTCTGCCGCGTCCACCGCCCCCGTGGGCGCGCCGTTCTGCCAGACGCTGGTCTGCCCTTGGGTGGCCGCCGCGGTGGTGAAGCCCCACGTGAACGGATTGGCCATCGTCTGCCCAGTCGTGTTCGTGGCACCGGACACTGTCGCGGTGTAGGGCGTGCTCGCCGCCAGCGAGCTGGTCGGCGTGAACGTCGCCACCGTGTTGCCGGCGTTGAAGCTCACCGTCCCTGGCACCGTCGTTCCCCCGGACTTCACCGTGAACGTCACCGAGCTGGGCACGACGGACTGGGAGAAGGTCACGGTCGGCGCGACCGAGCTCGCCACACCGGTCGACCCATCGTTCGGTGTCACGGTCGTGACCGTCGGCGCCGTGCCCCCCGCCGACTGGGTGTACACCACGTCGACCCAGTAGTTCGACGCGTTGAAGCTGTTCGAGGGGAAGGCGTTGGCCGAACCGTAGGAATAGACCCCGCCGCCGGCCAGCGCTGTCAGCGGACCGTTGGTCACCGCCGATGCGAGGCCGCCCGAGGTCAGCGCGTAGTGGCCCACATCGGTGTGGTACGAGACCACATACGTGGTGCCGGCCGTGATCGCAACGGGTGTGGTGAAGTCGAGCTCCTGCCACCCTGAGGCGGACTCACTGCTGAACGTGCCGCTCGCCAGCAGCGCTCCGCCGGAGCTCCACAGGCTGCCGATGTGCGTCCCGGTGTTGTCGGCCTCCTTGTAGAAGCGGACACCGGTCACGTTGCCGCTGCTGCTCGCCCGGAACTGCACACCCAGGTTCACCGCGCCGCTGTCGGCCGTGTCCACCGCACCCGATGGTGCTCCGTTCTGCCAGATGCTGCACGGGCACTGACCCACTGCACCGGTGGTGCTGAAGCCCCAGGTGAACGGGTTGGCCATCGTCTGCCCGGTGGTGTTCGTGGCGCCGGACACCGTCGCGGTGTACGTCGTACTCGCCGCCAGCGAGCTCGTCGGCGTGAAGGTCGCCACCGTGTTGCCGGTGTTGAAGCTCACGGACCCCGGCACCGTGGTGCCACCGGAGTCCTTCACCGTGAACGTCACCGAGCTGGGCACGATCGCCTGGGAGAAGGTCGCCGTCGGCGCCGCGGAGACCGCAACCCCTGTCGCCCCAGCGTTCGGTGACACGGTCGTCACCGTCGGTGCCGTGCCGCCGGCCGACTGGGTGTACACCACGTCGACCCAGTAGTTCGACGCGTTGAAGGACTGTGCCGGGAAGGTGTTCGCCGGGCCATAGGCGTAGACCCCGCCGCCGGACAACGCCGTCAGCGGACCGTTGGTCACTGCCGACGCCAAACCGCTGGGCGTCATCGCGTAGTGGCCCACATCGGTGTGGTAGGAGACCACGTAGGTGGTGCCGGCCGTGATCTGCACAGGTGTGGTGAAGTCCAGCTCCTGCCACCCCGAGGCGGACTCGGCGCTGAACGTGCCGCTCGCCAACAGCGTGCCATTGACCGTCCACAGGCTGCCGACGTGCGTCCCGGTGTTGTCGGCCTCCTTGTAGAACCGGACACCGGTGACGTTGCCGCTGGCACCCGCTTGGAACCGCACTCCCAGGTTCACCGAACTGGTGTCGGGGTCGTCCTGGGAACCCGTGGGTGCGCCGTTCTGCCAGATGCTGCACGGGCACGCGGCGCCGGGGGTCGTGAAGCTCCACGAGAACCCGCTGGTCATCGCGGTGCCGTTGCCGTTCTTGGCACCGGATACCGTCGTGGTGTACGTGGTGCCTCCCGCCAGCGAGTTCGTCGGCGTGAAGGTGGCCACCGTGTTGCCCGCGTTGAAGGTCACGGCACCAGGCACAGTGGTACCGCCCGAGTCCTGCATCGTGAACGTGACGGTGCTGGGCACGACCGCCTCGGAGAACGTGGCCGTCGGAGCCACCGACACGGGAACTCCGGTGGCCCCGGCAGGCGGCGTCGCACCCGTCACCGTCGGCGGGGCGAGCGGCGTCACGGCGGAGGACGGCGACGAGGCCGGCCCCGTACCGATCGCGTTGGTCGCCGTCACGGTGAACGTATAGGCGGTTCCGTTCGTCAGGCCCGTCACCGTGGTCGACGTGGCCAGAGGAGTACCGGTCACCGTCACCGGGTTCTGCGCGGCCGAGCCGATGAACGGTGTCACGGTGTAGCTGGTGAGCCCGCTGCCGCCCGTGTTGGCCGGCGCCGTCCAGCTCACCCTGGCCGAGGCGTCCGCCGCGGTCGCCGTCACGCCGGTCGGTGCCCCCGGCACTGTGGGTGCACTCGGGATGACGGCGTTGGACGCCGCCGAGGCGGGGCCGTTCCCGTTGGCGTTGGTCGCCGTCACGGTGAACGTGTAGGTCGTGCCGTTGGTGAGGCCCGGGACCGTGGTCGAGGTGGCCGGCGGGCTGCCGGTCACGGTCACCGGCGTCTGCGCGGTCGTGCCGATGTACGGCGTCACCGTGTACTTGGTGATCGCGCTGCCACCGTTGTTGGCTGGCGCGATCCACGTGACCGAGGCTGACCCGTTGCCCGCGGTCGCCGCCACGCCGGTCGGTGCCCCCGGTAGACCGTTCGGGGTCACCGCATTGGACGGTGACGATGCCGGCCCGGTGCCGTTCGCGGTCGTCGCGGACACCGTGAAGGTGTAGCTGGTCCCGTTCGTCAGCCCGGACACGGTGGTCGACGTGGCCGGTGGGTTGCCGCTGACGGTGACCGGCGTCTGCGCGGTCGTGCCGATGTACGGCGTCACCGTGTACTTGGTGATCGCGCTGCCACCGGTGTCGGAGGGCGCGGTCCAGCTCACCGTCGCCGACCCGTTGCCCGAGGTTGCGGTCACTCCGGTCGGTGCTCCCGGCAGGGACGGCTGCGTCAGCGTCACGTCGTCGACGTACATCCACGTGTCGTCCGGGTTCGCCGACCCGTCCTGATGGACGTTGAGGTACAGAACCACGTTCTGGCCCGCGTACGCGGACATGTCGACGCTGACCTTGGTCCAGGTCTGGGAGTTCGAGTCGCTCTTGAAGATGCTGGCCAGCGTCTGCCCGGACGTGCTCTGGATCTGCGCCTCCTGCCAGTCGAACGTGCAACCGCTGCCGGAACAGACACCGTCGGCGGTCGATGGGCGATACCAGAAGGTCAGCGTGGTGGCGCCGGTCGGCGGAATGGACAGCGTCTGGGAAAGGCTGCTGTCACCGGCGGGCGCCGGCGTCGGCTGAACGGTGCCGAGCAGCGCAGAGCTGGCGCCGGAGTGCTGTTGGCTGTTGCTCGCGGTCGGCGTCGCGGTCCCGCCGGTGGTCCAGGAGGCGAGGCCGTTCTCGAAGCCACCGTTGTCCACGTGCAGGGCGCTCGAGGACGGCGTCACCGCGTTGGACTGGGCGGACTCGGGGCCGGACCCGACCGGGTTCGAGGCCGTGACCGTGAAGGTGTACGTCGTGCCGTTGGTCAGGCCGGACACCACGGCAGAGGTCGGCGCCGGGTTTCCCGGAACGGTCGTCGGGGTCTGCGCAGTGGATCCGATGTACGGCGTGATGGTGTAGGCCGTAGCCGGGTCACCGGTCGTGGGAGCCGACCACGAGACGGTGGCCGATGCGTAGCCGGCGCTCGCGTTCACGTTCCCGACCGCCCCCGGGCGCGTGGTGAAGCTCTGCGGCGTGAAGACGGGATCGACGTAGTAGTTCGTGGCGTCGTTGGTGCTGGTCGGGAACGTGCTGGTGCCCGCGTGCGCGAAGACGCCGTTGACCACGCCGTTCGTGTTGCGTACCGCGTGCAGCGGCGGGCTGTCCACGTTGGTGATGGTGGGGCTCGTGCCGAGCTTCGGAGTCGTGTAGAAGTACGCGTTGTCGGCCGAGTAGTGCCCCTTGGGCGCGAAGTAGGACGCGATGTACGTGGTGCCCTTGCTCAGCGCCACCGGTTGGGCGAAGTTGACCTGCTGCCACCCGCTCGCGGTCTCGTTCGTGAAGGTTGCGCTCGCGAGCAGCTGGCCGGAGGAGCTCCACAGGTCCCCGATGTGAGTCCCGCTGTTGGTGCTCGCCTTGTAGAAGCGGATACCGGTGGCGTAACCGAAGGTGTCGGCCGTGAACTTGACGCCCACCTCCGTCGCCGCCGTGTCGCCGCCGTCGACGGTCTTGGGGGTGACTGCCGGGCCCCAGATGGAGCAGGGACACGCCATGGTGACCGTCGTCCCCGCCGACGGCTGCTGGAGGTTGCCGCTGTCGTCGACCGCTCGGGACTTGATCGTCGCGGACGGGCTCCCATGAGCCACCCAGGTAGAGCTCCAGGTGACCGACGTGTTCGGGTTGGACATCGTGGTGACCGGGTGCCAGGTCGTGCCGCCGTCGGTCGAGACCTCGACACCGGTGACCACGCCGCCACCGCTGTCGGCCGCGGTGCCGCTGATCGTGACGCTCGAGCCGTTCGACAGGTTGGCGTTCTGAGTCGGCGACGTGATCGTCGAGGTGGGCGCGATGCTGTCGGTGGACGGGGTCGCAGGCGTCAGGCCTTGCATCAGGGTGGTCGGCTGCACGTTGCCCATGTCGGCGAACAGGTTGACCGTCGCCTGCTGCATGGCGGTGTCCGTGGGATCCGACGAACCACCGTTGTCCAGACCCCACGCCCATTGCACGGTGCCCGCCCCGAACACCAGGGCCCCGCTCGCAGCGCGATAGAGCGTCAGGTGATGAGTGGCCGTGCTCGCCTGCTTGGTGAGTCCGCCGTAGTCGGTGAAGATCTCCGCGTTGTTGTCGGTCGTCGATGACATGTCCATCAGCCCGGCCGGGCGATACCCGTTGTCGGCGTCGACGTCCCATTCATAGCCGAGGACGCCGACCCCTGGATCGAGTGTGGTGGACTGCCCGGCGCCCAGGCTCGCCACCCTGGTATTTCGCCAGAACCTGAGCTTGCTGTACGTGGACGGCACCGTGATGTCGGTGGTGCCGGAGTTGACGTCGAACAGCTGGCCCGAGAGTGCGTTCTGTGGACGCCCACCGTCCGCCGGTGGACTGAACCGCGGATCCATCCACGATCCCGTCCACGTGTTCGGCTCCTGCGGGTCGACCGGGGCGTCGTAGTGCGTCTCCTTGTAGGAGACCAGCGTGCGGTTGGGGGTGTTCGAGCTGTCGATGCTCGACTGGAGTCGCGTCTTCCAGAAGATCTCGTTGCCGCTGAAGAACGCCAGGTTCACCCCCGCGTCGCGGGCCGCCTCGACGTTCGCGCGCTGTTGTCCCGTCCAGTACTCGTCGTGGCCGGAGGAAAGGAAGATCTTGTGGTTGAGCAGCAACGACCCTTTGGTGGCGACGTCGAGGCCGCTGGTGTAACTGACGTCGTACCCGTTCTCCTCCAGGAACCGGATCATCGGGTACTCCGAGTAGGTGAACCAGCTCCGGCCACTGTCGTCCAGCGCGGTGTGGTAGGGCCGGTTGTAGCTCACCATCGAGGTGCCCTTGTACGCCGTGGGGCTCCCAGGCGGGCAGTTGGTCGAGCAGTGGTAGAGGCTGTTGCCGCCATCGCTGTCCGGCGGGTAGCTGTTGTAGGCCTCCCAGGTCTCGTCCGACGTCTGGACCACGATGTCGGAGTGGCTGGCGTCGTTCCGGACGACGAACGGGATCAGGCTGCTGCCTCCGGTGTCGTTGCGGACGATGTGCGCGACGTAGAGGCCGGAGACCGCGGTGCTGGGCACGCTCCAGGATGCCGACACGCCCCAGTTGCCGCAGTCGATGAGCCCGGTGCCGGTGGCACCGTTCAAGCAGGCAGGCTGTGTCTGAGGGAGGGTGGCCGTCGGTGTCATGTTGCTGACGACCTTGCGAGCGCCGTCGCCCTGGTAGTAGCCGACCCGCAGGATGTCGATGTGGTACGCCCTCGCCGGGGTGCTGATCTTGAAGGACTCCGTGTCCCCGACGTTCACGCTCATCGACGTGGCGAAGCCTTGGATGGTCGAGTCGCCGGCGCCGCTCACCTGCCAGTCGCTCGGCGGGTCACCGGGCAGCGTGTTCTCGCACGCGATCACATTGATCACCGGCGGTCCACAGGGCCCGGCTGCGGTGGCCGATGGGGTGTTGACCCCGGAGAGCAGCGCGATCACCACGGCGACGATCGAGCCGATCACCAGGGCCCGAGACGGTGTCCGTCGTGCCGGCGGCCTGGTCCCCACCATGTGCGCCCCCCAGTGCGCGCAGCCGACGGGCATCGGTGCTGCGGCGCCTCCAGCGTGGCCGGAGATCTGCTCCCTTCGCTTCCCTGAAAATGGTGAAGGGCCGACAGCTGCACCACGTAGGATCCGGCCTGCAGATGCGCCCGCCGAACCGCCCACGAGAGCGGCGACGAGGCCCGGTCCGCAGACACGAGAGGGTTCGATGACCGGTAGGACTGTTGCGCCGTCGGCCTTCATCGGATCCGGCGTCGACCTCGGCGCCGATGTCGTCGTCGGACCCTTCGCCGTCGTGCTCGGTCCAGCCCGCATCGGCGACCGGGTCCGGATCGGCGCGGGTGCGCACATCGGTGGCCCCCCGGAGATCGCCGGCGAACGCCAGAACGACGCGTGGCTCGGCGATCTGGACCACCACGAGGTCGTCATCGGCGCCGACACGGTGCTGCGCGACCACGTCGTGATGCACCACGGCAGCGTGCGCCCGACCGTGGTCGGTGAACGTTGCTGGATCTTCAGCGGTTCCTACCTCGCGCACGACGTCGCGGTCGGCGACGACGTGACGCTCTCGGCCGGAGTCGCCCTCGGGGGTCACGTCGCGGTGCGTCGCGGCGCCAATCTCGGACTCAACGTCAGCGTCCATCAGCGCAGGTCCATAGGTGCACTGGCCATGGTGGGCATGGGCACACCGGTCACGCGCGACATCCCACCGTTCGCGACGGCGTACGGCGCGCCGCCCCGAGTCCACGGCGTCAACCGTTTCGGGATGGCGCGGTCCGGGGTGGCCGAGGCGGACATCGCCGAGATCGAACGGCTCTTCGCGGACGGCACGGCCGACGGGCCGGGTGGAGGTCTGGCGACAGACGTCGCTGCCGAGCTCGACTGGTGGCGGACACTGGCCGACCGGCGACCGACGAGGTTCGCGTCCGCGATCGACCACGGGTGACGACCACGGGTCCACCGAGATCTCGTCAGGTCTCGGTGGCTCCCGCGCTCAGCTCGGCGATGAGGGCGTTGAGGGACTCGATCCTGCCGAGCAGGTCGATGCTCCGGAGCCCGAGCGTGAGGTGCGAGCTCTTCAAGACACCGGCGGCGGGGTGTTCGACACCACCCAGACCCACTCGCCTGAGCCGGAGCGCCCCATCCCCCGTGAGGACGTCGCTCCAGCCCTCGCTCGTCGACCATCCGACGACCCGACCGGGGACCCTGCCGACGAACAGCTTCCGATCGGGGGACGGCTCGGCCTCGACGATCGACAGCCGGTCGAGCCCGAGGAAGGTGAACGCCAGCGGGTAGGGCGACCCGACTGCGCGAACGAGGGCGTCGATGTCGTGTGTCGACGCCGACCAGTCGACCTCGCCGTCATCCGGCAGTCGCGTGCAGCAGTAGGTGGCGCCGCTCTCGTCCTGCGGACGACCGAGGTCTCCCTCGAGTCGGCGGTCGACCGCCTGCGGCAGGATCTCGGCCTGGACGGCGTTGAGCCGGTCGTAGAGCGTGCCGACGGTGTCACGCGGCCCGATGGGCACGAGCTCCTGAGCGAGCACGCCACCGGCATCGAGGCCGGGCGCGATGCAGTGCACGGTCACCCCGGCATGCGACTCGTGGTTGATGATCGCCCAGTTCACGTTCGCACGACCGCGATACCCGGGGAGCGGTGCGTAGTGGACGTTCACGAACGGACACAGGTCGAGAACCGGGCCGGAGAGGATGCGGTTGTACGACGAGACGACGACGCAGTCGGGAGCGAGGTCGCCCACGAGTCCGGCCACCTCGCCGGGAGACCTCAAGATCTCCACCGGGACTCCCGAGGCCCTGGCATGCGCTGTCACCTCGTCGTCGCCATCCCGCACGAGCGCGATCACGTCGAACGGAGCGAGCAGGCAGTCGAGTGCCGCCCGGGTGGTCGGTCCGAAGCCGATCAGAAGAATTCGTGGCCGTGGCGGGCTAGAGCTCATCGAGGAACTCCAGGTCGAACGGGGTCCGGTCGGCCGGCGGTTTCAGCAGGACCGAGCCCACCTTGAGGCCACCCGCCTGCAACCTGATCACAGGTTCCGGCCCCGGTTGGCTGGGGAGGATCGCCATGTGGCCGGCGGGCGGCGCCTGGACGGGCCAGAAGCGGACTCCCGCGTCGCCCAGCGATGCTCGATCGAGGTCACCCCAGAACTGCACGACGACCGTCGCCGGCCACGTCCCAGCGATCCAGCGCACGTCTTCCGAACCGATCACCGGGGACCCCGTCGGCGTCAGTGACACGAGGATGTAGTCGGGATCGAACGCCGGGTCCACGTCGACCACCGAGGTGGTAGACCGAACGACGGCTCCCGCCGCAGCCAGACCCGACACGAGGTAGGACGCGAACGGGTTGTCGCAGGCGACCACGATGCGCGTGTTCCGCACCGCCGTACCCGTGTCGAACAGGAGCTTCACCGCCATGGTGCCCAGGTAGGAGAAGACGTCGACCAGGGGGTGTCGCTCGTTCGTGCCGGCTACCCGGATCCCGCGAGCGACGGCTTCGTCGAGGGCGAGGTCGAAGCGACCTGCCTGGATCTCCCAGGACTCGAACATCAAGGGGAGCGCGGCCCCTGGTCGCATCCGGCTGATCACCGCGCGATCGAGGGGTCTCACGTGTCCGCTGTTCGTGACGACGTCGGCCTCGTCGATGACCGAGATGGGACGATCTGTGCGCAGCTCGATGCGATCCAGCACGCCGGCTGCAACGGCAAGATCGTTGGTCTGCCGGACGACGTCCGCGACCGAGCCGTGCGCGGTCGAGCGCGTGAATCCGTACACCCGTCGGGCTCCGGCCAGGGCGGCGATGATCGGCGTCACGGCATAGGCGCCTGTCGCCGCCTCGGTCACGACGACCGCGCCGCCGAGGTCGATACGCATGGCGGCGACGGACGCCTCGGCCAGGCGCACGAGTCGGTGGGCGTCCATGCCCGGGAGGGCCGGAACCTCCATGCTCCCACCCGTCGACCCCCCGTCAAGGGCCACCTCAGATGTCATGCCGGCTCCTTCGTGTGCGGGTCTCATTGTCACCACAAGGCGGGCCTTGTCACGGAAACCCGTGTCGGCACCACCGAGTCGAGGCCGCTGCGCGGTTGGCGTTTGACGGCTCGGACGCACCTTTGACGTATCTTCCAACAAGCCCTGAGAATCCGTGGTGAGTCACGGCTCAACGGACTGGCTCCGACACGGGTTCGACCCGTCGCGGTGCGGATCATCAAGGCGACCGGGGGTGGGGACGGCATGGCAGCACGGTCGCGCGAGATGGTGGAGTCGTCGTGAGCTCGGTCAGCGTGGTGATCCCCTGCTACCGCTACGGCCACTTCCTCGAAGCGGCCGTCAGCAGCGTGCTCGACGACCAGGACGGCGTTGACGTCCGCGTGCTCATCATCGATGACGCCTCGCCCGACGACAGCGCGGCCGTGGCCCGGGAGATCGCCACCCGACGTGATCGGGTCGAGGTCATCGTCCACGACGTCAACCAGGGCAACATCGCGACGTTCAACGAGGGATTGCTCGAATGGGCTGACGGCGACTACTGCCTTCTCCTGTCGGCCGACGACCGGGCCACGCCCGGAGCCCTCGCTCGAGCCAGGGACCTCATGGACGCCCATCCGGAGGCCGGCATGGTCTACGGCCGTGCCCTCTGGGTGGAGGACGGTTCACCCCTCCCAGTGGCCCGGACCACCGTCCGGGGGTGGTCGGTCTGGTCCGGTCAGGAGTGGCTCGGGCACCGTTTCAGGCAGGCAGAGAACCCGCTCACGACCCCCGAGGTCGTCGCGCGGACGTCGCTGCTCCATCAGGTGGGCGGCTACGACCCCCAGCTGCCCAAGGCGGCCGACATGGAGCTCTTCATGCGGCTGGCCGCCTACGCGCACGTGGGGTTCATCCGCGGCGTGGACCAGGCCTTCTACCGGCTTCACAGCACCAACATGAGCAAGTCCGTGACGGCGTTGATGGATCTGCGTCAGCGGCGGTCCGTCTTCGAGGTCGTCCTGGAACGCTACGGCGACCGGCTCGCCGACACAGATCGCCTGTCCGACGTCGTGCACCGGCAGCTGAGCCGTGAGGCGCTCTGGGCGGCCGGGCGCGTCTACGACCGCGGGCGGCTGCGGGAGTCCGAGCTCGGCCGAAAACTCATGGGTGGCGGGAGTCAGGAGGCCGAGGAGGATGTCGACGAGCTGTTGGCGTTCGCCGCCGACTGCTGGGCCGGTGTGGAAGGCATACGGCTCTACCGCACGCTGAACGCACGCAGGCGTCTTGGCCCCCTCGAGATCCAGTACCTGCTGAACCAGAAGGGCCAGTGGTGGCTGCGGCGCCGCTCCTGGAAGTACCGGGGGTTCTGAGGCGGCCGCACCCGTATCGGTCGGGACGGTTGGGGGGCCTGGGCGCATCACCTGTTTGAGGGATGGGCAGGCTCGTCAAGAGACCTAATCTGTCGAGCATGACCGCAGCCATCGGCTTGGCGGTCGTGGGGGCGGGGTACTGGGGGCCGAACCTGGTTCGGAACGCGATGGCGACGCCATCGTTCCGTCTGCGCTGGCTCTGCGACCTGGATGAAGAACGTGCACGACGCGTCCTCGGGCCCTACGCGACGGTGTCGACGACGGATTCCTTCGACGCGATCCTCGATGACGAAGAGGTGCAGGCGGTAGCGATCGCCACGCCTGCCGCATCGCACTTCCCGTTGGCGATGGCAGCCCTGGACGCCGGCAAGCACGTCCTGGTCGAGAAGCCGTTGACCTCCGCCTTCTCGGACGGGAAGAAGCTGGTGCAGGCCGCCGAGGACCGCGGGCTGGTCCTGATGTGTGACCACACGTACTGCTACACCACGGCCGCCCAGGAGCTCAAGCGACTCGTGCACAGCGGTGCGGTCGGACAGGTTCAGTTCGTCGACTCGGTCCGCATCAATCTCGGCCTGGTGCAGCCGGACGTCAACGTGCTGTGGGACCTGGCCCCGCACGACATCTCGATCCTCGACTACCTCCTCCCGGCGGGGGTGTCGGTGGTCTCGGTGGCTGCTCACGGGGCCGATCCGATCGGCCACGGGATGGCCTGCGTGGCCTACCTGACGCTGCGGCTCTCGACCGGAGCGATGGCGCACGTCCACGTCAACTGGCTGAGCCCGGTCAAGATCCGCACGATGGTCGTCGGGGGGTCCCACCGCACCGTGGTGTGGGACGACATGAACCCCAGCCAGCGGCTGTCGGTCTACGACACCGGAGTCGAACGGTGGGCGTCAGACGCGCTCGGCCCGGACGACCGGAAGCAGGTGCGCATCTCCTACCGGACCGGCGACATGATCGCACCGGCCCTGCGTGAGCAGGAGGCCCTGCGAACGATGTTGGGGGAGTTCGCCGCGAGCATCACCGAGGGGCGGGCCGCCGCCACGGACGGGTGGGCGGGGCTGCGTGTCATGCGTGTGCTGGAGGCTGCGGCGAAGAGCCTGAGGCTCGACGGGGCGTTCGTGACGTTGGGAGAGATCGAATGATCAACGGCGGTGTGTGCTTGGTGACCGGGGGAGCAGGCACCATCGGCTCCGGCATCGTCGACCAGCTCGTGGCCGGCGGAGCAGCCGAGATCCGCGTGCTGGACAACTTCGTGCGAGGGCGGAAGGAGAACCTCGCCGATGCTCTGGCCTCGGGCCGGGTCCACGTCATCGAGGGCGACATCCGTGACGTCGACGTCGTACGCGAGGCGACCGCCGGTGCCGAGCTGGTCTTCCACCAAGCGGCCATCCGGATCACCCAGTGCGCCGAGGAGCCCAGGCTGGCGCTCGAGGTGCTCGCGGACGGGACGTTCAACGTCCTCGAAGCGGCCGTCGCCGCCGGGGTGCGCAAGGTGGTCGCGGCTTCCTCTGCCTCCGTCTACGGGTTGGCGACCGAGTTCCCGACGACGGAGCAGCAAGCTCCGTGGGCCAACGACACGTTCTACGGGGCCGCCAAGGTGTTCAACGAGGGCATGCTCCGCAGCTTCCACGCGATGCACGGGCTGGACTACGTGGCGCTGCGCTACTTCAACGTGTATGGCCCGCGCATGGACATCTACGGGCTGTACACCGAGGTACTCATCCGTTGGATGGAGCGCATCGAGGCGGGTCAACCACCGCTCATCCTCGGGGACGGCCGACAGACGATGGACTTCGTCTTCACCACCGACATCGCCCGCGCCAACCTCCTGGCGGCCGAGGCGGACGTCACGGACGCTGTGTTCAACATCGGCAGCCACACCGAGACCAGTCTGCTCGGTCTGGCCGAAGCGCTGCTCGGGGTGATGGGGAGGAGCGACCTGTCGGTGGAGTTCGGTCCGGCGCGGGCCGTGAACGGCGTGACACGGCGGTTGGCGTCGATCGACGCGGCCGAGCGGCAGCTGGGCTGGAAGCCGGACATAGACCTCGAGGACGGGCTCGGCCGCCTCGTCGACTGGTGGCGCTCGGAACGCAGGCACTCATGATCCCGGTCATGAAGCCGTGGCTCGGGGAGGAGGAGGCCCGCGCCGCCGCAGATGCCGTCCGCTCCGGATGGGTCGCCCAGGGGCCCAGGGTCGCCGAGTTCGAGTCGCGGTTCGCCGCACGCGTGGGGGCTGAGCACGGCGTCGCCCTCTCGTCCTGCACGACAGCGTTGCACCTGTCCCTGCACCTGCTCGGGATCCGGCCCGGCGACGAGGTCGTCGTGCCGTCCTTCTCCTTCGTCGCCACGGCCAACTGCGTCCGGTACGTCGGGGCGACGCCGGTGTTCGCTGACGTCGAGCTCGAGGACGGCAACATCAGCGTCGCGACGGTGGAGGCTGTCCTGACCGAACGCACCCGTGCTGTCATCGTCGTCGACCAGGGCGGGTTGCCCGCGGACGTGGAGCCGCTGCGTCAGCTCTGCGACAGTCGCGGCATCGCACTCGTGGAGGACGCCGCGTGCGCGGCCGGATCTCGCTATCGCGGCGCGCCGGTCGGTGCCGGGGCGCGACTCGCGGCGTGGTCGTTCCACCCCCGCAAGCTCCTCACGACGGGCGAGGGGGGAATGCTCACGACGTCGGATGCTGAGGTGGCCGCCAGGGCGCGTCGCTTGCGCGAGCACGGAATGAACGTCAGCGCCGCCGACCGCCACGGGAGCCGGCAACCGGTGATCGAGAGCTATCTCGAGGTCGGGTTCAACTACCGGATGACCGACATCCAGGCGGCAGTGGGCCTGGTGCAGCTGGACAAGCTCGACGAGATGGTGCGGACGCGACGTAGGCTCGCGCGGCGCTACCAGGAGATGCTGTCCGACGTGCCCGGGCTGCGCACGGTACGGGACCCGGCCTGGGGTGAGTCGAACTTCCAGTCCTTCTGGGTGGAGCTCGACGGCGCCTACCCGCTGTGCCGGAACGAGCTGCTCTCCGAGCTTGCCGGCGCGGGGGTCTCGGCTCGTGCGGGCATCATGGCCGCGCACCGCCAGCCCGCCTACGCCGACCACCCCGGTCGCGTCGAGCTGCCCGTCACCGAGCGGCTCACGGACAACACCCTGATCCTGCCGCTCTTCCACACGATGGCCGAGGACGACCAGGACACGGTGGTCGGACTCATCCGTCGCGCTGCCGGGCTCGCGTCCCGCCGCGTGAGCCGTCTCCGCCCCCGAGCCGAGTCCAGAGCCTGAGGGAGGGCCCATCGTGCACGCGATCCCGCTCGTCGACCTGTCGGTGCAGCACACCCGCATCGCCGACGAAGTCGAGGGCGGCTTCGCCGAGGTCCTCGCCACCGGCGACTTCGTCGGCGGCAAGGCAGTGGCTGCCTTCGAGCAGGAGTACGCCGACTTCGTGGGCGCCCGCTCCTGCGTCGGTGTGGCCAACGGCACCGATGCACTGGAGATGGCGCTCCGGGCCAACGGGGTCGGCAACGGCGACGAGGTCGTCCTGCCGGCGAACACGTTCATCGCGACCGCCGAGGCGGTCGTGCGCGCGGGCGGCCGCCCGGTCTTCGTCGACGTCGACGACGAGGCGCTCCTGATCGAACCTGCTCGTGTCGCTGAGGCTGTGACCGCGCGCACGCGGGCGGTCATCGCGGTCGACCTCTACGGTCAGGTCGCCCCCTTCGAGCAGCTCCCGTCGTCGCTGGCAGAGCAGGGCATCGTCGTGATCGAGGACGGTGCGCAGTCCCAGGGCGCGCTCCGGCAGGGGAGGGCTGCCGGGCGCTTCGGTCGCATCGCCGCGACGAGCTTCTACCCGGGCAAGAACCTGGGCGCGTACGGCGACGCAGGTGCCGTCGTCACCGATGACGACGATCTGGCCCAGCACGTGCGCCTCATGGGCGCGCACGGAAGCTCGGCGAAGTACCAGCACTCGCACGTCGGGTTCAACTCGCGGCTGGACACCCTGCAGGCCGTGGTGCTCAGGGCGAAGCTGCGGCGGTTGCGCGAGTGGAACGCCGAGCGTCGTGCTGCTGCTGCGGTCTACGACGAGCTGCTCGGAGGAGTCCCGGGGCTTCGGCTTCCGGTCACGCTTCCGGGCAACGAGCACGTGTGGCACCTGTACGTGGTGAGGCTGAGCGACCGTGACGACGTCCTGCGCCGTCTGCGGGCCGAAGGGGTCGGCGCCAGCGTGCACTACCCCACACCCGTTCACCTGACGCCGGCGATGGCGGAGTTCGGGGCCGGGCAGGGCAGCATGCCGGTGAGCGAGCAAGCGGCGAAGGAGATCCTGTCTCTGCCGATCTATCCGGGAATCACGGCGGACCAGCAGGAGCGCGTCGCCGACGTCCTGCTCAGCGCGCTGGGTGCCGGATCCGCGTGAGCGTGGACCGGATCGACCCCGAACCTCGCGATGCGATGAGCGTCGAAGGGACAGGGGATCCGCAGGAGCACCTCGGGAAGCGCGCCGCATCCGGCTTCCTCTGGCTGGCTGCCCAGAAGTGGGCCGTGCGGGTGAGCGGCTTCGCCACCCTCGTCGTACTGACGCACCAGATCTCGCCGCACGACTTCGGCGTGGTCGCGGCCGCCATGACGGTGATCCCGATCGTGTACCTGCTCGCGGACCTGGGGTTCTCGACGTACCTGCTGCAGACCGACGACATCGACGAAGAGAGCTTGAGCACCGCCTTCTGGACGTCGGTGGGCGCGGCCCTGGTGCTGTCCTCGGGACTGTTGGCCGTCGCCCCGCTGATGGCGATGGCGTTCCACGTCGCCGAGCTCGCCCGGGTCCTGCAGGTGCTGGTCCTCGCAGTCGTGCCGACGGTGCTGGCCGGCGTGCCCCTGGCCATGCTCAGGCGCAACATGGTGTTCCGGGCCGTCGCCATGCAGGCGCTCGTCGCGGCCCTGCTCGGCCAGGTCGTGGCCGTCGTCCTCGCGCTGCGTGGCGACGGCGTCTGGGCATTGGTGGCCCAGCTGATCGTCACTCAGTGGGTGATCGCGATCCTGGCGTGGCGACGTCTCGCGTGGCTGCCGTCGCTGCGCCTGTCACCGCCCCGGTTGCGGCAGATGGCGGTCTTCGGCCTCAGGGTCTCGACGGTCGACCTCGTGGCGACCCTGCGGATCTGGGCGGAGGGCTGGATCGTCATCGTGGTCCTCGGCCCCGCTGCCCTCGGCATGCTCAACATCGCTCAGCGGCTGGTCCTCGTCGCCCAGGAGCTCGTCGCGGCCTCCATGGTTCCCGTCTCGACGGTGGTCTTCGCCCGCGTTCGTGACGCGGAGGACCGTCTTCGCACGACGTACCTCAAGGCACTGGGGGTTGCGTACGCCGTGATCTCTCCCATGATGATCCTGATCGTGGTCACTGCCCCGGAGCTCATCCCCCTGCTCTTCGGCGACAAGTGGACGGGGGCCGTGCGGCCCGCCCAGGCGCTCGCGGTCGCGGGCATCATCACCCTCGGGGCGATGCTGGACCACGGACTCTTCTACGGTCTCGGGCGCCCGGGCACGTGGCTCGGCTATGCCGTCGTCGTCGACGCCGCGACCGTGGCGACCACCGCCTTCGCCGTGCGTTGGGGACTCACCGGTGTGGCCGTCGGTTTCGTGGTGGTCGCCTTCTTCGCCACCGTCGCCCGCTGGCTCCTCGTCTCGCGCACACTCGGTTGGGGTGTCCTCGAAGTGGCACGCCCGTTCTTCAGCGTGGCGCCCATCACGGCGGTCTCGATGGTCCTCGGGGGCGTCTCGCTCCAGGCGTTCCCAGGCCGCCCGGTGACCGGCATGCTCGTGGCCGGCGTCGTGACGATCGTGGTGTACGTCCTTCTGCTGCGTCTGCTGGCTCGCCGGATCATCAACGACGCCCTGGGCATACTGCCGGTGCCGGACAGGTATGCCGCCCGCGCAGGTCGGCTGCTCGGTCTGGGACGCGCGCGCCCCGCCTGACGGACAGCACCAGCGGGTCGAGACGCCCGCCTCGCCCTCGTCCACGCGTCGTCGGCGGCCACCGTCCCGATCTCGGGGCTCCGACCCCTCGCGGACGGCGCCGCGTGAGCGCACACTGGGACGCATGTCGTCCGACCCGGACCAGCCGGACCCGGGGCTCCCCGCGCCCGAGCTGCTCGACGACGAGCCGGCCCGCCGACCGCGCCGACGCCAGGAGCGCGACCCTGAGGCGGCCCGCGTCCAGCAGCATGTCCGGCCGCGGCGCAGTCGTTGGGTGTGGTGCGCGGTGCTGCTGGCGCTCGTGGTCGGCAGCATGGCGTGGTACGGCGACCACCGGGCGCGGCTCGGGGAGACCGCGGCGCTCCAGCACTGCGAGGGACGACTGCGCACCGCCTCGGTCCTGGCCGACATCCGGATGGGCATGATGGTCAACTACGTCCGACCACGCGCTCCGCACACCGACGTCAGTCCGCATCTCCACCTGGCGGATCTCATGTCCTCGCCCGCCCGTCACCAGCTCCCACTGGTCCGGCGGGCGGACCGGATCTGTCGGTCGGTCGGCGTCCGCCCGTGGCACTTCTCCCTGACCTCCCGGCGCAACACGGCGGTGGCGTACGCAGGGGCGCTGGTCACCCTGCTGCGGGCCGTTGCGACGAAGGGGTCCACGTCGTTCCGGCACGACCCGCCCTTCACCGAGCTCCGGGCCGCCGCCGGGCTCGACTGACCGTCCCCGGCCCCGACTATCCTGAAGGCCATACCCCCTCCCGTGTCCGGGTGGGGGCTGTCGTGCTGTCCGTCCCGCAAGCTGTCGAGGTATCCGTGGTCCTGTCCGCCCTGTCCGAGCTCGTTCTCTCCGACCGTGCCCTGGCCGAGCCGCTGGCCGAGGCGCCGCGCCTCGGGCTCCTCGACCTGGCCGCACCGGCCGGGTTGCGGCCGTTCCTGGTCGAGGGTCTGGTCCGGGCCGGCCGCACCGTGCTGCTGGTGACCGCCACCGGACGCGAGGCGGAGGAGCTGACCCAGGAGCTCGCGTCATTGATCGACCCGGCCGCGGTGGCCCACTACCCGAGCTGGGAGACCCTGCCGCACGAGCGACTCAGCCCTCGCAGCGACACGGTTGGCCGCCGGCTCGCGGTGCTGCGCCGGCTGCGTCATCCCGAGCCTGGTGCGGGCTCGGGGCGGCTCCGGGTGGTTGTCGCGCCGGTCCGCTCGATCCTGCAGCCGCAGGTGCGCGGGTTGGGCGACCTCGAGCCGGTCGAGCTCGCCCCGGGCGACGCCGTGGCCATGGACGACGTCGTACGCCGCCTCGCGGACGCGGCGTACACGCGCGTCGACCTGGTGGAGAAGCGCGGTGAGTTCGCGGTCCGCGGCGGGCTGGTCGACGTCTTCCCCCCGACCGAGCAGCATCCCGTGCGGGTGGAGTTCTGGGGCGACGAGGTCGAGGAGGTCCGCTCCTTCGCGGTCGCCGACCAGCGCACCATCGAGCAGCTCCCGCGGCTGTGGGCGCCGCCGTGTCGCGAGCTGCTGCTGACCGACGACGTACGCCGGCGGGCGGCCGAGCTCGGCGTGGCCCATCCGCAGCTGGCCGAGATGACGAACAAGATCGCCGCCGGGATCGCCGTCGAGGGGATGGAGTCGCTGGCGCCGGTGCTCGTCGACGAGCTCGAGCTCCTCGTCGACGTGATGCCCGACGACACGCAGGTCGTCGTGGTCGAGCCGGAGCGCGTGCGCAGCCGCGCCCATGACCTGGTCGCCACCAGCGAGGAGTTCCTGGGCGCGTCCTGGGCGGCCGCAGCAGGCGGCGGCACCGCGCCGATCGACCTCGGCGCCGCGTCGTACCGCGAGCTCGACGACGTCCGCGCCCACAGCCGCGAGCTCGGGATGCCGTGGTGGACGGTCAGCCCCTTCGGTCTCGACGCCGAGGTCACCGAGGGTGCCGCCCAGGGCGTCGGCGCGGTCCCGATCGAGGGCTACCGCGGCGACCTGGAGCGCGCCGTCGCCGACATCCGCGGCTGGCTCTCCGACGGTCACCGCGTCGTCGTCCTCCACCCCGGGCACGGCCCCGCCCAGCGCATGGTCGAGGTCCTCGGCGACCACGACGTCGCCGCCCGGCTGGTCGAGCCCGACGACGACACCCCGCTCGAGCCCGGGCTGGTGACCGTCACCACCGCCACCCTCGCCCACGGGTTCGTCGACGCAGCCGTTGGTCTGGTGCTGCTGACCGGCGACGACCTGTCGGGCCAGCGCACGGCCACCCGCGACCAGAGCCGGATGCCCGCACGGCGCAAGCGCCAGATCGACCCGCTCGAGCTCAAGGCCGGCGACTACGTCGTCCACGACCAGCACGGCGTCGGCCGGTTCGTGGAGATGCGGCAGCGCGAGGTCCACGGCGCCACCCGCGAGTACCTGGTCCTCGACTACGGCGCGTCCAAGCGCGGCGGGCCGCCCGACCGGCTCTACGTCCCGGCCGACAGCCTCGACCAGGTGACCCGCTACGTCGGCGGCGAGCAGCCCAGCCTCGACCGGCTCGGCGGCTCCGACTGGGCCAGACGGAAGGGACGCGCCCGCAAGGCGGTCCGTGAGATCGCCGCCGAGCTGATCAAGCTGTATGCCGCGCGGCAGGCCACCCAGGGCTTCGCCTTCGGGCCCGACACCCCGTGGCAGCGCGAGCTCGAGGACGCCTTCCCGTTCCACGAGACCCCCGACCAGCTGACGACGGTCGAGGAGGTCAAGGGCGACATGCGCCGGACCGTCCCGATGGACCGGCTGGTCTGCGGCGACGTCGGCTACGGCAAGACCGAGATCGCGGTGCGCGCGGCGTTCAAGGCCGTGCAGGACGGCAAGCAGGTCGCCGTCCTCGTGCCGACGACGCTGCTGGTGCAGCAGCACTACACGACGTTCGCCGAGCGGATGGGAGCCTTCCCGGTGACCATCCGGTCGCTGAGTCGGTTCCAGACCGACAAGGAGGCTCGCGAGGTCGCCGATGGTCTGCGCGACGGGTCGGTCGACATCGTGATCGGCACCCACCGGCTGCTCAACCCCGACATCCGGCTCAAGGACCTCGGCCTGATCGTGGTCGACGAGGAGCAACGGTTCGGCGTGGAGCACAAGGAGCAGATGAAGCGACTCCGCACCAGCGTCGACGTGCTGTCGATGAGCGCGACGCCCATCCCGCGCACCCTGGAGATGGCGATCACCGGCATCCGCGAGATGTCGACCATCACCACGCCGCCCGAGGAGCGCCACCCGGTGCTGACCTACGTCGGCGCCTACGAGGACCGCACCGCCACCGCCGCGATCCGCCGCGAGCTGCTCCGCGAGGGCCAGGTCTTCTTCATCCACAACCGGGTGCAGTCGATCGAGAAGGCGGCGGCCCGGATCCGGGAGCTGACGCCCGAGGCGCGCGTGGCGGTCGCCCACGGCCAGATGGGCGAGCACCAGCTCGAGCAGGTGATGCTCGACTTCTGGGAGAAGCGCTTCGACGTGCTGGTCTGCACCACGATCGTGGAGTCCGGGCTCGACGTCTCCAACGCCAACACGATGATCATCGAGCGGGCCGACACCCTCGGCCTCTCCCAGCTCCACCAGCTGCGCGGCCGGGTCGGCCGCTCGAGCGAGCGGGCCTACGCCTACTTCCTCTACCCCGCCGAGAAGCCGCTGACCGAGACCGCCCACGAGCGGCTGGCGACGCTGGCCCAGCACTCCGACCTCGGTGGCGGGATGGCGATCGCGATGAAGGACCTCGAGATCCGCGGGGCCGGCAACCTGCTCGGTGGTGAGCAGTCTGGCCACATCGCCGACGTCGGCTTCGACCTCTACGTCCGCCTGGTCGGTGAGGCGGTGCAGGAGTTCCGGTCCGACGGGGCTCCGGCCGACGACCTCGGCGAGGTCCGGATCGAGCTCCCGGTCGACGCCCATCTGCCGCACACCTACATCCCCAGCGAGCGGCTCCGGCTCGAGATGTACCGGCGCCTGGCCGAGGTCCGCACCGACGAGGACGTCGACCAGATCCGCGACGAGCTCGACGACCGGTACGGCGAGCCGACGGTCGAGGTGGCGTCGCTGCTGCTGGTGGCGAGGTTCCGGGCCCGGGCCCGGGCGGCCGGCATCTCGGAGGTCACGATCGCGGGTCGCAACGTGCGCTTCGCGCCGGTCGACCTGCCGGAGTCGCGCGTCGTACGTCTGAACCGGCTGTATCCGCGCAGCATCGTGAAGTCCCAGCTCGGCTCGATGCTCGTCCCGCGGCCGCACGTCGAGGGCGCCGGGGCCCGTCCGATCGACGGGGTCGCCCTGCTTGAATGGGCGCGTACGGTCATCGACACCGTGATTGATCCAAGGGAGGCATCGTGAGTTCGTCGCGTCTGCCGGGCCGTCCGATGGCCCGGTCCGTGGGCCTGGTCGGTCTCGCCCTCACCGGGCTCGTCCTCAGCGGCTGCGGCGCCTCGACCGGCCTCCATCCCGGCTCGGCCGTGGTGGTCGGCGACGAGTCCCTGTCGATGAGCAAGATCAACACCACGACCCAGCGCTACTGCGAGGCCTACACGCCCCAGATCACCCAGTCGAACCAGCGGGTCCCGATGCGGTTCCTGCGCCAGTTCGTGGCGGCGAGCCTGTCCCAGCGGCTCCTCGGCGAGCAGCTCGCCGAGGAGTACGACGTACAGCCGACCTCGCAGTACGCCGAGCAGGTGACCAAGGTGTCGCAGCCGTTCGCCTCGGCCGCGCCCGAGCTGCGCGACGCCGTCGTCGACGTCGAGGCCGGCGACCCCTTCCTCCAGACCGTGCAGGTCGCGGTCGGGGAGAAGCTGCTGACGGAGGCCGGGCAGCCCGCGACCAACACCAAGGCGGCCCTCCAGCGCGGCCAGGTGGCGACCACGGACTGGCTGAAGGACCACTCGATCAGCGTCGACCCGGTCTTCGGCGTCGCGGTCGACGGTGGGCAGTTCAAGGCGAGTCCCGACCGCACCTCCTACCCGTTGAGCACGCTGGCGTCGCAGGGCGCGGTGAGCTCGGGGCAGCCCGATCCCGACTACACCGCCGCGCTGCCGGCGTCGGCGGTCTGCGGCTGACGATGGCCGAGCGCGAGCCGCTGCTCGACTTCCTCGACGACATGCGGCGGTTGCGTCGCGACTGCCCGTGGAAGCGCGAGCAGACCCATCGCTCGCTGGCGCGCTACCTCGAGGAGGAGGCCTCCGAGACGCTGGAGGCGATCGACACCGGCGACGCCGACCACCTCCGCGAGGAGCTCGGCGACCTGCTGCTCCAGGTGTACTTCCACGCCGTGATCGCCGAGGAGTCCGGCGACTTCACCCTGGACGATGTCGCCCGCGGCATCAGCGACAAGATGCACCGCCGCAACCCCCACGTCTTCGGTCCCGACGCCACGTCCGGGCTCTCGGCCGCGGAGGTCAACGACCAGTGGCAGGAGATCAAGCGCGCCGAGCGTCTCGACCGGCCCGGCCGCCCGTCGCCGTACGACGGGATCGCGGCCGGGCTCCCCGCACTGCTCCTCGCGACCAAGATCCTCGAGCGGCGTCCGGACACGGCTGACGGTCTGCCGTCCGCCGGCGACGACGGGGCCGATCTCGGTGACCGCCTGCTGGCCCTGGTCGACGAGGCGGTCACGTCGGGCGTTGACCCCGAGCAGGCCCTGCGCGACGCCGTGCGCCGGGCCGTAGACCGCTGACCTGGCAACTCGGCGACGCGCGGTGGCGCTGACCTGGCAACTCGGCGACGCGCGGTGGCGCTGACCTGGCAACTCGGCGACGCGCGGTGGCGCTGACCTGGCAACTCGGCGACGCGCGGTGGCGCTGACCTGGCAACTCGGCGACGCGCGGTGGCGCTGACCTGGCAACTCATCGGCGGCTCAGGCGGTCGACCCGGCACTGGTCGGCGTGGCTTTGACCGGGGCGGCGTCGTACTGCGTCGTCGACGTCGTGCCAGGTCGGCGTCGTACGGCGTCGTCTATCTGCCAGGTCGGCGCCCCCGCGCGTCGACGAAGTGCCAGGTCAGCGTCGTACGGCGTCGTCTTTTTGCCAGGTCAGCTCACACGGGGGGCTCGGGGTCGTACTGGATGCCGCGGCGTACCTGCTTGGCGCGTTCGGGTCCGGCCAGCCGCACCACCAGGTGCAGCGCCATGTCGATGCCGGCGCTGACGCCGGCGGCGGTGATCACGTCGCCGTCGTCCACCCACCGCGCGTCGGGGCGCACCTCGATGGTCGGGTCGTTCTCGGTGAGGCCGCCCAGCGCACCCCAGTACGTCGTGGCCGGGCGGTCGCGGAGCAGACCCGCGCTCGCGTAGACCAGCGACCCGGTGCACACGCTGGTCAGGAGCGGCACGGTCTCACGCTGCTTGCCCAGCCAGGCGAGGTGGTCCTGGTCGGCGCTGAGGGCACGGGTGTCGCCGCCGGGGTGGAGCAGCACCGCCAGGTCCGGCACGGTCTCGCGCGAGTGCTCGGGCTGGATGAGCATCCCCTTGTTGCAGGTCACCACCTGGCCGTCGGTCGAGAAGGTCGACGCGGTGTAGCCGTCCTCGGGGAAGGACTGGGTCCACGACGAGAGCACCTCCCACGGACCGACGGCGTCGAGCTCCTCGACGCCGTCGAACAGCAGGATGCCGATGTGTCGGGGATCCCCGGCGGTGGGGGGCTGCGGGCGTGGAAGAAGTCATGCCGCCCAGGCTGTGCCACGAAGCGGCACGGTTGCGAGTGGCATCAATGCCAATATCCGTCACGATCCTGCCACGACGTGTGGCACGATCGAGTCATGCATCGCGTCGTGGCCCTGGCGCTTCCCGAGGTGGTCGCCTTCGACCTGGCCATCCCGGCCCAGATCTTCGGCCGCTTCCCCTCGCCGTCGCCGTACTCCTTCGAGGTCTGTGCCCCCGAGCCCGGGTCGGTCCCGACGACGACCGGATTCTCCGTGGACGTCGCACGCGGCCTCGAGGTGCTCGCCGAGGCCGACACGGTCGTCGTGCCCGGCTACGTCTCGAACGACGAACCGACGGACGAGGTCTGCGACGCCCTCCGCGCCGCGGCGGCGCGGGGTGCCCGGCTGATGTCGGTCTGCACCGGCGCCTTCGCCCTCGCCGCGGCGGGACTGCTCGACGGACGGTCCGCGGCGACCCACTGGGGATCGGCCTGCACCTTGGCGGAGGACTATCCCGAGGTCGACGTGGACCCCGACGTGCTGTTCGTCGACTCCGGCCAGGTGCTGACCAGTGCCGGCCTGGCGGCGGGGATCGACCTCTGCATCCACGTGGTCCGGCAGGACCACGGCGCCGCTGTGGCGGCCGCACTGGCCCGCCGGATGGTGGTCGCGCCCTACCGCGACGGCGGGCAGGCCCAGTTCCTCACCCGTCCCGTCCCATCGGCCGGCGAGGGTCTGGCCGCCACCTGCGCATGGATGGTGGCCCACCTCGGCGAACCCTTGACCGTCGACGACATGGCCCGGCACGCGGGCTGGGCCCCGCGCACCTTCGCCCGCCGCTTCCTGGCCGAGACCGGTACGACGCCCCTGCGCTGGCTGGCCGCCCAAAGGCTGGACGAGGCCCGCCGCCTGCTCGAGACCACCGACCTCGGGATCGACCAGATCGCCGAGCTCAGTGGGCTCGGTACCGGCGCGAACCTGCGGCTCCACCTGTCCCGCCGCCTCGGCGTCACCCCGACGGCGTACCGGCGTACCTACCAGGGCGCCTCGGCCTGACTCACGGGCGACTCTGCGGGTCGTCGTCCGTCGCGTGGGTGTCTGCACGGTTCGGCCGCGAGCCGTGGCTAGTCTGAGCCGCATGGCGATCATCGAAGCTGTCGGCGCCCGCGAGATCCTCGACTCCCGGGGCAACCCGACGGTCGAGGTCGAGGTGCTGCTGGACGACGGTTCGTTCGCCCGGGCCGCCGTCCCGAGCGGTGCGTCCACCGGGGCGTTCGAGGCGGTCGAGCTGCGTGACGGCGACAAGGCCTACGGCGGCAAGGGCGTGCAGAAGGCCGTGGCCGGTGTCGTCCAGAAGATCGGCCCGGCCCTCGAGGGCCTGGACGCCGACGACCAGCGTCTGGTCGACCAGACGATGATCGACCTCGACGGCACGCCCAACAAGGCGAACCTCGGCGCCAACGCGATCCTCGGTGCCTCGCTGGCCGTGGCCCGCGCGGCGGCGGACTCGGCCGGCCTGCCCCTCTACCGCTACGTCGGTGGCCCCAACGCCCACCTGCTGCCGGTCCCGATGATGAACATCCTCAACGGTGGCTCGCACGCCGACTCCAACGTCGACGTGCAGGAGTTCATGATCGCGCCGATCGGTGCGGCCACGTTCCGCGAGGCACTGCGGGAGGGCGCCGAGGTCTACCACGCGCTCAAGTCGGTGCTGAAGACGAAGGGGCTGGCCACCGGGCTGGGCGACGAGGGCGGCTTCGCGCCGAACCTCGACAGCAACCGCGCCGCCCTCGACCTGATCGCCGAGGCCGTCTCGGCCACCGGGCTGACGCTCGGCACCGACATCGCGCTCGCCATGGACGTCGCCGCGAGCGAGTTCTTCGACAACGGCTCCTACAGCTTCGAGGGCGGCACGAAATCGGCCGACGAGATGACCGCCTACTACGCCGACCTGGTGGCGGCGTACCCGATCGTGAGCCTCGAGGATCCTCTCAACGAGGACGACTGGGACGGCTGGAAGACCCTCACCGATGAGCTCGGTGACGCCGTGCAGATCGTCGGCGACGATCTGTTCGTCACCAACGTCGAGCGCATCCAGCGCGGCATCGACGGGGGCCAGGCGAACGCCCTGCTGGTGAAGGTCAACCAGATCGGGTCGCTCACCGAGACCCTCGACTCCGTCGACCTCGCTCACCGCAACCGGTACCGCTGCATGATGAGCCACCGCTCCGGCGAGACCGAGGACACCACGATCGCCGACCTCGCGGTCGCGACGAACTGCGGCCAGATCAAGACCGGCGCCCCGGCGCGGTCGGAGCGGGTCGCGAAGTACAACCAGCTGTTGCGGATCGAGGAGGAGCTCGGCGACGCGGCACGCTACGCCGGCGTCCGCGCCTTCCCGCGGTTCGGGGCCTGACGCACGATGCCCGCGTCCAGGCCACAGCCCACGCCGCAGCCGAGACCGCGCCGCGCTCCGAGCGGACGTCCGGGGTCGCGTCCCGGTGGTCCCCGGCAGCGCGCTCGCTCGAGGCCGGACGCCGCGGCCGCGGTGACACCTTCGGCCCCGGAACGCCGCCAGTCGCGCTTCACCGGCCGGGCGATGGTGCTGGTGCTCGTGCTCTCGGTGCTGACGATCTCCTACGCGTCGTCGTTGAAGGCCTACTTCCAGCAGCACAGCCAGATCCAGGACCTGCGTGCCCAGATCGCCTCGAGCGAGTCGAGCATCCACGAGCTCGAGGGCGAGAAGCAGCGCTGGCAGGACCCGGCGTACGTCAAGGAGCAGGCGCGGGCGCGCTTCGGATACCTGATGCCCGGGCAGACGTCGTACGTCGTGATCGGCGCGGACGGCAGGCCCCTGGCGGCCCAGGCGACCCTGACCGATCCGCGGACCACGACCACGACCACGCCCACCGCCTGGTGGACCGCCGAGTGGAAGTCCGTGGAGCTCGCCGGCGACCCACCTGCCGCGACTCCGACGCACCAGCCCCTGAAGTACCTCGGTGGCAACGCCCGCTGAGCCGGTCGCCGCGGCAGACCTGGCCGCGGTCGAGGCCCAGCTGGGCCGACGGCCTCGGGGCACCCACGCGGTGGGTCACCGGTGCCCGTGCGGGCTGCCCGACGTGGTGGTCACCGAGCCGCGGCTGCCGGACGGGACGCCGTTCCCGACGACGTACTACCTGACCTGCCCGCGGGCCGCCTCGCTGATCGGGACCCTGGAGGGCTCCGGTGTGATGCGCGAGATGGAGGACCGGCTCGGCCAGGATCCCGAGCTCGCGGCGGCGTACGCCGGTGCCCACGAGGCCTATCTCGCAGCGCGGGCCGATCTGGGCGACGTACCCGAGATCGACCGGGTCTCCGCCGGCGGGATGCCCGATCGGGTCAAGTGCCTGCATGCCCTGGCCGCGCAGTCGCTTGCCGCCGGGCCGGGCGTGAACCCGCTCGGCGACGAGGTGCTCGAGCGGCTCGGCGCCTGGTGGTCCGAGGGCCCGTGCGTGGAGCCGCCGAGTGACTGAGATCGCCGCCGTCGACTGCGGCACCAACACCATCAAGCTCTTCGTCGGCTCACCGCCTCGGACGTCGGTGAGGTTGTCGCGGATGGTCCGGCTCGGGCAGGGCGTCGACCGCACCGGACGGCTCGACGACGAGGCGCTGGAGCGGGCCTTCGCCGCCGTCGAGGAGTACGCCGCGCTGGTCGCCGCGCACGGCGTACCTCCCGAGCGGATCCGGTTCTGTGCCACCTCGGCGACGCGGGACGCCGCCAACGGCGAGGTCTTCGCGCAGGGCGTCCACGACCGGCTGGGGGTCTGGCCGGAGGTGCTGAGCGGGGCGGAGGAGGCGGCTCTCGCGTTCGACGGAGCGGTGCGCGACCTGCGCGCGCCGACCACCGACCCCGTGCTCGTGGTCGACATCGGCGGCGGCTCGACCGAGCTCATCCTCGGCAGCACCGGCGCGACCCCGCATGCCACGGCCGCCGAGTCGATGGACATCGGCGCCGTGCGGCTCCACGAGCGACGGCTGCACGGCGACCCGCCGACCGCGGACGAGGTGGCCGCCTGCGTCGCCGACATCGACGCCGCGCTCGACGCGGCCGCCGTGCCGCTGGAGGAGGCCCATCAGGTGGTCGGTGTCGCGGGCACCGTGATCACCGTCGCCTCCGGGGTGCTCGGACTGCCGGTCTACGACCCCTCCGAGACCGACCAGGCCGTGATCCCCGTGGCCGGCGTGCACGAGTACGTCGCGTGGCTGGTCGGGCTCTCGGTCGCCGAACGGCGCGCGCTGCCGTACCTGCACCCGGGCCGTGCCGACGTGATCGACGCCGGCGCCCTGATCCTCGACCGCGTGCTCCGGCGTACCCGGGTCTCGACCCTGACCGTCTCGGAGGCCGACATCCTCGACGGCATCGCGTGGTCGATCGCCGGGGCGCTCCCGTGACCGACCTGCCGCACCCGTTGACCGGGCAGCCGTTCGCGAGCCCGGTCCCGCCCGGAACCGGCTGGCCCGACGACCCCGCGACGCCGTCCACGCCCGTGGCGCGCACCCCCGCCGCGGTACGCCGGCTGGCCGACACCGACGACCTCCGCGAGCTCGAGGCGCGGACCAGTGTGTGCGCGGCCTGCCCCCGGCTGGTCCGCTGGCGTGAGGACGTGGCGCACGACAAGCGTGCGTCGTTCGCGGCGCAGCCCTACTGGGGCCGGCCGATCGCGGGGTGGGGCGCGCCGACCACCGGGGTCGGTGACGCCCGGATCGTGATCGTCGGGCTCGCTCCCGCCGCGAACGGCGGCAACCGCACCGGCCGGGTCTTCACCGGCGACTCGTCCGGCGACTGGCTCTTCGCCAGCCTGCACCGGGTCGGCCTGGCCACCCGCGAGCGGAGCGAGCACGCCGGCGACGGGCAGGCGCTCGTCCAAACGCGGATGGTGGCGACGGTCCGCTGCGCGCCGCCCGCGAACAAGCCGACCGTCGCCGAACGCGACACCTGCGCGCCGTGGGTCAACCGCGAGCTGGAGCTCCTCGCGCCGACGCTCCGGGTCGTGGTGGCGCTGGGTGCCTACGGCTGGGACGGTGCGCTCCGCGCGCTCGCCGGGGCCGGGTTCGCCGTACCGAGACCGAAGCCGCGGTTCGGCCACGGCGCCCAGGTGGCGCTGTCCTCCGAGATTGCCGAGGCGACCCTGCTGGGGTGCTACCACCCGTCGCAGCACAACACCTTCACCGGTCGGCTGACCCCGACGATGCTCGACGACGTGCTGGCCACGGCCCGCGACCTGGCGGGGATCTCCACCGGCTGACCCGTCGTACCCCTGCGACAATGCCGGACGTCATACGGACGGAGCCATCTATGGCTCGGAACGTATGACGTCGCAGCGCCCCCGTATCCCAACCGGTAGAGGAAGCCGCCTTAAAAGCGGTTCCAGTCTGGGTTCGAGTCCCAGCGGGGGCACCTCACGCGGGCGGTGCCGCGGCGAGCTCACGCAGCTCGTCGAGCCAGCCCTCCTCCGAGGGCCAGGTGGACCGCATCAGCCAGGTGACGCCCACCGCCTCGAACTCCGCGGCGGTGAAGCCGGGCGTCCACTGCGCGACGAGGTCCCACCCGTCGCGCGGGTGCTCGCCGACGTACGCCGCCAGGTCGGTCGGTGGGAGGAACGGGTCGGCGATCGGGACGTAGCCGTCCCACCGCTTGGCCCGGGCCAGAGGGCGCGTGTGGGGTGCGCGACCGGCGACCCAGATCGGGACCCGCGGCCGCTGCACCGGCAGCGGGCGGACCGACGCGTCGACGTCGAGGTGGTCGCCGTGGTGGGAGACCCGACCCTCACCGAGCAGCCCGCCGAGCACGGTCAGCGCCTCGTCGGTGACCGCCGCCCGCACCTGGTACGACGGCTCGTCGCCGAAGTCGGAGAAGTCGAGGTCGGGCGGGTCGCCGAGGCCGACCCCGAAGATCGCTCGCCCGCCGCTGAGGTGGTCGAGCGTGGTCAGGTGCTTGGCCACCACCTGGGGCCGACGGCGCGAGAGCGGCGTGACCATGGTGCCGAGCGACATCCGCTCGGTCTCCTGGGCGATCGCGCCGAGCAGCACCCACGGGTCGTGGGCCTCGACGACGCCGTCCCAGCTGAGGTGGTCCCACAGGAAGAACCCGTCCCACCCGGAGGCCTCGGCGCGGACCGCGAGGGCCACCACCTCGGCCGGGTCCGTGAACGGCGGGACGCTGAGTCCGAAACGCATCTGGCGAACCTAACAGCGGCCGCCGACGGTCCCGCCCCGGGCGACCGCGCGGACTCCGGTTCCGGGGGACGGATCGGTAGGATCGACACAAGCGTTCCGTCAGAGCGACGGGCGTGACGGCCTCCAAGGAGAGACCATGCAGAGCAACAACCCCGTCTTCCGCAACTCCGACGAGTTCAACGGACGCGCGAACGCGTACGGCAACCAGGTGTACGACGGGAGCGGCGCCGCGACCCAGGGCTACGGCGCCACCGACCCGTCCACCTGGAGCACCGGCAGCCCGACCCACACCGGAGCCGACGTCGGCCGGATGTCCATCGACAGCGTGGTCCAGAAGACCGGCCTGTCCATCTTCATCGTGATCGTGTTCGCGTTCATCACCTGGGTGATGACCCCGGCCCTGGGCTCCGCCGACTCGACGCTGTCGCAGGACTCGATCTCGACCCTCATCGCCTGGATGACCATCGGCTCGCTCGGCGCGTTCGGGCTGTCGCTGGTCAACTCGTTCAAGCGGGTGATCAGCCCGGCCCTGGTGCTGGCCTTCGCCGCACTCGAGGGCGTCGCGCTGGGCGCGTTGAGCAAGTGGTTCGACTACCAGTACGGCGGCGGGATCGTGATCCAGGCGGTGATCGGCACGTTCGCCGCCTTCGCCGGCACGCTCGCGGCGTACAAGTTCTTCAACATCCAGGTCAGCACCAAGTTCCGGATGTTCGTGATCGGCGCCATGTTCGCGATGGTCGGCCTGAGCATCCTCGAGCTGATCCTGAGCTTCTTCGGCAGCGCGATCGGGATCTACGGGTTCAGCGGCATCGGCCTGGTCTTCGCGATCCTCGGCCTGGTGCTCGGCGTGTTCATGCTGATCCTCGACTTCGACTTCGTCGAGAACGGCGTCCGCGCCGGCCTGCCCGACCGCGAGTCGTGGCGTGCGGCCTTCGGCCTCACCGTCAGCCTGGTGTGGATCTACACCAACCTGCTGCGGATCCTGGCCATCATGCGTCGCTGACGACCTCGTCGTCAGAGGGGGCCTCTGGGACGGAGCGCAGCCGGGCACGCCGGCGCAGCTCCACCCAGAGGCCCTTCTTGTCTCCGAGCTCGGTGCCGGCGGTCTTGGCCGCGCGCACGGCCGCCGTCGCGACCGGCATCGTGCCCTCGCCCTGGGTGCGCCCCAGGGTGTCGTCCTCGCCCAGGCCCAGGACGCTGAGGACGCTCGGCACCAGCACCTCCGCGAGCGCGCGGTAGCCCTCGGCGGACGGGTGGAACCGGTCGGGCCCGAAGAGCAGGGCCGGAGCCGCCTCGAAGTCGGGACCGAGGATCGACCCCAGCGAAACGGCGACGCCGTCCTCCTCCACGGTCGCGATCGCCTGGGCGGCGGCGAGCCGCCGCGACCAGGACCGGGCGATCTGCTTGAGCGGCGGCGGGATCGGCTTGACCGTGCCCAGGTCGGGGCAGGTGCCGACGAGCACCTTGGAGCCTGCCTCGCGGAGACGTCGTACGCCGGCGGCGAGCTGGCGCACCGACTGCGAGGGCCGCACCTGGTGGGTGACGTCGTTGACCCCGATCAGGATCACGGCGACGTCGGGGGCGGTGGTCAGCGCCCGGTCGATCTGGCCGTCGAGATCGGAGGACTGGGCGCCGACCTTGGCGAAGGCACGCAGGTGCACCCGGCGG
This sequence comes from uncultured Actinomycetota bacterium, assembly GCA_963833775.1. Lineage (GTDB taxonomy): Bacteria > Actinomycetota > Actinomycetes > Propionibacteriales > Nocardioidaceae > Nocardioides. Next base: position 98,074 of record CAWHZH010000010.1, on the reverse strand, counting down.
CCCGCTCCCGCCGCGACGCCGCTCGCGAGGTGCGCCCCCGGCGTCTCGACGGCCCGGTCCACGCCGTAGCCGGCGGCACTGGAGTCGCCGAGCAGCGCGATCTTGATCGCGGGGCCGGGGCGCCCGCGGCCGTACCAGCCGGTGGAGTCCGGGGGGGCGGTGTCGGCGTTCCCGATCGCGTGCCGGGCCAGCGTGGCCTCGGCGCGCAGCACGCCGTACAGGCCCGCGCCCAGCACCGAGAGACCTCCGCCCCCGTACGCCGCGGCGGAGGCCAGCTTGCGTGCCGCTGCGGCCTTCCCCATGCTGCCAACCTAGCGATCCAGGCGTGGGGTGAGGGGCGTCGCCCCCGGCGCCGGTGGAGGAGCCCGGCGGGGCCGTGACTCGGGTCTCACCCGAAATTGGAACGATCTAACATGCTCGAAACATGGGACCCGGAGAGTGGTATCAGGACGGGCCGGCCCGCGGCCCGCGTACCGAAGGAGCCACCCATGACCGACACCACGTTCCGCACCATCGGCCGGCGGCTGCTGCGCCGCGTCAACGACTACACCCTGTGGGCCTTCAACCCGCAGCCCGAGCTGACCAGCCGCTACGACCGCCGCTGACCGGCGTTCGCGTGGCCGGCCGACGGGGCACTGTCGCCGATGTCGGGGGTGCCCGGGAGCGCGGCTATGTTGGCCCGCATGGAGTACGTGGAGTCGCTTCTCGACCTCATCGGCAACACCCCTCTGGTGCAGCTGCACGGCACGCTGGACCTGCCGGGCGGCGCCCCCGGGGGCGGCCCGCTGGTGCTCGCCAAGGTGGAGTACCTCAACCCCGGCGGCTCGGTGAAGGACCGGATCGCGGCGCGGATGGTCGACGCCGCGGAGGCCTCGGGTGCGCTGCAGCCCGGCGGCACGATCGTCGAGCCGACGTCGGGCAACACCGGCGTCGGGCTGGCCATGGTCGCCCAGGCGCGCGGCTACCACTGCGTCTTCGTGTGCCCCGACAAGGTCAGTGAGGACAAGCGCAACGTGCTCAAGGCGTACGGCGCGGAGGTCGTCGTCTGCCCGACCGCGGTCGCGCCCGAGCACCCCGACTCCTACTACAACGTCAGCGACCGGCTCTCCCAGCAGCCGGGCGCATGGAAGCCCGACCAGTACTCCAACCCGAACAACCCGCGCTCCCACTACGAGACCACCGGCCCCGAGATCTGGCGGCAGACCGAGGGGCGGGTCACGCACTTCGTGTGCGGGATGGGCACGGGCGGCACGATCAGCGGCGTCGGCCGCTACCTCAAGGACCAGAACCCCGCGGTCCAGGTGATCGGCGCCGACCCGGCCGGCTCGGTCTACTCCGGCGGCACCGGCCGGCCCTACCTGGTCGAGGGCGTCGGCGAGGACTTCTGGCCCGAGACCTACGACCGGTCGGTCGCCGACCGGGTGATCGAGGTCTCCGACGCCGACTCGTTCGCCTTCACCCGCCGCCTCGCGCGCGAGGAGGCCATGCTGGTCGGCGGCTCGTCCGGGATGGCGGCGTACGCCGCGCGCCAGGTCGCGCTGGAGCTGGCCGGTACTTCCGAGGGCGACGACGCCGTGATCGTCGTACTCCTGCCGGACTCCGGGCGTGGCTACCTGACCAAGGTCTTCAACGACGAGTGGCTGGCGCAGTACGGCTTCGCCACCGGGCTGGCGTCGGCCGACCAGACCGTCGGCGAGGTGCTGCGGGGCAAGTCCGGACGGCTGCCCGACCTCGTGCACACCCACCCCGCCGAGACGATCGCCGAGGCGGTCGCGATCCTGCAGGAGTACAGCGTCTCCCAGATGCCCGTGGTGCGGGCCGAGCCCCCGATCGTCGCGGCCGAGGTGGCCGGCTCGGTCTCGGAGCGCACGCTCCTCGAGGCGCTCTTCACCGGAGCCGCGCACCTGACCGACCGGGTCGAGGACCACATGTCGCCCCCGCTCCCGACCATCGGCTCCACCGAGTCCGCCCACGACGCCGTCACCCTCCTCGAGGAGGCCGACGCGGTGCTGGTCCACGAGGACGGCAAGCCGGTCGGCGTGCTCACCCGCCAGGACCTCCTCGCCTTCCTCGCCGGCGCCTGAGGCCGGGCTCCTTCCGGCGGAAAACGCGGAACAAAGGGGACCCGCACGTCCGCGTGTCGGTGATTTGTTCCGCGTTTTCTTCCCTCGCCGCCACCACCCGCCAGGACCTCATCGCTCTCCTCGCCGGCGCCTGGGGCCGGGCCCCTTCCGGCGGAAAACGCGGAACAAAGGGGACCCGCACGTCCGCGTGTCGGTGATTTGTTCCGCGTTTTCTTCCCTCGCCGCCACCCGCACCCGCCACCCGAGCCTCTTGCGCAATGCGTTAGTGATGACTAACGTATCGGGATGACCGACGCGTTCGCGGCAGCAGCGGAGCCGACCCGGCGCCGCATCCTGCAGCTGTTGGCGCGCGGCCCGGAGTACGCCGGTGACATCGCCGGACACTTCGACGTCACCCGACCGGCCATCAGCCAGCACCTCGGCGTCCTGGCCGAGGCAGGACTGGTGACCGCAGAGCAGCAGGGACGCCAACGCCTCTACCGCATCGACCCCTCGGGGATCGCGCGGCTCCAGGCGGAGATCGCCACCTTCTGGACCCGCGAGCTCGACGAGCTCGTCCGCGACGCCGACCGGATGGCCGGCCTCGCACGCCGTACCGATCCCGCATCACCCGAGGAGAAACCATGAACGACGTCTTCACCTCCAGCGTCGACCTGCCCGTCGGCCCCGACGAGGCGTTCGCGCTGGTGACCGATCCCGAACGCCTACGCCGCTGGGCCGCGGTCTGCGCCACCGTCGACCTGCGCGCCGGTGGTTCGTGGAGCTGGATGGTCACGCCCGGTGCCACCCACATCGCCGGTGGGACCGTCCGAGAGGTCGAGCCCGGGCGCCGCCTGGTCCTGGGGTGGGGCTGGGAGGACGACGCAGCGCTTCCACCGGACGCCTCCGCGGTGACGGTCACCATCGAGGGGATCGAGGGCGGCAGCCGCCTGACGATCGAGCACGCCGGACTGGTCGGTGCCCAGCTGCAGGGGCACGCCCAGGGCTGGGAGCACTACCTCGAGCGGCTCGAGCGCCTCGCCGTCAAGGGCGACGCCGGCCCGGACGAGTGGGCCTGGGCCCCGGAGAACCTCGACCCGATCATCGCCGGGTACGCCGCGCTGGCCACGCTCCAGCCGGTGCTCCGGGGGCTCACCGCCGAGGACAAGCCCAAGCCGACCCCGTGCACCGACCTCTCCTGCCACCAGGTCGCCGTCCACCTGATGGAGTCGATCTCCGGGCTCGGCGCGATGGCCGGCGCCACCGTCGAGATGCCGGCCGACGGCTCGCTGGAGAGCAAGGTCTCGCGGATGACCGACCAGACACTCCGCGCCTGGCAGGCCCGCGGCCTCGAGGGCACGGTCACCGACCCCGCCGGTCGCGACGTGCCGGCGGCGTTCTCCCCGGCCGTGCTGGCGATCGAGCTCCTCCTCCACGGGTGGGACCTCGCCCAGGGGAGCGGCCAGACGATGGAGGTCTCCGATGAGGTCGTGGCGTACGTCGCGCAGCTCGCCGAGCCGATCATCCCCGGCGGGCGGGGTTTCGTCTTCGGTGACGAGGTGGACCCGGCCGACAACGCGGGGGCGCTCGACCGGTTCGCGGCGTACTCGGGGAGGCTTCCGGCCCCGGCCTGAAAGGGTCTCGACCCGAGGGGATGCGGCGCCAGGGTGCTAGACATACCCCGTGAACGACGCCACCGCACCCATCCGGGTGTTCCTGCTGGACGACCACGAGGTCGTCCGCCAAGGGTTGCGCGCGCTGCTCGAGTCCGGGGGCGACATCGTGGTCGTCGGTGAGTCCGGGCTGGCCCAGGAGGCCGCCGCTCGCATCCCGGCCCTGCGCCCCGACGTGGCAGTCCTCGACGCACGGCTCCCCGACGGGTCGGGGATCGAGGTCTGCCGCACCATCCGCAGCGTCGACCCCGGGATCAAGGCGCTGATCCTCACGTCGTACGACGACGACGAGGCGCTGTTCGCGGCGATCATGGCCGGCGCGGCCGGCTACGTGCTCAAGGAGATCACCGGCCAGGATCTGGTCGGTGCCGTCCACCAGGTGGCCGCCGGCAACTCCCTGATCGACCCCGCCCTCACCGCGCGGGTCCTGGACCGCGTCCGCAACGGCCCCGGCACCGCGCCGGAGCTCGCCGGACTGACCGAGCAGGAGCTCAAGCTGCTCGCCCTCATCGCCGAGGGCCTCACCAACCGGCAGATCGGTGAGCGGATGTTCCTCGCGGAGAAGACGGTCAAGAACTACGTCTCCAGCATCCTGTCCAAGCTCGGGCTCGAGCGCCGTACCCAGGCCGCCGTGCTGGCCTCGAAGCTGCTCAGCCCCGACTCCCACCACCACTGATCGCCGACGCCGAGCAGCCGACGCAGCCCTCTCGGCGGACGACGGCTCCGGTCGGTCAGACCGAGCGGCGGACCGGCAGGGACTCCCTCAAGTCCCAGCCCTGCCCCAGCTGTCGCCCCGTGACCTCGGTCCAGCGGATGCGCAGGTAGAGGGTGCGTCCCCCGGCTGCCCAGGTCACCGGGTTCCAGGACTCCCGGATGTGCTCGAGCTCGTCGGCGTCGGTGACCATCTCGCCGGGGCCGCGCGCCAGGACGCTCCAGCCGCGGTGGTACTCGTAGTCGAACTGGTCGACCTCGAGGGCCAGCCAGGTGCCATGCGTCTGGCGGCCGAGCAGGCTGTAGGGCGTGGTGCGGAGCACGATCGCGTCGCCGACCACCGCGTAGTTGACGGGGACGATGTGGGGGCCGTGGGGGGTGCAGACTCCCACGCGCCCGACCAGACCGGCGCGGAGGAGCTCCTCGCACTCGCTGGTGTCCAGGTCGAAGGACTCATACATCGGCGATCACCTCCCTGTCTGACTCGGGGTCATCCGTGCCTTCATGCTCCAGCTTGGCGCCAGGAGCGGTCAGAGCCGATGGTCCCGAGCTCGGAGGCCTTCCGGCGGCACTCAGCTCGCTGCGTCTCCGGGGTGGATCACGCGGTCGGCCGCCCCGAGGGTGGCGGCGACCAGTGCGGCGTTGGCGTCATCGACTCTGGCCACCCAGGCCTGCGCCTCGGCCGGCGTCTTGCCGTACGCCGTGTGCCGCGCCAGCAGGCGCGACCGCCGTACGGCGTCGGGTACGTCGAGGAACCACACCTCGTCCAGCTCCGCCCGCACGGCCCGCCACTCGGGCCGGTCGAGCAGCAGGTAGTTGCCCTCGGTGACGAGCAGCTCCACGTCGGGCCCGATCGGGATCGACCCCGCCAGCGGCTGCTCGAGGTGGCGCTCGAAGCCCGGTGCCCAGACCGTCTCGTGTGCGGTGCGCAGCCGTCGCAGGAGCGCGGCGTACCCATAGGCGTCGAAGGTCTCGGGTGCGCCCTTGCGATCCAGCAGCCCCAGCCGAGCCAGGGCCACGTCTGCCAGGTGGAAGCCGTCCATCGGCAGGTACGCAGCCGGCACCGTCGAGTCCGCCACCAGCGCTGCGGCGTAGGTCGACTTGCCGGCGCCCGGCGGGCCGGTGATGCCCAGGATGCGTCGCGTCACGGGATCAAGTCTCGCCCGCCGGTCGGCCGACGTTGCGCGCCGGGCTAGCGTGGATGGTGTGACAGACGCACCCACCCCCCGCACCCTCGGCCAGCTCCGCGAGTCGGGCCACGTACAGAAGCACCTGCGTGACGAGCTCCGCGACAACCTCCTGGCCAAGCTCGCCGCAGGTGACGACCCGTGGCCGGGCATGCACGGCTTCGACGACACCGTCATCCCACAGCTCGAGCGCGCCATGCTCGCCGGGCACGACGTCGTACTCCTCGGCGAGCGCGGTCAGGGCAAGACCCGGCTGCTGCGCTCGCTGGTCGGCCTGCTCGACGAGTGGACGCCGGTGATCGGCGAGGCCGAGCTCGGCGAGCACCCGTACGACCCCATCACGCCGGCGTCGCGGCGCCGAGCCGACGAGCTCGGCGACGAGCTGCCCGTCGAGTGGCGCCATCGCGACGAGCGGTACGCCGAGAAGCTCGCCACGCCCGACACCTCGGTCGCCGACCTGATCGGCGACGTCGACCCGATGAAGGTGGCCGAGGGCCGCCACCTCGGGGACCCCGAGACGATCCACTTCGGGCTGATCCCGCGCAGCCACCGTGGCATCGTCGCGATCAACGAGCTGCCCGACCTCGCCGAGCGGATCCAGGTCGCCATGCTCAACGTGATGGAGGAGCGCGACATCCAGATCCGCGGCTACGTGCTGCGGCTGCCCCTCGACACCCTGGTCGTCGCGAGCGCGAACCCGGAGGACTACACCAACCGCGGCCGGATCATCACGCCGCTCAAGGACCGCTTCGGCGCGGAGATCCGCACCCACTACCCGACCGAGCTCGAGGACGAGATCGCGGTGATCCGGCAGGAGGCGAAACTCGTCGCCGAGGTGCCCGACCACCTCGTCGAGATCCTGGCCCGCTTCACCAGCAACCTGCGCGAGTCGACGTCGGTCGACCAGCGGTCAGGTGTCAGCGCCCGCTTCGCCATCGCCGGCGCCGAGACGGTCGCGGCATCCGCCCTGCACCGCGCGACCCGCCAGGGTGAGGAGGAGGCCGTGGCCCGGGTCGTCGACCTCGAGACCGCGGTCGAGGTGCTCGGCGGCAAGATCGAGTTCGAGACCGGCGAGGAGGGGCGGGAGAGCGAGATCCTCACCCACCTGCTGCGCACGGCCACCGCCGAGACCGTGCGGCACCACTTCCGAGGTCTCGACTTCGCGCTGCTGGTCGACCGGATCGAGGCCGGCCAGATGGTGACGACCGGCGAGCAGGTCACCGCTCGCGACTTCCTGATCGGACTGCCGATCCTCGGGGAGTCCGAGCTCTACGACGAGGTCTGCGACCGCCTCGACGCGGGCAACGACGGCGAACGGGCCGGAGCCATCGAGCTGGCGCTCGAGGGCCTCTACCTGGCCCGCAAGATCAGCAAGGAGTCCGGAGGCGGGGAGACCGTCTATGGCTGAGACCTATCCGGTGACCTTGACCGCCGGGACGCTCCGGAGCGAGCCCAGCGCGGGCTGGGTGGTGCCGCACGCCTGGACCGACGACGGGGTCGTCGTGGAGGCGGCCCCGAACGGTGCCGGCGTCCTCCACGTCGCGGTGGCCCTGTGCGTCCTCAACGACACCTTCCGTGAGGCTCGGCAGCGTGCGGTGGACGTGGCCGGCGTACGCGTAGGTGCACGGGGGGAGTTCGACCCCGAGACCTGGCTGTCGACCGGCGTGACCTACGACGTCGACGTCGACTCGCCGGCCGGCCCGGAGGCCGTGGCGGCCCTGCTCTCCCACGTCGACGAGATCGCCGAGATCCCGCGCGCGCTGCGCTCCGGCATGACGGTGGAACGACGATGAGCCGGCACCAGCCCCGCTCGCGCTACACGGCGTACGACGGTGGGCCCGACCCGCTCGCCCCTCCGGTCGACATCGCGGAGGCGCTCGACGCGATCGGCCAGGACGTGATGGCCGGCTACAGCCCCGAGCGGGCGATGCGCGAGTTCCTGCGCCGCGGCAGCCAGGACCAGCGCGGCCTCGACGACCTGGCTCGCCGGATCGCGGAGAAGCGCCGCGAGCTGACCCAGCGGCACAACCTCGACGGCACGCTCCAGGAGGTGCGCGAGCTGCTCGACCGCGCGGTGCTCAACGAGCGCAAGCAGCTGGCCCGGGACATCGACCTCGAGGACGGTGACCGGGCGCTGCGCGAGCTGCAGCTCGACAACCTGCCTCCGTCGACCGCCGCCGCGGTCAGCGAGCTGAGCCAGTACGACTGGAAGAGCCGCGAGGCCCGCGAGGACTACGAGCGGATCAAGGACCTCCTCGGCCGCGAGATGCTGGACCAGCGCTTCGCCGGCATGAAGCAGGCGCTCGAGAGCGCCACCGACGCCGACCGCGCGGCGATCAACGAGATGCTCACCGACCTCAACGACCTGCTCTCCAAGCACGCCCGTGGCGAGGACACCCCCGAGGACTTCGCCGACTTCATGGACAAGCACGGGGACTTCTTCCCCGAGAACCCGGAGAACGTCGACGAGCTGATCGACGCGATGGCCCAGCGGGCGGCCGCGGCACAGCGGATGATGAACTCGATGAGCGCCGAGCAGCGGGCGGAGCTCATGCAGCTCGCGCAGCAGGCGTTCGGTTCACCCGAGCTCATGCAGCAGCTGTCGCAGCTCGACGCGAACCTCCAGTCGCTACGACCCGGCGAGGACTGGGGCGGCGCGGAGCGCTTCGACGGCGAGCAGGGGCTCGGGCTCGGCGACGGCACCGGCGTACTCCAGGACCTCGCGGACCTCGACGACCTCGCCGAACAGCTCTCGCAGTCCTACGACGGCGCCCGGCTCGACGACGTCGACCTCGACAAGCTGGCCCGCCAGCTCGGCAACGAGGCGGCCGTCGACGCGCGTACCCTGCAGCGCCTCGAGCAGGCGCTGCGCGACTCCGGCTACCTCAAGCGCACCAGCGACGGACAGCTCAAGCTGAGCCCGAAGGCGATGCGCCAGCTCGGCAAGGCGCTGCTCAAGGACGTCGCCACCCGGATGAGCGGGCGTCAGGGACAGCGCGACCTGCGCCAGTCCGGCGCCGCCGGCGAGATGTCGGGCGCGACGCGGCAGTGGCAGTTCGGCGACACCGAGCCGTGGGACGTCACCCGGACGATCACCAACGCCGTACGGCGGGTGGTCGGCGAGGGTGCACATGGTGCCGTTTGGTCCCCAACGGCACACAACGCGGCCGCAAACGTGTCGTTGGGGACCAAACGGCAACCGTCGAGCCCGCAGCCCATCCGGCTCCGCGTCGACGACGTCGAGGTCAGCGAGACCGAGGCACGCACCCAGGCCGCGGTCGCGCTGCTGGTCGACACGTCGTTCTCGATGGCGATGGACGGCCGTTGGGTGCCGATGAAGCGCACGGCTCTGGCCCTGCACACCCTGATCAGGTCGCGCTTCCGCGGCGACGCCCTGCAGCTGATCGGCTTCGGTCGGCACGCCCAGGTGATGGACATCGAGGAGCTGACCGGTCTCGACGCGATGTGGGACAAGGGCACCAACCTCCATCACGCGCTGCTGCTCGCCAACCGCTTCTTCCGCAAGCACCCCAACGCCCAGCCCGTGCTGCTGATCGTCACCGACGGCGAGCCGACCTCCCACCTCGAGGCCAACGGCGAGGTCTACTTCGAGTACCCGCCCCACCCGCTGACCGTCGCCTACTCGGTCCGCGAGCTCGACAACTCCGGTCGGCTCGGCGCCCAGGTGACCTTCTTCCGGCTCGGCACCGACGCCGGGCTCGCCCGCTTCGTGGACTCGATGGCCCGCCGCGTCGACGGCCGGGTGGTCGCCCCGGAGCTCGACGACCTCGGCGCGGCCGTCGTCGGTTCCTACCTCGGCTCCCGCGCACCGGGCGGAGCGGACCAGTACGGCGACTGGTTCGGCGGACGCGGCTTCTGGGTCGGCTGAACCTCCGCCTTCGTCAGCTGAGGGCGCCGACTCCGGCCAGGATCCCGGCCAGCTCCTCGACACCGTCGACCAGCCTGGTGCCGGGCCGGGCCCAGGAGGCGTTGGCGTCGACGGCGTACACCGGTACGCCGGCCGGCAACGCGCCGCTTGCGACCAGGTCGTCGGCCAGGCGCTGCGAGCCGGCCCGGTCGAAGCCGCACGGCGCGACGATCACGACCTCGGGGTCCGCGGCGTGAACCGCCTCCCAGGTGACCCGACGCGACTTCTCGCCGGCGGTCGCCAGCACCGGCTCGCCACCGGCCGCCTCGATCATCTCCGGGATCCAGTGGCCGGGTGCGAAGGGCGGATCGGTCCACTCCAGGAACATCACCCGTGGGTGCGGCCGGCCCGAGGTCTCCCGGCGTACGGCGTCGAGGCGCTGCCGCTGTTCGGCGACCAGGTCTTCGGCCTCGTCCTCGTGCCCGGTCGCACGACCCAGCGTCACGATCGAGGCGAGCACCTCGTCGAGGGTGTAGGGGTCGATGGTGAGCACCTCGGCGGTGCAGCCGAGATGGGCGAGGGCGTCGTCGACGACCGAGACGTCGACCGCGCACACCGCGCAGAGGTCCTGGGTGACCACGAGGTCGGCGTCGAGGCCGGCGAGAGCGCCCTCGTCGAGGTGGTAGAGGTCGTCGCCGCGGGCCATGGCCTCCACGACGAACGCGTCGATCGCGGCGGGCTCGAGCCCCTCCGGCATCGCAGAGGTCGACACGATCCGCCGGGTACGGGCCTCGTCCGGGTAGTCGCACTCGAAGGTGACCCCGACCACGTCGTCACCCGCGCCGATCGCGAACAGGATCTCGGTGGTCGAGGGGAGCAACGAGACGATCCGCATGCTGGCAGCCTAGGTCGCTAGGGTCGGTTCGCGATGGACGACGACGTGGCAGCACTCTGGGACGAGACGACGCGGCCGACCCTCGACGAGGCCGGGGGAGCGGCGTACACGTCGCAGCAGGAGACGTACCACCAGCACCTCGTGGAGATCCACGACCACCTGCGCTCGGAGCTCAGCCGGCTCCACGGACTGGTGGAGGAGGTACGCCGCGGCGTGCTGACCGCGGTGGAGGCACGGTCGGAGGTGCACGCGATGTCGCTGCGCCAGAACAACTGGACCCTCGGCGCCTACTGCCAGTCCTACTGCGGCTTCGTCAACGGCCACCACTCGCTCGAGGACGCCAGCGTCTTCCCCCACTTGCGACGCGCCGAGCCCGGTGCCGCGCCGGTCCTGGACCGCCTGTCGGAGGAGCACGTCGTCATCCACCACCTGCTCGACGACGTCGACCGGGTGCTGGTCGGGCTCGTGCAGGACGCCGACGCCGACGCCCTCGACGCGGTGGAGGCGTCGCTGCAGACCCTCGGCGACCGCCTGCTCAGCCACCTCGCCTACGAGGAGCGCGAGCTGCGCGGCCCCCTGGCCCGCCACGGCTTCTACTGAGCCGATTCCCGACCGATCTGGGCGGAAAACGCGGAACAAATCGGGGACTCGCCGAGGGTGGAGCCGGAATTGTTCCGCGTTTTCCGCCTCGGGGGCCGCCTAGGCTGCCCGGGTGTCCGACCCGTCCACGACCACGCTGGCCCTGCTGGGGCTGGCCGGGCTGGCGGCGGGGTTCGTGGACGCCGTGGTCGGTGGTGGTGGGCTGATCCAGCTCCCGGCGCTCCTTCTCGGGCTGCCGTCGGCTGCGCCGGCGACCATCCTGGGCACCAACAAGCTGAGCTCGATCTGCGGTACGACGGTGAGCAGCGCGACGTACTACCGCCGGATCCGCCCCGATCCGCGGACCTTCGGGCCGCTGATGGCCTGCGCCTTCGTCGGCTCGGTCGGCGGCGCGTTCGTCGGCTCTCACATCTCCTCGGCGGCGTTCGACCCGATCGTGCTCGTGGTCCTGATCGTGGTCGGCGGCTACGTCCTGTTCCGCCCGGCCCTCGGGGAGACGACGGTGCTGCGCTTCGGCGGGGTCCGGCACACGGGGGCGGCGATGGGCACGGGCCTGGCGATCGGCTTCTACGACGGAGCGCTCGGCCCCGGCACGGGCAGCTTCTTCGTGATCACCCTGGTCGGGCTGCTCGGGTACAGCTTCCTGGAGGCCTCCGCCAAGGCCCGGCTCGCGAACTGGGCGACCAACCTCGCCGCGCTCTGCGTGTTCGTCCCGCAGGGCGCCGTGCTGTGGAAGGTCGGGCTGGTGATGGGCGCCTGCAACCTGGTCGGCGGCTACGCCGGTGCGCGGACGGCGGTCGCGCGCGGCACCCGCTTCGTCCGGGTGTTCTTCGTGGTCGTCGTGTCGGCGTTCATCGTGCGCATCGGCGGTGACCTCCTCGGTCTGTGGTGAGCGATAACCCCGGTGCGGCCGGCGCCTGCCAGGACTACCGTCGACAGGCATGGAACGCACCGAGCGCCCGCTGCGCGCCGACGAGGCCGCCTCCCTCCGCGGCTTCCTCGACTACCACCGAGACACCTTCCGGATGAAGTGCTCGGGACTGAGCCAGGCACAGCTCGCCCAACCGTTGCCACCCAGCGACATGACGCTCGGCGGCATGATGAAGCACCTCGCCATCGTCGACCAGAGCTGGTTCGAGGACGACTTCCTGGGCCGCGGCTTCATGCCTCCCTTCGACACCGTCGACTGGGACGCCGACCCCGACTGGGAGTGGCACACCGCCCGGGACGACACCCCCGAGCAGCTCTTCGCCCTGTTCGACGAGGCGGTACGCCGCTCGGACGCCGTCCTCGATGAGGCACTGGCACCCGGCGGGGTGGGCCTCGACGGCCTCTCGGTCCTGGAACCGGACGACGGGCGCGGCCGCTTCAGCCTCCGCTGGATCATCCTCCACATGATCGAGGAGTACGCGCGGCACAACGGCCACGCCGACCTGATCCGCGAGTCGATCGACGGCCAGACCGGGCAGTGAGTCCGGAAACCCGGGTGCACGCGGTCCGCCCGCGTCGCTAGCGTCGCGACCATGACGTCATCCGCGACCGCCGAAGCCCGCATCGACCCACCGCTGCTCGCCGACGAGCTGGCGACGCTCCGGGGGTATCTCGACTTCCACCGCGACACGCTGCGCTGGAAGACCGCCGGCCTCGACCAGCAGCAGCTCGCGACGCCGCACCCGCCCTCGACGATGACGTTGGGGGGCATGATGAAGCACCTCGCGCTGGTCGAGGACCACTGGTTCAGCGTCATCCTGCTGGGCAACGAGCAGGCCGAGCAGTGGCGGGACGTCGACTGGGAGGGCGACCCCGACTGGGAGTGGCGCACCGCCGCCGACGACACCCCCGAGCAGCAGCGTGCTCTCTTCGACGAGGCATGTGCGGCCAGCGACCGGTGCCTCGAGCAGGCGGTGGCCGCCGACACCGGACTCTCCACTCCGTCGGTCAAGGAGAGCCGCCAGGAGAAGTCGGCGTTCAGCGTGCGCTGGATCGTCGTCCACATGATCGAGGAGTACGCCCGCCACAACGGCCACGCCGACCTGATCCGGGAGGCGGTGGACGGACAGACGGGTGAGTGACCCGCGGATCCGGCCGACGACCGACGACGACTGGCCCCGGATCTGGCCGTTCTTCCGCACGATCGTGGCGGCCGGTGAGACCTACGCCTTCCCCGAGGTCCTCACCCTCGAGACCGGTCGGGACTGGTGGATGGAGCAGCCGCCGGGACTCACGGTCGTGCTCGAGGACGACGGCCGGATCCTGGGCAGCGCCAAGATGGGTCCCAACCGGCCCGGGCGCGGGGACCACGTCGGCACCGCGTCGTTCATGGTCGACCCCGCCGCGCAGGGACGTGGTGTCGGCCGGGCCCTCGCGTCGTACGTCGTGGCGTGGCACCGCGAGCACGGGTTCACGGGCATCCAGTTCAACGCCGTCGTGGAGACCAACACCGCGGCCGTCCACCTGTGGCAGGCGCTCGGCTTCGAGATCGTCGGCACCGTGCCCGGTGCCTTCCGCTCGACCACGCACGGGCCGGTCGGCCTGCACGTGATGTACCTGTCCCTGACCTGAGCTCAGGCCGGGCCGGCGAAGCCCGGCAGGTACTCCAGCAGGATCTCGCGGAACGGCGCCTCGGCGCCGAGCTGGCTGAGAACCCCGACCCCACCCAGCCAGGTGCGGTGGATGAGCAGGTAGTCGGGCGGCAGGTTGAGCTTGAGCGCCAGGGTGAACGTCGGTTCCTTGGGGTTGTTGAGCCGCTGGAACTGCTCCTGCATCCACTCCCGCGAGAAGCGGAAGCGCTCGACCTGCGTCGGCTCCACGAACGGCGCGAGGTAGTCGAGCACCAGCTGCGGGTCGAGCTTCACCCCGGGCTGGATGAAGCCCTCCTCCCGGAGCCCGGCGACCAGCTCGTCGGGGTCGCGGAGGCCCGCGATCCGGATCAGGGCGCCCATCGCCTGGGGCAGGGCACCGCCGGGCAGCCGGGCCACGGCGCCGTAGTCGAGCACCCCGAGGCGGCCGGGGCTGCCGTCGGCGTTCGGCAGGATCCGGAAGTTCCCGGGGTGCGGGTCGGCGTGCAGCATGCCGGTGCGTGCCGGCCCGGAGAAGAGGAACCGGACGAACAGCTCGCCGTAGTGGTCACGCTCCTCCTGCGTGCCCGACTCGATCACCGACGCCAGCGAGGCCGGGCTCTCGAGCCACTCGGTGACCAGGACGTGCTCGCCGACCGCCACGACGTCGGGGACGACGATCTCGGGGTCGCCGCGGAACGCCCGGGCGAACGCCCGCTGGGCCTCGGCCTCGAGGGTGTAGTCGAGCTCGTCGTTGGCGCGCGCCTGGAGCTCGGCGATCAGCGGCTTCACGTCGATCCCCGGGGCCATCGGTCCGATCGTCCGGGCCAGGCGCGCGAGCTGGCGCAGGTCGCTGCGCAGGGCGTCGCCGGCCCCCGGGTACTGCACCTTGACCGCCACGTCACGGTCGTCGGACCAGCGGCCGAGGTGTACCTGGCCGATGGAGGCGGCGGCGGTCGGCCCACCGTCGAGCCAGACCAGCTCGTCGCGCCAGTCGGCACCCAGGTCGGCCGCGATCTGGTCGCGGACGGTCTGGGTCGGCATCGGTGGTGCGGAGTCCTGGAGCCGGGTCAGCTCGGCCCGGTACGGCGCCCCGAGCTCGTCGGGCAGGGCTGCCTCGAGCACCGACATGGCCTGGCCGAACTTCATCGCCCCGCCCTTCAGCTCACCCAGGGTCCGGAACAGCTGCTCGGCGGTGCGCTGCTGGATCTCGGTCATCACCGCGTCGGCGTTCCGGCCGCTGAGCCGCTTGCCGAGGCCGAGCGCGTTCCTCCCGGCGTACCCCAGGGGCAACGCCGCCAGCCGCGCGGTGCGCGCGACGGCCTTCCGGGGCAGCTCGGTCATGTCGCCATTGTCACCGACGGGTGGTGGGCGCCCCGCAAGGCGGGTCAAGCGGCGGGGCGTCGCCGCGCCGTACCGTCCACGGGTGGCCACCTGGGCGGACGTCGAGCGGGTCGGCCTCACGCTGCCCGAGACGCGGCTCGGCGACTCGCACGGCAGCGAGCCGGTGGTGCTGGTGCGGGCCCAACAGTTCGCCCGCTTCCGTCGCAACGACGACGGCGCGGTGCTGCAGTTCTGGGTGCCGGACGAGGACCTCGTCGGCGCCTACGTGTCGTCGGCGCCGGAGACCTTCTGGGGTGCTCCGGGGTTCTCCCGCAAGGTCGTGATGGCCAGGCTGCGCGCGCTCGGCGCCGTCGAGCTGCGCGAGGTGCTGGTCGAGTCGTGGGCCTGCCGCGCCACCGCGACCCTGCGCAAGGCCCACTCGGACCTCCGCTGAGACTGCGGCTGGCCCGACGTACCGGTGCGGTTTTCCGCACGGTCGGGTGCGTACCAGCGTGCGGGTAGCCCCGCGTGGTGTGCGGCCTGCGCCATGGGCCGGGGAGACGGAAGTTCCTAACGTCGAGGTGTCGAGCAAACCACTCGCACACCAAGACTCCCGAAGCCCGAAAGGCCCTGTCATGTCTCACGTTCTGTACCGCATCGGAAACTTCGCCGGCCGCCACCCGTGGAGAGTCATCTCCACGTGGTTGCTGGTCGCAGCCGCGGTGTTCATGCTCAATTCCTCGATCGGCGGCCAGCCGGACGAGAGCTTCAGCCTGCCTGGCGCCGAGTCGCAACGCGCGGCCGACGCCATCCAGGATCGGTTCCCGCAAGAGACCCTGTACACCTCCAACGTGATCTTCCACTCCGAGGAGGGACTGTCCGCCCCCGCCACCAAGGCTGCCGTCGAGCAGGCCGTCGACAAGCTCGCCGACGGTCCGCACGTGATGGCGGTGAACAACCCGTACGACCCGCGTGGCCCCACGGTGAGTGACGACGGCCAGACGGCCTTCGCCACGGTCGCTTTCACGACCGAGAAGGTCGGCATCGACGACTTCGACGCCGCCCAGAAGGCCGTCCAGGAGCTCCGCGACGCGGGTATCCAGGTCGAGTACGACGGTGGTCTCGGGTACGCCCAGGTGCCCGCCGGTGGCAACAGCGAGCTGATCGGCATCCTGATGGCCGTCCTCATCCTCGCCATCGCCTTCGGATCCCTGGTCGCGATGAGCCTGCCGATCGTGGCGGCACTGGTGGCGATCGTGATCGGCAGCAGCACGATCGGCATCCTGTCCGGGCTCGTGCCCGTCCCGAGCATCACCGGCGTCGTCGCCATGATGCTCGGTCTCGGAGTCGGGATCGACTACGCGCTGTTCATCCTCGCCCGGCACCGTCAGAACCTCGCGGCCGGCCAGAGCGTCCCCGTCGCCATCGGTCGCGCCAACGCCACTGCCGGACTGTCGGTCCTGTTCGCCGGTGTCACGGTCATCGTCGCGATCCTCGGCCTCAAGGTCTCCGGCATCCCGATGATGACGATGATGGGCTACGGCTCCGCGATCATGGTCGCTGTCACGATGCTGGCGTCCATCACGCTGCTTCCGGCGATGCTCGGTGTCGTCAAGCACCGCGTGAACAGCGCCCGGGTCCCGTTCATCAAGCCCAGGCCGGCGTACGACCCGCACGGAAGGTCCGCACGTTGGGCCTCTCGGGTCGTCGCCAAGCCGGTTCGGTACGGCGGTGCAGCGGCGCTGATCCTCGGGATCCTCGCGATCCCGGTCCTCTCGATGCACCTGGGCTTCGCCGACGCGGGCAACGACGCCCCGGACTCGACGACGCGCAAGGCCTACGACCTGATGGCCGACGGCTACGGACCCGGCACGAACGGTCCCCTCGAGGTGGTCCTCGACACCAACGGCGCCACCATCTCCAAGGCGACCATCAGCGACGTGTCCACGGCGCTGGCGGACGAGCCCGGCGTGGCCTCGGTGGACCCGGCGGTGACCAACGACGCTCGCGACATCGCGATCATCTCCGTCACCCCGACCACCTCACCGCAGGACGGCCGCACCGGCCAGCTGCTCGAGCACCTGCGTGGGAGCACCCTTCCCCAGGCGCTCGACGGCACGGAGGTCGAGGCCTCGGTGACCGGTGCCACCGCGCTGACGGACGACGTGTCGACCCGCTTGCAGGACCGGATGCCCTGGTTCCTCGGTGCCGTCATCGGGCTCTCGTTCCTGGTGCTGATGGTCGTCTTCAGGTCCGTCCTCGTTCCGCTGAAGGCTGCAGTCCTCAACGTGATGGGTGTCGGAGCGGCGTACGGCGTCATCGTCGCGGTCTTCCAGTGGGGCTGGGGCGCGAGCCTGATCGGTGTCCACGAGTCCGTGCCGATCATGCCGCTGGCTCCGATGCTGATGTTCGCGATCCTGTTCGGCCTCTCGATGGACTACGAGGTGTTCTTGATGAGCCGGGTCCGTGAGCAGTACCTGAAGCACCGCAACCCGGATCGGGCCGTGGTCGAGGGCGTCGGGTCGACGGCGAAGGTGATCACCAGCGCAGCGCTGATCATGATCAGCGTGTTCGCGTCGTTCATCCTGGACGTCGACATCACCACCAAGATGTTCGGGGTCGGCCTGGCCGTGGCCGTCTTCCTCGACGTCACCCTGGTCCGGATGGTGCTGGTCCCGGCGGCGATGAGCCTGCTCGGTCACCGCGCCTGGTGGTTGCCCACCTGGCTGGACCGACGACTGCCGGCGATCGACATCGAGGGTGGGTCGCACGACGGCGACGAGCCCGAGGCGCACCTGCCTCAGCCGGTCGAGCCGGAGCGGGTCCCCGCCCTGGTCTGATCGACGAAGCGCACACCAAAGAAGCGGCCGGTCCCTCGGGGGCCGGCCGCTTCGCGGCGCCCGGGATCGGACGGGTGTCTGCGGCCCGCGGGCATGGCCTACCCTCGAGCATGGTGCTTCGAGTCGTGCTGGCCGACGACAACTTCCTGGTGCGGGAAGGCGTCGCAGCCCTGCTCGCCGAGGTCGACGAGATCGATCTCGTCGACAGTGTGGGTGACCCGCAGTCGCTGCTCAAGTCCGTGGCCGAGCATCTGCCCGACGCGGTGCTCACCGACATCCGGATGCCGCCGACGCACACCACCGAGGGGATCGAGGCGGCCAAGCAGATCCGTGCCGACCACCCCTCCATCGGCGTCGTAGTGCTCTCGCAGTACGTCGAGGAGGACTACGCCTTCGAGCTGCTCGCCGACGGGGTCGCGGGGCTCGGCTACCTGCTCAAGGAGCGGGTCTCGGACATCGACGAGCTCGTCCGCGCGCTGGGCGACGTCGCACGCGGCGGGTCCGCACTCGACCCGAAGGTGGTCGAGGGGTTGATGAGGCGCAAGGCGGGCGAGGCCAGCTCTCCCCTGAGTGGGCTGACCGACAAGGAGCGTTCGGTGTTGGAGCAGATGGCGACCGGTCGCAACAACGCGACCATCGCCACCACGCTCTACATGAGCGAGCGCTCGGTCGAGAAGCACATCAGCGCGGTGTTCCTCAAGCTCGGTCTCCTCGACGAGGGCGAGAGCAACCGACGCGTCAAGGCCGTGCTCACGTTCGTCGACGCCACCCGCTGAGATGCCGTCCGTCCCCCGTGCGCTGCGCGACCGGCGGGTGACCCTGTGCGTCGTCGTCGGGACGATCCTCTGGGTCGCGGTCGTGTACGTCGTGGTGGTGGTGGGCGGAGGACTCCTGATCGGCCACACGGACTCGCCCGAGCTGGGCCTGTCGGTGCTGGCGACCGCGATCGTCGCGATCGGCTTCGAGTCGGTGCGATCGCGCCTCGAGACCACGGCCACGCGCTGGTTCGGCCGAGGTCGCGAGTCGCCGTACGACGCGCTCAGCCGGTTCTCCGACTCCGTCATGGGTGATGGCGAGGGCCGGCCCCAACCGGACCTGCCGATGCGGATGGCGCAGGTGCTCGCCGAGGGCACCGGGGCGCGCTGGGCACAGGTGTGGCTGGTGGTCGACGACGTGCCCGAGCTCGCCGCCAGCTGGCCGCCCGAGATGGACGAGGCGGCACGGACTACCGGTGTCGCCGACCCGCACCTCCGCTCGCTCGACGTCGTGCTCGCCGACGAGCGGCTCGGGATCCTGCGGCTCCACGAGCACGACGACCGGCCGCTGTCGCCCGTCGAGGAGCGCCTCTTCGCCGGGCTCGCGGCGCAGGCAGGACTGGTGCTGCGCCGCGTGCGTCTGCGTGCGGAGCTGGCCGGCCGGGCCGAGGAGCTGACGGCGCGGGCCGACGAGCTCCAGGTGTCGCGGCGGCGCCTGGTCGACGCCCGTGACGCCGAGCGCCGCCGGCTCGAGCGCGACATCCACGACGGTGCCCAGCAGCACCTCGTTGCCCTCGTGGTGAACCTGCGCCTGGCGCAGAAGCTCGTCGACCGGTCACCCGAGCGTGCCGGCACCGTGCTGGAGCAACAGGTGAGCGCGGTCGACTCGGCCATCACCACCCTCGTCGACCTCGCGCGTGGCATCTACCCGCGCGCCCTCGCCGACGAGGGTGTCGCGGCGGCGGTGCGCGACGTCGTGAGCACGAGCAGTGTGCCCGTGACGGTGACCGACGCCGGGATCGGACGGCAACCCGCCGAGGTCGAGGCCGCCCTGTACTTCTGCTGCGTCGAGGCCGTGCAGAACGCCGTCAAGCACGCGGCCGCGAAGCGGATCACCGTCGAGCTCGACGTCGTGGGTGACGCGTTGACCCTGCGTGTGCAGGACGACGGGATGGGCATCCGGAAGGGCGTCGTCTCCGACGATGGCGGGCTCGGCAACATGCGGGACCGGATCGACTCGGTGGGTGGCCGGCTGGTGATCCGTCCGGGCGCCGGCGGCGGGACCGACGTCCACGCCACCGTGCCCGTCGACGCTCCGGTAGGGGCGATCTGAATGGTTGCGTCTCGCATCGCGTGGTTCCTCGCCGCCGTCAGCGTGGCCCTCGCCGTCCTCGACACCGTGCTGGTCGCCGTCTCCATCGCCTTGTTCTCCACCGAGTCGGTGGGGATCCACGGCTGGCCGCTGGTCAACGCCGCGTCGGTCGCGAGCGCCGTGCTGGGTGCTGTCATCGTCGGCTCCGACCCGCGTCAGCCGATCGGCTGGCTCCTGGTCTTCGTGGGCGTCGCCACCTGCTTCTCTCTGACCGCAGAGTCCTATGGCTCCTGGGTCCTCGAGCACGGCGGGCCCGGAAGCACCTCACAAGGACAGGTCGGTGCCTGGATCGCCACCGCCCTCGGGGGGCAGCTGGCTCTCACGTGCATCACTGTGGTCTTCCTGGTGGTCCCGACCGGCAGCTTCCTCTCGCCCCGGTGGCGATGGGTGATGCGCGCGGCCGTGGTGGGATATCTGGCCCAGCTGGCGGGGTTCATCAGGATCGGTCCGCACGGGCTCGACCGGCAAGGCGATCCGATCCACGTCGGGCCCGTCACCGGGGTCCTCCTCGCCGGCGGCTTCCTCCTGATCCTGCTCTCCGTGCTCGCCAGCGTGGCCTGCATGCTGGTGCGCCTGCGGCGCTCCGAGGGTGTGGAACGTCAGCAGCTCCGGCTGGTAGCGGCCGGCGCCGCGTCGATCGGGGTGGCGTTGGTCATCCTGGTCGTCGGGCAGTCGCTCAACCGGGGCCAGCAGGCGTGGTGGTCGAGCGTGCCACTCTCCCTGGCCTTCGCCTTCCTGCTGGGCTGCATCACCGTCGCCGTGCTGCGCTACCGGCTCTACGAGGTCGAGGTGATCATCGGCCGGGCCGTAGTCCTCGCGATCGCGACTGCCTTCGTCGCCGTCTGCTACGTCGGTCTCGTGGTGATCCTGGGGCGCTCCGTCCAGGATCGAACGAACGGCGGGTTCTGGTGGTCCTTGCTCCTCACGGTCGTGGTGGCCCTGGCCTTCCAGCCTCTGCGACGCGGGGTGGTCCGGTTCGCCGACCGGCTGGTCTACGGGAGCCGGGCTGCGCCGTACGACGCACTGGCCGACTTCAGCCATCGGATCGGGCACAGCCCGGCCCCGGGCACCCTGCTCCCGACGATCGCGGCCGCTGCTGCCGAGGTGGTCCACGCCGATCGGGCCGTGGTCCGCTTCGACGTCGAGGGCGGGACAGACCTGACCGGGGTGTGGCCCGCCGACGACGAGCCGGGCGACGGGCCCGCAGAACGGGACCTGGTGATCCCCGTCCGGGACCCGCACGGGGTACTGGGCTCGATCGGGCTCGACCTGCCGCCCGGCCGCGACGTGCGGGCCCACGAGCGGCGCCTGCTGACCGACATCGCCGAGCAGGCCGCCCTGGCCTTCCGGAACGCCCGGCTCCAGGTCGAGCTTGCCGCGCGCGTGGAGCAGCTCGACCAGCGGACCAAGGAGCTGACCGCCTCACGCAACCGGATCATCGGTGCGGGCGACACCGAGCGGGAGCGGCTCGAGTCGGCCCTCGGTCACGGGGTCCTGCCGGCGATGCACCAGTTACGTCTCGAGCTCGAGGAGGCCGCGCGGCGTACCCCCGATGCCGGTGCGATCGCCGCTTTCGCGGACCAGGCCACCGCGGCTCTCGAGTCGCTACGGGAGCTGACCAGGGGAATCTTTCCGACGATGCTGCCCCGGTCGGGTCTCGGGCCGGCACTGACGGCGTACGTCTCCCGGATGGAGCGCCAGGACGTGCTGAACATCGACGGCGAGGTCATGGAGTCGAGGTACTCGGATCGGGTCGAGGCTGCGGCGTACTTCTGCTGCATCGAAGCCCTCGGGCACGCCACCGGCCACCTGGACATCGCGATCGCCCACGACGGGGCGCACCTGGAGCTGAGGATGCACGGTGTGGACCTGGGCGGCGTGGACCGACTCGCCGTGCTCGACCGCGTGGAGGCCTGCGAGGGGAGTCTCGAGGTGGTGCGGATGCACGGGCAGTCCTGGCTGCGGATCACCCTCCCAAGAACCGCCGCGGACACGCCGGTGTCAGTGGGCTGAGGCCGCGGCCGACCACGCCTCCTGCAACCGGTCGGGACTGAACGACGCCTTCGAGACGTACGCCGCGGCTCCGCACCCGGTCCGGTCGAACTCGTCCTCGTCGTAGGTCGACAGCAGGATGACGACCGGTGCGTCCGGAGCCTGCCGGATCTGACGGGTCGCCTCGATGCCGTCGATGCCCGGGAGGTTGACGTCCATCAGCACCAGGCCGGGGCGGAGCTCCTTGACCGCGACGAGGGACTCCTCGCCGGATGCGACCGCCCCCACGACCACGAACCCGTCCGTCTCCTCGACGACGGCCGCCATGGCGCGTCGGAACGGGTCCTGGTCATCGACGACCAGGACTCCGGTCTCGGCACCGGTGGTGGGGCTCATGTCTCCATCATGACCGGCGGCCCGATCGCGACCCAGGGGGCTATCCGCACGATCGGCGGCGGGTTGGCGCCAAGCTCTGCTCGGCGTACTCCTGGGCGACCGATACGTCGAGGTGCATCGCATGCCGAAGCGGCTTGGCAGGGTTCGCTCATGGCGTGGCTTCAGCACAGGCCAGCGACAGGAGCTCTCCGGCTACGGCGTCCGAGGCTGCGGCTTGAACTTGCGAACCTCGTGGGGCCAGCCGCAGGCCTCGGCGACCTTGCCGGCCCACATCTTCGCGGTCTCGTCGTCCGGCACGTCCACGATGGCGAACCCGCCGAGGAACTCCTTGGTCTCGACGTACGGTCCGTCGGTGATCATCATCGTGCCGCTGGTGGGGTCGGCGCTGTAGACCGGGCCGTCCTCCTCCTCCAGCCCCCCGGCGAAGACGTACACGCCGGCCGCCCTCATCTCGTTCACCACCGCCTTGGCAAGGGGACCGCGCGATTGGAACCACTCCCCGGTGTGGTCGCCGACCCACTGCTGGTTGAAGTAGAGGAGGTACTCCGCCATGACTGCTCCTTGCGCTCGTGCGGACCCAGTGGTCCGCGTTCACCTACCCCACGAACGGTGTCAGCCCGATCCGACAGCTCGCCGAGAATTATTCGCCGACGGGGAACCGGATGCCGATGTTGGCCTGGCACGCGGTAGCCGTGGGCGTTCTTCGCCAGGTCTCGCTGGTCGAGTAGAACACGGAGACGCCGGCCCCGGGGTTGGCACACTTCGCCCACTAAGACGCGGGTCCACATGCGCTACGGGACGCGGCCGTTGTGTGGGCGCAGCGATGCGGCGACTACGACGGTGGGTGGTGTGTATCCGTTGGTGAACCTCGTCGGCTCACTCCGTTCGCTGGCCGCCTGTGCGGGTGCCCCCGGGTTTGCCTGTCGCGGGGCGGGTGTGGGTTCGGGTCGACTATGACCTGACCCGCTCGACTGCTGCCACCCGGGCGTCGCGATGACGGTGCGCCACCTCGCCGGGACGGCGGCTGTGTCTCACCGCCGCCACAGCCCCACGTTTGCCGTCGGCCCTCGCTGAACGCCGCGGGGTGTACGCGGAACGTCGTACTTCCTCCTCCGGCGCCTCGTTCGTACGGTCGAAGGACCCGTTGACGACCGGTCGACGGGTGGAGGGGGAACCATCATGAGACTTTCATCAACACAGCGCGGACCGGTGCTCGCCGTGGCTGGCTTTGTCGGGGCGGTGGCCCTGGCGCTCACCTCTGGCCCGGCCGCGGCCAGGGTCCCGCAGGGCCACGACGGCCACCACGGCCAGGACAGGCAGCACAGCCACGCCCACGTCCTCGTCTCGGGCCTCGGCGGGACCCTCGGAAGCACAGTCGGTCCGGACGGCTGGATCTACGTCGCCGACGGCGTGGCCGGCACGGTGACCAAGGTCAACCCGTGCACGGGGGCCACCCGCCTGGTGACCAGCGGGCTCCCCACCCGGGTGGCCCCGGTCGGCGGGGCGATGGACATCGCCTTCCGAGGTCGCACCGCGTACGTCCTGGTCAGCCTGGTCAGCCCGGACGTCGGGGGCAATTCGGTCGACGGCATCTACCGGATCGACGGACCGCACACCCAGACGGTGGTCGCCGACATCGGAGCCTTCACGCTGGCGAATCCGCCCCACACTGACTACTTCATCCCGAGTGGGGTCCAGTTCGCGATGACGCCGTACCGCGATGGTTTCCTGGTCACCGACGGGCACCACAACCGCGTCTACTACGTCACCACGTCCGGCGCCGTCTCGGAGGTGGAGACCTTCGGTGACATCGTGCCGACCGGGATCACCAGGTGGCACGGCCGCGTGTACATGGCGGAGGCGGGCCCGGTGCCGCACCGGCCAGAGGACGGCCGCGTCGTGCGCCTCGACCTGCGGGCCCACACCGCGACGGAGGTCGCCAGGGGCGCGCAGCTGGCCGTGGACGTAGCGGGCGCCGGTCATCGTCTCTACGCGCTGTCGCAGGGTGAGTTCCCGGCCGGCGGGCAGCCCGGCGACCCGGCGATCCCGGGCACTGGCGCGCTGCTCCGCCTGACCCCGCACGGATCGATGACAGGGGTCGCCGGAGGTCTCAACGACCCGACCTCGGTGCAGGTCATCGGCCACACCGCCTACGTCGTCACCCTCAACGGCGAGATCGACGCCATTGCGCTGGCTCACTGAGACCGGAACCACCGGCCCGCCGAGGGCAGCCTCGGCGGGCCTGGGGCAGGTCGCTCCAACCTCGGTACCACCCGTGGGAGCAGGTTGCCTCTGTGTCGGTCAGAAGATGCTCCGAGCGTGACACCGCCGTGTTCGCATCGGCTCATCAGAAGCGATCCGTCGTCATCCGGAGCGCCGCAACTCCTCGTCTCGCAGGTATGCCGCTGCGGCCGCGGTGCGGCTTGTGACGTCGAGGCGATGGTAGATGCGGTTGAGATGAGTGCGGACCGTGCCTTCCGCGAGGTTCATCCGCCGGCCGATCTGCGCGTTCGTGTAACCGTCTGCGACGAAACGCAAGATCGTGCGTTGGTGGGGCGTCAGGTGGGCCACCGGATCCGCGGCCACCACCGACGGCGTGTATGCCGCCATCAGGTGCGGCCGCAGCAGTTCGAGCATGAACCGGTCCTTCTCGTCGAAGTCGCGCCCGGCGGAACGGAAGAACAGCACGCGAAGAGTGCGTCCCTGCCCGTCGGGCCACACCACCATCGTCTCGTGCAGGAAGCCGCGTGGCCCCAGGTTCTCGGCGTACCCCTGGCTGTCGCGCAGCTCCCGATCCGACATGAAGTCCGACAGCCGGGTGATGCTGGTGTAGTCGCCTGTGCGCTCGGGCAGGCTGCACACGTTCACCCAGAATGTGCCCCAGAACCCGTGCTCGGGTCCCGCACCGTCGTACGCGGTCGGCTTCTGTGCCATGAACCGCACGATCTCCTCGTCCTCGGGACCGTAGACGGAGTCGTCGAGGTAGTGGCCCAGCACTTTCCAGTCAGCCCCCGCGACGCACAGCTCGTCGCATGGCACCAGGTGCTGCAGCGCACGGAGCACGGAGAGCGGAAGCCCTTGGCTATCGCGCAGGGTGTGATCGTCGGAGGTCGCGGCGTGCACGATCTCGCGCATTGCCGCGACATCCCGCTCGGACAGCGACATAGCGGCCACGGCGACCTCCTAGGTCCCAGGGTAGGACCACCCTCGACTCTCGTCACTGCTCAAATTGTCGGCCGGGCCGCACGCCCATCGTTGTACTGCCACCTCCAAGGGGCGTTCCTACCGTCGCTGCATCCACCAGACGACCGGTCGGCACCGCAGGGAGCACAAGCATCATCATCATCCGTCGCAGCCGCCCGACCCGGCGGGTGTGCAGCGGCAGCCGCGCCGATCCTGGAGGCCGGGCCGCCCTCGCGGCCGGAGGGCCAGCACACGGAGTGCAGGCACACCCCAACCATTCGATGAGGTGCCCCATTCCGCCGGCTGTAGGACGCTGCTGAACTCAAACTCGAGACGCATCCCACAAGCGGCCCTGGGGTGATCGGTCCGGCATCTCAATTGGAATCCCGCGTGAGATGACGGCGACGCAGGTCTGCCATCAACTCTGACTCCTGTGCAGAGTCGTGGGACCAGGGGCTGGCTTCGTGTTGGCATGCTGAGGCGCTGGCGCGCCAGGTTCGGCTCCACTGGGCCATCAGGTTCAGGATTGGCACGGCGTGGATGCCCGCTTCGGTCAAGCTGTAGAGCGCGCGCTGGCCCCGTCGGCCCTGGCCTCGGGTCAGGATGCCGGCCTCGACCAGGCGCACGAGGCGATCGGCGAGGATGTTGGAGGCAATCCCCTCCGGCGAGCCGAGCAACAGGGCCCGGAAGTTGCGACGATCCTCGAAGATCACGTCCCGCAAGATCAGCAGACACCATCGATCGCCGAACACCTCGACTGCGGCAGTGATGGAGCACTCAGGGGTGGTGGAGTCCACGAGGTTCTCTCCCTTGACAGGTGATGACCCCTCACTATAGTGATTGCAATAAGCAATCACTATAGCGAGGGGAGCCATGGGGCGCTTCATCTACAACATGAACACCTCCGTCGACCTGCTGATCGAGCAGGTGCCCGGAGACCACGGAGCCGGCGCATGGCTCCGGATCGACGAGGAACTCCACGAGGACTTCAATGCCCTCGCACGCGAGTGCTCCATGTTCGTCCAAGGCCGGGTGTTCTACGAGATCATGGAGACGTCGTGGCCCGAAGCCGCGGCAGACTCATCACTGCCGCGAGTGGTGCATGAGTATGGGCAGATCTGGGTGTCCAAGCCGAAGGTGCTGGTCTCCCGCAGCCGCGGTTCGGCGGGCTACAACACGCGCATTGTCGGTGGCGAAGACGCGGTCGCGCAATTGGCCCGGATCAGGTCCGAAGTCGACGGCCCGATCGCCGTTGGTGGATCGAACCTGGCCACGCAACTACTTGCCGCCGGACTGCTCGATGAACTCGTGCTGTACACCCACCCTTCAGTCCTCGGATTCGGACGGTCCTTGTTCCACGACTACGACCGGCCCGTCGATCTGGAGTTGATGGAGCAGAAGCGGTTCGCCTCCGGTGTCACTCGTCACCGGTACACGATCCTGCCCACCGCCTGAACGAGCCCAGATGGCCCGACGCCACACCGAGCGCCGCCTACCGCGAGCGCGCGCAGCCAAGGAGAGTTTTGTCGTGAGTACCAGCATCAGTTCCGCAAGGTCTTGTCCCATCACGGTCACCCGGATCCGGGTCGGGGACCTCTTGGCCGAGGACAACCGGATGCCGATCAACGTGCACCTCATCGATCACCCCGACGGTCGCGTCCTGGTCGACACCGGCCTGACCCGGCTACACCCGGAGGCCGCGGACATGGACCCCCGGATCCAGCCTTGGTACGAGCCGCCGTCTTTCGACGTCGACAGCATCGACATCGTGGTGAACACGCACCTGCATTTCGACCACGTCGGCGGCAATCACCTGTTCGCCGGCAAGCCCATCTACGTCCAACGGCGAGAGTTCGAGGAGGCCCACGCTGTGGACTACACGATCTTGGAATGGGTGGACGCACCGGGAGTGACATACACCCAGATCGACGGCCAGCTCGAGCTGCTACCAGGAGTGCGTCTGCTGCCCGCCCCTGGACACACCGACGGGTCGCAGATCGTCGTCGTCGACAGCGGTCCACGTCCGACGGTGATCTGTGGCGACACTGCAGTCTTCTACCGCCAGCTGGACCAGCCTGCCAGCGAAGGGCAATGCCTCATCCGCAGCCTGGACCCGGAAGCGGTTTGGCTCAGCCACGAAGATCAGCCCTGGCAGCCTCGACCCTGACGGCCACGGCTCCCCGTGCGTCACTTCGCCGGGATCCCGACGCGGTCTGCCGGGTGCATAACCAGCTCCGAGGAGCCTCGCTCGTGTGGCGGCCCGCTGGGCTGTCGTCAGGCCGCCGGGAGCCAGCCATGTCGCGAACGACCTTGATGACGTACCAGCCAGACCACATGAGCCCGGGCCGGCTGGCCGCCGTCTCCTATCCACTTCCTCACCGCCTACGTCGCCGGCGTCTGAACGACCTGGTCAATCGGAACGGACCAGCCAATATCGCTCATCTTCCGCATCGGCGACTGCGCTGTTGAACTTAGAGATCCTGGTTCGCTCGCCAGGCGCCCGCTGCCATCAGGACGACGACGTAGGTTCCGAGTTCGAGGCAAGCCATCGCCAGCGACGGCGTTCGCATGGCGTTCGGGCCGGTGGGTGGGTGGATGCTGACGAGCGCGTCGGCAGCATTGACAAGGAGCCAGCGGTCCGGGAGGAAACTGACGCTCTCGACCGCTCTTGCGACCGGCCACGCCAGGAACACCAGTGCGAACATGACGGTGAGGGCACCGGCGGTGTGTCTGATGACGGCGCCCAGACCGAACCCGACGAGGGTCACGACGACCATGTAGGCCGCTGCTCCGATGACGGCGCGGAGGACGTGGGGGTCAGAAAGGGCGACGTCGAGGTGCCGACCGGCGACCACGCGTTGTCCGAGGATGAAGGCAGCAAACGTCGAGGCGACGCAGACGGGCGCTACGACGAGGATCAGCGCGGCTAGCTTCGCGGCGTACACCTGCATTCGCCGGGGGCTCGCAACGAGCGTGGCTTGCATCGTTCCGGTCGCATACTCGGTGGTGATCGCCAAGACGCCCAATGCCCCGAAGGCGAGCTCGGCGAACTGGAACCCAGAGAAGGAGTCGGCGACGGGGTCGAAGGCTGCTCGGTCCTGAGGGTCGAGTTGATGCCAGTGGTGTGCGGTGGAGGTCATGTCCAGAACGCCGACGCCGAGGCCGACACAGACGGTCGCCACGATGACGACGTACGTGGAGGGAATCGAGCGCAGCTTGCGGAGCTCTGATCGGAGCAGCGCGGTCTTCATCATCGGAGATCTTCCGCCGTTTGAGCGCTGTCGAAGTCGGCCGTGCCGTGGGTCAGCTGCAGGTAGATCTCTTCGAGGGTGGTGCCGTCCGGGGGGATCAGGTCCTCGATGGGAGCGTCGGCGAGCAGGCGGCCACGGCCGATCACGAGGAGGTGTCCGGCGCTGAGTGCGACCTCGGTGATGAGGTGGCTCGAGACCAGAACTGTGCGCCCCTCGGTGGCGAGGTCGGTGAGCAGGCCGCGCAGCCAGATGATCCCTTCAGGGTCGAGGCCGTTGTTCGGTTCGTCGAGGATCAGGATCTGTGGGTCACCCAGGAGTGCCGCGGCAATTGCGAGGCGCTGTTTCATCCCAAGCGAAAACCGGCCGACCCGTCGTCCCGCGACGGCGTCGAGCCCGGTCAGACCGAGCACCTCGTGCACGCGCGTCTTGGGAAGCCGGTTGGCGGCAGCTAGATACGCGAGGTGGCTACGTGCGGTGCGGGCCGGGTGGAAACCGTTGCCGTCCAACACGGCTCCGACCGTCCTCAGCGGCTCGCGGAGCTCGCGGTAGGGGCGGCCCTCGATCAGCGCCCGGCCGCTGCTGGGAGTGGTGAGCCCGACCATGGTGCGCATCGCGGTGGACTTGCCGGCCCCGTTGGGTCCCAGGAAGCCTGTGATCACCCCGGGTCTGACCTCGAAGGTGAGGTCGTCGAGCGCTGGGATGGATCCGAATCGTCGGGAGAGGTGCTGGACCTGGATCATGACGTCCTTCCGTCGCTGGTGGCTTGCTCTCCATCAGGCTCGCGTGAAGACCCCCTGGATTCATCTGGCCGCAGGTGGATTCCTCACCCGGCCGACCCTCACCGAGCTGGCTGACTGAGTCGGGCATCCGCCCGCGGTCATAGGTCCACAGGCAGACGACGTAGCCGGTGACGCAGAACTACGCTGGGCCGATGCACGATCCTCAGCACGACTCCCCGTTGTTGGGGTGGATCCGCCCGGCCCAGTGGCAGTTGATCGACACGCTGGCCGCGGTCGGCTACGGCCTGCTCGCGTTCGTAGCACTGGCCAACGGCGCCTCGTCGGTCGGAGGGTGGTCGGCGGCGTTCGTCGGAACGGCGTGCGTGTCCGTACCGGTGGCAGTACGACGTCACGAACCCTTGGCGTCCTTGGCGGTGCTCCTGGCCACCATGGAAGTGATGGCGGCGTTCACGCCATCGACCACGGTCATGGCGTTGCCCCCGCTCGTGCTGGTGCTCTACACGGTCGCCACCGAGGCTCGGTTGGCCACCGCCGCGGGAGCGCTCACCGTGGCGTGCGCCGCAGTCTTCGCCACAGGCCTGCCCCACCTGCTGCATCCGGGCGGGATCGTAGTCGCGGTGCCCGTGCTCGTCGTGGCTTGGGCGCTCGGTGCCGCCTTCGGGATGCACCGCCGCCATCTTCGAACGCAACTGGAGTTGCAGGAGCACCTTCGCAGAGCACACCAACGGCAGGCCGAACTGGAGCTCGTCGATCAACGGGTTCGGATCGCCCGGGAGCTACACGACGTCGTGGCCCACGGCATGAGCGTGATCACCGTGCAAGCCGGGTTCGCAGGACTGGTGTCCGACGATCCGGACGAGGTCCGTTCCGCACTCGGCTCGATCGAGACCACCGGACGTCAGACGCTCAACGAGATGCGGACCCTGCTCGAGGTGCTCCGCGACGGCGCGGAACCCCACGAACCAACGCTGTTGCCCGTGCCACGGTTGGACGACCTGGAAGCATTGGTCGAGCGCGTCCGCGAAGCTGGCGTCGACGTGGACTTCACCCGACGTTGTCCGACCACGGCGCTGCCGCAGCTGGTTGAGCTCAATGCCTACCGGATCGTCCAGGAGGCGCTGACCAACGTGGTCAAGCACGCCGGCTCGGTCAGGGCGACAGTTCGACTGGAGGACACCGAAGGGGAGCTGGTGATCATCGTTCGTGACGACGGACCACTCAGGATGAACGCGGCAGTCGAGCCTGGCCACGGCATCACAGGCATGCTCGAACGGGCCAGGATCCTGGGCGGAACCTTGCGGGCCGGGCCCTTGCCCGGCGGTGGTTATGAGGTCGTCGGCCACCTTCCCCTCCCAGACCCACACGCGACGCTGCGGCGGCTCACCGCGGACCCGGTGTGATCAAGGTCGTCGTCGCCGACGACCAGGTGTTGTTGCGGGCCGGCCTCGCTGGCATCGTGAACACCGGCCACGACATGACAGTGGTGGGGCAGGCAGGCGACGGCAACGCCGCAGTGGAGACCACGCGACGTACGCGCCCCGACATCGTCTTGATGGACATCAGGATGCCGGTGATGGACGGCATCGAGGCCACCCGGCAGATCGTCGACTCCACGAACGCCAAAGTCGTGATCCTGACGACGTTCGACCTCGACCAGTATGTCTACGAGGCCCTCAGGAATGGAGCAAGTGGGTTCCTGGTGAAAGACACGCCACCTGTCGATCTGTTGGCGGCCGTCCGCACCGTGGCAGCAGGCGACGCATTGCTGTCACCGAGCGTCACCCGCCGCCTCATCGAGAGGGTCGTGAAGTGTGGTGAGCCCAGATCGACTCGTCCCCACGTAGCCCTACCCGACACAGTCACCCCCCGCGAACGCGAAGTGCTCGCCCTCGTGGCTGCCGGGAAGACCAACCACGAGATCGCCGAGCAGCTGCACATCGGAATCGGGACAGCGAAAACACACGTCGCCCATCTCTTGGCCAAACTGCAGGCACGAGACCGAGTCCAGTTGGTCATCCGCGCCCACGGCCTCGATGGGAGTCCTCATCAGCCCGCACCCGACTGAGGCAACGGCCCGGCGCGCTCAAGGCTGCCTATGGCAACCCCCAGATGCGTCATTCCGGCCGCGATCGAACGTGTGCTGGGCTGGCCCGAGCCGCAGGCCACCCGCTCAGTATCTCGTGGGGTTGTGAGTCGATCGGCCAGCTCAGGACCGGTTGTATGCGACGGCCTCCCGGACCAGTGCGACGAAGGCGTCCTCGTCCAGCTTGTCGCCCTCGTGAAGGTCGATGGCGCGTCGCGTGCCGGCATCCAGGCTGGCATTGAACAGACCGGATGCGTCTTCCAGCGAGGCGCCCTTGGCGAAGGTGAGCTTCACCTTCTCCTGGTAGGTCTCGATCGTGCAGACGATGCCGTCGCACGAGAACGTCGGCACACCGTCGGGGTTGGACGCCTTACGCCACTTGGCCTCCTCGACGATGTCAGGCTCGGCCCTCAGGAGCAGGGCCCGCAGTCGCTCAGCCGCCACGATCCGCCAGTCATCACTCACGTGACGACGATACCTGCGAGCGGGCCAGAGATGAGCCGTCCGCGTGGACGCTCGCGGCATCGTCGCCGCGATGCGTACTTTCGCAGGCTCAGAAGCAGGACCGAACCGCCTACCAACCGGACCGTCGATGACCATCTGACTCGGGGATTCGGGCCCGGGCTCGCTCGCGGCCAGCACCTTGCCAAGAACTCCGGAACGCTCGGCGCCGCAGAGCACCTTCACCCCTCGGCGAGCCGCTGCAGCTCCTCCTGGGTGAGACTCAGGTCGGCCGCTGATGCCGAGTCGCGGATCGACTCGGGGCGTTTGGCGCCGGGGATCGGGATCACGACCGGTGATTGGGCCAGCTCCCAGGCCAGCGCGACCTGCTGGGGGCTGACTCCACGGCTCTGGGCGATCTCAGCGAACACCGGATGCCCCTCGGCGAGCTGCTTGGCGTTGCTCAAGCCTCCCAGAGGACTCCACGGGAGGAACGCGAGACCGAGCTCTTCGCAGACCTCGATCTCACGGCGGCTGCTGCGGAACGCGGGGGAGAACTGGTTCTGCACGCTCACGAGCCGATCGCCCAGTGCCTTGTGCGCGGCCCTGATCTGGTCCTCGTCGGCGTTGGAGAGGCCGATCATGCGGACTTTGCCCGAGTCCGCGATGCCGGTGAGTGTCTCGAGGAGGTCGTCGTAGGGCACGTTCGGGTCCGGCCGATGGTGCTGCCACAGCGTGAGCTGCTCGACTCCTAGCCTCCGCAGGCTGTCGTCGACCGCCTCTTCGAGGTGGGAGCGGGAACTGTCCACGGCCCAGTCGCCACCGTCTGTGCGGATATGCCCGCCCTTCGTGGCCAGCACGACCCTGTCGCGGACGCCGAGCTCGTCCAAAAGGGACGCGATGAGTCGCTCGTTTTCCCCCTGAGCGTGCGCTCCCAGCTCATCACCCGGTCCGTAGGCGTCAGCGGTGTCGAAGAAGGTGACACCGGCATCCAGAGCGGCCGTGACGGTCTGCACGAGTTGGTTTCGGGGTTGTGAACCGGTCTGGTCGAACGTCATCAGGCCAAGTCCGATCGCCCCGACCTCGAGTCGCCCGACCGAGTCATTGCCAATAGTCCTGACATGCATAGCCCTCGGTACCCCGGCGGGGCCCACGTCATTCGGCGTCCAACGCCCGGAGCCGCCAGCCCAGCCACCCACGAGGTGGCGTCATACCGCCGCGAAAGGAGCGAGCCCAACGCGGCATGTGACGCCACGCTGCAAAAGCGGTTGTGGGCCCCACCGCAGGGACCCACAGTTGCGAGATGTTGACCCGACGCGCGCAGCTGGCCCAGCTCCGCCAGGTGGCCGCGGCCGCGCTGGACCGTTTTCCGATTGCTGCCGGTCGTCTCACGTTGGTTGCCCATGAGGAGAACACCACCTACCGGCACGAAGGTCCCGACGGCAGCCACCTCGTGCGCGTACACCGACCCCAACGGCACGGTCGTGGGGTCGACACGACGAAGGCCATCCGTTCTGAGATTGCCTGGCTACAGGCTGTTCGAAAGGACACCGGGTTGGCGGTTCCGGTGCCGGTCGCGGCCCGGGACGGCGCATCCACGGTCGAGGTGTCCGCGGCCGGGGAGACCCGGATCTGCTCGGTGTTGCGCTGGATGGACGGACGCATCCATGGGGAGTCGGCCCGCCCGGTGCACCTGCTTCGTCTCGGCGACGCGATGGGGCGTCTGCACGATCAGGCCGACGCATGGACGCCGCCACCGGACTTCGTGCGCATCCGCTGGGACCACGAGACCTTCTTCGGGGACATCATGGTCTACGGCGAGACACCGGCGGCTGAGTGCTGGACACTCTTGCCGGAAGAGGTGCATACCCGCTTCCGCGCGGTGGCTGCGGGGCTGGCCGACATCATGTCGCGAGCCGATGGGGACGGGCTCATCCACGCCGACCTGCACCTCGGCAACGCGATCTTCCAGGGCGGGGATGTCAAGCTGATCGATTTCGACGACTGCGGCACCGGTCCCCGGCTCTACGAACTCGCCGTCGCCCTGTGGGAGCTGCGGGACCGACCGGACTACCCGGCGTACAGAGACGCGCTGCTGGACGGCTACCGATCGCGTCGGGAGATCGACGTCACCCACCTGGACGACTTCATCGCGCTGCGGCAGGTCGCGTTCGACCTCTGGTACACCGGCACGGCCCAGGTCAATCCTGCGTTCGCCGCGCGGCTCGACCGAGTCCACCGCTGGTCGCTGGCGATGCTTGACCTGGTGGCCAAGCATTGAGACTTCCGCGCCCAAGGCAGGACGCGATGCGTTGCGACTTTCCGCCGGGTCTGTGGCCGGGAGCGCTCACGCGGGGCTGAGAGGATGGCCCGCTGCGCGCGCGGCCATAGGCGCTACGGACCTGGGCGGCCATGGTGTTCGGAATACCCCGACGTCCTACAGCAGGGCGTTGCTGAGGGTGGTCTCGACGAATCGTGCGTAGCGTCGCGAGGACCAGTGTCCGCGCACAACCAGGAGGTCGTACATCTCGGGAGAGGACACCGCGAACATGACGTCGGTGGCCATGGCAAGAGATACGCCGGAACGAAGGTGTCCGCAGCGTTCCAGCGCGCGGGCGTTGGCGTGCATGCGGCGCCGGCGGTCGACATCCAACTCGTCGAACAGGTCTCGCATGGAGCCGTCGACTATCGACGCGTCGCGAACCAACATGAGGATGGGTGCAACCTTCGGGGCCACCTCTGCCGCGAGCTGGGCCCAGCCGCGCACTATGTTGCGGGGATCTGCGAGGTCGCGCAGCTGGTCGGAGCGTTGCTCGGCGGGCACATCGCCGAGACCCAGGAGGGCTCGGCTTCGAAGCGCCCTGACCAGACCGGTCTTGCCTCCGAAGTACTTGTACACCGTCTCAGGGGACACCCCCGACGCGGCGGCGATACCGGCGACCGTGGTCCCGGCATACCCCAGCTTGAAGAACAGGGACTCGGCCGCGTCGAGGACGGCCTGCCGTCGTTGACTCGCCTGATCCTGCCGCCCGGTGCGGTCGTAGCGGCGGGTCTTGACGGAAGCATTCAACAGGGCCATCCTCCTAATTGGGTACAGGTCACTGTATCTAATATGGAGGTTCCCATGGGACACGCCGAATTCGCCCTCAAGCTCGAGGATGCGACCAATGCCCGTGACGTCGACCGGGTCGTCGCATGCTTCGCGGAGGACTACGTCAACCAGACGCCCGCACATCCCGCGCGAGGCTTCACGGGTGCCGAACAGGTTCGTAGCAACTGGACCCAGATCTTTCATGCCGTCCCGGACCACACGGCGGCACTCGTGGCTTCCACCCAGGATGGAGAGACGGTCTGGACCGAATGGGAAATGAGCGGTACCCGCGTCAACGGCACTCGACATTGCATGCGCGGAGCCATCGTGTTCACCGTGCGCGGGGATCTCGCGTGCGCAGCCCGGTTCTACCTGGAACCTGCCGATGACGAAGACGTCGACGCCGAAGCGGCAGTACGCCAGATCGTGACTCGATGATCCTTGTCGCCGGGGGCACCGGCAGACTGGGCTCACTCGTCGTCGCACGGCTCGAGGCCGCAGGAGAGCGGGTACGAGTCCTGAGTCACGCCAACGACGGGGACCTCCGGCAGATCACCAAGGAGAGCCTCGAGGGCGTGTCGGTGGTCATCTCGGCCGTCACCGGCTTCCCGGCCCAGCCACCAGCCGACGTCGATCGGGACGGCAACATAGTGCTGATCGACGCCGCGGAGCAGATGGGCGCCGACATCGTTCTGGTCTCTGTGCTCGGTGCCTCAGCCAACAGCCCGATGGAGCTGTTCCGCATGAAGCATGCCGCTGAGGAGCACCTGCGGCGAAGTCGGTGTTCCTGGACGATAGTCCGGCCCGATGCCTTCGAGGAGACCTGGGTCGAGATCTTGGAAGAGACTGCAGGCAGGCGACACCGACCGATCGTCTTCGGTCGCGGCGACAACCCGTTCGCCTGGGTGTCGGTCCAGACAGTCGCCGCGGAGGTGGTCCGAGCCGCGACCGATCCGTCGATGCGCGGCCACACCATCCCCGTGCAAGGCCAACAACGACGAACACTCGACCAGCTGGCACGACACGTGATGGCCGAGCACGGTTGGGAAGGCACACCGCGTCACGTCCCGCGAGCGATGCTCCGTCTCATGTCACTGACCCCCGGCAAGCAAGGGCGGATGGCTCACGCCTCCCTAGCCATGGACGTGGTGCCAACCCACTAGGCGGCAAGCGCGGTATACCGCCGGGTAGGGCGCTCCGGCCACATGGACCCCGTCGCCGTTACTCGGCTCACGAATCGCCCAGGTGTGCACGACCGGCCGTCAGTGCGACGCACCGAGTCGGCGTCGCACCACCTTTCGCCGCAGAGTGGGCGACGCCTCAATCTCGTATCCGGCGTTGAGGAAGTCCTGGTACAGGTCAACCGCTGACATGGTCCGACACGTCTGAAACCACCAGGTGTTCACACCGACGCACGCCAAAGACTGGGACGGCGCAATCCACGTCATTGTGCCGGCTCACGGGCGTGCCGAAAGGTGACTCTGATGTGTGCGACCCGGCTCGAAGGAGATCTCCTCCGGGTGATGGGAGCCGGCGGGCGGCGTGAGAGCTGGGACAGTGTCGTTCCATGGCGCGGTGCGACCGAAACGACCGTCGAGTCATCATTCCGCAACATCACCGGCGTGGCCGACCTGGTCACGTGAACTGCTGGTCCACAGCGGCTTCGTTGACCTCGAGCGCACTTGAAGTCCTAGAGTTCGACACGATGAGCAGGGCCATGATCGAACAACAGGGGGAGCCCGGGCTCTTCTCGCGGCGGTACGCCGCCCTGACTGGTGGTCTTTTTGCTCTGTGCGCGTTCGTGGCGTTCGAGGCCACGGCAGTGGTGACGATCATGCCGGGGGTCGCCGCTGAGCTGGACGGGCTCCGTCTGTACCCCCTGGTGTTCGCCGCGCCCCTGGCCAGCGGCGTCGTCGGGA
Organism: uncultured Actinomycetota bacterium; assembly: GCA_963833775.1. Lineage (GTDB taxonomy): Bacteria > Actinomycetota > Actinomycetes > Propionibacteriales > Nocardioidaceae > Nocardioides. Next base: position 61,133 of record CAWHZH010000010.1, on the reverse strand, counting down.
TGGTCGTGGCCGGTGGGTGGAGCGACAGGAGCGGCCCGGTCGGCCCGCTGGCAGCCTCACTCGTCCTCTTCTCCGTCGGGCTGGTCGGCTGCGGGCTCGCCCCTTCCATGCAGATCCTGATCGCGGCTCGCGTCGTTCAGGGTCTGGGTGGCGGGGGCGTGACCGTGTGCCTGTACGTCCTGGTGGGCCTGATGTACCCGCCGTCCTTGAGACCGGCAGTCTTCTGGAGCTTCGCAGCGGCGTGGATCCTCCCCACGTTGTTCGGGCCGGCCCTCGCGGCCTACGTCGCGCAGACTGTGGGCTGGCGTTGGGTGTTCCTCGGTGTCGTGGGGCTGGTGGTGGTCGCGGCTGTCGCCATCACTCCGTCCCTGCGCGGGTTGCACGCCCCCACGGCGGGAGCGCGGTTCCCCAGGTCGCGGCTCGCCTGCGCGGTCGTCGCCGCGGTCGCGGTGCTCGCCCTCCAGTTGCTCGGGTCGCGCCCCGACGCCCTGGCGACGCTCACCATCGTCGCCGCGGCCGTCCTGCTCCTCGCGATCCGGCCCCTGTTGCCCTCCGGCACCTTGCGTGCAGCGCCCGGGCTGCCGGCGGTGATCGCCACGCGCGCCATGCTCAGCGGGTCGTTCTTCTGCGGTGAGACTTACGTGGTCTTCGTGCTCCAGCAACGGTGGGGGCTGAGCGCCGGCGTCGCCGGGCTCGCCCTCACCGGCGTCGGCCTGTCGTGGTCGGCCGCGAGCTGGGCGCAGTCCCGGCTCTCCCGCACGACGAGCGACCGGGCAGCGATGCGTCTTGGGAGCGCCACCGTGCTGGCCGGCATCCTCGGTCTCACGCTCCTGGTGTGGGTGCACGCGCCCGCGCTCGTCGCCGCGGCCGCGTACGTGGTGGCCGGCGCGGGCATGGGCTTCGCCTACCCGAGGACCAGCGTGGCGATGCTGGCCGAGTCGGGAGACTCAGAGCGTGGGTTCAACTCCGCAGCCCTCACCATCGCCGACGCCCTCGGCGGCGCAACCACGATCGCCGCCTCGGGAGCCGTGTTCGCGACCGTGCAGCGCACCGCCGGTGACCCCTTCGTGGCGGCTCTGGCTGTCGGATGCTGTGCAGGGCTGCTCGCGGTCGTCTCCTCAGCCCGCACGAATGCGGCGTGAACCACCTGCGAACCCAACGACAGACCCAGCACCCGCATCATTCCGCCGGGACTGCGGGTGGGTCACTCCGCCGCACGTGGTCACGCTAGGCGCTCGCGGCGAGCGCTCGCTGTGAGTCTTGCTTGCGGTCCGCGTCCTGGTGCTGGACGGGTCTCGAGAGGCTTCATCGGTCCGCCACGGCTGAGTAGTGCAGTCCCCGCGAGGTTGGTGTGGAGCGGCCGGTCACGACCGGGCGACCCTCGCCGGGGATGTCGTGCACGGTGAAGCTTCGGGGTCTCACCGGATCGGAACGGCTGCGAGGATGGCGGCCGTGCGCCGCTACGAGGGGACTGTCTACGACAGCTTCCGCTGGGACGGCTTCGAACTTCGCCCCGGCGACATCATCATCGCTGCGCCACCGAAGTGCGGGACGACATGGACGCAGATGATCTGCGCGCTGCTCATCCTGCAGGAACCGGAGCTCACGCTGCCATTGGACACCCTTTCGCCGTGGATCGACATGGTGACCCGGGCCCGCACGGAGATGTTCGCGGACCTGCGGGCCCAGTCGCACCGCCGGTTCATCAAGACCCACACGCCGCTCGACGGGATACCCAACGATCCGACCGTCACCTACATCTGCGTCGGGCGTGACCCCCGCGACGTCGCGTTGTCGATCGACCACCACATCGACAACTGGGACATCGGCGCGTTCCTCAAAGCCCGCGAGCGGGCGGCAGCGATCGACGGAATCGAGCTTGAACCGTTGCGGCGACAGGCGCCTCGGCCCGACGGCGAGCGGGACCGCTTCTGGCAATGGGTCGACGACGACACGCCGTCGACGCGGATCGGGTCCTCGCTGCGGCGAACCGTCGAGCACCTACAGACGTTCCGCGACGCCGCCGACGAGCTCGACGTCGTCCACTTGCACTACGACGACCTGAAGGACGACCTGGAGGGCCAGATGCGGCAGCTGGCCGCCAGCCTCGGCATCCATGTCAACGAGCACCGATGGCCCCGCCTGGTCCAAGCGGCGATGTTCGACTCGATGCGCAGCAGGGCTGACTCGACCGTCCCCGGCGGGGGTCGGCTGTGGATCGACCCCGCCGCATTCTTCAGCCGCGGCACGAGCGGCCAGTGGCGCGGCCTCCTCGACGAGGCCGACCTCGCCAGGTACGCAGCCCGCGTGCGGACTCTCGCCTCCGACGAGCTCATCGACTGGGTGCACCGCGAGGCGATCACCTAGATCCCGTTCGCGGTTTCCCCGCACGGCCGATGCCGACCGTCACCCCCTCAGGGCCGTGAATCCCCACAACCACTCACCGCCTCCTCACCGGCGCGCAGGCAGCAGCCAGCTCACGGACGCGCATCGACGCCCCCACCTGTCGGCAGGTCAGACTCGTGCCACGCAACAGCGTCTCCGGACATCAGACCTGGACGTGGCGCCCCTCGCCGTACGAAGGTGGTGTGCGGCGAGCTCACGGCCCGCGTGGGGTCGTCGTCAGCCTGGTCGGAGGATCGGTCTGGTCTGGGGACGCGGATGGCGAGCTGCTCAGCGAAGGGTGGTGACTATTACTCTGACGGAGGCACCCGCCGGGCTGCCCGGGCGCGAGCCGGAGTGCTCGCGGCTGATGGCTCTCCTGGCCGGTGCGGATGCACCGTCGGTCGCCCTGGTCCATGGTGAAGCAGGGATTGGCAAGACGGCGATGCTTCGGTGGGCGGCTGGTGTTGCGGCAGCTCAGGGCACCCGCGTCGTCACGGCTACCGGCGTGCCCACCGAGCAGCACCTGCCGTTCGCCGGCTTGCGTCGCCTGGTGCTGCAAGAGCTGGAGGCAGGTGGGCTCCGGCCAATGCGGCGGTCCATCGAGCGGGCCCTCAACGCGCCCGATTCGGCCGGGTCCGGGCTCTCCCGGACCGCCATGACGATCCTGGAGCTCGTCAACCGGCTCGCAGTACGAGGCAGACTGCTGGTCGTCGTCGACGACGTCCAGTGGCTCGACCGCCCGAGCCGAGACGTCTTGATGTTCCTTGGTCGCCGCCTCGACTCCGACGTCGGGATGATCCTGGCTGCGCGCGAGGACGTGCCGCCGGAGCTCGCGCAGACGGCGCTTTCGAACAGGTGGCGGACGCTCCCCCTGGAGCGCCTAGGGGACCGAGCCGCCGCAGCGGTCCTGGAGCAATCGGTTCCTGGGCTCGAAGAGGCCCTTCGTCGTCGCGTCCTCGACGAGGCAGGGGGCCTGCCCTTGGCACTGATGGAGCTGCCCAGGATCATCTCGGTGACCCCGGAGTTCCACGCCACACCGATCGCGTCCATCAGCAGCCAGCTGGAAGCAGCCTTCGCATCGCGGCTGGACGGCCTTCCGGAGGCGACGCAGCTGTTGATGCTGGTGGCGGCAGTCCATGACAGCGACCGGGCCGCCGAGGTGCTGGCGGCCGCCGCGGCGATGCAGGGGGATGCACCTTCGGACTCCGACCTCGAGCCGGCCGTCCGAGCCGGACTCATCGAGGTAGTGGCCGACCGCGTGTCGTTCGCCCACCCGCTGGTGCGTTCGGCGACCTTTGAGCGCGCCGGCTCAGCATCCCTGCGGGAAGCCCATCGCGCGCTGGCGGAGACCGCTGCCGATGCCGATCGTCGGGCGTGGCACGCGGCCGCCTCGGTCGACGCTGCCGACGAGACGGTTGCCCGACAGCTGGAAGAGGTCGCGGAGCGTGCCTTCCGCGCGGGTGCCGTCGAGATCGCCGGACACGCCTACGAGGAAGCCGTCCGCTTGAGCGAGGACCGCAGAGGTCGAGCCGTGCGACAGCTGCGAGCGCTGGTGATAGCCGAGGAGGTCGGGCAGTCGCAGCACGCGCTCGATCTCCTCGGCGAGCTGGACACCGATGCGCTGAAACCAGCCGAACGGGCGCGCGTCGAGTGGCTGCGCGAGGTGCTGACTGACAGTGCCTGGACCGGGGGTGACCGGGCGCGGATGTTCGCAGACATCGCACGTCGTCTCCATTCTGAGGGGGACAGCGCCGGAGCCGCCGAGCTGCTCATGAGCATTCCGCTGAGGTGCTGGTGGTCCAACCTGGATCGGGAGACGAGTGCAGCTGTTGCCGCGGTCGCCGACGACCTGGCAGACGCCATCAGTCCCGCGACCCATGTCGCGATCACGGCGCTTGCTGATCCGGTGGCGCGGGGGGCGGAGGCGCTGGAAGCACTCGAGGCCATGACATTGACCGACGTCTACCCCGACTCGGTCATGCTCTCCATGCTCGGCCACGCAGCTGCAGGTGTCGGCGACTTACCTCGCAGTGTCGAGATCTTCTCGGCGGCGATCGCGGAGTCCCGTCGCCAGTCCCGCATCAGCATCTTGGCGCAGTCTCTGGTCAGCGTCGCCTGGTCCGACGCCCTGATCGGTCGGCTCCAACGAGCCGAGGTGGCGGCCGAAGAGGGTGTCCGCCTGAGTCGAGAAATCGGCCAACCTCTGTGGGAGTTGACCGGTGAGCTGGCCCTGGCCATTGCCCGCGGTCAGCGCGGCGACACGAGAACGGCTACCGCTCTGGCCGATCGTGGCGAGCGGGTGTTCCTGACGGCGGGGGCGAACCCGATGCTGGCCCAGGTCCGGGTGGCACGAGGCCTCGCCGCTCTCGCGATCGGGAACCACGCCGACGCGTTCGCCCAGCTGGTTCGTGTCTTCAACGAGCACGATGCGTCGTACCACCAACACGTTCGCACGTTCCTCCTTGCGGAGCTGTCTGAAGCCGCCGTCCACTGCGGGCAGCAGGACGTGGCGGCCGCGATCGTGGACGAGCTGGAGCCATTGGCTGTCAGGACGCGATCGCCGATCCTCCGTGCCGGACTCCTGACCGCCCGTCCGTCGCTGGCCGCCGAGGGGACTGCGGAATCGAACTTCCGAGCCGCTCTCGCCGACGGACTGCGGTTGTGGCCGATGCACCGAGCCCGGGTGCACCTCCACTACGGCGCCTGGCTGCGCCGGCAGCGGCGAGTCCTCCAGGCCCGCGAACAGCTCCGGACAGCTCACGAGACCTTCGCCGGGCTCGGGGCCCAGCCTTGGGCTGAACGAGCCATCCAGGAGCTCCGCGCTGCAGGCGACGCTCCACCCGAGGTGCAGTCGCCGGTCTGGGAGCACCTGACATCGCAGGAGTTCCAGATCGCCACGCTCGCGGCCCAAGGGCTCACCAACCGACAGATCGGGGAACGGCTGTTGCTCTCCCACCGCACCGTCGGCGCGCACCTCTACCACATCTTCCCCAAGCTCGGAATCTCCTCGCGCGGTCAGTTGTCCGCGGTGCTCGCAGAACGCCCGCCGGCGGGGCAGGCCGGCCGTTCCGTCTCCTGACCGACGCGACCGACGCCTGCGCTGGCCCGGTGCCCGGCCACCAGCGCTCCTGGCCAGCTGAAGGGCGGCGCCTTCATGTCGCCCGGCCGTGCCAGGGCCTGAGCCACCACCAGGTCCGGCAGCACTCGATCGATGCCGAGGCGGGGGTAGCGGTCCAGCCAGGCTTCCAGACTGGAAGTCGAGGCGACCGGCAGCCGGATGCGGCGCAGATCCACGAGTACGGCGGTACGCATCAACCGGGCCACGGGCCCGAACCGCTCGGCGATGCCGGGCGAGGTGTGCAAGGTGATCGCCTCCCAGACCGGTCGGATGCGTTCGGGGGACCAGTCCCAGCCGGTGAGGAACCGTGCGGCAGCATCGGCACCCTCGAGCTCGAACCTCTGCTCTCCGTTGTTCTCCTCCAGCGTCCCCGCGTCGTGGAACAACACCGCGACGCCGAGCAGCTCCTCGTCGGCAGCGCCTTCGTGAGCTGCCAGGTGCCGGGCGAGGTGGAGCACTCGCATCGTGTGGTTGAACACCGCCGGGTGCAATCCTGCTCGCATGGCCTGCGCTGCGGCAGTCAGCAGCTCCGACCCGGCACCGAACAGGTCGCTGCCGGCCGTCTGGCCCTGACTCGCTGCCAGGTAGTCCTCCGGTGTGCTCATCGTCGTTCCAGGGAGTGGACGGTGTGCCGAGAAGACGTGTGCAGTGCCCGAGCCAGTACGTCGATCGCCTGGGCGATGGCGGTGCTCGTCGCGGCGGTCGTGCGGACGGCGTCGAGCATCATGAAGTCGTGGAGCGTGCCGTTGTAGCGGACACTCGAGCAGCGCACTCCGGCCTCGATGAGTCTGGCTGCGTAGGCTTCACCCTCGTCACGGAGCACGTCGTTCTCGTCGACGATCACGAACGCCTCGGGCAGCCCGGCGAGGTCCTCGAGGGTGGATCGCAGCGGCGATGCGGTGGCCTTCTCCCGTACGGCGGCATCGGGGACGTAGGCATCCCAGAACCACGCCATCGTGTCCGCCGTCAGATGCGGCCCGTGCGCGAACTCTCGGTAGCTGTCGGTGTCCTGTCCGGCGTCGGTGACCGGGTAGTAGAGCGACTGGTGCACGAAGCTGACGTCACCACGTTCCTGGGCGAGGATGGCGAGTGCAGCGGCGATGTTGCCTCCTGCCGAGTCGCCGGCGACGGCCATGCGCGCGGCGTCGAGCCCGGCCGAGGCGCCCTCCTCATGAACCCAGCGAGCAACGCCGTACGCCTGCTCCAGCGCCACCGGGTACCGAGCCTCGGGCGAACGGTCGTACTCCACGAAGAGCACGGCGCCTCCGACTCCGACGGCGAGCTCGCGCACGAGCCGGTCGTGCGTCTGTGCGCTGCCCAGCACCCATCCGCCCCCGTGCAGGTACACCACGACGGGAAGTTGGTCGCCGTCCGAGCGAGGTGGGCGGACCATGTGGACCCGGACCGCACTGGCTCCGGTGCCTACCGTGATCCAGGTGCTGAGGACGTCGGGCTTCTCGACGGGGCCGTCCTGAAGGTCCTCCAGGGCGCGGCGGGCCGCGACCGGACCGAGCTGCCTGGGGGTGGGGTGTTGCGCTACGAGGCGTGCGAAATCTGACGCAGCCGGTTCCAAGACGGTCATCGCTTGCCCTCGCTCTCGGCAGAACGCACCAACGAGGAGGCCGAGCGCCGGCGGTTCATCGGGTCAGTCCGTGACATGGAGCACCACCTTGCCTCGATGGTGCCCGGTCTCCAGCTCTTCGTAGGCGGCCCGGGCATCAGCGAGTGGGACGACCCGATCCAGCACAGGGGTCAGGTGGCCATCGTCCACCAGCCCTGCGATGGTCTCGAGCTGGCCGCGATGGGGCTCGACGACGAAGAACACCCCGCGAGCCTGGTGCAGGGCGGCAAGCCTCTGGTCCGGGGGTGCCACGATGCTGATCAGGACACCACCGGGCCGAAGCACCCGCCAGGAACGGGTCTCGGTCTGTCCGCCGACGCCATCGAGCACGACGTCGACTCCGTCGACCAGGTCCTCGAAGCGCTCGTTCTGGTAGTCGACCAGGCGCGTCGCGCCCAGGTCTCGAACGAACTCCTGGTCGGCCTGCCGCGAGGTGGCCGTGACTCGAGCCCCGAGATGCGTCGCCAACTGCACGGCGAACGAACCCACACCTCCCGCCGCCCCATGGACGAGGACGTGCTGGTCGGGTCGGAGGCCCGCGTGGTCGACGAGGGCCTGCCAGGCGGTGAGCGCGGCAAGCGGGATGGCCGCGGCGACGTCGTGGCCGACCGTCGACGGTTTCGGGGCCAGGAGGTCGGCGGCGACGCTGACGAACTCCGCTGCAGCGCCATCCCGGACGAAGGGGATCAACCCGTACACCGCGTCTCCCACCTCGACGTCGGCCACCGCTGGACCGCGTTCGACCACGACCCCGGACAGCTCGTGGGACGGGATGATCGGGGTGCGCTCCCGCCCTCCGGGCGCCAGGCTGTCGGTCCAGGTGGCGTCCCAGGTGAGCTCGTCGCGGGTGATGGAGGCGGCACGCACGGCTACGAGCACCTCATCCCGGGATGGTTCCGGGCGAGGGGCCACCTCGAACACCAGCTGCTCTGCGCTTCCTCGGTGGTGCCCCCGGATCGCTTTCATCGTGCTCATGGACAGCTCCTTCAGCTCGCGCTCGACGCGGTCATCTGACCGCGGTGTGCATGGGTGTCCGGCCGGGCCTCGTGCCACCCCACAGCGAGGAGTCCGAGGAGCGGCAGCAGGACCTCGCTGGACAGCACGACGACGTTGATGACCTGCATCGAGACCTCGTCAAGGGGGTGGATGCTGTGGAAGAGGAGGTGCGGCACTCCGTACACCAGCCAGCCGAGGGCGTTCGCCACGAGAAGAGGGGTGGCCAGCGACCAGGCGGCGACGATCGCCACGACGCCGAGCCCGGTCACCAGCCCGCCGACGTCTCGGGTGAGGTGTTCGTTGTAGGGCCCTTCGTTGGCGATCCAGCCCATTCCGCCGGGGAAGTCCTGGTAGAAGGAATGTGGCGCCACCTGGGCCCAGACTCCCTGGTACAGAGCCGCGACCGCGAGCAGCAGGAGGGCGGCCCGCGCCACGGCCGTGCGGATCAGCCATGGTCGTGAGGCAAGCGGGTCATGACGTGAGGTGGGGGGCTCTGAGTGTGTGGGCACGGCGGTGCTCCTTTCGGTGGGGAGCCTGACGACGTCGTTCGGAGACGTCGCGGGCCTGTGGGGTGTTACTCCGCCCAGCTCGAGTCGAGCGCGGTGTCGACGAAGTTGCCGCGTCTGAAGCCGGGGACGAACCGTTCCAGGACGTCGGCCTTGACGTTGCCGAACGTGGTCTGGGGTCTGGGGGCGATGCCTTCGGTGAAGGCTGCCAGGATCTGCCCTCGTTGAGGCCGAGGTCGCGGTTGCGTCCCTGGAGGCTGGCCCACCAATAGACGCGACGTGAATGGTGGTAGACCAGCTCCGTGGTCCGGTCCCGCACCAGGTCGGTCGTGTCGTGGGCGAGCAAGGTGTCAGGAACCGCAACCCGGGCGGGTGCGTACATGGGGGTGGACACAGGTCTCTCCTCGGTCTCGTGGGAAGGAACCGGCTGCCGGGCCGGCTCACAGCGATCTCCGATCACGTCTGACCCTTGCGAACGCCTTCCTCGACCCGTTCCCCGAGTGCCTGGTCCACGTGGCGCAGGAGGTCGAAGGCCCGCTGAAGCACCGGTTCCGTGACGCCGTTGGCCAGCTGGGCCACGGTGTTGGCCACCAGTCGACTCCTGGCGGCGTCGTCCATGACGTCACGGACCAGTGCACGTACCTGGACGAAGTCATCGTCCTCGGCGTGAGCCTCGTACGCCGTCCGCGTCATCTCACCGTCCACCTGCCACCCCGTCGGGTCGACGAGCGCAGGATCGGCTTGCGGGCCACCCTTCGAGTTCGGGAAGTACACGGGGTCCTGGGCATTGACGGTCCGCATGGCGCCGTCCTTGCTGTACGCGTGCACCGGCGCGACCGGAGCGTTGACCGGGATCTGCTTGTAGTTCACGCCCAGCCGGGCACGGTGCGCGTCCGCGTAGGCGAAACTGCGGGCCAGGAGCATGCGGTCAGGCGAAAGACCGATCCCGGGTACCAGGTTACTCGTCTCGAACGCGGCCTGCTCGATCTCGGTGTGGTTGTCTGTCGGGTTTCGGTCCAGGGTCAGGCGCCCCACCTCGACCAGGGGGTAGTCGGAGTGGGGCCAGACCTTGGTGAGGTCGAACGGGTTGAACCGGTACCGAGGTGCGTCATCGAAGGGCATGACCTGCACGTGCATCGTCCAGCTCGGGTGGTCGCCCCGCGCGATCGCCTCGAAGAGGTCGCGAGTGTGGTAGTCGTAGTCCGCCCAGACCCGCTCGGCTGCTTCGGCATCAGTGAAGAACTCGATGCCCTGGTCGGTCTTGAAGTGGTACTTCACCCAGAACCTCTGCCCGGCCTCGTTGGTCCACAGATAGGCGTGAGAGCTGTAGCCGTTCATGTGCCGCCACGTCCGCGGGAGGCCGCGGTCTCCCATCAACCACACGACCTGGTGCACGGTCTCGGGCAACAGCGTCCAGAAGTCCCACTGCATGTCGGTGTCCCGGAGGTTGTTGTCCGCGCGGCGCTTCTGTGACCTGATGAAGTTCTGGAAGTGGATCGGGTCCTTGATGAAGAAGACCGGCGTGTTGTTCCCGACCATGTCGTAGTTGCCCTCTGAGGTGTAGAACTTCAGCGCGAAGCCGCGCAGATCACGCCAGATGTCCGGGCTGCCGCGCTCACCGGCGACCGTCGAGAACCGTGCGAGCAGGCGGGTCGTCGTACCTGGCTGGAAGACTGCCGCCTTGGTGAACTCCGAGATGTCGCCGGTCACGTCGAACCGCCCGAACGCGCCGCTTCCCTTGGCGTGCGGCTGCCGCTCCGGGATGCGCTCCCGATTGAAGTTGGCCATCTGCTCGATCAGGTAGGTGTCCTGGAGCAGGATCGGTCCGCTCGCACCGACCGTGAGCGAGTACTTGTCGCTCTCGACCGGGGTGCCGGCATCCGTCGTCTGGGTAGGCGGTCTGCGCAGGGTCATCTCTGTCTCCTCTTCGTTCCTCCCCTGACGACGGGGGCTGACTCAGTGAGCATCGCGCGTTCGAAGGGGGGCATCGAGACCGCCAGCACCACACCTGGGCCCAGGCCACCCGGAATTTCGGGCCACCGGCTAGCAGGTATGGATGCTGCGTCCCGAGCGGCCGCCAGGGCGCGGGGCAAGCCCTCACGGCCGGCGTACGAACTCATGCGGTTCATCACAGCTCAGCGGTCAGCAGGCGCGGGACAGCGGCACGTGGGCGCTGAGTCGGGTGCCCCGGTCGGAGGCGCTCTGGACCTCCAGCGCACCTCCCACGGTGTGAAGGCGGTCGGCGAGACCGGTCAACCCGGATCCGAACCGAACGTCCGCGCCACCGACCCCGTCGTCGCTCACGTCCAGACGAACCGCACCGGCGCTGATCACCAGGTCGAGGACGACGTGGGTTGCTCGGGCGTGCTTGATGGCATTGGTCAGTGCCTCCGAGGCGACGTAGTACAGACACACCTCGACAGGCTCCGGCAGACGCCTGGCGTCCTTCACGTCGAGGGTCACCGGTAGCGGGGACCTCCGTGCGAGCTGGGCAAGGGCGGGGTGGAGCCCGGCCTCGGTCAAGGTCGAGGGGTGGATGCCGTGACACACGTCGCGCAGCTCGTTCACGACGCCGCCCAGACCATCACGCAACGCTCGGAGCTCTGACAGCAGGGCGGGAGCTCCCGGCTCGACCAGGGCCTCGACGCGGCGTACGTCGAGCGCGAGGGACACCAACCGCTGCTGCACCCCGTCATGCAGGTCGCGCTCGATCTGTCGCCGTGCGGTGTCCGCCGAGGCGACGATCCGCGCTCGGCTGGCCGCGAGCTGTTCTCGGGCAACGGCGCTGGCGACCGCCGACTCCGTGAGCCGCATGAACCGGTGCAGCCTGCGCCGGGCATCCTCACCCAGAGGCTGCCGCGCGCATGAGCCGCCCACGATCTGCCCCCAGACTCGTCCTTCGACGACCAGGGGGGCTGCGACGCTCGACCGCATCCCGAGTTCGGAGAACGCCTCCGTCGCCGCGGAGGCTGGATCCTGGCCCAGCTGCCAACGCGAACCGACCGGCAACGGACGGTCGTCCCTGCTCCATGCCGCCAGCAAGGTGGCCGTGGCGTCGGACTCGTGTCGCAGGAGGGCGGTGAGGTCGAGGCCCAGCACAGTGCCGACCTCGTGGGTGATGGAGCCGAACACCCACGTCGGCGACGGCTCGACGGCCCCCACGGTCGCTACGCGCACGAGCGCCTCGTGTTCCGCGGCGAGGTGGGCGGCGTACGACGCCCCGACCGCTGACGTGTCCGCCGGACGGCGCCGGCAGGCGGCACGCCGTCCCAAGAGCGAGCCGCTCACGAGCGTGGCGCCCAGCCCGGCTGTGCTCTCCAGACTCGGTAGCCCGGCGTCGAACGGGACGATGGAGCACCAGTTGAAGGCGGCGAGAACGGCTCCACCCGCCGCGCCGGCACAGCCGATCCCGAAGAAGTGAGCCATCGCCCAGACCGTGGCGAGTCCGAGCACGACCAGCGCACCGGCCACGACGAACCGTGCGGACGAGGTCGTGAGCGGCCTCAGGGCCAGCGCACCCAGTGCGCACCACACGGCGGCGCAGACCCACCTCTCGACCGAGACGTGGGCCTGCGCCACAGCCGGCAGCGACTGAGCCCCCAGGGCAAGACGGCGCGCGACGATCGCTGGGTGGCAGCAGTCCCTCACTCGTCTGCGGGACCAGCCCTGCGCCACGATCGCGTCGGAACGGCGTCCCGCGTATCCGCCCGCACGTGCCACCAGGCTCATCCCCTCGCCGAGTCCTCACAGGTCCGCAGAATGTGCGACCTTGATGACGGACGCTAGGACGGCGCACGGCGACCCCACATGAGTCACATGACTGTCCATCCGCCCTCACGTTCGGTCAGATCGGCATGCATCCGCCGACCCGGCACCTCCACGGATGGATGACGACGGTCCCGATGAGGAGGTGACTGCTTGATCGCCGTCGAGCCGGCTCGATACGCGGCCACGGCGAACGCGCGAGAGTAGACCCTCCCGTGCATCGCGCGGCCGACCAAGGAGCTGGCCTGCCCTCAGGGGTGGCGCGCCGCATAGGGTCGCGGAATGACTCGACCTGTCGACGCTCGAACCGATCAGTACGTCGAGGACGTTGTCGCCCTCGACCCGCTCACCGCCACCTTCGCGGGCATCCCCGGCCACGACGACCGGTTGCCCGACCTCACCCCAGCCGGCCACGACGCCCGGGAAGAGCTCAATCGCCGGACCCTCGCCGAGGTGGCTGCGATCGAGCCCACCGACGAGCGGGAGCGGATCGCCAAGGAGGCGTTCGTCGAGCGGGTGGGCCTCGAGCTCGAGAAGGCCGAGTCCGGCTTCGAGCGCTCTTCGTTCTCCGTGATCAGTAGTTCCATCCACGCGGTACGGGAGGTGTTCGACCTGATGCCGACGGCCACCGAGGACGACTGGCGGACGATCGGCGATCGGCTGGCTGCGGTGCCGGCGGCGCTGGCGGGCTACCGAGAGACGCTCGAGGTCGAGGCGGCAGCCGGTCGGGTCTCGGCGCGCCGGCAGTACGTCGAGGTGGCTGGCCAGATCCGCGGCTGGACGGGTCAGGAGGGCGCTGCCGGCGACTACTTCGCCAACCTCGTCTCGGCGGCTCCCGAGGGGCCCCGCGACCGGCTGGCCGAGGTCGCGGCGCGGGCCTCGGCGTCGTACGGCGACTTCGGACGATTCGTCGAAACCGACCTGGCCGCCCGGGGCCGCGAGACCGACGGGGTCGGTCGCGACCGATACGCACTCGAGTCGCGGTACTTCCTCGGCGCCGAGGTCGACCTCGAGGAGACGTACCGCTGGGGCTGGGAGGAGCTCAGGCGGATCGAGGACGACATGGCGCAGACCGCGCAACGCATCGTCCCCGGTGGCTCGGTCGACGACGCGGTCACAGCACTCGACGGCGATCCGGCGCGCGACTGCGGCAGCCGGGAGGCATTCGAGGAGTGGATGCAGGAGAAGGCGGACTCGGTCCTGGCCAGCTTCGACGGCGTGCACTTCGACATCGCCGAGCCGATCCGCACCATCGCCTGCAAGGTGGCTCCGATCAACGACGGCGGTGCCTGGTACACGCCGCCGTCCGAGGACTTCTCCCGCCCCGGAACCATGTGGTTCTCGTTCACCGACGACCAGGAGCTGTACTCGACCTGGCGCGAGACGACCACGGTGTTCCACGAGGGCGTGCCCGGGCACCACCTCCAGTGCGCCCAGGTCGTCCACCAGGCCGACCTGCTGAACCGGTGGCAGCGGCTGATGGCCTGGATCAGCGGCCACGGCGAGGGATGGGCGCTCTACTCCGAACGACTCATGGACGAGCTGGGGTACTTCGCGGATCCCGGCGACCGACTCGGGTTCCTCGACATGCAGGGCTTCCGGGCGGCCCGGGTGATCGTCGACATCGGCGTCCACCTCGGACTGACGATCCCGACCGACAACCCCTACGGCTGGCGACCAGGTGAGGTCTGGGACGCCGAGAAGGTGCTCGAGTTCATGCTCGCGCACTCGCGGATGGAGGCCGGGCAGGTGGAGTTCGAGGTGAACCGCTACCTCGGCTGGCCGGGTCAGGCACCGTCGTACAAGGTCGGGGAGCGGATCTGGCTGCAAGCCCGTGACCAGGTGAAGGCGAACAAGGGCGCGGAGTTCGATCTCAAGGAGTTCCACACCGCGGCGCTCAACCTCGGCTCGATCGGGCTCGACCCGCTGAAGGCAGCACTCGGTCGACTGTGAGGACGCTCCACCGCCGTCCGGCGTGGGCTCACTCACCCGACGTCGGCGGGCAGGGGTCCTACTGCTGGTCCGGGGGCGTCTGGAGCATGGTGACCAGCTCCTGCTCGGTGAACCCAGGGCTGGACAGCTCGACGTACTGGCCGTCGAAGAGCCGCGAGTCCTTGATCCAGACCGCGGCGTCGCCGGTCTTGGGGTCCTGACCCGACCACGCCTTCTCGATGTCGAAGGGCTTCGGCACCGGCGTGGCATCTGCCGGCGGCGCGGCAGCACCGATCCGATAGACGACGTAATGCGGCGGCTGGTTCGCTGGTCGCTGGACGCGGAACGTGCGGCCGGCGAACTCGAACGACGTGGTGACCATCCTGACGTGGCCGCTGGCGGCCGGGGTACCCGGTCCCGGCCCGAACGAACCGTGCTCGGGCACGGTCTGGGTCGCCGGTGGCGGAACCGGAGTCGCGGTCGGCGCGGCTCCACCGCCCAGCTGGGGCAGCACGATCACGGCCGCGGCCGCCGCCGCGACGGGGACGGCGGTCCAGGGCACCACGGCCCGGCGCGGGGACGGCACCCGGCCGGAATAGGTCAGCCCCTGGCTCTCGTCGCGGAAGCCGGCTTCGAGCTCTCGGATCAGGTCGTCATCGGTGAGCATCATGGTTCTCCTTGTCAGGGTTCTCGGTCGTGAGGGCGGTCCGCATGCTGGCGAGCGCACGCGAGGTCTGGGACTTGACGGTCCCGGTCGTGATGCCGAGCGTCCTCGCCGTCTCCTCGACCGAGAGGTCGTCGAAGTAGCGGAGCACCAGGACCGCCCGCTGGCCCAGCGGCAGCGCGCGCGCGGCCCGCATCAGCAGGTCGCGGTCGAGCCGACTGTCGTAGGAGGTGCCGTCGTGGACCGCCAGCGGTACGTCGTGTTCCAGCGGGGCCTCGCTCGGTCGGCGGCCGAGGCTGCGCCACCGGTCCTTGACCAGGTTGGCGACGGTCGTCCGCGCGTACGCCTCGGGGGACCGCCTGGCCGAGCGCCACCGGCGCGCGGTCCGCAGCAGCGCAGACTGGACGACGTCCTCCGCGTGGCCGACGTCGCCGGTCAGGAGATAGGCCGTCCGGAGCAGCCGGTCCGAGCTCGCGGCGACGAACGCCTCGAACTCCTGCTTGTCCCGGCCACCGATCACGCTCGCGCCCCTGATGTGCTCGTCACACCACCTTGAACTCCGGTGGATGAGATGAGGTTGTCACAGGGATGGAAGCAGCACGGGCGGGAGAGTTCGGCACTTCCCGATCCCGAGCGCGAGCCACAGGAGCGGCCGCACGCTTGCTCCGGCTCTGCCTTCGCGCCGGCCAGCTTCTGGCGTCACCTCGCCCGGATCGGCCAGGCAAGGTGCCGGGATCATCGTGCTGGCTCAGCGAACGCCCCAGGCGTATTCCTGTTTCCTGGTTTGCAGGTAGGGCAGGACCTGGACGGTCGCGGGCCTGGAGATGTCGCGAATGCGTTGGATGAGGGCCAGGAACTGCTCGTCGCTGTCGGCGATCACTTCCATGAGAACGTCGAACTTGCCGGCAACGAGCACGATGAAGTCGATGGCCTCGATGGCGGCGAGCTCCTCTGCCACCGCTTCGGGGTTCGGGCACGACTGCAGGGCGACCATGGCCTCGTGAGAGAACCCGAGCTGAAGGGGGTCGGTGACGGCCACGATCTGCATCACGCCGTCATCGATGAGCCGCCGCACGCGAGCCCGCGCACTGGACTCCGATACTCCTGCCTGCCTCGACAGCTCTGAGTATGTGGCGCGACCGTTGGACTGCAACTGCGAGACGAGCACCTTGTCGACGGCGTCGAGGCGGTCGCTGCGGATGACGTGACCGCTCGTCCTGGCCACGCCCTTCGGCCCCGATCGTTCGTCGCCCGGCCTCCGTGTCATGGCGGGGATCGTAGGGCAACGCGACGGCCCGCCGAGGCTGGATCGCCCGGATGTCTGCGACCAAATCCCATGGCGCCCCGCGCAGGGGGTGAGTCGTGTCGCAGCGACAGGTGCGCCACGGTCGGTGGGCGACGCGACATTTCCCGGTTGTGTGGTCAGTCCCTCTGGACCGCGAAGAACCGGGTCGAGTCCGCGACGCCGAGGTCGCCGGGGTCGAACGACACGGCGTTGACGTGCAACGGGTCGAACGCCACCCCGGTGGCGCACCGGACCGGCATCGAGGTGGTCACCAGGTTGCGATCCATCAGCCAATGCCCGCGCACCCCTCGGCAGGGGATGTTGTTGTCGCCGTTCTCGTCGTCCCGGAAGGCGGCCACGTGCAGGTGTCCCTTGCGGTCGCGGCGCACCTGTACGCCGTACGACAGAAGTGAGTCGAACGTCGAGTCGAAGTAGCGCTGCTGGAAGACACCGGTCTTTCGCAGATCCTGTACCCGGATCTCAGCGACGATCCGCTTCGAGGTATTGGTCACGGTGAAGCGCCTGATGTCCAGCCGGGCCGAGGCATCACCGGCTGTGTCGTGCACCGTCCGGCTGGCTGCCTCGGCCGGGGCCACGATGAGGAGCAGACCCAGCGTCGTCGCGAGCGCCGTACCGAGGACGAGAAGCTGCGCGAAGCGCGTGCGGATCCGGTCGCGAGGCGCTGGCTTTGCCACCCTCGCGGTTGAAGCGACGGAACTCCCAGGGCCAGCAGGTCGAAGTCGAAGACTCATGCACACCAAGAGGTGTGGATGCCCACGGTGATACTCCCGCCCTCGGCACCAATCGTGTCCATGATCGCGTGGGACGCCCTCCACGGAGGAGCCCCTGCAGACGGGAGTGGCGGGTGATCGCACCTGCTTACCCGCCCGAGCCACGACGCGCCGTGGCCATCACACGACGCACCCTGTCGCCGGACTCGAGCACGCTGACACCCTCCTGGTGGAACGCCGTCAGCGCTGGATCGTCGCCGGGGTCCAGTGCCGCGGCCTCGGCATCCACGTGTGTGAGTATCCGCCCCACTGTTCCGCGCGACGCTGTCTGGCCGTTGCGGACTCTTTCCTGAGCGGAAAGAGACTGGTGCGCTCCGCCTTCGCCGGGCATCTCGCCGAACTGCAACGGCTGGCCACGCTGAGCCCGACTCCCGAGAGGCCGTGAACGATCGCGGGCGAAGGACACCACTCGCGCGCCGACTCGGCCAGGCCGGCATCGTTGCGCCGCCGCCTCGCCGTGACGGGTTAACCTCGATCTGACACGAAGGCAGGGGGTGCACCAATGCCACTCGGGCGGGTCATTGCCGAGACGGTGGCCGACCTTCACGACCGCGTGGAGGTCTCATGGCACCACGACACGTGGCACGTGACGGCGGGCTCGTTCGAATCTGCGCTCAGCTACGTCGAGATGCGCTTCGACGATGCCGCTGTCCTGGCGCGTCGCGATCACGGTCATCGATGGCCGCGGGTGACTCTCGAGGTATCCACCGATCCTGCGCTGGCGGCGAAGGCTCCGCCGCTGAACGAGCTGGCTCACCCGCCGGAGCCGGCAACGCTCCCGCCTGTTCCGACGCCGCCCATTGAAGCCGCACTGCCCGAGCAGATGGCAGCATCGGCCCTGCCGACCGATCTCGAGGCGATCTTCGCCGATCAGAACGACCTGCGGCGGCGGTAGCTCGCACCGCCCGGCGCTCGACCGGCGCCTGCCAACGTCACAACCGCATCACGTCGTCGCACACCACGTGGCGTCATGCCGCGGCGCACCTGAACCAGGTCACGACCGTTGTCGAGCGGGTGCGTCGTCGTCCTCGTGCGCCAACCGCCAGGCTCGGCTGTGGGCGAGGCCCAGCACGTCGGACGGCGGCCGGTGCTGGGGCGTCCGGCCCAGTGTCGTCGGTGGTGTCGTGAACGGCACCGATCCTCGGGGCGTGTGGAGGATCGCGCGTCGGAGCAGGCGTGCCGAACCGTCAGCGACCGCGCGGAAGTTCGGCTCGTAACCGAACACGGTGACGCTGCCGCGGCCGAGACTCTCGACGGTCTCGAGGGGGGTGCCGACGAGGGTCTGCGGCCTGGTGGCGAACCCGGAGACGTACATGCGGTGCGGGAAGGAGCCGACGACCCGGGCTGTTCCGGGCGTCAGGACGAGGTTGAAGTCGCTGTCCCACTCGATCTCGTTGGACCCGTGCGGGGTGCGGATCCGCATCATCGCGCCGGGTGACTCCGCCTTCGGCGTCTGCATGCCCACCTGCGAGATCCCGAGGGCCGACGCCAGCAGGGCGCCCTCCTGCCAGCCGACGTACCGACCGCCGCGGTTGACCCAGGTCGACAGAGCGGCTCGGCCCGCGCGGTGGAGCCGGTGGTACACCGGGTCGGAGTCGACGTTCCCCACGATCAGGACGTCGACCTTGCTGAGGGACTTGGCGTTGACCTGGTTCGGCAGGAGCACCTGGTACGGGAACCGCCAGTCATGGGCCAGCCGCCATTTGAGCCAGCCGGAGTACTGGTAGCCGTTGGCGGTGTGCTCCCACTGGTCCAGTACGGCGATCCGCGGGACGCGATGCGGCTTCGCAGCCTTCGGCACGTGCAACGGCCGGACCCGAACCATCGGAGCGCGCACCGGCCGGCCGGTGGAGCCGCCCTGGATCCCGGCGAGCAGAGGGAGGCTCCAGCCGCTCACGTCGTAGAAGTACGGGAACGGCACGTAGGTGTCTTCGTTGAGGGCCGCCTGCACCCAGTGCTTCTGCGCTTGGGCCAGGCTGATCCAGTACGTGCCGGCCGGGAGCGTCGTACGACGCGGCTTGTCGCCGTACGGACGGAAGTCGCGGACGACGGTCTTCCGGGCCAGTCGGTCCACGATCACGTGGGCGGTCTGCAGCCGGCTCACCGTGAGCCTGGTCTCGCGCGAGTGTCCGAGCAGGAAGTAGCCGCAGACCGGCCGTTTCGGCACGGTGCGCCGGAGCCGATGACCCGGGTTGAAGATGTGGTTCTGCTCCAAGTGGCAGTGCTCTCCCTGTTCCTTCGCCTGGACGAAGGTGTGCCGCCAGGTGCGCAGGACCTTGGCTCGGTGCGTCGCGCCGGTGAACAGCGTGGTGAGCGCGGAGGTGTACTGGTGGCGCACGCGCACCGGGTACGGCCGGATGTCTCCTTGCTCGAACGTCATCCCCACGGCGCCCATCTGGGTGGTCGGCACGGTGTCGCCGTACACCTGGGCGAAGAAGTCGTAGCCCGAGTTCCAGGTCTCATAGCGCCAGCCGCGGGCCTTGAACGCGCGGGAGTTCGCCGGGCCGTACATCTGCTCGACCTCCCGATACAGCCCGTTCGGGGTCTCGTGGTAGATCGGGTCCGCGTCGGGTGGGAAGAAGTAGGTGCCACTGCTGTTCTCGTGCTCGTCGACGAACAGCTGCGGGGGGTACTTCCACAGCAGCCGGAGCCTGCCCGAGACCTCCGGCTGCGTGCCGACGAGGCCGTCGCGGTTCATGTCGAACGCGTAGCCGTTGTAGCGCCGATCGTGGGCACGGCCGTCGGGGTTCTGCACCGGGATCAGGCCGACAATTGCGTGGTTGAGGATCCCGCGCGCCACGCAGTCCGAGCTGTCGGCCAGCTCGTGCAGGAGCTTGACGACGGCGTCCCCACCGGACGGCTCGTTGCCGTGGACGTTGGCTCCGATCCAGAGGATCGGAGGCGTACGACGAATGATCGCCGCCGCCTGTCGATCCGGCGTCGATGGGTCGCGAAGCCGGTCGAGGTCGCGACGGATCTGCGGCAGCCGGTGCAGCGTGCTCGGGTTGCCGACGAGCGCGTACCTCAGCGGACGGCCCTGCCAGGAGTGCGCGTAGACCCCGGTCACCACGCGGCGGCTGGAACGGTCGGCGACCCGCCAGTAGTGGCCGATCTCCTTGTTGGTGGCCTCGCGCTTGCCGAGCTCGTACCCGAGCACCTGGTCGGGGCTCGGCACGGTGCCGCGGAAATGCGGCTTGGTGGTGATCGGGTCGCAGCCAGGCCGGGCCGCGAGCGGCCGGCCCGACGGATTCGCCGACGCCACCTCGGTCAGGCACAGAGCAACGACACTGGCAGCGGTCAGTCCGGCGAGAAGGCGGCGCATGTCCGGAGCGTAGGGGGCTTCCCACCCGGCGGCCAGCACCTCGTCCGTCGTACCGTCGCGAGCCGGGGTTCGCGGGCTATGCGGATCCTGTGGTGGAGGCCAGGAGGTGTCGCGCCCGGCGACCAAGATCGCTGAGGTCTACTCGACCCTCTTCCGCCGCTGCCGCCAGCCGCGCGGCCAGGTCCAGCGCCTCGTCGAGCTCGGGCCCTGGAATGGCGGACTCCTGGCCCATGTCGCGAAGGATCGTGACCTCGGTCCGCGAGGCGATCAACGGGTCGGCGACACCATCGATCCAGACTCGGGTGCGCCGCCCGTCACCACGTTCTTCGCCCATGATCCGCTCGAGCGCGAAGATGCGGTCCGCCCGCGCGAACTTGCCGAAGCCCAAAGCCACCATGCGGGAGTCCGATGCCACGTCGCCATCTTGGCACTGTCCACCGACATGGCCTCGCGGCTGAGGCACCCTCGGAGCGGATGATCAGCGCGTCATCCCGCCGTCTGCCCTCGGGCGCCCTCCGCTCCGGGATGCCCGGCGCACCGAGTCCGGATGCTCCTAGAGTCGCGGCATGCCTGCATTCACCTGGCTCCCGGCCAACCGAGCGAGGACGGAGGACGTCGAGTCGGTCTTCGCCACCGGTGGCGCCCGCAAGTGCCGTTGCCAAGCCATGAAGGTGCCGGGCTGGATCTGGCGGGACACCACGCAGGAGCAGAGGGACGCCGCGCTGCTCGAGCAGACCGCCTGCGGCACCGCCGGCCCGACGTCCGGGCTGATCGGGTATGTCGACGGTGAGCCGGCCGGCTGGGTGGCGGTCGAGCCGCGTGCCAACTACCCCAGACTGTGGAGCCGGAAGCAGCCGTGGATGCGGATGGACCCCGAACTAGCGGGTGTCTGGTCGGTGACCTGCTTCGTCGTGCGCAAGGAATGGCGCCGGTCAGGGCTGACCTATGAGCTCGCCGCCGCCACCGTCGAGTACGGCCAACAGGTCGGCGCTCAGGTCCTGGAGGGGTACCCGATCGAGCCACCGCCCGGCCGGTCCGTGATCTGGGACGAGGCATCGGTCGGACTGCTGCAGGTCTTCCTCGAGGCCGGCTATGAGGTAGTGGCTTCCCCCACTCTGCGGCGGCGGGTGGTGCGGCGACGACCGGGTAACCCCTCCTGAACGTCCGCTTCCTTCGCCAGCGGGCGCGCGCCGCGCACGCACGGTCGCGACACAGATCGGAGCGCTCCCCGCCGGCCGGGAGAACAGATCACCCACCTTGAGTCGAGGGCGCCCCACCACTCACGTGCCGATGGGGGGCCGCGCCGCGGCTCGGCTCTCGCGGCCCAAGAACGTCAGCACCGCGAGAACGCGCCGGTTCTCGTATCGGTCCTCGTTGAACCCGAGCTTGGTGAAGACGCTGCTGACGTGAGACTCGACCGTCTTGAGCTCCACCGCGAGCTGCTCGCCGATGGCACGGTTCGACCGACCGTCGGCCATCAGGGCGAGCACCTCCCGCTCGCGCGGGGAGAGCTGGTCGAGCAGCTCGTCTCGGTGCGCTCCGCCGAACACAGGGTCCGCGGCGCGGGTGGAACCGAACAGGGTCGTGGTCATCGCATCCTCGTCGCTCCGGCTGATGGGTCGCTTGCGTGTCACAGGTACGTCGATCCAGAGACCTCCGATTCGACATCCGGCTCCGAATCGATGCAGGTCAGGAAGGTTCTTCGGTGGTGCGGGCGTCGGTGAGGGTGAGAGCACCGGCCGCCGTGACGAAGCCGACGACGATCGCCAGCAGGCCATAGGTGATCCGCTCGCCATGGAAGAACGACTCGACGAGAGCGCCGCTCCACGTGCCTGCGGGGAGCTGGGTGGTCACCAGCGCGGCGATCATGGTGCCGATCACCGCTGTGCCGACACTGGTGCCGACCTCTTGGGCGGTGTCGTTGAGGGCGGCACCGATGGAGGTGCGGTTGCTCGGCATCGCGCCGATGAGTGCGACCGCGCAGATCGTCATGACGGTGCGCAGTCCGACGGTCATCAGGACCATGCAGACGGCGATGGCGGCGTACCCGTGGTCGACGGCCCAGGCGAGGCCGGCGAGGGAGCCGGCCAGGAAGATCGCACCGACCAGGCACGCGATGCGGTGGCCGAACCTCCGCACGAGCCACTCGGAGAACGGGGTCGCTGCCACCATCGTCACGATGATCGGCAGGTTGGCCAACCCGGCCTTCATGGGGCTCCACCCGTACGCGTACTGGAAATGGAGGATCAGCCCGAACATCACGCTGGCCATCGCGATGGACGTCCCGATCTGGGCGATGGCGGCACCGCGGACCGTGCCGCTGGAGAAGAGGCGCAGATCCAGCATGGGTGCCGGGGTACGGCGCTCGTGCCAGACGAACGCGACGCCGGCTACGACGGCGCCGATGATCGAGGTGATGGTGACGAGGGAGGTCCAGCCGTGCAGGACGCCGCTGGTCAGCGACCAGCAGGCGAGGCCGATGGTGCTGATGCTCAGGACGGCGCCGGGCAGGTCGAGAGCGTCGTCCGTCAGCTCCTCGGGCCGGTCGGCCGGTACGCCGAGCCGGACGCCGATGCACGCGACCAACGCGATCGGGGCGTTCACGACCAGCAGCCACTCCCACCGCACGTGGGCCAACGCGGTGCCACCGAGCAGCGGCCCGAGGACGAAGCCGGACATGCCGACGACGATCATCACGGTCACGGCGCGCATGCGCACCGCCGCGTCGTCGAACAGACGGAACACCAGCGAGTTGGTGATCGGCGCCATCGCGGCTGCGGCGATGCCGAGTGCGGCCCGCAGGGCGATCAGCTCGCCCGCGGTGGTGACGGCGACCACGCACAGGCTCAGCAGCCCGAACGCCGCGAGTCCGACCAGCAGCACACGTCGGCGACCGAGCCTGTCGGCCATCGACCCGGCCGTGAGGAGGAGGCCGCCGAAGGTCAGCGAGTACGCCCCGGTGACCCACTGCAGCGCCGTTGTCCCACTGCCCAGATCGCGGCCGATGGTGGGGAGCGCGATCGAGAGCAGCGTGTTGTCGACCATCTCGACGAAGAAGGCCAGGCAGAGGGCCGCCAGCGGGATCCAGGCCGCGCGCAGGGATGGGTACGTTCGGGAGGGGGGTGGGGTCGTCGCCGTGGTGGTGACGGTCATGAGGCCTCCTGTCGCGTGGCGTCCGAGCATCGAACGACTCGCGAACGACGCTAGGCGGCGGCGACTTCACGCCAGTTTCACGACACCTTCACGACTGCCCCCCGCACGAAACCACACCCAGTCCGGCATCCGCTCATGTTGCAGTCGGGCGTTGGACGCGCGTCACCCCGGTAGACGCGACACTCCGCCGGGCTAGGACACCCCGTCGGCCAAGGGGCCGCCGAGGGCCGAGTCGCTGACCTGGTCGACGGCTAGGTGGGGGAGCCAGTTGATGCGGATGGCGGTGACGTCCCAGGGCACCCCCTCCTCGGTGTCCTCGAGCAGGCTGATCGAGGTGTTCGCGAGCTCGAAGGCACCGTTCATGTCCGCGATCCCGAGGAGACGGCCGAGCAGGACGTTGCCGAACCAGCCGTGGGAGACCAGGCCCACCACGTCGTCCGGGTCGTGGGTGTCGCGCAGCGTGCCGACCAGCCGGTCGGCGCGTGCGACGTACACATCTCGCTCGAGCTCCACCTCGCCCCGCCACCAGCCGTCCTCTGTCAACCAGTCCGGGAGCTGCACCCGGTCGGACAACGCGGCGATCACGCGGCTTCCCGAGCCGGGGTGCGCCACCTGCTCGCCGGTGCCGTCGAGCCGGTCGTAGGGGCCGCCCACCTCGAAGAGGTCCTGGCTGAGGGTGAGCGGCAGGTCGAGCGCGTTTGCCAGCGGCGCCGCCGTCTGCACGGCCCGCACCATCGGCGATGCGTAGAGGTGCGTCAGCGCCCACGGCAAGCCCGGGGAGGCGGCGTACGACGCCAGTGCGGCCGCCTGGGCCTCGCCGAGGGCGGTGAGCCGGGTGTCGACCTCGCGGCCGATCTCCGCGCCGGTCTCAGCCCACAGCGCGTTGTTGGTGGATTGGCCGTGACGGATCAGCACGAAACGCATGGCCGGGAGTCTCGCACCCGACCCGACAGCCTCCGGAGCGGGCCCTGGGAGTAGTGCCAGGGGCGTCACCGCTGCGAGCGGCCGGGCCTCAGAACCACTCTCGATGCCAGGCTGCGATCTCTTTCCGAGATACGGGGTTGATGGTTTCAGGCGCCGTGGTCGCTACTGGTGAGGCGTTCGCTCAGCCGGTCGTAGAAGCTCTTGCGGTCCAGGGCCGCGTTCAGGTCTGCAACGGCCCGACTCAGCGCGTAGGGAGTTTCCGCTTCCAGTTCCGCCAGTGCTTCCTCCGTGGCTACCCACTCCTCTCGCATCCGACCCGCAAGCTGATGGGCTCGCTTGGTGAGCTGCACGCGCCGCGTGCGCGCGTCGCTTCCTGGAGTTGTCTCCACGAGCCCGGCCTTAGCCATGGCGGCCACCTTCTGGCTGGACGCCGAGTGCGTGCGACCAACGGACGCCGACAGTTGACGGATCGTCATCGGACCGCGTGCGTCGAGGCGCAGGATCTCGAGGACCCAGGAGGTCCGAACTCCGACGGTGTCCGGGGACGACTCATAGACGCGGGCGATGTCGTTGTCGACTCGCTCCATCACTTCGCGCACGGATCGCCACAAACTCTGAGTGGTCACATCAGCAGTCACGACAGCACTGTAACAGCCCTTACACGTAAAGGAAACACACCCCCCGCCGAGCGCCTCGCCGCAGGCGGCTTCTGCGCTTGTCCTCGAAGCATGACGACCCTGTGGGGTTTCGCGTTTGACATATCTACAAGCACTGTTACAGTGCTTATACGGACCGAGTTCGGGCAGAGGAGAACGAGATGGACATGGCCGGAACGCCTCGAGGGACAGCCTTCACCGTGGTCGGCATAGCCGCTGTGGTGATGGTGCCGGCCCCGGAGTCGAGCGTCGGGGCCGGCGAGTCCGCCGTCTACGTCGGCGGTGCCGTCCTGGCTCTCCTGGAGGCGGCACTGGCCCCAAGCCGGGCGCTGCCGTTCCCGTCGGTCGTGGCGGAGGCGGCTGAGGCCAACGCATCATCCGGGGAGCAGTCGATCCCCTCACTCGCACCGATGCAGACCCCGCCCGAAAGCAGCGCTCGCGTCGAGCGGGTCCACTGTGCCCTGACGCGACGTGAGCGCGAAGTGCTGTGCCTCCTCGCCGTCGGGGCAACCAACCGAGCGATCGCCTCGCGGCTGTTCATCTCGCCCAAGACCGCCAGCGTCCATGTGTCACGAATCCTGACCAAGCTGGACGCCAGCACACGCACCGAAGCGGCCGCTTTGGCCCACGCCTCTGGCCTCGTCCGACCCCAGGACATCGGTCACCTCGCGGCTGGGTGAGTCATGGCGCCGGGAGTACGACGCGTCGTACGTCTGGTGTGGCTGTTGGGATCGAGTCGGGACCCACCACTGGCGATACGGCGTACCCCGACACGACAGCGGGCCAGCAGCTGACTGCTGCGGGCCCGCGTCGTACGAGCAGGTCAGGCTGTCTCGGGGAACCGGATGCCGGTGTTGGCGTGGCAGCGGTAGCCGAAGGGGTTCTTCGCCAGGTACTGCTGGTGGTGGTCCTCGGCGTAGTAGTACGGCGTCTCCGACGCGGGCCGGATCTCGGTGGTGATGTCGCCGATCCGCTGCCGGTGCAGCTCGTCGCCGTAGACCTTGGTCAGCTCACGCGCGGTCTGCTCCTGCTCCGGCGTCGTGTAGTAGATCGCCGAGCGGTACTGCGTGCCGACGTCGTTGCCCTGGCGCATGCCCTGGGTCGGGTCGTGGACCTCGAAGAAGGTCTTGACCAGGTCGGCGTAGGAGATGACGGAGGGGTCGAAGACGATGCGGATGGCCTCGGTGTGGCCGGTGCGGCCGCTGCAGACCTCCTCGTACGTCGGGTGGGGCGTGGCCCCGCCGGCGTACCCGACCGAGGTGGACCAGACGCCCGGCTTCTGCCAGTAGATCTCCTCGGCGCCCCAGAAGCAGCCGAGGCCGAAGATCGCGACCTCGAAGCCCTCGGGCGCGGTGGGCGTCACGACGGGTGCGTCGAGGACGCGGTGCTTGGGTGCGATCGCGAACTCGTTGGTGGCGCGACCGGGCAGTGCCTCCTCGGGGGTCGGGAGGGTGGTCTTGTGACGGGAGAAGATCGACACGGTTACTCCTTCTGGCGCCCCTGGGTGGGGTGCTCACAGTGTGCAACAACGGAGGGCACGAGGGCGTTCCCGGACCAGCGAAGGCAACCCCTACGCTCAGAGGCGTGACCCAGGACCATCGCAGCAAGTCCGGATTCGACACCCGCGCCATCCATGCCGGCTACGAACCCGACCCGACGACCGGCGCGGTGATCCCGCCCATCTACGCGACCAGCACCTACAAGCAGGACGGCGTCGGGGGGCTCCGCGGCGGCTACGAGTACAGCCGGAGTGCCAACCCGACCCGCACCGCCCTCGAGGGCGCTCTCGCGGCGCTCGAGGAAGGGGAGCGTGGGTTCGCTTTCGCCAGCGGCCTCGCTGCCGAGGACACCATCCTGCGGGGGCTCACCGAGCCGGGTGACCACGCCGTGATCCCCGACGACGCGTACGGCGGCACCTTCCGCCTCTTCGACCAGGTCGAGCGGCGCTGGGGGCTCGAGCACAGCCCCGCGCCGGTCGGCGACGTCGACGCCGTCCGGGCCGCCATCCGCCCCGGGCAGACCCGGATCGTCTGGGTGGAGACCCCGACCAACCCGCTGCTGGCCATCGCCGACATCGAGACCCTGGCCCAGGTCGCGCACGAAGCCGGTGCGCTGCTCGTCGTCGACAACACGTTCGCATCGCCGTACCTCCAGCAGCCGCTCGCCCTCGGCGCCGACATCGTCGTGCACTCGACGACCAAGTACGTCGGCGGGCACAGCGACGTGGTCGGCGGCGCCGTCGTGGTCCGCGACCTCGACCTGGCCGAGACGATCACGTTCCACCAGAACGCGATGGGTGCCGTGCCCGGTCCGTTCGACTGCTTCCTGACCCACCGCGGCCTGAAGACCCTCGGCGTACGGATGGACCGGCACTGCGACAACGCCGAGCAGGTCGTGGAGTTCCTCACCCGGCACCCGAAGGTCTCGCACGTGTACTACCCCGGTCTGCCCGAGCATCCCGGACACGACGTGGCTGCGCGGCAGATGAAGCGCTTCGGCGGGATCGTCAGCTTCCGCCACGCCGACGGTGAGCAGGCGGCGCTGGACACCTGCGCCCGCGCCGAGGTGTTCATCCTGGGGGAGTCGCTCGGTGGCGTCGAGAGCCTGATCGAGCATCCCGGGCGGATGACCCACGCCAGCGTGGCCGGGACCGAGCTGGAGGTGCCCGACGACCTGATCCGTCTGAGCGTGGGGATCGAGACCGCCGACGACCTGATCGCCGACCTCGACCGTGCGTTGTCCTGATGTCGCACAGGTCGTGTGCCTGAGGACGCGCTATGGCGCGGGCTGAGGCACACGACCCGTCGTCGAGCCGCGTCGTCGTCTGCGTCGACTTCGGCTCGACGTTCACCAAGGCCTCGCTGGTCGATCTGGCCGACGGCCGGATCGTCGCCGCCGCCGAGCACCCGACGACCATCGCCACCGACGTCCTCGAGGGGTACGACGCCTGCCTGGCCGCCCTGGTCGCGCGGGACCCTCGGGCAGCGGGCGCCCCGACCCTGGCCTGCTCGAGCGCGGGCGGTGGACTGCGGATCGCCGTGGTCGGCAACGAGGAGCTGGTCACCGCCGAGGCCGGCCGCCGGGTCGCGCTCTCGAGCGGCGGCAAGGTGGTGGCCGTCCTGGCCGCCGGCCGACGCGACGACCTGAGCCGGGTCGGCGACAGCGAACCGGACGTCGTGCTGCTCACCGGTGGTACCGACGGCGGCAACCCCGAGCCGATCCTGGCCTCTGCTCGCGCCCTCTCCACGGGCTGGAGCGGCCCGGTCGTGATCGCCGGCATGACCGAGGCCCGCGACGAGGTCGCCGAGATCCTGGCCGCCAACCCGCTCGTGGTCGCTCCCAACATCGTGCCGCGGATCGGCGTGCTGGCACCCGACGGTGCCCGCACCGCGATCCGCGAGCTGTTCCTCTCCCACGTGATCGGCGGGAAGCACCTGAGCAGCCGCGACGACTTCCTCGCCATGGTGCAGGGAGCGACGCCCGACGTCGTCCTGACCGGTGTGGAGCTCCTCGCCGAGGTCGCGGGCGACACGGTGGTCGTCGATGTCGGTGGCGCCACCACCGACGTGCACAGCGTGGTCGAGCTCGACCCGGAGGAAGCCGGGCTGAGCCGCGAGGTCGTCGCCACCACCCGCGTCACCCGCACCGTCGAGGGCGACCTCGGCATGCGCTGGTCGGCCGTCACCACGGCCGAGGCGGCCGGACGGGACGACCTGGCCGACGCCGTACGCCGCCGTCACGCCGACCCGGGCTTCGTCCCCGAGGACGACGTCGAGGCCGACGTCGACGAGGAGCTCGCCCGGGAGGCCGTGGGCCTCGCCCTGCGCCGTCACGCCGGCCGCAGCAAGGTCGTGGTCAGCCCCGAAGGTCGGGTGGTCGAGCGCTCCGGCAAGGATCTCCGGGAGGTCGACCTCCTGGTCGGCTCCGGCGGGGTCCTGCGTCACGGCAGGGCCGGGGTCGCCGGGCGGATCTTCGCCGGGAGCGTCGGCGAGCATGTCGAGGGCGGCTGGCAGCTCCCGCGACGGGCCGAGGTCACCGTCGACAGCGACTACGTGCTGGCGGCCGTCGGGCTTCTGGCCGGCGAACATCCGGACGCGGCCCGCCGACTCGTCCGCCGCCTGACCGGGCCCGCGGTCGCGTAGGTTGAACCCGTGAGCAACGACGCCGTGACGGGCCCCGACACGCCCGGCGACGACGGCGCGGGCGAGCGGCTGGCCGGGCGCCTCGCCCATCAGTGGCTGCGCCGGGCCGAGCCTCGCCCGCAGGTGGCGATCGAGACCGGCCCCTCGAACTTCTCGCCGGCACAGGTTCCGTGGGGGCTCGACCTGGCCGCGGCCTGGGCCTGGCGCCTGATCGTGATCGGCCTCGCGGCGTACGCCCTCTTCCGCGGCGTCGAGTTCTTCGCCGAGCTCACCATCCCGGTGATCATCGCGCTCCTGATCGCGGCCCTGGGGTCACCCCTGGTCGCCTGGATGGAGCGGATCGGCATCCGGCGCGGGATCGGGGCGGCGATCGTCGTCCTCGGCCTGCTCGCCCTGGTGGCCTCCATGCTCGCGTTGGCCGGGCAGCAGGTCGCCAGCGGGGCCAACGACCTGGCCACCCAGGTCTCCGACGGCCTCGGCGAGCTCAAGGACTGGCTGCGCACGGGCCCGTTCCACGTCAGCGACTCCCAGATCAACGCCTACATCGAGAAGGCGCAGAACTACCTGTCCCAGAAGGCCCAGAGCGGCGCCTTCCTCAGCTCGGTCACCAACATCGGCAGCGCGCTCACCCACATCCTGGCCGGGCTGTTCCTGGTGCTCTTCTCGACGTACTTCTTCCTGGCCGACGGCGACCGGATCTGGTCGTGGTTCGTCCTGATCTCGCCGCGTGCCGCCCGGTCCCGTGTCGACAGCTCCGGTCGGGTCGCCTGGGTCTCGCTGACCCAGTTCATCCGGGCCACGGTCATCGTCGCGATCACCGATGCCGTGGGCGTGATGATCGCGGCCTCGATCCTGCAGGTGCAGTTCGTGCTCGCGATCGGCGTGCTCGTCTTCCTCGGCGCCTTCGTCCCGATCGTGGGCGCGTTCGTCGCCGGGACGGTGGCCGTGCTCGTGGCGTTCGTCGACCACGGCATCGTCGTGGCCCTGCTGATGCTGGGTGCCGTGGTGCTCGTGCAGCAGATCGAGAGCCACGTGCTCCAGCCCTTCCTGATGGGCAGATTCGTCTCGATCCATCCGCTGGGTGTGATCGTGGCGATCGCGGCAGGCATCCTGCTGGCCGGGATCCCTGGCGCCCTGGTCGCCGTACCGTTCGCCGCGGCCGCCAACGCCGTCGTACAGCATCTGGCGAGCCAGAGCGCGGTCGGCGAGGATCCCCGCGACGCGTTGCAGGAGGAACGCACCGGGAGCGCGCCACCACCCGAGACCGACGAGGACGACGGCCACGTCGGCGACCTCGACCAGGCCGAGGTCGCGGACGAGCTGGACCCACCGCCTACCGACGGGGACCGCGATGGCTGACGTGGTGAGGGTCTCGGTGGAGGACATCGAGCGCGCCGCCGAGCTGATCGAAGGTGTGGCCGTGCGGACGCCGATGGAGGAGTCGCGCTGGCTCTCGGCACTCACCGGCAGCCCGGTGCTCCTCAAGTGCGAGAACCTCCAGCGCACCGGCTCCTTCAAGGTCCGCGGGGCCTACACCCGGATGTGGCACCTCTCGGAGGAGGAGCGGGCGCGTGGTGTGGTCGCTGCGTCGGCGGGCAACCACGCCCAGGGTGTCGCGCTCGCGGCCCAGTTCCTCGGCATCAAGGCGACGGTGTTCATGCCCGAGGGGGCGCCGATCCCCAAGGAGAAGGCGACCCGGGGGTACGGCGCGGACGTCGTCTTCCACGGCCGCTACCTCGAGGACGCACTGGTCGCCGCCCGGGAGTTCCAGGAGCAGACCGGCGCCGTGCTGATCCATCCGTTCGACAACACCGAGGTCGTCGCCGGCCAGGGGACGGTCGGGCTGGAGATCGTGGAGCAGGCCCCGGGCGTGGAGACCGTCGTCGTCCCCTGCGGTGGCGGCGGGGTGCTGGCCGGGATCGCGATCGCGGTCAAGGCGAAGAAGCCAGGCGTCACCGTGATCGGCGTCCAGGCCGAGGGAGCCGCGGCGTACCCCGCGTCGCTGAAGGCCGGCCACCCGGTGGCGCTCAGCTCGATGACGACGATGGCCGACGGCATCGCCGTCGGCCTGCCCGGCGCGGTGCCGTTCGCCACCGTGCGCGACGTCGTCGACGAGATCATCACGGTGTCCGAGGCGTCACTGTCACGCGCGGTGCTGGCGACCCTGGAGCGCGCCAAGATGGTGGTGGAGCCGGCCGGCGCGGCCGCGGTGGCCGCGATCCTCGACGATCCCGGCCGATTCGCGACCCCGACGGTGGGCGTGCTGTCGGGCGGCAACATCGACCCCCTGTTGCTGGGCAAGGTGATCCAGCACGGCATGGCGGCCGCCGGGCGTTACCTGAACCTCAGGCTACGGATCCCCGACCGCCCGGGCGGTCTGGCCCGGTTGCTCTCGGAGGTCGGCCAGGCGGGTGCGAACGTGATCGAGGTCGCCCATGCACGGATCAACGCCGACCTGTCCCTCGACGAGGTCGAGGTCCACCTGCAGCTCGAGACGCGCGGGGAGTCGCACGCCGAGCTGGTGATCACCCGGCTGCGCGAGCGCGGCTACCGGGTCTTCGAGTAGCGAGCGAGGACGTTCCGAGGCGACGAAGTCGCCGCGGAACGGCCGCAGCGAGAGCAAAGCGAGCTCGCTCGCGAGCTGGCTCGACAGCAACCCGCCGCGCCGGCCACACCTCACTCAATCCTTGAACGGCACCGCGCTGATGATCTCGATCTTGGCGACCTTGCCGTTCGGCTGCTCGAAGTCGACCGTCTCGCCGGCCTTGTGGCCGTCGAGCGCGGCGCCGAGCGGCGACTGCGGGGAGTAGACCTCGATGTCGGTGCGGTCGTCGGCGATCTCGCGTGCGCCGAGGAGGAACGACTCGTCGTCGTCACCGGCGTAGCGGTAGGTGACGAACTTGCCGGCCGAGACGGTCTGGTCATCGGCCGAGGGCTCGGTCGTGCCGTCCTTGAGCAGCTCCTCGAGCTGGCGGATGCGGGCCTCGTTGGTGCCCTGCTCGTCCTTGGCGGCGTGGTAGCCGCCGTTCTCCTTGAGGTCGCCCTCGTCGCGGGCAGCACTGATCCGCTCCACGATCTCGGCGCGCACCGGACCGCGACGGTCCGCGAGCTCGGCCGTGAGCCGGTCGAAGGTCTGCTGCGTCAGCCAGATCATGCGGATCTCCTCACAGGACGCGTCGACGCGCCTGTCGTGTGTCGGGTGTCGTTGGGTGCGCCACACCGCTGGACTGTTGGACCTGCTGGTTGCGTCGTGGTGGCGCGGCCAGAAGCGACGAGTCTACCAAGAGTTGCTCCGCAAACCCACAAACGTGCAGGTCAGCGCGGGTGGTCCTGCCCGTCGGCGATGCAGCCCGGTAGGTCGAGCGCGGTGGCCTCGCGCTGGGTGCGGACCGTCACCGTGTTGGTGCCGGAGACCGGCTGGAACGTGCGCTCGCCGACGATCGAGTGGTCGGTCGCCAGCGCCTGCACGGTGCACGTCGGATGCGATCCGACGTCGTAGACCTTGACGTCGATCCGAGCCGTGGCCGAGTGCGCGTCGACCACCTCCCAGCCGAGCAGGTTCGACTCGACCTTGGGCCTCGCCTGGTCGATGGCGGCCCAGGCCAGCCACGCCAGAGCGACGACCGCCACCAGGACGACGGCCGTGACCGTCACCGGACGGCGCCACGCGGGCGGCGCGGCGTACCGCTCGGACAGCATCTGCTCCACGTCCCTCATCGTCGCACGGTGGGTGCTCACTCCTAGACTCGCGATCATGTCCCAGCACCCTCACGGTGGCGCGCGCCCGGGCGACGGTCTCCGGCTCATGCACGTGCACGCCCACCCCGACGACGAGTCGAGCAAGGGCGCCGCCAGCACGGCCATGTATGTGACGCAAGGCGTCGACGTCCACGTCGCCACCTGCACCGGCGGCGAGCGCGGCTCGATCCTGAATCCGAAGATGGATCGACCCGACATCGCTGCCAACATGGCCGAGGTGCGCCGCCAGGAGATGGAGCGGGCGCGCGACATCCTCGGCGTCCGCCAGGACTGGCTGGGCTTCGTCGACTCGGGCTGGCCCGAGGGCGACCCGCCGCCGCCGCTGCCCGAGGGGTGCTTCGCGCTGGTGCCGCTGGAGGTGTCGACCGAGCGGCTGGTGACCCTGATCCGCAGCTTCAAGCCGCACGTGCTCACGACGTACGACGAGAAGGGCGGCTACCCGCACCCCGACCACATCCGCTGCCACGAGATCAGCGTTGCCGCCTTCGCGGCGGCCGGCGACCCCGAGCAGTTCCCCGACGCGGGCGATGCGTGGCAGCCGCTCAAGCTCTACTACCACCACGGCTGGAGCTGGGCGAAGCTCAAGGCGATCAACGACGCGATGCTCGCCCACGGCCTCGAGTCGCCGTACGCCGAGCGGCTGGAGAAGTGGGAGCGCGACGAGAGCTGGGAGAAGCGGCTGACCACCCGGGTGCCGTGCTCCGACTACTTCGGAGTGCGCGACCAGGCCCTGCTCGCCCACGCCACCCAGATCGACCCCGACGGTCCCTGGTTCGCCATCCCCCATGCGATCCAGGCGCAGGTCTGGCCGACGGAGGACTTCGAGCTGGTCACCAGCCACGTCGAGACCTCACTCCCCGAGGACGACCTGTTCGCGGGGATCCGGCCTGTCTGATCGGGGCCTGGCCTGAGACAATGGGGCCATGCACCAGCTCGTCCTCCTGATCAACGCCGTCGACCCGGTCCCCGACGACAACGACGTCAAGGCCGGCTGGGGTGCGTTCGCGATCTTCGTGCTGCTGATCCTCGCCGTCGCGTTGCTGTGCTGGAGCTTCGTCAAACAGATGCGCAAGGTGAAGGCGGCCAACGAGGCCGGTGTGTACGACGAGCACGCCACGGACGGCTCCGACCAGCTGCCGCCGACCCACACCCGCACCGACTGAGTCGGGTGCCCCTCCTGCTGGTGGCGCTGCTGCTTCCCGTCGTCGTCTACTGATCGGGGGCGACATGGCCGGCATGAGCATGGCCGGGCCCTCTCCGCTGCCGCTGGTGGTCGTCCCGCTCGCGGGCCTGCTCAGGGTCGCCGCAGTGCGCCTGCCCGTCGTCGTACGACGTTCGCCAGGCGTGGTTCCGCGGCTCGATGCCGGCTGCGACGTGGTGATGGCCGGCGCCATGGCCGCCATGCGCGTCGCCCTCCTCTGAGAGGCCTTCCCCCGGCCACCGTGAGGGTGAATAGTGTGTAGTTGTGGTCTCAACCACACGGGCGCGCAAGAGAGCGGGGTAGCACCTTGTTGGACCAGTCCTCCCTGGATGAGCTCGAGGCCCGGCGGGCCGAGCTCCGTGAGCAGTACCTCCGTCCCGTCAGCGAGCGGACGTCTCCGGGACGCGGGATCCACCACGCGGCCCTGATCTGCTCCGACGTCGAGAGGACGATCCGGTTCTACCAGGACGTCCTCGGGTTCCCGTTGGTGGAGCTGGTCGAGAACCGGGACTACCAGGGCTCGTCGCACTTCTTCTTCGATCTCGGCAACAAGACCCTGCTGGGATTCTTCGACTTCCCGGGGCTCGGTCTCGAGCCGGGCATCGAGGCCATCGGCGGGGTCCAGCACATCGCGATCTCGATGCCGCGCGACCAGTGGGAGCAGGCCCAGAAGCGGCTGGAGGCGGCGGGCGTCAGCTACGCCGGCCCCGATCTCGGGATCGAGGAGTCGATGTACCTCAAGGATCCCGACGGCATCCAGATCGAGCTCCTGAGCGATCCGTTGATGTTCTTCGCCGGGCACCAGCTCGACGAGTAGCGGCAGACCTTCCGCCCTGCTGACCAGCCAGCCAGAGAGGTGTTGTGGCATGAGTGAGTGGAACGCGATGACGTTCGAGGGCAAGCCGACGATCTTGCGCGTGGTGCGGGACGAGGCCGAGCGGATGTTCGCGCTGGCCGAGCGACCCGAGATCTGGGAGTCGCCGACGGCCTGTGCCGGGTGGTCGACCCGTGACGTCGTCGGCCACATCATCGACACGACCGAGGGCTACTTCCGAGCCTTCGACGCGGCTCGTGGGACCGGCGAGGTGCCGGCACCGCACGGCCTGGCGGTGATGGCGCAGCTCGCGAACGAGGGCGCGACGGCGTTCCGGGGCATGCCGCAGGCGGAGATGATGGAGCGCCTGCGCGTCGACTTCGAGAAGATGCAGGGCATCCTCGAGGCGCTCGGTCCCGACGACTGGACCGGCCTGATGGTCACGCACGCCTACATGGGACCGGTGCCGGCGTTCTTCTACGCCGCCGGCCAGCTGATGGACTACGGCGTGCACTCCTGGGACATCCGAGAGACCAGCGGCCGTGGCCATGCGCTGTCGGGCGAGGCCGCCGACCTCCTGGTGCCGTTCATGTTCGCGATCTGGCAGGGGACCGTCCGTTCCGAGGCCGTGACGGAGCCGTTCGCGATCGGCGTCCGGGTCGGTGGCCAGAACTCCGGCGACTACCGCGTCTCGGTCAGCGCCGAGGGCCTCACCTACGAGACCGGCGAGATCGAGAGCCTGCCGGCCTACCTCGAGTTCGACGCCGGCAGTCTCGTGCTGCGGGCCTTCGGGCGGACCAACGGCGGGACCGTGCGCGGCGACATCGAGCTCGCCGACCGCTTCCTCAACCTGTTCTTCAGCATCTAGTCCGGCCGGCCGGCGTCGGGCTGGGCGTCGTACTCCTCGGGCTGGTGACCCGAGGGCAGCCGGTGCTTGGCGACCCGTGACGTGGGGGTGCGGGGGAGGGCGTCCAGGGTCTGCCAGAACCTGGGGACCTTGAACGCGGACAGCCGCTCGGCGGTCCAGGCCCGGAGCTGCTCGAAGTCGAGGCTGCGGCCGGGTGCCGGCACGACGAAGGCCTTGACCTCGTCCTCGGTCAGCTCCGACGGCACCGCCACGACCGCCACCTCCAGTACGTCGGGGTGCGTCGCGATCGCCTCCTCGACCTCGGTCGGTGACAGGTTCAGGCCGCGCCGCCGGAGCACCTCCTTGACCCGCGAGACGAACGTGTAGGTGCCGTCCGCCTGCGGCGTGACGAGGTCGCCCGTGTGCAGCCAGCCGTCGACCACCGCGGCCGCGGTCTGCTCGGGCATCTGCCAGTAGCCCGGCGTCACCGTCGGGTTGCGCAGCAGGAGCTCACCGCTCTCGCCGGTGGCGATCTCGCGGCCGTCGTCGTCGACGACCCGTGCCTCGTTCACGGTGCCCAGCGTGGGGTGCTGGCGGGGGGAGCCGAGGGTGCCGAAGGGGCGCTCGCCGTGTCTCCAGATCAGCCCGTACGGCGACTCCGACATCGCGTAGCCGCAGACGACGCGCAGGCCGAACCGTTCTTCGAACGCCTCCTGCCACTCACGAGCCGGGGAGGGGCCGGTGTAGCAGAGCCTCAGGTCGGTCTCGGCGTCGTCGGGCCGGACAGGCTGCCGCATCAGGATCTCCAGCATCGCCCCGATCGCGTTGAACTCGGTCGCGCCGTGGCGGCGGGCCGAGTCGAGGAAGCCGCTGGCCGAGAAGCGAGGCAGCAGGACCAGGCCCGCACCCGCCGCGATCGAGCCGAGCACGGAGTAGGCGGGTGCGTTGATGTGGAACAGCGGGAGCGACGTCATCAGGCGGTCCTCGGCCGTCAGCTCCATCCAGTACGGGAAGCCGACCCCCGCCATCGCATAGGCGCGATGCGTCTGCATGACGAGCTTGGACTTGCCGGTGGTGCCCGAGGTCGGGATGAGGACGGCCAGGTCGTCGGGGCCGACACGCCCCTCCGAGAGCGACCCTGCACTGGCGATCGGGGCGGTCCAGTCCTCGACCAGGACCTCGATGTCGAGCACCTCGACGGCGAGCTGTCCGCGTGCCTCGACGACCTGAGGCAGCAGCGCTGCGTCGGTGATGATCATCCGCGGGACGACCTGGCCGACCAGTCCCGTGAGCTCGTCGAGGGTGGCAGCGGGGTCGGTGGGAACGGTCACGGCGCCCAGGGAGGCGAGCGCCAGCCAGCACAGGACGTAGGGAGGTGTCGTCCGCGCCGTGACCAGGACGAGGTCACCGTGGCCCACGCCTGCGTCTCGGAGCCGGTCGGCGAGGCGGACGACCTGATCGGCAGCGCCGCCGAACGTCAGGGTGCCGTCGTCGGTGCGGAGCCAGGTCGCCCCGGCGTCCCGATCGACCGCGGCGGCCAGGAGTCCGGGGATGGTCTCGGTCGCCGGTAGTGCCACCGCTCGAGTCTCGCCGACGCGGGTGTCCCGAGCAACGATGGCGGGACTACCCGACGTAGTAGGCGGCCAGCCCGGCGTTCAGGAGTGTGCCGATGCTGCCGAGGACGACGCCCTGCCAGGCCGTGCCCTTGCCGCGGAGCCGGCCGTCGGACGCGTCGATGTCGCTCAGCGCCTGCGCCCCGACGAAGATGGCAGGGATGCCGGTGATGAAACCCAGGCAGATCAGGGAGAAGAAGCCGAGCCAGAACGCGTTCTTCGCGCGGCCGTAGGTGAGCCCCTCGAACAAGGGGTCGGACGGCGAGGGGCTGGGCTTCGGCGTCATCGGGCCTCGTTGGTCGGCATCGTGGGACGTCAGTAGAGCACGGTGGCCAGTCTCGTACGCGGATTCAAGGGACGGCGGTGGGTGCCGGGCCCCAGTTTGCAGCGGCTCGAACTGGGTCGCCGAGGCTTCGCCGGGCCGTGACAGATCGGAGATTTCCCCTTGTGGACAAGGGGAAACTCTGCGATCTGGCTGTCGGTGGCCGCAGCTAGCGTGGGTGTATGTCCACCTCGCAGCTGCCGTTGGAGCATCCGTTGTTGGCTGCGGTGCGTTCGGTCGGTGAGGTGTTGGACGAGACGAAGGGCCTCGACCCGGTCTACTTGTCGGCCGCGGAGAAGCGGGAGCTGTTGGTGGGCCTGACCCGGATCCTGTCGCGGGTGGCCTCGCTGCGGGCGGACGTGTTGGCGGTCTCCGGTGACGTGGCGGTGGAGTCCGGTGCCCGGTCGGCGGGTGCGTGGCTGGCGGTGGAGGCTCGTTCGTCGCGTCGGGAGGTCGTCCGTGATGAGCGGGTCGGGACGGCGTTGCGTGAGCGCTGGTCCCAGGTCGCGAAGGCGGCCGCGGTCGGGCGGGTGACCTGGGAGCAGGCCGAGGTCCTGGTCCGGTCTCTGGACGCGCTGCCCGACGACCTCGACGCCGACCTGGTGGCCAAGGCCGAGGCTCACCTGGTGGCCGAGGCCGGTCAGTTCGGTCCGCGGGAGCTGGCCCGGTTGGGGCGGAGGGTGTTGGAGGTGATCGCGCCGGACGTCGCCGACGTCGAGGAAGCCCGGGCGTTGGCTGCCGAGGAGCGCCGGGCCCACCGGGCCACCCGGCTGTCGTTCCGGCCCCGGGGCGACGGGTCGACCGACCTGCACGCCCGGCTGCCCGACCATGTCGCCTCCCGGCTCCGGGCCTACCTCGACGCCTACACCTCACCGCGCCGCGTGGGGTCGCTGGGCGACGTGGACCGGCTCCCGCTGCCGCGCCGCCGCGGTCAGGCGTTCTGCACCCTGCTCGAGCAGGTCCCGGCCGACCGGCTCCCGGTCCACGGCGGCACCGCGACCTCGGTGATGGTGATGATCGACCTCGACGCGCTGCGCAGCGGGCTCGGGCCGGCCGAGACCTCCACTGGCGACGTCATCACCGCCAACGAGGCGCGACGGCTGGCCTGCACCGCCGGGATCATCCCGGTGGTGCTCGGCGGTGCCGGGGAGATCCTCGACCTCGGCCGCACCCGACGACTCTTCTCACCCGGCCAACGCAAGGCGATGGCGATCCGCGACCGGGGCTGCCGCGCCGAGGGCTGCGACATTCCCGCGGCCTGGTGCGAGGCCCACCACGCCCAGGACCCCTGGGCCCGCGGCGGGCGCACCGACCTCACCCACGGCCTACTCCTCTGCTCCCTGCACCACCACCGCGCCCACGACCCCACCTGGACCACCTCCCACCTCCCCAACGGCGACCTCCGCTACCACCGACGCACGTGAACCTCCAGCGTTCGCGGTCGGTCGCATCACTGGCCAAGACACTCTTCACGACGGACGGTCGAGCCAACCGCAGTCACGCGCGATGCGAGCGGTGGTCTGATCTGGAGACTCGGCTGCGCCGATCAGCTGCTCCGCCAGACCGTCGACCGGTGCGTGGCCGTTCCACCAGGACCTCATCTCAGCCTCACCGAAGTTCGGCTTCGGCCGCTTGGTGGCGTGGCGGCGCAGCGTCTCCTCGATCGGGACGTCCCACAGATAGGAGAGCGTCAATCCTCGATGGTCGGAGGCCAGGCCGCAGAGGAGGTCGCCGTACCTCTCGGGAACAAGGATTCCTTCCAGCACCACGGAAGCGCCGCGTTCGAGAGCGAACCGGGCCATCAGGTCGAGCAGGTCGATCGCGGGGTTGCCCGGCGCGTCCCTCGCTCCCAGGACCTCGCGACGTACGACGTCCTGTGAGAGCAGCGCGATCTCACCACGAGGTCGGCTTGCCTGGAGGGCCCGAGCCACCGTCGTCTTGCCGACACCGCTGTTGCCGCGCAGCGTGATCAGCCGCGTCTGCGAGGTCCCGATCACGCCCCGAGTATGGCGATCAGGTGCCGCTACTCGCTGCGGACGAGCCGCACGAGGGTGTCGTACGCCGTCCCGGTGCCGCCGTCGGGCTGGGCGACCTCGCGGGACACGCGCTCGGCCCGCTCGACCTCGAACCGCTCGCCGTCGAGGTCGGCGAGGATGTCCTCGGCGGTCATCAGGACGTGGGCGTACTGCGGTCCGCCGGTCCCTTCGGTCAGGTTCGTCGAGTCGTGGGCGACGAGCAGGAAGACGCCGCCCGGGCGGACGGAGGCGAACCCGTTGCGCACCGCCGCCCGGCGGTCGTCGGCGGGGAGCTGGAGGTAGGCCACCACGCACACGTCGTACGACGAGTCGCCGTGCCAGGTCGTCGCGTCGGCGCAGACCCACTCGACCGGCAGGTCGCCGGCCAGGGTGCGCCCCTTGTCGAGGCCGGCCCGCGAGAAGTCGACGGCGGTCACCTGCCAGCCTCGTCGGGCCAGCCAGATCGCATTGCGTCCCTCGCCCGCGGCCAGGTCGAGCGCGCGCCCGGGAGGCAGCCCCGAGAGCTCGGCTTCGACGAACTGGTTCGGTCCCGCCGACCAGACCAGCTCACTGTCGCGGTAGCGCTCGTTCCACGCCTCGGCATCCATGGGCTCATTCTGGCCGTGAGCGTCGATGAAGCAGCCGCTGGGTGACGAGGGTCGTGGTCCCGCCCAGGAGCAGCATCGCGATGTTCACCACGAGGACGGCGAAGGCGCCCCGCGCACCGTCTGCGTCGTGGACCGCCACCGCGGCGCCGATGAACGACGCCGCCGGGATCGTCGTCACCGAGATCGCCACACCGACGGCGGAGCTCGACCGGGTCTCGAAGGAGAGCATGCCCGCCACGCCGGCCACCAGCGCGACGAGGACGGTAGCGATGCTGACGGTCGGGAGGATGCCCAGCCCGCCGTCCCCGAGATCGCCGTTGGCAGGACCGTAGCCGCCGATCCGGAGGAGTGCGGTCACGACGTACGCCGCCAGTGCGGCCACGGCCATCCCCAGGACCAGCACGATGAACGCACGTCTGGCCAGCCGGACCCGACGGTCGACGATCGCGACACACGTGGCGCACAACGGCAGGAGGTCCGGGCTGATCGCCATCGCCCCGACCACCAGGATCCCACTGCGGGTCATGATCCCGAACGCGGCGATCACACCGGCACACGCCATCAGGATGAGGAACAGCGGGACCGCGCGGGCGTACTGCCTGGCCTCCATCGCCAGCTCGGTCCACGCCACCGCGCCGCCGCTCCACGCGGGCAGGTCGGAAGCTCGCGAGGCGCCCATCGGCCGGTTGCTCTTCTGGTGGAGCACCGAGATCTCGTCGCCGGCCACGCCGTCAGCCACCAGGTCGGGGAGGAGGGCGTCGACGGCGGACGGCTGGACCTCGGCCGTGATCAGCACGAGGTCGCCGTCGGTCGTGCCGCCGACCTGGACGACGTGGGCCACGTCCCGATGGCCCGCCAAGCGCGTGCACACGGCCTGCAGCGCGTGAGGGGGTACGTAGATCTGCAGCTCGAGCATGCTTCCCCCTCTCCGGCGCGTGGGCCCGGGGCTGCCGCCGTACGCATCCGAGCGTGCACTGGCGTGCTGCGATTCAACCACCGCAGCGGTGTCGCCCGACGGGAACGCTGCGGTGCGCCCGTCGGCGGGAGGCGTCATCCGATGCAGGTGATGCGGCGCGGAGCCGACTCGTGCAGGTTGGGGCGGGACACGCTGCCGAGCGCGCGAAAGGAGGGCTGGCGTGAACCTCCTCCTGGCGGCCGGCGTCACCGTCCTCATCACGGCGCTCACCGTGACGGCGATGTTGCTGGTACGCCGACGCGCTCCGGAGGGCAGCTACTTCAGCGACGGCGATCGGGCGTCCGGGGTCTTCGGGGTGCTCGCGACGGGGTTCTCGGTGCTGCTCGGTTTCATCATCTTCCTGGCGTTCTCGTCGTACGACGACTCCCGCACGGGCGCCGAGACCGAGGCGACGCTCGTGGCCCAGCAGGTCCAGACCGCACAGTTCCTGCCCCACCCGGTGTCCGAGCAGCTGACCGGTCAGCTGACCTGCTACGCGCGCTCCGTGGCCGGCACGGAGTGGGACGCACAGACCAGCGGCGCCTTGGGCGACAAGGTCAACCCCTGGGGCGTGGCCATGTTCAAGACGATCGCCGCTGTCCATCCGCACTCGTCGACCGAGCAGTCCGCGTACGACCGGTGGATGGACCAGACCGCCGACCGGGAGCAGGCGCGGATCGACAGGGTGCACGGAGCGGAGGGGATCCTGCCGCTGCCGTTGTGGCTGGCCCTGTTCGTGATCTGCGGCGTGATCTTCGTGTACATGCTGTTCTTCGCCGACCCTGCGGAGGGTGCTGTCACCCAGGGAGTGCTGATGGGCAGCGTCACGGTCGTGATCTCGTTGCTGATGGCGCTGCTCGTCTTCTTCAACCATGCCCA
Source organism: uncultured Actinomycetota bacterium (assembly GCA_963833775.1). Lineage (GTDB taxonomy): Bacteria > Actinomycetota > Actinomycetes > Propionibacteriales > Nocardioidaceae > Nocardioides. Next base: position 18,860 of record CAWHZH010000010.1, on the reverse strand, counting down.
TGGTGGCGGGATCGGCAGTCTGAAGCCGACGGCGATGGAACGCACCATCGGTCTCATCGACGCCCAGGCCAAGGTGGTCGGGATCACCGTCAACGCACCGTGTGACGGTGATGGCAACCCCCGCTGACCAGCTCACGGTGGCCAGGTGCGACGTACTCTCATCGGCGACCTCGCCCTTCCCCGTGAGCATCCACGGCTGACCTGGGATCACGACCGCGCGGAGGATGATGTCCCGATGGGCACCGATCGGTACGCCGTCGACTTCCCGCTGTCGGGCGAGGGCAAGCGCAGCACCACGGCCGTCGGCCGCGCCGTCGTCGCCGATGCCCTGCGCGTCGTCGATCCCGTCGGAGCACTCGATGCCGAGCACGAGACGAACTGGCGCTCGGGCTACCTCCTGCACTTCCGTCGGCTCCTGGAGGCGGGGCTGGCCACGAGGGAAGCGAGTCTCGGTATCGGCAGGGCCGGGCTCTCCGCGCTGCATGCGCGGATGACGGTCGCCGACGGAGCGGGTGACGAGATCCCGCTCGGCGAGTGGTCGGGCTCCGAACCCACGCGGCACCTGGAGACGGTCGAGCTGACCGGCACGGGAGACCCGGAGCGCGAGCTCTCCCTGCCCTTCCGGGGCGAGCGGCTCCGCGGTGACCTGCTCCGCGAGCGTCTCGACGCGTGGGTCGCGGCGGGAGTGCTCGAGCCGTCCGCGTCCGACGCCGTACGACGGGTGATGGCGAACCCGGAGTGGCTGTCCCTCGAGGGCCGCACCATCGCGGTCCTCGGTGCCGGCGCCGAGATGGGACCGCTGCAGGCCCTACTGCGCTGGGGCGCGCGCGTCGCCGCGGTCGACCTTCCCCGCCCGGAGCTCTGGGAACGCATCCTGGACACGGCGTCGGCGGGGGCCGGAACCCTGCTCGTCCCGGCCGGCCGACCAACCGGTACGTCGCTCGAGCAGCGGGCCGGGGCGGACCTCATCGTCGACGTACCTGCCGTGGCCGGTTGGCTCGCCGAGCTTCCCGGACCGCTGGTCCTCGGCAACTACGTGTACGCCGACGGCGGCGCCAACGTCCGGCTCTCGATGGCGGTGGACTCACTCACCCTCCGCCTGTCGGACCTTCGCGACGACGTCGCCCTCGCGTTCCTGGCCACGCCGACCGACGTGTTCGCCGTCCCCCGCGAGGCCGTCGAGCAGGCGACTCGCAGCTATGACCAACGGTCCGGCACGGCCAAGCTGCTCTCCCGCCCGTTGCGAACCGTGAGCGGTGGCCGGTTGTTGCGACGTTCCTACGTCCGTGACGCCGACCCGGGCATCAACGACAGCCTGGTCGCGCAGCAGGGACCCAACTACGCCCTGGCCAAGCGCCTGCAGCGCTGGCGGGCGAGCGTCGCCCGCGACGCCGGCGCCACGGTGTCCCTCAACGTCGCACCCCCCACGCGCACCCGGTCGGTCGTCAAGAACCGCGCTCTCGCCGCCGCGTATGCCGGTGCCCACCGCTTCGGCATCGAGGTCTTCGAGCCGGCGACCGCCAACGTCCTGATGGCCGCTCTCCTCGTGCACGACCTGCACACCGACGGCGGCCCCGTCCACGAACATCCCTGGCAGGACGAGGCGTACGGCGCGGTGCACGGCGGGCTCTGGCGCGCGGCCTACGCGCCACGCAGCGCCCTCGGCCTGGCCGCGCTGCTCGGGTACGGCGCCGCCCGGGGCTGAGCGGACGGCTGTGGTGCCGGCCTCCGGCCGTAGGGTCGAGGCGTGGCGAACAGACTCGAGAACGCGACCTCGCCGTACCTGTTGCAGCACCAGGACAACCCCGTCGACTGGCGGGAGTGGGGCGACGAGGCGTTCGCCGAGGCACGTCGCCGCGGCGTACCGATCTTCCTGTCGGTCGGGTACGCCGCGTGCCACTGGTGCCACGTGATGGCCCACGAGTCCTTCGAGGACGACGCGACAGCCGCGCAGCTCAATGCCGAGTACGTCTGCGTCAAGGTCGACCGCGAGGAGCGACCAGACGTCGACGCGGTCTACATGGACGCGACCGTGTCGATGACGGGGCAGGGCGGCTGGCCGATGACGGTGGTGCTCGACCACGACGGCAGCCCGTTCTTCGCCGGCACCTACTTCCCGGACCGCCCACGGATGGGGCAGCCGTCGCTCCGCCAGGTGCTCACCGCGCTCACCGAGGCCTGGCGCGACCGACCCGACGACGTACGCCGGTCGGCCACGTCGGTCCGCGAGCATCTGGCCCGGCAGACCGCGCTCGGCGGGGATGCCCTGACGGCGGACGACCTCGACGCGGCCGTGGCCTTGGTCGGGCAGGACTTCGACCCCGTCCACGGCGGCTTCGGCGGCGCACCCAAGTTCCCGCCGTCGATGGTGCTCGAGCTCCTGCGCCGGCGTCCCGGTACCCCCGAGCGGGTCATGCTCGACGCCACCCTGGGCGCGATGGCCCGCGGTGGGATCCACGACCAGCTCGGCGGTGGATTCGCGCGCTACAGCGTCGACGAGGCCTGGGTGGTGCCGCACTTCGAGAAGATGCTCTACGACAACGCCCAGCTGGTCGGCCTCTACGCCCGCTGGGGTACGCCGCTCGGTGACCGCGTCGCCACGATGGCGGCCGACTTCCTGCTCCGCGAGCTGCGCACCGCCGAGGGCGGGCTCGCCTCGGCCCTCGACGCCGACAGCGAGGGCGAGGAGGGGCGTTTCTACGTCTGGACCCCCGACCAGCTCACCGACGTCCTGGGCGTCGACGACGGCCGTTGGGCGACCGACCTCTTCGCGGTGACCGGGACCTTCGAGCACGGCACGTCGACGCTGCGGCTGCCGCACGACCCGGACGACTGGGAGCGCTTCGACGACGTACGGGCGCGGCTGCTCGCCGCTCGCGACTCACGCGTCCGGCCCGCCCGCGACGACAAGGTGGTCGCCGCCTGGAACGGCCTGGCGATCGCCGGACTCTGCGACGCAGGCCGCCTGCTCGGGCGCGAGGAGTACGTCGACGCCGCACGCGAGGCGGGCGACCTGCTCGCCCGGCTCCACGTGGAGGACGGCCGGCTCCGACGGGTCTCCCGCGACGGTCGCGTCGGGACGCCCGCGGGAGTGCTCGAGGACTACGGCGCCGTGGCCGGCGGCTTCCTGGCGCTGTGCGGGGCGACCGCGGACGAGCGCTGGCTGTCCTCCGCGACGGCGCTGCTCGACACCGCGCTGGCGCTGTTCCGGGCCGACGACGGCGGGTTCCACGACACCCCGTCCGATGGCGAGCAGCTGGTCGCACGGCCGCGCGATCCCAGCGACAACGCAAGCCCCTCGGGGACGTCCGCCACGGTGCACGCCCTGCTCGGGGCGCACGCCCTGACCGGTGACGGGCGGTGGCTCGAGGCGGTCGAGGAGGCGTTGGCGACGGTCTCGACGCTGGGGCGGCGGGCGCCGCGGTTCGCCGGGTGGTCGCTCGCGGCGGCCCAGGCCCTGGTCGACGGAGCACCCGAGATCGCGGTGGTGGGCCCGGGGGGTCCGGAGCGTGACGCGCTGGAGCGACGAGCGCGGTCCTGGCCCGGGGCGGTCGTGGTCGTCGCCGACGGTGCCCGGCCCGGCGTACCGCTGCTCGTCGGGACGGGACGCCGTCGACGGCCGTCCTGCGGCGTATGTCTGCCGCAACCAGATTTGTGCTGCTCCCGTGCAAAGACCGGACGATTTGGCCCCGAGCGGGAGGCCGGTCAACTAGTCTGCTCACGACCGCGACCGGGGGGTGCGGCGAAGCAGATCGAGGTTTCGGGGTGGGGGATCGATCCGGGGGCGGCGCGACGCCTGATCAGGACGACGCGCGTGAACCAGACCATCATCACGATGTCGCGCGCATCGCGGACGCCGTACGCGACGTCGTCGATGCGCGGGTGGCTCTGATCAGCCGGGTCGCCGACGACCGTTGGCTGGAGGTCGTCGCGGCGGCGGGCGCCACCACTGGAGCCGCGCTGACCGGCCGACGCTGGCAGCGATCGGACCTCGAACGCTGTCTCGGTCAGGCCGAGCGGCTCGGTCGTCTCCACGTCACCACGCGGCGCGCGCTGGCGTCCGCCGACGTCCCCGACCTGCCCGACCTGCCCGACGGTGCGGACTCCGCCGACGACGAGGCCGTCCTCCTGGTGCCGCTCCACACCCACGGTGGCGAGCTGGTCGGCGTCCTCAGCGCCGTCGGCTCGGTGAACCTCCACGAGCTCGCGCCGGGAGCGTCCGACCTCGTCGACCTGTACGCCGACCAGGCGCGGCTGGCCCTGGACGTGCTGCATGAGCACGGGGTGCTGGTCGAGCACCTGCGGCTCGCCGACGCCGCCGAGTCGGTCCTCCACGTCGCGGTGGACGCGCTCGACGTCCCCGACCTGGTGGAGTCGGTGGCGGCTCCCCTCGCCGCGATGATGCGTGCCGGCGCCGTCTGGACGTGCGTCGAGGTGGCATCCGGTGTGCACACGGAGGCCGCGTCGTACCCCACGGAGGTAGCCGCTCGCCTCGATGCCGACATCTGCACCCTCGTCGAGCCGATGGTCGAGACCTGCTGGACCGGCGACACGACCCTGACCGACGAGAGCTCCCCGTTGCTCGGCCGGATCGCCGGGCTCGCCCAGCAGCAGCGTGCGCTCCTCGGGTCGATCGGCAGCGGGACCACCGTCCGCGGCGCGCTGCTGGTGCTCCGCGGGGACCGAGAGGAGCCCTGGACCGACCGTGAGCGCGACGCCCTCGCCGGCCTCGGCCGACGCCTCGGATCGATCGTCGAGCAGCTCGAGACCCGGCGCCGCGACCGGCACCTGGTCGACGAGCTGCGCGAGCTCGACCAGCACCGTCGCGACCTGGTCGCCTCGCTCACCCACGACCTCAAGACACCGCTGACGGCCATCGCCCTCAATGCCGAGCTGCTGGAGTCGGACCGGCGCCTGGCTGAGGCCGGCGTGCACCCGGTGGCCGCCATCCGGCGCAGCACCGAGCGGCTCTCGAGCCTCGTCGACGACCTGCTGGCACTGGCCCGGGCCGAGGAGGGCCTGGCCGGCGAGCACGGAGCCAGCACGGACGCGGTGTCCCTGGTTCGCGACGCCTGTCGGCACGCGGAGTTCCAGGCGCAGTCGCGCGGGCTGCGGTTCGCGTTCGACCTGCCCGAGACGCTGATGATCGCCGTGGACGGCGACGCCCTGGCTCGCGTCTACGCCAACGTGATCAACAACGCGGTGAAGTTCAGCCTCCCCGACGGTGAGGTCCGCATCTCCCTCCGCGAGGCCGAGGGTGCGGTGGAGATGGTGTGCGCCGACGACGGGGTCGGGATCTCCGAGGCCGACCGGGCGACGGTCTTCGACATGTCCCGGCGGGCCCGCGACTCGCAGGCGCGCGGCGTACCCGGGAGCGGTGTCGGGCTGGCCATCTCGCAGCGGATCGTGACCCGCCTGGGCGGCAGCATCGACCTGGACTCCACGCTGGGGGAGGGCTCGACGTTCGTCGTCAGGGTGCCGGCGAAGGGCGTGGCGTAGGCGTCGACCCCTGCCGGGTCAGCGCAGTCCGATCTGAGCCACCAGGCGTCCGGCGAAGCTGTCGGAGGGGATACCCCGCGTGACCAGGTCGAGTCCGGTGTGGAAGGCGATCACCACCAGGGTGATCGCGGCGACGCCGATCAGGATGCGCTGGAAGGGCAGCGGGTCCCGGTCGCGGGTGGCGCCGTGGAGATGGGCGATCCACCCGCCGAGCGCGTTGGTCACCACCGCGCTGACGATGCTGGCGATCGCGGCTCCCAGGATCGTGCCGAGCAGCCCGAGCTGGCTCGACAGCGCGGTCGCGGTCGCCGCAGCGACCGCACCGGCGACGACGGTCGGGTAGTTCAGGGAGTGCGCAGTCTTCTCAGCCATACCAGGGGTGTGACGAGGCACGGGACGCGTTTGTTCCCCGACGTGAGCGACCTCACCAGGGGTCAGCGCAGGGAGTACGTCGCCAGCGAGACGCCGACGTAGTGCGCCACGAACGCCAGGATGGTGAAGCTGTGGAACACCTCGTGGAAGCCGAACCACCGCGGCGACGGGTTGGGTCGACGGAAGCCGTAGACCGCGCCGCCGAGCATGTAGAGCGCGCCACCGACCGCGATCAGCACCATGACGGCGATGCCGACGCCCACGCCCAGCCGCTGCGACCCCTCGGCGAACTGCGGCAGGACGAACACCGCGGCACACCCGAACACCATGTAGATCGGGGTGTGGAGCCAGCGCGGCGCCCCGATCCAGAACACCCGGAAGGCGATGCCGAGCAGGGCTCCGGCCCAGATCACCGCGAGCATCACGACCCGCGGGGTGCCGCTGAGGAGCAGCAGGCAGAACGGCGTGTAGGTGCCGGCGATCAGCAGGAAGATGTTGGCGTGGTCGGCTCTGCGGAGCACACCGCCGACCTTGGGCGACCAGCGACCCCGGTGGTAGGCGGCCGAGGTGGAGAACAGCAGCACCGCCGAGGCGACGTACACCGCCGAACCCCACCGGGTCTCGGCGGTCGGCGACAGGGCGATCAGCACGATCCCGGCCGCCAGCGTGAGCGGCGCGGTGGCGAGGTGGAGCCATCCGCGCAGGTGTGGCTTCACCTCGGCGACCTGATCCGCGACCTGATGGGCCAGGGAGTCCAGGCCGGCGCGGATGGAGTCGTTCATACAGAGACAGTACGCGGCTCCCGGGCACGCCGACGCGCGAACCCGGAGAACCTCGGCGCGGTTACCATCAGGTGTGGCCGCGTTCCCCGAGCTCAAGGAGCGAGTGCGCCGACTGTTCTACCCGGCCTACGAGGCGCGGATGGTCAAGGCCCTGCCGAAGGAGCGGATCCCGCAGCACATCGGGGTGATGCTCGACGGCAACCGGCGTTGGGCCAAGGGCGTGGGCCACGACCCGGACCACGGCTACCGCGCGGGCGCGGCCAACATCGAGCCGCTCCTCCAGTGGAGCGAGGAGGTCGGGGTCGAGGTCGTCACCCTCTGGCTGCTCTCCACCGACAACCTCAACCGCCCGCCCGAGCAGCTCGAGGGCCTGCTCACCGTGATCGGCGACGCGGTGGACGCGCTCGCCGTCCAGCACCGCTGGCGGATCCACCCGGTCGGCGCCCTCGACCTCCTGCCGGCAGCCCTCTCCACCCGGCTCAAGGAGGCGGAGGAGGCCACCCGGGACGTCGACGGTCTCTTGGTCAACGTCGCCGTGCCGTACGGCGGCCGCCGCGAGATCGCCGACGCCGTCCGATCGCTGCTCCAGGAGCACGCCGAGCGCGGCACCAGCCTCGAGGAGCTCGCCGAGGTCATCGACGTCGACCACATCGCCGAACACCTCTACACCAAGGGCCAGCCCGATCCCGACCTGGTGATCCGGACCTCCGGCGAGCAGCGTCTCGGCGGGTTCCTGCTCTGGCAGAGCGCGCAGAGCGAGTTCTACTTCTGTGAGGCGTACTGGCCCGACTTCCGCAAGGTCGACTTCCTGCGGGCGATCCGCGCCTACGCCCAGCGCGAGCGCCGGTTCGGTTCCTGACACCCCTCGCTGGTCGAGCGGAGTCGAGACCACGGCGTCTCGCACTGTTAACCCCGCGTTCGGGCGTGTCTTTCCGGATTCGCTCCACGAGCGGCGTACGTTCCCGATATCGGTCAGGCGGGGAAGCCCGGCCGAATCGGGAGGCCCGTTCGTGAGTGCTCACGACCAGACAGTGCGACGTACTCCGTCGTGCTCAGGGGGCCGGCACTCCGGCCTTCGGACACCTCTTCGGTCCATCTGCTAGCGCGTCAGGGCCGGGCGAAGGGTGCGCGCGCGGTCTGGTGAGGGGAACCCGGTGCCGCAGGCCACGCAGGGAACGAAGAAGGTCTCGTCCCAGAAGCGCTCCGTCCGAACCTTCGTCCTCGACACCAGCGTGCTGCTGTCGGATCCCGGCGCCCTGCGCCGGTTCGCCGAGCACGAGGTCGTCCTGCCGGTGGTCGTGATCACCGAGCTCGAGGCGAAGCGCCATCACCCCGAGCTCGGCTTCTTCGCCCGCTCGGCTCTGCGTGCGCTCGACGAGCTGCGCGTCACCCACGGGCGGCTCGACGAGGCGGTGCCGATCGGGGAGGAGGGCGGCACGATCCGCGTCGAGCTCAACCACACCGACGCCGACTCCCTGCCGTCGGGCTTCCGGCTCGGCGACAACGACACCCGGATCCTCGCGGTGGCGCGCAACCTCGCCAACGAGCACCTCGACGTCACGGTGGTCTCCAAGGACCTGCCGATGCGGATCAAGGCCTCCGCGGTCGGTCTGCGTGCCGAGGAGTACCACGGGGAGCACACCGGCGACTCCGACCCGGGCTACAGCGGGATGGCGGAGCTCGAAGTGCCTGCGGCTGTCCTCGACGAGCTGTACGACGACGGCTGGTCCGACATCGAGTCGGCCCGCGACCTGCCGTGCCACACCGGCCTGGTCCTGCTCTCCGAGCGAGGTACGGCGCTCGGCCGCGTCGGCCCCGACAAGCACGTCCACCTGGTCCGCGGCGACCGTGAGGCCTTCGGCATCCACGGCCGCTCCGCCGAGCAGCGGATCGCACTCGAGATGCTCCTCGACCCCGAGGTCGGCATCGTCTCCCTCGGCGGCCGCGCCGGCACCGGCAAGTCTGCGATGGCACTGTGCGCCGGCCTCGAGGCGGTCCTGGAGCGGCGGCAGCACCAGAAGGTCGTGGTGTTCCGGCCGCTGTTCGCCGTCGGCGGCCAGGAGCTCGGCTACCTGCCCGGTTCGGAGTCGGAGAAGATGTCGCCCTGGGCGCAGGCGGTCTTCGACACCCTGGGCGCCATCACGTCGCGTGAGGTGATCGAGGAGATCCTCGACCGCGGGATGCTCGAGGTCATGCCGCTCACCCACATCCGAGGCCGGTCGCTGCACGACTCGTTCGTGATCGTGGACGAGGCCCAGTCGCTGGAGCGCAACGTGCTCCTGACCGTGCTCTCCCGAATCGGCGCGAACTCCAAGGTGATCCTCACCCACGACGTCGCCCAGCGCGACAACCTGCGGGTCGGACGGCACGACGGCGTGGTCGCGGTGGTCGAGAAGCTGAAGGGCCACCCGCTCTTCGCCCACGTCACCCTGACCCGCTCGGAGCGCTCGCCGATCGCGGCCCTGGTCACCGAGATGCTGGAGAACGTCACGCTCTGACCCGGTGCCGAAACCCGTTCTCAGGGCCGGGCACGGGGCCTCAGCGGCGACTCCCGTCGTGACCGTTCCGTGACCGATGACACGCCGACCCTGAGGCGGGTGAGCCCAATGTGACTCAGGTGACACATGAGGCGCGGGCTCCGACCAAATTCAAGCACTTTCTGGTGCGTTCGGTTTGCACGGCCCCGCCGAGTCATGCAAGGTGAACATGCAGTCCGCTCCACGGGGTCAGCTTGACGAAGGGCCCAGAGGTGCGGACTGTGCCGAGTCGTCTACCCCCCGAATGGCTTCCGTGTCCCCTGAGCAGTACGCGCCCAAGCACCGGGCTGCGCCTGCCCCGACGCAACCGCAGGCCCTCGCCGGCCCGCGTCACGTCGGGCAGCGGGCTCGGCCCGCACGGAAGGCACTCCGCACGACGATCACCTTCGGCGGCCTCGCCGTCGCGGCGACCGGCGTCGCCGTAGCCGCCGGCGTGGTGCACACGCCCGGTACGCCGGTGAGCCTCGCCGACTCGTTGGCCCCGATGGCCGCCGCGGCCGACCCGGCGCCCTCGACCACGGACCAGGCGCCCTCGACCACGAGCCAGGCGCCTCCGACCACGAGCCAGGCGCCTCCGACCGCCGAGCTCAAGCACCGCACCGTCGTCGTGTCGCGGTCCTCCGACCGCCGCGAGACCAGCGACCCGGCCAAGGCGGCCGCGCTCGGCCTCACCACCGGCCCCGCCGTCGGCGGCGAGGAGAACCTCTCCGCCCAGGACCCCCAGGACGTCGCCGAGGCGCTGCTGTCGTCGTACGGCTGGTCCTCCTCGGAGATGTCGTGCCTCGTGCCGCTGTGGGAGGGCGAGAGCGGATGGCGGGTCAACGCCGAGAACACCTCGTCCGGCGCCTACGGCATCCCCCAGTCCCTGCCCGGCTCCAAGATGGCCACGGCGGGCTCCGACTGGCAGACCAACCCGGTCACCCAGATCAAGTGGGGCCTGGGCTACATCCAGGAGCGTTACGGCTCGCCGTGCGGCGCGTGGGGCTTCAAGCAGGGCCACGGCTGGTACTGACCCCAGCGGTCAGGTACGCCGTCGCCGCGTCGGCTGCGGTCTCGTCCGGCACCCGCCGCGCGAGCGACCGGGTGACCGTGGACTGCAGCACCCGTCCGACCAGGCCCGGGTCGAACAGCGCGCTCGGCGGGTCGACGAGCCCGGCGACGCGCAGGAACCGCCGCGCGACCTCCGGGTCGCGCTCGGCGGCACCGAGCACCCGGTCGACGTACCAGCCGGAGAGTCGCATCGGCAACGGCCGGGGCCCCTCCACGCCGGGCATCGCCATGTCGGAGCCGACGGCCAGGCGCCAGGCGTTGGCCACCGGCCTGGCCGCAGCCGCGAAGAACCTGCGAGCCAGGTCGGCGTGGGCTCCGCCCGCCAGGGCCGCCCGGAGCGCGAGTGCCTGCTCGGCGGCCACCGTCATCCCCTGCCCGTAGATCGGGTTGAAGGAGCACACCGCGTCGCCGAAGACGAGAAGCCCTGCTGGGAAGCCGTCGATGCGGTCGTAGCGGTTCCACACGCTGGCGGGGAAGGCATGGGTGGCCACGGCGCCGAGCGGTTCTGCTGCGGCGAGGGCCGCCACCGCCCACTGCGGGGCCAGCGCAGCGGCCACCTCGAGCATGCCCTCCCGCGTGGTCGGAGGTGGCGACTGGTCCGACCCCATCAACGTCAGGGTCCAGCTGTCCCGCTCACACGCGAAGAGCGCCATCCCGATCGGCCGGGTCGGGGTGCGACCTTCGATGACCATGTCCCGGGGGTACAGGGCCGCCGGCAGCCGCAGCTGCTGGCTGGCATAGCGGATCCGGACCGTGACCCGCTCCTGCTCGGGGCGCTGGTATCCCAGCTCCGGCAGCCACCGCGGGACCCGGCTCGAGCGTCCCGAGGCGTCCACGACCAGGTCGGCCTCGAGCGGCCGGTCGGTAGCAGTGTCGCGGTGGTCGGCCACCCTCACTCCGAGCACCGAGACCGCGGAGCCGTCGCTGGGCGCGTCGCGGACCAGCCTCGTCACCTCGGTGCCGTCGAGGAAGGTGACGCCGGCACGGGCACCCACCCGGCGCCGTACGGCGTCCTCGAGGAACGGCCGCGACGCGAACAGCATCGGCGCCACCGGCCAGGAGTCCTGCGCCAGGACGTGCCCGCCGGGTGAGAAGTGGCAGCGGGAGAGGTCCGCGACCAGGGCTGCACCTTCGTCGGCTGCCTCGGCCAGCAGGCCCGGGAACAGCTCGTCCAGGATCTCGACCCCCCGCGCCTGGTAGCCATGCACGTGGCGTCCCTGGGGTACGCCGCGTCGGGGCTCCGCCTCCGACGTCAGCACATCGCGCTCCACCACGGTCACCCGCGCGAACGACTCGCTCAGCACCCGCGCGGCGAGCAGCCCCGCCATTCCTCCACCCACGACCACGGCGTGGTTCCGTTCCGACATCTCGTTTCCCCCGTCTGGCACCGGACGGTGGCCGATGCTCCGCCCACGGTGCCGCCGGGCCCGCGCGGGCCGCATGGAGGCAGCGTGGAGATCGCGGGGAGAGCCCCGGGAGGAACGAGGTTGTCGACCGGCGGGAGAACTCGGGACAATGGCCGGACCGGGAGCCCACATGTACACCTTCGAGACCTGCCAGCTGGACCCGGCACGCTTCGAGCTACATCGTGCCGGGGTGGCCGTCCACGTCGAGCCGCAGGTCTTCGAGGTCCTGGTCTACCTGCTCGCCCACCGCGACCGCGTCGTACCCAAGACCGAGCTGCTCGACGCCATCTGGGGCGACCGGTTCGTGAGCGACTCGACCCTGACCAGCCGGCTCAAGGAGGCGCGGCGGGCGATCGGGGACGACGGACAGGATCAGCGGCTGATCGCCACCGTGCGCGGCGTCGGCTACCGGTTCGTGGCCGCGGTCACCGACGAGCACCCGGCGCCGCTCCCGGTGCGGGCCGCCAAGAGACGCGCGGCCCAGGAGATCCGGTACTGCACCTCACCGGACGGGGTCCGGATCGCCTTCGCGTCGACCGGCTCGGGACCGCCGCTGGTGAAGGCGGCGAACTGGCTCACGCACCTCGACCTCGAGTGGGGCAGCCCGATCTGGGCGCACTGGATCGACGCGCTGTCGGCGCGGCACCGTCTGATCCGGTACGACGAGCGAGGCTGCGGCATGTCGGACTGGGACGTCCGCGACATCAGCCTCGACGCCTGGGTGGAGGATCTCGAGCTGGTCGTGGACTCGGTGGGACTGGAGCGGTTCCCGCTGCTCGGGCTGTCGCAGGGCGGCGCGGTGGCGCTCGCGTACGCCGTACGTCATCCCGAGCGGGTCACCCGCGTCGTGCTCGTCGGTGGCTACGCCCGTGGTCGGCTCGCCCGCGCGGCGACCCCCGAGGAGCGCGAGGAGGCGGCCCTCGACATGCAGGTCGGCCGCGTCGGCTGGCGCCGTGACGACCCGGCCTACCGGCAGGTGTTCGCGTCGCAGTTCCTCCCCGATGCCGACCGTGAGCGGTGGGACGCCTTCAACGCGCTGCAGCGGGCCACCACCTCGACCGAGAACGTGGTCCGCTTCCTCGACACCTTCGCGAACCTCGACGTCTCGACGCTGGCGGCGCGGGTCGCCTGCCCCACGCTGATCGTGCACGCCCGTGGCGACCGTCGGGTGCCCACCTCCCAGGCTCGCGAGCTGGCCGCCCTGATCCCCGGCAGCCGGGTCCACCTCGTCGACAGTGGCAACCACATCGTGATGGCCGACGAGCCGGCCTGGCCCGAGCTGGTCGACGAGCTGGACGCGTTCCTCGACGAGTGAGGTCAGACGGGCGCGTCGAGACCGGTCAGGCGTGCGCTCGCGACGTACAGCCGCTCGGCGAGGGCGTCGTCGCGGGCGAGCTCGGACGGCTCGCGCAGCCGGTTGCGGTCGTAGTAGCCGCCGGTCTGTCCCTCGACCTCGGGACTCGTGGCGAGGTAGGCGAGGCGGGAGCCGCCGACCTCGGGGGTCTCCATGCGCCAGCGCTTGAGGGCGGCGAGCACGGGCTGCGCGAACCACGGTGCACCGCTCCAGATGTTGGTGGCGATGGCGCCGGGGTGCAGCGCCGTGACGGTGACACCCGTGCCCTCGAGGTCCTGGGCCAGGCGACGCGCGGTCAGCACGTTGGCCAGCTTGGAGCGGCCGTAGGCCTTCATGATCGAGTAGCCCTGCTCGAAGCCGAGGTCGTCGAGGTCCATGGTCGCGGAGTAGTGCGCCGCGGACGAGGTGAAGACCACCCGCGCCGGGGCGCTCTCCACGAGCCGGTCGCGCAGCAGCGCGGTGAGCAGGAAGCCGGCGAGGTGGTTGATCGCGAACGTCGACTCGATGCCGTCGGCGGTCAGGTGGCGCCGGGAGAACACCGTGCCGGCGTTGTTGACCAGGACGTCGATCCGAGCGCAGGTCTTCAACAGGTCCTCGGCGAGCCGGCGTACGGCGTGCTGGACGGCGAAGTCGCAGAGCAGCGAGTCCACGCGGCACGAGGGCTGCTCGGACCTGATCCGGCCCACCGCGGTGGCGGTGCGGTCGGGGCTGCGGCCGACGATCACGACCCGGCAGCCGGGGTCGGCGGCCGCCAGCTGGCTGGCGCACTCCAGGCCGATGCCGTCGCTGCCGCCGGTGATCACGTAGGTCTTCACCGGCGCCCCGGTCACGGGTGGGTCATCCGGTCGACGTCGAGGGCCTCGTCCAGCTGCGCTTCGGTGAGCTCACCGCGGTCGACGTAGCCGAGGTCGAGCACGGTCTGCCGGATGGTGGCGCCGTCCGCGAGTGCCCGCTTGGCGATCGTGGCGGCCGCCTCGTAGCCGACGTACTTGTTCAGCGGCGTGACGATGCTCGGTGACGACTCGGCGTAGGCGCGCATCCGGTCGAGGTCGGCGGCGATGCCGTCGACGCACGCGGCGAGCAGCCGGGACGCGTTGCCGAGCAGGCGGATCGACTCGAGCAGGTTGCGCGCGATCACGGGCAGCATCACGTTGAGCTCGAAGCTGCCCGACGCGCCGGCGAAGGTGATCGCGGCGTCGTTGCCGATCACCTGGGCACACACCTGGAGGGTCGCCTCCGGAATCACCGGGTTGACCTTCCCGGGCATGATGCTCGACCCGGGCTGGAGGTCCTGCAGGTGGATCTCGGCGAGGCCGGCGGTCGGGCCGCTGCCCATCCAGCGCAGGTCGTTGCAGATCTTGACCAGCCCGACGGCGTAGGTCCTGAGCGCGCCGCTCAGCTCGACCAGCGAGTCCTGGGTGCCCTGGGCCTCGAAGTGGTTCTCGGCCTCGGTGAGATCACCGCCGGTGTCCTCGTTGAGGTGGGCGATCGCCTGCTGCGCGAAGTCGCCCGGCGTGTTGATGCCGGTGCCGACCGCGGTCCCGCCGAGGGCCAGCTCTCGCACCCGCGGCAGCGTCGCAGCGATCCGCGAGCGGCCCAGCGAGACCGTCCGGGCATAGCCGCCGAGCTCCTGCCCCAACGTGACCGGGGTGGCGTCCATCAGGTGGGTCCGCCCCGACTTCACCGCGTCGGCGTACTCCTCCGCCTTGCGCGTCAGCGCGTCGTGGAGCACGCCCAGGCTCTCGTCCAGCGGGCCGAGCTCCAGCACCGCCGCGACGTGGATGGCGCTGGGGAAGGTGTCGTTGGAGGACTGGCTGGCGTTGACGACGTCGTTCGGGTGGCACTCGACTCCCGCCCGTGCCGTCAGTGAGGAGAGGACCTCGTTGACGTTCATGTTGGTGCTGGTGCCCGAGCCGGTCTGGAACACGTCGATCGGGAACTGGTCGTCGTGCTCGCCGGCGACGACCTCGTCCGCGGCGGCGACGATCGCGTCACGCTGCTCGGGCGTGACGACCCCGAGATCGGCGTTGGCCCGTGCGGCCGCCGCCTTGATCCGGGCGAGGGCATGGAGGAGAGCGGGCGGGAGGGGCTGGCCGCTGATCGGGAAGTTGTCGACCGCCCGCTGGGTCTGCGCCCGCCACAGCGCGTCGGCCGGTACTTCGACGTCGCCCATCGAGTCGTGCTCGGTGCGGGTCTGTGCTGACTGGCCAGAAGAGCTCATGCTCCGACGCTACCGGGCCGGATCCCGGCGTCCGACGTAGAGCCAGTAGCGGTCGTCGCGGTCCTGCAGGCGGACGTCGTGACTCCGCTCCTCGGCCTCGCCGAAGACGGTGCGCAGGTCCGCCTCCAGCTCGGGCTCACGGGCCGCCGACCACACGACGACGGCCCCGCCGGGCGCCAGCCGATCGCGGACCGCCTCGAGGAACGGCTCGCGGTAGAGCGCCGCGTTGGACTCGTGGACGAGGTGGCCGGGGCCGTTGTCGACGTCGAGCAGCATCACGTCGTACGACGCCGGGCCGGCCTCGGCGACCGCGGTCGCGACGTCCGCGACGACGACTCGGGCCCGGTCGTCGGCGAGCAGCCGGCGGCCGTGGGGGATGGTCCCGTCGCGCATCCACTCGACCAGCGCCGGCTCGATCTCGACGACGTCGCAGTGCTCGACCCGACGGTCGCCGAGCACCCGGTCGAGGGTGAAGCCGAGCCCGAGGCCACCGATCAGCACCCGACGGGGCTGCTCGACCAGGGCGAGTGCGGCGTCCGCCAGGGCCTGCTCGGAGGCGTGCTCGGCGGTGTCCATCACGAAGATCCCGTTGGCGCGGAGCTCCAGTATGGTCGGGCCGTCAGCGTCCGGGTGTCGCTCGCGCAGGACCAGCTCGCCGTGCTCGGACTCGCTGCGCGCGACCTCGACGTACTCCATCAGGTCACCGTAGGCGACCCGCCGAGCGCTGCGGGGAGTTGGTTCGGGCATCAAAGTAGAGTAAACAGGTCGACAATGAATCACCGGGGGAGCACGAAAGGGGAACCATGAGCGAGACACCGTCGACACCGCGGGTGGTCGTGGTCGGCGCCGGCGCGGCCGGGAGCCTGACGGCGATGCACCTCGCTCGGACCGCCGGGCGGCGAGGTACGTCGCTCGAGGTCGTCCTGCTCGACCCCGCGGCGTACCGCGCGCGGGGCACGGCGTTCGGCACGGTCGACGAGCGCCACCTGCTCAACGTCCCGGCCGGCGCGATGAGCGCGCTGCCGGAGGAGCCGGGGCACTTCGTGGCCTGGCGAGCGCGCCAGCACCCTGAGCTGCTGCCCGAGCCCGCGGTCTTCGCACCCCGGGCGGAGTGGGCCCGCTACCTCGACGAGACGCTGGGCTGCGCCTACCACGGCGACGTGCCGGTCGGGCTGCGCCATCTGCGCGTGCGCGCCGCGGGCGTGCGTCGCGACGGGGCCGGCGTCCTGGTCGTCGCGGACGACGGCCAGGTGCATCGCGCGGACGCTGTGGTGCTGGCCACGGGCGAGCGGCCCCCCGGCGCGGGCTGGGCGCCCGCAGCGCTGCGCGACTCGGCGTTCTTCGTCCCGGATCCGTGGGCTCCCGGTGCCCTCGACGTCGTACGCCGTGACGCGGCCGGCCCGGCGGACGTCCTGCTCGTCGGCACCGGCCTGACCATGGTCGACGTCGTCCTCTCGCTCACCGGCCCCGACCGCCGTACCGATCGCCGGGTCCACGCCGTGTCGCGCCACGGCGAGCTGCCGAGCCGCCACGCCGGCGAGCTCCAGCTGGCCGCGATCCCCGAGATCGACGACTGGGGACACACCCTCGAGGACTACCGCCTCCGCACCGCCGAGCACCTCGCGCGGGTCGAGCGCGCGACCGGCGACTGGCGTCCCGCGATGGACGGGCTGCGGACCGTCGTACAAGCGCTCTGGCAGCGGCTCGACGAGAGCGACCGCGAGGAGTTCCTGCGCGTCGACGCCAGCGCGTGGGGACGGCTCCGGCACCGGATGCCTCCGGAGTCGGCCGACGTGGTCGCCGCCCTCGAGCGGGCGGCGGTGCTGACCCGTGGGGCGGCCGAGGTGGCCGGGGCCGAGCCGCTGACCGGCGGCGGCCTGCGGGTCACGCTCAGCGACGGGACCGTGCGCGAGGTCGGCTGGGTCGTCAACTGCACGGGGACCAGCACGACGCTCGCGCCCGGGGTCGACCCGCTCTTCGACGACCTCCTGACACCTCGCGGCGGTGTGGCTCTCGGGCAGCCGAGCACGGCCGGGATGGGGCTGCGCACCGTCGCCGGTCGGCTCGTCGACTCAGCCGGCTCGACCGAGGCGCCGATCTGGACGCTGGGTTCGGTACGCCGTGGCGAGCTGTGGGAGTCGACCGCCATCCCGGAGATCCGGACCCAGGCCGCCCAGGTGGCAGGCTCGGTCCTCGACGAGGTGGCGCCACTGCCCCGACGGCTGGCCGACGGGCGGCTGGTCGGCGGGCACCACCCGATCGCCCGGCCGCGGGACCCGCTCGGGCTGCCGTTGTCGACCACGGCCGAGGCCGCGGCGGCGTACAACGCGGGCCTGGAGCGGCTGATGCGCCTGCAGTCGGGAGCGGAGGAGCGGCTCCAGGAGGCCGCGGCCCTCGACCCGGGCTTCGCCCTCGCCCATGCCGCGCTCGCCATGCTCGGGCACGAGGCCGGCGCCGGCGTCGACGTCTCCGGCTGCCTCGAGGCGGCTCGCGAGGCGGCCCGGACCCGCGCCGACGAGCGCGAGCGCAGCTTGGTGGACGTCGTCGGACGCCGGGTCGAGGACGTACGACGCTCGGGCGCCACGGCTCTGATGAACCACATCGCGCAGCACCCCCGCGACGTCCTCGCCGTCTCCGCCGCGGTGCCGACCATCGCGTTCTCCGGGGTCACCGACCTCCAGCAGGAGGCGTGGGAGCTGGTCGAGGGCCTGGCACCGGCGTACGGCGACCACTGGTGGTACATCTCCCTGCTCGCCTTCACCCGGCAGGACCAGTCCCGCTTCGACGACGCCGGGCTGCTGGCCGAGAGCGCGCTGTCGTGCGAGCCGACCTCCGGGCACGCCGTACACGCGCAGACGCACGTGCTCTACGAGACCGGCAAGCACGACACCGGGCGGGCCTGGCTCGACCACTGGGTCGAGGAGAGCGGCCGCGCCGCCAGCCACCGGGCGCACTTCTCGTGGCACGCCGCGTTGCACGAGCTCGCGCTCGGCGACACCGAGGCCGTGCGCCAGCGCTACTACACCCAGCTCGCCCCGCCGGCCGTGACCGGCGTCCGTGCGCTGATCGACTCCGCGTCGCTGCTCTGGCGATGGACCGTGACCACCTCGGGCTGGGACGCCGCCGCCGGCTCCGCGGCCTTCGGCGGAGAAGCCGCGCCGCCGCCGGTCGAGTCGGTGCTCGCAGCGGCCGGCGCCGACCTCGTCGACCGCCCGGAGACGCCCTTCGTGGCCTTGCACGCGGCGCTCGCCGTCGCCGCCGCCGGCGACCTGGCCAGGCTCGCCAGGCTGCGCGCCTACTGCCAGGCCTCCGGCGAGCTGACGGTGCGCACCACCGTGGCCACCGTCTGCGACGCCCTGCTCGCCGCGGGAGAGCAGGACTGGGCTGCGGCCTCACGGCTGCTCACGGACGTCCTCCCCGGACTCCCGCGCGTCGGTGGCTCCGCCGCGCAGCGCGAGATCGTCGAGGAGACGCTGTTGTTCTGCCTGGTCAGCGACGGTCAGGCCGAACGTGCCCTGGCCCTGCTCGACGGCCGCCTGGACCGCCGTACCTCACCGCTGGACCGACGCCGCCGCGACTCGCTCGTCCTGGTCCCCACCACCTGATCCGGCGGACTCTGGGACGTCATACGGACGGAGC
>CAWHZH010000009.1:0-346031 GCA_963833775.1 uncultured Actinomycetota bacterium | reverse complement strand
TGAGTGCGTTGGGCACCTACGCCGTGAGGCGTACCTCCAGCCAGTCACGCCGACAGTTCGGGCACACCTCGCCGTACAACTGCTCGACCCAGACCCGGCCAAGGCAGACCCGACACGGTGCGCGATAGGAGCGTCGAGCGGGTCGCCCGCTCCGCTTGCGGCGCCCCGTCCGCCGCTTCCTTGCCCGATCCGTCACGGACCCACCTCAACCGGACCGAAGACGCCGACTTCCCCGCACGTGCCGCACCGCCACGCTTGCAGCTGCAACAGCACCGGCCCGACGTCTAAGCCGAGTCCCTCACCCAACTGCTCGAGCCAGTCGTTGGGGTCCTGGCCGGCACCGCGAAGCCGAGCGACCTCATCACCCACGCTCCCCCAGGTCAGACGCGCCGAGCCACACACGCTGCACTTGCTCCTGAACAACCGCGACAAGCCCACCTCACCGAACCCGTTCACACCATCACCCCGTCCCACCCAGCGGTCTCAGCCAGACGCAGCACCATCTGCTGCGGGCACCACTCGGCCCGACCACGCACCGACGACAGACCACGCTCACTGCACTTCAAACTGCCCTTGACGAACCGCAGCGACTTCCGCGCACGCGCAGCCGCCCCGTCATCACCCCACCGCTCAGCGCGCGCGAGATCACCCCGACGCTCAGCCATCACGTAGGCCCTGACCAGCCGCCGGAACCGCACGAACTCGCCGTACTCCAGCGACAGGGCCAACGGAGGCACCACCGGCCAATCCCCACCCTTGGACCAGACCTGCGGCATCGACTCCCAGCCCGGCGGCCTCCCCTGACGCTGGTAGTGCGCGACACCCCGGTCCGCATGCTTGGACGTGTACCGCAGCCAGCCCAAGGCACCATCGATCTGCTCGACCATCTGGGCAGCCCCCGAGACACCGAACTCTCCCGCCACCTCACGCCACTGGCCAGCAACCCAGTGCGCGACAACCGCGCCCCTCACCTGGTCAGAGTCAGTGTCAGTTATCGGCGAACCAGAGCGGGGTGAGAAGCCGGCGACGACCCGCTCCTCACGACCGAGCCGGCAGCACGCAGAACTCGTTGCCGGAGGGGTCTGCATAATGCCGCCAGGGCAGCTCGCCCCACTGCGGGAAATGGAGCTCGCGGCCGCCACGCTCGGCGATGCCAGCCGCGGTGTCGTCGGGATCGTCTCCGGTCTCGAGCCGGAGGTCGAGGTGGATCCGGTTCTTGGCCTTCCCCTTGGGGGCCTCCTCGGGACACAGCTCGAGAAGAGGCCCTCGTGACGACGGGTGGCGCAGCGACGTCGCGTCCCCGTCTGCACCGCTCCAGCCGGTGAGCCACGACCAGAACGCCGCATCCCGGTCCGGATCGGCGGAGTCGAGCGGGAGCGCCGCCACGGGCCCGGTGTCGACGTACTCGGCCCGATCCTCCATCACGCAGCAGGGATTGCCCTCCGGATCGGCGAGCACCACCCAGGGCACATCGCGCTGACCGATGTCGAGGTGCCGGGCGCCCAGCGCGAGCAGCCGCTCGACCTCCTCGGCCTGGCGGGCCCCGCCCAGGAGGTCGAAGTGGAGTCGCAGCGGCTCGGACGGCGGCTCGGGGACCCGCTGGAAGCACAGGTCGAGCACCGGTCCGCCCTCGATGGTGAGCCGGGTCTCGTAGCCCTCGGGCTCGTCGGTCAGCTGCTCGCCGCCGACCACTGCCTCCCAGAACCGGCCCAGCTTCTGCGGCTCGACCGCGTCGATGACGAGGTTCTCCAGATACATGGACCCACCCTAGAACGCGCGCCTCCGACCTTTCACCGAGGTTTCGTGTGGTGATCCTCCGGACCGGCGGCCGCCCGCAACCTCCGCGCCAGCACGTCCATCGCGGCCCTGACCTCCGGTGAGTCGACGAGGTAGAAGTCGTACGGCAGCTCGGCGAGCTGGGCGGCGTACCACTCCGGCTCGTCGGTGGACGAAACCAGACGGGTACGCCGATCCCCCAGCGCTTCGAGCCGTCCGAACGACCGGGGCAGCCAGTGCTCCACGGCGGCCAGTGATGCCTCGATCTCGACCTCGACGGCGTACCGCCAGCCCTGCGACAGCTGCTCCTCGAGGGTGGCCACCGGGTCCAGGTCCGCCGGCGGTGTGAACGTCTCGGGCAGGGCACCGACGCGGGCCACGCGGTCGACCCGCAGCACACGCATGGCGTCCTTGGTGTGCGACCAGCCGAGCACGTACCAACGCCGATGTCGGACCACGACCGCCCACGGGTCGACGTCCATGTCGCGCTCGCGGCCCTGGCCGAGCCGGTAGCTCAGCCGCACCCGCCGGTGCGCCTCGCTCGCCTCGACGAGCGCCGCGGTCGTCTCGACGTCGGGAACGCCGACGTCCCAGCCCCGTGCGGTCACGCGGCGGATGGCGTCGACCGGCTTCGCGAGCGGCTCCGGCAGCACCCGGACGATCTTGCCCAGAGCGCTCCCCACCGGGTCCTCTGGGTCCGCTGCGTCGTGACCCTCCAGCACGGCCATCACCAGGGCCAGCGCCTCGGTCGCGGTGAACATCAGCGGCGGCACCCGCAGGCCGCGTCCGACCCGGTACCCGCCGTACCGTCCGCGCGTCGACTCGACCGGGATGCCGGCCTCGCGCAACACCGCGACATTGCGGCGTACGGCGCGGTCGGAGAGGCCGAGCCGTGCGGCGAGCTGGGCAGCGCCGATGCCCGGCTGGTTCTGCACCATCTCCAGCACCAGGAGCGCTCGCGCGGTCGGGCTGGTGTCGTCCATCAGCCGAGTGTTCCAGATATTCCGGACGCACACCGTCCGGAAAGCCCTCTAGCGTCGTGCACCTGACCTCCGGAGGAAGGACGAGACGCATGAGTGAGACGACGACCCAGCCCCTGAGCGACACCCCGTGGGAGCCTCCCCTCGCGGGCGACGAGACCGAGGCGCTGCTGGGCGCGCTGGACCGTCAGCGCTGGACGTTCCGGTGGAAGGCCGGGGACCTCGACGCCGCCGGGCT
Source organism: uncultured Actinomycetota bacterium (assembly GCA_963833775.1). Taxonomy (GTDB): domain Bacteria; phylum Actinomycetota; class Actinomycetes; order Propionibacteriales; family Nocardioidaceae; genus Nocardioides. The sequence continues at coordinate 343,037 of CAWHZH010000009.1, read as the reverse complement.
CAGGCTCACGCTGGGCACCTCCACGCTCACCCTGGGCGGGCTGCTCAAGCATCTGGCGACGGCCGAGGACTACATGTCCACGGTCAAGCTGGCCGGCGCGGCGATGGACCAGACGTGGCAGGACAACGGCTGGGACACCGACGACGACTGGGAGTTCACCTCCGCCGCGGAGGACTCACCCGAGCACCTCTACGCGCTGTACGACGGTGCCGTCACCCGAGCGCGCGCACGGGTGGAGGCCGCGCTCGCCGAGGGTGGGCTCGACCAGGAGATCCACGCCGCGAACGACGAGGGTCACCACGCCAACTTGCGTCGCCTCCTCCTGGACACGCTGGAGGAGTACGGCCGGCACACCGGCCACGCCGACCTGATCCGGGAGTCCGTGGACGGTCGGACGGGTGAGGACCCGCCGCCGGGATGGCGGCCCTGAGCTACTCGTGTCTGGGGCGATATCGGATCCACTCGGGATGGTTTCCGAGTGTGGGTGGTGGCAGGAATTCGGGTCTTCGGTCGGTCGGGTTGAGGCGTATTTCCCAGGGTGTGTGGTGGATGACGCGGTGGTGATGCCCGCAGAGCAGGGCGAGATTGTCGAGACTGGTTTCGCCGCCCGATGTCCAGTGGGTGAGGTGGTGGGCCTGACACATGAGTGGTGGTCGCCTGCAGCCGGGGAAGGTGCAGTGCCGGTCCCGGATGACCAGGGCGGTCCAGATGGGTGTCGGTGACCAGGCGGCGGGTTCGTCCGACGTCGAGGACCTCGCCGTGGCTGCCGAGGACGGCGGGGATGAGTCTCGGCGTCACAGGCCAGGCGGCGGAGGGTGTCGGGGGGTAGGTCGGTGCCGTCGGCGGTCGTGCCGACCCCGGTGGCGATGCCGTGGCTTCGAGGTCGTTGGTGAGGGTTTGGTGGTCGAGGGTGACCAGGAGCCGGGCGGGGGTGCCGTGGGTCTCTGGCGGTAGGTCGGTGTCCAGGGCGTGTTGGGCGGTGGCCACGAGGGCGTCCCAGAGGCGGGCGCCGTGGTCGCGGGGATCGAGGTGTTCCTCCCCGGTCTCGGGGTCGGTGGCTGGTGCGGGGCAGGTCAACGGCAACAGGGCCGCCATCAGGAGGGCTCCGTCCTCGGCGGAACCGCAACCCCGGACCCGGATCCCGCCGGCGCGGTCTTCGCTGACCGACAGGAACCTATTGAGGTGGGCTGCGCGTTCCTCACGCTCCAGTGCGGCTTCGAGGCGGCGGTCGACGGCGTCGGGGTCGACCACCTCGGCCAGGTGCCGCCCGGCTCGGGTCAGGTCGGAGGCATCCAGGCTCTTCGCCTGACGCAGCAGCACTTTCTCCCCGCGCCGCCGGACCAGGTCACCGGACGGGAGGTCCTCGACGGACCGGACGATCACATCGGCCTGCTCCGGTGACACGGCCCCGGCGACCAGCCCGTCGCGGGTGCGGGTGAGTGGGCCGGTCAGCGCCCTGGCCCGCACGAGCCGGCGTTTGCCCTCACCGCGGCGTAGTCCGCCGATGTGGGTGAGCCAGTCGCCGGTCGAGCCGTAGTGCAGCCGCTGCTTGGCCAGGTCGCGGGCGTCGGCCTCGGCGACCGCATCGGCCTCGACCGCGGCCAACGCTGAGGTGAGCTGCTGGACCTGGCCGACCACCTCGACCAGCTCGTCATCCGACCTCGCCGACCACAGGACGTCGGCGAGGCCACGGACCGCCGCGACCGCGTCGGCCAGCACCGTCACGGGTGACGAGCCGGGGACCTCGGCGGTGATCGACATAGGACTATGAAATCAGGGGCCACCGACACTCAAGCCGATATCCACAGGGTTTATCCCACGATCCGAGATAATCCACAGAAAAGAATTTCCTGCGATCAGATCGCTATCCAAAGTCAAAAGACCGCTACCACAAGGAGTACCTCAAACAACGCCGCACCCAAGAGCAAAGGTCCGGAGGTACCGCAACCAAAAGCCAACCGTCACCACACTTCTCGTTCTTCAAACCGCGACCAAGAGCGCACCGCAAGGAGGTCTACGGTCCGCGGGTTTCGAGACGGTCGCAGAGCGACCTCCTCAACCAGCGGAGCCCGCGAGCTCCTCAACCAGCGGAACAACCCGCGAGCTCCTCCACCAGCGGAACAACCCGCGAGCTCCTCAACCAGCGCGCACCCTGATCTCATCAACCTGCGGGTCAGCCGTAGGTCGGGTGCTGCGGCCAGCCGTCGGGTGAGTCCTCCCAGTCCTGCCGGCGGCCGTACGACCACGGGCGGCAGCGCTGGAGCCCGGTCCTCAGCGGTGTCGGTCGTCATCGTCGACTCCTCTCGTCCCGGTTGCTTCCTGGTGGCCCAGCAGCACAGCCCTACCACAGCCCTGCGCTAGCCTGCAGCCCGCGGCGGTGGGGCTCGCCGGCACCCGAGCGCGTGGTGGAACCGCGGACGACGCGTCCGCCAACAGTCCCTACCCGACGACGGTAGGAGCCTCCCGTGAGCACGCACGACCCCGACGACCCACCCGGACGACGACCGCACCACGACCCGCATCCCGGCTTCCCGGTCGACTCCGACGTCACCGACGCCGACCTCCCGACCGTCCCGGGACGCGCGCTGCGACTGGTCCGCACCCGCCGCGACATCCTGCTCGTGATCGCACTCGGCGGGTCCCTCGGCGCCGCGGCCCGTTACGGCCTGGCGCGCGCCCTCCCCCACTCCCGCGGCGATGTCCCCTGGAGCACGCTGCTCACCAACGTCGCGGGCTGCCTCGCGATCGGCGTGCTCATGGTGCTGGTCGTCGAGCGTCTGCCCGCGAGCCGTCTGGTCCGGCCGTTCTTCGGCACCGGCCTGCTCGGCGGATTCACCACCTTCTCGACGTACGCCGTCGACACCCGCGCCCTGCTCGCTGCTGGGCGACCCGCCGTCGCCGCGACCTACCTGTTCGGGACGCTGGTGCTCGGCCTCGTGGCCGTCGTGATCGGTCTGCGCGCCACGGAGCGGGTGCTGCGATGACCCTGCTCCTGGTGCTGCTCGGAGGGGCAGTGGGCGCGCCGACCCGCTACCTGACCGATCTCGCCGTCCAGCGGCTCCACCGCAGCGCGTTCCCCTGGGGCACCTGGACGGTCAACGTCGTCGGCTCGTTCGTGCTCGGTCTCGTCGCGGCCGGCGCGGCGAGCTGGATGGAGACCCTGGTCGGCACCGGCTTCTGCGGTGCCCTCACGACGTTCTCGACCTTCGGCTACGAGACCGTGCGTCTCGCCGAGGAGGGCGAGACGGGGACCGCCACGACGTACGTCGTGGGCAGCCTCGTCGTCGGCCTTCTCGCGGCAGCCCTCGGCTGGTGGCTCGGGAGCCTCGCCGGAGTTTGACCGGGCTCCGTCCAAATCGCTCGTTGACGCTGTCGGATTGCAGGGGACACGATCACCGGGCGACTCCACACCGCTCGGGAGGGAACGATGACTGGACGTCCATCACGTCGTGCGTGCGCGATCACCGCAGCCGCAGGGGTGGTGCTCGCCCTGTTGGCCGCCACCCCCGGGGCGACCAACGGGGCGGCACCACCGACCGCGGCACCGGGTGGCCCCGGGTCGCTGAGCCGCTTCGACCTGGCCCGCAAGGACTGCGTCGGCACCGCGCGCAACGACGCCTCGAAGGTGTGGTTCACCGTCGCCGACGGCGTGCTCTCCGACGTCTACGAGCCGACCATCGACAACACGAACGTCCACACGCTGCAGTACGTCGTCACCGACGGCCACAGCTTCACCGACCTGCAGAGCCGCGACCTGACCTACACCGTCAGCAGCGACCGGTCCGGCATGGAGTGCACCGTGGTGGCCACCAGCGCGACCCACGGATACCGACTCACCACCCGCTACGTCACCGACCCCGCCCGCGACGCGGTCGTCATGCACACCCGGTTGTCGGGCCGGCACGCCCGAGGGCTGAAGGTCTACGCGCGGCTCGACGCGATCGTCAACGGCAACGGCGGGGGCGGCAGCGCCAACGGCGGCGCCGACAGTGGCGTCGTCACGTCCTCCGGAGTCCCGGTCGTGACCGACACCTCCACCGTCAGCCAGGCGGCCAACCGCGACTACGCCGTCCCGACCTCGATGGCCCTGACCTCCGACAGCCCCGGGCAGGCCTCGGTGGGCTACGCCGACTCCGCCTCCGACGGCCTCACCGACCTCGACGCCACCCACCACCTCACGTCGTACTCCAGCGCACCGAACGGTCACGTCGTCGCCACCGAGGACGTCACGCCGCGCCACGGCGACCAGGTCACCCTCGCCCTCGGGTTCGGCCGCACCTCCGACCGGGCGGTGGGCGTCGCCCGTGCGTCGGCACAACGGTCGTTCGGGGCGACCGAGGCGTCGTACAACCGCACGTGGACGTCGTACGACGCGTCGCTCCGACGCCCGCACGGGCTCAGCGACGCCCAGAACCGTGCCTACTGGCTCAGCGCCAACGTGCTGCGTGCGAGCGTGGACAAGACCTTCCCCGGTGCGATCGCGGCGAGCTTGGCGAGCCCGTGGGGGCAGGCCGTCAGCGCGGGTGACCTGCCCGGCGGCAAGCCGGTGTACTTCGGCTCCTACCGCGAGGTGTTCGCGCGCGACCTCTACGAGGCCGTCACCGGCCTGCTCTCGGTCGGCGACGTGGCGACCGCCCGCGCGGCCACGCGCTTCCTCTTCGAGCGGCAGCAGCAACCGGCCGGCAACATGCCGCGCAACTCGCTGCTCAACGGCGAGACCGCGCCCGACACCGGCGGCATCCAGCTCGACGAGACGGCGTACCCGATCCTGATGGCCTACCTCACCGGGCTCTCCGGCGACGCGAGCCTCTACACCGACCACGTCAAGCCGGCCGCCGACTACCTCGTCGCCCACGGACCGTCGTTCGGCAACGAGCGCTGGGAGGAACAGGGCGGCTACTCGCCCTCGACGATCGCGGCGGAGATCGCGGGCCTGACCGCGGCCTCCCACATCGCGCACGTGCAGGGCGACCGGGCGCACGCGCGGCTCTACCAGGCCGTGGCCGACGACTTCCAGCGCACCGTGAAGGGCTTCACGGTCACCCACAACGGGCCCTACAGCTCCTCGCCGTACTTCATCCGGCTCTCGAAGAACGGCGACCCGAGCTCCGCGGTCAGCTACGGCCTCGGCAACGGCAGCGTCACCGTCGACCAGCGCGCCGTCGTCGACGGCGGCTTCCAGGAGCTGGTCCGTCTCGGCGAGCTGCCGGCCGACGATCCCGACGTGCAGAACTCGCTCGAGGTCTTGGACCAGCAGCTCGGCACCAGCACGCCGACCGGCACGGGGTACTACCGCTACGGCACCTCCACCGCCGGCAGCGAGGACGGGTACGGCGACTGCTTCACCCCGGACGCCACCGACTGCCCGCGCGACGGTCAGCCGTGGCCGACCACGGACACCGGCTCCGGTCACCTCTGGCCGGTGCTCTCGGGCGAGCGAGCCGAGTCGGCGCTGTCCGACGGCGACCGCGCGCTCGCGCGCACCCAGCTCGGCTTCATGCTCGGCTCCGCATCGGGGGTCGGGCTCGTGCCGGAGCAGGCCTGGGAGGACCCCGACCTGGCCGCGTCGCCGTACGGCACGGACCCGACCACGGCGTCGATCGGCTTCCGCGACGGCCACCCGGCCGGCTCGGCGGCACCGCTGACCTGGGCGCAGGCCCAGGAGCTCCGGCTGATGGTCAACCTGTCCACCGGCCGGATCGTCGACCGCCCCGACCTGACGACCCATCGGTACGTCGATCACGCGCCGCCGGCCAAGGCAGACGTCACCATCGCCTCGCCCGTGGACGGGGCGTCTGTCTCCGGGCCCACGACCGTGTCCGGCACGGCCACGCCGGGCGCGACCGTCGACGTCAGCCTGATCGGGAACGACACGCCCGGCTCCGACCTCGACAGCGTCAAGGCCGGCCGGGACGGCAGCTGGACCGCCCACGTGACGGCCCTGTTCGGGTCGGACGCGATCACCGCTGCCGCCACGACGCGGTCCGGAGCAACTGGCGTTGCCCGGGTCAGCGTGGTCGGCGACCTCGTCGGCGGTACGACGCTGCTCGACGTCACCGACCCGAGCGGCGACGACAACGGACCGGGCACCTACCAGTACCCGACCTCGTCGAACTTCCAGCCGGGCTCCTTCGACATCACGCGGTTCCAGGTGCTCCAGCAGGGCGACTCCGTCTTCCTGCGTACGACGGTGCGGGACCTGGTCGAGACCTTCGGCAGCCCGAACGGCGCTCAGCTGCTCGACGTCTACATCCACCAGCCCGGAGCGTCGCCCACCAGCACCGATGCCGCCTTCACCAGCCGCAACTACTCGATCGCCCCGGCGGACGCGTGGAGCCAGCGGCTCGAGGTGCAGGGCTTCGCCGGGCCGATCTGGCAGGACGCCGGCGGGGCCCAGGTCGGGACCGTCAGCGGGGTCGTCGCCTCGCCGGCGGCCAACACGATCACGATCGTCCTTCCGGCCGCCGAGCTGGGGACACCGGCCTCGGGCTGGTCGTTCAACGTCGTACTGACCGGGCAGGACGGGTTCTCCCCCGACCAGGCGCGTGGCTTCGCCCCGACACCGCAGGAGTTCTCGTTCGGGGTCTGCGCACCCGGCGACGCGTCGCCCATCTGCGGCGTCGACCCGGCCACCGTGCCCAAGGCGGTCGACGTGATCACCCCGGCCGGGGTGTCGCAAGCCACCGAGCTCGACCCGACCCTCGGTCCCCCGGTCGTGCACGGCGTCCCGGTGCCGTAGTCAGCCCCGGCCGGCTGCCGACGTACCGGCTGCTGACGTTGCCGTTTGGTCCCCAACGGCAACATTGCGGGCCCACATCCTGTCGTTGGGGACCAAACGGCAGGGTGACGGGCTGGTTGGATGGGCACCATGCAGCCCGAGTCAGCCGAGGACTTCTACGCCCGCGTCGCAGCGGCCACCGACGCCGACGGACGCCTGCCGGTCGCCGCCGAGGAGATGCCCGGGTGGGACATCTTCCCGTTCGAGCTCGACACGCTGCGCCTCAAGCCGCTGCAACCACTGGCCGACGAGGAGCCTCCCCGTCGCGGCGAGGACCCGGCCGACTGCTGGTGCTCCCGTCCGCCCGACCCGGCCAGGGAGGAGTGGCGGGTCTGGAGCAACGAACGCTGGCAGCTGGACCTGGACTCGGCGATGAAGCTGCCGATCGGCCTCAGCCTCGGCCCGAACGAGCACTGCGACCTACCCTCGGTTCCCGCCGATCTCGCCGCCGAGATGGGCCGCCTCATCGTGGCGGTCTCCGCCGCCGTCGAGGACCTACCGAGCGTCGGGCGCGTGCAGGTCGCCAAGTACGGCGACGGCGGGGCCCACCTGCACCTGTTCTTCCTGGGCCGTCCCGCCCGGATGCTGCAGCTGCGTGGCTCACCACTGCTCGACTGGGAGGAGAACCTGCCCCCGGTGCCCCTCGAGGTGAGCCGCGCCAACGCCGAGTTCGTCGCGGAGCGGCTGGTGGCGGAGCTCGGCGGCGACGGACCCGGCTGGGTCGCCTGAGTTATACAAGACCTCTTGTACGACGCCTCCCCGGTCGGCGAGGCTGACCGCATGCCACGTCGTACCGCCGCCGAGCGACACCTCGACTCCGTCCCGGCACCCGCCGCCCCCGACCCGAGCTCGGAGCTCGCCGAGCTGCTCGTCGCCTACCACCACCCGATCCGGCGCTGGCTGTCCGAGCTGCTCGCCCTCGAGGGACCGGCCAACGTCGGCCAGCTCGCCGCACGCACGGAGCTGGCGGTCGGCTCGGTGAGCCACCACCTCAAGGCGCTGCACCGACAGGGGCTGGTCGAGCCGGCGCCCGACCTGGCCCGCGACACCCGCGAGAGCTGGTGGCGGCTGTGCGACCGTCCCCTCTCCTGGAGCGTGGACGACTTCGAGGAGGGGACGCTCGGGCGCCGCGTCGCCGAGACGGCCGAGGTCGAGAACTTCCGGCACCAGGTGCGCGCGGTCCAGGCGTGGCTCCTGCAGCAGGCGCGCGACGAGCGTCCGTGGCGCTTGGCAGCCGAGTCGGTGGACACGCTCACCTACGCCACCGTCGAGCAGCTCGACGACCTGGGCGACCGGCTGACCCGACTCGTCACCGAGTGGTCGAGTGCGTGCGCGGCCGACAGCAGGGACCATCCCGACGCCGTACGCCGCCCCGTGCGCGCGATCGCCCGCGCCTTCCCGAGCGCCCCCGTCCGACCATGACGGTCACCACCGACCCGGAGCTGCTCGGCGCACCTCCGCCACCGGTCCGCCGCGACCCGATGGTCCTCGCGTGGCTCGGGGCCGTCGGCGTCTCGTGGTTCGGCGACTACGCCTGGAACGTCGCCCTCGCGTGGACCGCCGCCCACACGCTCACCCCGGTCCTGGCCGGCGTCGTCCTGGGGGCCGAGATGTTGCCCCAGGCGCTGCTCGTGCTGCTCGGCGGCGTGCTCGCGGACCGCTACGACCCGCGCCGGCTCCTGATCGCCGGAGAGGTGGGACAGGCCGCGGTGCTGCTGCTCGGCGCCGCCGGCTGGGCGTCGGGACACCGCGGCGCGCCGATCCTGCTCGCGATGGCCGTGTCGTTCGGGATCGCCAGCGGGCTCACGCTGCCCGCGGGGGTGACGCTGGTGCGCCAGCTGGTCGCGGGTCGGGACCTCGGCACGGTGCAGGGGTGGAACCAGATCAGCACCCGCGCCATGAAGCTGCTCGGCGCACCCGTCGGCGGGATCCTGGTCGCCTGGGGCGGCCTCACCGTGGTGATGGTCCTGGACGCAGCGACGTTCCTGGTGATCGCCGCCGTGCTCCTGCTCGTCGTACGTCCGCGCTATCGGTTGCATCGCGCCGCCCATGACCGGTGGCGCGACTCCTTCACCGACGGGATGCGCTACCTCGGGTCCCACGACACCGCCAAGCTCTTCGTGATCGGCCTGACCGCCCTCAACGTGTTCGTGACACCGGTGACCGGCCTGGGCGTGGCCCTCCGGGTCAGCGGCTCGGGCTGGGGTGCGCACTGGCTCGGCATCGCCGACGCCAGCCTGGCAGCCGGCGCGATCCTCGGCAGCGTGGTCGCGATCAGGTGGCAGCCGACGTACGGCGCGGCGGCGGCCTTCCGGATGCTGGTCCTCCAGGGCCTGGCCATCGCCGGTGTCGGGCTCGGATGGCGGCCGACGCTCGTGGTGGCGATGGGTGTGCTGGGCTTCACGGCCGGCGCCGCGTCGGTGTGGCTGAGCGCGGCGTTCATCCGGGCGATCGATCCCGCCCACCTGGGCCGCGTCTCGTCGGTCACCAGCCTCGGCGACATGATCCTGATGCCGCTGTCGGTCCCGGCCCTGGGCCTGGTCGTCCATGCCACGGACATCCTGACCGCCACCCTCCTCTTCGGGCTGTCGATGTCCGCGCTGTGCCTGTGGTTCGCCAGCCGCCGGGCGATCCGCACCCTGGCCGCCTAGACAGGCGCGCCGCGACGAACGTGTCATTCGGCATAGCACGTTGTGACCATTTCCAACCTTTCTCCCATGTTTCGCGAGCATCCTGGCCAGCATGGTCCGTAGACCCGGTGAGCGCCGGGAGGGAAGGCAGCGATGTGGGACAAGGTCACTGACAGCGAGCAGCACCTCTCGCACGACCTACCGTGCCCGCGCTGCGGCCACGGGCTTCACACGTTCCTCGCCTGTGACGAGCGCTGCGACTGCGCACCCTGCGTGATGCCCGGCATGGAGCTTCTCTCGGCCAGCTGATCCTCCGAACTCGCTCGACCTCCCCCCGGCCGAGCACCTCCCGCGCGATCCTCTCAGGGTCGCGCGGGTCGGCATTTCAGGCCGTGGCGATGATCCGCTCCAGCTCGGCGATCGAGCGCGCCGTGTCCTCATGCAGTACGGCGTGCCAGCCGGCCGCGCGGGCGGCCTCGACGTTCGCAGCCACGTCGTCGAGGAAGACGATCTCGCTCCCCTCGACCCCGAGCCGAGCGGCGACGAGGGCGTAGACGGCCGGGTCGGGCTTGGCCAGGCCGACCTCGTGGGAGTAGACGATGTCGTCGGTCATGGCCTCGAAGCCCCAGTGGCGTTCGGCCTCCCGGGCGCCCGGTCCGGAGTTGGACAGGATCCCGGCCTTGAGCCCCCTCCCCCGCACGCCGGCGAACCAGTCGACCAGCGTCTGGTCCGGGGACCCGACGTACCAGCGCCAGTAGTCGGCCATCAGGTCGGCGACCTGGGCCTCGCTGAGGCCGAGCCGGCGTTGCCAGTGCCGGCGGATGTCGTCCTCGGTGAGCTCCCCGAGCCCGGCGTCCCCGTCGAAGTCGGCCGCGGCCGCGACACTCCCCCGCGCCAACCCCAGCCGTTGCTCGAACGGAACCGGGAACACCGCGTCGTCGATCACCTCGAGCACCGAACCGATGTCGAAGACCACCGCCCTGATCACGAAGCCGCCCCGGGTAACGTCATGCCCGCATCGTCGCCCATCGCTCGCCACGACACGAGGAGTGCCGAACTATCTCACAGATGAGATATCGTGAAATCATGACCGAGGACTTCAAGGGCCGCATCGGGAAGCTCATCAGGGACGCTCGCACGCATCGCGGGCTCACCCAGCAGCAGCTGGCCGACCGCCTCAACACCAGCCAGAGTGCCGTGAACCGGATCGAGAAGGGTCATCAGAACCTCTCCTTGGAGATGGTCGCCCGGATCGGCTCCGCCCTCGACTCCGAGATCGTCGCCCTCGGCGCCGGGCCGACCCACCTGCGCGTCACCGGCCCCACCACGCTCTCCGGCGAGATCGAGGTCAAGACCTCGAAGAACGCCGGCGTCGCCCTGCTCTGCGCCTCGCTCCTCAACCGGGGGAAGACCACGCTGCGCAAGGTCGCCCGGATCGAGGAGGTCAACCGCCTGCTCGAGGTGCTCGGCAGCCTCGGCGTCCAGACCCGCTGGATCGGCGACCAGGGAGACCTCGAGATCCTCCCGCCGAAGGAGCTCGACCTGAGCTCGATCGACGAGGCTGCGGCGCGTCGTACCCGCTCGGTGCTGATGTTCCTCGGCCCCCTGCTCCACCGCGCCGACACCTTCGAGCTGCCCTACGCCGGCGGCTGCCAGCTCGGCACCCGCACGATCGAGCCCCACATGGCGGCGCTCCGGCCGTTCGGCCTCGAGGTCAAGGCGACCGAGGGCTTCTACCACGCCACCGTGAACCGCGCGGTCGAGCCGGTCCGCCCGATCGTGCTCACCGAGCGCAGCGACACCACCACCGAGAACGCCCTGATGGCCGCCGCGCTGCACCCCGGTACGACGATCATCCGCAACGCGTCCTCCAACTACATGGTCCAGGACCTCTGCTTCTACCTGCAGAAGCTGGGCGTCGACGTCGAGGGCGTCGGTACGACGACGCTCACCGTCACCGGCCGCACCGAGATCGACGTCGACGTGGACTACGCACCGGCGGAGGACCCGATCGAGGCGATGTCGCTGCTGGCCGCCGCGATCGTGACCGAGTCGTCGATCACCATCAAGCGGGTGCCGATCGAGTTCCTCGAGATCGAGCTCGCGCTGCTCGAGGACATGGGCTTCAAGTACGACCGCTCCGAGGAGTACGTCGCCCGCAACGAGCACACCCGTCTGGTCGACATCAAGACCCACACCTCCCACCTGACGGCACCGCTCGACAAGATCCACCCGATGCCGTTCCCGGGGCTCAACATCGACAACCTGCCGTTCTTCGCGGTGATCGCGGCCGTGGCGGACGGCCAGACACTGATCCACGACTGGGTCTACGAGAACCGCGCGATCTACCTCGTCGAGCTGAACAAGCTCGGGGGGCAGGTCAAGCTGCTCGACCCCCACCGGGTGATGGTCGAGGGGCCGACCCGCTGGACCGGCACCGAGATCGTCTGCCCTCCGGCGCTGCGCCCGGCGGTGGTGATCCTGCTGGCCATGCTGGCCTCGAAGGGCACCTCGGTGCTCCGCTCGACGTACGTCATCCACCGCGGCTACGAGGACCTCGCCGAACGGCTCAACCAGCTGGGCGCCCAGATCGAGACCTTCCGCGACCTCTGACCGGGCCGCCGGGCACGAGGGACGAGGGGACGGCGTGAACTCGGGAGTCACCTCACACCCGAGCGTCGTCGTCCTGGTCGAGGGCCGCAGCGACGTGGCGGCGGTCGCGGTGCTCTGCGCGGCCCGGGGCCTCGACCCGGCCGCAGGCTCGTTCGCGCTGGTCGACATGGGCGGCGTCACGAACGTCGGGCACCATCTCGCCCGGCTTCGGACCGCTCCCGGCCGGCCGCAGGTGCTCGGCCTGTGCGACGCACCCGAGGAGCGGTTCGTCGTCCGCGCCCTGGAGCGCCAGGGCGTCGTGGTCGACGATCGTGACGACCTCGCCCGGGCCGGCTTCGTGGTCTGCGACCGCGACCTCGAGGACGAGCTGATCCGTGCCCTCGGACCGGCCCGCGTCGAGTCGGTGGTCGAGCGGCTGGGCCAGCTCGAGCAGCTCCGTGCCTTCCAGCGCCAGCCGCAGTGGCGCGGCCGCGACCCGCACGACCAGCTCCGCCGGTTCGCCGGGACGGCCTCGGGCCGCAAGGCGCTCTTCGCTCGAGCACTCGCCGAGGAGCTGACTCCCGCCGACACGCCGGCTCCTCTCGTCCGGCTGCTCGACGCGCTCGCCGCCGCGGTCGAACCGACCTCCGGAGAGGCGTCCGCGTGACGACGCCGACCGGCTTCCCGTTCCTCGACGACGGCGGCCCGGTCCTCGCCTTCGCCCATCGTGGCGGCGCCCTGCACCCCGACCTGCTGGGCCGGGAGAACACCCTGGCCGCGTTCACCCACGCCGCCGCGCTGGGCTACGCCTACCTCGAGACCGACGTCCACCTGACCAGCGACGGGGTCCTCGTCGCCTTTCACGACGCGCTCCTCGACCGGGTCAGCGACGGAGTCGGCCATCTCGGCGACCTCGACCTGGCGACGCTGGCCGACGTGCGGGTGGCGGGTGAGCGGATCCCGACGCTCGCCGAGCTCGTCGACGCGTTCCCGGACGCCCTCTTCAACCTCGACCTGAAGGCCGACGCAGCCGTGGCGCCGCTCGCCGCGTTCGTGACCGAGCGCGGGTTGCAGGACCGGGTGCTGGTCGGGTCGTTCTCCCGCCGAAGGCTGCGCCTGTTCCGCCGCCTCGTCGGCCCGACCGTCCCGACCTCCGCCTCCCCGACGGAGGTCGCGACGTACGTCCTGCTGCCGGGCCGCCTCGCGCGCCGGCTGGCGCCGAGGGTGGCGTCCCTCCAGGTGCCGCACCGCGTCGGTCGCCTGCCCGTGACGACCTCCCGTTTGGTACGCCGCGCCCATGCCGTCGGCGTCCAGGTGCACGTCTGGACCGTCGACGACCCCCGCGAGATGCGCCTGCTGCTCGACCGCGGCGTCGATGGCCTGATGACCGACCGGACCGACATACTCGCCTCGGTCCTGCGCGAGCGAGGACTGTGGCCGCGGACGGAGGGCTGATGGGGCAGGACATCGCCTATCGGCGCGCTCGTCCCTTGACTCCTCTGCCGCCCGGCCATCGCGCGTGGTCGCTCCCGCAGTGACGGCCGTGCGGGGGTTCACCGCGGTTGACGACGCAAAGGCGCCCGACTAGCGTCAAAAGAAGCCTCGGGCACCAACCCCGACCAGCGAGTACGACCGGACCCAGGCTGGTCGGCCAGTCGGGAGGTTCCGATGGTCCGCTCAAGTGGCTCCTCAACCGGTTTGATCCTGGCCACCGCGCTGGCCGTTGGCCTCGGTGTGAGCTTGGTGTCGACCGCGTCCGCGCAGCCCCGCCAGGGCTCGACGGTGGAGCGGGTCGCCGGCTCCCATCACAACCTGGGGCGAATCCGCGGACACGCCGGCGACCTCTCCAGGCTCCCGAGTCGGTTCCCGAGCCGGCCGCACGGGGTCCGCCTGTTCGACTGCGATGCCGCGGGCCCCGAGGGCCGGTGCGGGACGCTCCGGGTGCCGCTGGACCGTGCGCACCCGGGTCGGGCGAAGCTGACCCTGTTCTTCCTCTACTACCGGCACCGTGACCCCGGGCCGTCCCGGGAAGCGATCATGCTCAGCGAGGGCGGTCCCGGGTTCTCGGTGACCAACACCCAGTTCGAGGCGCCGGCCTACAAGGCGGCGTTCGACCCGCTCCTGAACAGCCGCGACCTGATCATGATCGACCAGCGGGGCGTCGGAAACTCCGACGTCATCAACTGCCCCGCGCTGCAGGCCGACCCGGACTTCGGCGACCCGTCGATCCTGCCGAAGTTCGCCCGGTGCGCCGACCATCTCGGTGACCGGGCGACGATGTACGGAAGTGGGGACGTGGCGTTGGACATGGAGGCGGTCCGGAGTGCGCTCGGCATCCGGATGCTCGACCTCTACGGCGGGTCTTACGCCGCCCAGGACGTGCAGTCCTACGTGCTGCGGTTCCCCGACCGGGTCCGTACCGCGGTCCTCGACTCGCCGTTCTCGGCCTCGGTCATCGGACAGCCCGGCCAGGTCGCCGATGACTTCCTCACCGACGTCGCCTTCGAGCTGCCCGACATCGTCGACCGGCTGTGCGCGCGGTCCGGTAGCTGCTCGGCGAGCCATATCGACACCCGGGCCGACCTGGCCTGGCTCACGCAGCGGCTGGCCGCCTCTCCGCTGACCGGCAGCGCGAACGACCTCCTGGGCCAGACCAGGACCGTGACCGTCACCGAGGCCTCCCTTGCCTGGACGATCCTGCAGGCCGGCGACTTCGGCCTGACCGCCCTCACCGAGGTGGCCGCGGCCGCGGCGGCGCTCCGAGACGACGACGATCCGGCTCCGCTGCTCCGGCTGGCGGCCGAGGCGGCGACGCCGGTGCCGAGCCAGCCCGACCCGGCCGAGATCTTTTCCTGGGGCGACAATGCCGCCCGCAGTTGCATGGACCTACGCTTCCCCTGGGACACCGCCGCACCCATCGCCCAACGCAGAGTGCAGTGGGACCAGACCTTCGCCGGGCTGCCCGACGCCCAGTTCGGAGTGTTCTCCAAGGACGGCTGGGTCTCCCGGCCGCCGAGCCCGGTGGCACCGGACGCGTGCATCGTCTGGCCAGGGCCATCCAAGTCAACGCCACCGGCGATACCGGTGGGTGCCGAGTTCCCTCGAAGTGTGCCCGCCCTGGTCATCGCCGGAGACCTGGACCTGTCCATCCCCTCCCTCGACTCCAGGGCGTTGCACCAGCTGTGGCCCGGCAGCAAGTACGTCGAGATCGCGAACGCGCAGCACCACGTGTTCTTCACCGCCCCCCAGTGCTCGCAACCGATCATCGTCCGCTTCCTCCGCAGCGGACACACGGGTGAGACCGGCTGCGCGAAACGGAACACCGACCTGTTCTCCTTCCCCGGCGTCGGGCGCTTCCCGCTCGTAGCAGCAGACGGTCCCGCCGCCATGCCTCACGGCCAGGACGCATCGACCCTGGCGGACCGGCGGGTGGCAGCGGCGGCAACAGCGGCCGTCACGGACGCGTTCCGGCGTGGCTTCGGACCGGCACCGGTCGAGACCGGAGCCGGGTTGCGGGGCGGCACCTTCACCATCGCGTTCGGAAACAGGGCGGTGGTCCGGATGTCCGGGGTCCGCTGGACCAACGACGTTGCAGTCTCCGGCCGGGGCACCTATACGTTCCCGCCTCAACGCCTCGACGCCACCGTGCGGGTGGCAGGACCGGGTCACGAGGACGGACACCTGCGCATCGGCGGCGTGTGGTTCGGTTTCGGAGTGAAAACCACGGTCCTCGACGTCCGGGGCACCCTCGCCGGGCGCCACATCTCGGTGACGGTTCCCGGCTCCTGAGCAGCTCACGGCCGCCACCAAGGCCGGGGACCTCAAGGCACTCCGTGCTCGACGGCCCCTGCAGCGGCCGGCAACGGACGTCCCGCGGTTGACGACGTCGAGCCTGTGCTCCCCGACCAGCGGAGGGCCGGCACACGCCGCATGTTGGCACCACCGCTTGCTGGCGCCCCCGCACGGCGGGCAGCATGGCTGGACGGAACCCGCTGCGCCTGAGGTGGGGCACGATGCCAGGGAGTGCGAGATGGTCGGGACTGGCGAGGCTGGGCGGTCGCGAACTGCGCTGCGACGAGTGCTGCTGCCCTTGGCGTTGGCTCAGTTCATCTGCAGTTTCGCGGGCTCCAACATGAACGTGATGATCAACGACATCAGTGAGGAGCTCGACACCACGGTCCAAGGGGTACAGGTGGCGATCACGGTGTTCCTGCTGGTGATGGCGGCTCTGATGATCCCTGGCGGCAAGCTCAGCGACAAGTACGGGCGCAAGCGCTGTTTTCTCGTGGGTCTGGTGGTGTACGGCATCGGCGCGCTGATGAGCGCGGTGGCTCCTGGGCTCGGGATTCTCATTCTCGGTAACTCCATCTTCGAGGGTGTCGGTACCGCGCTGCTGATCCCGCCTGTCTACATCCTGACCACGCTGCTGTTCACCGAGATCACGTCACGTGCTCGGGCGTTCGGGGTGATCAGCGCGTTGGGTGGGATTGGCGCGGCGGCCGGCCCGTTGATCGGTGGCCTGATCACATCCGCGATCAGTTGGCGAGCAGCCTTCGTCTTTCAGGCGCTGGTGATCGCTGCGATTGTCTGGCTGAGCCGGGCGCTGGAGGACCCGCTTCCGGCAGACCCGAGGCGACCGTTCGATGTGGGCGGCTCCGTGCTCTCGGCGGTCGGGCTCGTCCTCGTGGTCATGGGCATCTTGGCGGCCGATCAGAACCTCGCGCTCATGGTTGGCCTGATCGTTGCCGGGGCGCTCGTGCTGATCTGGTTCTTCCTGTCCATGCGTGCCAAGGAGCGTGCGGGGCGCGAGGCACTGTTGTCCACGAGCCTGTTCCGGAACCGCACGTCGAACCTCGGCCTGATCACCCAGAACCTTCAATGGCTGTTGCTCACGGGAGTGTCGTTCGTGGTGTCGGCCTACCTCCAGGTCGTGCGCGGGTACGACGCCGTCCAGACAGGCGTCATCTTCACGGCGACGACCGCTGGGTTGCTCGGATCATCCCTCGCGGCCGAGCGGTTGGCGAAGAGGCGGGCCCAGCGCACCCTGATCCTCGCTGGGTTCGTCGTCACGCTCAGTGGCATCGTCGCGCTGCTCGCGCTGGTCATCGGGACGCCCAACGTCTGGGCCTTCGTCCCCGGCCTGCTCCTGATCGGCCTGGGACTCGGCCTGATGCTGACGCCTTCTGTCAACGTGGTGCAGTCGAGCTTCCCCGAGCAGTCGCAGGGTGAGATCTCGGGCCTGTCGCGTTGCGTCTCGAACCTTGGCTCCTCGCTGGGAGCCGCCGTCGCCGGCACGGTGCTTGTCGCGGGGATCACCTCCACACCCGAGCGAGCCTATGGTCTGGCCATCGGCGTGCTGGCCGCATGCGGGCTCGTCGGCCTTCTCGCCTCGGTGTACCTTCCCCGGACCATCACCCAGGCGCCTGCCTCCATCTCCACCGCCGCGCGTCCGCCTGAGCAGCTCGGGAGTACCTAGGGCAGAGCCGGGATCCCCCCGGAGAGTGTGGAGAGCCGCGCGCCGGTGTGAGGAACCGATGCCGTCGGCCAAGCACGTCTCGCCAGAGCCGATGTTGGACACGTTGGCAGGAGGCCGGCGGTCGTGGTTGGTCGGAACGAGCGCGGACACTCCCGGGTGCAGCCCCTGTTGGGACGGCACTGTGACCCACCGCTGAACGAGCGTTGAGGTGGTGGCCGCAGCTCCCGGTGCCACCCGGAAGGGAGCCCTGGAGCTCGGTCCGGCTGGACGAGAAAGAGGCCTCTGACCTGTACGTTTGCGTCTGTGACGGTCACTGATCCGGGTCTCGTCGAGAGGGCCCGTGAACAGAAGGCATGGAACTGGTACGACTGGGCCAACTCGGCGTACTACACGACCATCCTCACGGTCCTGTTCGCGCCGTACATGATCACCGTCGCGGGCCGTGCCGCCGGCTGCGGCGACTCCGCCGACGACACCTGCCACCGCACCGTCAGCGTGCTCGGGCTCGACCTGGCGGCGGGCTCGCTGCCGTTCTACCTGACCAGCTTCGCCACCATCGCGAGCGCCTTCCTGCTGCCGGTCGTGGGCGCCCTGGCCGACCGCTCGGGCCACAAGAAGTGGCACATGGCCGGCTTCGCCTGGGCCGGGTCCTTCTGCGCCGCGCTGCTCTTCTTCATGCAGGGCGACCACTGGCAGCTGGGGGCGGTCGTGATCGTGCTCAGCAGCATGTTGGGCGGCTGCTCGCTGGTCAGCTACTACGCGATCCTGGTGGACATCTCGACCGAGGACGAGCGCGACCGGGTGTCCTCGCACGGCTGGGCGTTCGGCTACCTCGGCGGCGGTCTGCTGCTGGCGCTGAACCTGGTGATGGTGCTGCTGCACGGCACCTTCGGGCTCGACAAGGAGCTGGCGGTTCGCCTCTCCCTGCTGTCGGCGGCGCTGTGGTGGGCGGGCTTCACGATCATCCCGGTCCGCCGGTTGCGCGACCGCCCGGCGAAGGGGGTCCTCCCCGAGAGCGGCGGCCTGCTCCACCGCAGCTTCGGCCAGCTGTTCACCACGCTGCGCGAGATGCGCGGCTTCCCGGCGACACTGACCTTCCTGGTCGCCTTCCTCTTCTACAACGACGGCATCCAGACCGTGATCGGCGTCGCGTCGACGTACGGCGCCAAGCAGCTCGGCTTCGGCGACGGCGTCCTGATCGCCACGATCCTGCTGATCCAGTTCGTGGCCTTCGGCGGCGCGCTCGCCTTCGGGCGGCTGGCCGGGCGGTACGGCGCCTACCGCTGCATCCTCGGCGGCATCTACGCCTGGATGGTGATCGTCGTCCTCGCGGTGTTCCTGCCCCGCGGCAACGTCGTCACCTTCCTGCTGATCGGGATCGCCATCGCGATCGTGCTCGGTGGAACCCAGGCGCTGTCGCGCTCGTTCTTCAGCCTGCTGATCCCGCACGGCCGGGAGGGCGAGTACTTCGCGCTCTACAACGCCTGCGAGCGCGGCACCTCGTGGTTCGGCACCTTTTTGTTCGGCGTGGTCTTCCAGGTCACCGGGTCCTACCGACCCGCGATCGTCGCCCTGGTCGTGTTCTTCGCGCTCGGAGCGGGCCTGCTGCTGCGGCTGGACCCGGCTCGGGGCGTCGCCGAGGCGGGCAACGCGCTCCCTGCCCGGGTGTGACCGGTCTCGCACGAGTGGAGGAACACTGGCCGACCGGCGTACGTTGAACTGATCAGGACCAACCGGATCCGTATGTCGTCACGAATACCGGGTACGACCGTCTAGTGGATGTACGCCTCGGGGGTCGTACCGGGGGTCAAATCAATCTGGAGGTGAACCTCATGGCAGAGCGCACACTACGTGGAGCGCGGCTGGGGGGACAGAGTTTCGAGGACGAGCGCGGCATCGAGTTCGCCGCCCGTCAGCAGTGCGGATACCGCTGTGTCAACGGTCACGAGTTCGAAGTCACGATGTCGGTCGAGGCCGACGTCCCCGCGGTGTGGGAGTGCCCGCGCTGTGGCGCCGAGGCGCTCAGCACGTCCGGCATCCTGCGCGAGGAGAAGGCCGAGAAGCCGGTCCGCACGCACTGGGACATGCTGCTCGAGCGGCGGTCGGAGAAGGAGCTCGAGGACATCCTCAAGGAACGCCTCGAGCTGCTGCGCGACGGCGAGATCGGCCCCGCGCACCTGCACCGCACCAACGCCAAGCGCCGGGTGAAGTCCAAGGCGTGAGCTGGCCCGCCCACAGCACGTGGGTGGCTAGCCGGCGGGTGGCTGTGGGCGTGCCGTTTGGGACCAAACGACACGTTTGCCGCCCCGATGTCTGCCGTTGGGGACCAAACGGCACTAAGCCGGAGACCGCCCGACCATCACTCGTCGACGACCTCGCCCCGGACGACGGGCCCTTGCGGCCCGGGTCCGGGGCGTCGTGCGTCCAGGAGCCGGCGACCGACGACGCGGGTCAGCACCCGCCGGGCGATCGGCCGCGTGAACGGCAGGATCAGCAGGATCCCCAGCGCGTCGGTGACGAACCCCGGACTCAGCATCAGGGTGCCGCCGACCAGGATCAGGGCCCCGTCGGCGAGCTCGCGGGCCGGCATCTGGCCCGACGTGAGGGCGATGTTCAGCGCCTGCCAGGCGCGTCGCCCCTCGTGCACGATCAGCCAGCTGCCGAAGATGCTGTCGGCGATCAGCAGCAGGATCGTCCACCACGGCCCGATCGCCTGGCCGACCTGGATGATCACGTAGATCTCGACGATCGGCACCACGATGAACGCCGCGATCAGGATCCACATCCGCAGGCTGCGGCGTCGTAGGCGTCGCTTCGGGAACGGACTTCCGCTCACGACCGCCGCCACATGCTCGCGACCTGCTCCCGGCGCTCGCGCAGGCCCCACGAGGTGATCCGGGCCAGCGACTCCGCGGCCACCCGGCCGCTCATCTTGGAGTCGCCGCGGACCCGCTCGACGAACTCGATCGGCACCTCGCGCACGCGCAGCCCGTGGCGCAGGCAGCGCACCACCATGTCGGTCTGGAACACGTAGCCCGTGCTCTGCACCGAGGCCAGGTCGATGGCCTCGAGGGCGGTACGACGGAACAGCCGGTAGCCCGCCGTGGCGTCGCGCACCGGTACGCCGAGCAGCGTCCGCACGTAGAAGTTGCCCCCGCGGGAGAGCGCCTCGCGGCGTCGGGGCCAGTTCACGACGCTGCCTCCGCGGACCCAGCGCGAGCCGATCACCAGGTCGGCGTCGACGAGGGCATCGAGCAGCCGCTGCAGCTGCTCGGGCTGGTGGGAGCCGTCGGCGTCCATCTCGCCGACCACGTCGTACCCGGCCGCCAACGCGACCTCGAAGCCGTGCTTGTACGCCGCCCCGAGGCCGCCCTTCGCGGTGCGGTGCAGCACCTCGACCTGCGGGTCGTTCGCGGCGAGCTCGTCGGCGATCTTGCCCGTGCCGTCGGGCGAGCTGTCGTCGACGACCAGCACGTGGAGAGCGGGCTGCGCGGCGCGCAGACGCCCGACGATCCAGGCGAGGTTGTCCGCCTCGTTGTAGGTCGGGACCACCATCACGACCCGGCCCAGTCCGGCCGGCACCCCGGCTCCGTCGGTGCTCACGGGCGCCCACCACCGACGGCAAGGCGGGGCGGATCGAGCGGGTGGCGGGTCATACCGGGGTCCTGTCGGTGGGCGCGGACACGATGCCGACCGCAGACGGGGATCGGCGGGTCCGACGATACTGTCCCAGACCCAGCACCAACGCCCAGATCAGCCCCACGGCGACGAGTCCCACACACGTGCGACCGACCCACGGGCCGATCCGGACCGCCGGGGTCACCACGTCGTACAGGCCGACCCGCGCCTCGGCGTACGACATCGTGCGCGGCGGGGTGGAGGTCACCACCGACCCGTCGGGAGCGATCACGCCGGTCAGGCCGTTGATCGCCGCCACCACGACGTAGCGATGCGTCTCGATCGCCCGCAACCGGCTGATCGCGAACTGCTGGTCGATCTGGTCGGTGTGGATGAACATCGCGTTGCTGGTCTGGACCACGACCAGCTGGCCGCCGTGGGACACCTGGGCGTAGAGCCCGTCGTCGTAGGCCACGTCGAAGCAGATCGCGTCGGCCACCTTCACCCCGGCGACGTCGAGAGGCGTCACGCGCGTGCCGGCGACCATGTCGCGCGGGATCTGGTTGAGCTGGGCGAGGTGGGTGCCGAACAGCCAGCGCCAGGGGATGTACTCGCCGAACGGGACCGGGTGCCACTTGGTGTAGCGGTCACCGGCCCCGGTGACCGGGTCGAAGACGATGCCCTGGTTGAGGACGTGCTTCGGGCCGCCGTCGACCACGACACCGGCCAGCAGCGGGACCTTGATCGCGGCCACTCCCGCCTCGATGTCGGACTGCATCCCCTGGTCCTCGAACGGGTCGATCGCCGTGGAGTTCTCCGGCCACACGACGAAGTCGGGGCGCGGGGTGCGCCCGGCGGCGACGTCGGCGGCCAGGCGGGCGGTCTCGTCCGCGTGCTGCTGGGTGATCTCGCGATAGTGCGCCAGCACGTCGGTGCCGTCACCCGGCACGTTGCCCTGCACCGCAGCGACGGTCGTGTGCGACGTCGCCGTGGCGTCGTACGGCACCACCAGCGGTACGACGGTCACGGCCGCGACCGCGGCCACCGCCAACAGCGGGCGGAGCCGCGCGCGCCCGTGCGCGGTGTAGGCGGCGGCGAGGAGTGACCCAAGGAGCGCCAGCAGAAGGCTCACCCCCGTCGACCCGAGGTAGGGCAGCGCGCCGGAGGCGGGTGTGCCGACGACGGCGTAGGCCAGGCGCCCCCAGGGCATGCCACCGGCCGGCCAGTCGGTGCGGATGTTCTCCATGGCCACCCAGGCGACCGCGAGCCAGACCGGGGCCACCGGGAGCCGCCGCAGCGGCACCGCCACCACGGCCAGGACGGCGTACCACCCGGCCTGGATCGCCGACAGCCCCAGCCACGGCACCGTGCCGACCGCGTGCATCCACCACAGCAACGTGAACTGGAACGCGGCGCCGAAGACCAGGCCCGGGATCCAGGCCCGGCGAGCGGGGAGCCCCGCGGTCACCACGAAGAACGCCGCGACGGCGAACGGCAGCAGCCAGAACGCGTGGGTGGAGGGGAAAGAGAGCGCGAGCGCCAGCCCGGCCGCGAGGGCGACGAGGCAGCGGGTCGGCATGGGAGACAAAATAGCGGCCGGGGCTGAGAGGCTGGTGATCGTCGCCGCGGCTCAGTGAGGTGGCTTGCGCGCAAGCGCGCTGCGCCGCTCACTGCGGCCACGTGATGGGTGCTTGGCCGGGGCCAGGGGCTTGCGCGCAAGCGCGCTGCGCCGCTCACTGCGGCACTCCGCCCCGGCTTTCGCATGGGGCTCCGTCTCGGCGGAGCGGGGCTAGATGGGGCTTGCGCGCAAAGCGCGCTGCGCCGCTCACTGCGGCCTCCTGCTCGGCTTTCGCAGGGACTTCGTCCCGGCGAAAGTCGGATCGACAGGTGCTCGTTCGGGCTTGACCGGAGGGTTCTTCGGCCCTTCGGGCCGACCGGTCCGCGGCTGGCTGCCGCGACCCCGGAAGTTGTCTAGGGGGACCGAATCCCCCTCCGGTCTCGCTCTCGTGGGACAGGACCGATCTCAGCGGACCGGCTCACCCGGGTGGGCGGACTCCCACCGGATGACCCCGGTCTCTCGGACGTCGGTCCCGTCAACACGAATGCCCAAGCGATTGGACCGAACCCTCTGCTGTCCGGTACCGGATTGTCAACTGGGCGCTGACCTGCGGGAACGCGCGAATGCGCAGGTCAGGCGGCATTCCGGGGGCGGAAGTTCACTGAGAATTTGCCAAGAGGCGCGGCGTGTCGGGCATCAACACCCTGGCTGGTGAACGATCGCTAACCCGAGCGAGCACGCCCCGACGCGACGAAGGAGCGGCGAGGCGGGCAGAGCGAGCGACGCAGCGAGCTTGCTCGCAAGCCGGCTCGGCACGCACCACCCGACGAAGGAGCGCGAGGCGGGCGCAGCGAGCGGCGAGGGCGGCTCAGGCGCGGGGCGGCACCACGACGGTGCCGGTCGCGGTGGTGGCGAGCACCGGCGGGTCGAGCACCTCGGCGGCGCCCGGCTGCTCGTCCGTCGCCGCACCGCGGGCCACCACCGTCACGGTGAAGTCGAGCACCCGGCTCCGGGTGCCGGCCCGGACCAGCTCGCAGGTCACCTCGAGAACGTCGCCGGCCCGGACCGGGGCGCGGAACTGCACGTCGGAGTACGACGCGAACAGGCCCTCGTCACCGTCGGTGACGATGCACATCTCCGTGGCCACGTCGCCGAACAGGCCGAGGCTGTAGGCGCCGTCGACGAGGTTCCCGGCGTAGTGGGCGTGGGAGTAGGGCACGTAGCGCCGGTGGACGACGCGGGTGCCGACCTCGGGTGCCGAGTGGGCCATGTCAGCTCGCCTGCTTCGCGGTGAGGCGGTGGACCAGGAACGACGCGACCTCGCCGGGCGTCGTACCGCGGGTGAAGACGCGGTCGACGCCGAGCTCGCCGGCCATCTTCTCGTCGAAGCGAGGGCCGCCGACGATCAGCAGCGGCCGCCGGTCCGGCGGGTAGGACTCGCGGAACGCCGCCGACATCTCGCGGGTGTTGAGCAGGTGGGCGTCGCGCTGGGTGACGACCTGCGAGACCAGGACGGCGTCCGCCTTCTCCTCGCGTGCCCGCTCGACGAGCTGCGGCACGCTGACCTGGGCGCCGAGGTTCACGACCTTCAGCTCGCGGTAGTACTCCAGGCCCTTCTCGCCGGCGAAGCCCTTGATGTTGAGGATCGCGTCGATGCCGACGGTGTGCGCGTCGGAGCCGATGCACCCGCCCACGACGACCAGCCGGCGGCGCAGGACGCTCTTGATCGCGGCGTTGGCCTCCTTCGGCGTCAGCAGCGGGTAGTCACGCTCGACCACCTCGACCGTGGACGGGTCGACGAGGTGGTTCACCCGGCCGTAGACGACGAAGAAGGTGAACCCCTCCCCCATCGGCTTGGCATGGACGACGAGGGCGGGGTCCATCCCCATCTTGTTCGCCAGCTGCGCCGCGGCGCCCTCGGCGACCTTGGAGTGCGCCATCGGCAGCGTGAAGCTCAGCTGGACCATGCCGTCGCCGGTGGTGTCGCCGTACGGACGGATCGGCCCGGTGCCACCGTCGGTCGAGCTCGTCGGGACCATCACACGCCCTCCAGGATCTCGCTGGCCGGGTTCCAGTAGCCGTCCGCCTTCTCGGCCACCCCGTCCAAGCCCCGGCCGGCGGTCGACGGCCGCTTCATCAGGCCGAAGGTGCCGTCGGCGATCGCCTCGAGGAGCGGCGCCTTGCCGGGCTCGGCCTCGATCCGCTCGAGCAGGTCGATGGTCTCGCCGAGCACCTGCCGGGCGCGCTGGGCGATGAAGCCGTCCGGGGCGGGCTGGAAGTCGTCGCGCAGGTTGCCGGCGGCGTTCATCACGTAGCGGACGTTCTGCAGCGCCAGGTCGCGGTCGGACAACCAGGGGGTGACCACGGCCTCGGTCATCATCCCGACCAGCAGGATGCCCTGTCCGGTGAGGGCGCCGACCAGGTTGAAGAACCCGTCGAGCAGGTAGCCGCGGAAGACGTCACCGGTCATGTGCCGCGTCGGCGGCATCCACTTCAGCGGCGCGTCGGGGAAGAGGTCGCGCGCCAGCATCGCGTGGGCGAGCTCGAGGCGGAACGAGTCGGGGAGGTCGGGGTCGATCTCGAACGCGTGCCCGAGGCCGAGCTGCCAGTCCTCGAGCCCGGCCTCCTTGGCGAAGTACTCGTTGAGCAGCTGGCTGGTGGTGACCGTGTGGGCGGCCTCGACGGCGTCGGCGGTGGTGAGGTAGTTGTCCTCGCCGGTGTTGATGATGATCCCGGCCCGGGCGTGGACCTGACGGCTGAAGCGCTGGTCCACGAAGGTGCGGATCGGGTTGATGTCGCGGAAGAGGATCCCGTACATCGAGTCGTTGAGCATCATGTCGAGCCGCTCGAGCCCGGCCAGGGCCGCGATCTCGGGCATGCACAGGCCGCTGGCGTAGTTGGTGAGCCGGACGTAGCGGCCGAGCTCCCTCGACGTCTCGTCGAGCGCCGCGCGCATGAGACGGAAGTTCTCCTGGGTGGCGTAGGTGCCGGCGAAGCCCTCGCGGGTCGCACCCTCGGGCACGAAGTCGAGCAGGCTCTGCCCGGTCGACCGGATCACCGCGATCACATCGGCGCCCTCGCGCGCCGCGGCCTGCGCCTGCGGGATGTCCTCGTAGATGTCGCCGGTCGCCACGATCAGGTAGATCCAGGGCTTCGACGGTGCGTCGCCGATCCGGGCGATCAGGCGCTCGCGCTCCTTGCGCCGGCCGTCGATGCGCTTGATCCCCGCGCCCACCTGGCGACGGGCCGCGGTGGTGGCGCGCTTGGCGTCGACACCGTCCGGCAGGCGGAACCGGACCGAGCCGGCGGACGCCTTCTCGGCGAGCTCCAGCAAGTCGGTGCCCTCCCCCCGTCGTACGGCGTCCCAGACGGGCAGTGCGACGCCGTGCTCGAGGCCGACGTCGGCACGGACGCAGTCGACGAGCCGGTTGACCCACGGCGTGCCCTCGGTGTCGGCTCCCTCGAGTCCGGCGAGCCGCAGCGTCGCCCGCTCGACCGACACGGTGGTGTGCTGCTGGGCGATCCTGACGATCGGCCGGCCGACCTTGCGCGCCAGCGACCGGGCCTTGCGCACGGTGACCGGGTCGAGGTCGAGGGCGCCCCTCCGGGGCCGGGTGGTCGTCGCCATCACAGTCTCCGCTCGAACAGGCTGCGGACACCCTCGTCGGCGCGCAGCAGCTCCAGGGCGTACGCCGCGTGGCCGGGCGTGTAGCCGTTGCCCACGAGCATGGTCACGTCGGCTGCCAGGCCCTCGGCGCCCAGGGCGGCTCCCGAGAACGAGGTCGCCATCGAGAAGAAGATCACGGTGCCGCGCTCGGCCGTGGTGAGGATGGCCCCACCCTCGCAGCCCGGGACGTCGACGCAGACGACCGTGACGTCCGCCGGACCACCGGTGGCGGCGACGGCGTCACGCAGCGCGATCGGGTCGCGGGCGTCGGCTACGACCACATGGTCGCCCAGCCCGCTGTCACGCAGCAGGGCGGCCTCGGCCTCGTGCGGCACCACGCCGACCGTGCGGGCTGCTCCGGCGTCGCGCGCCGCGGCGAGGCTGAGCGAGCCCGACTTGCCGGCGCCGCCGATCACCGCGACCGACACGTCTCCGGCGGTCGAACGGGTCGCGACGTACTGCTCCACGACGCGCCGTGTCAGCGCCGGCGCACCGCAGACGTCCATCACGGCCAGGCTCAGGGCCGGCGGCAGGTCGTCGGGGATCGTGGCCGCGATCGAACGCCCGAAGAGGATCGCGTAGCCGTCGGCCGGGACCTGCTCGCCGAGGCCGTCCCACCGCTCGAGGCCGTCCTCGATCACCAGCGGCGTGAGGGTCAGCGAGACCAGGGTGGCGACGTGGTCGCCGACGCTGAGGCCGAGGGTCGACTCCGGGCCGACCTCCTCGACGGTGCCGACGAGCATGCCGCCCGAGCCGGTCACCGGGTTCTGCATCTTGCCGCGGGCGGCGACGATCTCGAGCACCTCGCGGCGTACGGCGTCACCGTCGGCCACGCCGTCGACCGAGTGGGCGGTCTCCAACTGCCGGAACGACGCCGCGTCGAGGTTGAGCGTCTCGACCCGTACCCGCACCTCGTCGGGCCACAGCTCACGCCTGGTGTCGAGGCGCTGCGCCGCCTGGGGCAGGACGACACCCTCGTCGAGCACCCGGTGCAGGCCGGTGGGATCGCCGGCCGGACGAGTGTCCGAAACGGTGCTGAGCGCCGACATCGAGGGGTATCCTCCGTTAGAACTAGGTTTACACGGGAGAATCTGCGGCCCGGCATTGGACTAGCCGCATGTTCTCCGCCTACTCTGACAGAAGCGCGTCGTGCCACACAACCGGCGCGTCCGTGACTGCGCCGGAACCCGCCGAGGAGGCCACCATGAGCATCGAGACCTCGATCGGTCTGGAGACCGGTCAGCCGTACCCCTACCGCCGTACCGAGCTGGTCGAGCCGGACTGGACCCGCTTCCCCGGCTGGAAGGACGTCACCACCGAGGAGTGGGCGTCCGCCCAGTGGCAGCGCGCCCACTGCGTGAAGAACGTCAAGCAGCTGCGCGAGCTGATGGGCGACCTCGTCGACGACCGGTTCTACGCCGACCTCGAACGCGACCAGGCCGAGCGCGCCACCATGTCGATGCTGGTGCCGCCCCAGATGATGAACACCATCGCCCGGCACGACGAGCCGGCGGGCGCCGGCTCGCTGACCGACGCGTTCTACGCCGACCCGGTGCGCCGCTACATGCTCCCGGTCCTCAGCGACCGGCGTAGCGACTGGTCCTCCCACCCGCACGCGACGCGCGACTCCCTGCACGAGCACGACATGTGGGCGACCGAGGGGCTGACGCACCGCTACCCGACCAAGGTGCTCGCCGAGCTGCTGCCGACCTGTCCGCAGTACTGCGGCCACTGCACCCGCATGGACCTCGTCGGCAACTCCACCGCCGTCATCGACAAGCTGAAGTTCGTCGGCAAGCCCAACGACCGGCTCGGCGACATGCTCGACTACCTGCGCCGCAACCCCGGCGTGCGCGACGTCGTGGTCTCCGGCGGCGACGTGGCCAACATGCCGTGGCCCCGCCTCGAGTCGTTCCTCACCTCGCTGCTCGAGATCGAGAACATCCGCGACATCCGCCTCGCCACCAAGGCCCTGATGGGTCTGCCGCAGCACTGGCTGCAGCCCGAGGTGGTCGAGGGCATGACCCGGATCGGCACGATGTCGCGTCAGCGCGGCGTCTCGATCGCGATCCACACCCACGTCAACCACGCCAACTCGGTGACGCCGCTGGTCGCCGAGGCGGCGCGGACGATGCTCGACACCGGCATCCGCGACGTCCGCAACCAGGGCGTGATCCTCAACGGCGTCAACGCCGACCCGGACGCTCTGCTGGACCTCTGCTTCGCGCTGCTCGACGGCGCGCAGATCATGCCCTACTACTTCTACATGTGCGACATGATCCCGTACTCCGAGCACTGGCGGGTCTCGGTCGCCGACGCCCAGCGGCTGCAGCACGCGATCATGGGCTACCTGCCCGGCTTCGCGACGCCGCGGATCGTGTGTGACGTGCCCTACGTCGGCAAGCGCTGGATCCACCAGCTCCACTCCTACGACACCGAGCGCGGCATCAGCTACTGGACCAAGAACTACCGCACCTCGATCGAGGCGTCCGACCCCGAGGCGCTGAGCCGGACCTACGAGTACTACGACCCGATCCACACGCTCCCGGAGGCCGGGCAGCAGTGGTGGGCCGAGCACGGACAGCTCGACGAGTCTGCGCTCAAGGCCGCGGAGGTCGCCGAGGCGTCCCGTCGTACGGCGGCGCTCCAGGCCCACTGACCAGGCTCGGACGGCCGGCCCACCGATCGGCCGATCTTTACCAAGTCGCCACGCGGGCGACCGGTCCTGATTTACCATTCAACGTGGGACAGCAGGCTCTCGGACCCGCCCGCGCACGACTTCGACCAACGAACGGAACTCTCGAGATGCCTCGACACCCGAACCGCCGCACCGTGGTGCGCACCGCCGTCTGGACGGTACCTGCCGTCGCCGTGGTGACCGCGGCGCCGGCCCTGGCCGTCTCCGCCCCGGGAATTCCGCCGATCCTGTCCTTCGACACGTTCAACTTCTTCCGGGCCGAGGACGACAAGTCGGGCAACCCGACGAAGATCGAGAGCAAGGTCCAGGTCCAGAACCGGCAGCAGATCAACGGACCGACCCTGACCTCGCTGACGGTCACCGTCAGCTACCCCGACACCCGCACCAACGGCGGGGCGCCGACCATCGTGAGCGGCCCCGGCTGGAGCTTCGCCAGCGCAGCGCACACGGGCGGGAACTGGGTGTACACCTTCCTGTGGGTCGGCAGCATCAAGACCAGCAAGTCGACCCAAGAGCTCGACTTCCGCGTGCCGCTGACCCTCGTCAACAACGACAAGTTCACCATCAACGGGCTCGCGTCCGCCGCCGGTGGCATCGGGACGGGCACGTTCACGGGCAAGATCAAGTGACCGGACCCGGGCACCTCGACGCCCGGGGCTGACCACAGCGGCCGCACAGCCCGCCGACCTAGGCTGGCAGGGTGGGAGCCTCGCGCCGGGTCGTGCTGCTGAGCGGCGTCGGTCTGCTCGCGGCCGGGTGCTCCGGGCACGCCTCCGACGAGGGGTCGGCCGCTCGGTCCGGTCCCACGTCCCCGGCTCCGTCGGCCCCGAGCCCGAGCACCTTGGCGACCCCGGCTCCGTCGCAGTCGCCGGCTGCGCTTCCGGAGGTCACGCGATGGCTACCGGGCCCCGGTGAGCTCGTGCCGGCCTGCAAGCTCGCCGCCGTACGACGGGTGGAGGACGCGGGCAACGGTCGCGACACCGCACTGCTGGTGATCGACGCCCAGTACGGCGGGCTGCTCACCGAGACGGCCAGCGTGCTGGTGGTGACCCGGTCCTGGCGCCGCGCCGGCGACCGCGTCCTCCCCGGCGGCCAGACGTACGACGTACGGCTGAGCAGGGCGGGGGCGACCTGGCGCGTGACGGCCGTCCATCCCTCGCGACCCGGACCCGCGGCACGCTCTCTCACGTCCACCGCGCGCCGCGTCCTGGCCTCGGACCGCATCCACCTTCCGCCGGCCGCCACGGCCGACGTCCTCTCCGGACAGGTGCACGAGTCCGTGCTGGCCGCCCTGCTCACCGTCTCCAGGAGCCATCGTCCGACGGTCAGCGTGATCCGCTCCGGCCACCCGCTGCTGGTGTTCGGCACCACCCGGCCCAGCGACCACCCGCAGGGCCGGGCCTTCGACACCTGGGCGATCGACGGCCACGCCGTCGTCGACCCACGCACGCCCCGGGCGCTCGTGGAGGACTACATGCACGCCGTCGCGGCCGCGGGCTCCTACAACGTCGGCGGCCCCTATCTCCTCGGCTCGGCGCCGCAGTGGTTCAGCGACGACACGCACCACGACCACGTCCACGCCGGGTTCCCGACCTGAGCGCGGACGCGCGCGGGGTCGGTCAGCTCGTGTGGTGCACCTCCTGGAGGCCGTAGACCGGCGTCTCGATCCCCTCGTAGCGGGCCTTGAGCTGCAGCGCCAGGTACAGCGAGTAGTGCCGCGACTGATGCAGGTTGCCGCCGTGCATCCAGAGGTTCTCGACCTGGGTCGGCTTCCACATGTTGCGCTGCTCGCCCTCCCACGGGCCGGGGTCCTTGGTCGTCTCGGAGCCGAGGCCCCACACCTTGCCGAGCCGGTCGGCGGTCTCCTGGTCGATCAGGTCGGCGACCCAGCCGTTCATCGAGCCGTAGCCGGTGGCGAACACGACCAGGTCGGCCGGCAGCTCGGTGCCGTCGGCGAGCACGACCGTGTCCTCGGTGAGGTGGTCGACCTGGCCGTGCACCAGCTTCACCTCGCCGTCAGCCACCAGGTCGGCCGCGCCGACGTCGATGTAGTAGCCGGACCCGCGCCGCAGGTACTTCATGAACAGGCCCGACCCGTCGTCCCCCCAGTCGTGCCAGAAACCGGCCTTCTCCAGACGCTGGTAGAAGTCGCGGTCCCGCTCGGCCATCGCCTCGTACGCCGGGATCTGGAAGGTGTGCAGGATCCGGTAGGGCAGCGAGGCGAAGATCATGTCCGCCTTCTCCGTCGTCACCCCGGACGCCACGGCCCGCTCGGAGTAGAGGTCACCCAGCCCGATGTCCATCAGGGTGTCGCTCTTCACGATGTGGGTCGAGGACCGCTGCACCATCGTGACGTCGACGTCGTTCTCCCACAGCGCTCCGCAGATGTCGAACGCCGAGTTGTTGCTGCCGATGACCACTGCCTTCTTGCCGCGGTAGGCGTCCGGCCCCGGGTGCGCCGACGAGTGGTGCACGTCGCCGCGGAAGACGTCGGTCCCCGGGAGGTCCGGGACGTTCGGCTTGCCCGACATCCCGGTCGCGAACACCAGCTGTTGGGGCCGCAGCGTCAGCGGGCGACCCTCCCGCTCGACCTCGACCGTCCACTCCCCCGTCGCCTCCGACCAGGTGGCGCTGGTCGCCCGCGTGCTCGACCAGTAGGGCACCTCCATGATCCGGGTGTAGGACTCCAGCCAGTCGCCGATCTTGTCCTTGGGCGAGAAGACCGGCCAGTTGTCCGGGAACTTCAGGTAGGGCAGGTGGTCGTACCAGACCGGGTCGTGCAGGCAGAGCGACTTGTAGCGCCCGCGCCACTGGTCCCCGGGCCGGGCGTGCGAGTCGATCACGAGGCTCGGTACGCCGAGCTGTCGCAGGCGGGCGCCGAGCGCGATCCCGCCCTGTCCGCCACCGATCACCAGTGCGTAGGGCTGGGTGGTGCTGCCGAGGCTCTCGGCCTCCTGCTGCTGGCGCTCCTTCCAGGTCGCCCGCTGCTTGTTCGCGCCGTGCTCGGCGCCCATCGGCCGGTGCGTACCGCGAGGCTCCTCGAATCCCTTGAGCTCGTAGAGCGTCGTCAGCAGCGTGAACGCCCGGTCCTCGCCGTCCTCCTCGAGGAGTCGCAGCAGACCGCGCCCGCGGCCGACGCCGGTCTCGAACCCGATCCAGGCGGTGACCACGCCGTCCGCCTCGTCGGGGGGCTCTTCGGTCACGAACCCACGGGCACCGGCCGAGTCCGGCGTGTGCTCGAGGAGGTCGGTGACGCCGGGCCGGCCTTCGACGGTCTTGATGTTCCAGGTGAACGCGACCAGGTCGCGCCAGTAGGAGTCCGTCGCGAACAGCGCCGCCGCGGCCGGGACGTCGCGGGCCGCCAGGGCGGCCTCGAAGCGGCCGAGCCAGGCGTCGGCGCGGGCCTGCGGGGCGTCCGCGGCGTCCGCCTTCGTGGCTGCGTCGTCGCGTGCGGGAGCCTGGGTCATCTGTGTCTCCTTCAGCCTCGGTGGGTGTGACCGAGCACACACCTCAGATCGATCCTGCGAGAGTACGCCCGCGCCAGATGAACGGCCGCGCGCGCATGTGACGCGCATCACCGGGTACGACCGATCTCAGGCGCGCCCGCTCGGGGCGTGTGCAAGACGCGGGCCAGGGAGCGGCGCCGCGTCACGCGAGAGGGGAGGGACCAGCATGGGCGACAAACAGAGCGCCAACCGGGGCCTGGTGAGCACGCTGGTGCACGGGGCCAAGGACATCCCGAGGAATGCTTCGTGGCTGGCCGCCAAGGCCGTGCCGCACGAGCACCACAACGGCAGCAGCAACGGAAGCAACGCGAGCAACGGCACCTCGTCGGACATCAAGGGGATGGCGCAGCGCGCCGGCCGCGCGGTCCGCGACGCGATGCCCGGCACCGACTCGTCGGTGGAGGCCGGCCTCGCCCGCGCCCGCGAGAGCGCCGAGTCGGCCCGTGAGGCCGAGGACCGTGCCGTCGCCGCCGCTGAGGAAGCGCACGCCCTGCGCGAGCGCGCCGACCAGGTGGAGGCCGAGGAGAAGCAGCGCCTCCAGGAGGTCGACGAGCAGCAGCAGGCCGAGATCGACCGCCGCGTGGCCGTCGCGACCCAGGAGGCCCAAGACCACGTCGAACAGGCGCGCCAGGCCGCCGAGGCCGACGCCGAGCGGGTCCGCGCCAAGGAGCAGGAGGCGGCCGAGGCACGGGCGGAGCAGGCGCGCGTCGACGCCGAGCGGGCGCAGGACGAGGCCCAGCAGCGCCTCGCCGACGCCACGGAGAAGCTCGCCGAGGCGAGGAGCCAGGCCGAGGAGGCGGCCGCGCTCGCCCAGGAGGCGGCTGACCGGGCCAAGGCGGACGCCGAGCGGATCAGCGCCCAGGTGCGCCACGACCAGGCGGAGGCCGACGCGGCCGTGTCACAGGCGGTCGGGCTGCGGGAGCGTACGGCGAAAGAGGCTGCGAGCGTGACCCGCACGGTACGTCGCACCGAGCGGCCGGTGCTCGTGGAGATGTCCAAGGCGGACCTCCTCCACCTTGCCGCCGAACGGGACATCCCCGGACGCTCGTCGATGTCGAAGAAGCAGCTGGCAGCGGCATTGGAGAAGAAGCAGTGAAGATCGTGGAGGCGGTGACACACGCCGTACGACCGCAGTCCAGCGTGATCGCCCACGCGAACCCCAGCGTGCTGCCGGCCGCGATCTCGTCCACGGTGCTGACCCGGGCGCTTCGCTCCGGCGCCACCGCCGGCGCCGCGCTGGTGGCCCTCTCCGCGGCCAGCGCCGTTGCGAGCGCGGTCCGACGTCGGACGGAGTCGACATGAAGCTGCGTGCGCTCGGGCTGCTGGCCGTGGGGTACGTGGTCGGCACGAGGGCCGGGAGGGAGCGATATGAGCAGATACGGCGACTGGCGAGCCAGGCGGCGGAACGCCTCGAGACGTACGGCGAGCGCGGCACCCTGGCCGCCCGGCTCGAGCGCGGTCCGTCCTCCGGGGACGCTGGCACCGGACGCGGCTAGCCACCTCTCCGACGGGGTCGTCGTCGAGACCAGGCTCGTCGCCCGGCTGCTCGGCCTCCGGGTGCTCCGGGTGGACGGGGTCGTGCACCTCGCGCCGGCCCGCCTCGAACGTGCCTCGACGCCGGCCCTGCACGCGGGTCGGGCGGAGGCTCGGCAGGGAGCGGCTCGGCCCGTGGCGGCCGACCGGCAGCTGGGCGCCGGTCTGGCCCGGGCCTCACGGCTGCTCGAGGACTGCGACCCCTGACCGGCCGACCGGCCCTAGGTGACCGGGCGGTTCTCGTACGGCGTGCTGAGCACGATCGTGGTGCGCGTCGAGACGTTCGCGACCGACCGGATCCGTGCGATCAACCGCTCGAGGGCGGACGGCGTCGCCACCCGGACCTTGAGGATGTAGTGCTCCTCGCCCGCGACCGACCAGCACGACTCGATCTCCTCGATGTCGCGGAGCCGCTCGGGGTAGTCGTCGGGCTGGGACGGGTCGATCGGCGTGATCGAGACGAAGGCGGTCAGGGCCAGACCGAGCTCTTCGTGGTCGACGCCGGCGCCGTACCCGGTGATCACGCCACGCTTCTCCAGCCGCTTGACCCGCTGGTGGACCGCCGACGTCGACAGGCCCGTGGCCTTCCCGAGATCGGTGAACGACATCCGGCCGTCGGCGGCGAGCAGCCGGACGATGGTGCGGTCGGTCTCCTCCACGCGGTCGACCCTAGCGTCCTGATGCGGCCGCGATGGGGCAGACTCGGGCCTCGTGGCGACCGAACAACGTCTGATGGTCCTCGACTCCGCATCGATGTACTTCCGAGCCTTCTTCGGGGTGCCCGAGGTGCTCGCGCCCGACGGGACGCCGGTGAACGCCGTACGGGGCTTCATGGACTTCATCAGCCGACTCGTCGGGGAGTACCGGCCGACCCACCTGGTCTGCGCATGGGACAACGACTGGCGGCCGCAGTGGCGGGTCGACCTGATCCCGTCGTACAAGGCGCACCGGGTGGTCGCCGAGCGACCCGGTCCGAAGCCGGACATCGAGGAGGTGCCCGACCCGCTGGAACGGCAGGTGCCGATCATCCTCGAGGTGCTCGACGCATTCGGCATCTGCGTGGTGGGTGCCGACGGCTACGAGGCGGACGACGTGATCGGCACCCTGGCGACGGGTGCGCCGATGCCGGTCGACGTCGTCACCGGCGACCGTGACCTCTTCCAGCTCGTCGACGACAAGGCCGGGGTCCGGATCCTCTACATCGCCAAGGGGGTGGGCAACCACGAGCGGGTGACCGACGAGTTCGTGGTGGGCAAGTACCGCGTGCTGCCCAGTCAGTACGCCGACTTCTCCACGATGCGCGGCGACGCCTCCGACGGCCTGCCGGGGGTGCCCGGGATCGGCGAGAAGACGGCCGCCACGCTGCTGCTGAGGTTCGGCGACCTCCCAGGGATCATCGCCGCGGCGGCCGACCCGGAGTCCGACATGTCGCCCGGTCCACGGCGCCGGATCCTCGACGCGGCCGACTACCTCGAGGTGGCCCCGACCGTGGTGGCCGTGGCCCGCCAGATCGACCTCGCGCCGTACGACGCGACGCTTCCCTCGGCGCCGCGCGACCCCGCGCTCGTCGACGCGCTCGCCGAGCGCTGGGGGCTCGGCAGCGCTCCGGGCCGCTTGACGGCGGTGCTGGCGGGCTGAGGCGCGTCAGCGGAGCATCTCGTCGACGGCGATCCGCGCCGACGACGGGCAGCCCTTGGTGAAGCCGTAGAAGGGGCCGAAGTCACGGGTGGAGGCGAAGCCGGTGACGAAGAGGCCGGGCAGGGTGGTCTCGAACCCCGGTGACAGGTCGGGGAAGCCATCGGTGACCGAGACCGCGTCGAGCACACCGGCGAGGTAGGGCACGGCGGCGAGGTCGGACCGGTAGCCCGAGGCACAGGTGACGTGGTCGACCTCGAGCCGGTCGCCGTCGGACAGGGTGAGCGTGACCGCGGCCTCGTCGGCCGTCACGCTCGTCACGGTGGCGCGGGCGTGGGTGTGGACGACGTCGGGCCTCAGGCGAGGCACCAGCCAGTGCTCGAGGGTCAGCCGGCCGACCTGCCAGAACTCCAGCGCGATCGCCTGCTGCTGCTCGGGCGTCAGCTCGCGCCACCAGCCGCGATGGGCCAGCGTCTGGTCGACGTAGGCGTTGACGAACTCCCAGCTCACCCGGGCGAAGACCGGGGTGGCGTGCCGATGGATGACGTCGACCCGCTCGGCGCCGTGGTCGCACAGCAGCGCGGCCCACTCGTAGGCGCTCTGGCGACCGCCGATCACCGCGACCCGGGCCCCGCGGAGGTCGTCGAACGACACCAGTCGGCTGGTGTGGCTGCGGCGGTCGGCGGGCACGTCGTCGTACCACTCGGGGAGCTGCGCGAAGTGCGCGATGCCCGGAGCGGCCAGGACCCTCTCGGCGGTGATCGTGGACCCGTCGCTCATGGCCGCCTCGAAGAGACCGTTCGGCCGGGTGAGCGTGTCGACGAGGATCTCCTCGACGCCGAGCCCCTTCTGCTCGGCGAACCAGTCGGTGTGGTCGAGGAACACCCCGATCGGGATCGGGTCGTGGGTCCGCGGGTCGAGCCCCCGCTCCTCGAAGTACGCCGCGAAGCTGTGCTCCCCGGTGGCGTCGAGCGACCAGTCGGGGCCGGAGCGCAGATACATGTCGGCCGGCATCTGGTCGCGCCAGAAGCCCATCGGGCGCCCCACGATGCGCGTCCCGATCCCACGCTCTCGTGCGTACGCCGCCGCCGAGTACGCATAGGGACCCGCCCCGACCACCAGCAGCTCCGTGTCGGCCATGCGCGCATTGTCACCCACCCGCCACCTTGGGCGACGCCTTCGGGTCGCCGTTTGGTCCCAAACGGCATGATTTCGGGGCCTGGTTGCGCCGTTTGGGACCAAACGGCGCGCACCACAGCCTGCAGAGGACGACCCCGTTGTCGGGCGGGGCCGGCCGGAACCGGGGTCAGTCCTCCAGGGGTGCCACGGCCACGACCCCGCGCCGGATCCGGCGTACGACGTCGCGAGCGGTGGTGCGGAGGGCGCCGTCACCGGCGGCATCCGCGACCTGGCCGCACAGGTCGATCAGCTGCTTGATCCACCGCACGAAGTCGCCGGCGGTCAGGTCGCTCTCGTCGAGCACCTCGGACAGGTCGTCGCCCTCGCACCAGCGGTACGCCGCCCACGCGAGCCCGGCGTCGGGCCGTCGCAGGAAGTCGAGGCGGTGCTGCCGCTCGACCTCCGACAGCTCACGCCACAGCAGCTCCAGTGCGTCGATCGCCCGCCGCGTGTCGCCGCCCGGGACCCGTGCCGACACGACGTCCTCGGGCCGGCGCGCCTCGTAGACCAGGGTCGACAGCGCCGCGGCCAGCCCGGACGGGCCGAGCCGGTCCAGCACGCCGGTCCGCAGGGCCTCGGCGACCACCAGGTCGAGCTCGGAGTAGATCCGGCGCAGCGGGCGGCCCAGGTCGGTGACGTCGTCGTCGGCCAGGTAACCCAGGGTGACCAGCACGTCGCACACCCGGTCGAACTGGCGCGCGACGGTGTTGGTGCGCTGCTCGACACGGCGTTCCAGCGTCTTCGCGTCGCGGTCGAGCTTGAACCAGCGCTCGGCCCAGCGCGCGTGGTCCTCACGATCGGGGCAGTCGTGGCACGGGTGCGCACGCAGCTGCGCCCGCAGCTCCTCCACCCGGGGGTCGTCGGAGACGGCCTCGCGGTCGCGCTGCCTGCTCGGCGGGGGCGGGGTGAGGTTGTGGGTGGCCGCACGCAGCGACGACGCCAGGTCGCGCCGCATCTGCGGGTTGCGCGGGTTGAAGCCCCGCGGCAGCCGCAGCCGGGTCGTGGCGGTGACTGGTGTCGGGAAGTCCAGCAGGCTGAGCCGGCGCGCCTGACGTTCGGCGGTGAGCACCTGCGGCCGCGGCCCGTCCGACGAGGCGCCGGGGTCGAGCACGACCGCGAAGCCGGCGAACTTCCCGCTCGGCACCTCGATCACGTCACCGCGATGGAGCCGCGCCAGGGAGTGCAGCACCTCCTCACGACGGTCTGCCTTCCGGGCACGCGCGGCCCCCTTCTCCAGCTCGGAGACGCGGTGGCGGATGGCGGCGTACTCCATGAAGTCGCCGCGCTCGCAGGCGGCCGACGCGGCGTACCCCTGCAGGGCGTCCTGACTCTTCGTCAGCTGGCGTGCGAGCCCGACCACGGCCTTGTCGGCCTGGAACTGGGCGAACGACATCTCCAGCAGCTCCCGTGCCCGGAGCCGGCCGACCTGGTGCACCAGGTTGACCGCCATGTTGTACGACGGGCGGAAGCTCGAGCGGAGCGGGTAGGTACGCGTCGACGCCAGGCCGGCGACCTCGCTCGGGTTCATCCCCTGCTGCCAGAGGACGACCGCATGCCCCTCGACGTCGAGGCCGCGCCGACCGGCACGTCCGGTCAGCTGGGTGTACTCCCCCGGCGTGATGTCGGCATGGGTCTCGCCGTTCCACTTCGAGAGCTTCTCGAGGACCACCGTGCGGGCCGGCATGTTGATGCCCAGGGCCAGGGTCTCGGTGGCGAAGACCGCCTTGCAGAGCCCGCGCACGAACAGCTGCTCCACGCACTGCTTGAACGCGGGCAGCATGCCCGCGTGGTGGGCCGCGACGCCGCGCCTCAGGCCGTCGAGGAAGTCGTGGTAGCCCAGGACGTGTCGGTCCTCGGCTGGGAGGTCGGCGCAGGCCTCCTCGACGAACGCGTGGATCTCGTCGCGCTCGTCGGGCGTCGTCAGCCGGATCCCCGAGCGCAGGCACTGTTGGACCGCCGCATCGCACCCGACCCTGCTGAAGATGAACACGATCGCGGGCAGCAGTCCGGCCGCGTCGAGCTGGTCGAGGACATCGACCCGGCTCGGGATCCAGACCCGCCGCCCGTTGCCGACGGGGCGGCCGCGGTTGCGCCCCTGGGGTCCCTTCCCCTTGGGTGAGCGTCGGTCACGCAGCCGGGTGCTGGCGAAGTCGTCCCGGGCGATCCGGAGCAGCTCGGCGTTGACCGGCGCACCCTCCTTGACGAACCCGGCGGCCGCGTCGACGTCGGAGGTCGCGAAGAGATCCATCATCCGCTTGCCGACCAGGACGTGCTGGTAGAGCGGCACCGGACGCCGCTCCTCGACCAGGGTGTCGGTGTCGCCGCGCACCGTCTCGAGCCACTCGCCGAACTCCTCGGCGTTGGAGACGGTCGCGGAGAGGGAGACCAGCGCCACCGAGTCCGGGAGGTGGATGATCACCTCCTCCCAGACCGCTCCGCGGGAGCGGTCCGCCAGGTAGTGGACCTCGTCCATCACCACGTAGCCCAGGCCCGTGAGCGTGCCGGAGCCGGCGTACAGCATGTTGCGCAGCACCTCGGTGGTCATCACCACGACCGGCGCCTCGCCGTTGACCGTGATGTCGCCGGTGAGCAGGCCGACCCGGTCGGGGCCGTAGCGCGCAACCAGGTCGTGGTACTTCTGGTTCGACAGCGCCTTGATCGGGGTGGTGTAGAAGCACTTGCGGCCGGTCTCGAGGGCGAGGTGGACGGCGAACTCGCCGACGACCGTCTTGCCGGAGCCCGTCGGGGCGGCGACGAGCACGCCGCGACCCTCTTCGACGACGTGGCAGGCGCGCTTCTGGAAGTCGTCGAGCGCGAAGTCGTACTGCCCGGCGAAGGTGTCGAAGACCGGGTGCGTCCGGGTGTTCATGCGAGCACCGTCAGCGCGCCGGGAGCGCACTCGACGGTGAGAGGCAGCGCACCGAACCGCTCGCCGTCGGCGTACGACACGATCCCGGGGGCGGCGACGGTCACCGACCGGGCGAGGTGGTGCTCGTACTGCGGGTGTGTCACGTGGGTGCCCTTGAACAGCTTGGGGTAGGTCCGGACCAGACCTGCCTTCGACATCGGCTTGATGATCACCACGTCGAGCATGCCATCGTCGAGCAAGGCCCCCTCGGTGATGCGCAGGCCACCGCCGAACGACGGCCCGTTGCCGACCGCGACGAGCATCGCCTCGAGCTCGAGCCTGCAGGTCGTCGATCTGGAGGGTGTAGGGAAGCGGCTCGAAGACCCGGAGCTCGGCGAGGGTCGCGATGTTGTAGCGCATCTGCCCCTTGGGCCAGGTCATCCGGTTGGCGCGCTCGTTGACGATGGCATCGAAGCCGGCGGCGAGCACCGTCACGAAGTAGCGCGACCCGCTGCGGGCCAGGTCGACGGTCCTGGTGCGGCCCGCGATCACGAGATCGGCGGCCGCCTCGGGGTCCTTGCGGGGGATGTCGAAGTAGCGGGCGACGTCGTTGCCGGTGCCCGACGGGATGATGCCGAGGGGGGTCGTGGTCGTGGCGACGGCCTGGACGGCGAGGTGGACCATGCCGTCACCGCCGCACACGACCAGTGCCTCGACGCCGTCGGTCACGCACTGATGGGCGAGGTCGAGCGCCTCGTCGGCGTCGCGGCCCTGGAGGCTGCGGACCGAGAGCCCGGCCCCCCGCAGCTTCGCGAGGGCACGGTCGCGCACGAGGCCCCCCTTGCCCTTGCCGGCGGTCGGGTTCGTCAGCAGCGCGATCTCGCGTGTCGGCACGCGCGCAGACTACCGGGGCGAAATGCCTGCCGTTTGGTCCCAAACGGCGATCCTCGGGCCGAAATCGCTGCCGTTTGGGACCAAACGGCAACTCGATCGGCACCCACACAAGGGCGTTCGGCCGGGCCCTCAGTCGACCTGGAGTCGTACGGCGTACGAGCCGGAGGCGGCGCCGACTGCCCGGCCGAGGCGACCGATCGCGATCAGGGCGAGGTCGGCGTCGAGTCGCGAACCGGGCACCGCGAGCACCACCCGGCCGGCGTCGGCGACCAGGAGCACCTCGCCGTACTGCCAGACCTGGTGCGCTCGGACCCTGACCCTGTCGGAGGCCACCGGCTCGGGGTAGGCGTCGTCGATCGCGAGCAGGTCGCACGGCAGCGGGTCGACTCCCTGCGCCGTCAGCGCGCCCTCGACCCGGTGACCGGTGGTGATGCCGCGCTCGGAGGTCCAGGTCACCTCGCGCTCACCCAGCCAGCCGGGCAGGTCGAACGGGTCGAGCTCGTCGTACGACGGGGGCTCGTGCGGGCCTGGGGTCACAGCGGCGAGGCCTGGTCGTCCGCCCACTGGTCGGTTGCGTCCGGACGATGCGCCCCGCGGCCGCGGACTCGGTCGAGGATGCGGGTGATGATCTCTGACAGGCCGAACAGGATCAGCATCGGGATGCCCAGCATCAGCATCGAGAACGGGTCGGTCGACGGGGTGGCCACGGCGGCGAACACCATGGTGCCGATCACGATCCACGGTCTGGCTCGCCCGATCTGCTGCCCGGAAACCACGCCGGCGAGGTTGAGCAGCACCACGAAGAGCGGGATCTCCATCGCGATGCCGAAGACCAGCAGCATCCGCATCAGGAAGGAGAAGTACTTGGTGAAGTCGATCAGGTTGGTCACGCCGTTCGGCGTGAAGGAGATCAGGACCGACAGTCCCTTGGGGAG
This sequence comes from uncultured Actinomycetota bacterium, assembly GCA_963833775.1. Lineage (GTDB taxonomy): Bacteria > Actinomycetota > Actinomycetes > Propionibacteriales > Nocardioidaceae > Nocardioides. The sequence goes on along the minus strand of CAWHZH010000009.1, from coordinate 301,490 downwards.
CACGTAGTACCCCAGGGCGACACCGCCGATGAAGAGCGGCCCGGCGATGCCCGCGAACATCCGGGTGTACTTCTTCTCGTTGGGGTGCAGCCCCGGCAGCACGAAAGCCCAGATCTGGTAGAGCCAGTAGGGGCTCGCCGCGATCAGGGCCACGACCCCGCACAGCTTCATCTGCAGCAGCAGACCGCCCGTGGCGTCGTTCACGACGGCCTCGGTGCGGGTCCCGGTGCCGCGGAGCTGCTCCTGTGCCTGGTTGTAGGGGTGCTGGACCAGCTCGAGCAGCTGGTCGTAGAAGTAGATGGCGACGAAGAACAGGATCACCAACAGGAGCGCGCAGCGGATCAGCCGGGCGCGCAGCTCACGGAAGTGGTCCGACAGCGCCATCCGGCCGTCGGGGCCCGTGGGGTTGTGCGGCTTGCCGCGTAGAACGTCGACGACACCGACGATGGACAACGCAGCCCTCGGTCAGGTCGTGGTGTCGTCGCGGCGTTCGACCGGCTTGGTCACGGGGGCCTCGCGCTCGGCGGCCTGGCGGGCCTCGAGCGCATCGCGCTCCGCGGCCTGGCGGGCCTCGAGCTCGCGCTGGGACGCGGTCTTCTGACCGTCCTCGTCGTCGTCGTCGATCAGGCCCTTGGTCTCGGCCTTGAAGATGCGCAGCGCGCGACCACTGCCTCGAGCCAGCTCCGGCAGCTTGGAGGCACCGAAGATGAGGATGACGATCGCCAGGACGAGCAGGAGTTCCGGCGTGCCCAGGCTACCGATCAGCGGGTACAACATGAGAGGTCCTGACGTGAGATGGACGGACGCCCGAAGTCTAGCCCGGGGGGTGGTCGTAGAGGGACAAAGCCTGCCGGATCGCGTCGGCGGCACCACTCGCGTAGTGCGGCGGCGCGACCACCTCGGCGTACGGCGCGAGGCGGAGCAGCAGCCGCTGGAGCCACTGCTCGTCGCCCACCAGCAGGTCGACCTCCGAGCCGCCGTCGCCGGCGGGCCTGACGTCCTGCATGGAGTAGTACTCCTCGACCCACCGGGCGTCGGGATGGAGCCTCAGGGTGACCAGCGTCGCCTCGTCGCTGCCGCCGAAGACCCCGTCGGACAGGTCACGCGGCTGCGCAGGCTCGGTCACGACCTCACTGTCGAGGACGTGCGCCTCGTGGATCCGGTCGAGCCGGAACAGGCGAGGAGCCCCGGCGTTGTGGCACCAGGCGTCGAGGTAGTCGACCCCGTGGTGGGACACCACACCGTGCGGGTCGACGACCCGCTCGGACTCCTGGTCGCGCGCGGGGACGTAGTACGTGAGACGGATCTGCCGCCCGCGCCGGATGGCGTCCTCCAGCTGACCCCTGAGAGCGAGCGTGGAGGCGAGGTCGTCTCCGGGGTCCACCAGCGTCTGCGCGCCGGCGGCGGCCTCCTCCAGCTTGGCCAGGGCACGGTCGACCACGCCTCGGGTCTCCCCGTCCGCACCCGCCCGCAGGGCTCGCAACGCGACGATGATCGCGGTCGCCTCGGTGGGGGTCAGGCGCAGTGGACGGGCCAGGTAGTCGGCGTTGGACACCCGGATCAGACCCTCGCCCTCGAGGGCCTCGAGGTCGACATCGATCAGGTCATCGGGGTACCCGCCCGGGAGACCGCACAGGAACAGGACGCGGAGGTCCTTCTCGAGCTGTTCGGGAGGTACGCCGATCACGCGGGCGGCCTCCTCGAGCGGCACCTGCTCGCGACCGTGGAGGTAGGGCACCAGCCGCAGGAGACGACCGACCTGGTCGCGCGCGGCGCCGGCGGTCACGGTCGTGCGCGCGGTGCTCATGCCAGCACTCCGGCGGCCGCGCGCAGACGCGAGACGACCTCGTCGCGCAGGGACGCGGGCTGCTCGACGTAGACGTCGGGCCCGAGCACGAGCAGCTCGTCGGCCTGGGCTCCGTCCGGCAGGCGGAGTCGGTCCCACGGGGTGACCTCGTCGGGGCCGTCCACGTCGGCCTCGATGGTCGCGGCGGCCCGCCGCAGGACCGCTCCGGCGCCGGGCCTGACGAGCACGACCGCCTCCTCGGACGGCGCGACGGGCGCGAGACGGCGGGCCGACTCACGGACGTCCGTGCCGGCCGGGATCTCGAACGAGCCCGGAGCACCGGTGGCCTTGGCCTGGCCGACGACCCGCGACAGCCGGAACACACGCTCCTGGCCACGGTCGGTGTCGAGGCCGACGACGTACCAGCGCCCGGAGAAACGGACGACGCCCCACGGCTGCAGGTGTCGGGTCAGCGGCGCGTCGTAGCCGGGGCGCCGGTAGTCGAAGGTGACCGGGCGGCGGGCCACGGTGGCCTCCCAGAACACGTCGAACGCCGGCTCGTCGGCGCTCAGGCGGGGCTGGGCGATGTCGAGGGCGGTCAGGTCGAGCGCGAGCCCGGCCGCGGAGAGCTTGCCGACGGCGTCCGTGGTGGCCTCGGCCAGCCGCGCGTGCTCCCAGACCTTGGTGGCCAGGGCCACGACGGAGGCCTCGTCGGACTCCAGCGAGATCTCGGGGAGGGCGAACTCGTCGGCCCGGACCCGGTAGCCCGGCTCGTCGTCGAAGTAGGCGTCCATCTGTCCCACCTCGATCGGGACGCCCAGGCTGCGGAGCTCCTCCTTGTCGCGCTCGAACATCTTCTCGAACGCGTCGTCGGAGGCCTCGGCGTAGAGGATCGCCCGGATCCGCTCCTTGGAGACGTAGTTCCGCTGGACGAGCAGCATGATGAGCAGGTTGAGCAGGCGCTCGGTCTTGGACGCGTTGCTCACCTGCGGACTCATCGGGGACTCCGTGACGACATGGCCCCCATGGTGCTCAGGAGGCGCCGAGGATGTCGACCACGAAGTACATCGTGTCGGTGCCCTTGATGCCGGCCTCCGGCTTGCCGCTCTTGCCGTAGCCCTCCTTGGGCGGGATCTGGAGGATCATCCGGCTGCCCACCTTCTGCCCGACGAGGGTCTTGTCCCACCCGGTGATCACCGCGCCGGTGCCGATCGCGAAGGTGGCCGGGGTCTTCGAATAGCTCTCGTCGAACGGCTTCTTGGCCTTGTACACCTGGCCCAGGTAGTTGACCGTGATCGTGTTGCCCTTCTTCACCGTCGCACCGGTGCCCTGGATCAGCACCGCCGAGCGGAGCTTGCCGTTGGGCTTGGGCGTGCCGGCGAAGTCGAGCGACGTCACCTCGTCACCCTTGGCGACCACCTTCGGAGCCCACGCCGGGGAAGGCTTCGGCTTGCCCTCGGGACCCTTCAACGGCGGCTTCGGCTTGCTGATCACGTCGATGATGACCAGGATCGGGTCCTTGTTGCCGATCTTGAGCTGCGCGTTGCCGCTCTCGCCGAAGAGCTTGTCGGCGGGCGCCGTCACCGCGATCCGCGAGCCGACGGTCGCACCGGTCATCGCGTCGGCGAGCACGGGGCTCAGGTTGCTGTCGACCGTGAGGGTCTGGGGGCCGCCCTGGTCGTAGGTGCTGTACGCCGTGTCCTGGCTGAAGCCGTTGCCGATCCAGATCTGCGTCGTGACCTGGTCACCGGTCTCGACGGTGGCCCCGTCGCCCTTGGTGAGCGTCGTGTTCTGGACGTCGTCGGCCGTCATCTTGCTGTTCCACTTGACGGTGGGAGCCGTGCCGACGTCACCGCTGATGGTGACGGCGTCCAAGGGGCTCGCGGCCGCCGAGGGCGACGAGCTGGAGCTGCTCCCACACCCGGCGAGGGCGACCGCCGTCGCGATCAGGACGACGGGCAGGAAACGGAGGCGGGTACGACGATGCACAGAGGGTCCTTCGGATGACGACACGGACTTCTCACCATATCCGGGGGACCCAATCGTCACGGCATCCGCAGACGCCGCGCGGCGGGTCACATCCCGTCGATGAGGCGCTGCACCCGCTCGTCGTACGCCCGGAACGGGTCCTTGCAGAGCACCGTCCGCTGGGCCTGGTCGTTGAGCTTGAGGTGCACCCAGTCGACGGTGAAGTCGCGGCGCCGCTCCTGGGCCTTCCGGATGAACTCTCCTCGCAGCCGGGCTCGCGTCGTCTGCGGCGGCACCGACTTGGCCTCGAAGATCTTCAGGTCGGTGGTCACCCGGGCGACCGCCCCGCGCTTCTCGAGGAGGTAGTAGAGCCCGCGGTCGCGACGGATGTCGTGGTAGGCCAGGTCGAGCTGGGCGATCCGGGGGTGGCCGAGCGGCAGCCCGTGCTTGGCGCGGTAGCGGTCGATCAGCTTCCACTTGATGACCCAGTCGAGCTCACGGTCGACCAGACCCAGGTCGTCGGACTCCACGGCCTTCAGGCCGCGCTCCCAGAGATCGAGGGCCCGCTCGATGATCGGCGTCGAGATCTCGCGCCGGTCGACGAAGTTGCGCGCCTTGGAGAGGTACTCGTGCTGGATGTCGAGAGCACTCGCCTCGCGGCCGTTGGCCAGCCGGACCTTGCGCTGACCGGTCACGTCGTGGCTGATCTCGCGGATCGCGCGGATCGGGTTCTCCATCGTGAGGTCGCGCATCACCACCCCCTCCTCGATCATCCGCAGCACGAGGTCGCAGCTGGCCACCTTGAGCATCGTGGTGGTCTCGCTCATGTTGGAGTCGCCGACGATGACGTGCAGGCGGCGGAACCGCTCGGCGTCCGCGTGGGGCTCGTCGCGGGTGTTGATGATGGGGCGGGAGCGGGTGGTGGCGCTGCTGACACCCTCCCAGATGTGCTCGGCGCGCTGGCTGACGGCGTACGACGCACCGCGGGCGGTCTGCGTCACCTTGCCGGCCCCGACCACGATCTGGCGGGTGACCAGGAACGGGATCAGCACGTCGGCGAGCCGGTTGAACTCGCCGGAGCGGCTGACCAGGTAGTTCTCGTGGCAGCCGTAGGAGTTGCCGGCGGAGTCGGTGTTGTTCTTGAACAGGTAGATGTCGCCGGCGATGCCCTCGTCGTGGAGTCGCTGCTCGGCATCCTTGAGCAACCCCTCGAGGACCCGCTCCCCCGCCTTGTCGTGGGTGACCAGCTCGCCGACGTCGTCGCACTCGGGCGTGGCGTACTCGGGGTGGCTGCCGACGTCGAGGTAGAGGCGGGCGCCGTTGCGCAGGAACACGTTGGAGCTGCGACCCCAGCTCACCACCTTGCGGAACAGGTAGCGCGCCACCTCGTCGGGGCTCAGACGGCGCTGTCCCTTGAACGTGCACGTCACGCCGTACTCGTTCTCGATCCCGAAGATCCGCCGGTCCACGGAGTCAGACTATGCCGACGGCCGCAAGCCGTGCGCGCACCGCTCACGCCGGGGGTCGCGTCACCTGTGCCGTTTGGTCCCCAACGGCAGTCATCAGCAGCCGAAGCAGGGCGTTCATGACCAATCGCTCACACCCATGGCTCGACGCCATCGGTTGAGCAGCCTCTCCCTTCCGGAGTCCGAGTAGGTGGAGAGCTCGACCCAGCGTCGCCATCGGCGCAGCCGCTCCGGTCGGTGGGGCCGGCCGAGCACCCGATCCAGCTCGTGCATGGCAACCGCGGGGTGATGGAGCAGGTCGTCCAGGGTGTAGCCCCGACGGATGTACGACGCCTGGGTCAGCGCGCGTTCCCGCCGGAGATCGGACCGGTGTTGGCTCTGCGTCCGGTGGCCGGCGCCGTCGTACTCGTGGAGGTCGCGAGTTCCGCACACCATCAGATCGGCCCTTCCGATGATGCGCCCGACATCATCGTGGAGCTCCACCTGAGGCTCGACATCCACCTCCATGACCCGGTGGAACAGCCGCAGAATCGTCTCTCCTCCCGACTCGCTGCGCGGATCCGATACCGCGTACGCCGCTGCGAGTGGGCGAGCGCCTGGCCGCCGACTGGAGACGACGTTCCCCATCCGCCTGCGATCCACGTGCCCGAGTGCCCGAGCCGAGTCCAGCACGGTCACGAGATCGACATGGCTGAGGTCGCGGGCCGCTCGGAGAAGGATCTCTTCAGGGATGTCCACTGGCAGGTCGTACGCGTAGCCGCGGACCGCGTCCTCGTGCGCCTCGACCAGCCTGGAGAAGACCAGACCTGGCCGCCGCGGCCGACGTTCCCCGCCATGCACAGCTGCGAAGACCGGCGGGCTCGAGGGCAGCTGCGGGAGCCGCCATCCGAGCAGATAGGCGCCGGTGACGTGCGTGAAGGCGGCATCCTCGGGCAGCACGAGGTGCCACGCACGAAGCTCTCGCAGCAGCTCGTCGCGCGGACTCAGCCCGACCTTCTCGGGAAGGAAGAGTCCGTGGCTGACCCGACGGAATCCTCGGTGCCTGACGCGACCACGGATCGGATCGTCCTGTGTCCTCATGCCGCCAGGCTTGCCAACCCCGGCCCGGGACAGGCACCCATGTGCCAGCACCTGTGGAGGAACACCCCGGACGGGCTCCGGTGGACGGCGTTTGGTCCCCAACGGCGGGGTTCGGGCGGTCTCAGCTGTCGTTTGGTCCCAAACGGCGCGTTCCGCGGACCACCTCGCCGACCGAGAGGGAGGGTGATCGCCTCAGACGGAGGGCTGGTCGGGGCCGGGCGCGGCGGGGGTCTCCGGGGTGCCGTCCGCCCCGGGGGCGGGGTCGACATGCTCGGTCGGCCCGCGGTCGCCCAGGAGCGACTGGAGCGCTGCCGGGCCGAGCCTGCGGAACTTCCGCGGCTGGGTACGGGTGCGGTCGAGCACGGCCACCTCGAGGTCGTCGGCGGGGATCACCCGGTCGCGCGTCGCCCCGGTCTCGTCGGGCGTGTGCCCGAGTGCCGCCACCGCGACGTGCAGGGCGTCGGAGAGCGAGGCGTTCTCGGTGTAGTGCTCCGCGAGGTACGACGCGACGACCTCGTCGGCGCCACCCATCACGGCGTAGCGGTGCTCGTCGGTGACCTGCCCCTGGTAGGTGAGCCGGTAGATCTGGTCGTCCGCGGCGGTGTCGCCGACCTCGGCGACGAAGAGCTCCACCTCGTACGGCTTCTCCCCGCCGCTGGAGAAGATCGTCCCGAGCGTCTGGGCGTAGGCGTTCGCCAGGCCGCGCCCGGTCACGTCTCGACGGTCGTAGGCGTAGCCGCGCATGTCGGCGAGGCGGACCCCGGCGATCCGGAGGTTCTCGAACTCGTTGTAGCGACCCACCGCCGCGAAGGCGATCCGGTCGTAGATCTCACTGACCTTGTGGAGCGCCTGCGACGGGTTCTCCGAGGCGAACAGGATCCCGTCGGCGTACTGCACCGTCACCACCGAGCGCCCACGGGCGATGCCCTTGCGCGCGAAGTCGGCCCGGTCCTTCATCAGCTGCTCGGGCGAGACGTAGAACGGCATGCTCATGAAGGGATCCTAGGTTGTCGAGCGGAGGCGGGACGCGCTCAGGTCAGGGCCGCGGCCGGGCCGTCGGGACGGTTCATCCGACCGGCGAGCACGGCGTCGGCGGTGGCGGCGACCTCGGAGTCGGGGATCCGGTGGCCGCCCTCTGCGGTGATCACCTGGACGACCGGGAAGATCCGGCGGGTGAGGTCGGGGCCACCGGTCGCCGAGTCGTCGTCGGCGGCGTCGTAGAGCGCCTGGATGATCGCGGTCACGCACTCGTCCTGGGAGAGATCCTCGCGGTAGAGCTTCTTGAGCGAACCGCGGGCGAACATCGACCCGGAGCCGACCGAGTGGAACGCCGTCTCCTCGTAACGGCCACCGGTGACGTCGTAGGAGAAGATCCGCCCCGAGCTCGTCGACAGGTCGAAGCCGGCGAAGAGCGGGACGACGGCGAGCCCCTGCATCGCCATCCCGAGGTTGGCCCGGATCAGGGCGGCGAGGCGATTGGCCTTGCCGTCCATCGACAGGGTCATCCCCTCGATCTTCTCGTAGTGCTCGAGCTCGGTCTGGAACAGCCGGACCAGCTCGACCGCCAGGCCGGCCGTGCCGGCGATGCCGACGCAGGAATACTCGTCGGCCGGGAAGACCTTCTCGATGTCGCGCTGGGCGATGATGTTGCCCATCGTGGCGCGGCGGTCGCCCGCCATCACCACGCCTCCCGGGAACGTCGCGGCGACGATCGTCGTGCCGTGGGGCGCGAGGTCACCCGCGTGACCCTGGGGTACGGCGCGGCGTGACGGCAGCAGGTCGGGTGACTCCACCGCCAGGAAGTCGGCGAAGCTCGAGGTGCCGGGCGCCATGAACGACGCCGGCAGGCGGGAGTCAGGCAACTACTCCCCGCCCTTCTGGATGAACGACTTCACGAAGTCCTCGGCGTTGGTCTCGAGCACGTCGTCGATCTCGTCGAGGATGGCGTCGACGTCGTCGTCCAAGGCTTCCTTGCGCTCGGCGACATCGGTCTCGGGCGCGACCTCGGTGACGTCCTCGGACTCGCCCGACTTGCGAGGCTGCTTCTGCTCCTGGGGCATGTCTTCACCCTAGCCGCTCGACCCACGCCGCGAGGCGGGTCACCGGGTCAGCGCGCGGAAGAGCTCCTCGGCCGTGTCGCAGCGGTCGATCAGGGCGGCCACGTGGGCCTTGGAGCCACGGAGCGGGTCGATGGTCGGCACCCGCTGCAGCGACTCGCGACCGGGCAGGTCGAAGATCACGGAGTCCCACGAGGCGGCGGCCACGGAGTCGGCGTACTTCTCCAGGCACCGGCCGCGGAAGTAGGCGCGGGTGTCGTCGGGGGGCGCGTGCATCGCGCGCTCGACGGAGGCGTCGTCGAGCAGCCGGTCGATCCGCCCGAGCTGGACCAGCCGGTGGTAGAGCCCCTTGTCGGGGCGGATGTCGCTGTACTGGTAGTCGATCAGCTGCAGCTTGGCGCTGTCCCAGTCGAGCCCGTCGCGGTCGCGGTAGGAGTTCAGCAGCTTCAGCTTGGCCACCCAGTCCAGCTCACGGGCGCAGAGCATCGGGTCCTGCTGGAGCCTGGCGAGCACGGACTCCCAGCGCTCGAGCACGTCGACGGTCTGCGCGTCGGCGTCGGAGCCGAGCCGGTCGTCGACGTACTTTCGTGCGAGCTCGAGGTACTCCTCCTGGAGCTGGATCGCGGTCAGCTTGCGCCCGTCGCTCATCGGGATCAGCTCGCGCAGCGTCGGGTCGTGGGAGACCGCCCGCAGCGCGGCCACCGGGCCGTCGATGCCGAAGTCGCTGGTGATGAAGCGGTCCTCGATCATCGCCAGCACCAGCGAGGTGGTGCCGACCTTGAGGTACGTCGAGATCTCGGCCAGGTTGGCGTCGCCGATGATCACGTGGAGCCGGCGGTACTTCTCGGGGTCGGCGTGCGGCTCGTCGCGGGTGTTGATGATCGGCCTCTTGAGCGTGGTCTCGAGCCCGACCTCGACCTCGAAGTAGTCGGCCCGCTGGCTGAGCTGGTAGCCGTTCTCACGGCCGTCCTGCCCGATCCCGACGCGCCCGGAGCCCACCACCACCTGCCTGCTCACGAAGAACGGCGTCAGGTGACGCACGATGTCGGAGAAGGGCGTCGCCCGGCTCATCAGGTAGTTCTCGTGGGCGCCGTACGACGCGCCCTTGTTGTCGGTGTTGTTCTTGTAGAGGTGGATCGGGGTGCTGCCCGGGGTCAGCGCCGCCATCCGGGTGGCATCGAGCATCACCTGCTCCCCCGCCTTGTCCCACCGCACGATGTCGAGCGGTGTGGTCACCTCGGGCGTGGAGTACTCCGGGTGGGCGTGGTCGACGTACAGCCGGGCGCCGTTGGTGAGGATCACGTTGGCCAGACCGAGGTCCTCGTCGGTGAGCTGGCTGGGATCGGCGAGCTGGCGGCTCAGGTCGAAGCCGCGGGCGTCGCGCAGCGGCGACTCCTCCTCGAAGTCCCAACGGGCCCGACGCGCCTTGATGGTGGCGCTCGCGTAGGCGTTGACCACCTGCGAGCAGGCGACCATCGGGTTGGCGTGGGGTTGGCCTTGCACCGAGATGCCGTACTCGACCTCGGTGCCCATCACCCGTCGTACGGTCACGGACCGAGCCTACGCGCAGCATCCCCCCGGCCAAGGAGACCAGGGGCCTGCGACGCGATGGCAGCCGGTCAGGGCACAAGCCCCGGCCCGGTGCTACAGGTACTGACCGGTGTTGGGCACCGTGTCGATCGACCGCCCGGGCTCCGTGCCCTGCTTGCCGGTGATCAGGGTGCGGATGAACACGATCCGCTCGCCCTTCTTGCCGGAGATCCGCGCCCAGTCGTCGGGGTTGGTGGTGTTGGGGAGGTCCTCGTTCTCCTTGAACTCGTCCACGCACGCCTGGAGCATGTGCTGCACCCGGAGGCCGCGTTGGTCGTGCTCGAGGAAGTCCTTGATCGCCATCTTCTTGGCACGGTCGACGATGTTCTGGATCATCGCGCCGGAGTTGAAGTCCTTGAAGTACAGGACCTCCTTGTCACCGTTGGCGTAGGTGACCTCCAGGAAGCGGTTCTCCTCGGTCTCGGTGTACATCCGCTCGACCGTGGCCTGGATCATGCCCTCGACGCACGAGACCCGGTTGCCGCCGAACTCCGCGAGGTCGTCGGCGTGCAGGGGCAGCTCGGGGATGAGGTACTTGCTGAAGATGTCGCGGGCGGACTCGGCATCGGGGCGCTCGATCTTGATCTTCACGTCGAGGCGGCCCGGCCGCAGGATCGCGGGGTCGATCATGTCCTCGCGGTTGGAGGCACCGATCACGAGCACGTTCTCCAGCGCCTCGACGCCGTCGATCTCGCTCAGCAGCTGCGGGACGATGGTGTTCTCGACGTCGGAGGAGACACCGGACCCGCGGGTGCGGAACAGGGAGTCCATCTCGTCGAAGAACACGATCACGGGGGTGCCGTGGCTCGCCTTCTCGCGGGCCCGCTGGAAGACCAGGCGGATGTGACGCTCGGTCTCGCCGACGTACTTGTTGAGCAGCTCGGGGCCCTTGATGTTGAGGAAGTAGGACTTCCCCTCCTGGCCGGTCTTGGCCGCGACCTTCTTGGCCAGGGAGTTCGCCACGGCCTTGGCGATGAGGGTCTTGCCGCATCCCGGAGGGCCGTAGAGCAGGACACCCTTGGGTGGCTTGAGCTTGTGCTCGAGGAACAGCTCGGGGTGGAGGTAGGGCAGCTCGACGGCGTCGCGGATCGCGTCGATCTGGCTGACCAGACCGCCGATCGAGCCGTACTCGATGTCGGGCACCTCTTCGAGGATCAGCTCCTCGACCTCGGACTTGGGCACGCGCTCGTAGGCGTAGGCCGCGCGGCTGTCGAGCAGCAGGGAGTCGCCGGCGCGCAGGGTGTCGGCCTTGAGCGGGTCGGCGAGGCGCACCACGCGCTCCTCGTCGGCGTTCGCGATCACCAGGGCGCGCTCGCCGTCGGCGAGCAGCTCCTTGAACATCACGACCTCGCCGATCTGCTCGAAGTCGAGCGCGGCGACGACGTTGAGGGCCTCGTTGAGCATGACCTCCTGGCCCCGCACCAGCGCTTCGAGCTCGACGCCCGGGCTCACGTTGACCCGCAGCTTGCGGCCACCGGTGAAGACGTCGACCGAGTCGTCGTCGTTGCGCTGGATGAAGGTGCCGAAGCCGGCGGGCGGCTGCGCGAGGCGGTCGACCTCCTCCTTCAGCTTCATGATCTGGTCACGGGCCTCGCGGAGGGTCTGGGCGAGGCGCTCGTTCTGGGAGGTGACGGCCGACAACGACCGCTGCGTGTCGGCGAGACGGAGCTCCAGACCGCGGGTCTGGGCGGGCGAGTCGGACAGGCGGCGCCGGAGGTCGGTCACCTCGGACTCGAGGAACCTCACCTGCTCGGCCAGCTCGCGCGCGCTTCGCTCCGCGCCGTTCGAGGCGTCCTGACCACTGCTCATGCGTCCCACCTCCTGGATCGACCCTACTCGTCCACGGTCCCCGTTCAGGCCCGCTGGTGCACGCGTTTCTCACGATTTGATCTCGATACCACGCCGCAACCGGCGACGTCGTCAGTCAACGGCGGGTTCCTCGGGTACGCCGGGCGGCCGCGGACCGGCGTAGTCGGGACCGTAGGCGCCCGGCGCCGGGCGACGTTTCTTCAGGGGCGGCCGCTGCCCGGGCGCCATCCGCCGCGCTGTCACCAGGAAGGCCGTGTGACCGATCATCGAGTGGCCCGGACGGACCGCCAGGCCCTCCACGTGCCAGTCACGCACCAGCGACTCCCAGGCGGCCGGCTCGGTGAAGCCGCCGTGCAGGCGGACGGTCTCCACGAACCGGGACAGCTGCGTGGTGGTCGCGACGTACGCGCAGACGATGCCGCCGGGGCGCAGGGCGCCGGCTGCGGCCTCCAGGCAGTCCCACGGGGCCAGCATGTCGAGGATCACCCGGTCGGCCCGCTCGCCCGACGCGGGCAGCGACTCGGCGAGGTCGCCGATCGTGAGGCTCCATGCCGGGTGGTCGCCGCCGAAGAACTGGGTGACGTTGGCGCGCGCCACGTCGGCGAACTCCTCGCGCCGCTCGTACGACGACACCCGGCCGTGCGGGCCGACCGCGCGCAGGAGTGAGCAGGTCAGCGCACCGGACCCGACGCCGGCCTCGACGACGTCGGCGCCCGGGAAGACGTCGACCATGGAGATGATCTGCGCGGCGTCCTTGGGGTAGACCACGGCGGCCCCGCGCGGCATCGAGACCACGAACTCGCTCAGGAGCGGCCGGAAGACGAGATACTCCCCGCCCGACGACGACGCGACCGTGAAGCCCTCGTCGCGACCGATCAGGTCGTCGTGCTCGAGGTGGCCGCGGTTGGAGAAGAAGCGCTTGCCAGGCGTCAGCTCGATGTTGTGCCGACGCCCCTTCTGGTCGACCAGCCGCACCCATTCCCCCGCCTGCAGCGGTCCCCGGTGGACACCCGACCAGGCTTCGGTCGGGACGTCGTGCCGGGGGGTCTCCTGGGGGTGGTCGGACATGGCGGCGACCCTAGCGGGAGGGTCGACGGTGTTGCCGTTGGGGACCAAACGGCGACTTTCGGCCCCCCATGGCTGCCGTTGGGGACCAAACGGCACATGTCGGCGACGCGCAGCAGGTCAGACGCTGGCGCGGAACGCCCGGTCCACATCGGCGGTCGAGAGCACGCCGAAGATGGTGCCGTCGGGGTCGAGGAGGAGGTACTCCCCCGCGGGCCGCGAGCTGATGGCGCGGATCAGGTCCTCGCCGCCGATGCCCACCGGCAGGCTGAGCCCGTCGTCGAGGGTGCGGGTGACCGAGGAGACCGGCACCCAGGCGCGGCGGTCGACGGGCACCGACATCAGGGCGCTCTCGTTGACGACCCCGATCGGCACGCCGGCCGGCGTGACGGTGACGATGCTGCCCGCCTCGACCTCCTGGGCGCGGCGTACGGCTTCGGCCAGCGGCAGCTCTCCGGGGACGGTGAGCGTACGTCGTGCCAGGTCGCGGGCGACCAGGTACGGCATCCGGGACCGGACCTTCGCGGACTGGAGGGCCGCCGTCGCGCCGGTCCAGAGGAACACGGCGATCACGCCGGCGAAGATGAAGTCGACGGCGGAGACGGGCTGGTCGTAGATCCGGCTGACCAGCAGCGGCCACCCGAACGCCAGCACCGCGACGCACCGACCGCCCCAGGCCGCGACGATGGTGCCGCGGTGGGTGTCGCCGCTGACCTTCCACACGGCGGCCTTGAGCACCCGACCGCCGTCGAGCGGCAGCCCCGGGATCAGGTTGATCACGCCGACGAGCAGGTTGGTGTAGGCCACCCCGTTGACGGCGAGTCCGATCAGTCCGCCGGGCGCCACCAGCGCCACCCCGAAGGCGACGCCCGATACCGCCAGGGACGAGATCGGACCGACGACCGAGACCCAGAACTCCTGCCGCGGGCTGGCCGGCTCGCCGTCGATGGACGTCATGCCGCCGAGGAAGTGGAGGGTGATGGAGGTGACCGGCAGCCCGAAGTGCTTGGCGACCAGGGCGTGGGAGGCCTCGTGGATGAGGACCGAGAGGTAGAGGAGCACCGCCAGCATCAGCCCGGCGACGTACTTCAGGCCGCCGAGCCCGGGCTCCGCCCTGTCGACCGCGGGGGCCACCATCACCGCGATCAGGGCGGCGATCAGGAACCACGATCGGCTGATCAGGACGTCACTGCCCGCGATCGACCCGACCTTCAACGTCCCCGGTGGACGCCGGACCGGGGCGTGGGAGCCGCGGTCGTCACTCATATGTCGAGGCTAACCGACCGCCGTACGGCGCGCGGCTTCCACGCGCTGTCGGCGGCCTCGCCTAGATTCGGGGCATGAGCAGCACGTCGAGTCCCGCGGTCTCCCCGGCCGAGCTCCGGTCGACCCCGGTCGACGGGGTGGACGTCCTCGGTGCGCTCTCCCCGAGCCGGGCCTCCGACTTCATGACCTGTCCCCTGCTCTACCGCTACCGCACCATCGACCGGCTGCCCGAGGAGCCGTCGGCCGACGCCCTGCGCGGCACCCTCGTGCACAAGGTGCTCGAGGACCTCTTCGACCTCCCCGCCCACGACCGCACCCCCGACCAGGCGCGTGACCTGCTCGTGCCGACGTGGGACGCACTGCTGGCAGCCGAGCCCGACCTCGCCACGATGTTCACCGACGAGGGTCCCGACGTCGCGGAGTGGCTCGGCTCGTGCCGGGTGGTGCTCGACAGGTACTTCACGCTGGAGGACCCGCGCCGTCTCGAGCCCGCCGAGCGCGAGCTCTACGTCGAGACGCTGCTGGAGTCCCGGCTCCTGCTGCGGGGCTTCGTCGATCGTCTCGACGTCGCGCCCGACGGAGCGCTCCGGGTGGTCGACTACAAGACGGGCAGGTCGCCGGGCGAGATGTTCGAGGCCAAGGCGCTGTTCCAGATGAAGTTCTACGCCCTCGTCCTGTGGCGCACCCGCGGCGTCGTGCCGGCGATGCTCCAGCTCGTCTACCTCGGCAACGGCGAGATGCTGCGCTACGTGCCCGACGAGGCCGACCTCCGTGCCACCGAGCGCAAGGTGGAGGCGATCTGGCGCGCGATCCGGCACGCCGAGGAGACCGGCGACTGGCGCCCCCAGCGCACCAAGCTCTGCACCTGGTGCTCCTTCCAGGCCCTGTGCCCCGAGTTCGGTGGCACCCCACCTCCGCTCCCCGACCGGGTCGGCGGCAGCGGCGAGCTGACCGCGGAGGACCTCGACGTCTCGGTGACCGCTCCCTGACCGGCCTTCGCCCTGATCGGTGACCTCGCAGGCTCGGTCACCCGGGGCTCAGCCCCCGAGACCGTTGCGCTCGGCCCAGAGCGCGGCCTGGGTCCGGTCCACGACCCCGATCCGCTGGAAGGCCGAGGTCAGGTGCGCCTTCACGGTGCGCTCGGAGATGCCCAGGCGACGCGCGATCTGCTTGTTGGCGAGCCCCTGCCGCACCAGGACCAGCACCTCGCTCTCGCGCGGGGTCAGGTCCGCGGCCGAGACCCCCGTCGTACGCCGGGCTCCGAGCAGCTCGCGGGCGGCACGCGGGTTGATCGGCGACTCGCCGCGGGCCACGGCCCGGATGCCGCGCAGGACCTCGTCGGGCTCGGCGTCCTTGAGCAGGTAGCCCATCGCGCCGGCGTCGAGGGCGCCCACGATCCGCTCCGCGTCGGAGTACGACGTGAGCACCAGGACGTCGGCGAGCTGCTCGCCGACGATGGTGCGGGTCGCGCTGACGCCGTCGACGCCAGGCATCTGCAGGTCCATCAGGACCACGTCGGGACGCAGCTCGCGGACGAGGTCGATCGCCTCCTCACCCGAGGAGGCCGTGCCGACCACCTCGAGGTCCGACTCGCCGGCGAGCAGCTGGTCGAGCCCCGCACGCAGGACTGCGTGGTCGTCCACGATCACGACGCGGATCATCTCGTCGGTCATCCCCGGTCCACCACCAATCTCACCGTCGTCCCGGCGCCGGGCGCCGACTCCACCTGCAGGGTCCCACCTCCGTCCTGCACGAGGCTCTGCAACCCTCTCAGGCCGTACGAGTCCTGACGACCCGCCGTGCCGGGGTCGAAGCCGGCTCCGTCGTCGCAGACGGTCAGGCTGACCTGCCGTCCGACACCGAGCACGTCGACATGGACCATGCTGGCCCCGGAATGGCGCACCGAGTTGCGGATCGCCTCCTGGGCCACCCGCCAGACGAGCGCGACCACGTGGTCCGGCGTGCCGTCCATGCCTTGCACGGTCACCGTCGGCGTGACTCCCGAGCTCGCCGCCTGGGCGGTGAGGTCCTCCAGCGCCGCTCCGAGGCCACTGGCGTTCAGCCCCGGTGGGTGGATCTCGACCAGCAGCGACCTGAGCTGGCGCAGCGTCCGACGCAGGGCCTCGCTGGCGCGGACCAGGTCGGCGCGGAGCTCGCTCGAGACATTCGGTTCACGAGCGGCTCCCGAGAGCGCGAACGCGGTGCCGGCCAGCTCCTGGACGACGCCGTCGTGGAGGTCGCGAGCGATCCGACGGCGTTCGGCCTCCGACGAGTCGATCGCCCGCTCCATCAACCGCTCGCGCGCCCGGCTGGCGCGGGTGAGGCGTTGGGTCAGCACCCAGATCATGGGAACGCCGAGGAGGAGGACCGCGAGCAGCCCGAGCGTGCTGATCCGCCGGAACGGCGTGAGCACCTCCGACGCCCGGTCCTGGACGTTCTTGATGGGGTAGTACGCCTCGAACAGCAGGGGCTGGCCCTTGGGCGACTGGATCCGGGTGTAGACCTCGAGCAGACCGTCCTCCTCGGTCTCGAACTCGTTCTCGCTACGTCGCAGGTCGGAGACGCTGCCCTCGGTGTCGCCGCTGTTGAGGACGTGGATCTGCTCCGGGTCGAGCTTGAAGTTCTGGCCGATCAGCTCGGGCTGGTCGCTGTAGATGACGGTGCCGTCACTCTTCCAGATCTTGATCCGCGTGACGGCGGCCGCCGTCGGGTGCAGGTCGTCGCCGACCGCACGCTTGAAGCGGTCGATGGCTCCCGGGTCCCCGTCGGCCATTTGCTCGGTGATGTTGGGCACCGCCACGGAGTTGGCCAGCAGCTCGGTGCTGACGCGTGCGTCGGTCAGGGCCTCGTTGCGGGCCGCGGTCTGCGACAGCCGCCCCGTCCCCCACCAGATCACCCCGAACAGCAGGAGGCTGGCCACGAGGAACTGCACCACGGGGTTGCGCAGCACCCTCTTCACCCCGGGCTCCCTTCCCTGACGCAGGCGGGAAGGGCCTGTGTCGATGCTCAGAGGGAGATGGTCCCACGGCATACCGCGCCCGTCGCGCGACGCTCGGCACGGAACACGAAGTGGTCGGTCCCGCTGAGGTTCACCATCACGCGCCGCACCGTGAAGGAGCCGCTGACGCCCTTGGTCGTGCTCGAGCCCTTCGCCGACATGCTGCCGTTGTGCTTGATGGTCCAGTGCCAGGCCTGGCCGCGGTGGTTGCTGTCGACCTCGCCCTCGAACTCGATCCCGCCGTTGTCGGGCTTGGCCTTGACCCTCCAGATCGCCGCGCCACCGCAGCCACCGTGGTTGCGGTGTCCACCGCCGCCGTGGCTCGCCGAGGCGGGGGGGATGGCCGCAAGCGGCAGGGCCAGTGCCGAGAGGGTGAGCGCCGCGAGCGCGGTGCGAGTCTTCATGATGGAGCTCCTGATCGTGGTCTGTGTATCCCCCAGGATTCCGGAAACCGGGTCGGAGGCACCATTGGCCGCTGGTACTAGGACTCCGGTCGGCCGGCGGTGGGGTCAGCCCGTCAGGCGCCGGGCTCCTCGGGGTAGAGGACACAGGCAACGTCGACCCGGCCGGCGCGCCGGAGAGCCGGGGAGTCGGCCTCTCGGAAGCGCACGCGGACGCCGGAACCCTCGGGGTCGATGCTCTCGACGCCGGTCCAGAGAGGCTCGTCGCGGTCCTCGGCCCGGATCGCGTCGAGGATCGCGCGGACCTGGTCGCTGCCCCCTCGCCCGACGGTTGCCGTCACCGACGGGTCGTCCAGCCGGCCGAGGTCGCCGAGCACCGCCTGCTCCTCGTCGTACGCCGCGTCGGGGCGTGTCCAGTGCGTCTCGATGAGGGCGCGCAGGTCGCGCGACTCCCAGCCGCACTCGGCCACGGCCTCCGGGCACCGGGGATGGAACGAGCAGCCCAGGGGTGGCTCGGCCGCGTCGGGGATCTCGCCGCGTGGCAGGTTGCGCGGCAGCATCCGCTCGGGGTCGGGCTCCGGGATCGCCGCGAGGAGCGCCTTGGTGTAGGGGTGCCGTGGGTTCGCGAAGATCTCGTCCGTCGGCCCGATCTCGACCACCCGGCCCAGGTACATGATCGCGATCCGGTCGCAGAAGTACTTGGCGCTCGCCAGGTCGTGGGTGATGTAGACGTAGGTGAGCCCGAGCTCCGTCTTGAGGTCGAGCAGCAGCTGGAGGATCTTCGCGCGGACGCTCATGTCCAGCATGGACACCGGCTCGTCCGCGACGATCACCTCGGGCGAGAGGATGATCGCCCGCGCGATCACCGCCCGTTGCTTCTGGCCGCCGGACAGGTCGGAGGGGTACTTGGTCATGAATCGCTCGACCGGTGCCAACCCGACCTGCTCCAGCGCGTCCTCCACGCGCTTGCGAAGCTCCTCGCCCTTGGCGATGCCGTGGATCACCAGCGGGTGGCCGACCGCCTCCTCGATCGTCATCGACGGGTTGAGGGCCGCGTGTGGGTCCTGGAAGACCATCTGCAGGTCGGTGCGCAGCTTGCGGAGCTCGGCGCCGCGCATGTCGGACACGACGCGCTCGCCGCGCTCGGCGTGGTGGTAGGTGATCGATCCGCTGGTGGTGTGCGCCAGCCCGAGGAGGGCCCGACCCAGGGTGGTCTTGCCGGATCCGGACTCCCCCACCACCCCCAGCACCTCGCCGCGAGCGATCGCCAATGAGACGCCGTCGACCGCCTTCACGCGTCGCCCCTTGAGCCCGAGCAAGCGAGAGACCGCGCCGCCCTGGAGCTGGAAGTGGACGGCGAGGTCGTCGATCTCCAGCACGGTCGCGGAGCGCTCGTGGGCGAGGGGCAGGGTCTCAGGCTTCGTCGGCAACGCTGATCTCCTCACGCTTCAGGGGTGCCCGCTCCGACTCGCCGAGCTCGAGACCCTCCGCCAGGTCGGTGGCCCAGCAGCTGGCACGGTGACCATCGCCGCGGTCCCGGTCGACAGGCGGGCGTACGGCGCACACCTCCATCGCGTCCGGGCAACGCGGATGGAAGCGGCAGCCGCTCGGCGGCTCGACCAGGTCGGGCGGGGCGCCGTCGATGAAGTGGAGCCCGGTCGTGGACAGCGAGATCGTCGATCGCAGCAGCTCGCGGGTGTAGGGATGCTGGGGACGGGAGAACACCTGCTTGGCGTCGCCGATCTCGACGATCTCGCCGGCGTACATGACCGCGACCCGGTCACACGCCTCGGCGACGATGCCGAGGTTGTGGGTGATCAGCAGCAGGGAGGTGTCGAACTCCGAGCGCAGGTCGTGGAGGATCCGGATGATCTGCGCCTCCACCAGCACGTCGAGCGCCGTGGTCGGCTCGTCGGCGACCACGAACGCCGGCCGCAGGACCAGCGCGAGCGCGATCATCAGCCGCTGGCGCATCCCGCCGGAGAACTCATGCGGGTAGGCGCGGTAGCGGGTCGGCGGGATCCCCATCACGCGGAGGACGGCGAGAGCGCGGCTCTGGATCTCCGCCTTGCTCAGACCCGGCTCGTGGACGTGCAACGTCTCCTCGAAGTGCTCCGAGATCCGCATCAACGGATTCAGCCGGGTGAGGGGCTCCTGGAAGATCATCGCCAGGTCCGGACCGCGCAGGTCCCGCTGCTCGCGGCCCGACAGGGACAGCAGGTCGCGGCCCTGGAACCTCAGCTGGCCATCGCGCTGCGCACCGTCGGGAAGCAGGCCGATCAGGCCTCGTCCGAGGGTCGACTTCCCGCAGCCGGACTCCCCCACGAGGCCGAGGATCTCGCCCCGTCGGAGCGAGAAGGTCACGCCGTCCACGGCTCGCACCGGGCCGCGGTCGGTCGCGTACCAGACCCGCAGGTCCTGGGCCTCGATCACCGGCCCGTCGGCGAGCGGGTTCGCATCGCGCAGCTGGCTCACACGACCTCCTCCTCGCGCTCCTCGAGCTCGTGGCGATGCCCGAACGTGAACGTCTGCAGCCGGCGCCGCCGCAGCGCCGGGTTCAAGGACTCGTTGAGACCCTCGCCGACCAGCGTGAGCCCGGTGATCAGCATCACGATCATCAGGCCGGGCCAGAACGCCGGGTGCCAGTTGCCGGCCTGGGCGTCGTCGAGCGCGCGGCTCAGGTCGTAGCCCCACTCCGACGCCTGGGTGGGTTGGATCCCCAGTCCCAGGAAGCCGAGGGCCGCCAGGGTGCTGAGGGCGTCCGCGGCGTTGAGGGTCCCGAGCACCGGCACCGACTGCACGACGTTGCCGAAGAGGTACTTGCGCATGATGGTGAACGGCCGCGCACCGAGAGCGCGGGCCGCCTCGATGTACGTCGACTCCCGCGCCGAGACCGTGGTGCTGCGCACGACCCGGTAGTACTGCGGGATGTAGATGGCGGTCAGGGACACGGCCGCCGAGATGATCCCGCTGCCGAACTTGTCCTTGAGGAGGAAGGAGAACACGATCGCGAGCAGCAACGAGGGGAACGCGTACAGCGCATCCATGATGAAGACCAGTACGCGGTCGATCCACCCGCCGATGAAGCCCGAGAGCAGACCCAGCGGTACGCCGATCACGGCCGACATGATCACCGAGGCGACCACGACCTCGAGCGCGGTCCGGGCACCCCAGATCATCCGGCTGAGGATGTCGTAGAACTGGTCGTTGGTCCCGAGCCAGTGCAGGGAGCTCGGCGGGGCCAGCTTGGGGAAGTCGACGCCGTTCGCGGAGGTCTGCGCGAAGCCGTACGGCGCCACCCACGGCGCGAACAGCCCGCAGAACACGAACACCGCCGTGATCAGCACCCCGGCCCAGAACATGTAGCGGGCCAGACCCTTGGTCCGCCAGATCGCGGAGAGGAAGCCGGTCCCCTTGACGCTCATCAGTACCTCACCCTCGGGTCGACGAGTGCGTTGAGTATGTCGACGAGCAGGCTGACGACCACCACGACGACCCCGAAGAAGGTCACCAGGCCCTGGACCGCGGTGTAGTCGCGGGCGTTGAGGTAGTTGAAGAGCGCGGAACCCACACCCGGCAGGTTGAACGTGGTCTCGGTGAGGATCGCCCCGCCCAGGCTGAGCGCGAACAGCAGCCCGATCACGGTGATCACCGGCACCAGGGCGTTCCGGAAGGCATGGCGTCGCACCACCTGGCGCTCGGGGATGCCGCGCGCGCGGGCGGCTTCGACGTAGTCGTCCTTGAGGGTCTGGATGACGTTGACCCGCACCAGCCGGATGATCACGCCGACGAGCAGGAGGCCGAGCGTCACGCACGGCAGCACCATGTGCTGGAGGATGTCGAAGACGGCCGGCCAGTCCCAGGCGTAGATCGCGTCGATGATGAGGATGTGCGTGTGGCTCGGCACCTCGAACGTCGTCTGGGCCGAGGCCACCCCGAAGGTCGGCCAGGACGGGAAGTGCGCCGCCACGAACGCCACGAGCAGGACACCCACCCAGAAGAGCGGTGCGGCGTAGCTGACGATGCCGAAGACCCGGATGCCGGCGTCGGCCCCGCTGTCGCGCCGACGACCGGAGAGCCGGCCCAGGGGCAGGCCCACCGCGAGCGCGATCACGAAGGCGCCGAGAGTGAGCATCAGCGTGGTGCCGAACTTGTCGCGGATCACGTCGATGACCGGCTGGTTGTCACTGATGGTGGTGCCGAAGTTCCCGCGCAGCACCTGACCGAGGTACTCGAAGTACTGCACGTACAACGGGCGGTCGAGGCCCAGCTGCGCCTGCTTCTGCGCCAGGATGGCGGGATCCAGCTTGCCGCCCACGGAGGCGCTGACGGGGTCGCCGGGAGCCACCCGCAGCAGCAGGAAGGTGAAGGTCAGCAGGACCAGCAGCATCGGGATCATCAACAGGACGCGGACCACGATGTAGCGAGCCAGGGACCCGGATCCGCCGCCCGAACTCATCTCGACCTCCCGTGCTCGTGACCCAGCCTGCCACCCCTGCGTACCGGAACCTGCGTGCGCGGCCGTAGGGCGCCGTACCCGAAGGTACGGCGCCCTACGCCGCTCGTGCTCAGTTGCTCTTCGAGGGCAGCCACATCCGGAAGATGTAGGCCTGGTCGAGCGTGTCCGCCACACCCGTCATGCCCTTGACCGCGACCGCGTTGTTCTGGCCGAACCACGAGGGGATCATCGGTGCGTCCTGGGCCGTGAGGTCCTGGATCTGGCCGATCTGCTTGGCCCTCTTCGTGGCGTCCGTCTCGGCACGCTCCTGGGCGATCAGCTTGTCCATCTTCTTGCTGGAGTAGCCGTTGGCGAAGAAGCCTCCGTCGTGGAGGAACGGGCTGATGTAGTCGTCCGGGTCGAGGTAGTCGGGGAACCAGCCCAGCTGGAACAGGTCGTAGGCGCCCTGCTTGTAGAGGTCCTGGTACTGGGTGAACTCGGCGTCGTCGATCGAGACCTTGAACAGCCCGCTCTTGGTGAGCTCCTGCGCGAACTCGTTCGCCTCGTCGACGGCGTTGGGGCCGTAGTGCGACGGGGTGTAGCCGAGCTTGATGGTCACCGGGGTGGAGACTCCGGCCTGCGACAGGATCTGCTTGGCCTTGGCGACGTCCGGCGTGCCGTACTTCGCCTTGAAGGCCTCGTTGGCGCCGAGGAAGCCCGGCGGGACGGTGGAGTAGCCCGGGTTCACGGTGCCGTCGTAGGCCTTCGAGGCGATCGCGTCGCGGTCGATGATCTGTGCCGCTGCCTGGCGCACGGCGACCGACTTGCCGGGTCCGGACTGGGTACGGAACACCCAGTAGCGGAACTCCGCGCCCTTGCCGTTGAGCACGTCGACCTTGCTGTTGCTCTTGAGACTGTTCAGCTCGGTCGGGCTGAAGGTCCGCCACGCGACGTCGACCTGGCCGCTGCCGATCGCGGTGGTCAGCGCGGTGTCGCTGTTGAAGTACTGCACGGTCACCTGTGCGGCCTTCGGCGCGTTGGGCCCGGTGTAGTTCGGGTTGGCCGTGAGAACGGCCTGCTGACCGGGCTGGAACTGGCTGAGCTCGTACGGACCGGAGCCCTCCGCGTCGCTGTCGGCCAGCAGCTTGTCGTCCGGGTAGACCTTCGGGTCGATGATCGAGGCGGCCGGAGTGGTCAGCGCCTGGATGAACGTCGTGTCGGGCGCGTTGAGGTGGAAGATCACCGTGGAGTCGTCGGGCGTCTCGATCGCGCCCTTGGCGAGGTCGGGCTTCTTGGGGTCGCCGTCACTGAGGTCGGCGAGCAGCGACGACGCCGCGCTCGAGTCGTTGATCACGATCGACCGCTTGAAGGAGTAGGTGACGTCGGAGGCCACCATCGGGTCGCCGTTGGAGTACTTGATGCCGGAGTTCAGGACGCACTTGACCGTCTGCGGGTCGGTGTAGTCGCAGGACTTCGCGGCGTACGGCGTGGGCTTGGTGGAGTTCGGCTGGTAGGTGACCAGCTGCTGGTAGATGTTGTACTGGATGGTCCAGGACGGCAGGTCGTAGGCACCGGCCGGGTCGAGCGAGGTCACCTGGGTGTCGGTGGTACCCAGGATGTAGTTCCCCGTGGCGGATCCCGCTGCCGGGGTGTTCTTCGAGCCGCACGCTCCGAGCGCGGCCACCACTGCGGCCGCTCCGGCCACAGCGATGAGCTTCTTGGTCCGATCCACTTTGACGCCTCCGAATTTCAGTACCTCTCGGAGAAGCCGAGAGGGTGATCAGTCACGGAAACATAGCGGCTGCATACCAGCGGGTCCATGCCAGGTGCGCTGCGCCGAGGTCGCGATCCGGCAACGATTACGGCGTGGCCACGCGTAGCACCGACCCCGCACTCAGCCCGGTC
This sequence comes from uncultured Actinomycetota bacterium, assembly GCA_963833775.1. Classification (GTDB taxonomy): domain Bacteria; phylum Actinomycetota; class Actinomycetes; order Propionibacteriales; family Nocardioidaceae; genus Nocardioides. Next base: position 277,661 of record CAWHZH010000009.1, on the reverse strand, counting down.
AGCGAGTCCGTGAGCACGCGACCCGGTCCGGGTGGCACCGGCACGTGCAGGGGTGCGACGAGCACCCGGCAGCCGGCCGCGACCGCCGACCTGGTGCCGGTGTCGGAGTCCTCGATCGCCAGGCACTCCGCCGCGAGGACGTCGAGGTCTCGCGCGGCCGCGAGGTACGGCTCCGGGTGCGGCTTGCCCCGGTCGACGACGTCGCCGGTGACGACCGCGGCGAACGTGTCGGGCGGCAGCGCCGCCAGGATCGGCTTCACGAAGCGGGCGTAGGACATCGTGACCAGGGCGCACGGGACGCCGGCCGCACGGAGGGAGCCGAGCAGCTCGCGGGCGCCTTCGCGCCACGGCACCTCCCGCTCCACCTGCTCGATCACCGCGTCGAGCAGCTCCTCGACGATCTGCTCGGGCGTCACGTCGATGCCCATGTGCTCGCGGATGTAGCGACCGGAGTCGAGCAGGTCGCTGCCGACCAGGCGCAGGCCGTGCTCGCGCGACCAGGTGCCGTCGTACCGCTCGGCGAGCGCGAACTCGGCCGCGATCCAGGCCGGCTCGGTGTCCACGAGGGTGCCGTCCATGTCCCAGAGGACCGCGGCGAAGGAGTCGAGCCGTCGGTCGAGCCCGCTCAGGGGTCAGTCCTCCGGGTCGTAGCCGAGGTTCGGCGACAGCCAGCGCTCCGCCTGGGCCAGCGTCCAGCCCTTGCGCTCGGCGTAGTCGGCGACCTGGTCCTGGCCGAGGCGTCCGATCACGAAGTACTGCGACTCCGGGTGGCTGAAGTAGATCCCCGACACCGAGGCGCCCGGCCACATCGCCATCGACTCGGTGAGCTTCATGCCGGTGTTGCCCTCGACGTCGAGGAGGTCCCAGAGGGTCTGCTTCTCGGTGTGGTCGGGGCTGGCGGGATAGCCGGGCGCAGGCCGGATGCCGGCGTACTGCTCCTTGAGGAGCTCACGCTGGTCGAGGTGCTCGTCGGGCGCGTAGCCCCACAGCTCGCGGCGGACGCGCTCGTGCAGCCGCTCGGCGAACGCCTCGGCGAGCCGGTCGGCCAGCGACTCGAGCAGGATCCCCGAGTAGTCGTCGATCTCGGCCTTGAACTGCTCGATCCGCTCGTGGGTGCCGAGCCCGGCCGTCACGGCGAACAGCCCGACGTAGTCCTTGAGGCCGGTCTCCTTGGGCGCGACGTAGTCGGCCAGGCAGCGGTTGGGGACGCCCGGGCGGTGGGCGCCCTGCTGACGCAGGTGGTGGAGTACGGCGTGCGCCTCGCCGCGCCGCTCGTCGAGGTAGACCTCGACGTCATCCCCCACCGCGTTGGCCGGGAACAGCCCGACGACGCCCTTGGCCGTGAGCCAGCGCTCATCGACGATCCGGTCGAGCATCGTCTGCGCGTCCTCGTAGAGCTTGCGTGCGGTCTCGCCCGACTCCGGGTCGTCGAGGATGTCCGGGAACGAGCCCTTCATCTCCCAGGCGTTGAAGAACGGCTGCCAGTCGATGTAGCGGCGTACCTCGGCGAGGTCGACGCTGGGGAAGACGCGCACGTGCTGACCGGCACCCGGCAGCCCGATGTTGGGAGAGACGTCGTGGTCCTGCTGGAGCAGCAGGCGCGGGCGCGGCGGCCGGTAGCCCGTCCAGTCGATCGGGGTGCGCGCGGCGCGGGCGTCGGCGACGGTCGCCAGCGGCCGGTCGTTCTTGGCGGCGTGACGCGCGCGCAGTGCGTCGAAGTCGGTCTGCACGTCGGCCAGGAGCTTGTCGCGCTGCCGGTCGTCGAGCAGGGCCGCCGTCACCGGCACGGAGCGCGACGCGTCCTTCACCCAGACCACCGGGCCGTCGTACTTCTGGTCCACCTTGACCGCGGTGTGGGCGCGCGAGGTCGTCGCACCACCGATCAGCAGCGGGATCGTGAACCCCTGCCGCTGCATCTCGGCGGCGACGTTGACCATCTCGTCGAGGCTGGGCGTGATCAGGCCGGAGAGCCCGATCACATCGGCCCCGATCTCGCGGGCGGTGTCGAGGATCTTCTGGGCGGGGGCCATCACGCCGAGGTCGACGACCTCGTAGTTGTTGCACTGCAGCACGACGCCGACGATGTTCTTGCCGATGTCGTGGACGTCGCCGCGGACCGTCGCCATCACGATCGTGCCGTTGGTGTCCTTGGCGGTGGCGAGCTCGGGGCGGTCGAGCTTCTCCTGCTCGATGTAGGGGATCAGGTAGGCGACCGCCTTCTTCATCACCCGGGCGCTCTTGACCACCTGGGGCAGGAACATCTTGCCGCTGCCGAACAGGTCGCCGACGACGTTCATGCCGTCCATCAGCGGGCCCTCGATCACCTCGATCGGGCGGCCGCCGCGGTCGGCGATCACCGCTCGCAGCTCCTCGGTGTCGCCCTCGACGTAGGCGTCGATGCCCTTCACGAGGGCGTGGGTGATCCGCTCCTCGACGGGCAGCTCGCGCCACTCCTCGGTCGCCACCTCGCCGACGCCGGCCGCGATGTTGAAGCGCTCGGCGATCTCGAGCAGCCGCTCGGCGGCGTCGGGGCGCCGGTTGAGCACGACGTCCTCGATCCGCTCGCGCAGCTCGGGGTCGACCTGGTCGTAGACGACGAGGGCGCCGGCGTTCACGATGCCCATGTCGAGGCCCGCCGCGATCGCGTGGTACAGGAAGACCGCGTGGATCGCCTCACGGACCGGGTTGTTGCCCCGGAACGAGAAGCTGACGTTCGAGATGCCACCCGAGACGAGAGCGCCCGGCAGGTTCTCCTTGATCCAGCGGGTGGCCTCGATGAAGTCGCGACCGTACGTCGCGTGCTCCTCGATCCCGGTCGCGACGGCGAACACGTTGGGGTCGAAGATGATGTCCTCGGCCGGGAAGCCGACCTGCTCGGTGAGGATCCGGTACGCGCGCTCGCAGACCGCCGTACGACGCTCGAGGCTGTCCGCCTGGCCGTCCTCGTCGAACGCCATCACCACCGCGGCCGCGCCGTACCGACGGCACAGGCGCGCCTGCTCGATGAACTTCTCCTCGCCCTCCTTCATGGAGATGGAGTTGACGATGGCCTTGCCCTGCACGCACTTCAGGCCGGCCTCGATCACCTCCCACTTCGAGGAGTCCACCATCACCGGGACCCGGGAGATGTCGGGCTCGGACGCGATCAGCTTGAGGAAGCGGTCCATCGCGGCGACGCCGTCGATCATCCCCTCGTCCATGTTGACGTCGATCACCTGCGCGCCGGCCTCGACCTGCTGGGCGGCGACGGTCAGGCCTGCGTCGTAGTCGCCGTCCTTGATCAGCTTGCGGAAGCGGGCGGAGCCGGTGATGTTGGTGCGCTCGCCGACGTTGAGGAACAGGCTCTCGTCGGTGATCGTGACCGGCTCGAGCCCGGACAGGCGCAGCGCGGACGCGATCTCGGGCAGCACCCGCGGCGCCACCCCCTTGGCGGCGTCGGCGATCGCGCCGATGTGCTCGGCGGTGGTGCCGCAGCAACCGCCGACGATGTTGACCAGCCCGCTGCCGGCGAACTCCCCCAGGATCCCGGCCATGTGGCCCGGGCTCTGGTCGTACTCACCGAACGCGTTGGGCAGGCCGGCGTTGGGGTGGGCGGACACGAAGCAGTCGGCGACCCGCGAGAGCTCCGCGACGTAGGGCCTGAGCTCCTCGGCGCCGAGCGCGCAGTTGAGTCCCACGGCGAGCGGACGCACGTGGCGCACCGAGTTCCAGAACGCCTCGGTGACCTGACCCGACAGGGTGCGGCCGCTGGCGTCGGTGATGGTGCCGGACACGATGACCGGCCACCGGCGGCCCTGCTCCTCGAACAGCGTCTCGAGGGCGAAGATCGCGGCCTTCGCGTTGAGCGTGTCGAAGATCGTCTCGATCAGGAGCAGGTCGGCGCCGCCGTCGACGAGGCCGCGCGCCTCCTCGAGGTACGCCGCCACCAGCTCGTCGAAGGTCACGTTGCGGGCACCGGGGTCGTTGACGTCCGGCGAGATGGACGCGGTCTTGGACGTCGGGCCGAGCGAGCCGGCGACGTAGCGCGGCCGGTCGGGGGTCGTGACCTCGTCGGCGGCCTCGCGAGCGAGCGTGGCGGCCGCGACGTTCAGCTCGTAGCAGACCTCCTCCAGGCCGTAGTCGGCCTGGGAGATCCGCGTGCCGTTGAAGGTGTTGGTGCAGATGATGTCGGCGCCGGCCTCGAGGTAGGACCGGTGGATGCCGCGGATGATGTCGGGGTTGGTCAGCGAGAGCAGGTCGTTGTCGCCGGCGAGGTCACCGTCGTACTCCGCGAAGCGCTCGCCGCGGTAGGCCGACTCGTCGAGCCGGTGCTCCTGGATCATCGTGCCCATCGCCCCGTCGAGCACCAGGATCCGGTCGTGGAGCAGGTCGGTCAGCTCCGCGGTGGCATCGGGCCGCTGCGACGGATGGGTCACGGGCAGGTCACTCCTCGCTCTCGTGGGTCACCAGCCTAGGAACGCGGGTCCGACCGGTGGACCTGGTTCCCGCATCGTGACACCGGGAGGAGGGGCCGACCAATTCCCGGATCGCCAGCGCGGCGCGCCGGGTGGTCGTCTGGTCAGGGTGACTACTGTTGTCGAGTGATCGAGATCGAGCAGATCGACGACCTGGCGGAGCCGGTGGTCATCGCGGCCTTCGAAGGTTGGAACGACGCCGCCGACGCGGCCTCGTCCGTCATCGACCACCTGATCAAGGTCTGGGACGCTCGCATCATCGGTGCGATCGACCCCGAGGAGTTCTACGACTTCCAGGTGAACCGACCCGTGGTCGGCCTCGACGAGCTGGGGCACCGCCGCATCACCTGGCCCAGCACGCAGCTCGCGATCGCCTCCCCGCCCGACCTGGAGCGCGACGTGATCCTGGTGCGCGGCATCGAGCCGAACATGCGCTGGCGCCAGTTCTGCGCCGAGCTGCTGGCCGCCTGCGACGACCTCGGCGGCGAGCTGGTGATCACCCTCGGCGCGCTGCTCGCGGACACGCCGCACACCCGGCCGATCCCCGTGACCGGTACGGCGACCGAGCCCGACCTGGTCGACCGGCTCAGGCTCGAGCAGTCGACGTACGAGGGGGCGACCGGCATCGTCGGCGTCTTCCAGGACGCCTGCATGCGGCTCGACGTACCGTCCGTGTCGTACTGGGCGGCGGTGCCGCACTACGTCGCACAGCCGCCGTGCCCCAAGGCGACGCTGGCGCTGCTCGGCCAGATCGAGGAGCTGCTCGAGGTGACCATCCCCCTCGGCGACCTGCCGGAGGACGCCCGGGCCTGGGAGCGCGGGGTCGACGAGCTGGCCGAGGAGGACGAGGACGTTCGCGACTACGTCCGCGCGCTCGAGGAGACCCGCGACACGACCGAGCTCCCCGAGGCGTCGGGCGAGGCCATCGCCCGGGAGTTCGAGCGCTACCTCAAGCGCCGGTCCGAAGACGGCTGACCGCGAGCCGGCCGCACCCGCGGTGGTCCGGCCGGTCTCTGGGATGCGCCGTTTGGTCCCCAACGGCACGATTTCGGCGCCTGAGCATGCCGTTGGGGACCAAACGGCAGTATCAGAGCGCGAGGCCCAAGGAAGCGTCGAGGACGGCCCTGATCGTCGCAGCAGCGGCGCGGTCGCCGGTCTCGGCCAGCCCGTGGGTGCCGAGGGTCGCGTCGACCCACGCGTCGACCGCGGCGACCGCGGCGGGGGCGTCGAGGTCCGCCGCGAGGGCGGTGAGGACGGCGTCGACCACCGGCGCGGAGTCCGCACCGGCGCCCAGGGCCAGTGCGCGGCGCCAACGGTCGAGGATGTCGACGGAGTCCCAGAGCTCCGCGTCGGTCCACTCCCAGTCGCTGCGGTAGTGGTGACGGAGCAGGGTCAGCCGGATCGCCATCGGGTCGACCTCGCTCAGGCGCAGGGCCGAGACGAAGACCAGGTTGCCGCGCGACTTCGACATCTTGGCGCCGTCGTAGCCGACCATCCCGGCGTGCACGTAGGCCTGCGCGAACGGGCGGCCGGTGAGCACCTGGGCCTCGGACGCGCACATCTCGTGGTGCGGGAACACGAGGTCGGAGCCCCCACCCTGTACGTCGAAGGACTCACCGAGGTACTCCAGCGCCATCGCCGAGCACTCGACGTGCCAGCCGGGCCGCCCGGGGCCGAACCGGCTCTCCCAGGCCGGCTCACCGGGGCGCTCGGCGCGCCACACCAGGCAGTCGAGCGGGTCCTTCTTGCCGGGCCGCTCGGGGTCGCCGCCGCGGTCGGCGTAGACCTCCAGCATCTGCTCGCGGGTCCAGCGCGACTCGTGGCCGAACGCCGGGTCGGCCGCGACCGAGAAGTAGAGGTCGTCCTCCACGGCGTAGAGCACGCCGGCGTCCTGGAGCTTCCCGATCAGCTCGGTGATCAGTCCCATCGACTCGACCGCGCCCACGAAGTTCGCCGGCGGCAGCACCCGGAGGGCGTCCATGTCCTCGCGGAACAGCTCGATCTCGCGCTCGGCGAGGTCCCGCCAGTCGACGCCGACCTTGGTGGCGCGCTCCAGCAGCGGGTCGTCGACGTCGGTCACGTTGAGGACGTAGGTGACCTCGTGGCCCGCGTTGCGCCACGCGCGGTTCAGGAGGTCGAAGGCGACGTACGTCGCGGCATGGCCCATGTGGGTGGCGTCGTACGGCGTGATCCCGCAGACGTAGAGCCGGGCAGCACCCGTGGGTGTGGTCTCGACGAGACCACCCGTGGGTGTGTCGTGCACCCGCACCGCCGGGCCCGTCGCGGGCAGGGCAGGCAGATCCGGAGAGGGCCATGCGCGCATGCGTGGAGACTACGGCAGCCCTGACGGCACCCGGCCGTCCGGCCCGCCCAGAGGACAGTGGGCGCGGGTCACCGGCGGCACGCGCCGACCGCGAGGGCCGCGACCTCGCCGATCACGGCATCGATCGGTCTCGGGTCCGCACGCGCCCGCGGGTCACTGCGGGTGAGCACCGCTACGGCGTACCCCCACTGTCCGGATGCCGCACCACGCCGATCTCGTTGCGCACCACACCCATCAGGCCGCCGCTCTTGGCTGCCACGTGCACACCGGGCGGGAAGCCGGCGCCGATCCGGTGCCGGGTCGGCTGCTGTTCCATGGCCGAGCGGACGGCGGCGCAGGCCTCCGGAGGACCGGCTTCATCGGCACGTCGGCGTCGAGGTCGATGACGACGCCACCGTCCAGCGCCGTCGCGCACGCCGTGCCGGTGCAGCCGGCCCGTTCCAGCCGGTCCCGGTCGCCGTCCCGACGTCCATCAGAAGGGCGGCCACGGGATGGCGCGCCAGCCCTGGCCGGGCTCCGGCAGGGTCCCGATCCGCAGCAGTCGCTTGACGCGCCGCCGGGTCGCCTCGACCTCGTGCCAGGTGAGCAGGTCACCGAGCTGCTCCCCCAGGTCGTCGTCGAGCCGGTCGGCGAGCTGCTCCAGACTGACGCGGTCCTCGTCGGTGAGCAGGTCACCCGCCCAGCCCCACAGGACGGTGCGGAGCTTGTGCTCGACGTGGAAGGTGAGGCCGTGGTCCACGCCGTAGCGGTGGCCGTCGGTCATCGCCAGCACGTGGCCGCCCTTGCGGTCGGCGTTGTTGACGACGGCGTCGAAGACCGCCATCCGGCGCAGCTCGGGGGTGTCCTCGTGCACCAACGAGACCACGTTGTCGCGGTCGTCGAGGCCGTCGAAGACGTGGAGGAACCCCTCGGGCACCACCTCGTCGTTGACCAGGGTGACGGCCTCCTGCACCGGGTCCGGCTCCTGCCACAGCTGGACCATGCCGGGGCCGTGTGGTCCGTCGCGGCGGAAGGTGAGCGGTACGACGTGCCAGCCGAGCGCCTCGGAGACGAGGTACGCCGCCTCCTCGCGCGCCGCGAGCGTGCCGTCGGGGAAGTCCCAGAGCGGCCGCTCCCCCGCGACCGGCTTGTAGATCACGCGGTGCTCGTCGATCTCGCCGACGAAGGTCGCGTTGGATGCCGGCATCACTCGTCCGTGGAGGGTGAGCGCACCGGTGAGGAGGCCCTGGTCGATCGTCACGGCCGCTCAGGCCGGGTTACGGCGGCGGAACCCGTTCGCCCGGACGCAGAGGTGTCCCTCGGGGTCGATCGGGCTGCCGCAGAAGGGACAGTCGGGCCGGCCGGCCTCGATCACCAGCGCGGCCCGCTGCACGAAGGCACGGGCGGGACCAGCCTCGAGCCGGACCAGGAAGACCTCCTCCGGCTCGACCTCGTCGACCTCCTCCTCGTCGTCCTCGTCGCTGGTGTCCATCAGCGGGAACACCTCGATCACGAGGCGGGCGATGGCGGGATCCCAGGAGAGGGTCATCGTGCCGGCGCGGAACTGCTCGTCGATCGGCTGCTCCAGCGGGCCGGAGTCCTCGAGCCCGACGGGTGCGACCGCGGGGATCAGCGTCTCCGTCCCGCTGCTCGACATCACCTCGTCGAGCAGCTCGTCGATGCGCTCGGCAAGGACCGCCACCTGCTGCTTCTCGAGCGCGACGCTCACCAGGCGCGGGCCGGAACGTGCCTGCAGGAAGAACGTGCGGCCGCCCGGCTCGCCGACGGTGCCCGCGACGAAGCGCTCGGGCGGATCGAACTCGTGGACGACGGGCATGTCTCCACCTTATGCAGGGCTCACGAAGGGGGCGTAGAGGGTCCGGCGCCGCCGCCCACCTCGGCACCGGGATCGCTGCGCCGGCGGGCTTTCGCCTTGCCCGGCTTGGGTGCCAGCCACGAGAGGTCACCCTCGTGCGTGTTGGAGGCGAGGACGTAGGGGCGGGCCTCGGTGTAGCGGATCACCGAGATCGACGCCGGATCCACCTGGAGCCGCTGGAAGAGGTCGAGGTGCATGCCGAGAGCGTCGGCCAGCACGGACTTGATCACGTCGCCGTGGCTGACGGCCAGCCAGACGGCCTGGGGGCCGTGGGAGGCCGTGACCTGGGCGTCCCGACGTCGTACGGCGTCGACCGCGCGGGCCTGCATCTGGGGCAGGGACTCACCACCCGGGAAGGTGGCCGCCGACGGGTTGGTCTGCACCGTCTTCCACAGCGCCAGCTTCGCGAGCTCGCGGAGCGGCCGGCCCTGCCACTCGCCGTAGTCGCACTCGGTCAGAGCCTTGTCGGCGCGGACCCGTGGCCGGGCCGGCTGGCGGGTCGCGACGGCGCGAGCCGTCTCGCGGCAGCGCTCCAGGGGGCTGCTGACCAGCTCCGCGAGCGGCACGACGGCCAGCCGGTCCCCCGCCCTGGCGGCCTGGCCCTCCCCGAGCTCGTCGAGGTGCACTCCTGGCGTGCGCCCGGCGAGGGTGCCGGAGGCGTTCGCGGAGGTTCGTCCGTGCCGGAGCAGGATCACCGTGGCCATGACCCGAGCCTAGGGTGACGTGCCGATGACCCCATGCGCGGCCTGCGCGGCAGGCAGCGTGCCAGGGGCTAGCGTGAGCGCTGTGATCGTGGACAGCGCCGTCTACCGCCAGGGCAAGCGCATCGTCGACGACCTGCCGCCCAGTGAGCTCGGCCGGGTCCGCAAGCTCGCCTCCGAGCCGGGCGACTTCGTGTGGGTGGGCCTGCACCAGCCGAGCGAGGAAGAGCTGGCGACGGTGGAGGAGGAGTTCGGCCTGCACCCGCTGGCCGTCGAAGACGCCTTCAACGCCCACCAGCGCCCCAAACTGGAGCGCTACGGCGACACCCTGTTCCTGACCCTGAAGTCCCTCTGGTACGTCGACGCGAACGACGCCGTCGAGACCGGCGAGATCAACATGTTCGTCGGCGACGACTTCATCATCACCGTCCGGCACGGCGAGGGCTCGGAGCTGCACACGGCCCGTCGCGACCTCGAGTCCCGGGGCAAGGTCCTCACGCACGGCCCGTCCGCGGTCGTGTACGCCGTCTGCGACCGGGTCGTGGACGGCTACCTGGAGGTGATGTCCTCCCTCGAGGAGGACGTCGACGAGGTCGAGACGTCGGTGTTCTCCGACGAGCGCACCAACGACTCGGCGCGGATCTACACGCTCAAGCGCGAGATCGCCGAGGCACGGCGCGCGGTGATGCCGCTGCGCGAGCCGATGCGCCGCTTCGCCACGGGCGCCGTACCGGGGATCCACGAGGACGCCGCGCCGTTCTTCCGTGACGTACTCGACCACCTCACCAAGGTCGCCGAGACGGTGGACGGCCTCGACCAGCTGCTGTCCACGGCCTTCGAGGCGCATCTGGCGCAAATCTCGGTGAAGCAGAACGAGGACATGCGCAAGATCTCGGCCGGCGTCGGGCTCGTGGTCGTGCCGACCCTGATCGCCGGCGTCTACGGCATGAACTTCGACCACATGCCGGAGCTCGGGTGGACCTACGGCTACCCGTACGCGCTCGCGCTGATGCTGCTGAGCGTGGCCGGGCTCTGGATCTTCTTCAAGCGCTCCGGCTGGCTCTGACGCGGCGCCCCGGACCTCGTCCGCGGGGCCGGCCTGGTGTGGCGTCGTACCTGCCGTTTGGTCCCCAACGACAGCCTGGAGCGACCCAACAACGCCGTTTGGTCCCAAACGGCAGTCCGGAGCGACCCACCAACGTCGTTGGTCCCCCACGGCGTAGGTCGGGGCCGCCTCAGGTCGCGGACAGGACGTTGGTGGCCAGGAGCACGATCAGGAGCACGCCCAGTCCGACTCGGTACGGGATGAACCACGTGATCGCGTGGTGCGCGACGAACTTGAGCAGCCAGGCGATGGACGCGTAGGCGACGAGGAACGCCACGACCGTGCCGACCAGCGTCTGCCCCACGCTGATCGAGCCGCCGAGTGCGTCCTTCAGCTCGAACAGCCCGGCCGCCAGCAGGGCCGGGATCGACAGGAAGAAGGAGACCCGGGTGGCGGTGACGCGATCGAGGCCGCGGAACAGGCCGGCCGAGATCGTGGCCCCGGACCGCGAGACGCCGGGCACGAGCGCGGCGCACTGCATGACCCCGACCACGATCGCGTCGGTGAGGTTCAGCTGCTTCTCGCCGCGGGCCTGCGTGGCTGCACGCTCGGCGGCCCACATCACCGCGCTCCAGAGGATCAGTGCGAAGGCGACGACCCACAGGCTGCGCAGGTCGTTCTTGATGAAGTCGCGGAACGCGAACCCGACCAGGCCGATCGGGATGGTGCCGACGATGACGTACCAGCCCATCCGGAAGTCGCGGTGGCCGCGCCACTCGGGCTTGACCAGGCCCAGGCACCAGGCCTTGATGATGCGTGCGATGTCGCGGAAGAAGTAGAGGATCACGGCCGCGATGGCGCCCATCTGGATGACGGCGGTGAAGCCGGTCACCGCCGGGTCGTCGACCTGCAGACCGAGGACCTGCTCCGCGATCGTCAGGTGGCCGGTGCTGGAGATCGGGAGGAACTCGGTCAGCCCTTCCACGATGCCGAGGATGATGGCGTCGAAGTAGTTCATCGCGTGCTTTCCGGCGTCGGGAGTCGTGCGGGCGCACCCAGGCTAGGGCCCGGATCGACCTGCGAGCCGCACGCCCCCCGCGCGCCGGGGACCGGCTACCTTTGGGCGCATGCAACAGCGGGCGGTCGGTGCCACGGGCCTCACGGTCTCGCGGCTCGGCCTGGGAACCATGACCTGGGGTGGGGACACCGACGAGCACGAGGCCCGTGACCAGCTGATCAGTTTCGCCGAGGCAGGCGGAACCCTCGTCGACACGGCCGCGGGCTACACCGACGGGGCGTCGGAAGAGCTGGTCGGACGGCTGATCGGCGACGTGGTCGCGCGGGACGAGATCGTCCTGGCGACCAAGGCCGGGATCTCGCGACGGACCGGCACGCGCGAGGCCTACGCCTCGCGAGGACGCCTGCTCGCCGCACTCGACGGCTCGCTACGACGGCTCGGCGTCGACCACGTCGACCTCTGGCAGGTCCACACCTGGGTCGACGGCGTCCCCCTCGAGGAGACCCTGACCGCCCTCGACTACGCCGTGTCCACCGGACGCACGTCGTACGTCGGGATCTCCAACTACACCGGCTGGCAGACGGCCCAGGCAGCCACGTGGCAGCGAGCGGTCCCGGGGCGGGCCGTCCTGGCCTCCACACAGATGGAGTACTCCCTGCTCAACCGTCGCCTCGAGATGGACGTCGTGCCGGCGGCCGAGGCGCTCGGGCTCGGCATCCTGTGCTGGTCGCCGCTCGGCGGCGGCGTCCTGACCGGTAAGTACCGCACCGGCACGCCGTCCGACTCTCGCGGAGCCTCCCCGGCGTTCGCGCGGTTCGTCGACACGTACCTCGACGAGCGCGGTCACGGGATCGCCGAGGCCGTAGCGAAGGCCGCCGACGGACTGGGCTGGTCGATGGCCGAGGTAGCCCTCGCGTGGGTGCGCGACCGACCGGGGGTGACCGCCCCCATCGTCGGAGCCCGCACGGCCAAGCAGCTGCTGGATCTCCTGGGTGTCGAGGAGCTGACCCTGCCCCCGGAGATCGTGTCCGCCCTCGACGACGTGTCGGAGGCCTGACCGGTGCCCGACGTCCTGCGGCGCCCGCCCGCACGCGGGGTGGAGTGGGAGTTCGAGAGGCTCACCATCGCGCGCGACTTCTCGCGCAACGTCGTGACCAAGATGCTGGTCGACCGTGCGGAGCACGGCGGCTGGGAGCTCGACCGGGTGCACGTGGCACCCGACGGCACCCGGAGAGTGACGCTGCGGCGCAAGATCATCCGGATGCGACCGACGTTCTAGCCGTCCTCGGCGAGACCTGTGACGTGCAGCGCCGCAGCCACGACGTCGTCCTCGGACAGCAGGACCGTCGCGGCCGCGGGTCCCAGTGGGACGAACGAGTCCGCGCTGGCGACCCGCGCCACGCGTCCGGCGTACCCGCCCTCCACCAGGCCGGTCACGACTCCCTCGGCCACACCGCCGCTCTTCCGGGTCTCGTCCACGACGAGGACTGCTGGGAACCCGACGGCGAGGTCGCTCAGGGCTTGGAGCGGGAGCGGCGCGAGCCAGCGCAGGTCGACGACCGTGCTCGCCACGCCCGCGTCGCCCAGCCTGGACTGCGCGCGCAGACTCATCGGCACCCCGTTGCCGAAGGTCACCAGCAGCAGGTCGCGTCCGTCGCCGTAGCTGGCGACCTGATCCAGCGGCACCGCCGCATCGTGCCCGTCGGCTGCGCTGAAGGGTGCCGTCCAGCCTGCGTCCGACTCCTCCAGCAGGTCGCGCGAGTGGTACAGCGCGATGGGTTCGAGTACGACGCAGACGTGGCCCGCCCGGGCCAGGGCGACGCAGGTGCGCAGCATCCCCGGCGCGTCCGCGGGATGGCTCGGCACCGCGAGCACGAGGCCGGGGATGTCGCGGAGGACCGCCACCGAGTTGTCGTTGTGGAAGTGACCGCCGAAGCCGCGCTGGTAGGCCAGACCGGCGACCCGCACCACCATGCCGTTGCGGTACTGGCCGTCGGAGAAGAAGGGCAACGACGCCGCCTCCCCGCGGAGCTGGTCCTCGGCGTTGTGGAGGTACGCGAGGTACTGGATCTCCGGCACGGGCACGAACCCGGCCAGGGCCGATCCCAGAGCGAGCCCGAGGATGGTCTGCTCGTCGAGGAGGGTGTCGAACACCCGGTGGCCGCCGAAACGGCCGCGCAGGCCGCGCGTCACGCCGTACACCCCACCCTTGGCCGCCACGTCCTCGCCGAAGACGAGCAGCTCGGGATGGGCGTCCATCTGCTCGACCAGCGTCGCGTTGATCGCCTGGGCCAGCGTGAGGGAAGAGGGTGGCCCACCCCTGGCCCCGCCCGGGAAGGCCGCGACAGGACCCGGTCCGTACCCCGGTGGCGTCCCCGGCAGCGCAAGTGGCGCCATCACCTCGTCGGCGCTGCACAGATGAGGCTCGTGCAGGACCTGCTCCGCCTCGCCCATCACGTGGTCTCGGACGTGCTCGTACCACTCGAGGAGCTGGTCGGCCGTGGCGTGTCCGCCTGCGAGCAGACAGCGTGCCGTGCCGAGGAGCGGGTCCTTCTCGTAGTCCTGCACGATCGCGCGACGGCTCCGGTAGGCGGCCTCGACGTCCGAGCCCGCGTGACCCATGAGGCGGACGACGTCGAGGTGCAGCACGGCCGGGCGCCGGGACTCCCTGACCAGGCCGACCGCCCGGGTGGTCTGCTCGAGCAGGCTCGGGGGGTCTGCACCATCCGCGCGTAAGTAGGTGATGCCCGGCAGGCTCGCGAGCACGGCTCCGGGCCAACCCCGAGGAGAGGGCGTGCTGATCCCGATCCGGTTGTCCTCACAGACGAGCAGCACGGGACACGCCAGGCCACGGTGGGCGACGTACGACGCAGCGTTCAGCGCCCCGGTCGCGGTCGAGTGGTTGACCGAGGCGTCACCGAAGCTGCAGACGACGATCGCGTCGTCCGGCCAGGGTGTCGGGCGGTCGAGGGTGCGAGCGAGGTCCAGGGAGTGGGCCAGGCCGACCGCGCGCGGGAGGTGGGAGGCGATGGTGGAGGTCTGCGGGACGATGTTCAGGTCCGGGTGGCCGAACACCTTGTGTCGCCCTCCCGACATCGGGTCGCGGGAGGAGCTGGTGAGGCTCAGCAGGACGTCGCGCACCGCGCTGGTCCGCCCCGCCCGAGCCGCCCGCGCGGCGTAGAAGCCGCCCGACCGGTAGTGCAGCAGAGCGGGGTCGTCGGGTCTTGTCACGAGACCCAACGCGGCATTGCTCTCGTGCCCGGCCGAGCCGATCGTGTAGAAGCCCTTGCCCTCGGACTGCAGCCATCGGGCCGCGAAGTCCACGTGACGACTCTCCAGCTGGGCGGCGAACAGTGCCCGGAGGACCTCCGCCCCGACCACCGGGCGGGACGCGTCCGGGCGCTCCGGCTCGCCACCCCAGTCTCGGATGGCGTGCGAGAAGTACTCGTCCACCGCCTCCATCGAGCAGCCGTCTAGACCTGGTCGAGGAACCGGTCGAAGACCCGCGCACCGAACTCCAGCGCATCCACCGGCACCCGCTCGTCGATGCCGTGGAAGAGGGCGGTGAAGTCGAGGTCCGCCGGGAGCCGGAGCGGGGTGAAGCCGTAGCTGCGCAGACCGAGCTTGTTGAAGTGCTTCGCGTCCGTGCCGCCGCTCATCAGGTACGGCGCGACCCGGGCGTCGGGGTCCTCGGCGAGGAGGCTCCGGGTCATCGCCTCGACGAGGTCACCGTCGTACGGCGTCTCCCAGGGCTGCTGGTGGGAGATGAAGGATCGCTCCACGCCCTCGCCGCACAGCGCCGCGATCGTGTCGAAGAACTCGTCCTCGTAGCCCGGGAGGAAGCGACCGTCGACGTGGCCGGTGGCCTCGGTCGGGATCACGTTCACCTTGTAGCCGGCGCCGAGCATCGTCGGGTTCGCTGTGTTGCGGATGACCGCACCCATCATCCGGGCCGCTCCGCCGAACTCCTCGATCAGCGACTCGGCGTTCTCGGGGGTCGCCTCGGTGCCGGCCATCTCGGCCACCGCGGCGAGCAGGGTCTGCATCGTCGGCGTCAGCCGCACCGGCCACTCATGGGCGCCGATCCGTGCCACCGCGGCCGACAGCCGGCTGACGGCGTTGTCGTCGTTGATCATCGAGCCGTGCCCGGCCCGGCCGCGAGCGGTCAGCTTCATCCAGGCCATGCCCTTCTCGGCCGCCTCGATCAGGTAGAGCCGCTGCCCGCGGATCGTCGTACTGAAGCCGCCCACCTCGCCGACGGCCTCGGTGCAGTGCGCGAGGTGCTCGCGGTGGTCCTCGACGAGCACCTGCGCACCGTGGTGGCCACCGGCCTCCTCGTCGGCGGTGAAGCACAGCACGATCGGCCGCTCGGGCACCGCGCCGGCCCGGGTCCTGGCCCGCACCACCGAGAGCAGCATCGCGTCGAAGTCCTTCATGTCGACCGCACCGCGACCCCAGACGTAGCCGTCCTGGATCTCCCCCGAGAACGGGTCGACCTGCCAGTCCTCGGCCGCGGCCGGTACGACGTCGAGGTGGCCGTGCAGCAGCAGGGCGCCCTCCCCGCCGGGACTGCCACCCCACTGGGCCACCAGGGACGTGCGGCCGCTGTCGAGCTCGAACAGCTCGCTCGAGATGCCGACCTCGTCCAGGAGCGTCGCCACGTGCTCCGCGGCCTTCCGCTCCCCGGGGCCGGACTCGTCGCCGTAGTTGGTGGTGTCGATCCGGATCAGGTCGCGACACAGGTCGACGACCTCGGCGGTCGGGTCGTAGGAAGGGGTGTACGACGACTGTTCGGTGTCGTGGGACATGCCCCCATCCTGACACTCCGCGGGCCGACTCCCGATGTGAGGAATGGGGGCGTCGGTTGCTAGAGTTCCCTCCGCACTCGTCCGGGTGGCGGAATTGGCAGACGCGCTAGCTTGAGGTGCTAGTGCCCGTATTAGGGCGTGGGGGTTCAAGTCCCCCCTCGGACACACTTATCGGGTCGATCGCCCCGGATCCGGGGCGATCATCGGTCGCCTGGCGGCCGACAGCTCCGCTCGGCGCCGGATCTCGCGCAGCATCCGCTGCGTGGCGACCTGGTGGGCGTGGGTGCGCATGAGCAGGGCGTGGTAGAGCCGGCCCCTCAGCCCGGGGAAGCGGGCGAACGTGTCGGCCGTGACCCGTGCGCCGGGCCCGTCGGGCGCCACGCGGAACACCAGGCGGTACGTCGCGAACCGGTGCCGGCCGGCCAGGGTGACCTCGCGGTGCGGCCTCGTCTCGACGATGGTGAAGCCGCTCTCGGGCACGGTGCCGAGCACCCGCGAGAGCACCCGGTGGCCCGTCCTGCTGAGGGCCGTCGCATAGCCCACGACCGCGGGCCAGGTCTCGTCCTCACCCGCCCGGACCTTCAGCCCGTGCTCGTCCACGAACGGCAACGTGGTCATGAGCCCACTCTGCCTCGCCCGGTCAAGGCGGACCGCTCGGTGGAGTCGGAGGATGCGTCGTCGAGCTCTCCCCGGGTGGGGGTCGGGACTCGATCGGCGTACAGGGCTCGCGAGAGGCGCCGGCGGATCCGCCTGCGCCGGCGTCCGCGCCGTACCACTCCCTGGGCGTCGGTCTCCGGCTCGGGCGGCACCACGTCGGGGAGGTCCCGGGCGGTCAGCCGATGGGCCTGCCCGACCTCGAGCGGCGCGTGCCGTTCGGTGTAGCCGCCCTCGGGCGACCGTACGACGACGCCGGTCTCGCGGCCGTGCAGCAACCGGTCCCGGTCGGCCCGCTGGAGCCCCAGGCACCAGGCGCGGGCCACCAGGAACACGAGCACCGGTACGACGAGCACCGCCACCCGCATCACGTAGGTGATCTGGTTCAGGCTCAGGTGGAGCCGGGTGGCCAGGATGTCGTTGCCGCCGGCCATCCAGAGCAGGCCGTAGACGCAGACCATCGCGGCCAGGAACGCCGTCCGCGTCGGCGCGTCACGCGGACGCTGCAGCAGATGGTGCTCGCGCCGGTCGCCCGTCACCCAGGCCTCGAGGAACGGCCAGCCGACGATCATCCCGAACAGCACGAACGGCAGCACCTGGCCCGGGAGGAGGACGTTCCACGAGACCGTGTGGCCGGCGAGGTGGGTCTCCCATCCGGGCATGATCCGGAGCAGGCCCTCGGCGATCGCCAGGTACCAGTCCGGCTGCGACCCGGCCGTCACCTTGGACGGGTCGTAGGGGCCGTACTTCCAGACCGGGTTGATCGAGAGCAACGCGCCCATCAGCGCCGTCACCCCGAACACCATGCAGAGGAAGCCGGTCGTCTTCGCGACGTAGACCGGCAGCAGCGGATACCCCACGACGTTCTTCTCGGTGCGACCGGGACCGGCCCACTGGGTGTGCTTCTGGACGAAGACCAGAGTGACGTGCAGCGCGACCAACGCCAGCAGGATCCCGGGCAGGAAGAGCACGTGCAGGACGTAGAAGCGAGGAATCACCGAGTCGCCGGGGAACTCGCCCCCGAAGAGCAGGAACGACAGGTAGGAGCCGAGCACAGGGGTGGCCTTGATCAGGCCGTCGGCGATCCTCAGACCGGTGCCCGACAACAGGTCATCGGGGAGGGAGTAGCCGAGGAACCCCTCCAGGATCCCGAGCAGCAGCATGGTCGCCCCGATCAGCCAGCTCACCTCGCGCGGCTTCCGGAAGGCGCCGGTGACGAAGACCCGCATCATGTGCACGAACATCGCGGCGATGAAGATCAGCGCGGCCCAGTGGTGCATCTGCCGGACCAGCAGTCCGCCCCGCACGTCGAACGTGAGGTGCAGCGTGGAGGCGTAGGCGTCCGACATCGGTACGCCGCGCAGCTCGGCGTACGAGCCCTGGTACGTCGACTCCGACATGCTCGGGTTGAACCAGAAGGTCAAGAACGTGCCCGTGACCAGCAGCACCACGAACGACCACAGCGCGATCTCTCCGAGCATGAACGACCAGTGCTCGGGGAACACCTTGCGCAGATGGCCACGGCTGAGCCGGGCCAGGCTCAGCCGGTCGTCGGCCCACTCGGCGGCTCGGGCGACACCGCGACCGCTCGCTCCAGTGCTCATGTGCTCCTCTCGGGGCGCGGCGAGGTCACCGGCCCGAGAGTGAAGACACCGCTGGCCGTCCGGTTGTGACATCGCGCCCTCGCGGGCTACCCGGGCGACGAGGACGAGGCCCGAGGTCTTCTCCCCAGGGGCCGGATCGCTGAACCTGCGCTGTCAGGCCCCGCCGCGGTCGGGGGTCGGGTCAGGGGTGGGGTCGAGGAAGACGTACCGCACCTCCGGGAACCGGTCCCGGATCTGCCCCTCGACGTCGTCGGCCGCATGCTCGAGCTCCTCCGGCGAGAGGTGGTCGGCCAGGTCGACCCGCGCGGCCACCAGCACCTGGTCGGGCGAGAGCCGCATGGTCAGCAGCTCGAGCACCGAGTCGACCCCTTCGGTCGAGGCGATCAGCCGGCTGATGCTCTCGCGCAGCGGCTCCGGCGCGGCCTTGCCGATCAGGTACTGCTGGTTCTGCCGGCCCAGACCGTAGGCCGCGACGACCAGGAGCGCGGCGATCGCCAGCGACGCCAGGCCGTCGAAGGTGCGGCCGCCGGTGGCGGCGTCCAGTGCCAGCGCTCCGGCCGCGAGGAGCAGCCCGACGAGCGCGACCCCGTCCTCCCACACCACGGCTCGCAGCGCCGGGTCCGCCTCGTGCCGGAGGTGACCGATCATGCCGACACCGGCCCCGCGTGCGGTGCCCCGCAGCTGCCAGAGTGCTCGCAGGAACGACGTGCCCTCGAAGACGAACGAGACAGCGAGCACCACGAACGGCCAGGTCGGAGACCCCGGTGGCTCCGAGCTGGTGAGGGCCTTGACGCCCTGGTAGGCCGAGAACCCGGCCCCGAGCACGAAGATGCCGACGGCGGCCAGGAAGGACCAGAAGTAGCGCTCCATCCCGTAGCCGAACGGGTGCTCCTCGTCCGGCTCCTTGCGGCTGCGACGAAGAGCCGCCATCAGGAACCCTTGGTTCACGGTGTCGCCGATCGAGTGCGCCGCCTCCGACAGCATCGCCGCCGACCCGGAGGCGAGGCCCGCCGCGAGCTTGGCGACGGCGATCAGCAGGTTCGCGAGGCCGGCGAGCAGCACCGTCGGGGTGGACTCGTCCTCGGCCATGCCACCGTCGTACCCGATCGCGGCCGCGGCACCGCTGAGCGGCATGCCGGGCGCCGCCGGGGGTACGACGGAGTGCGTCGACGAGAGGAGCACGCCCGTGCCGAACAAGCGAGCCAGCGTGAAGAACGAGAAGCAGTACGAGGCGTTGAAGGACAAGGGAATGTCGAAGCAGCGCGCAGCCAAGATCGCCAACTCTCCCGAGGCCTCCAAGCACGGTGGGCAGAAGAGCGGCTCGGGCGGGGACAGCTCACAGGGTGGTACCACCGCTCAGAAGAAGAAGGCAGGGCGCAAGGGTGGCAAGGCCTCCCACTCCTGAGCTCTCGACCATCTGGTCACGTGATGGTGAGGAGATCGACGAGGGCAGCCACCCGGTGGCCCTGTGGCTACGCCGCGCCATGCTCTCCGCGATGGCCCTCGCGGTCGCCGCAGACCTGCTGAGCCTGCTCGGCGTCCGCACCAGCACGGCTTCGGCCCAGGGAAACGGATACGGCCTGTCGCTGCACTACCCGTCGGTCGCCAGAGCGGGCCTGGACACGCCCTGGCAGGTCACCGTCACCCACCCCGGCGGCTTCGGCAAGCAGGTCACCCTCGCGGTCACGGGAGACTATTTCAACATCTTCGAGACCCAGGGGTTCCACCCGGAGCCGGCCGAGGAGACGCGCGACGCGCACACCCTCTACCTGACCTTCACCGCACCGCCGGGCGACACCTTCGTGGTCGACTTCGACGCCTACATCCAGCCCGCCAGCCAGCAGGGCCGCTCGGCCACCCTCGCCGTGATGGACGGAGCCACACCCGCCGTCTCGGTCGACTTCGACACCCGGCTGATGCCGTGAGCCATCGACGAACCAAGGAGCCAGGCGCATGGAGATCGTGATCCGAGCGGCCGTGATGTTCGTGTTCCTGTGGGCGGTCACCCGGGCCGTCGGCCGATCGACTCTGGGCGAGCTCAGCACCTTCGAGCTCCTCATGTACGTGACGATGGGCGACCTGATCCAGCAGTCGGTGACCCAGCAGGACTACTCGGTGACCTCCGGCGTGCTGGCGATCTCGGTGTTCGCCCTGCTGACCGTGGTGTTGTCCTGGGTGCAGTGGAAGTACCCGCGCACGCGTTCGGTCGTCCGCGGGAAGCCTCTGGTGGTGGTCCGCGACGGTCAGCTCCTCCCGGTGCCGGCCAGGCAGCAGCGCTTCACCGAGTCCGACCTCCTCGCGACCGCTCGGCAACAGGGCATCCGCAGCCTGGCGGACATCGAGGTCGCCATCCTCGAGGCAGACGGCAAGGTGTCCTTCTTCACTGCGACGCAGCAGTCCCAGGGCGCCCCGGACACCGGAGTCTCCTCCTGAACCCGATCCGGGTGTTCGAGCCCGGGTTGCTAGATCAACCTCCGCAGCTTCTCGTGGGCGCGCCCCAACGACTGCGCGCGGGGCAGGTCGGCCCAGCGATCACCGCCGCGGGACAGGCGTCGACCGATCGAGCGGACCGTGTACTGGTCGGGCTCCACCCGGCTCAGCTCGTCCCAGGTGATCGGGGTCGCCACGGGTGCTCCCGGCCGGGCCCGCACGGCGTACGGCGGGACTGCGGTCTGCCCGTAGCCGTTGCGCTGGACGTCGACCAGCACCCGATCGCCTCGCTTGGCCTTCCGCGCCTCCAGCGTCAGCAGGTCCGGCTCGCGGCCCACGAGCACCCGCCCCACGTCGCGGGCGAAGCCACGGACGTCGTCGAAACCCGCCTGCCTCCGCAGCGGCACGAGCACGTGATACCCACGCGAACCCGTGGTCTTGACGGCCGTCTCCAGCCCGAGCTCGTCGAGCAGCTCGCCGACGAGCCGGGTGGCGCGTCGTACCGCCGCAAGGCCCGGCACCGACGGATCGAGGTCGACGATCAGCTGGTCGGGGCGGTCGAGGTCGTCGGCGCGGCTGAGCCAGGTGTGCGGCGTGATGCAGGCCTGCTGGGCGAGGTACACCAAGGTCCGCGCGTCGCGGACCACGACCTGCCTCTGCGGTCCGTCGGAGGTGTTCACCTCCGCGGTCCGGACGAAGGCAGGGAAGTGCGACGGCACCTTCTTCTCGTAGAACGACGGGCCCGAGATGCCGTCCGGGAAACGCTGCATGTTGACCGGGCGACCCCGGAGGTGCGGCAGCATCACCGCGGCCACGGACTCGTAGTAGCGCGCCAGGTCGACCTTGCTCACCGCGCCGCCTTCGTCCGACTCGGGAAACAGTTCCTTGTCGGCCTTGGAGATCACCACACCGGCCACCTCGACGCGCTCGCTCATCGCGCCTCCCGCACCACATCGGCGGCCCTCTTGTCCGTGCGGAGCCCCAGGTACCGGGGGTGGCGCAGCTGGCCCGCCGATGTCCACTCGGTGAACGCGACCTCGGCCACCAGGTCGGGACGCGCCCAGTGGACGCCCTTGCTCGGCAGCTTCCCCCGGTCGCAAGGAGACTCGTCGACCTCGAGTCGGGACAGGCGGCGATGCAGGTCGCGCAGGGTGTCCTCCGAGAAGCCGGTTCCGACCTTGCCGGCGTACACCAGCTCGTCCTGGCTACCCGTCCGGTCGTGATAGCCGAGCAGCAGGGCACCGATCGCCACCCGGGAGCCTTCCGGGTCGGTCCAGCCGACCACGACGAGCTCCTGACCGGCTTCGCACTTGAACTTCAGCCACGCGTCCGTACGCCCGCTGCGGTACGGCGCCTCGGCCCGCTTCGCGATGAGACCCTCCCAACCACGCCGGCAGATCTCGGCGTACCACTCCTCACCCGCGCGCACCCGGTGCGGAGTGGCCCTGATCGGGCCGTGCCACCGGAGCAGGCGCCGCAGTACGCGCTTGCGCTCCAGCAGGGATCGGTCGCGGAGGTCGGTGCCGTCCGCTTCGAGCACGTCGAAGACGTAGAACCAGACCGCGACCCCGGACCGACGTGCGCGCTCGGGGTCCGAGACGTGGATGCGCGGCTGCAGCCGGGCGAAGCTGGTCCGCGTGCCCTCGAAGGCCACGACCTCGCCATCCACCACGAAGTCCTGGGAGCGCTGCTCGGCCAGCACCTCGGCCACCTCGGGAAAAGCAACGGTGACGTCTCGCCCGGACCGGGAGTACAGCCGGCATCCCGACGAGTCACGCACCGCGAGGATGCGCTGCCCGTCCAGCTTGCGCTCGTAGACCCAGCCCGGTTCCCAGAAGCGGTCGTGGCTGAGCGTCGCCAGGGCCGGGTCCGGCACGCGCCGCATCCCTACCTCCTCGGGTCCCTCGCCCCGTATCCGTCGGGGCACCGGGCCATGCACGATCTGGAAACGCCGGCAGCGGCCACGGTTGTCAACGTTCAGAGGCACCGAGTCCCTGGGCGATGCCCCAGAGGACCGCCTGGGAGCGGGTCGTCGCGCCGATCTTGCGGTACGACGAGCGGACGTAGGACTTGACCGAGTTGATGCTGACGGTGAGCGCCGCCGCGACCTCCGCATTGCTGTAGCCGGCCGCAATGAGGTCGAGCACATCGGCCTCCCGCGGCGTCAGTCCGGCCTCCTCCCGGGACCACTGGACCTGGACGTCTGTCGGGGCCGCCGGTTGAGACGACTCACCGACGCCGGGATCGCCCCGACCGATCCGTTCGAGCGCCTCCACCAGCTGCCCGGCGGGGAGCGACTTCGCGATGTAGCCGCGGTAGCCGTGCTGCAGGGCCGCAGCCACGAGGTCGCCCCGCGTCTCCCATGAGTAGGCGGCGACCCTCGCGCCCCCCGCGGTAGGAGGCGCGGGGAGCGCGCGCAGCAGGCCGTCATGGACGCCGCCGGGGTAGCAGTCGAACAGGATGATGTCCGGGGACCTGAGGCCGCTCGACGAGGCGCCGACCCCCGCTCCGGGATGGTGGATCCGCACCCGCGCGGCGTACGGCGCGAGCATCTGGTCCAGACCGCGGGCCACGAGCTCGCAGTCACCGAACAGGGAGACGGTCAGCGCGCCGGGGCGCGACCAACGTACGGAGGTTGTGTCGATGCGGGAGGCGGCGGGCAGCGCGCCTCGCGCGCACCCCGCATCGGGGCGCCCAACGAGCCGAGTCATCCGGGGTCCTGGGTTGACTAGTCGTGGTACCGCTGCCTGTGGTCTCAAGCAGCAACTCCGCACCCGTCGCGGCGACGAGGTGCCCCCACACTTTACTCGCCGACCGGCCAACAGTTCTGAAATCGTGCTCGCGAAAGTATTCTGAGACCGTCAGCAAAGCATCCGGGTGCCTCGCTCGCGTCCGGGGAGGGAGTGTCGTTGGAACCGCTTCCGGAGACCGAAGAGGCTCTCGACGAGTACCTCGAGGAAGACGACTCCGACCTGCGTACCCTGTTGATGGAGCTGGGTAGGCGCGCGGTGGAGCTGGTGCCGTCGTGCGTCGGCCTGAGCCTCGGCATGGTCAAGGACGGCCTGACCTTCACGCTGGTGGCCACCAGCGAGCAGGTGGCCACCATCGACGCGGCGCAGTATCTCGACGGCGGACCGTGCGTGGACGTGGCCACCGGCTCCGACGTGCTCGACGTCGACATCCCCGACCTCCTCGACGAGGGGCGGTGGTCGGCGTTCGCGATGACGAGCGCGGCACACGGAGTGCGGACCACCTTGTCCCTTCCCATTGTCCGAGACGGCCAGCTGGTCGGAGGCGTCAACCTGTACGCCGCGGAGCTCCACGCCTTCGAAGGCAAGCACGAGGCGCTGGCGATGGCTCTGGGAGCCTCCGCGGAGGGAGCGGTGGCCGACGCAGACCTGGAGTTCACCTCGCGCGCTCGCGCGGTCGCCACACCCGCGACCATGGCAGACCTGCGCATCATCGACATGGCCGTCGGCATCCTCGCCGCGCGAGACCGCACGGACGTCGACACCGCCAGGGCCCACCTCCAGGACTCGGCCACGCGAGCAGGAGTGAGTCTCGTACAGGCTGCCAGCGTCGTCAGCTACCTGCGGGAGAAGCGCCGCTGACCCCAGACCGTCAGTAGGGGTGAGCCGATGGCGCCGCGTCAGCCGTCCGCGGTGAGCGCCCTCATGGCCTGCTTGTCGTTGAGGACCTCTCGTGCCAGATCGGTCAGCTTCACCCGGTGGTGACGCGCGTACCGCCTCAGGATGTCGAAGGCGTCGTCGACGCCGACGTCGAAGGTCCGGGCGACGGCTCCCTTGGCCTGCTCGATCACGACCCGGCTGTTGAGGGCGAACTGCAGCTGCTCCGTCAGCTCCTCCGCGCGTCGAAGGCCGCGTTCCTGCATCAGGGCGATGGTGGCGACGTCGGCGAGCGCTCGGGCGACGCGGCGCTCGTCCTCGGCCAGGAACTTCTCCTCCACACGGAACACGTTCATCGCGCCGATCACCTGGTCCCGCAGCTTGAGAGGGAAACAATGAGTCGTGGTGAACCCCAGCTCGATCGCCCTCGGCGCGAACGCCGGCCATCGCGCCGTCGAGGACGCGATCTCGACGTCGGCGACCTCCTCGCCCGAGCTGTAGCAGTCCAGGCACGGGCCTTCGGCGTGCTGTGCCTGGAAGAGCTCGAGCAGACGCGCGTCCTCGTTGGAGAAGGCCATCGGTTTGAGGCCCTCGTGGTCGGCCAGCATCACCCCGACGGCCGCGGACCCCGTGACCTCGGCGGCGTCGAGCGCCACGGTGTGCAGGAAGTCGACCAGGTCGAAGTCGTCGACCAGGGTGTCCGCCACCTCGACCAAGACATCCGCCAGGCGTGTGCTGCTGATCATGGAGCCTCACTCACCCTCTCTCGTGGCTCATTATGGGTCACTCCCGGCACTGGATCATCCGTCCGGCGCCGGAAGGTGGGCTCCCGCGAGGATCTCGCGTGCCACGTCGAGCAGGCTCACGTCGCGACCGAACGCATGGGCGCGCATCAGCGAGAGGGCCTCGGCCAGGTCCACCTCCAGGTCGACCATCACCATCCCCTGAGCCTGGTGGATCTCGGCCCTGCGTTCCAGGGCTTCGACGAGCCTCTGGTTGACGGCCCCAAGGGAGGCTCCCGGATCGGGTTCGAGCAGCCGCTCGACGGCCAGATCGGCGAAGGTCAGCGCGAGTGCGGCCTGATCGGCACCCAAGGGACCCGGACTCGCGGCGTACAGGTCCAGCACCCCGAGCCGGACGGCGCCCACGTGGAGCGGCAGCGAGAAGCAGGCGCCGATCCCGAACGCACGGACGGCACTGACATACCCGGGCCAGAGGCGCTGACCCTCGTCGAGGAGATCCGGCGCGAACACCGGACGGGCCTGGTTGTACGCGTCCAGGCTCGGCCCCTCCCCGGTCGTGAAGGCGGCCTCCCCGACAGCACGGGCGACCTCGTCGGAGCCGGCCACCACACCGCCGCCGCTGGGACGGTTCAGGAGGTGGACCGACGCACCGGCAAGGCCCAGCGAGGCGGTGACGGCACGGCAGATGCGCTGCAGGGCGGCCGGCAGGTCGTGCACGTCCTCGTCCGCCCGAGCCGCCGACACCGCCATCAGAGCGAACTCACGCCGTCCCGGTCCCGGGGGGCCTGTTCCGTCGTGTGCAGTCACCGGCCTGCTCTCGATGGGCGCGGACGTAGCAGGTCACCCTACTCGGCAGGCACACGGCGACCAGTGCGTCGCGCCGGTCGACGTGTCGGGTCAGGTCAGGGCGATGGCCGCGTCCGGCTCGGCGACCTTGAACGTGAACGACTCCTCCAGGTAGAGGTGCACCTGCTCGGCATCGTGGTGGTGGTACCCGACCGAGATGTCCTGCCCGACGTCGAGGAGGAAGTCGTTCCCCCGCTGGCTCACCACCAGTGCTCCGGTGAGCCCGGGCGAACGGACGACGCTGCCCGACTCGAGGACCCGGCTCAGGTGGTCCATCAGCGGGTAGCCGCCGTGCTCGGTGGTCGAGACGATGGCGGTGTAGCGCTCGGGGTCGATGGCGAGGGCATAGGGCCCCTCGATTCCGTTCTGGCGGAGCTCGTCGGCCGCCACCGCCACGATGCCGGGGTACGACGAGCAGTCGTCGCCGAGCGGCCGCGGCGGGTAGGGCGAGGCCTCGGTCATGCCCACGATGTCGGCGGCGGACCAGCCGTTCAGGACGGCCCGGTTCTCCAGCTCGGCGGCGACCCGGGCGGCTCGCGCGAGGTCGTCGAGCTCGGGGTCGCGGCTCCCGCGCTGAAGGTCGTCGATCTCGCCCCGGGACACGGTGAACGGCACGCGATACTCCGCCAGCGGCAGCACCCGGCGCCGCCGGAGGAGCACACCCGTGGCGTCGAGGCCGGCCGGCGGCGCCTTCAGGGTGTCGGTCCGGCCCAGCGACATCGCGTCGTGCCGCCAACCGCCGGGGCCCACCCAGTCGACGAGGCGACGGGCCGCCAGCAGCGGGGTCAGCCGCTCCTTGGCCTCCTCGTCGATCGCCTTCCAGGCCAGGTCGGGGATCGGGGCGTGGTCGCGGAGGAGATGGTTGGCAGACGTCATGCTGATGGTCCTTTCAGGCTTCCGATTGCGAGCGAGCCGTCGGTACGGCGCTCGGTCGAGCCGTCGTCGTTGGGGTGCAGGTCGGACTCGATCTCGTCGACGTACTCCTGTGGGTCCTTGTCGTCGGTGTCGACCCCGGCGGTCGTCGGATGGCGGTCCAGGTACGCCTCGAGCTCGCGACCGAGCCGCTCACGGAGGTCGGGCGCCGCGTGCTGACGGAAGTCGGCGATCCCTTCGCGTTCTTCCTCGGCCATGTGCTCGTCGTTGGCCTTGCGTGTCGCCAGCACCGCTGCCCACCACTGTTCGCTGGCGACCGGGTGGCGGGCGGCGTCGTGGACTCCGTCCCGGATGTCGTTGTGATCGCCGATCGCATCGAGGGTCTCGTCCTCGGGATCGTCCACGCCTCGTGCCAGCAGCTGCGGGTAGAAGACGGCCTCCTCCCCTGCCGCGTGAACGTCGAGCCGGGCAGCGAGGGGCTCCCAGATCGCGGCGATCGCCGCCACGTCGGGGGCCGACTCGGCGTAGAGGTCGTACAGGGCGATGAACTGTCTGCGGAACCATGCATGGTCGCGCAGGATCACCTCGGTCACGTCCATGGTGACCACCGTAGCCAGTTCCGCCCGGCCCGAAACCGACCGTCGGGTGGGTGGTCCGATACGGGGGAGGTCGCGCTGCCCAGGCAGCCCTAGCGTCGTGCTCCTCTCGGTCCGCTGACCCGCCATGCGAAGGACGACCCATGAGCCCAGACCGGCACGCCCGCAGCATCCTGCCGATCCCGGACCGGCCGGCGCCGGGCCTGACGACGTACGACGCCAAGGACCCGGACTCGTCGTTCCCCGCCATCGAGCCACTGCTGCCGCCTGAAGGCGCTCCCAACGTGCTGATCGTGCTGCTGGACGACGTGGGGTTCGGTGCCTCGTCGGCCTTCGGCGGACCGTGCCAGACCCCCACCGCCGAGCGGCTCGCGGCCGGAGGTCTGCGCTACAACCGGTTCCACACGACCGCCCTGTGCGCGCCGACGCGGCAGGCGTTGCTGACCGGTCGGAACCACCACTCGGTCGGGATGGGCAGCATCACGGAGACCGCCACCTCGGCTCCTGGCATGAGCTCGCTGCGGCCGAACACCAAGGCGCCGCTGGCGACCACGTTGAAGCTGAACGGGTACTCCACCGCTCAGTTCGGCAAGTGCCACGAGGTGCCGGTCTGGCAGTCCTCGCCGATGGGCCCGTTCGACGCCTGGCCCACCGGTGGTGGGGGGTTCGAGACGTTCTACGGCTTCATCGGCGGGGAGAACAACCAGTACGACCCGGCCCTCTACAACGGCACGACGCCCGTCGAGCCTCCCGCGACGCCCGAGGAGGGCTACCACCTCACCGAGGACCTCACCGACCATGCGATCAGCTGGGTGCGCCAGCAGAAGGCGCTGATGCCCGACAAGCCCTTCCTCGTCTACTTCGCACCCGGCGCCACCCACGCCCCGCACCACGTCCCACTGGAGTGGGCCGACAAGTACGTCGGCCAGTTCGACGACGGCTGGGACGCCCTGCGCGGGCGCACGCTGGCTCGCCAGAAGGAGCTCGGCGTCGTGCCCGAGGACACCGAGCTGACCGCGCGGCACGACGAGATCTCCGCCTGGGACGACATGCCCGACGAGCTCAAGCCGGTGCTGGCGCGGCAGATGGAGGTCTACGCCGGGTTCCTCGAGCACACCGACCACCATGTCGGCCGCCTCATCGACACCCTGGCCGACCTGGAGATCCTCGACGACACGCTCGTCTACTACATCATCGGCGACAACGGCGCCTCGGCCGAGGGCACGATGAACGGCGCCTTCAACGAGATGGCCAACTTCAACGGCATGGCCGCCGTCGAGACGCCCGAGTTCATGGTCAGCAAGGTGGACAGCTTCGGCACGCCCGCGTCCTACAACCACTACTCGGTCGGTTGGGCGTGGGCGATGAACTCCCCACTCCAGTGGACCAAGCAGGTCGCCTCCCACTGGGGCGGCACCCGCAACGGGACCATCGTGCACTGGCCACGCGGGATCGAGGAGCGCGGTGGTCTGCGGTCGCAGTTCACCCACGTGATCGACATCGCCCCGACGATCCTCGAGGCAGCCGGGCTTCCCGAGCCGACCATGGTCAACGGCGTCATGCAGTCGCCGATCGAGGGCACGAGCATGGTGTACAGCTTCAACGGCCCCGACGAGCCGGAACGCCACGACCTCCAGTACTTCGAGATGTTCGGCAACAGGGGCATCTACCACCGCGGCTGGAGTGCTGTCACCAAGCACAAGACGCCGTGGCTGATCCTGGACCCCCACGTGGGCCCCTTCGACGCCGACGTGTGGGAGCTGTACGACGGCAGCAGCGACTTCAGCCAGGCCCGCAACCTCGCGGCCGATGATCCGCAGCGGCTCGCCGACCTGCAACGGCTCTGGTTGATCGAGGCCACGAAGTACAACGTCCTCCCGCTCGACGACCGGACGGGCGAGCGGCTGAACGCCGACCTGGCCGGGCGGCCGACCCTCATCCGCGGCAACTCGCAGCTGCTGTTCGCGGGCATGGGGCGGCTCACCGAGAACAGCGTGGTGAGCATCAAGAACAAGTCGTTCTCGGTCACCGCGGACGTCGAGCTGGGCGAGGCCCCGGCGGAGGGCGTGCTGATCGCGCAAGGTGGTCGCTTCGGGGGCTGGGCCTTCTACGCCCACGACGGCAAGGCCAAGTTCGTCTACAACGTGCTCGGCATCCACGAGTTCGCGACGGAGTCCGACGGACCCCTTCCCGCCGGTCACCACCAGGTGCGCGTGGAGTTCGCGTACGACGGGGGCGGCCTGGCCAAGGGTGGAGGTGTGACGTTGTACTGCGACGGCGACCAGATCGGCGCGGGCCGGGTCGAGCTGACCCAACCCATGATCTTCTCTGCCGACGAGACCACGGATGTCGGGTACGAGTCCGGAACCACCGTGACCCCGGACTACACCACGGCGACCAGCCGCTTCACGGGCCGGATCAACTGGGTCCAGATCGACCTCGGCGACGACGACCACGACCACTTCATCGACCCGGACGAGCGACTGCGGATCGCCATGGCACGCCAGTGACCGGTCCGCACGTCGAGCCGAGCGGGGAGCGTCCATGAACGCGGTGATCGGTGTCGTCACCATCGGGAAGGGACTCGCGGGTCTCTGACCCGCCGGGGAGCCGAGGAGGCCGCGATGAGCACAGCGAACGGCCACAGCGCGTGCTGTGCCCCAGCGGTCTCCGACGTCCCGTCGATCGCCGCGGACCGGGTCGCCGGCGTCGTACCCAGGTCGGGTGCGCGCCCGCACGGGATGGTGCCGGTCGCGGGTGGCCGCCTCGTGATGGGAGACCCGTTCTCGGAGGGCTACCCGGACGACGGCGAGACCCCCGTCCACGCGGTCGACCTCCCGGAATTCCTGATCGATGCCACCCAGGTGACGAACGCCCAGTTCGCGACCTTCGCCAAGGAGACCGGATGGGTCACCGACGCCGAGGACCTCGGCATCTCCGCCGTGTTCCACCTGGCACTGCGCGACAACCCCGCCCTGGCCGCCTCCGACGTGCTGCACCGAGTCGACGCCACGCCGTGGTGGGTGGCGGTCCGCGGCGCGACCTGGCGGTCACCCGAGGGGCCTGGCTCCGACGTCCAGCACCGCCAGAACCATCCGGTCGTCCATGTCTCCTGGTTCGACGCCCAGGCGTACGCCCGCTGGGCCGGGAAGCGCCTGCCCACCGAGGCCGAGTGGGAGTACGTCGCACGCGGCGGCCTCGTCGGCGCCCGGTACCCGTGGGGTGACGAGCTCGCACCCCGTGGCCGGTGGCGGTGCAACATCTGGCAGGGCACGTTCCCCGACGTGAACACGCTCGACGACGGCTTCCTCACCACCTGCCCGGTCAAGGCCTTCCCGGCGAACGGCTTCGGCGTCTTCGGGACCTCCGGGAACGTGTGGGAGTGGTGCGGCGACTGGTACTCGCCCACCTACTACGCCGAGTCGCCGTCGACCGCTCCGTCCGGTCCGGTCGACGGCACCCATCGTGTGATGCGCGGCGGGTCCTACCTGTGTCACGACTCCTACTGCAACCGCTACCGGGTCGCTGCGCGCTCCGGCAACACCCCCGAGTCGGCGGCCGCCAACATCGGGATCCGGTGCGCGGCCGACATGCCGACCGGCTAGGAACAGCGCGTCAGATCAGGTGCATCGTGCGGGCGACGGCGAGTGCCTCGCTGCGCCGGCCGGCGGAGAGCTTCGAGTAGAGGCTCGAGATGTGGGTCTTGACGGTGTTCTCGCTGACGAACAGGTTGGCCGCGATGTCGGCGTACGTCGATCCGCGGGCGAGCTCGATCAGCACCTCGCGCTCTCGGGGGCTCAGCGCCGGGGCCGCGACGGGAGCCGTCACCGTCTCGAGCTCGCGCTCGGTCGCCACCAGGGAGCGGAACCGCGCGACGATCGAGGGACGGTCGGCGCAGGCGCGGCGTACCTCGTCGATCCAGGCGGTGTGCAGACCTGGATCGAGGAGGCTCATCAGCTCGCCGACGCGAGTCCCGTGGGTGCTCCATCCCAGGAAGGACCACCCGAACCTGTCCGGCTGCGTCAGGGCCAGCGCCTCGCCCAGACGGCGTCGCGCTCCGTCACGGTCCCCCTGCGACGAGCGCACCTGGGCGGAGCAGACGAGGGCCACGGATCCCAACCGGGTGTCGTGACGCTCGGCGGCGTGCCTGCTCGCGGCGTCGTAGAGCCGCGCGGCATTCCGTACGTCGCCGTCGAGGTCCGCCAGTGCGCCGCGGACCCAGGCCAGCTCACCGGCCGCGTCCAGCCGCTCCAGGTCGGCCGCCACGGTCCGGAGCGACTGCCGGTCGCCCGCGGCGACGCCGACCGCCGCGCGCTGGACCAGCAGGACGGCGATCAGGTGCGCCGGCAGACGGGTACCGGGCCCACGCACGTCGAGTGCACGCTCGGCCTCGACCAGGCTCCCGGCCTGGAGCGCGCGGCCGGCGTCGGCCACCCGCTGCCAGAAGCGGGCGGTGGGGTCGTCGGGAGCAGCGGTCGCGGCGCCCGGGGCCGTCGAGCCCTCGCCGAAGGGCAGGGCCCCGAGCCCCACCAGCTCACGGGCGATCGCGGCCCGGGCCACGGCATCGGCCGTCGCCACGGCACCTTCGTCGGCTGCAAGAACCCGCCCGGCCACGTCGAGACAGGCGGCGCTGCGGCCCAGCATGTACTGGGTGAGGGCGAGATGGCTGAACGCCTCGGCGACCAGTCCATCGAGCCCGGTCGCCCGGCCGATCACGATCGCCTCACCGAGGTGCTCCTCCGCTTCGGCGAGGAGCCCGAGCCAGTTCTCGGCCACGCCCATCTCGAGGAGCAGGGCGGCGAGCCACGGGTCCTGGCCCTGACGGTCGGCGGCGTCGAGACACGCGCGGCCGTCGGCCAGGGCGGTGCCGGGCTGCTCCCGCGCGTACCTGGTCCGGCGGAGTCCCACCGCCGCCGCCCGGACGTCCTCCACGCCGGGCGAGGTCAGCGCCTCCACCCGCTGGGCCCAGTGCTCGGCCCGCTCGGGCGCGCCCCGGACCCAGGCGTTCCACGCGATCACCGGCCACAGGTCGGGCCGGTCTTCGACGGTGGCTCCGGCCGCGCGGACCAGCGCGTCGAGTCCGGCGCCGTGTCCCTGGGACGCCATCCACAGGCCATGGGTGGCTGCCACCTGCACGGCCTCGTCGTACTCACCGAGGGTCATCAGCCGCGGGAACGCGACCGCGATGTCACCCTGGGCGAGATCGAGCCGGCTCTCGCGGAGCACCGCCTTCCGGGCCCGCTCGGCGTCGACGCCACCCGCGACCAGCCGTCGGCGGGCGACCTCACGCAGCAGCGGGTGGATCGTGTAGCGCACGCCGGAGGGGTCGTCGTCCTCGTCGGCACGGTCGGCCGCGACCCGGTTCACCAGCAGCCCGGTCTGCTCCAGCGTCGCCAGCACGTCACCGGCGCCGGGGTCACCCGTGAGCCGGTCGGCGAGCGCTGCCGTCAGCACCGGCTCGGCGGCGCAGCACAGCAACAGGTGTCGCTCGCGGGGCTGCATCCCCGCGAACACCTCACCGGCAACGAGGTCCGCGACGCCGGGGCCGGGCGCGCGGAGCCGGCGTACGACGTCGGCGCTGTTCAGCGACGCTGCGCCGGCCCGGGAGGCGAGGACCACCGCGGCGCACCATC
Source organism: uncultured Actinomycetota bacterium (assembly GCA_963833775.1). GTDB lineage: Bacteria > Actinomycetota > Actinomycetes > Propionibacteriales > Nocardioidaceae > Nocardioides. Next base: position 244,452 of record CAWHZH010000009.1, on the reverse strand, counting down.
CCTGAGCCTTCGACCGGATGGCGTCGACGAGCGCGCCGTCCGCCGCCGGGACGTGCACGCGGACCAGCTCGCCGGTCTCCGCGTCTGTCAGCCGCAGCGCGTCGCCCCGGATCACCGTCAGGTGGCCGAGGAGCTGCGGGACGAGCTTGCTCAGCGCGAGGTCCCACCGGGTCAGCAGGACCACACGCAGCCGGTCGGGGGTGGCAGCGAGACGGGCGTCCAATGCCCGGACGGCCGTCGCCGGCAGCAGGTGGGCGTCGTCCACGACCACGAGCGCCGGCAGGCCCTCCCGGTCGCCGGCCTCCCCCAGGAGGCGGTCGAGCCTCGGGCCGCTCTGCTGGTGCCCGTCCACCCAGTGCGTCGGCTCCGGAGGCCGTTGCTGGAGCCAACCCGCCACACCCAGGGTCTTGCCGGCACCCGCAGGCGCCACCAGCATCGTGACCCCCAGGTCGGTGCCGCCGTCGAGCATCGCCCACAGCGCCGGGCGCTCCAGGTAGCTGCGCGGCAACCAGGGTGAGCCCGGTACCGGGACATGCCGGGGTGCTGAGGGCCGGCGTCGGACGGCGCCCGGCTCCGCGGCGCTCCCGCCGTCCGGTCGAGCTCCCCGCTGTGCCGCCACGCCTGCTCCCTGGTACGTGGACACATCGGGAGCACCCGCACAACCGGCTGCTCTCCCTCGCCGACGACCTCACGTCAGGTCGACTCTAGGGCTCCTCGCTCCGCGGGGGCGTCCCCCTGTCGAGGTGAGAGACCGAGGTGGACGCCGTCGCCGCGCGGCGCCTCACGTCCGCGCAGCCGCCACCGCGTCGTCGAGCGAGGCGTAGAGGTCCGGCTCGCCCTGCACCCGCGCCTTCGCGAGCACGTCGCGCACCTGACCGATGGGATGGGCGAGAGCCAGGCTGATCCCCTCACGCTGCAGGTCGGTCGTCAGCTCGACCAACATCTCGACCGCGGAGATGTCCAGAGAGGGAGCGGCCTGGCCGTCGATCACCACCGCCTTGGTCCCCTCGGAGACCAGCGCGCGCACCCGGTCGCGCACGTAGTCGGCGTTGCCATCACGACGGCCCTCCGCGAAGCCGATCAGCATGAGACTCGCGGACGGCCCGAACAGGTCGAGGTACGTGTGCCCGCTGATGTCGGGAAGCCCGAGGGACGGCAGGCCCGGCCGGGTGAGCGACGTACCGCTTCGCCCGAATCCGGTGAGGGTGCGTCGCGCGTCCACTCCTAGCCTGACCACCAGGATGGGGCGCGGACCGAAGGGGTGGCGCACGTGACCAGGGTGCTGATCCGGCTCGACGACGAGCTCAGCGACGAGATGATGTCGGCGTTCCCGCAGCTGACACCCACCGTCCAGCGCACCCAGACCACGCTGCGTGGCGACGTCGTCGACCAGGAGGAGCTGCAGGGCGTGCTCAACTTCCTGAGCTCCATGGGCGTCACGATCGTGGACGTCGTGACCATCCCCGACTGACCCTCCGGATCGGGAGGCGCAGCGCGCATCGGGTCAGTCCCCGGCCCCGCAGGCCCGCGAGGCGAACTCCTCCAGGGCAGCCATCAGGTCGTCCCCGCTGATGCTCTTGAGGGCCACCCGGGACACGCCCGCCCGGTAGGCCTGGATCTCCTCCACCGGGCCGATCACCCCCGTGTGCAGGATGAGCACCACCTCCGGACGGGAGTCGGCGATCTGCCGGCACAGGTCGACCCCACGACCGTCGGGCAGCCGGTTGTCGACGACGACCAGGTCGGGGTGGTGCGTCAGGATCGCCGCGACGCCGTCCACGACGGTCTCGGACGACGCGCACACCTCGATGCCGAGCCCCTCCAGCTTGCCGGTGAGCCACCGACGCACGGCGGCGTTGGCGTCGACGACGCAGGCGCGCACGACGTGGCTCCTGCCCTCGCACGCCACCTCGGCCGAGGTTGTGTGCATGTCCGGCACCCTAGGGTCGCGCGCCGCACCGACCCCAGGGCCGAAGGTCCCCCTCGATCGGCACGTCCGCGAGCGCGTGTACACCGGTGACGGGCCCTCCATCTCGGCATCGCCGGAGATTTTGCCCGCCATGCGTTGTGTTCGGCCCCGCGCCGAGTCACCCTGTGCGCGGGGGTCTTTCGCACGGGGGGTGCGGACGCGACCCCCGTCGCTGGGGGGCGAACATGTCTATGACCGAACGTGCGCTGACGCCTGCGCTGGCAGCCGCCGACGCAGGGGACCTGGACGCTGTGCGTCCCGAGAGTCCGGCCATCCACCTGCTCGATGCCATGCGGGCAGGAGACGACCGGGCCGTGGTGGCGGCGATCGGCCAGTCCACCACCGTCACGGCCGAGAACCTGCCGTGGTCCTGTCGGGGCCCCGACGAGGTGGAGACGATGCTGCGTGAGGCGCGCGAGCGTTTCCCCGGGCTGACCTTCGAGTCGAGCGCCCGCCACGTCGGGTTCGGCGTGGTGATCGAGGAGGCCCGGGTCCGCGACGTGGAGGCCGAGATCCAGGCGACGGAGTCCCGTGCCGCCTCGCACCGTGCCGAGGGAGGCGACGACACCCACCCGATGTGGGAACAGCCCGCCACCCGGCCGCGCACCGCGGAGCTGGTGCTGTGGGGCAAGCCGGGTGAGGTGGCGCTCACTGGTCCGGTCGCCCCGCCGCCCATCCCGCTGAACCTGCCGGTCCGGGTCACGGTCCGGCACGACGACGTCCAGGTGTACGACGTACGGCTCAGCTTCCCGGCCGCGCTGCTCAGGCGCGCGCTGGGAGAGTACGTCGACCCGCTCGAGATGTCGTTGGGCGAGGTGCAGTCGGCGTTCATCGCCCCGGTCGGCGCCGGGCTCAGGACGCACAGCCTGACCGATCCCGAGCCGGCCCCGACGACGCCCGCGCCCGCGCCGGTCGACACGGCGACTCATCGGCGCCGTCGCCCGCTGCTCGTCCCGCTCGTCATCGTCGTCCTGGCACTCCTCGCCGCAGCCGGCTGGTGGTTCGTCCAGGGCCAGCAGGACTCAGGGGCCACCGCGGCGACGGTCGTGCCGTCCGCGCACGCGGCCCAGCAGACAGCCGCTCAGCCGTCGTCGACAAAGGCCCCGACGGTGACGCGCGGCGAGTCCACGGTCGCGCCGACCCGCGTACCCAACGTGACCTTGCGGTCCGACCTGGCGTTCGGCTTCAACAGCTCCACGCTGTCGCCGGCCGCCAAGGGTGCCATCGCCCAGGTCGCCCACCAGGTACGCCGGGCCGGGCTCAGCGGGAGGATCTACGTCGACGGCTACACCGACGACATCGGGTCCGCGGCGTACGGCCGCGCCCTGTCGCAGCGCCGGGCCGATGCGGTCTCGTCGTACCTCCAGTCCCAGCTCGTCGGCGCACCGGTCTCCATCGTGTCGGTCGGACACGGCGAGTCCGACCCCGTCGTCAGCAACGCCACGGCCGACGGCCGGAAGCAGAACCGCCGCGTCACGATCACGCTGCCGAGGTCCTGACGGCGCACGCCGGCGCAGCGTCTACGTTTGTCCGCATGGCCGAGCCGCTGCGCGTGGCGTTCGTGACCGGGACGACGCCCGACAAGTGGGCGCGCGCCTGGCGCGACCAGCGGCGCGGGCGGCTGGAGCTCGTCCCCGTGACGGAGGGCGAGCAGGAAGGCGTCGTCCGCCGCGGCGAGGTCGACCTGGCGCTGGTCCGGCTGCCGGTCGACACCGAGGACCTCCACTGCGTCCGGCTGTACGACGAGGTGCCGGTCGTCGTCGCCGGGCGCGACCACCTGGTCTCGGCCGCTCCCGAGGTGACCCTCGAGGACCTCGTCGACGAACAGCTGGTCCGCCCGCACGCGTCCGGCTGGCAGCCCACCGCTCCCCAGCTGGACTGGCCGCCGATGACCGAGCAGGAGGCGATCGAGACCGTGGCCGCGGGCAGCGGGATCGTGCTGGTGCCGATGTCGGTGGCCCGTCTCCACCAGCGCAAGGACGTCGTGCACAGCGTGGTGACCGACCTGCCACCCACGACGGTCGCCCTGGTGTGGCGCCGTGAGCGGGACGACGACACCACCCAGGCGTTCGTCGGCGTCGTCAAGGGGCGCACCGCGAACACCTCGCGCGGCTGAGCCTAGGCTGGCCCGCATGCCCGCGCTCGTCGCCTCGGCCCCCGGCCGGGTCAACCTGATCGGCGAGCACACCGACTACAACCGTGGCCTCTGCCTCCCGCTCGCCCTCCCCCAGCGCACCACGGTCACCCTCACCCCGCGCGACGACCTCCTGCTGAACCTCTCCAGTGCGCAGGAGGACGACACCTGGGAGGGCCGGGTCGAGGACCAACCGACAGGGTGGGCGGCGTACGTCGCGGGAGTCGTCTCGATGCTCCGGGCCGACGGGCACGCCGTACCCGGCTTCGACGCGCGGTTCGACTCCGAGGTGCCGGTGGGGGCGGGACTGTCGAGCTCCGCCGCGCTGGAGTGCGCGACCGCCGTGGCGGTCGCCGGTCTGCTCGACCTCGACCTCGACGCGGCGATGCGTCGGGCCCTCGCGGACGCCTGCATCCGGGCCGAGAACGACTACGTCGGCGCACCCACCGGCGGAATGGACCAGACCGTGGCGATGCTCGGTCGCCCGGGGTACGGGCTGCTCCTCGACTTCGGCGATGGGAGCGTCACTCCGGTCTCGCTGCCCTTCGACGAGGCCGGGCTCGCACTGCTCGTCATCGACACCCGGGTCAGCCACAGCCTCACGGAGGGTTCGTACGGCGACCGGCGCTCCGAGTGCGCGAAGGCCGCCGAGGACCTCGGCGTCGGCTCGCTCCGGGACACCGACCTCGCGAGTGTCGAGCGGATGGACGACCCGGTCCTGCGCCGCCGTGCCCGTCACGTCGTCACGGAGAACCAGCGGGTCCGCGACGCCGTCGCGGCGCTCGACGCCGGTCACTGGGCGACCCTGTCGGCGACGCTCGACGCCTCCCACGTGTCGATGCGCGACGACTTCGAGATCTCCTGCCGCGAGCTCGATCTCGCGGTCGAGTCCGCGCGGGCTGCCGGAGCCCTCGGTGCCCGGATGACCGGTGGCGGCTTCGGCGGCTCCGCGATCGCCCTGGCCCCCGCCGACGCGCTCGACCGGATCCGGGCTGCCGTCACGGAGGCCTTCGCGGCCGCGCAGGCGACCCTGCCGGCGTACCTGGTCGCGACGCCGAGCGACGCCGCCCGGGTCGACCGTCTCAGCTGAGGTGGGCCGGCACGGCCAGTCCCGCGTCACGGAGCTCCAGCCGCGCCAGCGCCGTCACGATCTCCGGGTCGCGAGCCCGCCAGGCGCCGGCCGGGTCGTCGCTGATCTTCGCCAGCACGTACATCGGCTGCCGGGTCAGCGCCCGCAGCGCGAACAGGTCGAGGTCCTCCGCCGCGTCGATGAAACGCGCCCCGGCCGTCGCCTCGCGCACGAACCGCCAGCGCAGCGGTACGAAGAAGACCCCGACACAGAGGATCGGGATGATGGCGATCGAGATGCCCAACGCCCACGACAGCCGGTGTACGGCGGTCACCTGGTCGCGGCCGGCCTGGGCGAGCGCCTGCGAGGCCGACGACATCTGGTCGAAGGGGGCCGACACTCCGCCGCCCACGACGGGGATGCCACTGAGCGTGTCGCCGGCGCTGCTCAGACCGTCGGCCAGCGAGCTCGCGGACGCGTCCGTCTGCCGGCCGACGCCGGCCAGCTGCATCGTCCCGTGCTGGACCACGTGACCGAGCCAGATCCAGCCCACGATCCAGAGCACGAAGAGCACGTCGGCGAGGAGCTGGCGGGAACGACGGGTGGGGGCGTCGGCGTAGAGCTTCATGGCGCCCATCCGACCAGCACCGGGGTTGCAGGTCGAGTGTCCGTACTCAGCCGCACCTAGGTGCCGAGGCGGATCCCGGGGTAGGTACGGCGCGGCGACGATCTACGCATGACTACTGCTGACAGCACCCAGAAGAACACCAGCGCCTTCTTCCTGCAGGCCGCCGCCGCGTTCGGCGTGTCCCTCTTCGCGATGGTCGTCGCCATCTACTACCTGCCCGCCGACCCGTGGGTGAAGGCCTTCCTCGCCCTCGGCACCCTGTTCCTGACCACCTCCACCTTCACCCTCGCCAAGTGCGTCCGCGATGCCCAGGAGGACCAGATGGTCGTCCGGCGTCTCGACCAGGCCCGTCTCGACCGCGCGCTCGCCAGCCACGACCCGTTCAAGAACGCGGGCTGAACCGCCTGCCACAATCCGATCGTGCCCTTGCCCGATCCCGCAGTCGTGGTCCTCATCGGCGCAGCGGGGTCGGGCAAGTCCATGTGGGCGGCGGACCGCTACCGCCGCGCAGAGGTCGTCTCCTCCGACGACCTGCGCGGCATCGTCGGCTCCGGCCCCGCCGACCTCGATGCCTCCACCGACGCCTTCGACCTGCTCGAGCGCATCGTCGCCGCTCGGATCGGGCGCGGCCTCACCACCGTCATCGACACTCTCGGCCTCGATACCGAACGCCGTCGTGCCTGGTTGACGGCGGCGCGGGACGCCGGTCTCCCGGCCGTCGCGGTCGTCCTGGACACACCGGGCGCCGAGTGCCGGCGCCGTAACGCCCTGCGCGACCGCCCCGTCCCGGCGGCCATCCTGTCCGATCAGGTACGCCGCGCGGCCCGGGTCCGCGACGACCTCGCGGGCGAGGGCTGGGATGCGATCGAGATCGTCCCTGGGGGCTCGTCCTCACCTCGTCGTTTGGTCCCCAACGACAACGAAACCGGGCCCAGATCTGCCGTTGGGGACCAAACGGCAGGGCCCACTGCCGCCCACGGCCTGCGAGTGGTGCTCCAGCTCTCCCGCTTCCCCTGGGGCGAGGACCCGGGCGCCTGGCTCCGGGCCACCGCCCTCGCGGCGGACGAGGCCGGCTTCGCCGGGATCGCCGTGATGGACCACCTGATCCAGATCCCTCAGGTCGACACCGCCTGGCAGCCGATCCCCGAGCCCTGGGTGACGCTCGGGCTGGTCGCCGGCCTCGACACCGACCTGACCCTCGGCACGCTGTGCACCCCGGTGACGTTCCGACCGGCGGGGATCACGGCCAAGGCCGCGGCCACCCTCGATGCTCTGTCGGGTGGGCGCGCGTTCCTCGGGGTGGGCGCCGGTTGGTGGGACCGCGAGCACGCGGCGTACGGGATCCCCTTTCCGCCCGCCAGCGAGCGGCTCGACCTCCTCGAGACGACGATCGAGACCTGCCGGGCGCTGTGGGCGGCGGGCACCAAGGCCTACGACGGCGAACGGGTGTCGCTGCCCGAGACCACGGCGTACCCACGGCCGGCGCACGACATCCCGGTGGTCGTCGGCGGCGGTGGGGAGCGCCGTACCCTCGCGATCGCGGCCCGGCTCGGCGACGCCTGCAACCTCCCCTCGGATCCCGAGGTGTTGCGCCACAAGCTGGCCGTCCTCGATCGGCATCTCGAGGAAGCGGGCCGCACGCGCGACGACGTCGCCGTCACCGTGCTCGACCTGCCCATCGTCGGCCGCGACCGCGACGACGCCTGGGCACAGGTGGAGCGGCTGCGCGGCCGGACGGCGGCGGCGGCCTTCGCGCGACGTACCAACGCGGGCACGACAGCCGAGCACCGGCGGCGGTACGCCGACCTCCAGGAGCTCGGAGTGAGCACGGTGTTCGTCGGCGTCCGCGGGCTCGCCGGACCGGACGACGTGCTCGCGCTCGCCGGGCTGAACGCCTGACGACTACTTGAGCTCGGCGCTGGAGAGGCCGAGCACACGACGCGCGACGATCAGCTGCTGGATCTGTTGGGTGCCCTCGAAGATGTCGAGGATCTTGGAGTCGCGGGCCCACTTCTCCAGCAGCTCGCCCTCGCTGTAGCCGACCGAGCCACACAGCTCCACGCACGACAGCGTGATGTCGGAGGCGACGCGGCCGGCCTTCGCCTTGGCCATGGAGGCCTCCATCGCGTTGGCCTGCCGGTTGTCGGCCATCCAGGCCGCTTGGAGCATCAGCAGCCGGGCGCCTTCCCAGTCCGCCTCCATCTGCAGGAGCTTCGCGGCCGCCGCGCTCTGGACGAGCGCCGGGCGGTCGTAGTCGACGGCCACTCCGGCCTGTGCGAGCAGGTCGCGGGTCAGGTCGAGCGCCGCCTTCGCGCAGCCCACCGCCATCGCCGCCACCAGGGGCCGGGTGTTGTCGAAGGTCGCCATGGCGCCAGCGAAGCCCTGGCTGGTGTCGATGTCGGGAGAACCGAGCAGGTTGGCTGCCGGCACGCGGCAGTCGTCGAACCGGATCGTGGCCGTGTCGGAGGCCTTGATCCCGAGCTTGTGCTCGAGCCGCTCGACGGTCATGCCCGGCGTGCCCTTCGGTACGACGAACGACTTGATCGCGGCGCGGCCGAGCGACGCATCGAGGGTCGCCCAGACGACGACGGCGTCGGAGCGCTCGCCCGAGGTGACGAAGATCTTCTCGCCGTTCAGCACGTACTCGTCGCCGTCGAGGACGGCGGTGGTGCGGATGCTGGCGGAGTCCGAGCCGGTGTCGGGCTCGGTGATCGCCATCGAGGCCCACAGCCGGCCGAAGCGCTCCTGCTGGTCGGCATCCCCCACCGAGGCGATCGCGGAGTTTCCGAGCCCCTGGCGAGGCAAGGAGAGCAGGAGAGCCACGTCGCCCCAGCACATCTCGGCGATCGACATCACCGACGCGAGGTTGGTCCCGTTCTTGACACCGCCCTTCGCATCCTCGGCCGAATCGTCGCGCTTCACGCCGGAGGCACCGGCTCCCGAGCTCGCGCCGGACTCCGACAGGCCGTCGATCATGGCGGCGAGGAGGTCGAGCTCCTTGGGATAGGCGTGCTCGGCACGGTCGTAGGTGCGGCTGATCGGCCGCAGCATGTTCATCGCGACCTGGTGTGCCTGGTCACGCAGCTGCCGCAGCTTCTTCGGGTCGTCGAGAGAGATCACTAGACGAGCACCCCGCCTTCCATGACCGAGATGGCCCGGAGGTCGCGGTACCACCGCTCCACCGGGTGTTCCTTGACGAAGCCGTGGCCGCCGAGGAGCTGCACGCCGTCGAGCCCGATCCGCATCCCCTTGTCGGCGCACAGGGTGCGAGCAAGAGCGACCTCGCGGGCGAAGTCCTTGCCGGCGGCCGCGCGCGAGGCGGCCTTCCAGGTGAGCAGCCGCATCGCCTGGAGCTCGATCGCGATGTCGGCGACCATGAACGCCACGGACTGCCGGTGGGCGATCGGCTCTCCGAACGCCGTGCGCTCCTTGACGTACGGCGTGACGTAGTCGAGCACCGCCTGTCCGACCCCGACGGCCAACGCGCACCAGGCGAGGCGCGAGAGCCGCACGCACTCGGCGTACGTCGTGCCGTCGGTCGAGCCGAGCACGGCGCTCTCCGGGACGCGGACGCCTTCGAGGGTGAGCGTGGTCAGGGAGGCGGCCCGCACGCCCATCGAGGGGTCCGCCTCGACGGCGAGACCGTCGGTGCCGGACTCGACGAGGAAGAGCACGTTCGCGTCGTCGAGGCGGGCACCCACGACGAAGAGCTCGGCGTCGGCGCCGCGGGGCACCATCGACTTCACGCCGTCGAGGACGAACCCGTCGTCGGTGCGTGCGGCGGTCGTGGCCGGCTCGAGTGCGTCGAAGAGGGGCCGCGGTTCGGTCAGGGCGAGCGCCGCGGCCGCCACCTCATCGCCGGTGAAGGCCGGGAGGTAGGTCTGCTGCTGCTCGTCGGTGCCCCAGGTCGCGACCGCGGTCGCGACCGCGCCGGGTGCGAGGGTCGCGACGGCGAGCCCGAGGTCGCCCTTCGCGAGCGCCTCGGCGACCAGCGTGCCGGCCATCACGGCCCGCTCCTCGGAGATGCCGCCGAGCGACTCGGGCACGCCCAGGATCGGCAGTCCGACCTCGATGCTCGCGGCGAGCACCTCGGCAGGCGCGGCACAGGCGGTGTCCGCTTCGGCGGCCGCGGGGCGCAGCACCTCGGCGGCGAGCTCGGTGACGACGTCGACCAGCATCTGCTCGTCCTCGGTCGGGGTGAGGTCGAAGACTCCGCTGGCCGGCGCGTCCGCGGCACGGGTGCCGGACCGGCCGCGCTGGCCGGCACGGGCGAACGCGCGTCCGGCCGTCGTGGCCGTGCGGAAGCCGCCGCGGGTGACCGTGAAGACGGTCTGCTCCGCCTGCTTGCGCCACCCGACCCGGTCGAGGAGCTCGCTCCGGGCCAGCTTGTTGAGGGCGGCGACCGCGTAGCCGATCGGGTCGCGCGACTCGTGGCTGGCGACGCCGTTGCGACCTCCGGGACGGAGGTTCTTGGTCAGGGACATGGCCATAATGTAACTCTGAGTTACATTTTCGGGCCACCCGGCACGCGGGTGCGCCCGGTCGCACGACGCGGCGAACAGATCCCTACCATCGTTCGCATGCCGCTCGAGCCCACCGCTCCCGACCACGCGCCGTACGGCCAGCTCCCCGACGGTGGCAGCGTCCGGCCGATCGTGCGCTGGGGCACCGATGTCATGCACCGCACCAACCGACCGGTCACGGCGTACGACGTCGACCTGCGCGCCCTCGCGGCCGACATGGTCGCCACGATGTACGCCGCCGACGGCGTCGGTCTGGCCGCCTGCCAGGTAGGCGTCGACCTGGCGATGTTCGTCTTCGACTGCCACGACTCGTCGGGCGAGCGGACCGTGGGCGTGGTCTGCAACCCGGTCGTGAAGCTGCCGGAGGGGCGCGAGCGGAAGCTCGACGAGGACGACGAGGGCTGCCTCTCGCTGCCGGGCGCCTACGTGCCGCTGGCGCGTCCCGACGTCGCCACGGTCGAGGGCTTCGGCCTCGACGGCGAGCCCGTGTCCTTCACCGGCGACGGCCTTCTCGCGCGTGCCCTGCAGCACGAGACCGACCACACCCGCGGGACCGTCTTCGGCGACCGGCTGTCCACGCGGTGGCGCAAGAAGCTCCAGAAGGCACACGACAAGACGGCCGACAACTACCCGCTCGACTGGCCCGCCACCCCCATGCTCGGGTCGTCCGCCTGACGTGCTGCTCTAACAGCACGTCAGGCGGACGACCCAGGGCAGGACCGAGGGCAGGTCAGCGACGGGCGGTGACGTAGCAGGCAACCGCGGTGGCGGCCGCGACGTTGAGGGAGTCGATCCCCTCGCGCATCGCGATCCCGGCCCGGCGATCGGCGCTCTGCTCCCAGCGAGCCGAGAGTCCGTGCCCCTCGGACCCCAGCACCAACGCCACCCGGTCCACGCCGGCGACGGCGTCCTCGATCGCGACCGCGTCGTCGGCGAGGGTGAGGGCGACGGTCGTGAACCCGCGGGAGGTGAGATCCGGCAGGGCGTCGTACCAGTCCGGGAGGCGGGTCCACGGTGTCGTGAACACCGCGCCCATGCCGACCTTGATCGAACGGCGGTAGAGCGGGTCGGCGCAGCGCGGCGCGAGCAGCACCGCGTCGAAGCCGAAGGCGGCGCCGCATCTGAAGATCGCGCCCACGTTGGTGTGGTCGACGACGTCCTCGAGCACCAGCACCTGCCGGGCGCCGACCAGTACCTCGTCGAGGGTCGGCAGGGGTCGTCGCTGGAGCGAGGCGAGCGCGCCGCGATGGACGTGGAAGCCGGTGACCTGCTCGGCGAGCGCCTCGCTGACGACGTAGCAGGGCGCGTCGGTGGGGCCGAGGACGTCGGCGAGACCGTCGATCCACCGCGGCGCCATCAGGAACGACCGCGGCGTGAAGCCGGCTTCGGCGGCACGGCGTACCACCTTCTCGCCCTCGGCCAGGAAGAGGCCGTGCTCGGCCTCGAGGTGTGTCCGGAGCTGTACGTCGCGCAGGTCGCGGTAGTCGGCGAGCCGCGGGTCGTCCGGGTCAGCTACCTCGATCAGCTCTGCCATGGTCTCGACTCCGCTCGACCCCCGGGTCTCGACTCCGCTCGACCACCGGGTCTCGACTCCGCTCGACCACCGGGTCTCGACTCCGCTCGACCACCGAAGGCGTCGGGATGCGCCACGGCGACGACGTCACCCACCACGATGATCGCGGGCGGGCGTACGGCGTGCCGGTCGAGGTCGGCGCGGAGCTCGCCGAGGGTGGAGAGCACGGTGCGCTCCCCCGGCATCGACCCGTCGCAGACGACCGCGACGGGCGTGGCCGCGGGTCGGCCGGCGGTGACCAGCGCCGTCGCGATGTGGGGCGCGTTCTCGACGGCCATCATCAGCAGCAGGGTGCCGCGCAGCCGGCCCAGCGCCTCCCAGTCGACGAGGGAATCGGCGTGGCCCGGTGGCAGGTGGCCGGAGACCACGGTGAACTCGTGCGCGACCGCACGATGGGTGACCGGGATGCCCGCCGCGGCCGGCACGGCGAGCGGACTGGAGAGGCCCGGGATCACGTGCACCGGCACGCCGGCCTCGCGGCAGGCCTCGATCTCCTCGAAGCCCCGGCCGAACACGAAGCTGTCGCCGCCCTTGAACCGCGCCACCCGCTGCCCCGCGAGCGCCCGCTCCACGATCAGCCGGTTGATCTCCTCCTGGCGCGCCGATCGACCGCGCGGAAGCTTCGCCACGTCGACCACCTCCGTGGTCGCCGGCAGGTCGCCGAGCAGCTCCCGGGGCGCCAGCCGGTCGGCGACGACGACGTCTGCCTCCATCAGGGCGCGCCGGCCGGCGACCGAGATCAGCTCGGGGTCACCGGGCCCGCCGCCGACCAGAGTGACGCCCGGGACCGACGGGCGGCGCTCGCTGGCGGCGATCGTCCCTTCGTGCAGACCGGTCACGATCGCATCGCGGACGGCCGCCGTACGGCGAGGCTCGCGGCGCCCGAGGACGGCCAGCGTCAGCCCGTCGTACCGTCCGACGGCAGGCGTCCACGCGGTCGCCGCGGTGGCGTCGTCGGACCGTACGCAGAAGATGCGGGCGGCCTCGCACGCCTTGGACACCTGCTCGTTGACGGCCCGGTCGTCGGTGGCGGCGATGACGTACCAGGTGTCGTCGAGGTCAGCATCGGCGAAGCCGCGCTCGACCCACGTCACCTCGCCCGCCAGCACCTGACCCTCGATCGCCGGGGTGACCTGCGGCGAGACCACCACGACCTCGGCCCCGGCCGCGAGCAGGCCAGGCACGCGCCGCTGGGCGACCTGACCCCCGCCCACGACGAGCACCCGACGTCCCGAGAGCCGCAGGCCCGAGGGGTACGGCGGGTGGTCGGTCACCGCACCATCCTCCGCGCGCCCGGCCCGACGTCGTACCGACGCCCACGACTCGGACCTGGTCGCAGTGGGTACGTTGAGATCTCGACCAGCTCGACCACCGAGGACGAGCGTCCCAGCCAAGGAGAGCCGATGAGCCTCGACCGTCCCGTGAAGCCCGATCCCTACGACCTCCTCCCCCAGGTCCCGTCGTTCGACCTCACCAGCGACGACGTCACGGACGGCCAGCCCCTCAAGGACGACCAGGTCGCCGACGCGGGCAACACCTCGCCCCAGCTCTCGTGGAGCGGAGCGCCGGAGGGCACGAAGAGCTACACGGTCACCTGCTACGACCCCGACGCCCCCACACCGAACGGGTTCTTCCACTGGGCCGTGGTCGACCTGCCGCCCGACGTCACCTCGCTGGATGCCGGCGCCGGTGCGGAGGGTGCGAGCCTCCCCGGTCACGCGTTCATGCTCAAGAACGACGGCGGGGTCGTCGGCTTCATGGGCGCCGCGCCGCCGGAGGGCGACCAGGTCCACCGGTACTACTTCGTCGTGCACGCCGTGACCGAGGACAACGTCGGCGTCGACGCGGACGCGTCGTTCGCGGTGTTGAGCTTCAACCTGGCCTTCAAGACCGCAGGCCGCGCCATCGTCACGGGCACCTACCAGCACTAGGCGGCAGTTGCCTGGCCGCCCGGTCTGGGCGAGACTGGGCGGCCGACAACCACAGAGCAGCACGCCACCAGCACCCCCGCCTCATCGTGAAGCGGGGTCGCTCGGCGTGCGCGCCCCGTGGTCCGAGGCCGGGTCGGCGCCGGGCCGCGCCAGGAAGGAGGAGCCGTGCTGTCGCTGTACGCCGCCGTGGCCGAGCGCTCCTTCCGGCGCTACAGCACCTACACCGCGGCCACCATGGCCGGGATCTTCACCAACTCGGTGTTCGGGCTGATCTACACGTTCGCCTACCAGGCGTTGTGGGACCAGGCCCCCGACGCGGGCGGCTACAGCACGATCGACGCGGTCACGTTCGTGTGGCTCGGACAGGCGCTCCTGATGACGGTGGCGCTGTGGGGTGGCGGCACCACCGACGACCTCGCCGAGCGGATCAAGACCGGCGACGTCGCGATCGACCTCTATCGGCCGACCGGGCTGGTCGGCTGGTACCTGGCCGGTGACCTCGGCCGAGCGACGTACCACCTGGTGACGCGGGGCCTCGGCCCCACGTTCATCGGGCTGATCTTCTTCCACATCCGGTTGCCGTCCGACCCGCTGGATGCGGCCGCGTTCGTGGTCAGTCTGGTGCTGGCCGTCGTGGTCAGCTTCGGGCTGCGCTTCATCGTCTCGTCGTCGGCCTTCTGGCTGCTCGACGCCAGCGGGGCACGCTTCCTGAGCGGCGCCTTCGCGATCTTCTTCAGCGGGATGATGCTGCCGCTCGTGCTCTTCCCCGGCTGGCTCGGCACGCTCGCGGAGGCGCTGCCGTGGTCGGCGATCATCCAGGTGCCCAACGACATCTGGCTGGGCCAGTACGACGGGTGGTCGCTGCTCGGCGCCCTCGGCTTCCAGGTGCTCTGGGTGGTGGTGCTGCTCGGGCTCTGCCAGGGCGTGCTGCGCGCGGCGACCCGCAAGGTGGTGGTCCAGGGTGGCTGAGACCCAGACCGCGACACGCCGAGCACGCGGGACCTTCGCGGTGCGGAGCTACTCCGACATCGCCCGGCTGTGGGTGCGCGCGTCGTTGGCCTACCCCACGTCGTTCGCGCTGATGACGGTCAGCGGCTTCCTGATCACCGGCCTCGACTTCGTCGCGCTGTGGCTGATGTTCGCCCATCTGAGCAACCTCGGCGGCTTCACGCTGATCCAGATCGCGCTCCTCTACGGCGCGAGCAGCGTCGGGCTGCGGGTGGCCGACATGCTGATCGGCAGCGTCGAGCAGATCGGCGCCCACGTGCGCACGGGCCGGCTCGACCAGATGCTCACCAAGCCGGTCCCGCTCCTGGTGCAGGTCTGCGCCGACAACTTCTCGCTGCGCCGCTTCGGCCAGATCAGCCAGGCGGTGATCGTCTTCGCCTGGGGCTGCTTCGCCGTCGACTGGACGCCGCCCCGGGTGCTGGTCGCCGTCCTCATGCTCGTCAGCTCGGGCGTGATCTTCTTCGGGCTCTTCGTCGCCTTCTCGTGCGTGCAGTTCTGGACCACCGACTCCAGCGAGTTCGCCAACGCGTTCACCTACGGAGGCAACACCATCACGCAGTACCCCCTCTCCATCTACCCCAAGGAGCTCACGAAGGGCCTCACCTTCCTGCTCCCGATCGCCTTCGTGAACTGGTACCCGTGCCTCTACCTCCTCGGGATCGAGGACCCGTTCGGCCTGCCGTCGTGGCTGCAGTTCTGCTCGCCGATCGCCGCGGCCGTCGTCCTGGTCGGTGCGCTGCTCGCCTGGCGCACCGGCGTACGCCACTACACCTCGACGGGGAGCTGAGCCGTGGCCCTGATCGAGGTGGCGGGTCTCGAGCGGACCTTCGTGGTGCGCAAGCGCTCCGGTCGGCGGCGTCGTACGGCGACCGTCGTACCGGCCGTGCACGACCTCACCTTCGGGATCGACGCAGGCGAGATGGTCGGCTACATCGGGCCGAACGGCGCCGGGAAGTCGACGACCATCAAGATGCTCACCGGCATCCTGGTCCCGACAGCCGGGCGGCTCAGCGTGGCCGGGCTCGAACCGAGCCGGCAGCGCACCGAGCTCGCGATGCGGATCGGCGTCGTGTTCGGGCAGCGCACCACGCTGTGGTGGGACCTCCCCCTGCGTGACTCCTTCGAGCTGCTCCAGAAGCTCTACCGCGTCGATCCGGTGCGACACCGCCGCAACCTCGACGAGTACATCGAGCTGCTCGATCTCGGCGACCTGCTCGACACCCCGGTCCGGCAGCTCAGCCTGGGCCAGCGGATGCGCGGCGACATCACCGCGGCGCTGCTGCACGACCCCGAGATCCTGTACCTCGACGAGCCGACGATCGGTCTGGACGTGGTCAGCAAGGGCCGGCTGCGCGACTTCCTGCGCACCCTGAACGCCGAGCGCGGCACCACGCTGCTGCTGACCACCCACGACCTGCAGGACATCGAGGCCCTGTGTCGCCGGGTGATCGTGATCGACCACGGCACCGCGGTCTTCGACGGCGCGCTCTCCGACCTCCACCTGCGCGGCGGCTCCACCCGGACGCTGGTCGTCGACCTGGTCGACGAGGCGCCCCCGATCCAGGTCGACGGAGCCGTGACGCGACGGGTCGAAGGCCCGCGCCAGTGGCTGTCCTTCCCGGCCGACGCGAGCGCGGCGCCGATCGTGGCCGCCGTCGCCGCGTCGTACGCCGTGGCCGACCTCTCCATCCAGGAGCCCGACATCGAGGACGTGATCCGGCAGATCTACGCCGGCTCGTGACCTCTGGCGCGCCGAGGATCGGGGCCTTCGTCGCGGATCGTGCACCTCGCACGTGAGAACATCGGCGCGACCCACCGCAAGGAGATCCGATGACCGTGGTCGCGGCCTGTCAGCTGGCGCCGACGCTGGGCGACCCGGCTGCCAACCGCGAGAAGGTCGCGGCCGCCGTCGGGCAGGCTGTCGCGCGCGGTGCGGAGCTGGTGGCGCTCCCGGAGCTGATGTCGAGCGGATACGCCTTCGAGGACCGGGCCGAGGCGTGGGAGTCCGCGGAGGACGCCGACGGCCCGACCCTGTCAGCCTGGCGACAGCTCGCCGCCGACCACAGGATCGTCCTCGTCGGCGGCTTCTGCGAACGATCGGGTGAGACCCTCTTCAACTCCGCAGCGGTCCTGGACCCGTCGGGACTGCGGGCCGTCTACCGCAAGACGCACCTGTGGGACCGCGAACGGCTGATCTTCACGGCCGGTGGCGCCGCTCCGCCCGTGATCGAGACGTCGGTCGGCCGCGTCAGCACGATGATCTGCTACGACCTCGAGTTCCCGGAGTGGGTGCGCATCCCCGCCCTCGCCGGTGCCCAGCTTCTCGTCGCACCCGTGAACTGGCCCGCCACCCCCAGGCCCGACGGCGAACGACCGGCGGAGGTGGTGCGCGTCCAGGCCAACGCCGGTGTCAACCGCCTGCCCCTCGTGGCCTGTGACCGGGTCGCGGAGGAGCGTGGGGTCGCGTGGGTCGGTGGCACGGTGATCACCGACGCCGACGGCTGGGTGGTCGCCGGCGGCTGGAGCAGCGACGCCGAGGCGATCCTGATGGCCGAGATCGACCCCGCCGAGGCCGACGACAAGAGGATCGGCGGCCTCAGCGACATCCACGCCGATCGGCGCGCCGATCTGTACCCGACCACAGGTTGGGCAAGCACGCCCGCTGGTTGAGGAGGTCGCGGCCCCGCTGGTTGAGGAGGTCGCGGCCCCGCTGGTTGAGGAGGTCGCGGCCCCGCTGGTTGAGGAGGTCGCGGCCCCGCTGGTTGAGGAGGTCGCTCTGCGACCGTCTCGAAACCACGCGGACAGCCGGCCCCCGGCCGGTCCTCTCAGGCTGTGGGATCGACCGAGAGGTGCTCGTGGACGCCGAGCCAGCGGCCCGTGGCCTCCCGGCGGAAGATGATCGACTCCCGCTCGCGCTGCGGCTCCGACTCACCGGCCAGGCTCGTGCTGACGCTGTGGGTGAAGACCGCGACGTCCGAGGTGAGCAGATGGACCCGTTGGTCGGACGACACGCAGCCCTCCACCCGGAAGCCGTCCCGCTCCCAGGACTCCCAGATCGCCTCGTAGTCCGCCCGCGACTCGATGGGTGCGGGCCAGTTGTGGAAGACGAACGTGGCGTCGGCAGCGAAGCTGTCGAAGTAGGCCGGTACGTCGTGTGCGCCGAAGGCATCGACGAGGTGTCGGGCCGCCTCGAGCACCCGCTCCTGAGTCGTCATCGCGCTACCCTTCCCCTGCTTCGAGCGGCTGGTACGAGAGCGGGCCGAGCGATCTCGGGACTCGCCTCGGCCGGAACGCCGAGTCCGAGTATGTTGTCACTCAGGCAACGGAAGTATCAATAGCCTCTGTGGCGCGCGCGTCACGGCCCTCGGTCGAGAGAAGCGATTTCGGTGAAGCCTGTTCCCGTCGGGCCCAGTCCCGACCGGCCACGGATCGGAGCACGGCTCCGAGCGGCCCGACAACGCCAGGGGTTGACGATCGACCAGGTGGCGGCCGCGGCAGAGGTCACCAAGGGTTTCGTCAGCCGGGTCGAACGCGATGAGACGTCCCCCAGTGTGGCCACCCTCGTCACGCTCTGCGAGGTGCTGTCGCTGCCGGTCGGCACCCTGTTCGAGGTCGCGGAGACCGCCCTGATCCGTCGGGCGGACGCCCCCCCGATCCACCTGACGGGCGACGGGGCCGCGGAATCACTGGTGACGCCACGCGGTCAGTCCCGCCTCCAGATGATCCGTTCGACCATCGCACCGGGCGGCTCCGGCGGTGCGGAGCTCTACACGCTCAACTGCGAGCTCGAGGTCCTCCACGTGCTGAAGGGCCGGGTCGACCTGGTCTTCAGCAAGGAGACGCATCGCCTGATGGCCGGCGACACGGTGACGTTCGCGGGACGCGAGCCGCACACGTGGAAGAACCCCGATTCCGGCCGTGGCGCCGATGCCATCTGGGTGATCGTGCCGGCGTCCTGGGACACCTCGGTCTGAGTCCTCGCGTGAGGGCCCCGTGTCTTGGCACGCCAGGATGGTTGACCCCGATGGATCAGAGGTTTATCGTCAGGCAACTTCTTCACCCTTGACGTAGCGCTGAGAAGGGGTCTGCACATGAGTGAGGCGACCAAGACGCCGCGGGTCTCCGAGATCGAAGCCCGATCCATCGACTGGGTCCCGGACACGGAGCGGCACGGCCGCCTCTGGCACCAGGGCCCCCTGTGGTTCCTCGGGAACTTCCAGTACTTCTCCATCCCGATCGGGTTCATCGGCCCCGGCCTCGGCCTGTCCCTCGGCTGGACGGCCGTGGCGGCAGCGATCGGCCTGGTGATCGGTACGACCTTCATGGCCTTCCACGCGTCACAGGGTCCGCGGATGGGGTTGCCGCAGATGATCCAGTCTCGTGCGCAGTTCGGCTACCGCGGTGTCGTGGTCGTCCTGTTCGCCACCCTCTTCACCTACGTGGCGTTCAACGTGACCGACCAGGTGCTGCTCGGCTCGGGGCTCAATGCGGCCTTCGGCTGGAATGCGCACGTGGTCGCGGTCGTGGCGACGATCGGCGCCGCTGTCCTGGCGATCTACGGGCATGACTGGGTGCACCGGGCATTCCGCGCGATCCTCTTCGTCCTGCTGCCGCTGACCATCATCCTCACGGCCGGGATCCTGCTCGGGCAGGCCGGCGGGCATGCGCCGACCACCCACTACGGCTTCTCCGGCGTCGCGTTCATGGCCCAGCTCTCCGCCGCCGCGGCGTACAACATCACCTACGCGCCGTACGTGTCGGACTACTCGCGGTACCTGCCGGCGAACACCCCTGCCCGGTCGGTCATCGCCTCGGTCTTCTTCGGCGCCGCGGGTGCGGCATTCTGGCTGATCGTGCTGGGCGCCTGGCTCGCGATCCGACTCGGTGCGGTGGACGGTCTGGAGGGTCTCCAGACCGCGGGGAACAACGTGTTCGGAGGCCTCGGCAACGTCGTCGCGTTCCTGTCGGCGCTCGCACTCGCCGCGACGATGGGGATGAACGCGTACGGCGGAGCCCTCTCGGTCCTGACCGGGATCGACTCGTTCAAGCCGCTCAAACCCACTCGTGCCGCGCGGATCATCGCCGTCCTCGCCCTGATGGTGCTCTGGTACGTCGTGGGCGAGTCGATCACCGGCGGCGCGGTCAACACGGTCTTCACCGCCCTCACCCTGATGCTCTACCTGCTGGTCCCCTGGACGGCGACCAACCTGGTCGACTACTTCTTCGTCCGCCGCGGCCACTACGCCATCACCGAGCTGTTCCAGCCGCACGGGATCTACGGCGTGTGGGCGTGGCGGGGCCTGACGGCGTACGCCGTAGGGTTCGTGTGCGAGATGCCGTTCATGGTGCTGCCGACGCTGGGCAACTGGAGCTACACCGGCTTCATGGTCGACAAGGTCAACGGCGTCGACATCGCTTGGATGGTGGGTCTCGTCGCGTCGTCCGTCACGTACCTCATCCTGGCCAGATCCCTGGACCTCGACGCCGAGCGCGAGGCGCAGCGGATCAGTGACCGGGAGCTGGCTCGGATCGACGAGGCGAGCACAGCCTGACCGGCCGCCGGCGGCGGGCGGGAACCACGCAGAGGAGATCGGATGTCGGGCGAACCACCACGCACCGTGGAGAACGGGAACGTCGGACCCGTCCTGTCGACACAGGTCCCTCGCTACGCCGGCCCGGCGACGTTCGCCTTGCTGCCACGCATCGACGAGATCGGGGCGAACGACCTCGACATCGCCGTGCTGGGGGTGCCGTTCGACGGCGGTGTCAGCTACCGCCCGGGTGCGCGGTTCGGGCCCACCCATGTACGTGAGTCCTCGCGTCTGCTCCGGCCCTACAACCCGGCCCTCGACCTGTCACCGTTCGGCGTCCAACAGGTGGCTGACGCGGGTGACGTGGCGGTCAATCCGTTCTCCCTCGACGAGGCGGTGCAGCAGATCGAGAGGGCCTCGGACGAACTGCTCGAGCGTGCCGGACGGTTGCTGACGATCGGCGGCGACCACACGATCGCCCTGCCTCTCCTGCGCTCGGTGAGCAGGCGTCACGGTCCGGTGGCGGTCGTGCACTTCGACGCACACCTCGACACGTGGGACACCTACTTCGGAGCGCCGATGACTCACGGCACGCCGTTCCGACGCGCATCCGAAGAGGGCCTGATCGACCGCGAAGCCAGCATGCATGTGGGCATCCGTGGCCCCCTGTACGGCGCCGAGGACCTCACCGACGACGCCGCCCTGGGCTTCCAGATCGTGCACGCCCGCGAGCTCGACGACCTGGGTCCGCGCGGCGTCGTCGAGCGGATCCGGGCCCGGGTGCAGGACCGACCTGTGTACGTGTCGATCGACATCGACGTGCTGGATCCGGCGTTCGCCCCCGGCACCGGCACTCCGGAAGCGGGTGGTCTGCTCAGCCGGGAGCTTCTGGCGATCCTCCGTGGCTTGGTGCCGGTCAACCTGGTCGGCGCGGACCTCGTCGAGGTGTCCCCGGCGTACGACCACGCCGAGATCACCGGGATCGCGGCCAGCCACGTGGCCTACGAGCTGATCTCCGCCATGGCGCCTCACGCGTGAGCGTCTGCTCACGACGTTGTTGAGGAGGTCGCGGGCCACCGCCGGCTGAAGTGGTCGCGGGCAGTTCCGCTGGTTGAGAATGTCGCGGGCAGTTCCGCCGGTTGAGGAATGTCGCGGGCAGTTCCGCTGGTTGAGGAGAGCTCGCGGGCTCCGCTGGTTGAGGAGGTCGCTCTGCGACCGTCTCGAAACCCGCGGACGTTGGAGGTCGTTGC
Source organism: uncultured Actinomycetota bacterium (assembly GCA_963833775.1). Classification (GTDB taxonomy): domain Bacteria; phylum Actinomycetota; class Actinomycetes; order Propionibacteriales; family Nocardioidaceae; genus Nocardioides. The sequence goes on along the minus strand of CAWHZH010000009.1, from coordinate 222,836 downwards.
GGTGGTCTTGTGGTCGCGGTTTGAAGAACGAGAAGTGTGGTGGCGGTCTGCTTTTGGTTGCGGTACCTCCGGACGTTTGCTTTTGGGTGCGGCGTTGTTTGAGGTACTCCTTGTGGTGGCGGTCTTTTACTTTCGATCGCGGTCGGAGTGCCGCGAAAGTATTTTCTGTGGATTATCTCGGATCGTGGGATAAACCCTGTGGATATCGGCTTGAATGTCGGTGGCCACTGATTTCATAGTCCTATGTCGATCACCGCCGAGGTCCCCGGCTCGTCACCCGTGACGGTGCTGGCCGACGCGGTCGCGGCGGTCCGTGGCCTCGCCGACGTCCTGTGGTCGGCGAGGTCGGATGACGAGCTGGTCGAGGTGGTCGGCCAGGTCCAGCAGCTCACCTCGGCGTTGGCCGCGGTCGAGGCCGATGCGGTCGCCGAGGCCGACGCCAGGGACCTCGCCAAGCAGCGGCTGCACTACGGCTCGACCGGCGACTGGCTCACCCACGTCGGCGGACTGCGTCGCGGTGAGGGCAAACGCCGGCTCGTGCGGGCCAGGGCGCTGACCGGACCACTCACCCGCACCCGAGATGGACTGGTCGCTGGGGCCGTGTCACCGGAGCAGGCCGATGTGATCGTCCGGTCGGTGGAGGATCTGCCGTCCGGCGACCTGGTCCGGCGACGCGGGGAGAAAGTGCTGCTGCGTCAGGCGAAGACCCTGGATGCCTCCGACCTCACCCGAGCCGGGCGGCACCTGGCCGAGGTCGTCGACCCCGACGCCGTCGACCGCCGCCTCGAAGCCGCACTCGGAGCGTGAGGAACGCGCCGCCCACCTCAATAGGTTCCTGTCGATCAGCGAAGACCGTGCCGGCGGAGTCAGAGTCCGGGGTTGCGGTTCCGCCGAGGACGGAGCCCTGCTGATGGCGGCCCTGTTGCCCCTGACCTGCCCCGCACCCGCCACCGACCCCGAGACCGGGGAGGAACACCTCGATCCCCGCGACCACGGCGCCAGACTCTGGGACGCCCTCGTGGCCACCGCCCAACACGCCCTGGACACCCAGCTACCGCCCGAGACCCACGGCACCCCACCCGGCTCCTGGTCACCCTCGACCACCAAACCCTCACCAACGACCTCGAAGCCCACGGCATCGCCACCGGGGTCGGCACCACCGCCGACGGCACCGACCTACCCCCCGACACCCTCCGCCGCCTCGCCTGTGACGCCGAGATCATCCCCGCCGTCCTCGGCACCCACGGCGAGGTCCTCGACGTCGGCCGAACCCGCCGCCTGGTCACCGCACCCATCTGGACCGCCCTGGTCATCCGCGACCGACACTGCACCTTCCCCGGCTGCAGGCGACCACCACTCATGTGTCAGGCCCACCACCTCACCCACTGGACATCCGGCGGCGACACCAGTCTCGACAATCTCGCCCTGCTATGCGGCCATCACCACCGCGTCATCCACCACACACCCTGGGAAATACGCCTCAACCCGACCGACCGAAGACCCGAATTCCTGCCACCACCCACACTCGGAACCACCTCCGAATGGATCCGACATCGCCCACGTCTCGACTAGACGCGCACGGATCCGCTCTTCGCCCGAAGGGCGCACCCCACGCGTGAGCGGACGACGGGTGTGACGGTCGCGGCGCGACAACTTGTGTCATTCCACGAACCTGGCGCGGAGACGGTTATAACCTCCCGCCCATGAGCGACCTCGGGTACTCCCCCACGCCTCCGGGCCCCCCGCCACCGCCGGGCCGGGGCTCCTCCGACATCCCTACGTGGATGGTGGGCGTGGCCGTCCTGGTGGCCCTGGCACTCGCGGGCGCCCTCGGCTTCGCGATCGTGTCGCAGGTCCGCACCACCGACAGCCACGAGGCGACCGCTCCGAAGCCCTCCTACCCGGCGACCTGGGACCGCAGGATCGCGCCGTACGCCAAGATCGCCGAGCACGAGCGAGGGCTGCGCTTCCTGCACCCGGTCGCCGTCCGCTTCCTTCCTCCGGCCCGGTTCGAGAAGAGCGTCACCTCCGACCAGGACAAGCTCACCCGCAAGGACCGCATCGACCTCGCGCACTTCACCGGACTGATGCGCGCCTTCGGGCTGATCAGCGGCAACGTCAACCTGTTCAAGGCGTTCAACGACTTCAGTGGCGGCGCGATCCTCGCCTACTACTCCTTCAAGGACAAGCGCGTCACGGTCCGCGGTCATGAAGTCACCCCGGCCGTTCGCTCCACGCTGGTCCACGAGCTGACCCACGCCCTTCAGGACCAGCACTTCCGCGTCGGCGCCCGGTTGAAGAAGCTCCAGAAGCAGGGCAAGGACGGTTCGACCGACTCCGCCTCCTCCGTCCTCGACGCCATCGTCGAGGGCGACGCAGAGCGGGTGCAGGGCCTGTACCGCGACTCCCTGCCGACGAAGCAGCGCGAGGCGCTGGACCGGTCGCAGCAGAGCGAGGCGACCGATGCCGACAAGCGGCTCCAGCAGGTGCCGAAGGTCGTCATCGCGATGCAGACCTCGCCGTACACCCTGGGCGAGGGACTCGTGCAGACCGTGGCGGCGAACGGCGGGAACTCCGCCGTCGATCGGCTGCTGCGCAAGAGCCCGACCCACGAGACGGCCCTGCTCGACCCCTTCCGGGTGCTGAACGGCGACACCGGCTCCACGCACGTGGCCCGGCCGAAGCTGCTGGCGGGCGAGAAGAAGTTCGACTCCGGCGAGCTCGGGGTGCTGACGTGGTACCTCATGCTCGCCCAGCGACTGCCGCTGCAGCAGGCGCTCGCGGCCGCCGACGGCTGGGGCGGCGATGCGTACGTCGCGTACACGCACGCCGGCAACACCTGCGCACGGATGACCTACGCCGGCCGCTCGCCCGTGGACACCGCCCGGATGGACACTGCCCTGCGGGCCTGGGTCGCGGCGGGACCGGGCTCGGTCGCCTCCGTGACCAGGGTCGGCAACCAGGTGCACTTCCAGTCCTGCGACCCCGGCGCGGCCGCGCACGTGGGAGCGGACGACTCGCAGGAAGCCATCGGCCTGGTCAGCACGCGCACCCAGATCGGCGACGCCGTGATGCGCTCGGGTGCCTCACACACGCAGGCCCGTTGCCTGGCCGGCCACCTGACCGAGACCTACACGCTCTCCCAGCTCAACGATCCCACCTTCGGCGCGAACGACCCGACGGTCCAGAGTCGGATCCGACAGATGGCCGCCGACTGCCGCTAGCCCGGTTCACCGAGGTACGTCGTCCCGTCGACGAACCCCGATTGCGCGGCGGGCAGCATCACCGACACGATCGTCTTCGCCCTCGGCCCGGACCCGGCGACGATCACCCTCGCTCCCGGCCGAGTTCGACTTCGGGCTGGGTTCTCTCGCCGGCGGCGCGATCACGAACCGGGACGGTCAGCTCGTCGTCCGGGACTCCCTCATGTGTTGCAAGGCGGCGGCGGCGCGGACCGCTTGTCGGGCCAGTCCGAGCGGGACACCCTGGCGGGCGGCTCCGGCAGCGACGAGCTCGCCGGCGGCACCGAGAACGACGCGCTCTTCGGTGGCGCCGCCGCGGACGGGCGCGGGGCCAGAGTGGTGACGACCGGCTCGCGGGAGGTGCGCGGAACGACCGACTGGTGGACGGCACCGGGGTCGACGTGCTGCTCGGAGGTGCCGGTCAGACGTCACAGTCCCGTAGACCACCCTCGGTCCGCCAGGTCAGCGCAGTGGCGCGGTCAACGTGACGCGCGCGGCGTACCGCTCGCCGGCGAGGTCGATCTCGAAGGCGGCGGCGTCCAGGTCGTCCTGGCGGACGGGGCCGTCCGCGCGGAGCAGCGCGAGACCCACCGGGGCGCCGACCGTCGCGCCGTACGCCGCGCTGGTGACCTGGCCCACCGGCTCGCCGTCGCGCAGCACCAGCTCGCCGCCCCAGAGCATCGGCTCGGGGTCCTCCAGCACGAACGACACGACCCGGCGGCGCCGGCCACCGGTGGCGAGGTGCTCGCGATGGGCCTGCAGCGCCGACCGGCCGAGGAAGTCCTTGTCACTCCCGGCCCGAGCGCCGAGGGCGGTCGCGAAGAGCAGCCCGGCCTCGACCGGCGTGAGGTCCGGGTTGAGCTCGCGGGGGAATGCGCGATAGCCCTTCTCCAGGCGGAGGGACTCGATGGCGTGGTAGCCCGCGTCGGTGAGGCCCAGGCCGACGCCGGCCTCCTGCAGCGCGTCGTACACCGCGCCGGCGCCGGCCATCGGGATCATCAGCTCCCAGCCCAGCTCTCCGACGTACGTCATCCGGGTGGCGCGCGCGAAGCAGCCGGCGAGCACCACCTCTCGGCTGGTGGCGAAGGGGAACCCTTCGTCCGACCAGTCGCTCACGCTGTCGAGTCGCGCCATCAGGTCGCGCGCGCGCGGCCCCATCACGCCGAGCACCGCATGGTCATCCGTCACGTCCTCCACGGTGACGTCCCGGTCGGCGACGTGCCTCCGGATCCAGTCGAGGTCGCGCACGGTGGTCGCAGAGCTGCTGACCATCACGAAGGTGTCCGGACCGGTGCGGGTGACGGTGAGATCGGCCTCGTAGGTGCCACGCGCGTTGAGCAGCGGCGTGTAGACGCAGTGCCCGACCGGTACGTCGACCTCGGCCGCGCAGACCCACTGCAGCCCGGCCAACTGCGTCGGGGCCGGAGACGGCGTACTTCGAGAACGAGGTCTGGTCGAAGACGGCGACCGCGGTGCGGCACGCGACCTGCTCGGCGGCCGACGCTTCCAGCCACCAGGGCCTGCCCCACGACGGCGCACCCGGCTCGGCGCCGAGGACGTTGACCCGTTCCCACCCCATCTTCGTGCCGAACACGGCTCCCTTCGCGGCCAGCCGGTCGTGCAGCGGCGACAGCCGCACGTCGCGGCCGGTCTCGGGCTCGCGGTCCGGCCACGGCACGGCGTAGTGGATGCCGAGCGTCTCGACGACCCGCTCCCGCAGCCACGCGTGGTCACCGGCGTACGACGCGAACCGGCGCAGGTCGACCGCGACCATGTCGCTGGTGGGCTCGCCGGCGACGACCCACTCGGCCAGGGCCCGGCCGGCCCCGCCGGCGGACGCGATGCCGACCGAGTTGAAGCCCGCACCCACGAAGAAGCCGCCCAGCCCGGGCGCCTCCCCCATCAGGAACTGGTTGTCGGGCGTGAAGCTCTCGGGGCCGTTGTAGAACTTCCGGATCCCGGTGTGCTCGAGCGCCGGGACGCGGCGTACGGCCTCGTCCATCAGCACCGAGAAGTGCTCCCAGTCCTCCTCGAGCAGCGCGAACTCGAACGGGTGGGGGATCTCGTCCGGCGCGACCCACGGCTTGGCCTCGGGCTCGAAGCCGCCGACGACCAGGCCCCCGACCTCCTCCTTGAAGTAGGTCCAGCCGTCGGGGTCGCGCATCACGGCCAGGTCGGGACGGGTGCCCTCGACCGCGTCGGTGACGACGTAGAAGTGCTCGGCGGAGTGCAGCGGGACGGTCACGCCGGCGAGGTCGCCGAGCGCCTTGGACCACTGTCCGGCGCAGACCACGACGGTCTCGACCTCGACGTCGCCGTGGTCCGTGCGTACGCCGGTCACCCGGCGCCCGGTCGGGCCTTCCTCGATCACGAAGCCCGTCACCCGGATGCCCTCGGCCACCCGGGCACCACCCTGACGTGCGCCCTTGGCCAGCGACTGGGTCAGGTCCGTCGGGTTGACCTTGCCGTCGCCCGGCAGCCAGATCGCCCCGAGCAGGTCGTCGGTGCGCATCGGCGGCCAGAGCTCGCCGGCCTCGTCGGCGGTGAGCATCCGGCAGTCGAGGTCGTAGGCCTCGGCGTTCGCGGCGGTACGCCGCAGCTGCACCATCCGCTCCTCGGTGCGGGCCACGATCAGGCCGCCGACGTTGCGATAGCCGGTGGCCAGTCCGGTCTCCGCCTCGAGCGAGGCGTAGAGCTCGGCGGAGTACTGCACCAGCCGGGTGCCGGCCTCCGTCGCGCGCAGCGGGCCGACCAGTCCTGCCGCGTGCCAGGTCGTCCCGCCCGAGAGGTGGCCCTGCTCGAGCAGCAGCACGTCGGTGAGCCCCAGCTTCGTCAGGTGGTACGCCGTGGAGCAGCCGACCACTCCCCCGCCGATGACCACGACCTGGGCGCGGCTCGGGAGGTCGGGTGGTTTCGAGACGCTCGCCGGCGCTCGCTCCTCAACCATCGGACACGACCTGGTCAAGGAGACTGCGGAAGTCCGGCGAGGTGAAGGTGCGAGCGGCCTTCTCGAAGCGGTGCATCCCCCACGCGTGGAAGTCGAAGTCGAGCGTGCTCGACCCGGCCTGGATGAAGCCCCAGAGCGACCAGCCGTACTCGCTGCACAGCGCCTGCAGCCGGACCCGCGCGAGCAGGGCCGGGTCGTCGTGCCCGACGTACGCCGCCACCCACGCGCGGGTCAGCTCCGGGTCGAACTCGCACTCGGTCGAGGTGTTGCCGAGCTCGAAGCACGGGTCGTTGTTGCCGGAGTAGTCGTAGTCGATCAGCCAGACGCGTTCGCCGTCGTCGATGAAGTTGCCGGCCAGGAGGTCGTTGTTGCACGGGACGGTGGGACCGGCGGTCGCGGTGAGCACGCGTCGTACGTCCTCCCACGCGGCGGCGTGGTCGTCGTACGACGGCGGCAGCGGGAAGCCGTGCTCGCCGATCACCTCGCGGTACCACCGCTGCCGCGCGAACATGTCGAAGTCGTTGACGAACCGTGGGCCCGCGTGGAGCCGGCGTACGGCGTCGGCGGCGCGGGCGAGCACCTCGGGATCCTGGAAGTCGTCGTCGCCGAGGGTCCTCCCCGTGAGGAACTCCAGCACGGTGATCCCCAGCTCCGGCCGGTGCTCCAGGACCTGCGCGCCCACCCCCGCGGTGGCAGCCGCCAGCGTGTTGGCGTGCTCGGCCTCACGGTCGATGGCGAGCAGTCCGGCGTCGCTGCGCACCTTGCGTACGACGACCTCCCGGTCGTCGAGGACCACGCGCAGGTTGAGGTTGGTCAGGCCGCCGGGCAGCTCCGTGACGTGCCTCGACCGCCCCGCCAGGCTGGCGAGGCGGTCGAGATCCGCGTCGGTCAGGAGATCCTGTCGTCGAAGGCCGCGACGACGTCCGGGTCGATCGTCTGCTTCGGACCGGTGAACCAGTGCTTCACCGAGACGTGCCAGTAGATGGTCAGCAGGATCAGGGCCGCGGGAACCACGATGATCGCGTAGTTCACGTACTTCCAGGCGAACCCGTCGTTCCACCAGATGCCCACGCTCGCCGTCGGCAGCAGACCGACGATCGACATGATCACGATCTCGACCACGGCGATCGGGTTCATCCACTTGTACTTGTCCCCGTTGTTCCAGGCGCCGACCTGGAATCTCGAGCCGAGCCGCCAGCGCAGGAAGATCGGGATCGCGAACGCCAGGTAGAGCCCGATCACGCCGATCGAGACCACGGCGAAGAACGCGACCGGCACAGGGGCTCCGCCGATGTCGACGGTGATCAGCGCCGGCAGGGTCAGGATCAGCGCGATGATCGCCGCGGCGATCACGGCGTTGGCCGGGACCCGGCTGCCGTTGAGCTTCGAGAAGTGCTTGGCGCCGGGCATCGCACCGTCGCGGCTGAACGCGAAGAACATCCGGCTGGTGCTGGTCATGCAGGCCACGGTGCAGAAGAACTGGCCGGCAGCCGAGATGGCGACCACGAAGCCGGCCATGTGCGGCGTCAGCGCCTGACCGAAGATCGAGAACACGCTTCCGCCGGCGGCGGTGACGCCGTCCTTGTCCTGGACCGCGAACAGGAACGACAGCAGCAGGATCCAGCCGCCGATGCCCGAGTAGAAGATCGAGCGCCAGATGCCCTTGGCCGCGCCGGTGGAGGCCGCTTGGGTCTCCTCGGAGAGGTGGGCGGAGGCGTCGTACCCGGTGATCGTGTACTGGGTCAGGATGCCGGACAGCGGCAGGACGTAGAGCAGGAAGCCTGCGCCGCTCGTCTTGCCGCCGAACAGCCCGGTGTTGTTGACCGTCGAGCCGAACACGTCACCGATCGACGCGTGGCTGGTGCCGTCCTGGAGGAAGAACCACAGGATCAGCACGATCACGGTCGCGCCGATCACGTGCCACCACACCGAGATGTTGTTGAGCACGGCCAGCAGGTGGCTGGAGAAGATGTTCAGGACGGCGGCGAGGGCGAGGATCACCACGAACAGGAGGAACACCCGCGTCAGCGAGTAGTTGTCGGCCCACGAGGTGCTGAAGTAGCCGATCGTGGCGTCGGTGAACGTCGCGCACCCGTAGGCGACCGACGCGACGATCGCGACCAGACCGATCAGGTTCAGCCAGCCCGTGTAGAAGCCGGCCGCGGGCCCGCCGAGTTTCGAGGCCCACCAGTAGATGCCGCCCGACGTCGGGTACGCCGACACCAGCTCCGACATGCACATGCCGATGACGAGGATGAAGACGGTGAGGATCGGCCAACCCCAGGCGATGGCCGCCGGGCCGCCGTTGTTCCAGCCGAGCGCGAAGCTGGTGAAACAGCCCGCCAGGATGGAGATGATCGAGAAAGAGATGGCGAAGTTGGAGAACCCCGACCAGGAGCGGTTGAGGTCCTGGCTGTACCCGAGTTTGGCCAGATGTTTCTCGTCGTCACTCAGCTCGTGATAGGCGACGGGTTCATGCGATTCGGGCATCGGTGCACCCTTTCAGGGACGGATCCGGTTGCCCGGAGGCTAGACCCGTCGCGATTGCGTAGTCCAGAGCCACGCCGGAATTCGGTATGAACCCAGACCATTGACAGTTGCCCGGTGCCTGCCAGACTGACCCGCGTGACCGCCGAACCGCTGCCTCTCGCCGAGGTCGTCATGCGCCCGGTGCGCGGTCATCACGCCTTCGAGGCCTGTGTCGAGCAGCTGGCCACCGCGATCCGGCTCGGGGTCTACCCGTTCGGCAGCGCCCTGCCGCCGGAGCGGGAGCTCGCGGAGCGGCTCGAGGTCTCGCGGGCCACGCTCCGGGAGGCGATGGCCGCGCTGCGGACGGCGGGGCTGGTCGAGACCAGGCGAGGGCGCGGCGGGGGCACCGTCGTCACCATGAAGCCCCAGGGCCCGTCGGCTCGGACCGCCGACCGCACCACGGCAGCGGAGCGCCAGGACTGGCTCGACGCCCTGAGCTTCCGGCGGATCGTCGAGCCCGGCGCCGCCGAGATGGCAGCGTCGAGACAGCTGACCGAGCGGACCCGGGCCACCTTGGAGACGGCGCACCGGGCGGTGTCGGGGGCCAAGAGTCGCGCCCGTCACCGGCAGGCCGACTCGCGGTTCCACCTCACGATCGCATCGCTGTCCGGGTCACCGCGGGTGGTCGAGGCGGTGACCTCGGTCCAGGCCAGCCTGCACGAGATGCTGAGTGCCATCCCGGTCCTGCAGACCAACATCACGCACTCCGACACCCAGCACGCCGCGCTGGTGCGCGCCGTACTGGACGGGCGTCCCGACCGCGCCCGACAGACCATGGAAGAGCACTGCGACGACACGGCCGCCCTCCTGCGCGGCCTGCTGGGCTGACGAGCGACGAGGAGACCGATGCCCCCCAACGACCGCTACCTGACCCTGACCGACCTGCGCACGCGGATCGAGGCGGGTGAGCTCGACACCGTCGTGCTCGCCTTCACCGACATGCAGGGCCGCCTGCAGGGCAAGCGCCTACATGGGCAGTACTTCCTCGACGTCGCGCTGGAGGCGGGCACGGAGGGCTGCAACTACCTGCTCGCCGTCGACATCGACATGAACACCGTCGACGGCTACGCGATCTCCTCGTGGGAGAAGGGCTACGGCGACATGGAGTTCGTGCCCGACTACGACACGATCCGGCTGCTGCCCCACCTGCCCGGCAGCGTGCTGGTGCAGTGCGACCTGGTGTGGCTCGACCACGCACCGGTCCCCGAGTCCCCGCGCACCATCCTCAAGACCCAGCTGGAGCGGGTCGCCGAGCGCGGGATGGTCGCGCTCGCCGGCACCGAGCTCGAGTTCATCGCCTTCGAGACGTCGTACGAGGACGCACACGACCGCCGCTGGCGGGACCTGACCCCGGTCAACCAGTACAACGTCGACTACTCCATCCTCGGCACCGCGCGCATCGAGCCGCTGCTGCGCGACCTGCGCAACACCATGTACGCCGCGGGTCTCGATGTCGAGGGCGCCAAGGGCGAGTGCAACTTCGGCCAGCACGAGATCGGCTTCCTCTACGCCGACGCCCTGGTCACCGCCGACAACCACAGCGTCTACAAGACCGTCGCGAAGGAGATCGCCGCCCAACGCGGCCAGGCGATCACGTTCATGTCGAAGTACGACCAGCGCGAGGGCAACTCGTGCCACATCCACCTGTCGCTGCGCGGCGACGACGGGAAGGTCGTCTTCTGGGACGACGGTGCCGACGGGGCAGGGGGCCGGACGCCGCTCTACGACCGGTTCATCGCCGGCATCCTCGCCACGATGCACGACTTCACGCTGCTCTACGCCCCGAACGTCAACTCCTACAAGCGTTTCGCGGCCGGCTCGTTCGCCCCGACCGCGATCGCCTGGGGGCTCGACAACCGCACCTGCGCGGTCCGTCTGGTCGGCCACGGGAAGAGCGCACGCATGGAGAACCGCCTGCCGGGCGGCGACGTCAACCCCTACCTCGCGCTCGCCGCGATGCTGGCCGGCGGGCTCTACGGCATCGAGCACGAGCTGGAGCTGGAGGACGAGCTCGTCGGCAACGCCTACACCTCCGACAAGGAGCACGTGCCCCACACCCTGCAGGCCGCACGCGATGCGTTCCACGCCTCGAAGCTCGCGCGCGGCGCCTTCGGCGACGAGGTCGTCGACCACTACACGAACATGGCCGACGTGGAGCTCGCGGCCTTCGACACGGCCGTGACCGACTGGGAGCTGGCCCGCGGATTCGAGCGGATGTGATGAACACCCCACGACGTTCTTCTCCCCCGCTCCGCTCCTCCGAACAACGCCGCGGGGACCCCGAAGGTCTCGGGGCTGGTGCGGTCACCACGCTCATCAACCCGGTCACCGCCGAGGCGTTCACCGAGGTGCCGTCCGCCGACCTGGCCGACACCGACGCCGCCATCGAGCGTGCCCACGAGGCCTTCCTCACCTGGCGATCCGTCGCCCCCGGTGAGCGCGCCCGCCTCCTGCGCTCCTTCGCCGCCCACGTCGACGCCCACCTCGAGGAGCTCGCGCAGCTCGAGGTCACGAACGCGGGCCACACGATCGGCAATGCCCGCTGGGAGGCGGGCAACGTCCGCGACTGCCTCAACTACTACTCCGCGGCCCCGGAGCGGCTGTTCGGCCGGCAGATCCCGGTGCCGGGTGGCGTCGACGTCACCTTCCACGAGCCGCTCGGCGTCGTCGGCGTGATCGTGCCGTGGAACTTCCCGATGCCGATCGCCGGCTGGGGCTTCGCGCCCGCGATCGCCGCGGGCAACGCGGTGGTGCTCAAGCCCGCGGAGATCACCCCGCTGACCGCGATCCGGATCGGCGAGCTCGCCGTCGAGGCTGGACTGCCGCCGGGCGTGCTGACGGTCGTGCCCGGCAAGGGCTCGATCGTGGGCCAGCGCTTCGTCACGCATCCGCTGGTGCGCAAGGTGTGCTTCACCGGCTCCACCGAGGTCGGCAAGCAGATCATGGCCGGCTGTGCCGACCAGCTGAAGAAGGTGACGCTGGAGCTGGGTGGCAAGAGCGCCAACGTGATCTTCGCCGACGCCGACATCCCGGCGGCCGCGGCCAGCGCGCCGTACGCCGTGTTCGACAACGCCGGCCAGGACTGCTGCGCCCGCTCCCGGATCCTCGTCGAGCGGACGGCGTACGACGAGTTCGTCGGTCATCTCGAGACCGCGGTCCGGGCACTGAGGGTCAAGGACCCCTCCGCGGAGGACAGCGAGATGGGGCCGATGGTGTCCTCCGGGCAGCGCGACTCCGTCCAGCGGTACGTCGACGGGGCCACCGTCGCCTTCACCGGGTCCGCCCCCGACGGGCCGGGCTGGTGGCTCCCACCGATGGTGGTCGAGTCGCGTGACACCGCTGAGCCGATCTGGCGCGAGGAGGTGTTCGGGCCGGTCGTGGCGGTGATGCCGTTCGACGACGAGGAGCACGCGATCGCCCTGGCCAACGACAGCGACTACGGCCTGTCGGGGTCGATCTTCACCTCCGACCTGGGCCGCGGGCTGCGGGTCGCGCGCGGGGTCGAGGCGGGCAACCTGAGCGTGAACTCCCACTCCAGCGTCCGCTACTGGACGCCGTTCGGCGGTTACAAGCAGTCCGGTCTGGGCCGGGAGCTCGGGCCGGACGCGCCGTACGCGTTCACCGAGGAGAAGAACGTCTTCATCAGTCACTAGGTCTCGACTCCGCTCGACCAACGAGAGCGCGCTCGTCGGTCGAGCGGGTCGAGACCATCGGAACGGAAAGGACCATCACACACATGGCAGGACGCATCGAGGGCAAGGTCGCCGTCGTCACCGGAGGGTGCTCGGGGATCGGCCTGGCCACCGTGCAGCGCTTCGCCGAGGAGGGCGCCAAGGTCGTCATCGGCGACATCGACGACGAGCGCGGGCCCACCCTGGTCGGGCAGCTCGGCGGCGCCGACGTCGCGACGTACGTCCACGTCGACGTGACCAGCAAGGACGAGGTGGACGCGCTCTTCGCGCTGGCGAAGCAGACCTACGGCTCGGTCGACATCGCGTTCAACAACGCCGGCATCTCGCCTCCCGACGACGACTCGATCCTCGACACCGAGCTCGAGGCCTGGCGGCGGGTGCAGGAGGTCAACCTCACCAGCGTCTACCTGTGCTGCAAGGCCGCGCTCCCCTACATGCTCGAGCAGAAGTCCGGCTCGATCATCAACACCGCCTCGTTCGTCGCGGTGATGGGTGCCGCGACGTCGCAGATCTCCTACTCCGCGTCGAAGGGCGGGGTCCTGTCGATGTCGCGCGAGCTCGGGGTGCAGTTCGCGCGCGAGGGGGTCCGCGTCAACGCCCTGTGCCCGGGACCGGTGAACACCCCGCTGCTCAAGGAGCTGTTCGCCAAGGACGCCGAGCGGGCCGCGCGGCGGCTGGTGCACGTGCCGATGGGGCGCTTCGCCGAGCCGGAGGAGATGGCGAACGCCGTGCTGTTCCTGGCCTCCGACGAGTCGTCGTTCATCACCGCGAACACCTTCCTGGTCGACGGCGGGATCTCCGGGGCCTATGTCACCCCGCTCTGAGCTGCCGCTGATCGGCATCACCACCTATCGCGAACAGGCACGGTGGGGGGTGTGGGACTCGCGCGCCGACGTGCTCCACTCGCAGTACGCCGACGCGGTGCTGGCCGCGGGCGGGGTGCCCGTGCTGCTGCCTCCCGCGTCGACCTCCGACGAGGTGGCGGCGGTGGTGGTGAGCCGCCTCGACGGGCTGGTCGTCAGTGGCGGCGCCGACGTGGACCCCGCGCGCTACGGCGAGGAGCCACACCCCTCGACCGCGGCGTGGCGCGAGGACCGGGACGCGTGGGAGACGGCGCTGGTGCACGCGGCCGACGCGGCCGGCCTGCCCACGCTCGGGGTGTGCCGCGGGATGCAGCTGATGGCAGTGGCGGCCGGCGGCTCCCTGGTCCAGCACACGCCCGACCTGGTCGGCCACGACGGGCACAACCCCGGCGCCGACGCGTTCGGAACGACCGAGGTCACCACCGCCGAGGAGTCACGGCTCCGCGGTCTGGTCGGCCCCCAGGTCGAGGTCGGCTGCCACCACCACCAGACCGTGGCCGAGCACCCGGGTTTCGAGGCCACCGCCTGGGCGGTCGACGGCTCCCTCGAGGCGATGGAGCGCCCCGGTGACCGGTTCTGCCTCGCCGTCCAGTGGCACCCCGAGGTCCGCGACGACGCGAGCCTGTTCGCCGGGCTGGTCGCGGCGGCGAGCGCCCGCTGACGACCCGCTGACAGGATGGGGCCATGACCTCTCGACCCCGCCGCGACGTCCTCGGGTCGCCGTACACCGCGGAGACGATCGAGCTGCCCGACGACGACGAGGGTCCGGTCGTCGCGACGCTGGTACGACGCCCGGCCGGCCGTCGTACCAACCGGGCGGTGCTGCACGTCCACGGGTTCGCCGACTACTTCTTCCAGACGGCGTACGCCGAGTGGTGGGGCGCCCGGGGGTACGACTTCTACGCGCTCGACCTGCGCAAGTACGGCCGGTCGCTGCTCCCCCACCAGACCCCGAACTTCACCACCGACCTGCACGACTACTTCCCCGAGCTGGATGCGGCGTGGGAGCGGATCGGGGAGGGTCACTCCCACGTGGTGCTGAGCGGCCACTCGACCGGCGGCCTGACCGTGCCGCTGTGGGCGGACGACCGCCGGGTCGAGGCGCGCGGGATCGCGCTCAACGCGCCGTGGTTCGACCTGCAGGGCTCCCTGCTCGTGCGTCACGCGCTGACACCGGTCGTGGCCCAGCTCGGGCGGCGACAGCCGAAGCGGGTGATCCCCCGCACCGTGACCGGCTTCTACGCCCGCAGCCTGCACCGCGACCACGAGGGCGAGTGGGACTTCGACCTCGCCTGGAAGCCGATCGAGTCGTGGCCGGCGTACGCCGGGTGGCTGGCCGCGATCCGCCGCGGCCACGCCGACCTCCACGCCGGGCTCCACCTGCCGTTCCCCGCCCTCGTGCTGGCCAGCGAGTCGTCCGCGACCCCGACCCAGATGGGCGACGACGTCCATCGTCACGACATCGTGCTCGACGTCGAGCAGATCCGGCGCTGGACCCCCGCGCTCGGCCGACACGTCACCTACGTCGGCATCCCCGGCGCGCGCCACGACGTGTTCCTCTCCCGCGAGGAGCCCCGCGCGGCCGCCTTCGACGAGCTCGAGCGCTGGGTCCGCGCCTACGTCGACGGGTCCCTCGCCGTCAGCCGCTGACCAGGGTCCCGAAGATCTCGCGGCCGTGCTCCATGACGCCCATGTGCCCCTCGCCGGCGCGCAGCACGAGATCGGCGGTCGGCAGGTGGGCATCGAGCCAGGTCCCCGCGATCGACGGACACATCGGGTCGTCCTCGCCGTACCAGAGGTGCACCGGGCTCTGGATCGCGTCGAGGTCGACGTCCCACGGGCCGACCCAGGCGACGTTGTCCCACCCGGCACCGCTCGTACCGTTCCGGAGCGACTCCCGCATCGCCGCGGCCAGGGGCCGGGCGAACTCGGGTCGACCCAGGAGCTCGCCGTCGTGCGGACTCAGCATCTGACGGAAGCCGCCGACGATCTGGTCCTCCGAAGCGGTGACGAGCCCGGTGAACGGCTCGAACCCGGCGGCGAACTGAGCCGCCGCGGCCTCGGCGTCGGGCAGGAGGGCCACGGCCTTCCGGTCGTTCTCGTCCAGTGCGGAGTGCAGTCCGGGCACCCGGTCGAACGGGGCCGGGCCGGAGGCCGCGCCCGCCCGGGTGACGCGGTCGCCGAGCACCGCCGCGCAGGCCAGGGAGAAGGGACCGCCACCCGACTGGCCGAGCGTGGCGAACCGTTCGATCCCCAGGGTGTCGGCCAGGGCTCCGGTGTCGCGGGCGATCGCAGCGAGGCTGAAGGCCGCGGCCGGAGACTCGCCGTACCCCGGGCGGTCGAAGCAGACCGTCCGGATCCCCAGCTCGACAGCGAGCTCGTCGGCGAAGGCGGCCTCGAGCCGCGAGGACGGGGTGCCGTGGAAGTAGACGAGCGGACTCCCCTGCGGGTCTCCGGCCTGCCGGACGGCCAGGGTCCGTCCGCCCACGTCGACCCGGCTCTCCGCCACCCACGTCTCCGTCATGCGCGGAGTCTAGGGCCGGCGTTCGGCCTCAGCGGAGGAGGAAGACGGCCAGGGCGACCAGGCCGACCACCACGATGACGGCGCGCAGGGCGAGCGGTGAGAGGCGTCGGCCGACAGTCGCTCCGAGCTGGCCGCCGATCACCGAACCCACGGCGATCAGTGCCACCACCGTCCAGTCGACGTGGGCGACCAGGATGAAGATCACGCCGGCGATGCCGTTGACCAGCCCGGCCAGCACGTTCTTCAGACCGTTCAACCGCTGCAGGGCGTCGTCGATGCCGATCCCGAGGACGCCCATCAGGATCACGCCCTGGGCGGCGCCGAAGTACCCGCCGTACACCCCCGTCAGCGCCACCGCGGGCCAGACCCACCACGGCCCATGGTGTCCGGGCACGCCGTCGTGGTGCGCGTCGACCCAGGCGGAGATCCGCGGCTGGAAGACGACCAGCAGGAGTCCGACGACGATCAGGGCGGGCACGATCGCGGCGAACGCCGAGGAGGGAAGCGAGAGCAGCAGGACGGCACCGATCGCCCCGCCGAGGAGCGAGCCCGCGCCCAGCCGGATCATGCGGCTCCGCTGGCCGGTGAGCTCACGCCGGTAGCCGTAGACGCCGGAGGCGACCCCCGGCACCAGCCCGATCGTGTTGGACACGTTGGCGGTCACCGGCGGTATCCCGAACGCAAGGAGGGTCGGGAACGTGATCAGCGTGCCCGACCCCACCAC
Source organism: uncultured Actinomycetota bacterium (assembly GCA_963833775.1). GTDB lineage: Bacteria > Actinomycetota > Actinomycetes > Propionibacteriales > Nocardioidaceae > Nocardioides. Next base: position 206,315 of record CAWHZH010000009.1, on the reverse strand, counting down.
CGTGTTGATGGTCCCGGCGGCGAGCCCCGCGAGCAGCACCGCCACCATCTGGAGGGGGGTCACTGGGCGGGGGCGTCTCCCGTCGTGCCGCCGTCGGCGGCGTGCGCACCGGGCTCGGCCGGCGGTACGTCGGCAGGGGGTACGTCGGCGGGCAGGTCCATCTCATGGTTGCGGCCCGGGTTGGCCGACCGCTCGGCCTCGGCGATCGCGTCCTCGACCGCCTTGTTCGCCTTGGACAGCTCGCGGTCGAGGGCCCCCGAGCCGGCCAGCACGGCCGGGTCGCTCGAGCCCATGTCGACCCGCTTGAGAGGCCCGGAGACCTTCTGGGGGATGCCCGCGATCTCGTGGACCGACGAACCGAGGCCCTCGAGGGCCTTGGTGATCTCGGACGGGATCACCCAGACCTTGTTGGCGTCGCCGGCGGCGATCTTCGGCATCATCTGGAGGTACTGGTAGGCCAGCAGCGACTGGTCGGGCTGGCCGTCGTGGATGGCCTGGAACACGGTCTGGATCGCCTGGCCCTCACCCTGGGCACGCAGGATCGCGGCCTCACGGTCGGCCTGGGCGCGCAGGATCAGCGACTCGCGATCACCCTCGGCGTTGAGGATCGCCGACTGCTTGTTGCCCTCGGCGGAGAGGATCGACGCCTGGCGCTGACCCTCGGCGGTGAGGATGACCGCCCGCTTCTCGCGGTCGGCCCGCATCTGCTTCTCCATCGAGTCCTTGATCGACGGCGGCGGGTCGATGCCCTTGAGCTCGACCCGGTTGACGCGGATGCCCCACTTGCCCGTGGCCTCGTCGAGCACGCCGCGCAGACCGGAGTTGATCGAGTCGCGGCTGGTCAGCGTCTCCTCGAGGTCCATGCCGCCGACGATGTTGCGCAGGGTCGTCATCGTGAGCTGTTCGATGGCCTGGATGTAGTTCGCGATCTCGTACGTCGCCGCGATCGGGTCGGTCACCTGGAAGTAGATGACGGTGTCGATGGAGACCACCAGGTTGTCCTCGGTGATCACCGGCTGGGGCGGGAAGCTGACGACCTGCTCACGCAGGTCGATGACGTAGCGCACCTTGTCGATGAACGGGACGACGATGTTCAGGCCGGCAGGGAGGGTCTCCTTGTACTTGCCGAACCGCTCGAGGATGCCGGCCCGCGCCTGCGGGATGATCCGCACCGTCCGGGCGAGCATCACGATCACGAACAGGAAGATCGCGGTCAGTAGGGCGTAGAGGACCGGCATCTGGGACTCCTTCTTCTGGGGTGGTGCGGGTCAGGGCATCAGCTCGCCCACCGGATGGACGTACGCCGTGGCGCCGCGGATCGCGAACACCTCGACGGTCGCTCCTGGTGGGATGGTGAGGCCCTCGTCGTACGGGCAGGCGGACCAGATCTCGCCACCGACCTTGACCCGGCCGGGGTTCAGGGCCGAGAGCTCCTCGGTCACCACGCCCTGCTTGCCGACGAGGCGGTCGTGCCCGCTGACCAGGGTCGGACCGTCGTGCAGGCGGGCCACGAGGCTGGGCCGGACCAGCATGAGCATGGCTCCGGAGGCTCCGGCCGCCAGGAGCACCTGCAGGATGAAGGGGGCGCCGGCCAGGGCGACCAGGCCGCCCACGAGCGCGCCGACCGCGACCATCAGCAGGATCAGGTCGAGGCTCACCATCTCGGCCACGCCGAGAACGACCGCCAGCAACAGCCAGGCGGCCCAGATGTGATCCCCTAGCCAATCCACGCTGTCAGCCTATCCGTAGAGGGGTCACGGAGAGGGACGTCGACGTGCCCGACGACGCGCCGCCCAGCGACCGGCCTCGTGGCTCAGCACGAGCGGCATGTCGAAGGTCTCCTCGAGGTACTCCTCGGTGATCACCTCGGCGATCGGGCCGGCGGCCACGACCCGTCCCCCACGCAGGAGCAGACCGTGCGTGAAGCCGGGCGGGATCTCCTCCACGTGGTGCGACACGAGAACCGTTGCCGGCGAGGTCGGGTCGAGGGCCAGGGTCGCGAGGGTGGAGACCAGGTCCTCGCGCCCGCCCAGGTCGAGCCCGGCAGCCGGCTCGTCGAGCAGGAGCAGCTCGGGGTCGGCCATCAGCGCCCGCGCGATCTGCACGCGCTTGCGCTCCCCCTCGCTGAGGGTGCCGAAGGTGCGGTCGAGCAGATGGTCGGCCCCGACCTGCGCGAGCAGCTCGCGGGCGCGGTCGTGGTCGAGGTCGTCGTACGCCTCGCGCCAGCGCCCCACCACGGCGTACGACGCGGAGACGACGACGTCGCGCACCCGCTCGTCGCGCGGGATCCGCTCGGCCAGACTCGCACTGGTGAGCCCGATCCGGGGCCGGAGCTCGAAGACGTCGACCGTGCCGAGCACCTCGTCGAGGATGCCGGCCACGCCGTCGGTGGGGTGGATCTGCGCCGCCGCGACCTGGAGCAGGGTCGTCTTGCCGGCTCCGTTGGGCCCGAGCACCACCCACCGGTCACCTTCGGCGACCCGCCACGAGATCTGGTCGATCAGTGTCGCCTGGCCCCGCCTGACGGTCACCCCGGCGAACTCGAGCACCGCGACCATGCGCCAACCCTAGCGAGGCCGGGGGCTCCGGCGGGCGCGTATGGTGACGGCCCGTGCATCCCGTGCTCCCGGTCTCTGCGCGCCTCGCCTGGTGGGGCACCGCCTGGCTGCGCGGGTACGTCGTCGCCGACCTGGTGGTCGATGCGGTCCTCGCCGAGGACGCCACCCACGTGGTCGCCGGGCTGCCCGGGGTCGAGGGGTCGGTCTCGCTGATCAGGGCGCTCGCGGAGCTCCGTGCCACCGGCGCCGACGGCGTCGGGATCGCGCTGCCGGTCGCCGGCGACCCGGTGGGTCTGGGTGGCCCGGCGGACTTCAACGCGGCGGCGCTCGAGGCCGGCGAGGCCGTGCTCTGTGGGGGGATCGGGCTGGTGCCCCGTCAGGTCGGCGCCGCCGTCGAGTGGACGGCGTACGACGCGGGGATGCGGCCGCTGAGCGACGTCGGTGAGGCCGACCGCGCCCTGCGGCTCGCCCTGCAACAGGCGGTCACGGTGCTGGCCGACCTGGACGTCGCGCACTGGCGTCCCGAGGCGGCCGACGCGCTGATGAACCTGCACCACCGGCCCGGCCTGGCGCCGCCGCCCGGCACACCCGGGCGCTGCGGCGACCTGGCCGCGCGCTCGCTCCAGGCATGGGGGATCGTCGACCTGGCGCTCGAGGACGACGGGGGCGCGCTGAGCGTCTCCCAGGCCACCCTGCGACGCGAGTCCCTCCAGCCGTTGGGCGCGGCGGCCCGACGCGGCCTGGTCGCTGCGTGCTCGCCGGAGGTATGGCCCGAGTGAGGATGCTCCGACACGGCGAAGCCGGGGCGGAGCATCCGAGCGAGCGGCGCAGCGAGCTTGCTCGCCAGCCGACTTCTCAGCCGGCGGCCGACCCGGCGAAGCCGGGGCGGAGCATCCGAGCGAGCGGCGCAGCGAGCTTGCTCGCCAGCCGACTTCTCAGGCAGGCGACCCGGCGAAGCCGGGGCGGAGCATCCGAGCGAGCGGCGCAGCGAGCTTGCTCGCCAGCCGACTTCTCAGGCAGGCGACACGGCGAAGCCGGGGCGGAGCATCCGAGCGAGCGGCGCAGCGAGCTTGCTCGCGAGCGAGTACCTCAGGCCCTCTCCCGAGCCCGATGGCTCAGGCGGGCGGGTCGGCGTAGGGGTCGGGCGGCGGGTTGCCGGACGGGGGCTCGCCGTAGGGTCCCGGAGGAGGCCCACCGGCACCGGCCGGGACCCCCTTGGGCGACGGGCCGTACTTGTTGTCGCCGTGGCTGTCTTGGCAGTAGAAGACGATCAGGATGATCCAGCCGACGATCGGGATCAGGCCGATCAGGATCCACCAGCCGACGCGTGAGGTGTCGTGCAGCCGCCGGATGGCCACCGCGATCGACGGCAGCAGCAGGGCAAGGCTGGCGATGGTGTTGATCACGCCACCGCTGGAGGAGCCGCCGTACTCGGTGCCGAGGATCGCGTCGAGGATGCTCGCCACGATCGAGACCAGCACCGTGAAGAGGAAGAACCACCAGAACTCCGAGCGGCGGGCCCGTCCGCTGAAGACGACGTACTTGGCGAGACAGACCTTGATGGCATCAACAAAAGACACGGGACCTCCCAGGTCTCACGGATGTGACCGGCAAGGTCCGGCCCCGAGGAGTCGAACCCGGCGTCACCGTATCGCGAGGCGACGCCCGGAGGTGGGACCTCAGGCCTGGGTCCAGACCGCCAGCTCGTTGCCGAACGGATCGGTGAAGTGGAAGCGACGGCCGCCCGGGAACTCGAACGGCTCCTCGGTGATCTCGCCGCCGGCCGCCCGGACCGTGCCGAGCGTGGCGTCGAGGTCGTCGCTGTAGAGGATCACCAGCGGCAGCCCCGACCCGGACGGCCGGACGGGATTCAGACCGCCCATCTCGCCCTCACCGCCGGGGCGGTGGATCCCGGTGTAGTCGGGGCCGTAGTCGGTGAACGACCAGCCGAACGCGTCGGCGTAGAACGTCTTGGCAGCGGCGAGGTCGGGCGCCGCCAGCTCGATGTAGTCGAAGGTGTGGTGTCGCTGACTCATGCGCGACACGGTACGGACCGCCACCGACATCGGGCCGCTCGCGCAGATAGCCTCGGTCCGACATGAGAAGCACCCCATGAGCGATCGCAAGCCGGAGACCCTGCTCCTCACCGTCTCCGGGAAGGACCGTCCCGGCGTCACCTCCGCGATCTTCGCGACCCTGACCCGGGCGGGCGTCGAGGTCCTCGACATCGAGCAGATCGTGCTCCGCCGCCGGCTGATCCTCGGCATCCTGGTCACCGCACCCCGCGACTGGCGGCGCCTCAGCGAGTCCGTCCAGGCGACCGCGAACGACCTCGGCATGAACGTCGACATCGACCACGGCACCGGCGACAACAGAGGGAGGCGCGAGGGTCGGTCCCACGTCACCGTGATCGGTGCCCCCCTGCGTGCGGCCGCGATGGCCGCCATCGCCGGCCGGATCGCCGACAGCGGCGCGAACATCGACCGGATCGAGCGGATGGCCCGCTACCCGGTCACCGCCATCGACCTGCACGTGTCCGGCGCCCACCCTGAGCGCCTGCGCGGGCTGCTCGCGCTCGAGGCCGCGGCCCAGGGCGTGGACGTCGCCGTACAGCCGGCGAGCCTGCTCCGCCGGGCGATGCGGCTGATCGTGATGGACGTCGACTCGACCCTGATCCAGGGCGAGGTGATCGAGCTGCTCGCCGCCCACAGCGAGCACCAGGACGAGGTCGCGCGCGTCACCGAGCGCGCGATGCGCGGCGAGCTCGACTTCGAGGCGTCGCTGCGGGAGCGCGTCGCCCTGCTGGCCGGCATCCCGAGCACCGCCCTCGACGAGGTGTACGACGAGCTGGTCCTGGCCCCGGGGGCGCGGACGCTGGTGCGCACCCTGCGTCGGCTCGGCTACCGCTTCGCGCTCGTCTCGGGCGGCTTCAGCCAGATCACCGACCGGCTCGCGGACGACCTCGGCATCCACTACGCCCGCGCCAACGAGCTCGAGATCGTCGACGGCACCATCACCGGCCGGATCCTCGGCGACGTGGTCGACCGTGCGGGCAAGGCGGCCGCCGCCCGCTACTTCGCCGAGCAGGTCGGCGTACCTCTGGAGTCGGTGGTCGCGATCGGCGACGGTGCCAACGACCTCGACATGCTCGAGGTCGCAGGCCTCGGCATCGCCTACAACGCCAAGGCACTCGTGCAGGAGGCCGCCGACACCACGGTGAACGTCCCCTATCTCGACGCGATCATGTACCTGCTCGGCATCAGCCGCGAGGAGATCGAGGCCCTCGACGCCGAGCACGGCGTGGTCACCCCCGCACCCCCGGTCTGACCGGCCGAGGTCGCCCGACCGTCAGCCGCAGCCGACGTGGAACCCGACCAACCGGGCCGAGGCGAGGTCGAGCTCGACCCACGGTCCGGTGACCGCGAAGCGGGCGAGCGCGCCGGCGGGGAACCCGGTCGCCATCTGGCGGCCCGCCTCCTCGTCCCCGGTTCCGTCGTCGAGCAGCTGGGCCAGGTAGGCCATCGTCGGGTTGTGCCCGACGACGACCAGCGCGGTCACGCCGTCGTCGGTCTCACGGACCAGGTCGAGCGCCGTCTCCGGCCCAGCGGCGTACAGCCCCTCGGAGGACGTCGCCTCGGCCTCGAACGAGCCGCCCTCGCAGAGAGCCAGCCACGTCGACGCCGTACGCCGGGCCGACGACACCAGCGCCGCGTCCGGCACGAACCCGCTGTCGGCCAGCCACCGCCCGGCCGCCACGGCGTCGTCCCAGCCACGTTGCGCGAGCTCGCGGTCGTGGTCGGTCTCACCCCCCGGCTCGGCCTTGGCGTGCCGCATCACCACGAGATCCCTGGACTGCGCACTCACAGGGGCACTCTGGCACCGGCTAGCCTTCCCTGTCATGCCTGAGCACGCCGCCGCGGACCACCTGTCGCCGGGGGACGAGGCGCCCACCCCGATCCCCGGTGGACCGTTGATGATCATCGGCGGCGCCGAGGACAAGCTCCGCAGACGCACCATCCTCAAGGACTTCGTCGCGGCGAGCGGCGGGGCCGAAGCACGCCTCGTGGTCATCCCGACGGCGTCGAGCCTCGGCGACGAGGTCGTCGAGGTGTACGACGCGTTGTTCCGGCGGCTCGGCGCCGGCGAGGTCGCGGCCGCCCGGCCCGACAGCCGCGACGCCGCGCACGACCCCGACCTGGTCGCCCTCGTCGACGGCGCCACGGGTGTCTTCATGACCGGCGGCAACCAGCTCAAGCTGTCCGCGATCATCTGCGGTACGCCGCTCGGCGACGCCGTGGTCCGCGCGCACGCGCGCGGGGCAGTCGTGGGCGGCACGTCGGCCGGCGCCAGCATCCAGTCGTCCCACATGGTCGCGTTCGGGGCCGGCGGGGCCACCCCCAAGCAGCGGATGACCCAGGTCGCCGCCGGGCTGGGGCTGCTGCGGACGACGGTGATCGACCAGCACTTCGACCAGCGCAACCGCTACGGCCGGTTGTTGATGATCGTGTCGCAGTCACCGCAGCTGCTCGGCATCGGCGTGGACGAGGACACGTGCGCCACCGTGACCGTCGAGGACGGCCACGAGGTGCTGCGCGTGAGCGGCCGCGGCGCGGTCACCATCCTCGACCCGCAACGCCTGGTCACCAACGCCTACGAGGCCAAGCGGTCCTCTCCCCTGCTGGCCAGCGGCATCATCCTGCACGTCCTGCCGGCCGGCGCGGCGTACGACCTGACGACGCGGGAGCTCCGTCGGCAGCCGGCTCGGGTCTCGGAGGAGGACGCCGCCGAGCTCGCCGAGGCCCAGGCAGACCTCCAGCAGATGGCGCGCGACATCGCGGCCGGCGACCGCTCCCCGGCCACGCTGCGACGACGTCTGGCCCGCAAGCGCACACCCCGCAAGACTGTCCCCACCGAACCCCCGACCGACCCACCCGCCGAATCACAGCCAGCCGGCGAGATCGCCGAGCAGGACGGAGCATCGCGGTGACCGAGCGCCCCACCCCGGACCTGACGATCCTGGAGACCCGCGTCTACCGCGGCCCCAACATCTGGTCCTACGACAAGGCGATCCACCTGGTGGTCGACCTGGGTGCGCTCGAGCAGTTCCCCACCGACAAGCTCCCCGGCTTCACCGAGCACCTGCTCGAGGCGCTGCCCGGGTTGTCCCACCACTCCTGCTCGCGCGGTCGCAAGGGCGGCTTCGTGGAGCGCCTGCACGAGGGCACGTGGCTCGGCCACGTCACCGAGCACGCCGCGCTCGCCCTGCAGCAGGTGGTCGGCCACGACATCCGCCGCGGCAAGACCCGCGGGGTGAAGGGCGAGCCGGGCCACTACAACGTCATCTACGGCTACATCGACGAGAACGTCGGGCTCGCGGCCGGGCGGCTCGCCGCGCGGCTGGTCAACCACCTGGTGCAGCCCGACCCGGAGTTCGACTGGGAGGACGAGCTCGAGTCCTTCATCCTCCGCGCCGAACGTACGGCGTTCGGTCCCTCGACGCAGGCGATCCTCGACGAGGCGGTCAGCCGGGACATCCCGTGGATCCGGCTCAACCAGTACTCCCTCGTCCAGCTGGGGCAGGGCGTCCACGCCAAGCGGATCCGCGCCACGATGACCTCCGCGACCAGCTCGATCGCCGTCGACATCGCCTCCGACAAGGACCTCACCACCAAGCTCCTCGGCGCAGCCGGCCTGCCGGTGCCCAAGCAGGAGTCCGTACGGTCCGCCGACCAGGCCGTGGCCGCAGCCCGCCGGATCGGCTTCCCCGTGGTCGTGAAACCCCTCGACGGCAACCACGGCCGCGGCGTCTGCCTCGACCTGCAGAGCGACGACGACGTCCGCGAGGCCTTCCCGATCGCCGAGGAGCAGTCGCGCCGCGGCGTCTGCGTGGTCGAGTCGTTCGTCACCGGCAAGGACTACCGGTGCCTGATCATCGACGGCCGGATGGCCGCCATCGCCGAGCGCGTGCCGGCCTCGGTCACCGGCGACGGGAAGGCGACGGTCGGCGAGCTGGTCGACCTGACCAACGCCGACCCGCGGCGCGGGGTGGGTCACGAGAAGGTGCTGACCCGGATCAAGATCGACGACGGCGCCCTGGAGGTCCTCACCGGCCAGGGCCACACCCTCGACTCCGTCCCGGCCGAGGGCGAGACGGTGAAGCTCGCACTCACCGGCAACATGTCGACCGGCGGCATCTCCATCGACCGCACCTTCGAGGCCCACCCCGAGAACGTCGAGATCGCCGAGGAGGCGGCCCGGATGATCGGGCTCGACATCGCCGGCATCGACTTCATCTGCCCCGACATCACCGAGCCGGTACGCGACACCGGTGGCGCCATCTGCGAGGTCAACGCCGCACCCGGCTTCCGGATGCACACCCACCCGACCATCGGTGAGCCGCAGTTCATCTCCAAGCCGGTCGTCGACATGCTCTTCCCGCCCGGCGCCCCGTCGCGGATCCCGATCGTCGCGGTGACCGGCACCAACGGGAAGACCACGACCTCGCGGATGATCAGCCACATCTTCAAGGGCATGGGCCGCAAGGTCGGGATGACCTCGACGGACGGGGTGGTGATCGACGAGCGGCTGCTGATCCGCGCCGACGCGTCCGGCCCGCGGAGCGCGCGGATGGTGCTGCAGAACCCGCGCGTCGACTTCGCGGTCTTCGAGGTCGCGCGCGGCGGCATCCTGCGCGAGGGCCTCGGCTACGAGCGCAACGACGTCGCCGTCGTCCTCAACGTGCAGCCCGACCACCTCGGCCTGCGAGGCATCGACACCGTGGAGCAGCTCGCCGACGTGAAGGCGGTGGTCGTCGAGGCCGTGCCTCGAGACGGCCACGCGGTCCTGAACGCCGACGACCCGCTGGTCCGGGAGATGCGCCGCCGGTGCTCGGGCCAGGTCGTGTGGTTCTCGATGGAGGAGCCCGGCTCGGAGGCTCGGGAGCTGATCGAGGCGCACTGCCGACGCGGCGGCAAGGCGCTCGTCCTCAACCCGTCCGACCGCGGCGAGATGATCGTGGTCAAGCACGGCCGCCGCGAGATGCAGCTCGCCTGGACCCACCTGCTGCCCGCGACCTTCAAGGGCCGGGCGCGGATGAACGTGCAGAACTCCCTGGCCGCGGCCGCGGCCGCGTTCGCGGCGGGCGCACCGCTGCACGACATCCGGCAGGGGCTGCGCACCTTCTCCACGAACTACTACCTCTCCCCCGGCCGCCTCAACGAGGTCGACGTCAACGGGGTGAACGTGATCGTCGACTACTGCCACAACGCACCCGGCATGCGGATGCTGGGCGACTTCGTCGACCGCGTCGGCGAGACCCTGACCTCGACCTCCGAGCTCGGCAAGCCCTCGCGGATCGGCGTGATCGCGACGGCCGGCGACCGCCGCGACCAGGACATGCGCGAGCTGGGCGAGGTGGCGGCCCACCACTTCGACGTGCTGATCGTCCGCGAGGACGACAACCTCCGGCGTCGCGCCGCCGGTGACACGGCCAAGCTCGTCGCCGAGGGAGTGCGCACGGCGATGGCCGAGGGTGCGCGCTGCAAGCAGGTGGAGATCATCCTGGACGAGATCAAGGCGGTCCGGCACGCCATGGCACGCTCCAACCCCGGCGACCTCGTGGTGTTCTGCGTCGACAAGCACGCCGCGGTGATGAGCGAGCTGGAGAACTGGTCGACCTACGCCCAGGCCGGCTCCGGCGAGAACCCCGACGCTCCGTCCGCCGACCCCGACTACACGCCGGTCCCGGAGCCCGCCGGACAGTCCTAGCCGGGCCCGCCGCGGATCGCCGCCTCGAGACGGGCGAGGGCGTCGGGGAACGCATCGGGCTCGACGCCCGCGAAGCCCAGGGCCAGCCCCGGTCGCGCCGGTTGTTCGTGGTGGTAGGCGGTCAGCGCCTCGACGTGTACGCCGCGCGCCGCGGCGCGCGCGACAACCGCGACGTCGTCGGTGGCCGGGTCGAGGAACCGGGTGCTCACGTGAAGACCCGCCACCGACGGCACCACCTCGACCAGGTCGTCGAGGTGAGCCAGGCCCTCGAGCAGCAGGTCCCGACGCGGGCGGTAGACCTTGGCCACCCGTCGTACGTGGGCGGCGTGATGACCCTCCGCGAGGAACTCCGCCAGCGCCCCCTGCGTGGTCAGGTCGCCCTCCCAGGTCGTGACCCGCTTCGCCTCGCGCAGCGCGGGCTGCAACGACCGCGGCGGCACGAGGAACCCGACGCGCAGCGCCGGCAGCAGCGACTTGGAGAACGTGCCGACGTAGACCACGCGGCCGTCGCGGTCGAGGCTCTGCAGCGGCTCCACCGGCTGGTCGGACCAGCGGTACTCGCTGTCGTAGTCGTCCTCGACGACCACCGCGTCGTGCTCGGCCGCCCATCGGAGCAGGGCGGCCCGGCGGGCCATCGACATCGCGACGCCGGTCGGGAACTGGTGGGACGGCGTGACGTAGACCAGGCGCGTGGCATCCGGGAGCGCGTCGACCACCAGGCCTTCGGCGTCCACCGGTACGCCGCGCAGGTCGGCCCGATGGCTCTCGAAGAGCCGGTGCATGGCGGTGTAGCCGGGATCCTCCACCGCCACGACGGTGCCCGGCGCGACCAGCACCCGGCAGACCAGGTCCACCGCCTGCTGGGCTCCCACCGTGACGACCACGTCGTCACCGGTGGCGACCACCGAACGGGAGAGTCCCAGGAAGCGAGCGATCTCGGCCTGGAGGCGCCAGGAGCCGCGGCCGCCGTACGTCGCCTCGGCGAGCCGGGAGCGGCGCAGCTGGTCGGCCACCAGCCGTCGCCACACCTCGAGCGGGAACAGGTCCGGATCCGGCAGCCCGATCCCGAGGTCGTGGAGCCGGCGCGCCCGCGTCGGCGCCGGCTCCTCCTCGTGCGCCCACAGGGCCAGCGGCCGTACGGCGCCGGGCCGGGCCTTCCGGGTCTCGTCGGGAGCCAGCGCGACGCTGGTGACGTAGGTGCCCGAGCCGGGACGGCTCTCCAGGAAGCCCTCCGCGACCAGCCGGTCGTAGGCGACGGTCACGGTGCCGCGGGCGACGCCGAGCTGCCCGGCCAGGTCGCGGCTGGCCGGGACCCGGTCGCCGGCGGCCAGCCGGCCGTCGAGGATCGTCTCGCGGACCGTCAGGTAGATCCGCGTGGTCCGGTCACCAGGGCCGTCGAGGGAGACGTGGAGGTCCACGCGGGCAGCGTAGGGCGGGCTCAGATCCGGATGGACGTCAGGATCCGTCGGCCAGGACCGGCTCCCAGGCGCGGGTGGCGACGGCGATGGCGTTCCAGGCGTTGATCGCCACGATCAGCGCCAGCAGCGCGCCGACCTCGTCGGGCGACCAGTGCGCCGCCACCGCGTCGTACTCCTCCTGGGGGACGCGGGTGTCGGCGACCCGGGTGACGACCTCGGTGAAGCGCAGGGCGGCCCGCTCGCGCTCGGTGAAGAACGGCGACTCGTTCCAGACTGCGACGGCGTTGACGCGCTGCGCCGCCTCGCCCGCGGTGGCCGCGTCGGCGCTGTGGGTGTCGACGCAGTAGGCGCAGCCGTTGATCTGCGAGGCCCGGAGGCGGATCAGGTCGCGCAGGCCCCGGGGGAAGTCGACGCGGTCGAGCTCCTGGGTGGCGGCGCCGTCGAGGCGGCTCATCGCGCGGCTGAACGCCGGGACGGCGGCGTCGACGTCCAGTCGGGTGGGGATCCGGTGGAGGGTCTCTGGGTTCATGGTCTCGGTGGTCATGCCCTCACGGTAGGCCGTAACCGGACCAGGCGGATGGGCCACTTCGTGGGCATTCGACTGGTCCACCGGTGCGCTCGGAACATGCTGCGAGCCCGCATCCGAGGACGCGGGCTCGCAACGTGCAGGTGCTGCGTGTCAGTTGACTTCGTCGTGACGGTTCAGCGGCTCGATCAGCCCGACGAGGCCGTGCTCGTAGATGTCGTCACCGAAACCTCCGACCTCACTGCCGATCCCGGCGGCGAAGATCAGGCTCCGAGGGGTGCCGATCTTCCCGTTTCCGAAGGCGATTCCCCACAGGCCCGGATTGACCAGCGGGTTGCCGTCGGCGTCACTCAGCGTGCCGCGGAAGTGACCGTTCCCGAGACCGAAGGCGCTGATGGTCCCGTCGTCCACGTTCCCGATCAGCAGAGATCGTCCGAACCCGTTCCAGCCCTTGGGCGAGATCGCCATGCCCCAGGGGCCAACGAGTGGCGGTCCGGTGACCAGGCGCTTGAGGAACACTCCCTGCCGGGTGAAGACGCTCACCGCGCCACCGCTGTTCGCGAAGTAGGCGACGTACACCTTGCCCTTCAGGTACATGACGTTGTACGAGAACAACCCGTCGGCCCCAGCGTTCGGGTCCACGAACTTCGCTGGCTTGTTCACCGGTGCGAAGTGCGAGTCGAAGATGTCGATGCCGGGGTTGACACCCGCGACCAACAGGCGCGCGGGGTGCCCGTTGTGCTTGGTGACCAGGGCCAACCCGGTCGGGAATCCCGGGTCCTGCCGGGCATCCGTCGACGTGGTGGTGAGCGCCGGCGCCGGCTTGTTGGTCCAGCCGGTGATCCGGCCCTCGCCGTTGTCCCCCGCCGCGTTCACGAAGGTCTCGTTGAACAGGAACAGCGCCGGGTTGTCCTCGCCCCCCTGGTTGATCACGAAGTCCGAGGGCTGCTTGGCCGTGGTCGGGTTGAAGACGATGCCCGTCGGCGAGGACGCCGTCACCTCGAGCGGGACCTTCGCGATGGGGATCACGCCGTTGGCACCCGTGTACAGGGTGACCTTCGTCAGCAGGTCCTCGGGCGCCGGGATGCCCGGAACGGCGGATGCCGGGTTGAACTGGTTGCTGACCCACAACGGGGTGGGCGTCTTCGTCGGCCCGAACGCGATGCCCCAGGGGTTCTTGACCTCGGGATCGAGGAGGGTCGCCATCCCGGGCACGTCTGACACCAGGTTGACCTGACGGAACATGCCGCTGTCGCTGCCGGCCTGAGCGGTTGCCGCCGCGTTCGCGCCTGTCGACGCCGTCGCGGCCATGGTCGCGACGAGGCCGAGCGCCAGGACCAGAGCCGCGCCACCGCGGAAGTGGAGACCGCGACCCTGGGGACGTGCGTGTGGAGTGCTGTGCCGAGCACCGAGAACTGCTCCGGCCTTGAGTTGTCTCATGAGAAGGACCCCAATCGGCCTGTCGCCGTCGACAGGCCACGTAGACACGTAGAGCTGTCGCTTTCGACACTTCTCGCCGGTCGTGCGCACGTCAAGGAAACGCCCGGAAACCAACCCAATCTAGGGGGGTCGAGGTCTCCACCCCTCACCGGATCCGCACCACTCGCGCGTCGGCCGGCGGCCGATGTCGGAACGCCTGCCGCGGCACCCGCGGCCCGAGCTCCACCCGCCCGGGGTACCGCCGGAGGAGGCCGCGGGCGGCGTGCTCGGCGACGACGAGGTCGGCCGAACGGAGCTGCTGGGTCGCCAGCAGGCGGCGGACCAGCGCGTTAACCCCTGCGTACGGCGGGTTCGCGACGACGCGGAACGGGTGACCGGGCCAGGAGAAGGCGTCCAGGTCGACCTCGACGACCGCGACCCGTGTCCCCGCGAACCGTCTGCGCAGCTCCGCCGCCCGAGCCGGGTGCAGCTCGACCGCCAGCACCCGGGCTCCGGTCCGCTCCAGGGAGGCGGACAGCACACCGTCGCCGGCACCGAGGTCCACGACGACGTCACGCGCACGGACCGGGGTCCAGTCAACGAACCGGTCGGCCCAGTCAGCCCGGAGTGGGTGCCATCCCCAGCGCCGCGGCGGGGCCGCGGCCACGGCGCACCATGACCATGAACGTCACCATGGTCGCGACCCTAGGCAGCGTCGACCTCGTGGGGCGACCGGTTTTCCGGCACAGCTTCCACCGCGGTCAGGCGAGCACCCACGAGCACGACACCGAGGGCGCCGACCAGCGAGACCGCCGCGGTGACCAGGGCGGCGCGGTTCCAGCCGGCGGTGAGCGTCGCGGCCGTCACGACGCCCGAGGGCGCGGCGACCACCGACACGATGGTCACGCCGAGCGCCGACCCCAGGTAGCGCGCGGTGTTGTTCGCGCCGCTGCCGAGTGCGCCCTGTCCGGCTGGGACGCTGGCGACACTCTCGCGACCGAGCGCTGCGTTGAGGACTCCGCTGCCGACGCCGGCCACGAGCAGCCCGGGCACGAACCTGGCCGCGCCGTCACCGGGCACGATGTTCCACAGCAGCACCTGGCCGACCGCGATCACGACGAGGGCGGCGGACATCCGGGCCCGTCCGCTCCAGGCAACGGGGAGGCGTCGAGCGGCCAGCGCGGTCACCACGCTCGGCCCGCTCCAGGAGAGCATCAGCCACGACGCCGTCCACGACGAGAGCCCGAGGGCGACACCGACGAAGCCGGAGAGGTAGGACAGCAGGGCGATGATCCCGCCGCCGGTGGCAGCCGCGGCGAGCGTGACCGCCGCGAACGCGGGCCGCCGGAAGAGTGCGAGGTCGAGCATCGCGTGGTCCGAGCGGTGCTCGACCACCACGAAGGCCGCCAGCAGCACGATCCCGGCTGCGAGCAGGCCGATCACGAGCGGCCGACCCCAACCCTCGCGTCCCTCCGTCAGCCCGGCCAGACCGGACCCCATGCCCAGCGCCAGCAGCACCACCCCCGGTACGTCGAGCCGGGCGCGGTGACCGACCCGGGACTCGTCGCAGCCGCGTGCGGTCAGCGCCAGCACGACCCCCGCCGCCACCAGCACGACGTACACGTCGCGCCAGGAGCCGACCTTCGCCAGCCCCGCGGAGAGCAGCGGGCCGAGCGCGATCCCGGCCCCGACACTCGCCCCCCAGACACCGGTCGCGTGGGCGCGCTCGTGCGGGTCGGGGAAGGCCACGGCGATCATGCCCAGGCCGGCAGCGAGCATGGCCGCACCACCGATGCCCTGCACGACCCGGGCGATCACGAAGGTGACCACCTCGGGCGACACGGCCCCCAGCAGCGAACCGACCGCGAGGACCAGGGCGCCGACGACGAACGTCCGGCGCCGTCCGAAGTCGTCGGCGACCCGGCCGGCGGTGAGCAGGAACGCACCGAGGCCGATGCTCATCGAGCTGAGGATCCAGGTGCGCCCGGACGTACCAGCGTCCAGGCCGGCGACGGTGAGGTTCACTGTCGCGAGCGGAGCGGTGAACGTCACGAGGGTGACCAGGGTGCCGAGCGAGGCGGTGACGAGAGTACGGCGGGCGGCGGTCACGAAGGCTCCAGTTGGTCTGATGATCGGACCAGATTGACGATAGCATGTAGTCTGTTGAACAGACCAGACTGGAGAGGAACGGAGACCTGATGCCCCTCGGCACCGACTACGCGCGGCAGGACTGCTCGCTCGCCCGCTCGCTCGAGGTGGTCGGCGAGCGCTGGACGCTGCTGATCCTGCGCGACTGCTTCTTCGGGGTACGCCGCTTCTCCGACTTCCAGGCCCACCTCGACATCTCCCGGGCCGTGCTCTCCGCCCGGCTCGACGCGCTGGTGGCGGACGGTCTGCTCACCCGCACGGGCACGGGCCATCCCGAGTACGCGCTCACCGACGAGGCGATGGGCCTCTGGCCGGCGCTGTATGCCCTCGGCCGGTGGGGTGACCGGCGTACGACGCCCGACGCGCCGCGCCGCCTGTACACCCACATCGGCTGCGGGCCGCTCGGGGCCGACGGGCGCTGCGAGACCTGCGACCGCGCGCCGGCGGTGGCCGACATCGAGGTGCGGCCGGGGCCCGGAGCCGACCCGACCCTGCGTGACGACCCCGTCTCGATCGCCCTGCGGCAGCCCCACCGGCTGCTGGAGCCGCTGGGCGTCCGCTGAGACCTCAGGCGGTGGCGGCCCGCACCTTCGCGCCGAGATCCTCGGGGCTGTCCGGCGTACCGCCGTGCTGCTCGATCCAGGCGTAGACCTCCCGGCGCTGGGCATGGCACATCAGCCCGACCACGTCGCCCGGGCGCGCCTGGGCCACGAGGCCGGCCAGGCACTCGACCTCGGTGTCGTACGACGCGACGCCGGTCACCCCGACCCGTTCCGCGCCGTCGCGGAGCAGGGCCTCGAGCCCCTCCCGCGTGCGCCCGCGCAGGTAGTGCTCCTTGTGCCCGATGGCCACGACGTCGGCGCCCATCGCCCCGATCTCGCCGAGGCGCCCGAGCAGCTCGTCGGTCCGGTCCCCCACCGCGCCGAGGCCGAGCAGCAGGCGGGCACCGGGAGGGCGTACCCCGGCCATGATCTCGAGCAGGGCCTCCAGTCCGGCCTCGTTGTGCGCGAGGTCGATCACGACGGTCGCCGCTCCCTCCTGCGTCGTCCCGCCCCCCGGCCCGGCGAGCGGCACGGTGAAGAGGTTCATCCGGCCCGGGTTGTGCTCGGCGTCGGGGCGGAAGGTGCGGAGCCCCTCGATCACCGTCTCGCGCGGGATCCCGGCCGCGAGCGCGGCCGACGCGGCGGCCAGCGTGTTCTCGACGTTGAAGCGCGACAGGCCCGCGAGGGTCATCGGCACCTCCACCAGCTCGACCAGCGGGTCCGGGTCGGCACCCGGACGCAGCACCGCGACCCAGCCGTCGATGACGGTGGTGGCGCGGCCGCGTTCGTCGAGGGTCTCGCGGATCGCCGGTGAGTTCGGGTCGCGGGAGAAGACCCACGGGCGTGCCCGGATCACGCTGCGCATCGCGAAGACCCGGGGGTCATCGCCGTTGAGCACCGCCCAGCCGCGCCGCCGGGTGATCCGCGGGACCACCGCCTTGACCTCGGCGAGCTGGTCGAGGGTGTCGATGCCCTGCAGGCCGAGATGGTCGGCGCTGATGTTCGTCACCACGGACACGTCGTTGCGGGTGACGCCGATCCCCTTCAGCAGGATGCCGCCGCGCGCGGTCTCGGTGACGGCGAACTCCACGCCGGGCAGACCGAGCACGGTGCCGGCCCCGCTCGGGCCGGAGTAGTCGCCGGACTCGACGAGTTCGCCGTCGAGGTAGATCCCGTCGGTGTTGGACCAGCCGACGACCTTGCCTCCGGTGCGGGCGATGTGCGCGATCATCCGGCTGGTGGTGGTCTTGCCGTTGGTGCCGGTGACCGCGACCACCGGGATCTCGGGCGTGATCGTGTGCGGAACCGCTCCCTCGGGCGAGGCGGCGACCTGCTCGGCAGCGTGCCCGACCGCTTCCTCGACGTCGGGCCCTGGCACCGCGTCGAGCACCGCGGCCACGGCTCGGCCCATGGCCTCGGCCCGTTCGCGGTGTCGCCACGGGTAGGCGACCACCACGACGTGCGGGTCGTGGGTGGGGCGGACGCGGACCGCGAGCCGGACGGCGCCCGACTCGTGCGCGATCGCCCGCACCAGCCGAGCGACGGCCCGCAGCGCGAACCGCTGGCGGAACCCGGTGTCGGGCTCGCCCGGGCGTGCGGCGGGCAGGCCGATCCTGCGCGCGAGGCGTTCGGCTGTGGCCGTCGGCGCAGATGCCAAAGGCGAGATGTCGAGGGTCAGCTTGATGGCTGCGCGAGGGAAGTAGAGGTTGGGTCCCTCGAGGACCCTCAGCTCGATCAGCGACGTCACCGGGCGAACCCTAACGAAGCCGGTGCGTCAGGCCCCCATGGCGTGGAAGCCGCCGTCGACGTGGACGATCTCGCCGGTCGTGGCGGGGAAGAAGTCCGACAGCAGCGCACACACGGCGCGAGCGGTCGGGTCCTGGTCCTTCGGCTCCCAGCCGAGCGGTGCGCGCTCGCTCCACAGCGACTCGAGGTCCTCGAACCCGGGGATCGCCTTGGCCGCCAGGCTCTTCAGCGGCCCGGCGCTGACCAGGTTGCAGCGGATGCCCTCGGGACCCAGGTCGCGGGCCAGGTAGCGCGACGTGGACTCCAGCCCGGCCTTCGCCACGCCCATCCAGTCGTACGCCGGCCAGGCGACGGTGGCGTCGAAGGTCATCCCGACGATCGAGCCGCCCTGGCCCATCAGCGGATGGCAGGCCATCGCCAAGGCCTTGAGGGAGTACGCCGACACCTGCACCGCCTGTGCGACGTCGGGCCAGGGGCCTTGCAGGAACTTCCCGCCGAGCAGGGTGTCGGGGTTGCCGAACGCGATCGAGTGGACCACGCCGTCCAGCCCGTCGACGTGCTCACGGACGGCGTCGGCGAGACCCTCGAGGTGCGACTCGTCGGTCACGTCCAGCTCGAGGACGGGCGGCTCGGTCGGGAGCCGCTTGGCGATCCGCCGGGTGATGCCCAGTGCCCGCCCGAAGTTGGAGATCAGGACCGTGGCCCCCTGCTCCTGGGCGACCTTCGCCACCGAGAAGCCGATCGAGGAGTCCATGGTCACGCCCGCGACCAGGATCCGCTTGCCGTCCAGGATGCCCATGTTCTCTCTTTCGTTGGTTGCGTGGTCGCGACGTCGCTCGACCGACGGAGGTGGATCAGTGGCCCATGCCGAGGCCGCCGTCGATCGGGATGACGGCTCCGGTCACGTACGCCGCACCGGGTGAGGCCAGCCAGACGACGGCCGAGGCGACCTCGTCGGGCGATGCGTACCGCTGCAGCGGCACCTGCGTCTTGATCGCGGCTCGCTGCTCCTCGGTGAGCACGGCGGTCATGTCGGTCTCGACGAAGCCCGGCGCCACGACGTTCGTGGTGATCGAGCGCGAGCCGAGCTCACGCGCCAGGGACCTGGCCATGCCGACCAGCCCCGCCTTCGACGCGGCGTAGTTGACCTGCCCGGCGGAGCCGAGCAAGCCGACGACCGAGGAGATCAGGATGATCCGGCCGCGTCGCTGCCGCAGCATGCCCTTGGCGGCGCGCTTGGCCAGCCGGAAGGTGCCGGTCAGGTTGGTCTCGATGACCGACGACCAGTCGTCCTCCGACATCCGCAGGAGCAGGGTGTCGGCGGTGATCCCGGCGTTCGCGACCAGGATCTCGACCGGGCCGTGCGCTGCCTCCGCGTCCACGAACGCAGCCTCGACGGCGGCGGGGTCGGTGACGTCGCAGCGGAGGTCGAGCGCGCCGTCGGGGCCGCCGCCGGAGCGCGAGGTGACCGCGACCTGGTCGCCGAGAGCGAGGAACGCCTCGGCGATCGCGCGGCCGATGCCGCGGTTGCCGCCCGTCACCAGGACGGACCGGGGTGCTGTCTGCTCGTCGTCGGCCACGCAGGTGACGCTAGCGACTACCCGTGGGTAGCCGAAAGCCGGTGCGGCCCGTCAGCGACGGCGGACGGCGTCGGTGAGGACGCCGGCAGCGAACGCGAGGTCGTAGGCCAGGGAGGAGATCGCGCCACGACGGCCGGTGCGTGGCGTGTGGTGTGCCGGGGTCGGCGGTCTCTCGGTGGTACGGCTGCGCATGCTTCAAGGAGCCGGCAGATCGCTCGGGTGATACCTCAGTCGTCCTCGAGCCGGAAGCCGACCTTGAGCCCGACCTGGAAGTGCTCGACGTCGCCGTCCTTGACCTGCCCGCGGACCTGGGTCACCTCGAACCAGTCGACGTGGCGCAGCGTCGAGCTGGCCCGGCGTACGGCGTTGCGGATGGCCTCGTCGATCCCGTCGGGGGACGTGCCGACGAGCTCGGTGACGCGGTAGGTGCGGTTGGACATGGGGTGCTCCGTGGGGGCTCGAGGGACACAGGGGACGTGCGCTCGATGCTAGCGACGTACTCCCGCGCCGACCCCACCCGCCGGTCGAGGAGGGCGCCCTGCGCCCGTCACGACACCGCGCAAGCCACCCGCCGGTCGAGGAGGGCGCCCTGCGCCCGTCACGACACCGCGCAAGCCACCCGCCGGTCGAGGAGGGCGCCCTGCGCCCGTCACGAGACCCGGTGCGGGGACCGCACTCGTCACCTCACACGGTTTCCGGACGCACGACCGCGGATCAGGGCCGTGAAATGACGACGAGTGCCAGACAGCCACGGGGGAAGCTTTCCGGCACTCGTCGGTGTCCAACCCGCTCGGGGAAACCGGCGGACACGAGCGAGATTGTTGCACGATCAACCGACGGGATCCAACCCGGAACGCGGGATTTCATTCGGATTTAGTGCCCCCCGGCAGCTCTCGATCCTGCGATGGGCCGTCCATCAGCTCGAATCCATCAGATTTCGTTCCGGCGGCGTTGGCCATCACCACGGCGACGTACGGGAGCACGACCGCGCCGACCACGAAGATCCACGGCAGCCAGCCCGGTCCGAGGTGCGTGACCGCCAGCACGGCGACGATCAGGAAGCAGACGGTGCGGACGCCCATCGCGATCAGGTAGCGGCGCTGGCGCTGTGCGATGTCCGCCCCGACGCTCGAGTGAGCCGTCGTGATCCGGACCGGGGCGTCGGCCGCCCGCTTCCTCGCCATCAGTCCATCCTAGGTCGGGTGTCGAGGGGCGGACGCTTCGCTCGGGAGCAGCGCTCGTCAGCCCCCGATGGCTGACATCGGGCGGTCGGGCTGCAGGAAGCTCGGGTCGTTGATCCCGTGGCCGGGGAGCTTCCCGGCCATCGCGGTCACCCATCGGTCGGCCAGCTCGTCGTCGGACGCGCCGGCGCGCAGCGCGGCGCGGAGGTCGGACTCCTCGCGGGCGAACAGGCAGTTGCGGACCTGGCCGTCGGCGGTGAGCCGGACCCGGTCGCAGTCGCCGCAGAACGGACGCGTCACGGAGGCGATCACGCCCACGGTCGCCGGACCGCCGTCGACCAGGAACAGCTCGGCCGGTGCGCTGCCGCGCGGCTCGAGGGCCGGGGTGAGCGTGAACTGCCGGGCGAGCTTCTCGAAGATCTCCTCGGCGGTGACCATCTGGTCGCGATGCCAGTCGTGCTGGGCGTCCAGCGGCATCTGCTCGATGAAGCGCAGCTCGTACTCATGGTCGACCGCCCAGTCGAGCAGCTCGCAGGCGTCGTCGTCGTTGACGCCGCGCAGGAGTACGGCGTTGATCTTCACCGGCCGAAGCCCGGCGTCGTGAGCAGCCTTGGCTCCTCGGAGCACGTCGTCGAGGCGGTCGCGCCGGGTGATGGTGTGGAACCGCTCGGGGTCGATCGTGTCGAGGCTGATGTTCACCCGGTCGAGCCCGGCTGCGGCCAGCGCGCGGGCGTTGCGCTCGAGGCCGAGCGCATTGGTGGTGATCGACAGCTGGAGGTCGTCGCCGAGCGCCCGGGTGCGGGCCACGAGGTCGACCAGGCCACGACGTACCAGGGGCTCGCCCCCGGTGAACCGCACCTCACGGATGCCGAGGCGGTCCACGGCGATCGAGATCAGCCGCATCACCTCGTCGTCGGTGAGCACCTCGGCATGAGGCAGCCAGTCGAGACCCTCCGCCGGCATGCAGTAGGAGCAGCGCAGGTTGCACCGGTCGGTCAGCGAGACCCGGAGGTCGGTCGCCACCCGGCCGTACGCGTCGGCCAGCGGTCGCTGCATGCTCACGCCTCCATCCTAGGGGCGCGGCCATACAACCGGTGACAGGTAGCCGGATAGCCTCGACCAGTGCGGAGTCTGCGGTTCCTCGTCAGCCGGCGCTGGCTCCTGTTCCTGGCCGTCGTCCTGCTGCTGGCGTACGCCTGCCTGCTGCTCGGTCGCTGGCAGTGGCACCGGCTGGAGTCCAAGAAGGCCAACAACGCGATCATCCGCACCAACGAGAGTGCCGCGCCCGTGCCGGTCGAGCAGATGCTGCGCGAGGGCCGGGACCCGGACTCCTCGCAGCAGTACGCCGTGGTCTCGGCCACCGGCACGTACGACGTGTCCAAGACGATCATCATCCGCTACCGCACCGACGACCACGGGGCGTCCGGGGCGGACGTCGTCGTACCGCTGGTGACCCCGTCGGGAACGGCGCTCCTGGTCGACCGCGGCTGGGTCGCCACGAGCAACCAGGGGGTCACCGACCCCTCGCAGGTGCCCGCTCCCCCGTCGGGCACCGTCACCGTCACCGGCTCGGTCCGCCAGGACGCAGACGGCAGCTCGGCGCAGGTGGTGGACGGCTCGGCGCGCGCCGTCTCCAGCGCCCAGATCCAGCCCGCGATCGGGCTCCCGGTCTACGGGGGGTTCGTGGACCTCAAGACCGAGACCCCGGCGCCCACGACTCCGCTCGAGATCGCCGATGCCCCCGACCTCAGCAACGGGCCGCACTTCTTCTACGCCCTTCAGTGGTGGTTCTTCGGCCTGCTCGCGCTGTTCGGCTTCGGCTACCTCGCCTGGGAGGAGGCCACCGGCCGGGCCGACCTGCGCCGGGGGCAGCAGCCGGCCAAGAAGCCGAAACGGACCAACCTCGGTTCGGTCGGCGCGCCGTCACAGGGCGCGGATCATGCCCCCGTCGACCGGGAGCATCACGCCGGTCAGGAACGACGCAGCGGGGCTGAGCAGGAACGTCGCGGCACGGCCGAACTCTGACGGCTCGCCGTAGCGGCGGAGCGGGATCTTCTGCACCGCAGCAGCCTCGGCGGCCTCGGGGTCGCCACCGAGGGCGTCGAGCTCGTCGATGCGCTCGGTCCGCACCCGCCCGGGCATGAGTCCGTTGACGCGCACCCCGCGCGGCCCGAGCTCGTCGGCGAGCTGCTTGGTGAGCATCGCCAGCCCCGGCCGCAGCCCGTTGGAGATCGCCATGTCTGCGAGCGGGGCGCGCACGCTCGTCGACAGCACCAGCGCCAGGGAGCCGCCTTGACCCAGCGCGGCCGCGACCTCGCGGGTCATCCGGACCGCGCCGAGGAAGACCGCCTCGAACGACGTCGTCCACTGCTCGTCGGTGATCGCCGTGACCGGTCCCGTCGGCGGTCCACCCACACTCACCAGCGCACCGTCCACCCGGCCCCACCGACTGCGCGCCTCGGCGAGCAGGGCGGCAGGGCCGCCGGGATCGGCGTTGTCGGCGACGACGTACGAGGCGTGGTCGCCGAGGGCCTCGGCCGCGGCGGCAAGCGACTCCTCGCTGCGCCCCGAGAGGACCACCCGCGCGCCCTCGTCGACCAGCACGTCGGCCGTGGCGCGGCCGAGCCCGCGGGCCCCGCCGGTCACCAGGAAGACACGGTCAGTGAGTCCGAGATCCATGCCGCGGACCCTACTGCGACGCGCCTACCCGATGACGAGTGACAATCCGAGTGTTGACCCTGACGACAGGTTGCCACCCAACTTCCGCTGGATCCTCACGCAGTCGTCTCGGTGCGAGCACCCGATGACCCAGTCGTGCCCTGCCGGACCGATGATGAAGGTGTCGGGTAGACGCTGTCCGGTCGCAACACCTGCCGATGTGAGTGCGCCGCACCGGTCTGGGCTGCTGGTAGTTTGCCGACGTCTCAGATCGCTGCTCGCCACCGAGTCAGCAGGTCATGTCGCTGTTTTGTTGGGGAGGCTGTGGTGTTGTTGTTCCGGCTTCCCAATCCGGCATTGATCGTCGCGCTCCTGGTGATCATCGTCGGGGCTGCGCTGGGCGGACTTCTCGTGGGCCGGTCGCGGCGAGAGCATCACCACGGCCTCAAGGAGTCCTCCGGAGTGATCCAGGGCGCCCTGCTGGGCTTCATGGGTCTGGTCCTGGCCTTCGGCCTGTCCCTGGCGCTGGGACGCTATGAGGACCGTCGGGCTGCGGTCGTCGATGACGCCAACACCATCGGAACCACCTATCTCCGGGCGCAGACCCTTTCGGAGCCCATGCGCAGCCAGTCGTTGCGCCTGCTCGTCGCGTACACCGACGCCGAGCTGGCACTCACCGACGACGTACCAGGCAGTGACGCCGCCGACCAGACCGTCGCTCAGGGAGCGGCCCTCCAGGACCAGCTCTGGGCACTGGACGGGCGCGCCGTGACGGAAGCGCCGACCTTCACCGCCCCACGGCTGTACGAGGACAGCCTCAACGCGATGATCGACCAACAGACGGTGCGCGTCGCGGGACTCAACAATCGCGTGCCGACCGAGGTGCTCCTGCTCGAGGTCATCGGCTCCGCCGGAGCCATGTTCCTGGTCGGACTCCATGTGGGCCTTCTGGGTCGCAGCCTGACACCTCTCCTGTTGGCAGCAGGCCTGGTCACGTTCCTGCTGTTCGTCACCTTCGACCTCGATCGCCCGACCCGAGGTTTCATTAAGGTCCCCGACGCTCCGTTGGCTGCGCTGCGGGCGTCCATGAACCAGGCGCCCGCTTACAGCCCGCCGTAGTCACCTCGGCGGATCCCTACCCGGCCACTCGTAGGCCGACGAGAAGGTAGCCACTGGGTGAGGCGAGAGCCCGGACTTGAGTCGATCCGAAGAGGCGGGCCGACGGAGGTCGCGACCTCGAGTTGGGGCAGAAACCCGAGGGCCAAGGCAGCCGCCCATGCATCCGCGCCAGTCACGGCGGAATCGTAGATCACGTGTCGAGCGGCACGAACGCACTCACGTGTCGCTGTCGCGTCCATCGCAGCACTGTGTGTTCTTCCTATGATCGCCGAGTGGACGCCAGGGTGCGAACGGCAGCGAACCGCCAGATGTTGGCCGACTTCTTCGATGGACTCGACGACCACCAGCTCCAGACCCGGAGCCTGTGTAGCGCCTGGACGGTGCGTGAGGTCCTCGGCCATCTGGTGATGCCGCTGGCCGGCACCGTGGCGGGGTTCCTGCGGCACGTCGTCCGGGCCCGTGGCTCGCTCAACAGGGCCAGTGAGGCGGTCGCCACCGACCTGTCTCGACGCCCGGTCGGTGAGCTGACCGCGTTGCTGCGAGACAACGCCGACCTACACGGCAGGGCTCCGGGGGTCGGGCCGATGGGGCAGATGGCCGACGGGTGCCTTCATCTGCGCGACTGCGCCCGGCCCTTGGGTCTTCAACACGACGTGAGACTTGACGACTGGCGGATGGTGCTCGACTGGCTGCCCTCCGGTGTGCCGGGCCTCGTCCCGAAGCGGCGTACTCCGGGTCTGCGCCTGGTGGCGGACGACCAAGACTGGTCGTGGGGCGATGGCGAGGAGATCCATGGACCCAGCGAAGCGCTGGCCATGGCGCTGGCCGGCCGGGAGGTGGCCCTGGACGATCTGCACGGGCCGGGCGTTTCCCTCCTCGGGGACCGGCTGAGCAAGCGTCGGTAGCGCCGTCCCCACCTGCCGCGGTCCAGGCGCGCGCCTCTCGACGAGCGGGTCCTCGCTGAGCAATGCACGAATCGGTCGCCTGCGTCACCTCGCCGCCGATCGTCCCTTTCGTACGCCCGCTGCGTACGCGATCGCGGCCGCGAGCACCACCAGGCCCGTGACGAAGCCCGCGATGCCCAGCAGCCGGTACGCGGGCAGCCAATAGATCCCTGACGGCAGTCGCACTCACATGCCGATGGGTGTGCAGGCACCTGGCAGCGGCCGGCAGCGTGGGAACCTGCTGTGACGATGCGAAACCGGGGGCTCGCGTCACGCTGCTGATCTGATGGTCACCAGCAACGCCGGACTCAGAGGAACTTCCATGACCTACATCGACCCGAGCAGCCGCACCGACTTCCCGACGGCCTTCGACGAACGCGCGACCCTGACCCAGCTCCTGAGCTATGTCCGCCTGACCGTGCACGCCAAGTGCGTCGGCCTGTCCGAGTCGGACGCGGTGCGGACGCCGCTCGAGAGCTCGCCGGCCATGAGCATCGCCGGCCTGGTCAGCCACCTGCGCTGGTCAGAAGCCTTCTGGATCGACGTCGTCTTCCTCGGCGGGCCCAACCAGTGGCCGGGCACGGACGACGACTCCGAGCTCCAGATGCGCCGTGGACTCGAACAACCCCTCGCCGAGCTGCTCGACGAGTACGCCAAGCAGGCAGCTCACACCGACGACGTCATTGCGGCCCGTGACTGGGACGCAGAAGCAGTGGGCCGGGACGAAAGGACCGGTAAGCCGTTCGCCTTGCGGTACATCATCACGCACCTGATCGCGGAGACCGCTCGGCACGACGGCCACCTCGACATCCTCCGCGAGCTCGCCGATGGCGTCACCGGCGACTAGCCGACCGCGCCGCCCCCCCATGGTGCCGGGGCCAGCTACGGGGTCTCCCCCGGTGGCGTTTCCTCCCCGGGGCCGCGGTTTCGATGGTGCCGGTCGTAGTGGCGCGCCACGCGGGCACGGTTGCCGCAGGCTGCGGAGCACCACTCACGGCGAGGATGGTCGCCCACGAAGTAGAGGACGCAACCAGGCGCATGACAGGCGCGCAGCTGCAGCCGCTGGCTCCCGCTGAAGAACCCGACGGCATCTTCAGCGATCACGGCCAGAGCGGCCTCGACGGCAACGGACCGGGAGTGCAGTACGCGCCTCGGTGCGTCGCCGGCGGCCGGCCACGTCAGCTCCGACCACAAGGGTGAACGAGCGCTCAGCTTGTTGATGACGGTGATCGCGGTCTCGCGATCGGGAGTTGCTGACCGGGCTGCCGGGCGGTCGTCGCCGGTGGTCTCGGCGGCCAACCGACGCATGGCGTCGCGTAGTCGACGTAGCGACGGCACGGCCTCGGGGCCGATGGTCACCAGGTGACCCTGCTGTTCGGCATGCTCGAAGGGCGACGGCAACCGATGCTGGACAGCACGCCACCAGCGAAGCGCCGTCGCGGGTTCGCCCAGCTCGTCGTACATCCCGTCCCGGTCGGCCCACACAGTGTTCATCAGCTCGACCGCGAAGGGCTCTCCGAGCAGCGGTGCCGGGGTCCCGTCATGAGTGTCCGCCATGCCCCACACCGTAACAGGGTCCTAATGGGAACCATGGGTCTCAACCATTGACATCGAGTGGTTGCCCTGACAGGGTCAACCTAACGTTGATAGACCAGGACGCCCATTAGATCCACGGTGCGAGCAGAAGGGAGGCCGCGCATGCCCATGCCCCCGGCCACACCTGCCGGGCCGAGTACGGGGCCCATGGACCCTGAGCGCCTCGCCAATGTGCGCGTCGCCCAACTGTGGCGATACCCGGTGAAGTCCCTCAAGGGAGAGGCGATGCAGTCTGCCTCCCTCACTGCTGACGGTGTCGCGGGAGACCGAGTCGTCCACGTCGCAGGCCGGCGAGGTCCGCTGACCGGGCGCACGAGGCACGACCTGCTCACCCTGCCCGCGACCACCGGCCGGGACGGAGTGCCCTGGGTCGCGGGGCACCGATGGGACTCACCCGAGGCTGCTGAGGCGGTACGCCGTCGGGCAGGTCCGGATGCGCGGTTGGTCGCCGACACCACACCCGAACGGTTCGACGTCCTGAACCTGCTCGTCGCCACTGATGGCGCGGTGGACCGACTGGGTGCAGATGTCCGCCGGCTGCGCCCGAACATCGTCCTTGCAGGAGTGCCCGCCGAGCTGGAGCCGCTGCTTCCCGGTCACGCGCTGAGCATCGGCGCCGCGGTCGTCGGTCTTCACTCGGTGCGCCAGCGTTGCATCGTCACCACGATCGATCCTGACGACGGAGAGCAGGACCTCGACGTCCTGCGCCGGATCCGCCACGCCTTCGGTGGTGAACTCGCCCTGAACGCGTGGGTCATCCGACCAGGGGTCGTGCATGTGGACGACGAGGTGCGCGTGTTGCGGTCTCAGGCGAGACCCCGTCGAGTCGGTGGCTGGATCGTGGGCGCGCCGTATCGGCACCTCAGCGCCTGACCGAACCGCACGACCGCCTGCCCTCGCCCGCGGCTCGTGCTGGTCAGCGTCGATCAGTGAGGTGTGCGGCCAGCCAGCGCGCTGCGGGCTCACCTGCGCGGAGGTCCGCAAGGTGAAGCCTCGTCGTTTCCACTCATCTGCCGCTGCCCGGTCGCACGCACATGACGATCGAGCGAACGAACGGAGTCGAGGGCCACCCGTCCCGACGATCAGCTGCCCGGGGGCGGAAACTTGTGACTGGGGTAGTCCGGGCTGAAACCTCCCGGGGACCCATGGCGCTGATCCCGATGATCCAGCCTCGAGTTCCGAGCCCGGAACCGGCTGGTCCGGCTGAACCACCACAATCCGAGCACCACAAGAACGATCAGGATCGCGACTTCGAACATGGCGACCATGTCGAAACTCCCTCCCCCGAGGGTCACCAAGGTACGCGCATGCGAGTGCCGACTTCCACACCACGGCAAAGGGACTGATCTACAGCTGTCCGGGCGCACACACGTGCCCGATGAGCGGACGGGCGTTGCTTCCTGGCGAGGATGGTAGGACCCCTGTACCAGTCTGGGTGGATATGGTTCGCGCCATGGCCGGTGCGACGCAGAGCGCGCTGATCGTCACCATTCCGGAGGCTGAAGAGGCCGTTGAGCTGCATCGTGCCCGGTTCGACGAACCAGCCAGCTTCGGCATACCCGCGCACGTGACCGTGCTGTTCCCGTTCATGCCACCGTCAGAGATCGACGCACCAGTGATCGGAACCCTCGCAGCCGCGATCTCCACCATCCCAAGGTTCACGGCCATGTTCGAGAGCACAGGCTGGTTCGGCACGGACGTGCTGTGGCTCGCCCCGACGCCAGCCGCCGTCTTCGGAGCACTGACGAGGGTTGTGTCGGACGCGTTTCCCGACTACCCGCCCTTCGGTGGCCGACATGAGGTCGTCACACCGCACCTGACCGTGGGACACGCCGTTGCAGCGGCAGGCGAACTCCAAGAGGCGGAAGCGCGAGTCCTGAGCTGTCTACCGATCAGAGCAAACGTCACCGAAGTCGCCCTGTGGTGCGGCACCGACGTGCCGGGTGGGTGGCGCCGCATGCTGGGCTTCCCCCTCGGCTAAACGTCATCGTGGCTCATGCCGCAGTCCGTGGGACGCTCGTGCCGATGGGCGGATGCGGCAGTCAGGACCGATCACGGCGTGCGAAGACGTCTTCACCCGGACGCCAGACCATCCACTCCGCGTCTCGAAATGCCCAGTCGTAGTCCGGAAGCTCGGCGAAGCTGAACATTCCGAGGCTGATCACGACGCAACCTTCCATCGTGAGCCACTGGTTGACCTCCGCGAACTCAGCCTCGAACCTGGTCGAGCCGCAGAGCGTGATGACCTTCGCCTCACCCTCGGCCGATTGCGGCGCCGGTTGGTCCTCCATGAGGTTCATGATCGGGGAAAGGCAGGACGAGTCTCTCGCCGCCCCCTGGACGTCCGCTCGCCCCGCTGTCCGGGCGTCCTCACGTGCCGATGTGCGGGCGTGTTCACGTGCGGGTGGACCGTCCTCATCCTGCCGGCACCCGGAGTACTGTTCGGGTCAGTATCGTCTGGATGAGAGGCACGCTCATGCTGTGGCTTCTCCTCGCGGCGGTCGTGGTTCTCCCCAGTCTCTGCCTGGCATTCTGGCTCGCTGCCGACACGTGGCGAACGTTGTTCCGGCGCAACTGGCGGCCGGTGCGGCGGAGCGACGTCACCGTGTTCCAAGCCCAGCACTCATCGTCACACTGACGCCCGCTCCTGCCGCTGTCGAGGCCCCTTCACACACCGATGAGAGGCTGTGCATCTGCTCCGGACATGCCTGATGATGTCGATGTGCCAACCCCCGAGATCGCCGTGTTCGGTGACAAGGTGGCCAGCGTGTTGGCTCGGATCCTCGGGGACGATCTGGTCGGCGCGTACTTCGTCGGCTCGGTCGCGCTCGGCGGGTACGTCCCGGGCGAGAGCGATGTCGACATCGCCGGCGTATCGGAGTCCGCGTTGACCGAAGGGCAGAAGCGCAGTGTCGCGGATGCCATCGTCGAGGTGAGCGAGGTGTGTCCGGCTCGCGGCGTGGAGTTCACTCTTTATCGCCGTGAGGCTGCTGGTTCCCTTCCGGAGGGTGCCGACTTCGAGGTCAATGCCAACGGAGGGCCATGCATGCCCACCGCCGTGCATCTGGACGCGGCTGCTGAGCAGGGTTTCTGGTACGCACTGGACCGGGCCATCGCATACAGGTCAGGCGTCGTCATCACCGGTCCGCCGCCTCGCACGGTCTTCGCTGATGTGCCCCGTCGAACGCTTCTGGAAGCCATGTACGAATCGATGGCATGGCATCGCGTTCACGAGAAGGCGACCCTCTACTCCGTGCTCAACGCCTGCAGGGCATGGAGGTTCGCTGAGGAGGACATACTCGGATCGAAGCTGGAAGGGGCCACCTGGGCACGAGCCCGGTGGCCTGAGACAGGCGTGATCGACGCAGCAGTGGCACTGCGCCACGGCGAGCACGCCGCGCTTGACCAACTGGCAGTCGATGCGCTTCTCGCAACAGCCGCGAACCACCTGCACGGGGCCCGCGCAAGAGTGACCAATGGGGCGCACTCACATGCCGCTGATGAGCGGTAGCCCTTCGAGAGCTGCTATTCATCACTTCCGGGGTGCGCCGGAGGTATCGGCTTTGAGTCTCGCGCGAAGTGCCCGGCCCGGTAATCCATGTTCGGAGCCCAGTGCCAGTTACCGGAAGCGCGCGCCCGGCGGTGGGCCTGGTAGAGGTTCGTTCGGCGGACCCACCACACCCCGAGCGCCACGAAGGCGATCAGAAATACGAGTTCGAAGACGGCGACCATGTCGCACCTTCCCTCCCCCGAGGAACACCACCGTACGCCCCCCATGCGCCGACTTCGATCCCCCGACGAAGCACACTCACAGCCGCTGTCCGATGGCGCGCACATGCCGATGAGCGGTCCCCCGGCAGCACGAGTTCAAGGTCCGAGAGAGGCGTAGGATTAGTGACTGAGAGGTGTGGTCAACATGTGGTTTGGAATCCTCTTCGTCGTGATCGCTGCGTCCTTGGTCGTGCTGGCAACAGTGTTGAACAGCAACGGCCCAACCCGTCCGCGACATGGGGACAAACCGACCAAAGCCCCCAGAATGGGCAGGGGTAAGGACTGGAACATTCCGGGGAACTGACGCATGACAACCCCTCGTTTGTACGCGTTCTGCCTTGGGCCGCAGGAGTTGTTCCGACCGCTGAGTTGACCGGACCGAGGCTGAGCCCCCGGCAACGCTCGTTCATGCGTGCGAGTTCAGGCGGTCAACGCAACACCTCGGCTAGTGCTTGTGATGGTGACTTGAACCCGAGGGTCTGTCGAGGGCGTTCGTTGAGCTCAAGGGCGATGGCGTCGAAGTCGGTCTGCGTGAGAGTGCGGAAGTCCAGGCTCTTGGGGAGGTACTGGCGCAGGAGCCCGTTGGTGTTCTCGTTGCTGCCGCGCTGCCAGGGACTCTTGGGGTCGCAGAAGTAGACCTCGACTCCGGTGGCTGCGGTGAACCTGGCGTGTTGGGCCATCTCGTGGCCCTGGTCCCAGGTCAACGACTTGGCCAGGTGGCTGGGCAGTCGTTGGATGGCAGCGGCGAGTGCGTCGGCGACGACGTCGGCCTTGTGGTTGCCCGACGGCAGGGCCACCAGCATCACGAACCGGGTGGAGCGTTCGACCAGGGTGGCGACCGGGCTCATCTGTTTGCCGAAGACCAGGTCGCCTTCCCAGTGACCGGGCACCGCCCGGTCGGCTGCCTCGGCGGGGCGTTCGGAGATGTTGAGGATCCCGGGCCGGCCACCGCGACCATCCGGCAGCCGGACCCCTTGCGGGCGTCGGATCACCCGCCCGGTCCGCAGATACGCGGTCAGTTCCTTGCGGAGAGCACCACGCGACTGCACGAACAGCGTGCGGTAGATGCTCTCGTGGGAGACCTGCATCTGATGATTGTCGGGGTAGGTGGTCTTCAGCCAGCCGGCGATCTGCTGGGGGGACCACCGCCGCTTCAGTTTCAAGGCCACCACCTCAGCTAAGGCAGGGTTGGTCACGAGCTTGCACGTCTTGGGCCGAGTGGCCCGCGCCCACGCCAGCTGGTCCGCGGCCGCTGCACGGTAACGGCGGGGACCGCCGTGGGCGGCGACCTCGCGGCTGACTGTCGAGGGAGCCCGTCCCAACCCGGCCGCGATCGAGCGCAGCGACGCGCCGGCCGCCAGGCCCCGGGAGATCTCCTCGCGTTCAGCGAAGCTCAACCGGCCCGGCGATCGTCGCCGTGGATCGGGACGGATCCCACCACATCGCACCAGGTAGGCCCGCACCGTGCTGGTCGGCAACCCCAACGCACGTGCCGTCGGCTTTGCCGCATGACCAGCGCGCAACCGCAACCAGATCGCATCGACCTCCGCTGACGACAACCGCTGATATCCACGTGGCATCGCAACCTCCTCGAATCAAGGAAGTGTTGCGCTGACCCATTGAGACCGCCCGGCTGTCCGGGCGTCCGATCCCGCCGATGTCAGGGTCGATCATGACGATGAGAGGCAGAGAGGGTTGGGCGCGCGGTGCGCTACTAGCGCTTCTGCAAGCCTTCACGGGCGACGGGACTGCGTGTCAACATGCCTTCATGGCGCTGATCACTATCCGCAACCGTTGGGTGAACCTTGCCGGACCATTTGTCCTCTTCGTGGTCATCTTCACGGGCGTACTTGTGTTGCTCGGTGACTCCTTTAGGTATGCCATCGGCTTCAGCATGATGTTCTACGTCGTCGTCGCCCTCTTGGACGGGTGGCACGGCCGCCGACGCGACGCCAAGCGGGGCCCGACGGTGGCCAAGTACCCGACGTCCGTCGTGCGGGTCGAGTCGCGATGAAGAAGCGCCCGGTCATCAGCTATGTGTTCCTGGTGGCCGCGTCTCTGTGGATTGTCTTGCGTCTACCCGGCGCGACGCGGGCACAGTTCATCACCGGCGTAGCGCTGATCGTGCTGGCGGTGCTCACCATCGTCGTCACAGAGGTCAGAATCCGCCGTCGACGTGCGGGTTGACCGGGGCCGCTGCCCGCCTGACGGATCACCTCGCTGCTGTCACCCCGTGAACTTCGGAAGGCACTCACATGCCGATGAGCGGTCGTCACCACACCCAACGGAGCACGGTGAGGCCGTCCGATCCGGTGGTGCGTTCGGCCCTGCGTAGACCACCGGTCACTACCTGCTCGTCCATGGTCCAGACGATCTCGTCCGCCCACTCGTCCGGCGTATCGCGGGGCGCCCCGGTGTTGACACCGTAGGGCGCTTCGGCCAGGTCGTAGTGCACGCCGAAGCGCCCCTGGTCCTCTCCGGCCCGGAAGATCACCAGTACCTGGTCCCCGTCGAGCTCTGCCCGCTCGAAGATCCAGCCGGAGTCCCCACCCCTGTGCAGGCCGAGCCTTTCGCGCACTGCCTTCAACACGTCCTCGGGGCTCCAGGTCACGCGATCAGACTGCCATTCCCATCGCCCGCACTGCACGGCAGCGAAGTCGCGATCTTGCGTGGATCCCTGGCGCACCAACGCGACACGACGTGACCAGGGAGTCGATCGACGATCAGACCGGGTGAACGACACCGTGTGACGAGTCCGGGGCCACGATTCGAAGCCCGAGCAACGCAGTCACGTGCCGCTGTCCGGTGCTTCACACTGGCTGTGCCAGCGCCACGCTCGTGTCGTCGTTCGGACGGAACTGGGTGCGGTAGAGGTCGGCGTACAGGCCGCCCTGAGCGAGCAGCTGTGCGTGGGTGCCGCGCTGGACGATCCGCCCCGCCTCGACCACCAGGATCAGGTCGGCGTCGCGGACCGTGGAGAGCCGGTGGGCGATCACCAGCGACGTCCGGCCCGCGAGTGCCGCGTCGAGGGCCCGCTGTACGGCGACCTCCGACTCGCTGTCGAGATGGGCCGTCGCCTCATCCAGTACGACGATCGGGGGCGCCTTGAGCAGCAGGCGGGCGATCGCGAGCCGCTGCCGCTCGCCACCCGACAGCCGGTAGCCACGGTCTCCGACCACGGTGTCGAGCCCGTCGGGCAGCGACCGGACGAGCTCGGCGATCTGGCCGGCTTCGAGCGCCGCCCAGATCTGCTCGTCGTCGGCGCCGGGTCGGGCGTAGAGAAGGTTCTCGCGGATCGTGTCGTGGAACATGTGGGCGTCCTGCGTCACGTAGCCCACGACGTCCTCGAGGGACTGGAGGGTCACGTCGCGGACATCCTCGCCGCCGACGCGGACCACACCGGAGGTGGCGTCGTACAGCCGTGCGACGAGGTGGGTGACCGTGGTCTTGCCCGCCCCCGACGGGCCGACCAGCGCCACCATCTGCCCGGGCTCGGCGGCGAAGCCGAGGCCGTGGAGCACCTCGCCGGAGTCGCGGGACTCGGCGCGCGCGACGTTCTCCAGCGAGGCCAGCGAGATCTCGTCGGCGCGCGGGTAGCTGAACGACACGTCCTCGAACTGCAGCGACGCGGCGGTGCGCGGCAGGGCCACGGCGTCGGGCTTCTCCTGGATCGGGGACGGGAGGTCGAGCACCTCGAAGACGCGGTCGAAGCTGACCAGGGCGGTCATCACGTCGACGCGCACGTTGGAGAGACCCTGGAGCGGGCCGAGGAGGCGGAGCAGCAGGGTGGCGAGGGCGATCACGGTGCCGACCGAGAGGTTGCCGTTGACCGCGAGGTAGCCGCCGACGCCGTACACGAGCGCGGTGGCCAGGGACGGCACCAGCGTCATCGCAGCGAAGAACATCCGGCTGAGCACCGCGATGCGGACGCCGAGGTCGCGCACGTTGGCGGCCTTGTCGGCGAACATCGCGTCCTCGGTCTCGCGGTGCCCGAAGAGCTTCAGCAGCATCGCGCCGCCGACGTTGAACCGCTCGGTCATGGCGTTCCCCATGTCGGCGTTGCCGTTCATCCGCTCGCGGGTGAGCACCGCCATCCGAGAGCTCACCCAGCGCGAGGCCAGCAGCAGGATCGGGAACAGCAGCAGGGGCAGGAGGGTCACCTGCCAGCTCAGCGCCAGCATGGTGATGCCGACGACCACCACCGAGATGATGTTGGAGACCGTGCCGGAGAGGGTCGAGGTGAACGCGCTCTGGGCGCCGATCACGTCGTTGTTGAGGCGGCTGACCAAGGCTCCGGTCTGGGTGCGGGTGAAGAACGCCAGCGACTGGCGCTGGACATGGGCGAACACCTTGGTCCGGAGGTCGTAGATCAGACCCTCGCCGATCACGCTGGACAGCCAGCCGCTGGCGAACCCGAGGGCCGCGTCGGCGATCGCGGCGATCGCCATGGCGAAGGCCAGCCAGAGGACCAGGCTCGCGTTGTCACCGTTGATGCCCTTGTCCACCAGCTGCTGCACGAGCAGCGGGGGTACGACGACGAGGCCGGCGTCGAAGACCGTGATGACCAGGAACCAGCCGATCAGCCGGCGGTGGGGCCGTGCGAACCGGAGCACACGACGTAGGGTGGCGCGCTCGATCTTGTTCTCCACCACGGTGCGGTCACGGTGGATGCTGCGGTACGCAGCCGGACTGAAGCCGGACATGCGCCACCTCCTGTCGCGGACTAGCCGCTCATCATCCGGCTCAGCTCCCGGAACCTCCGGGTCTGCGCCTCACGTTCGTGTCGTCGTTGCTCCTCGAGCGTCCGGTCGGATGCGCCGAGCAGCAAAGCCTTGGTCTCGCGGACCGCACCGGGCAGCGGCGCCGTCAACGCCGCGACCAGGTCGGCCACGGCCGCGTCGAGCTCGGCCACCGGGCAGACGACCGTCGCCAACCCGATCTGGAGAGCCTCGGCCGCACCGACGGTGCGTGCGGTCGCGCAGATCTCCAAGGCCCTGGCGTAGCCAACGCTGTGGACGAGTGGCTTTGTTCCCGTCAGGTCCGGCACCAGGCCGAGGGCGGACTCCTTCATGCAGAACGACGCGTCGTCGCCCACCACGCGCAGGTCGCAGGCGAGGGCGAGCTGGAAGCCGGCCCCGATCGCGTGCCCGTGCACGACCGCGACCGAGACGAAGCGCGGCTCACGCAGCCACGTGAAGCCGCGTTGGAAGGCGTCGATGGTCTCGAGGACCTGCTCGTCGGGCCGCGTGAGCAGCGCCGCGACCGACTCCACGTCGTCTCCGGGCCCGGCGGGGTCGAGCATCGCGCGGTCGAGGCCCGCCGAGAAGCTCTGCCCGGCCCCCCGGAGCACCACGACCCGGACCTCGTCGGGGATCTCCTCGCCGATCGCGGCGAGAGTCCGCCACATCCGAGGCGTCTGCGCGTTGCGCACCTCGGGTCGGTCGAGCGTCACCGTCGCGACCACGCCCGACACGTCGTACCGCAGACCGGCCTGGCCCAGCTCCTCGGGAGTCATGCGGTCACTGTAGGAGGGGCCGCCGACGAGCGGAAAACGCGGAACAAATCGAGGACACGCCCGGGCGGTGAGCGGCATTTGTTCCGCGTTTTCCGGCCGTACGACGCGCCGCCGATCGCCGCGGCGGAGCGCCCGCGCTCGTCCTCGCTCCGTCCCCGCTCAGGCCAGGGAGACCAGGTCGGCGTAGTCGTCGTTCCAGAGGTCCTCGACCCCGTCGGGGAGGATCAGCACCCGGTCGGGCTGGAGGGCTCGGACCGCGCCCTCGTCGTGGGTGACCAGGACGATCGCGCCCTGGTAGCCACGGATCGCAGCCAGCACCTCCTCGCGCGACGCGGGGTCGAGGTTGTTGGTCGGCTCGTCGAGCAGCAGCACGTTGGCGCTCGACACGACGAGGATCGCCAGCGCCAGCCGGGTCTTCTCGCCACCCGACAGCACGCGGGCGGGCTTGGCGACGTCGTCGCCGGAGAAGAGGAACGAGCCGAGCACCGATCGGGTCTCCGTGTCGGTGAGACCCGGGGCGGCGGAGCGCATGTTCTCCAGCACCGTGCGCGAGGTGTCGAGGGTCTCGTGCTCCTGGGCGTAGTAGCCGAGCTTGAGGCCGTGGCCGGGGGTGACCTCGCCCGTGTCGGGCTTGTCCACCCCGCCCAGGATCCGCAGCAGCGTGGTCTTGCCGGCGCCGTTCAGCCCGAGCACGACCACGCGCGACCCCTTGTCGATCGCGAGGTCGACGTCGGTGAAGACCTCGAGCGAGCCGTAGGACTTCGACAGCTCGGAGGCCGTGAGCGGTGTCTTGCCGCACGGGGCCGGCTCGGGGAACTTGATCCGGGCCACGCGGTCGCTACGACGCTCGGCCTCGATCCCGCTCATCATCCGCTCGGCGCGACGCATCATCGACTGCGCGGCCTGGGCCTTGGTGGCCTTGGCGCGCATCTTGTTCGCCTGGTCCATCAGCTGGTCGGCCTTGCGCTCGGCGTTCACCCGCTCGCGCTTGCGGCGTCGTTCGTCGGACTCGCGCTGGGAGAGGTACGCCGCCCAGCCCATGTTGTAGACGTCGATCTCCTGGCGGTTGGCATCGAGGTGGAAGACCTTGGTCACCGTCTGCTCGAGCAGCGCCGTGTCGTGGCTGATCACGACCAACCCGCCCTTGTGCGCCCGGAGGAACTCGCGCAGCCAGACCACCGAGTCGGCGTCGAGGTGGTTGGTCGGCTCGTCGAGGAGCAGCGTCTCGGCGCCCGAGAACAGGATCCGGGCCAGCTCGACCCGGCGCCGCTGGCCACCGGAGAGCGTGCGCAGCGGCTGGGTCATCAGGCGGTCCTCGATCCCGAGCGACGCCGCGATCTGCGCGGCCTCGGCCTCGGCGGCGTACCCGCCTCCGGCGTGGAGGTCGGCATCCGCGCGCTCGTAGCGGCGCATCGCGCGCTCGCGGACGCTGGGGGTCCTCGCTCCCCATCTCCTCCTCCGCGGCGCGCAGTCGTCGTACGACGGAGTCCAGGCCGCGGGCGGACAGGATCCGCTCGCGGACCGGCACCTCGGGGTCGCCGGTCCGCGGGTCCTGGGGCAGGTAGCCGACCGAGCCCGTCGAGTGGACCGAGCCGGACGCGGGCAGGCCGTCCCCGGCGAGGATGCGGGTGAGGGTGGTCTTGCCGGCACCGTTGCGTCCGACCAGCCCCACCTTGTCGCCGGGACCCACCCGGAAGGAGACATCGTGCATCAGCAACCGCGCCCCGGCCCGGACCTCGAGCTTGTGGGCACTGATCATCAGGCTGGTTAGTCTAGGGCGGCCCGGACCCCGGCCCGACGGAGGAGTCGATCGATGCGCTTCAACCCGAAGGCGAGGTTGGACACCAGCCGGATGCGCGACACCTCCGGTGGTGGCGGCGGTGGGGGCATGGGTGGCGGCCTGGGTGGGTCCGGCACGCGCATCCCGCTCCCGGGCGGCGCCAAGGCCGGGGGCGGCCTCGGGGTCGTGCTGATCATCGTGGTGATCCTGCTGCTCAAGGTCTTCGGCGGGATCGATCTCACCGGCGTGGGCGGCGCAGCTGGCGGTTACGACAACAGCCGCTTCACCGGCAACAGCGCGGCGTACGAGAGCTGCCAGACCGGTCAGGACGCCAACGACCACCCGGCGACCTGTGGCCTCGTCGCGGTCGAGAACTCCCTCAACGACTACTGGGAGCAGGCGATCGCGCAGCAGGCGCCGCGCGCGCAGTGGCGGGCCGAGACCGCGATCGACACGTTCAGCGGCCAGGTCGCGACCGGGTGCGGCCAGGCGTCGTCCGCGACGGGCCCGTTCTACTGCCCGGGTGACAGCACCATCTACTTCGACCCCAGCTTCTTCAAGAAGGTCCTCCAGGAGCAGCTGAACGGCCCGTCGGGCGCGTTCGTCCAGCCCTACGTCGTGGCGCACGAGTACGGCCACCACATCCAGAACATCCTCGGCACGATGAACCAGGTGAAGACCCAGCAGGGGCCGAACAGCGACTCGGTGCGCCTGGAGCTCCAGGCCGACTGCTACGCCGGCATGTGGGCGCGGAACGCCACGACCACCCAGGACTCCCAGGGCGACGTGCTGATCGAGGACCTCACCGACCAGGACGTCCAGGAGGCGATCGCGGCCGCCAAGTCCGTGGGCGACGACACGATCCAGAAGGAGACCGGCAGCCCGGTCAACTCCGAGCACTGGACCCACGGTTCGTCGGCCGCACGTGTCCACTGGTTCACCGTCGGCTTCCAGAACGGCACCCTCGCCGCCTGCAACACCTTCAACGGCCAGCCGGTCGAGTAGCCGGAGCCGACAGCTACAGAAGCGCCTCGATCTGGCCGAACTGCCGTTGCAGCGCGCGGAGGTACGGCGCGACGGCGGGGTGACGGTACTTCCCGGCCAACGCACCCTCGCCACCCGCGACCCGGGCGAGCGCCCACTCCGCTCGCGACAGCGCCGTGTACGCCGCGCTGACCCGCATCCCGAGGGTCGTCTCGTCGACAGTGGCCAGCCCGTCGGGCAGCCCCATCAGGTAGGCCTCGAGGAGCGGCTCGGGCGCCTCGCGGGCGTTCTGGAGGAAGATCCCCAGGTCGGCGCCGACGGGTCCGTGGCCGAGCGTGCTCCAGTCGATCGCGACGACATCGTCCCCGTCGCGGCCGGGCAGGTTGGACGCCGCCGGGTCGCCGTGCTGCGGCACGCGCGGCAGCGCGTCCAGCTCGCGCAAGAGGGTCTCGCGTCGTGACCAGAGCCGGTCCGCGACATCGGCGACCGTCGTCCGAGCCAGAGTGGGCCAGCCGCCGCGACGCTCGACGCGGCTCATCCGGTCGCGCAGCTGGTCGACGGCCGTCCAGGCGTGCCGGCCGAGGTCCGCGCCGGCGAACCGGCCCATCGCATACGCGACGTACAGACCGTTGAGCGCGGCGTCCTCGACGAACTCGCGGGTCAGCGTGATCCCCTCGTCGTCCTCGGCGACGTCGAGGGGGGTGCCGCGCAGCCCCGGTGTGGCGTCGACGACGCGGCTGATCGCGACATCGGCCTCACGGCGCCAGTAGGCGAAGTGCCGCGGGTCGCTGAGCTCGGGAGGGTCGTCGGGTGACGGCGCTCCGATCCGCTTGACCACCAGGGCCTGACCCAGCCGGTCGGTGCGCCACACCCCCACGGTGGAGGTCCCCGTGCCTCCGGACACGGGGTGCCACGCGGGGTCGGGCTCCCACATGCCCCGGACGCTAGCCGATGTCGCGCGTCCGGTATCGCCACCAGGCCGTGGCGACGAGCACGGCTGTCAGGGCGATCAGCACCAGCTCGGGCCCGATCGCGAGCGACTCGGCGGGCACCTTCGACACGTGGGAGTACGGCGAGAGGTCGGCCACCCAGCCCGGCAGCTGCAGCAGCTCGGCCAGCGGACCGACCACGAAGAAGGCCACCAGCACCCCCCACCCGGCGACCGCCCACCTGCTCCCCAGGGCCAGACCCACCAGGGCCAGGGCCCCGACCACCCAGACGGCCGGGATCTGCACGAGGGCCGCGGACAGCACCCCACCGAACGACACCGCGGTGCCGACGGCGCCGATCGCCATGCCCAGGCCGGTGACCAGGAGGAGCCACGCGGCCCCACCCAGGGCCACCAGGCCGATCGCCAGGAACGTCGTGGACCGCCCCGTCGCCGTGGCGAGCACCTCCTCGGTGCGTCCGTCGTGCTCCTCGACGCCGCCGTGGGTGACCACCGTGACCGCGAAGCACGAGATGACGATCGCCAGGACCGAGACCAGCGCGGCGACCAACGTCTCCTGGAGTGCACCGACCCCGCCCAGCCGCTCGATCAGGTCGCGGGCACCCGCCGAGTCGAGCAACGACTCGGCACCCGGCACGATCGCCGCCATCAGCGCGCCCAGCACGCCGCAGGCCACCGTCCAGACCAGCAGCGAGGTCGTCTGCACCCGGAGGGTGAGCGCCAGCGCGTCGCCCAGCCGTGCCGACCCGGTCGCGGGGCCGGGACGGGCCGCGATCAGTCCCGACCCGAGATCGCGACGTGCTCGCAGGGCGACGGCGGCGACGACGAGCGCGGCGGCGAACGCCAGGTCGAGCAGGAGCACCCAGCCGCGCGGGTCGGACCAGGCGCGCAGCTGGGTCGACCAGCCGAACGGCGAGAGCCAGCTCAGCCAGGAGACCGTGGTGTCGCCGATCGCTCGCAGCAGGAAGAGGACGCCGACGGCGCCGGCGGCGACCGCGCCACAGGTGCGCGCACTGGCGGAGAGCTGGGCGGTCACGGCGCCGATCCCGGTGCCGACCAGCCCGAGTCCGAGCCAGGAGCCCGCGAACCAGAGCGATCCGGCGACCGGCAGTCCCCCGGCGATGTCGGCGATCGCGGCGACGACCGCGACGAGAACGGCGGCGATCACGCCGACGAGGACCGCACTGAGAAGTGGCGCGGCAGGCTCGACGGCGAGGGCGCCGAGCAGCTCGGCGCGCCCGGACTCCTCCTCCACGCGGGTGTGTCGTCGCACCAGCACGACACAGAGGGCCATCACGAGCACGCCGTAGGTCACCGTCGTCTTCGTCATCGCCACCTCGCCGAGGCTGTGGACGTCGAGGATCGGACCGTAGAGCGCCACCAGCGCCGAGCTGGCGTTGATCGACTCGGCCGCGGAGACCCGCTCGGCGGTCGAGCCGTAGAGCGAGCCGGTCGCGGCCGCCGAGGCGTAGCAGATCACCCCGAGCAGCGCCGTCCAGACCGCCACCAGCACCCGGCTACGTCGTAGCGAGAACCTCGTCAGCCGCCAGACCCCGGTCATCGGACGGGCTCCCTCCGGCGGTACGCGTCGAGGAACAGCTCCTCGAGGGTGGGCGGCGTGCTGGTGAGGGTGCGGACGCCGGCGGCCGTGATCGCGGTGAGTACGACGGGCAGGGCCTCGGGCTCGACGGTGCACGAGACCACCGAGCCGTCGACGGTCAGGTCGTGCACGCCGGGTACGCCGGACAGGTCCGGCACCGCGCCGACCAGGTCGGCCCGCACTCGCGACCGGTGCAGGTGTCGCATCTCGTCGAGGCTGCCGGTCTCCACGACGCGACCGTCGCGGATGATCGTGACCCGGTCCGCCAGCCGCTCGACCTCGCTGAGGATGTGGCTGGACAGCAGGACCGTCGTTCCTGCGGCGCGGACCTCCGCGACGCACGCGGCGAAGACCTCCTCCATCAGCGGGTCCAGCCCGGAGGTCGGCTCGTCGAGCACCAGCAGGTCCGTCGGCGCCGCGAACGCGGCGACCAGGGCGACCTTCTGCCGGTTGCCCTTGGAGTAGGCACGGCCCTTCTTGGTCGGGTCGAGCTCGAAGCGCTCCAGCATCTCGGCCCGGCGCGGATCGGTGACGGGAGCGTCGCGCATCCGCAGCAGCATGTCGATCACCTCGCCGCCGGACAGGTTGGGCCACAGGCTGACATCACCGGGCACATACGCGAGACGGCGGTGGAGCTCGGCGGCCTCGGCCCACGGGTCGCCGCCGAACAGCCGCACGTCGCCCGCGTCCTTGCGGATCATCCCGAGCAGGATCCGCAGGGTCGTGGACTTGCCGGCGCCGTTGGGTCCGAGGAAGCCGTGCACCTCCCCCGGGACCACCGTCAGGTCGAGGCCGTCGAGCGCCCGGGTGCTGCCGAACGTCTTGACCAGACCGCGTACGTCGACAACCGCGTCGGTGCTGCTCATGCGACCACCCTACACGTCTTTCAATATCTCCTGAATCTTCGTAAGATGCCCCCATGACCGACCGATCCGTCGAGCAGCTCGGCGCCGCCCTGGCCGAGGCCGGCATGCCCTCGCTGCCCTCCCGGGTCTTCGCCGCGCTGCTCGTGGACGACGACGGCCGGATGACCTCGGTCGAGCTGACCGAGGTGCTCGGCGTCAGCCCCGCGGCGATCTCGGGGGCGGTGAAGTACCTCGCGCACCTCCAGATGCTCCGCCGCGAACGCGAGCGCGGCTCCCGCCGTGAGGTGTACGTCGTGGACGACGACGCCTGGCACGGCCTGATGCTGCGGCGCGACCATCTCTACGCGCCGATCCTGCGGGCGTTGCAGGCCGCCGTCGACGCACACGGCCCGGACTCACCGGCGTACCGACGGCTGATGCTGACCGGCGAGTTCCTGCGCTTCGTGGACGACGAGATGGCGGCCATGACGGACCGCTGGGCGGCCCACCGAGCGGCGTTCGAGCAGCAGCTCTGACGCGCTAGGTTCGGGCCATGACCACCCTTCTCGAGAGCACAGCCCGCCACCTCCGCCGTACCGCGCTCGCCAAGCAGCGCAGCGGTCGGCTTCCCGGCGTCTACGCCGGGGTCTGCCGCGGCGGCGAGCTGGTGTGGGGCGACGGGATCGGGGTCGTCGAGGTGGGCGCGGACCGGGCGCCGACGGCCGACGACCAGTTCCTGGTCGCGTCCAACACCAAGACGTTCACCGCGGTGATGGTCATGCAGCTGCGCGACGAGGGGCGGCTCACCCTCGACGACCTGCTCGGCGACCACGTGCCCGAGGTGTCTCACCCGCTCACCGTGCGGCAGTGCCTCGCGCACGTGTCGGGGATGGCCCGCGAGCCGCTCGGCGACGTCTGGGAGACGCTCGAGCAGCCCGACGCCAAGACCCTGCGTCGCGACTTCGACGACGTCGAGCGCGTCGGCCGGCCGCACGACCACTGGCACTACTCCAACGTCGTCTACGCGATGCTCGGCCAGCTCGTCGAGGAGCTCGACGGCCGGTCGTGGGAGGAGTCGCTGCGCACCCGGCTCCTCGACCCCCTCGGGATGCGGCGTACGTCGGTGGGCTTCGACGACGGGCCGCACGCCACCGGCTACTACGTCGGTCCGTACGACGACGTCCCCCGGCCCGAGCCGGTGCTGGACCTGCAGGCGATGGCGCCGTGTGGCGGGCTGGCCAGCACCGCGCACGACCTGGCGCTCTGGTCGGCGTTCGTCGCCGACCCCGGCTCCCTGCTGTCGGCGGACACCATGGAGGAGATGTGCCAGCCCCAGGTGCTGCTCGACCCCGACCAGTGGACCGGCGCGATGGGCCTCGGCTTCTTCCTGCTGCGGTCACCGACCGGGCGCACCTGGGTCGGACACACCGGCGGCATGCCGGGCCACATCACCGGCGTCTTCACCCACCGTGCGTCCGGCACCGGCGGCATCGTGCTGATGAACTCCACCGCCTCCCCGTCGCCCGACGCGTTCGCGATGGAGCTGGCCGACCACGTGGTCGAGCACGACCCGGTCGAGGACACGCCGTGGCAGCCCGGGACCGAGGTCCCCGCCGACCTCCGCCCGCTGGTCGGTCGCTGGTTCTCGGAGGGCCAGCCGTTCGTGTTCTGGGTGGAGCAGGGCGAGCTCCGGGCGCGGATCGACAAGCCCGGCGCCGAGCGGCTGACCGCCTCACGCTTCGAGAAGGTCGCCGACGACGTCTACCGCGACGTCGCCGGCCGTG
The DNA here is from genome assembly GCA_963833775.1 of uncultured Actinomycetota bacterium. Classification (GTDB taxonomy): domain Bacteria; phylum Actinomycetota; class Actinomycetes; order Propionibacteriales; family Nocardioidaceae; genus Nocardioides. The sequence goes on along the minus strand of CAWHZH010000009.1, from coordinate 161,885 downwards.
AGCGGGGCGAGCTCCTGCGCATCACCCGCGCGGCGGACGGCACGGTCACCAAGCTCAACTGGGCGACGTACCTCTTCACGCGGGAGCCGATCGCCTTCGGTGAGAACGTCAGCGGTTGACGACCTCGACCGCGACCGCGAGCGCGTCCTGGACGGCCGCGTCGAGCACGGCCCGACGTGGGTCCGGTACGGCGAGCCACGGGCTGACGACCGTGACCTGACGCAGCCGTGGGTCGGCGAGAACCTCGTCGACGGCGCCGTGATCGCCACCGGTGACCGCTGGAAGCACGCGGTGACCGAGGATCCGGGCCGCATGGTCGGCCGCCGCCTCGTAGGCCTGGCGCGCCTGGTTGTCGCGCCGTCGGGCGAACCGCTGCTGGCTCTGGCCACCGGCCTTGGTCCGGCCCTGCACGTGCCGCTGCCCGATCTTGTGCTCGACCAGGGTCTCCCCCTCGAGCCGGGCCACGGCGAAGCCGCCCTTGCGCACCAGCAGCACGCCCCAGGTGTCGGGGGCGGTTGCCGCGGTCGCGAAGGCCGCCGCCTCGGGCGGACCGGCGTACGTCGTGGCGAAGGGCAGCCGGGCCACGAACGTCGAGCCGTCGCCGCCCTCCCCCGCCAGCGCGCCGTCGCGGACCACGAGCCCGGTCTCGCCGTGCCGTGCCGCGAAGTTCTCGACCCAGCGCCCGACCCGGGCAGGCGGTACCAGGACCGTGGTCGGTGCGGTCATGCCCAGGTCACGCGGGCACCCTCGGCCCAGAGGTCGAGCCCCGTGCCGTCGAGCTCGTCGCTGCGGTTCCACAAGGTGAGGTAGAGCGCCACGGCCGACCCGCAGACCACGACGTCCGCGTCGTCGGGTGATGCCTCCCGCACGGTCGTCGGCGGCCGCTGGGTGACGGTCACGGTCCATCGCCGGTCGGCGTCGTCGGGCACCACGGCGATCGTCGTCGGCTTGTCGGACCGCAGCCGGGACCGTGGCCGCGGCATGAAGCCGGTGAGGAGCTCGTCGATCCCGTCGAGCGCGGCCTCGCGGGAGATCCAGGTGTCCTCGGCACGCGGGTGGCGGCCGAGCGCGGCCGAGAGCGCGTCGACGGCGTGGATGGTGGTCTCGTGGCACTGCCGCCGCGCCCAGAACCGCTTGGCGGGCGGTGCGTCGACGAGGAAGACCGGCGCCTCGAGGTCCTCGGGGGCCGCCTCGATCGTGGCGATCAGCTGCTCACCGCCCTCGCAGAGCCACGCCACGGGATCGGCGGCCTCGAGTCCTTGGCGCTCGACGGCGTCGTCGTCGATCTCCTCGCCGCGGACGACCGCAGTCGCCCACCGGTGCACGAGTCCCTGGTGGGCGACCAGGCGGCGTACGTCCCAGTCGGGAGTGGTCGGTACGGGTGCCCCGAGCCCCGCTGTTTTCGCGTGAGTGGCGAAGGCGTCCAGCGCCTCGCGGATCCCGTCGAGATGACGGCCCAGCTCGAGGGACAGCTCCATGCGCGCAGTCTGGCAGCCGCGTCCGGCGGCCGCCTCCGAGTTCTTTGCCCGTTCGTGACCCTGCGGTGCTCGTGCCCACGGGGCCCGTCCGGCAGAGTGTCGCCTCGGAGGTGGGGATGCGACGCGTGGTTGCTGGTCATTGATGCTGGACGAGCTACCGAGCCTGGAGACCCTGGTGGACGCCGCCGACGCCGGGCTGCACCCCTGGGTGCAGGAGCACGTCGCCGAGCCGGTACGCCGGTCGGCTCTGGCGGACGAGCTCGGCTTCTGTCTCCAGACGGCGGCCCAGGACCTGAGCTATGCGGCCGCCTTCGCGGAGGTCGCGCCTCCGATCGGTCAGCCGGTGGCGGCCTACCTCGACCGCTGGGTCCCGATCGGGGACGACGCGCACGTGATGGTCGGCCCGCGCTACCTCGGCCGGAACCCGAACCTTCCCTTCGTCATGGTCTCCGCCGGCGACCGGCCCCTCACTCCGGTCGACCGCACGGACCTCCAGGACGTCGCACGGGAGCACCTGGGGGCGTTCGACCCCGGCTTCGTGATGCTCACGACCGCCGACCCGATCGGGGTCTGGCCGGACACCCGGCCCGAGCTGCGCCAGGTCGTCGCTCCCCTGGGTGAGCTGCGTCGCCGGGTCGCCCCGCCCGAGCTGGCCGTCGCGCCACGGGGCGACACCGACTTCTACGAGCGCTACGAGGAGATGTTCGACCGGGACGTGGCCCGAGACCCGGTCCATGCGCGGCACACCCGGGTGGAGGACCGGCAGGACCTGCAGGACCTGGCAGACCGGGGTCTCCTCTTCGACGTGCGGGTCGACGGGGAGTGGGCCGGCATCCTGGCCGCCGAGCCGGACGCCCGCCGCGGTATCCGTGGCGCGACCGTGGTCGAGCTGATCCTCGACCATCCCTTCCGCGGTCGCGGGTACGGGAAGCACCTCAGCACGCTGCTGTCGCGGGCGCTCCCACTCCCCGACGACGAGTGTCTGCTCGGCACCATCCACGCCGACAACGTCGCGTCGTACCGGTCGGCCCTCGCCGCCGGCCGCGTCGATGTCGGCGGCGAGATCGTCATCCCGCTCTGACCGGAGGCGCCGTCAGTGACCGCCGAGGCCGTCGAGGGCGGCCATGTCCTCCTCGGTCAGGGTGAACCCGCCGACGTCGGCGTTGGAGCGGATCCGGTCGGCGCGCACCGACTTCGGGATCACCACGGTCTGGTGCTGGAGGTGCCAGCGGATGATCACCTGGGCCGGCGTCCGCCCGTGCCGCTCGGCGATCGCGACGATCGCCGGATGGTCGAGCGTGCCGCCACGCAGCGCGCTGTAACCCTCCAGGACGATGTCCCTCTCGCGATGTGCGGCGAGCACCTCCGCGTCGTACAGCAGCGGGCTCCACTCGATCTGGTTGACCGCGGGTGCGACGCCGGCGGCGGCCGTGACGGCGTCGAGGAGCTCGGCGTCGAAGTTGCTGACGCCGATCTCGCGCGTCAGCCCCTCCTCACGGGCCTCGACGAAGGTGCGCCAGATGTCCTCGTTCGCCGTGCCCTCGCCGGGCCAGTGGATGAGCCACAGGTCGAGGTGGTCGGTCTGCAGCATCTCGAGGCTGGCGCGCAGCGTCTCCAGCTCCTGGCCCGCACGGTTCGGTGGGAACTTGGTGGTGAGGAAGACGTCGTCGCGCGCGACTCCGCTGTCGGCGAGCGCGCGACCGACCTCCCGCTCGTTGCCGTAGACCGTCGCAGTGTCGAGGTGGCGGTAGCCGGCCTCCAGAGCGGCGGAGGTGGCGCGTACGGCGTCCTCACCCTTGATCTGCCAGGTGCCGAAGCCGAGCAGCGGCATCGAGGCACCCGCCGTGAGCGTGACGATGTCCTCGGGGAGCTGCGGAGTGGTGTCGGTCATGGCCCCGATGCTAGGCACCCGGACCTCCGTGCGACTCACCCCGGGGGACGGTTAGGTAAGGCAACCCTCAGTCGGGTACCCTCCCTCCGTGCCGAAGAAGCCGAAGTCGACGTGCTGCGTGAGCAAGTCGCGGTGCAAGCGATGCCCGATCCGGATGCTGAAGGAGGGCCGGCTGCCCGAGGGATATACGGTCAAGAAGCGCAAGCTGGTCAAGACCGGCAAGAAGTCGTTGGCCGCCTGATCCCGCACGTCGAGGAGTACGCATGCCCGCAGATCGCTTCGTCCAGGCCCTGAACGTCCAGATCGGCGAGGAGCTGGCTGCTCAACACCAGTACCTCGCGTGTGCGATCCACTACGACGCGTTGACGATGCCCCAGATGGCGGCCTTCTTCTATGCGCAGGCGCTCGAGGAGCGCGGGCATGCGCTGATGATGGTGCAGTACCTCCTCGACACCGACGCACAGGTCGTGATCCCCGGTGTGCAGGCGCCGGTCCCCGCGTTCGACGGTGTCGTGGCGCCCGTCGAGCTGGCCCTCGACCAGGAGCGGCGGGTCACCGAGCAGATCAACGCGTTGCTGAGGATCGCCCGCGACGAGACCGACTTCGCCTCCGAGCAGTTCCTCCAGTGGTTCGTCAAGGAGCAGGTCGAGGAGGTCGCGACCATGAGTGACCTGCTGGCCGTCGTCGGGCGCAACGTCGACGACGTCGAGAACATCGAGGAGTACGTCGCGCGTGAGCAGGGCGGCGGCGACACCGAACCCGGCGCCCCGCGGATCGCCGGCGGCTAGGGAGCCGCTTGTCAGAGGTGGTCGGGCACGACCAGGGCGTCGGGATCCTGGCGCGGTGGCAGGTGCGCCAGCGCCGACTGCACCAGCGCAGTGCGCGTCTTGACGACGACCACCCGGCGTACCCTGCCGAGCCCGTCACCGACCTGGGCCTCGACGGTGTCACTCACCTCGCGGTCGCTGTACGACGGGCGGGTGCCGGGGGCGACCTCGACGTCCGGCAGGGCGACCAGGACGGGCAGGATCTCGGAGCCGAGCCGGTCGAGGAGCTGGAACCGCTGGTAGCGGTCCATCTCGTTCCAGACCGTGTCGATGTCGGCCCGGCCGCGTCGTACGTCCTTGCGCTGCGTCGCCAGGACCGCCTTGGCGGCACCCGTGAGGGCGGCCGTCAGCTCGTGCTCGGTGAACCTCACGAGGTCCGCTGGGGCAGTCCGGTGGGGAGGCCGTCGAGGCTCGTCGTGTTCTTCTCGGCGTGGTAGGCGGCGAGGCCCTCCGGACCCTTCTTGGTGGCCCAGTTCGGCATCAGCTCCCGCTGGGCCGTCGTCCCCATCAGCGGCACGCCGTAGCCGCAGGAGGTCATCACCAGATCGACGTCGACGTCGTAGACCTGGCGCGCGCCCGGCAGCGGCGGGAACAGCCCGGCCATCTCGTCCCAGTCGTGGTCACCCGGCTGGATGGTTCGCGCGGAGCCGAACAGGCGCAGGACCAGCGGCTCGCGCGCGAACGAGCAGAACATCAGCGTCATCCGGTTGGTGTCGAGCAGGTGGGCGGCGGTCTCGTTGCCCGAGCCGGTCCCGTTCAGCCAGGCGACCCGGGTCGGGCCGAGCACCCGGAAGGAGTCGAGCCCCTTGAGGGACACGTTGACGTGCCCCTCCCGCGCCGCGGTGGCGACGAAGAACATCGGTTGTCGCTCGATGAACGTGCGATGCCGGTTCGAGATCGCGTCGAACTGCTGGGCCATGCCGACATTGTCTCAGGGGCCTCGCCTTGGTCGCGGTTCAGGCCGCCTTGCGAGCAAGCTCGCTGCGGCGTTCGCTGCGGCCGTTGACTCCCCTCCTTCGTCGGGGACTCAGCGTCCTTGCTCAGACGTTGAAGCCGAGGGCCCGGAGCTGCTCGCGGCCGTCGTCGGTGATCTTGTCGGGTCCCCACGGCGGCATCCAGACCCAGTTGATGAGGACGTCGTTGACCATGCCCTCGAGGGCGGTGTTGGTCTGGTCCTGGATCACGTCGGTCAGCGGGCAGGCGGCCGAGGTGAGCGTCATGTCGATGACTGCGTTGGTGTCGTCGTCGAGGTGGACGCCGTAGACCAGGCCGAGGTCGACGACGTTGATCCCGAGCTCGGGGTCGACGACGTCCTTGAGCGCCTCGGTCACGTCGTCGATCGTCGTCACCGAGCCGGCCGGGACTGCGGAGGCCTCCGGCACCTCGGGCAGCTCGCCATGGTCGATCGGGTTCGTGGTCACTTCGTCTCCTCCATCTGGGCGGTCGTGGTCGCGTCCTTCCAGGCCATCCAGGACAGCAGGGCGCACTTGATGCGGGCGGGGAACTTGGCGACGCCGGCGAACGCGATCGCGTCCTCCAGCACCTCCTCGTCGGGCTCGACCTGACCCTTGCCCTGCATCAAGGTCAGGAACTCCCCGTGGATCGCCATGGCCTCGTCGACCGGCTTCCCGATCACGAGGTCGGTCATCACCGACGCCGACGCCTGCGAGATCGAGCAGCCGAGCGCGTCGTACGACACGTCCTCGACCCTGCCGTCGGCGACGTGCACGCGCAGCGTCACCTCGTCTCCGCAGGTGGGGTTGACGTGGTGCACCTCGGCCTCGAACGGCTCCCGCAGCCCCTTGTGATGGGGGTTGCGGTAGTGGTCCAGGATGATCTCCTGGTAGAGGGAATCGAGCTCGGTAGACATGACGTTCAACTCAACTTGAAGTAGCGACGGGTGTATTCCAGGCCCTCGACGAGCGCGTCGATCTCCGCCGGCGTCGTGTAGAGGTACGACGACAGCCGGGTCGAGCTCTGCACCCCGAAGTGCGCATGAGCAGGCTTCGCACAGTGGTGCCCCGCGCGCACCGCGATGCCGCGCGTGTCGAGCACGGTGGCGACGTCGTGGGGGTGCACGCCGGGCATCTCGAACGAGATCGCTCCCCCGCGCTGGGTGGCGTCGAGCGGCCCGAGCACGGTGAGGCCGGGGATGGTGGCCAGGCCCTCGAGGGCATAGGCGGTCACCGCCTGCTCGTGCGCCTGGACGGCGTCCAGGCCGAGCTCGGTGAGGTAGTCGACGGCCGCGCCGAGGCCCACGGCCTCGACGATCGGCGGCGTACCGGCCTCGAACTTGTGGGGCACAGGCGCGTACGTCGACCGCTCCATCGTGACCGTCTCGATCATCTCGCCGCCCCCGAGGAACGGCGGCAGCTGGTCGAGGACCGCGCGCCGGCCCCAGAGCACGCCGATGCCGGTCGGGCCGACCACCTTGTGGCCGGTGAAGGCCAGCAGGTCGGGACGCTCGTCGTCGGCCATCGCGGCCAGGTCGATCGGCAGCTGCGGCGCGGCCTGTGAGGCGTCGACCACGACGAGGGCGCCGACCTGGTGGGCGCGGCGGGCGATCTCGGCCACGGGGTTGATCGTGCCGAGCATGTTGGAGACCCAGGTGAAGGACACGACCTTGGTGCGCTCGGTGATCAGGTCGTCGATCTGCGACAGGTCGAGGTGGCCGTCCTCGGTGAGCCCGAACCAGCGCAGCGTCGCGCCGGTGCGCTCGCAGAGCAGCTGCCACGGAACGATGTTGGAGTGGTGCTCCATCTCGGTGATGACGACCTCGTCGCCGGGCCCGACCTGGCGGTCACCGGGCCAGGCCAGGGTGTTCGCGGCGAGGTTGAGGGCCTCGGTGGCGTTCTTGGTGAAGATCACCTCGTCGCGGTCGGGGGCGCCGATGAACGACGCCACCTTGTCGCGACCACCCTCGTAGGCCTCGGTCGCCTCGGCCCCGAGCTGGTGCATGGCGCGGGCGATGTTGGCGTTGTGGCGCTCGAGGTGGTCGACCATCGTGTCGATGACGACCTGCGGCTTCTGCGAGGTGTTGGCGGAGTCGAGGTAGACCAGCGGCTGCCCGTTCGCCAGCACGCGCGACAGGATCGGGAAGTCCTTGCGGACGACGTCCAGGTCGGGGAGCAAGCCCTCCATCACATCTCCTTTCCGGTCACCGGGTCTCGAGATGGTCGCAGCGCGACCTCCTCAACCACCGGTGGTTGAGGAAGGCGCCCTGGCGCCTGTCTCGACACCACCACGTCAGACCGCCGCGGCCTTGATGTACTTGTCGTAGCCCTCGGCCTCGAGCTGCTCGGCGAGCTCGGCGCCGCCCTGCTCGGCGATCCGGCCGGCCACGAAGACGTGGACGTAGTCGGGCTCGATGTAGCGCAGGATCCGGGTGTAGTGGGTGATCAGGAGGACGCCCTTGCCCTCCTGCGCGCGGAAGCGGTTGACGCCCTCGGCGACGATCTTGAGCGCGTCGATGTCGAGGCCCGAGTCGGTCTCGTCGAGCACCGCGACCTTCGGGTTCAGCAGCTCGAGCTGGGCGATCTCGTGGCGCTTCTTCTCTCCACCCGAGAAGCCCTCGTTGACCGAGCGGGTGCCGAACGTCGGGTCGAGGTTCAGCTGCTCGAGCGCGGCGTTGACGTCCTTGACCCAGGTGCGCAGCTTGGGGGCCTCGCCGTCCAGCGCGGTCTTGGCCGTGCGCAGGAAGTTGGAGACCGAGACACCGGGCACCTCGACGGGGTACTGCATCGCCAGGAAGAGCCCGGCCCGTGCCCGCTGGTCGACGGTCATCGCGAGGACGTCCTGGCCGTCGAGGGTCACCGAGCCGGAGGTGACGGTGTACTTCGGGTGACCGGCGATCGAGTAGGCCAGCGTGGACTTGCCGGAGCCGTTCGGCCCCATGATCGCGTGGGTCTCGCCGTCCTTGATGGTCAGCGTGACGCCCTTGAGGATCTCCTTGTCCTCGTCGTCGGTCTTGACCGTGACGTGGAGGTCCTTGATCTCGAGGGTGCTCATTGGGGTACTACTCCGTTCAGGGTGGTGGTGACGTCGACGTACACATCGGTGCCGCGTACCTCGACGGGAAAGGTGGAGACGGGCTCGGTGGCCGGGAGGCCGGTCGGCTTGCCGGTGCGGAGGTCGAAGCGCGAGCCGTGCAGCCAGCACTCGACCGTGCAGTCCTCGACCTCGCCCTCGCTGAGGGCCACGGCGGCGTGGGAGCAGATGTCCTCGACCGCGAAGAACTCGTCGCCGTTCCTGGCGACGGCGATCTCCTGGTCGCCGATCTTCGCGGCGATCGCCTCGCCGTCGCGGAACTCGTCCAGCGAGCAGGCCTTCTCGAAGCTCATCTCGGAAGACCCTCCAGAACGTTCTTGGCCAGCTCGGCCTCGACGGTGGCGGCCAGCTGCTCCTCGAGCTCGGGCACGTCGATCCGGCGGATCAGGTCGTTGAAGAACCCGTGCACGACCAGGCGACGCGCCTCGTCCTCGGCGATGCCGCGCGAGCGGAGGTAGAACAGCTGCTCGTCGTCGAAGCGGCCGGTCGCGGACGCGTGGCCCGCCCCCTCGATCTCGCCGGTCTCGATCTCGAGGTTCGGCACGGAGTCGGCCTGGCAGCCGTCGGTGAGCACGAGGTTGCGGTTCTCCTCGTAGGTCTCGATGCCCTCGGCGACCTTGCGGATCAGCACGTTCCCGATCCAGACCGTGTGGGCGCCCTCGCCCTGCAACGCGCCCTTGTAGGTCACGTGGCTCTTGGTCTTGGGCGCGGTGTGGTCGACGAACAGCCGGTGCTCGATGTGCTGGCCGGCGTCGGCGAAGTAGAGGCCGAGCATCTCGACATCGCCGCCGGGGCCGGCGTACTCGGCGGTCGTGTCGTGGCGTACGACGCTGCCGCCGAAGGTGACGTCCACGTGCTTGAAGTGGGCGTCGCGCCCGACCTTCGCATGCCGGTGCCCGACGTGCACGGCGTCGTCGGCCCAGTCGTCGATGCTGACCACGGTGAGGTCGGCGCCGTCACCGACGACGATCTCGACGTTGTCGGCCAGCGTGGCCGAGCCGACGAAGCGCAGGACGACCGTCGCGCGGCTGTGGGTGCCGGCCGTGATCACGGCGTGGGTCGCGGTGGCGTGCTCGACGTCGGTGCCGGTCAACGTGATGAACACCGGGCGGTCGAGCTCGGTGTCGGCAGGGACGGTCACCGCGAAGCGTCGACCGCTCTCGTGCCACACGCGCGCCGCGATCCGGTCGGTCGGCACGAAGCCGCTCGACCCGAGCAGCGGGCTGTCGGCCGCCAGCGACTCGAACACCACCGCCTCGGGGGCGTCGTACTCGGCGCCGACACCCGAGCCGTCGAGGGCCGCATCGGAGTGCAGGCCGCGCAGCCGCTTGAGCGGCGTGAAGCGCCAGATCTCCTCGCGACCCGTCGGCACCGGGTGGGCGTCGACGTCGAACGACCCTTCCGGGTGCAGGTGGGACTCCACGCGCTCGACCTCGAGCGCGTCGGCAACTGCGGACAAGGAACTCTCTCTTTCAGGTTCTGGGTGGCACGTGGACTCGCCAAGCTCGACCGACGAGGTCGGTCAGCCGACGGCGCCTTCCATCTGGAGCTCGATGAGCCGGTTGAGCTCGAGGGCGTACTCCATCGGGAGCTCCTTCGCGATCGGCTCGACGAAGCCGCGCACGATCATCGCCATCGCCTCGTCCTCGGCCATCCCGCGCGACATCAGGTAGAACAGCTGGTCGTCGGAGACCTTGGAGACGCTCGCCTCGTGGCCCATCGACACGTCGTCCTCGCGGATGTCGACGTAGGGGTAGGTGTCGCTACGGCTGATCTGGTCGACGAGGAGCGCGTCGCACAGCACGTTGGACTTCGATCCGTGCGCGCCCTCGTTGATCTGGATCAGCCCGCGGTACGACGTACGCCCACCGCCCCGGGCCACCGACTTGCTCAGGATGGACGACGACGTGTTCGGCGCCGCGTGGACCATCTTGGCGCCGGCGTCCTGGTGCTGGCCCTCGCCGGCGAACGCGATGGAGAGCGTCTCGCCCTTGGCGTGCTCGCCCATCAGGTAGATCGCGGGGTACTTCATGGTCACCTTGGACCCGATGTTCCCGTCGACCCACTCCATCGTCGCGCCGGCCTCGCACGTGGCGCGCTTGGTGACGAGGTTGTAGACGTTGTTGGACCAGTTCTGGATGGTCGTGTAGCGGCACCGGCCACCCTTCTTCACGATGATCTCGACCACCGCGGAGTGCAGCGAGTCGCTGCTGTAGATCGGCGCCGTGCAGCCCTCGACGTAGTGCACGTAGGCGTCCTCGTCGACGATGATCAGGGTCCGCTCGAACTGGCCCATGTTCTCGGTGTTGATCCGGAAGTAGGCCTGCAGCGGGATGTCGACGTGCACCCCCTTGGGCACGTAGATGAACGAGCCACCCGACCACACCGAGGTGTTGAGCGCGGCGAACTTGTTGTCGCCGACCGGGATCACGGTGTTGAAGTACTCCTGGAAGAGCTCCGGGTGCTCCTTCAGCGCGGTGTCGGTGTCCTTGAAGATGACGCCCTGGGCCTCGAGGTCCTCGCGGATCGAGTGGTAGACGACCTCCGACTCGTACTGCGCGGCCACGCCGGCGACGAGGCGCTGCTTCTCGGCCTCGGGGATGCCGAGCCGGTCGTAGGTGTTCTTGATGTCCTCGGGGAGGTCCTCCCACGAGGCGGCCTGCTTCTCGCTGGAGCGCACGAAGTACTTGATGTTGTCGAAGTCGATCCCCGACAGGTCGGAGCCCCACGTGGGCATGGGCTTGCGGTGGAAGAGCTTGAGGCCCTTCAGGCGCAGGTCGAGCATCCACTGCGGCTCGGACTTCTTCGAGGAGATGTCGCGGACGACCTCCTCGCTCAGGCCGCGCTTCGCCACCGACCCGGCCTCGTCGCGGTCGGACCAGCCGAACTGGTAGCGGCCGATGCCCTGCAGCTCGGGGTTGAGCTCTTCGATGGACGTCACGTCGTCTCCTCGTGGGTCGGGCGGTCTTCGGATGTCGAGCTGGCTCCGTCGGTCGAGCTTGTCGAGACCAGCGGGCTGTGGGGGTGGCTTCGAGACGGGCGCAGAGCGCCCTCCTCAACCACCGAACCGTGCGGGATGCAGGTCGTGCAGACCCCGTCGCCGTGGGCGATCGTGGCCAGGCGCTGCACGTGGCGGCCGAGGACGTGGCCGATGGCCTCGGTCTCGGCCTCGCACAGCTGGGGGAACTCGTGGGCGACGTGCGAGACCGGGCAGTGCTGCTGGCACAGCTGCTCGGCGCCGTCGACGCCGTTCTTGAGCAGCGGCAGCGACCGCACGGACGCGGCGTACCCCTCGGCGGAGAAGACCCGCGCCAGCGCCTCGGCCGGCGTGAGGTCGGGCTGCGACGCCACGACCACCTCGTAGTCACGCTCGATGAACGCGACCCGACGTCGGGCGAACTCCATGACGGCCTCGTCGCCACCGGTCTCGGACAGGTAGCGGAGCGCCTGCACCGCGAGGTCGTCGTACTGCTGGTCGAAGTGCTCGCGCCCGGACTCGGTGATCGCGAAGAGCTTGGCCGGCCTGCCGCGGCCGCGGCTCGCGGTCGCTCGCGGCTCCCGCGCCTCGAGCGCGCCCTCGGCGAGCAGGTGGTCGAGGTGGCGGCGTACGGCGGCGGGCGTCAGCGCGAGCCGCTCCGCGAGGTCGGCCGCGGTCGACGGACCGCTGACCAGGATCGACCGGACGACGCGCTCACGCGTCGGCTGGTCGCCCGGAGGCAGGGTCCGCTCGAATTCCACAACACCAGTGTGCCGTTATTGCCGGTGGCTCTTCAAGTAAGGGTCACCTTACCCGGCCGCCGAGGTCTGGCGTGCGCCGAGGTCGGTCGCAGGGATGACTTTCGTCCCCGACGGTCATCCCTGCGACCGACTCCGCGTATCCGGCGGTACCCGGCGACCTCTTACCCGGCGAACAGCACCAGTCCGGCACCACCGACCTCACGAGGGAAACCACATGAAGCTCTTCACGCAGGGACGCTATGCCACCGTCGCCTCGACCGCGGCGCTCGTCATCGCCCTCGGCGGCACGTCGTACGCCGCCGGCCTCGTCACCGGCCAGCAGATCAAGGACGGCACCGTCACCAGTGCCGACATCAAGGACCACACGCTGCAGACCAAGGACCTCTCGCACTCGGCCAAGAACGCGCTGACCGCGCACGTCCACTCGACGTTCAACGACAACCGCACCACCATGGCCGGCACCGCCAAGACGGTCCTGACCATGCCCGTGCCTCCCGGCAGCTACCTGGCCTACTCCAAGGCGTGGGCCGTCCGCGCCAGCGGCACCACCAACGCCTGGGCCCGCTGCCACCTCAACGCGCCGGGCGCCACCGACGGTGTCGCGGCCGACCTGCCGGACGACGGGTTCTCCGAGTCGCTGGCCAACCAGATCGTCTTCACCGCCAGCCACGTCACCAACGTCACGCTGACCTGTGAGGGCACCACCAACGCCCAGGTGATGTGGAAGAAGATCACCGCGGTCAAGCTGGCCTCGGTGGTCAACACCGCGGGTGCCGACGTCGCCCGCACCGCCCGCTGACGACCGTCGGCAACACCTCGGCCACCAGCTGAGCGCACGTCGTACGCCGGCCCCTGCCCTCGTGGCGGGGGCCGGCTTCGTGGTGCCGACCTCGGCCTCGCTACCGCCCTCCCGGCCAACGGAGACCCTTTCCGGTTGACGTAGGGTGAGCCCATGCCGGGATCGATTCTTGGGACCGAAGTGCGCCGTGTCGAAGACCTCGAGCTGCTGCTCGGTCAGGGCACGTTCGTGGACAACCTCGAGAGCGACGGGGTGGCCCACGCGATCTTCGTCCGCAGCCCGTTCGCGCACGCCCGGATCACCGGGATCGACACCGCCGAGGCGGCCGCGGCGCCGGGCGTGCTGGCGGTCTACACCTCCGACGACCTCGGCCGGGAGCCGCTCTCGGGCTTCGCCGACGTGAACGACAAGGCGGGGCGCGCGGCCCTCGCGGTCGACAAGGTCCGCTACGTCGGCGACCCGGTCGCCCTCGTCGTCGCCGAGACCCGTGCCCAGGCGATGGACGCCGCCGAGCGGGTCGACGTCGACTACGACGACCTGCCCCCGGTCACCGACGTCGAGGACGCCCTCGCCGACGACGCCCCCCTGCAGTTCGAGGCGATCGGCTCCAACATCGCGACCCAGCGCGCGGCCAAGGACACCTCCGACGTCCTCGACGACGCCGACCACGTGACCCGCGTCCGGATGGTCAACCAGCGCATCGCGACCGCGCCGATCGAGGGCAACGCGATCCTGGTCCGGCCGACGGCGGACGGCATGGAGGCGTGGGTCTCCACCCAGCACCCCCACATGGCACGCGACCTGCTCGCCAAGGCCATCGGCGTCGACGCCGCCCACGTGCGCGTGGTCGCGCCCCACGTCGGTGGCGCCTTCGGCGGCAAGGCCGGCACCGGGCCCGACCACGCCGCCATCGCCCTGGCCGCGCGGAAGCTGGGCCACCCGGTGAAGTGGTCGGAGACCCGCAGCGAGGCGATGCTGTCGATGCAGGGCCGCGGCCAGGTGCAGTACGCCGAGCTCGGACTCAAGGACGACGGCACCATCACCGGCCTGCGGATGCGGGTGCTCGGCGAGTGCGGTGCGTACGCCGGCTTCGGCGGCGCGCTCGCGGTCGGACCGACGTACATGATGGCGCAGGGCCCCTACGTCATCCCGCGCCTGCGCTTCGACGCCATCGCGGTGATGACCAACACCGCCCCGGTGGGCGCGTTCCGTGGGGCGGGCCGCCCCGAGGCCGCTGCCGCCCTCGACCGGGTCCTCGACATCGCGGCACAGGAGCTCGGGATCACCCCTCAGGAGATCCGGCGGCGGAACCTGATCCCGGCCGACGAGTTCCCCTACCAGACGCGCACCGGCGTGACCTATGACAACGGCGACTACCGGGCGCCCCTCGAGGAGGCGCTGCGCATCGCCGGGGTCGACGACGCCCGCAAGGAGCAGCAACGCCGGATCGACGCCGGCGAGAGCAAGCTGCTCGGGATCGGGATCTCGACGTACGTCGAGATCACCGGGTTCGGGGGCTCGGAGTTCGGCTCGGTGCAGATCCACCCCGACGGCTCGGCGACCGCGATGTCCGGCACCTCCGCCCACGGCCAGGGCCACGCGACGTCGTTCTCGATGATCGTCGCCGACCGGCTCGGGATCCCCCTCGACAAGATCACCTACCGCCAGTCCGACACCGCGGTCGTCCGCACAGGCGGCGGTACCGGCGGCTCGCGCTCGCTCCAGCTCGGCGGCAACGCCGTCTCGAAGGCGGCCGACGAGACCCGCGAGAAGGCGATCGCGGTCGCGGCGCGGATGCTCGAGGCCAGCGCCGACGACGTCACCCTCGACGACGAAGGCTTCGGTGTGGCCGGTGTGCCCGGGTCCCACGTGTCGTGGCCAGACCTCGCCGCCTACGCCCACGAGCACGACGGCGGCCTCGGCGTCGACACCGACTTCACGCAGGAGGGCGCGACGTTCCCGTTCGGGGCCCACGTCGCCATCGTCGAGGTCGACCTCGAGACCGGCCAGGCGAAGCCGGTCCGCCACATCGCGGTCGACGACTGCGGCCGGATCCTCAACCCGCTGATCGTGGCCGGACAGCAGCACGGCGGCGCGATCCAGGGCATCAGCCAGGCGCTGTGGGAGGAGATGATCTACGACGACCAGGGCACGCCGATCACCAGCTCCTTCGCCGACTACGCCATCCCGACCGCGGCCGACGGCATCATGCTCGAGGCCTCCAACACCCAGACGCCGACGCCGGTGAACCCGATGGGAGCCAAGGGCATCGGCGAGTCCGCCACCATCGGCTCGACGCCCGCGGTGCAGAACGCCGTCGTCGACGCGCTCAAGCACCTCGGGGTCAAGCACATCGACCTGCCGTGCACGCCGGAGCGGGTCTGGCGCGAGATCCAGAACCCGCGGTCCGACGTGTGGCGCGAGCCGCCGGCGGCGTTCTCCCGACTGGCGAACGACGGGAGCGAGCCCGACGTCGTCGAGGCTTAGGTCGACCCGGCCAGCGTTCGCCCCCACCCGTTCCTACACTTGGGGCGTGTCAGCGCCCGTCTCCCCCGCTGCCGGGGCCGCAGGGCCAGCGGTCGAGATCGACGGGCTGGTGATGCGCTACGGCGACAAGGTCGCCGTCGACGGGCTCAGCCTCACCGTCGAGCGGGCCTCGATCACGGCCGTGCTCGGGCCCAACGGTGCTGGCAAGACGACGACGCTGGAGACGGCCGAGGGCTACCGCTCCCCCCAGGCGGGCCGGGTCCGCGTGCTCGGCCTCGACCCGGTGCGCGACCGCCGCGCGCTGCTGCCCCGGATCGGCGTGATGCTGCAGCACGGTGGCGCCTGGAGCGGCGTACGTGCGGACGAGATGCTCCAGCACATCGCCCGGCTGCATGCCCACCCGCTCGACCTCGATGCGCTCTACGAGCGGCTCGGCCTCGGCGAGTGCGGGCGTACGCCGTACCGCCGGCTCTCCGGCGGGCAGCAGCAGCGGCTCGGGCTGGCGATGGCGATCGTCGGCCGCCCGGAGATCGTCTTCGTCGACGAGCCCACGGCCGGCATGGACCCCGCGGCCCGGCGTACGACCTGGGAGCTGCTGCAGGAGCTGCGCACGGCGGGGGTCACGGTGGTGCTGACGACGCACTACATGGAGGAGGCCGAGCGCCTCGCCGACCGGATCCACATCATCGACCACGGCCGGTTGATCGCCAGTGGCTCCCCCCTCGAGCTCACCCGCGGTGGCCGCTCGGCGACGATCCGGCTGGTCGTCACCAAGCCTTTTCCGGCCGACGCGCCCGAGTCGCTGCGGGCCGCCCTCGGAGCGCACGTGGAGGTCACGCTGCTCGACGAGGTGAGCATCGTGGTCACCGGCCCGGCCGACGCGTCGAGCCTCGGGATCGTGTCGCGCTGGTGCGAGGCGAACGACGTGCTCCCCGAGTCGCTGACCCTGGGCCAGCGGACCCTGGAGGACGTGTTCCTCGAGCTGACCGGGCGGGCGCTGACCACATGAGCCTCGACCTCTCCCCCAGGCCCGGCGCCGCACCGTTCCCGCGGCAGGTCGCGGCCCAGGCCGGCATGGAGGCGCGGCTCATGCTGCGCAACGGCGAGCAGCTGCTGCTCGCCGTCGTGATCCCGGTGATCGTGCTGATCGGCGGGGTGGTCGCCTCGCGCCACGTCGACCTGAACCTCTCGCACCCGGCGGTCGACGTCTTCACGCCCGGGGTGCTCGCCCTGGCCGTGATGTCCACGGCGTTCACGTCGCTGGCGATCGCCACCGGCTTCGAGCGTCGGTACGGCGTGATCAAGCGACTCGGCTCCTCCCCCCTGCCCCGGTCCGGCCTGCTGGCCGGCAAGATCGGCGGGCTGCTCGCCGTCGAGGTGCTCCAGATCGCCGTGATCTCGACGGTGGCCCTGTTCCTCGGCTGGGACCCGGCCGAGGGACTCGCCCCGGCCGTCCTGGCCGTCGTCCTCGGCACCGCCGCCTTCGCCGCCCTCGGCCTCTTCGTCGCGGGTGTGCTCCGCGCCGAGGCCACGCTGGCCGCCGCGAACCTGATCTACCTCCTGCTGCTGGCCGGCGGTGCGGTCGTGGTGCCGACCTCGTCGTACGGCGCGTTCGGGCACGTGACCGCCCTGCTGCCGTCCGGTGCCCTCGGGGACGCGATGCGGCACGCCCTCATCAACGGCACCACCGCCTGGCGCGACCTGCTGGTGCTGCTGGTCTGGGCCGCCGTCGGGACCGTCCTCACCGCCAGGACGTTCCAGTGGGAGTGAGCAGCTGGCTGCGCCGCTTCGCGTGGGCCACCCTCGTCGCCAACGTCGCGCTCGTCGTGACCGGTGGGGCCGTGCGCCTCACCGGCTCCGGGCTCGGCTGTCCGACCTGGCCGCGGTGCGACGGCGGCTCGTTCACGCCGCACGGCACGATCGGACCCCACCAGCTGATCGAGTTCGGCAACCGCACCCTGACCTTCCTGCTCGTCGCGATCGCGGTCGCGACCTTCGTGGCCGCCCGCCAGAGCGGCCGCCGCGACCTGCTCCGGCTCTCGGTGGTGCTGGGGCTCGCGATCCCGGCCCAGGCCGTGCTCGGGGGCATCACCGTGCTGACCGACCTCAACCCGTGGGTCGTCTCGTTCCACCTGCTGCTGTCGCTGGCGATCGTCTCGGTGGCGGTGCTGTTCCTGCACCGGCTCGACCATCCACCCGCCCCACCCGCCCGGGGCGTGGTGCCCGCCCTCGCCTGGACGACGTACGCCGTGACCTGGCTCGTCCTCTACGCCGGCACCGTGGTGACCGGCTCGGGCCCCCACGCCGGCGACGCGAGCTCGCCGCGCAACGGGCTCGACCCGCTGCAGCTCAGCCAGCTCCACGCCGACCTGGTCTTCCTGCTGATCGGCCTGACGGTCGGGATGTGGTTCGCCCTGCGTGCAACCGGCGGCGACATCCGGCCGGTCACGGCCCTCGCCGTGGTCGAGGTGCTGCAGGCGACCGTGGGCTTCGTGCAGTACTTCGCCGGGCTGCCGGTGGCGGTCGTGATGCTCCACATGCTCGGTGCGGCGCTCGTGATCGCGGCTGCGACCTGGCTGCTGGTCACGGTCCTCGAACCGGCGCCGCTCCGTGAGACGTCGCTCTCAGGGCTGGGCGGCGCGTCCGACGTCCGGTGACGTGGACGACGGTTGACCTGTACCCCCGTGGACAGGCCAACCGTCGTACCGATAGGACGAACGCTACGGCTGTCCGGTTGCCTGTGTCGCGCCGATTTCTCCGGCAGTCGCCGGGTGGCGGGCATCGGTCAGCGCGTCAGCAGCGGGTCGAGCGCGACGGCCACGAAGAGGAGCGACAGGTAGAGGTTCGAGGCGTGGAACAGCACCATCGGCCGGATCACGCTGAGGTCCTCGGTGCCGCGGGTGCGTGACCACATCCGGTGGGCCTGCACGAGGAACACCGCGCCGAGGACGGCGGCCGCGACCGGGTAGAACCAGCCGGTGTCGGCGACCGGCCACAGCAGCAGCGACGTGGCGACCATGACCCAGCTGTAGGCGACGATCTGGCGGCCCACGACCTCCGCCTTGGCGACGACCGGCAGCATCGGCACGTCGACGCCCGCGTAGTCCTCGCGGTAGCGCAGCGCGAGGGCCCAGGTGTGGGGTGGGGTCCAGAAGAACACCACGGCGAAGAGCACCACCGGCGCCCAGGCCAGCTCGTCGGTGACCGCCGTCCAGCCGATCAGGGCCGGGAAGCAGCCGGCGAGACCGCCCCAGACGATGTTCTGGGTGGTACGCCGCTTGAGCAGCATGGTGTAGACGAAGAGGTAGAAGCACTCGGCCACCAGCGACAGCGCAGCCGAGAGCGGGTTCACCCAGACGTAGAGGATCACGGTGGCGACGACACCGAGGGCGACGCCGAAGACGAGAGCGGCCCGCGTCGAGACGATGTGACGCGGCAGCGCCCGGCGACGGGTTCTCCGCATCTGCTCGTCGATGTCGCGGTCGTAGACGCAGTTCAGGGCCGACGCGGACCCCGCCGACAGCGTCCCGCCGACGACGGTGGCGACGACGAGACCGAGGTCGGGGACCCCGCCCGCGGCGAAGAACATCACCGGCACGGTGGTGAGCAGCAGCAGCTCGATGACGCGCGGCTTGGTCAGCCCGACGTACGCCGCGACGACGTCCCGGAACGACGACCGATCGGTCGACCGAGGAGAGTCCGGCTCGGAGAGAGCCGCAGCTCGATCGCCGACGTATGTCACAGAGTTCCTCGGGTACGGGAGGTGGGAGGCAAGACGCGCCTCGCAGTCTATCCCCGGGGGTGAGTAGGCTCGGAGACGCCTTGAGCGCCGCCGACCTCGGGGCCAGAGTTGGGCCCGACGCACCACCCTCCAACCCCGCTGTGGAAGGGAAAAATCGCGTGACCACGACACCCGCGAAGCTGGACTGGACCGACCTGGACGACAAGGCCGTCGACACCGTGCGGGTGCTGGCCATGGACGCCGTCCAGAAGGTCGGGAACGGCCACCCCGGTACGGCGATGAGCCTGGCGCCGGCCGCGTACCTGCTCTTCCAGAAGGTGATGCGCCACAACCCCGCCGACCCCCACTGGCCCGGTCGCGACCGCTTCGTCCTCTCCTGCGGACACTCCAGCCTGACCCTCTACATCCAGCTGTTCATGGGTGGCTGGGGCCTCGAGCTCGAGGACCTGCAGGCGCTCCGCACCTGGGGCAGCAAGACCCCGGGCCACCCGGAGTACGGCCACACCGCCGGCGTCGAGACCACCACCGGGCCGCTGGGCCAGGGCATCGGCAACGCGGTCGGCATGGCGATGGCCGCCCGCCGCGAGCACGGCCTCCTCGACCCGAACGTCGCCCTCGGCGACTCGCCGTTCGACCACCAGATCTACGCGCTGTGCTCCGACGGTGACATCGAGGAGGGCGTGTCGGCCGAGGCCTCCGCGATCGCCGGCGTGCAGGAGCTCGGCAACCTGACGCTCATCTACGACCACAACCGGATCTCGATCGAGGACAACACCGACATCGCCCTCGGCGAGGACGTCGGCGCCCGCTACGAGGCCTACGGCTGGCACGTCCAGCACGTGGACTGGACCAACGACGGCACGACGTACCAGGAGGACGTGCCGGCGCTGTACGACGCGATCCGCAAGGCGCAGGCGGTCACCGACAAGCCGAGCTTCATCGTGCTCCACACGATCATCGCCTGGCCCGCCCCCGACGCCCAGAACACCGGCAAGGCCCACGGCTCCGCGCTCGGCGCCGAGGAGGTCGCGGCCACCAAGAAGGTGCTCGGCTTCGACCCGGAGCAGAGCTTCGAGGTGCCGACCGGCGTGCTCGAGCACACCCGTCAGGCGGTCGAGCGCGGCATGGCCGCCCAGGCCGAGTGGGAGAAGGCGTACGCCGCGTGGTCGCGCAAGCCCTCGGCCGACACCGCGCTCTACGAGCGGCTCCAGACCCGCAGCCTCCCGGAGGGCTGGGACAGCAAGGTCCCCGCGTTCCCGGCCGACGAGAAGGGGATGGCGACCCGCGTCGCCTCCGGCGCCGTGATCAACGCGCTCGCCGAGACCCTGCCCGAGCTCTGGGGCGGCTCCGCCGACCTGGCCGGCTCCAACAACACGACCATCGAGGGCGCACCGTCGTTCCTGCCCGCCAACCGCGCGACGAAGATGTGGAGGGCCGACCCGCTGGCCGGGCGCGTGCTCCACTTCGGGATCCGCGAGCACGGCATGGGCGCGATCATGAACGGCATCGCCGCCCACGGCGGCACCCGTGTCTTCGGCGGCACCTTCCTCACCTTCTCCGACTACATGCGCGGGGCGGTGCGGCTGGCGGCACTGATGGGGCTGCCGGTCACCTACGTCTGGACCCACGACTCGATCGGGCTCGGCGAGGACGGCCCGACCCACCAGCCGATCGAGCACCTGGCCGCGCTGCGCGCGATCCCCGGGCTCGACGTCGTACGCCCGGCCGACGCGAACGAGACCGCCGCCTGCTGGAAGGCCGTGCTCGAGAACAAGCGGCCCGCCGGCCTGGTCCTGTCGCGCCAGAACCTGCCGGTGTTCCCGCGCGGCGAGGACGGCTACTCCGACATCAGCAACGTCCACCGCGGCGGGTACGTCCTGCTCGACTCCCCCGACGACCTGCCCGGCGGTCTGCCCGACGTGGTGCTGGTCGGCACCGGCTCCGAGGTCCAGCTGGCCGTCCAGGCTCGCGACCTGCTGGCCGCCGACGGCGTCCGGGCTCGCGTGGTCTCGATGCCGTGCCGGGAATGGTTCGACACCCAGGAGACGTCGTACCAGGAGACGGTGATCCCGCCGACGGTCAAGGCACGCGTCTCGGTCGAGGCCGGCGTCGCCCAGGGTTGGCGCGACGTGGTCGGCGACCGCGGCCGCATCATCTCCATCGAGCACTACGGCGCGTCCGCCGACTACGCGCGGATCTACCAGGAGTTCGGCATCACCGCGGAGGCCGTCGCCGCGGCCGCCACCGACAGCATCCGGAGCGCCACCGACTGACGCTCGCCATCAGCCTTCGGACCACCAGGTCCGGATCAGGAGGGAACCATGACCGACCGCTTGCAGCAGCTCACCGACGCGGGAGTCTCCATCTGGCTCGACGACCTCTCCCGCGAGCGCCTGGAGACCGGCAACCTCGCGGATCTCGTCGAGAACTACCACGTCGTCGGCGTCACCTCGAACCCGTCGATCTTCCAGTCCGCGCTGAGCAAGGGTGAGCGCTACGACGCGCAGATCCGCGAGCTGGCCAGCCTCGGCACCGACCGCGACCAGGCCGTCCGGGTGATCACCACCGACGACGTCCGCGACGCCTGCAAGGTGCTGCGGCCGACGTACGACGCCACCGACGCCGTCGACGGCCGGGTCTCGATCGAGGTGTCCCCTGGTCTGGCCCACGACTCCCACGGCACGGTCGCCGAGGCGGCCGACCTCTGGAAGACCGTCGACCAGCCCAACCTGATGATCAAGATCCCCGGCACGACCGAGGGCTGCCCCGCGATCACCGAGACGCTCGCCGCCGGCATCAGCGTCAACGTCACCCTGATCTTCGGCCTCCAGCAGTACCGCGACGTCATGGACGCCCATCTGGCCGGCCTCGAGCAGGCCCGCGAGAACGGCCACGACCTGACCACCATCCACTCGGTGGCGTCGTTCTTCGTCTCCCGGGTCGACACCGAGATCGACAAGCGCCTCGACGCCACCACCTCCGGCCCGGGCACCGACCCGGCGCTCAAGGGCAAGGCCGGCGTCGCCAACGCGCGCCTGGCCTACCAGGCCTACGAGGAGACCCTCGCCAGCGAGCGCTGGGCCTCGCTCGAGGCCGACGGCGCCCGCCGGCAGCGGCCCCTGTGGGCCTCGACGGGGGTCAAGAACCCCGACTACCGCGACACCATGTACGTCGACGACCTCGTGGTCGAGGACACCGTGAACACGATGCCCGAGAAGACCATGCACGCGGTCGCCGACCACGGCGAGATCAAGGGTGACCAGGTGCGGCCGTTCTACGCCGACGCGGCGGCCCACATGCAGGCCCTGGCTGACGCGGGCATCGACTACGACGACGTGATCGAGGTCCTGATCCGCGAAGGCGTCGAGAAGTTCATCACCGCCTGGGACGAGCTCCTCGACTCCGTCAGCAAGGCTCTCGAGGCGGCCGACCAGTGAGCGAAGCCCCCGTCGATCCGACCTCGACGGAGGCCTGGTCGCGGCTCGCGGACCTCGCGAAGGGCTTCGAGCCGGATCTGCGCGCCTGGTTCGCCGCGCACCCCGATCGGGTCGAGCGGCTCACGTTCACCGCGGCCGACCTCCACGTCGACCTGTCGAAGTCCTTCCTCGACGACGACGTGCTCGCGGCCCTGCTCGACCTGGCCGACGAGGTGGGTGTCGAGCGACGTCGCGACGCCATGTTCGCCGGTGACCACATCAACGCCACCGAGGACCGCGCCGTCCTCCACACCGCGTTGCGCCTGCCCGAGGGAGCCACCCTGGAGGTCGACGGCCAGGACGTCGTCACCGACGTGCACGACGTCCTGCGACGCGTGTACGCGTTCGCCGAGCAGGTGCGCAGCGGAGCGTGGACCGGCGTGACCGGCAAGCGGATCCGAACCGTCGTGAACATCGGGATCGGTGGCTCCGACCTCGGCCCGGTGATGGCCTACGAGGCCCTCGCCCCCTACCGGCATCCCGAGCTGACCTGCCGGTTCATCTCCAACATCGACCCGACCGACGCGGCGACCACCCTGGGCGACCTGGAGCCCGAGACGACGCTGTTCATCGTGTCGAGCAAGACCTTCGGGACGCTCGAGACGCTCACCAACGCGCGGCTCTGCAAGGCCTGGCTGCTCGACGCCCTGAGGGCGTCCGGCGCGATCGACGCCGGGTCCGAGGCCGACGCCGCGGCGGTGTCGCGCCACTTCGTCGCGGTCTCGACGGCCCTCGACAAGGTGGCAGCGTTCGGGATCGACCCGGCCAACGCGTTCGGCTTCTGGGACTGGGTGGGCGGCCGCTACTCCCTCGACTCCGCGATCGGTACCTCGTTGGTGGTCGCCATCGGACCCGAGCGGTTCGCGGACTTCCTCGCGGGCTTCCACGCGATGGACGAGCACTTCCGCTCGACCGAGCTCGCCCGCAACGTGCCGGTCCTGATGGGGCTGCTCAACGTCTGGTACTCGAACTTCCTGGGCGCGCAGACCCACGCGGTGCTCCCCTACGCCCAGCTCCTGCACCGGTTCCCGGCGTACCTCCAGCAGCTGACGATGGAGTCCAACGGCAAGAGCGTGCGATGGGACGGCAGCCCCGTGACCACCGAGACCGGCGAGGTCTTCTGGGGCGAGCCCGGCACCAACGGCCAGCACGCGTTCTACCAGCTGATCCACCAGGGCACCCGGCTGATCCCGGCCGACTTCATCGCGTTCGCCAACCCGGCGTACCCGCTCCGCGACGGCGACACCGACGTGCACGAGCTGTTCCTCGCCAACTTCTTCGCCCAGACCCGGGCGCTCGCGTTCGGCAAGACCGCCGACGAGGTACGGGCCGAGGGCACGGCCGAAGCGATCGTCCCGGCCCGCGTGTTCTCCGGCAACCGTCCGACGGCGTCGATCATGGCCCCGGAGCTGAGCCCGGCCGTGCTCGGCCAGCTGGTCGCGCTCTACGAGCACGTCACGTTCACCCAGGGCGCCGTCTGGGGCATCGACAGCTTCGACCAATGGGGTGTGGAGCTGGGCAAGCAGCTGGCCCAGCAGGTCGGCCCGGCGATCACCGGCGACGACGAGGCCTTCGCCGCCCAGGACGCGTCCACGCAGGCGCTGATCACCTACTACCGGAAGCAGCGACACACATGAGCGACTGGGTGAACCCGCTCCGCGACCCCGAGGACCGGCGGCTGCCGCGCATCGCCGGGCCCTGCGGGATGGTGCTGTTCGGCGTGACCGGGGACCTGTCGCGCAAGAAGGTGATGCCGGCGATCTACGACCTCGCCAACCGCGGCCTCCTGCCGCCGGGCTTCAGCCTGACCGGCTTCGCGCGACGCGACTGGGCGAACGAGGACTTCGCCCAGGTCGTGCACGACTCCGTCAAGCAGCACGCACGCACCGAGTTCCGCGAAGAGGTCTGGAAGCAGCTCGCCGAGGGGTTCCGTTTCGTCCCGGGCGACTTCGACGACGACACGGCGTTCAACACCCTGCGGCGCACCATCGAGGAGCTCGACGAGGTACGCGGCACCGCCGGCAACCACGCCTTCTACCTCGCGATCCCGCCGGGCTTCTTCGGTGAGGTCGTCGGCCAGCTCAAGGAGCACGGGCTCGCGCAGCCCGAGCCTGGCTCCTGGCGCCGCGTCGTCGTGGAGAAGCCGTTCGGGCACGACGAGGAGTCCGCGCGCGAGCTCAACGCCACCCTGGCCGAGGTCTTCCCGTCCGGCTCGATCTTCCGGATCGACCACTACCTCGGCAAGGAGACGGTCCAGAACATCCTGGCGCTGCGCTTCGCCAACGAGATGTTCGAGCCGATCTGGAACTCCAACTACGTCGACCACGTGCAGATCACGATGGCCGAGGACATCGGCATCGGCGGCCGGGCCGGTTACTACGACGGCATCGGCGCCGCCCGCGACGTGATCCAGAACCACCTGATGCAGCTGATGTCGCTGGTCGCGATGGAGGAGCCCACGTCGTTCGGGGCCGAGGACCTGCGCATCGAGAAGCTCAAGCTGCTCTCGGCCGTGAACCTCCCGCGCCGGCTCGACCTCACCACCGCCCGCGGTCAGTACGCCGCCGGCTGGCAGGGCGGCGAGAAGGTGGTCGGGTTCCTCGAGGAGGAGGGTGTCCGCAAGACCTCCGCCACCGAGACCTACGCCGCGGTGACCCTGCACGTGGACAACCGCCGCTGGGCGGGGGTGCCGTTCTACCTGCGCACCGGCAAGCGGCTCGGCCGCCGCGTCACCGAGGTCGCGATCGTCTTCAAGCCGGCTCCGCACCTGCCGTTCGCCAAGGACGCGACCGAGGAGCTCACCCACAACGCACTGGTGATCCGGATCCAGCCCGACGAGGGCATGACCATCCGGTTCGGATCCAAGGTGCCCGGCACCGCGATGGAGATCCGCGACGTGAACATGGACTTCGCCTACGGCGGTTCGTTCACCGAGTCCAGCGCCGAGGCCTACGAGCGGCTGATCCTCGACGTCCTCCTCGGCGACCCGCCGCTCTTCCCGCGCCACGCCGAGGTGGAGCGGTCCTGGCAGATCCTCGACCCGATCCTGGCCCACTGGGCGAAGAAGGGTCGGCCCGATCCCTACGAGTCCGGCACCTGGGGTCCACCCTCGGCCGACGCGATGCTGGCCCGCGACGGCCGCGTCTGGAGACGCCCATGATCGAGCTGATCGACACCAACGCCTCCGGCATCGCGGGCGAGTTCGTCGCGGCCCGCCTACGTGCCGGCAGCCCCGCCATGGGCATGGTGATGACGCTCGTCATCGTCGTCGACGAGGACGCTGCATCCGACGCCATGCGGGTCGCCCGGCAGGCCTCGCACGAGCATCCCGCACGGGTGCTCGGGATGATCCTCGGCGACGCGCGTGGCGCCCCCCAGGTCAACGCGCAGGTCGGCGCCGGCGACGGGTGGGGCGGCGAGACCGCTCTGATCCGGCTCAAGGGCGAGGTGGTGAAGCATCCCGATTCGGTGGCGCTCCCGCTCCTGCTGCCCGACTCACCGGTCGCGATGTGGTGGCCGTCCGACGCTCCCGACGACCCTGCGAACGACCCACTGGGGCGGCTGGCCCAACGACGGGTCACCGACGCGGCCGCGGCCGTCCGCGGCAAGGGCCGGGCCATCCACCTCCAGTGCTCGTCGTACTCCCCCGGCAACACCGACCTCGCCTGGACGCGGATCACGCCGTGGCGCGCCCTGCTCGCCGCTGCCCTCGACCAGCATCGGCCCAAGCTCACGGGTGGCTCGGTGACCGCCGAGCGGATCAGCCCGAGCGCGGAGCTGCTCGTGGCCTGGCTGTCGGACCGGCTCAAGGTGCCGATCGGCCGGAAGAACTCCGGCGGCCCCGGCATCACCGAGGCCCGCCTCGACACCAAGGACGGCCCGATCCTGATCTCGCGGCGCGACGGACGGCTGGCGACGTTCTCATCGCCGGGACGACCGGACCGACCGGTCGCCCTCAAGCGCCGGCAGCTCCCCGAGCTGCTGGCCGAGGAGCTGCGGCGCCTCGACGAGGACGAGGTCTACGCCCGCACCGCCCGCAAGCTGCTCCGGATGAGCGGCGCATGAGCATCCTCCCCGCCCCGCGTGTCGAGGTCCACGAGTCCCGTACCGACCTGGCCACGTCCGTCGCCGGTGCCTTCATCCGGCTGCTGACCGTGCACCAGGCCGGCGGGGTGGTCCCGCAGGTGTGCCTCACCGGCGGCACCATCGCCGACGAGATCCACCGCGAGATCGCCCGGCTGGCGCCGGGCAGTGAGATCGACTGGACCCGGGTCGACTTCTTCTGGGGCGACGAGCGCTTCGTGGCGCCCGACTCCGACGAGCGGAACGCCCGCCTGGTGCGGACCGACTTCCTCGACCGGGTCGGGGTCGACCCGGCCCGGGTCCACGAGGTGCCGTCGACCGCCGACGCGGCCGATGTGGAGGCCGCGGCCACGTCGTACGCCGACACGGTGCGCGCGGCCGGCACCGGCCGGTTCCAGCTGGTGATGCTCGGCGTCGGGCCGGACGGGCACGTCGCCTCCCTGTTCCCCGGCTCCGCGCAGCTCGACGTCGACGACGCGATCGCGGTGGCCGTCACCGACTCTCCCAAGCCGCCACCGGAGCGGGTCACGCTGACCTACCCGGCCATGAACCGGGCCGACGAGGTGTGGTTCGTGGTCAGCGGGGCGGACAAGGCCGAGGCCGTGGGGCGGGCGCTGGCGACTCCGCCGGCGGATCTGCACGAGATCCCGGCCGTGGGCGTGCGCGGCGAGGCCGCGACGACCTGGTTCCTCGACCACGAGTCCGCCTCGCGGCTCTGATCGCAGGCCGAGGTCACCGGCTCACGAGTCGGACGCCGCCTCGATCGCGTCGAGGTCGCGGACGGCGTACCGGAGGTGCTCCCACTCCTCCTCGAGGATCGTGTGCAGGCAGGACAGGACCGTCTCCTCGTAGGCGGGGAACCACGGGTTCTTGCGCGTCTCGGCCAGCTGGTCGGAGGTGACGGTGGCGAGGAACTCACGGACCCAGGCGACGTGGCCCGCTCGGACGTCCAGCACGTCGGAGTACGGCGGTGTGCCCGTCGTGAAGACCGAGATGTCGTTGCCGTCGGTCTCGTACTCGACGTTCGGCTGGCCGATCGGGTGGAAGGGCTGTTCGATCCCCAGGATCGCCCGGCCGAGCCAGGTGTCCGTGGCCATCACGAGGTGGCGGAGCGTCTGCGCGAACGACCACTCCCCGTCCACCGAGACGTCGACCGTGCCGGTCGGCATGGCCGCCGCGCGCTCGAGGGTCGCCGCCCAGGCCTCCTCGAGGGTGGCCCAGGCCGCGCGCAGGCTGTCCGGGTCTGCGGCACGTCGCTCGGCGCGGCCGGGGAAGCGGCGGTTGAGCTCGGCGTCGACCAGGGGGGCCACGTCGACGCCGTTGACGCGCAGGGAGCTCTCACCGTCCAACAGCCACGGCGCGTCGATGTCGGCATCCTGCACGGCGACCGCGCGCATCACGACACCGGACAGGTCGGCCCTGACGAAACGGGCACCGTGCAGGTCCGCATCGACGAACTCGGCGCCACGCAGCGCGTCGGACCGGGTGAAGGTTGCCATCTCTTCTCCTTGTCGAGTGGACGGGGAGGGGGCGCGACGTAGTCCCCGTGTCAGCAGGGGTTCCGGAGTACCTTCTCAGATCCGGCCGGCAGCGCGAAGGCGGACAGGTCGATCGTGCTGTGACCGCCGGTCGCGAGCTGCGCCAGGGACTCGCCGATCGCCGCGGAGTGCTTGAACCCGTGGCCGGAGCACGGTGAGGCGACGATGACGTTCTGCATCGACGGCAGCCGGTCGATGACGAAGCGACTGGACGGCGTCACCGTGTAGAGGCAGGCCCTGGACCTCAGGCACCGACCCGACAGCGCCGGCAGCCGCTGTCGCACGTAGTGCTCGTACATCT
The DNA here is from genome assembly GCA_963833775.1 of uncultured Actinomycetota bacterium. Classification (GTDB taxonomy): domain Bacteria; phylum Actinomycetota; class Actinomycetes; order Propionibacteriales; family Nocardioidaceae; genus Nocardioides. Next base: position 133,478 of record CAWHZH010000009.1, on the reverse strand, counting down.
CCTCGGTCTCGTCGGCGGTGACGGCTCGGTCGACCTCGGCGGCCGTCGTCTCGACGACGTACTGCTCGCGGGCGACCTTGGCGCCGCCGGACGGGCCGTCGATCATCGGGAAGCCGTAGATCATCCTGCTGGGGTCGTCGCCGGGCCACCAGATGTAGACCGGCGAGTCACGGAGCCCCGGGTACGACGACGGGTCGCGCAGGTCGAACCAGAACAGCACCTGTCGAAGGACCCTCACCACCGGGGCCAGCTCGGGGGCCAGCTCCGAGACCCACGGCCCGGCGGTGATCACGAGGGTCGAGGCCTCCACCGTCCGGCTCGTCGTACGGACGGTGACGTGGGACCCGTGGTCGTCGTACCCGAGGACGCGTTCACCGAACCCGAGCGTCGCGCCCAGCTCGCCGGCCAGCCGCAGCTGCGCCTCGACGGCACGCTCCGGCCGCACGAACCCCGCGCCCGCCTCCAGGCAGCCCTGCTCGTCACCGGCGAGGGCGAAGTGGGGGAACCGGGCCTCCAGCTCGGCCGTGCCGAGCAGCTCGTGCTCGACGTCGTAGGCCTCCGCAGCAGCCACGGTCTCCTCGAGGAAGCTCTCGCTGCCGTGCATGGCGGACCTCGCCTCGGGCGGCGACATCACCAGGCCGCCGCACTGGGAGAGGATCTCGACGCCGGCCCGCTCCTCGACCTCGCGCCAGATCTCGTGCGACCGGCGCACCAGTGGCACGTACTCGAGGCCCTCGCCGACGGCCACCCGGGTGATCCTGGTGTCGCCGTACGTCGAACCGAGGGCGTGCGGCGGGTGGTAGCGGTCCAGGCCGAGCACGCTGACCCCGGCCCTGGCGAGCTGGTAGGTGGTGGCACTCCCCATCGCGCCGAGCCCGGCGACCACCACGTCGTACCGCATGGGGGGCTCCTTGGGGCAGGTGGCGGTCACGTCACCGGGTTTCGAGACGCGTCATCCAGGCCGTCGCAAGCTCCGACCTGGATCGACGCTCCTCAACCTCCCGCCCTGAACGCGGACTTCGCAAGCTCAGTCCGCGGGGCGTGATCAGAAGACGATGTCGCCCGACTTGCGGCGGCTGCGGAGCAGCTGGATCGCCTCGTCGAGGATGTTGGCCGCCTCGGCGTCGGAACGACGCTCCTTCACGTAGGCCAGGTGAGTCTTGTAGGGCTCGATCTTGGGAGCCGGAGGGGGGTTCTCCGAGTCGAGGCTCGCCGGCAACCCGCACTTGGGGCAGTCCCAGGACTCGGGGACGACGGCGTCGACCGCGAACGTCACCACGGAACGGTGCTCGTGCGAGCAGAAGTAGGTGACCGCCTGGCGAGGCGCGGCCTCACCACGCTCTGCCTCTCCCATGGGACCTGCTCCGACCCGGCTCCCCCGGATCGCGTTTCCTCCACCAGCCACGTGCGACGAACCTCTTTCAGTTCTGGTAGGCCAGCAGAAGGCCCAGGGCGATGACGCAAGCGAACCAGATGACACCGACTCCGACGGTGAACCGATCCAGGTTTCGCTCCGCCACGGATGATCCCCCGAGCGAGCTCGACACACCGCCGCCGAACATGTCAGACAAGCCGCCCCCGCGGCCTTTGTGGAGCAGGACGAGCAACACCAGTGTGCAGCTGGTGATGACGAGCAAAATAGTGAAGACGGTGGTCACAGCGGGATAGCCTACGTCACGATTGCGGCTCTTCCGAGGCGGCCCGCCCACCGGTACAGACCGGTTCGCCGAACGCCGGGTCGCGTGTTCACAAGGTGGGCATGTCGTAGAAGCGGCAGATCCCGCCGAACTCCTCGGCCTGGAGGCTCGCGCCGCCCACCAGCGCCCCGTCGATGTCGCGCTCGGCCATGATCCCGGCGATGTTGGCGGCCTTCACCGAGCCGCCGTACACGATCCGGCAGCCGTCGGCAGCCTCGTCGCCGGCGGTCTCGCGGAGCCGCGCGCGGATCACCGCGCAGACCTCCTGTGCGTCGTCCGGCGTCGCGACCTCGCCGGTCCCGATCGCCCACACCGGCTCGTAGGCGACCACGAGCGACGCGATCTGTTGCGGGGTGAGCCCGGCCAGCGAGCCGTCGACCTGGGCGAGGCAGTGGTCGACGTGGCCGCCGGCGCGCCGTACCTCGAGCCCCTCGCCGATGCACACGATCGGGGTCATGTCGGCACCGAGTGCCCGCCGGGCCTTGGCATTGACGGTCTCGTCGCTCTCGGCGTGGTACTCACGACGCTCGGAGTGTCCGACCGCGACGTAGGAGCACCCGAGCTTGGCGAGCATCGTCGCCGAGATCTCGCCGGTGTAGGCGCCGGACTCGTGCGCGGAGATGTCCTGGGCGCCGTACCGCACGGAGAGGTGGTCACCGTCCACGACCGTCTGCACGGAGCGGAGATCGGTGAACGGTGGAAGGACGACGACCTCGGTCTTGGTGTAGTCGTGCTTCTTGTCCGCGAGGATCCAGGCGAGCTTCTGGACCAGGGCCACCGCCTCGGGGTGGGTCACGTTCATCTTCCAGTTGCCGGCCATCAGCGGGGTGCGGGATGCCATCTGCATGTCCTCTTGTTCGGAGTGGTCTCGACTCCGCTCGACGGGCGAGCGGAGGTGGTCAGCGCTCGAGGACGGCGATCCCTGGGAGCTCGCGGCCCTCCAGGAACTCCAGGCTGGCGCCGCCACCGGTCGAGATGTGGCCGAAGGCGTCCTCGTCGAACCCGAGCCGGCGCACCGCCGCCGCCGAGTCGCCGCCCCCGACCACCGAGAGGCCGTCGACCTCGGTCAGCGCCTGGGCCACGACCCTCGTGCCTTCGGCGAAGGCGGCGGTCTCGAAGACGCCCATCGGGCCGTTCCAGAAGACCGTCCTCGCGTCGGTGATCGCCGCCGCGAACGCCCGCGCGGAGTCGGGACCGATGTCGAGGCCGAGGCTGTCGGCCGGGATCTCCCCTGCCGGTACGACGTGTGGCCGGGGCTGGCGGTCAGCGGAAGGGAACGCGGTGTCGACCACGATGTCGGTCGGCAGCACGATCTGCACACCGGACTCCTCGGCCCGCCGGAGGTAGGACCGGCAGATGTCGAGCTGGTCGTCCTCGAGCAGGCTCCGGCCGACCTCGTGGCCCTGGGCCTTGAGGAAGGTGAAGACCATGCCGCCGCCGATCAGCAGCCGATCGGCCTTCCCGAGCAGGTTGTCGATCACGCCGAGCTTGTCGGAGACCTTCGAGCCGCCGAGCACGACGACGTACGGCCGGGCGGGGTCGACGGTCAGCCGGCGCAGCACGTCGATCTCCTTCGCGACCAGTCCGCCCATCGCGGACGGCAGCCGCAGCGCGACGTCGTACACGCTGGCCTGCTTGCGGTGGACGACCCCGAAGCCGTCGGAGACGAAGCAGTCGGCGAGCCGGGCCAGCTGGTCGGCGAACGCGCCGCGCACGTCGTCGTCCTTGCTGGTCTCGCCCGGGTTGAAGCGGACGTTCTCGAGCAGGGCCACGTCGCCGTCACGGAGGCCCGCGACCGTCTCGGTCGCCGAAGGGCCCACGGTGTCGTGGGCGAACGCGACCGGTGTGCCGAGCAGCTCGCCGAGCCGCTCGGCCACCGGGGCCAGCGAGTAGCGGTCCTCGGGCTCGCCCTGGGGACGACCGAGGTGAGCCACCACGACGACCCGGGCACCGGCCTCCGACAACGCGCGGATGGTCGGCACGCTGGCCCGGACCCGCCCGTCGTCGGTGATGGTCGTGCCGTCGAGCGGCACGTTGAGGTCCGATCGCACCAGGACCCGCTTGCCCCGGACTCCTCCCAGCTGCTCGACCGGGTCGCCCAGCGCGGACGCCACGGTCAGAGCGAGCTGCCGACGAGGGCGGACACGTCGATGAGGCGGTTGGAGTAGCCCCACTCGTTGTCGTACCAGCCGACGACCTTGACCTGGTTCCCGTTCGCCAGCGTGCAGCCGGCGTCGATGGTGCAGGAGGCAGGCGACGTGACGATGTCGGAGCTGACGATCTCGTCCTCGGTGTACTCGAGGTACTGCGACAGCGGGCCGGAGTCGGCAGCGGCCTTGAACGCCGCGTTCACCTCGTCCTTGGTGACCTCGGCGTTCAGGTTGACCGTGAGGTCCGTGACCGAGCCGGTCGGCACCGGCACCCGCAGGGCGTAGCCGTCGAGCTTGCCCTTCAGCTCGGGCAGCACGAGCGAGATCGCCTTCGCGGCACCGGTGGTGGTCGGGATGATGTTCGTGGCGCCCGCCCGCGCACGGCGCAGGTTGATCTGCCCCTTGCGGTTGACCGAGATCTGGTCGAGCAGCTGTTGCTCGGTCGTGTAGGCGTGCACCGTGGTCATGAAGCCCTTCTCGATCCCCCAGTTGTCGAGGAGGACCTTGGCCATCGGGCCGAGGCAGTTCGTGGTGCAGCTGGCGTTGGAGATCACGTGGTGCTTCGAGCCGTCGTACTCGTGGTCGTTGATGCCCATCACGATCGTGATGTCCTCGTCGCTGGCGGGGGCGGAGATGATCACCTTCTTGGCGCCGGCATCGATGTGCTGGTGGGCGTCGGCGGCCTTGGTGAACAGCCCGGTGGACTCGATCACGATGTCCGCGCCGATGTCGCCCCACGGCAGGGCGGAGGGGTCGCGCTCCGCGCTGGCATGGATCTTGGTGCCGTCGACGGTGATCGACGACTCGTCGGAGTCGATCTCACCGGGGAACCGGCCGAGGATCGAGTCGTAGCGAAGGAAGTGGGCCAGGATGTCGTTCCCGGCGAGGTCGTTGATGCCCACGACCTCCACGTCCGCACCGGACTCCTGCACGGCGCGGAAGAAGTTGCGGCCGATCCGGCCGAAGCCGTTGATGCCTACCCGAACGGTCACTGCTGCTCCTAGGTCTGAGGTCCATCTCGCTGCTGCCGGAAACCCCGTGGCAGCCGGTACGTCGACCCTATCTCCCGCCGCGGGGGGCGCCGAGGGGCGTTCGAGGTACGTGCGGGTAACCAAGGACTCTGGCCGCGCAGCGAAGTCCGAGCCCTCCCACGTCGGTCGAGCTTGTCGAGACCACCGGGCGAGGCCTCAGGCATCGTCACCGGGTTTCGACACGCCCGTGGCGTCCTCGCAAGCTCGGCCGCGGGGCTCGCTCAACCCGACTGAGCCCACGCGCCAGGCTCGTTCCTCGCCTGCCGCTGCTCAGTCGTCGTCGGCGAGCATCTCCGGGGTCAGCGAGGCCTCGGTGTCGGGGATGCCGAGCTCTTCGGCACGCTTGTCGGCCATCGCCAGCAGCCGGCGGATCCGGCCGGCGATGGCGTCCTTGGTGAGCACGGGGTCGTGGAGCTGGCCCAGCTCCTCCAGCGACGCCTGCTTGTGCTCCAGGCGGAGCCCACCGGCCATCTTCAGGTGGTCGGGGACCTCGTCGCCGAGGATCTCCAGGGCCCGGTCGACCCGGGCGCCGGCAGCGACAGCGGCGCGGGCCGAACGGCGCAGGTTGGCGTCGTCGAAGTTGGCGAGCCGGTTGGCGGTGGCCCGCACCTCGCGACGCATCCGGCGTTCCTCCCAGGCCATCAGGGCCTCGTGGGCGCCGAGCCGGGTGAGCAGCTGGGAGATCGCGTCGCCGTCCCGGATCACCACGCGGTCGACGCCGCGCACCTCGCGGGCCTTCGACGGGATGCCGAGCCGGCGGGCTACGCCGACCAGGGCCAGCGCGGCCTCCGGGCCGGGACAGGTCACCTCGAGCGACGACGAGCGGCCCGGCTCGGTGAGCGACCCGTGGGCCAGGAACGCACCACGCCAGGCGGCCACGGCGTCGCAGGCGCCTCCGGAGACGACCGCAGGCGGCAGCCCACGGACCGGGCGACCGCGGTTGTCGAGCAGCCCGGTCTGGCGGGCCAGCGCCTCGCCGTCCTTGACCACGCGCACGAGATAGCGGCTGCCCTTGCGGATGCCGTTGCCCTGCACCATGGCCACATCGCTCTGGTGACCGAACACCTCCGCGATGTCCTTGCGGAGGCGACGGGCGGCCGCTCCGGTGTCGAGCTCGGCCTCCACCACGATCTTGCCGCTCACGATGTGGAGGCCACCGGCGAACCGGAGCATCGTCGACACCTCGGCCTTGCGGCAGCAGGTCTTGGTGATGTGGGTGTTGGCGATCTCCGCCTTCACCTGAGCAGTCATCGCCATGGCGCCGATCCTGCCACGTACGTCAACAACCTCCGAGCGCGGTCCGGCGACGCAGTCGACGGACCGAGGAGCGAGGAGGTCGAGGAGGCTCGGCACAGACCGGAGCGTCAGCGACGGGCTGTGCGAGCCGTCTCGAAACCCGGTCGCGGACAGGGGAAGACGAAGCACGCGTGGTCTCGACAAGCTCGACCGACGAAGCACGCGCGTGGTCCCGACAGGCTCGACCGACGCGGGACCGGCGGGCCGACGGTCAGAGATCTTCCAGGATCGCGGCGTACGCCGCTGCCAGCTTCGCCGGGTCGTGCTGCGGGGTGCCGTCATCGCGGGCGACGTCGGCGACCACGACCCGGGCTCCGCACTTGTCGGCCAGGGCCTCGAGGTCGTCGGTGCCGCCGACGGCGCCGGACCGGTCGACCAGGACGGTGCCCAGCGGCAGGTCGGGTGCGTGGTCGAGGAGGACCGCCAGGTGGTCGGCGGCGGCGTACCCCTCGGTCTCGCCGTCCTGGGGCGCCAGGTTGAGGACGACGACGACGTGGCCGTGGGTGTCGACCAGGGCGCGACGTAGCGACGGGACCATCAGGTGGGGCAGCACGGACGTGAACCACGAGCCCGGGCCGAGCACCACCAGGTCGGCGTCGCGGATGGCGTCGACGGCCTCCGGGCACGGCCGGAGCTCGTCGGGGAGGAGCGAGATCGACTCGATGGTGCCGGCAGCGGTCGCCACGGCCACCTGACCGCGCACCGTGGTGAGGGCGCCGGGGTCGGCGGGGTCGAGGCCGCTGACCTCGGCGGTGATGTCGAGGGGCGTCAGCGCCATCGGAAGCACCCGGCCACGGGCCCCCAGCAGCCGGCCGACCCAGTCGAGGGCCGCGACGTGGTCGCCGAGCTGCTCCCAGAGGCTGACGATCAGCAGGTTGCCGACGACGTGGCCGTTCATCTCGCCGGTGCCGGCGAAGCGGTGCTGCAGGACGCTCGCCCAGGTCTCGCCCCACTCGTCGTCGCCGCAGAGCGCCGCGAGGGCCATCCGCAGGTCGCCGGGCGGAAGGACGCCGAACTCGGACCGCAGCCGGCCGGACGAGCCGCCGTCGTCGGCCACGGTCACGACCGCCGTCAGGTCGACCGGGAGCCGTCGCAGCGCGGACAGGGACGCGTGCAGGCCGTGGCCCCCACCCAGCGCGGTGGCCCGGTGGGTGCGCCCGGTCACCTCACTCACGCCCGAGGTCGCGGTGGACCGGCATCACGTCGTACCCGGCGTCGCGCAGCTGCCGGGAGATCTCCTCGGTCATCGCGACACTGCGGTGCTTGCCGCCGGTGCAGCCGATGGCGACCGACATGAAGCGCTTCCCCTCGCGGAGATAGCCCTGGGCGACGCCCCTCAGCAGCTGGACGTAGGCGTCGACGAACTCGCGGGCGCCGTCCTGGCCGAGCACGTAGTCGCTGACGTCGGGCGACCGCCCGGTCTTGCCACGCAGCTCGGGGATCCAGAACGGGTTGGGGAGGAACCGCATGTCGGCGACGTAGTCGGCGTCGATCGGGATGCCGTACTTGAAGCCGAAGCTGATCACGGTCACCTTGAGCCGCATCGTGTCGGGCGTGCCGAAGAACTCCGCGATCCGGTCGGTGAGCTGGTGGACGTTGAGGTCGGAGGTGTCGATCACGAGGTCGGCGTCGGCGCGCATGTCGGCGAGAGCCGTGCGCTCACGCCGGATGCCCTCGATCAGGCGGCCGCTCCCCTGCAGCGGGTGGGGTCGGCGCGCGGCCTCCTGGCGGCGTACGAGCACGGCGTCGGTCGCGTCGAGGAACAGCAACGTCGTACGGCGCCCCACCTCGTGATGCGCCAGGTTGGCCTGCAGCGAGTCGAAGAACGCCCCGGATCGTACGTCGACCACCACGGCCACGGGCTGGCTGATGCCGCGGCTCTCGTCGACCAGGCCCACGACCTGGCGCAGGAGCGACGGGGGGAGGTTGTCGACGACGTAGTAGCCGAGGTCCTCGAGCTCCTTGGCGGCGGTGCTGCGGCCGGCACCCGTCATCCCGGTGACGACCACGACCTCGCCGGTGTGGTCGGGCACCCGCACGGCATCGGGGCCGTCGGGCTGCCCGGACTGCTCTGCCATCGACACTCCTACGAGATCTCGCCGGTGGCGGTGTTCACCGTCTCGGCCTCAGTCTGACCGGTGGTGCGGGCCACTGCATCCTTGATGGCCAAAGCCGTGCGTGGGCCGATGCCGGGCACCTGGGCGATCTCGTCGACCTCGGCGGCACGGAGCTTCTTCAGCGAGCCGAAGTGCTTGACCAGGGTCTTGCGGCGTACCTCGCCGAGCCCGGGTACGTCGTCGAGCAGGCTCTCGACCATCGACTTGGACCGGCGCGAGCGGTGGTGGGTGATCGCGAACCGGTGTGCCTCGTCGCGGACCCGCTGCAGGAGGTAGAGGCCCTCGGAGGACCGCGCCATGATCACGGGGTCCTCCTGGTCGGGCAGCCAGACCTCCTCGAGCCGCTTCGCCAGGCCGCAGACCGGGATGTCGACGACGCCGAGCTCGCGCATCGCCGCCTGCGCCGCCGCGACCTGCGGCGGCCCGCCGTCGACCACCACGAGCCCGGGGGCGTAGGCGAACTTGCGCGGTCGGCCGGTCTCGGGATCGACCAGCATCGGCCCGGACTCGGTGGCGATCTCCGTGGACCGGGCCTGCTCGTCGAGGAGGCGCCGGAAGCGGCGGGTGATGACCTCGTGCATCGAGGCGACGTCGTTCTGGCCGTCGACGGACCTGATCACGAAGCGGCGGTACTCGCTCTTGCGAGGCAGGCCGTCCTCGAAGACGACCATGCTCGCCACCACCTCGGTGCCCTGCAGGTTGGAGATGTCGTAGCACTCGATGCGCAGGGGCGCTGCGTCGAGGCCGAGCGCCTGCTGGATCTCCTCCAGGGCCTGGTTGCGGGCGGTGAGGTCGCTGCCGCGCTTGGTCTTGTGGAGCATCAGCGACTGCGCGGCGTTGCGGGCGACGGTCTCCTGGAGGGTCCTCTTGTCGCCGCGCTGCGGCACCCGGATCCGGACCCGGCTCCCTCGCCGCTCGGAGAGCAGCTCCTCGAACGTCGCGGTGTCGGGCGGGAGCGTCGGCACCAGGATCTCGCGGGGGATCACGTCGTCGTTCTCGGGACCGGCGTACAGCTGGAGGAGGAAGTCCTCGACGAGGTCGGGGGTGCCGCCCTCCTCGACGCGGTCGGCGACCCAGCCGCGCTGCCCGCGGACCCGGCCGTCGCGGACGTAGAAGATCTGGACGGCGACCTCGAGCGGGTCCTCGGCCAGCGCGATCACGTCGGCGTCGGTGCCGTCGCCGAGCACGACGGCCTGTTTCTCCAGCGCCTTCTGGATGGCGCCGAGGTCGTCGCGGAGCCGGGCCGCCTTCTCGAAGTCGAGCGCCTCGGAGGCGGCGTACATCTCGGCACGGATCCGCCGGATGAAGGTGTTGGTGTTGCCGGCCATGAAGTCGCAGAAGTCGTCGACGATGTCGCGGTGGTCGTCGGCGCTGATGTTGCCCACGCAGGGTGCGGAGCACTTGTCGATGTAGCCGAGCAGGCACGGCCGTCCGATCTGGCCGGACCGCTTGAACACGCCGTTCGAGCACGACCGCATCGGGAAGACCCGCAGCAGCTGGTCGACGGTCTCGCGGATCGCCCACGCGTGGCTGTAGGGGCCGAAGTAGCGGGTGCCCTTCTTCTTCGCGCCGCGGCCGACCATCACCCGCGGGAACTCCTCGCCCACGGTCACCGCGAGCCACGGGTAGGACTTGTCGTCGCGGTACTTCACGTTGTAGCGCGGGTCGAACTCCTTGATCCAGCTGTACTCGAGCTGGAGCGCCTCGACCTCGGTGTTGACCGTGGTCCACTCGACCCCGGCAGCGGACGTGACCATCGCCGCGGTGCGCGAGTGGAGGTTGCCGACGTCCTGGAAGTACGACGACAGGCGGGCGCGCAGGTTCTTCGCCTTGCCGACGTAGATCACCCGGCCGCGGGCGTCACGGAACCTGTACACGCCCGGCTGGGTGGGGATCTCCCCCGCCTTCGGTCGGTACGACGCCGGGTTGGTCACCTTTCAACCCTACGGGCTGGGGCCGACAGGACACGGCGGCCCCGCCACGGGTCAGATCACGCGCGCGGTGCGGGCCGAGGCGAGGGTCTGGCCCTGGTAGCCGGGATGGCTGCCGGTGACCCGGACCGTGACCCGGGAGCCGCGCTGGGCCTTGGCCAGCACGAGCTTCTTCGCGGTGGCGTGCTTGATCGCGACACCGTCGGCGAACCAGGTGTAGGTGAACGTCGTCCCACTGGTCCAGGCACCGGGCTTGGCGGTCAGCGTCCTGCCGACCCGGGCCTTGCCGCCGATCGTCGGCTTGGTCGTGGTCAGCACCCCGAGGCCCACCAGCGCGGTGTCGGCCGACGTCGTGGTCACGTCCGGGTAGCCGAGCCGGGTGCCGGTGACGGCGACGTGGACGGGCTTGCCGAGGTCCGCCGGCCCCGGTGTGTACGACGGGCCGGTGGCGGCGGACACGGGCGACCCGTCGACGTACCACCGGTAGGACAGCGCCACGCCGGTCATCCAGGTGCCGGTGGTCGCCAGCAACGGCGCTCCCACCCGCGGGGTACCGGAGACCGTGGGTGTCGGGGCCGGCGAGATCACCGGTGCCGGCACGGCAGCAGTCGCGCTCGAGCTGATCGTGGTCGCCTGGTAGCCGGTCGCGGTGAGGTGCTGGGCCAGGCTCAGGGACTTGCCCACGTCACCGGGCTGGACGGCGTACGTCAACGAGGTGGCGCCCGGGATGTCGGTGCCGTCGGCCCGCCACTGCCAGGTCGAGGACACGGTGCTCAGCAGCGCCCCCCAGGTGCCGGAGTGCCCTTGGAGGGTCGAACCGACCTGGGCGCGTGCCCGTGACCGTCGGGCTGCCGGTGACCGGGATGGTGCCCGGTGAGATCGTGACCGCCGCAGCCGGAGCGGCGGTGGGCGTGATGCCAGGGGCGGACTCGGTGACGGTCGCGACCAGCTGCTGACCGGCCAACGACGGGGGCACCACGAACGTCGTCTTGTCGTCGGTGCCCGCGACCGGGGTCCCGCCCACGGTCCACCGGATCATCGTCGCAGTGGGGGTCGGGCTCCAGGTGCCGGGATCCAGGGTGATCGTCCCGCCGACCGTGGTGGTCCCCCCGATCACCGGGTTTCCGACCGTGGTGAAGGGCTCGGTCGCCGGCGGCGTGAAGTCGACGGTCACTGCCGCCCCCGCCGCGCCGATCGACGTGACGTGGACCGACAGCGTGCCGGAGGCGTTCGTCCAGGTGCCGCCGGCGGGAAGCGACGTATGGCCGGCGGCGTCGAGCACCAGGTCGTCGACGCCACCCAGGCCGGGCTTGTGGGCCGCCGCGATCACGACCCCCGGGGCGTAGCTCACGACGCCGCTCGTCGAGTTGAGCCCGGCGTGTGCGGCGTAGACGGAGCCGACGTCGCGGCCGCCACCCGAGCGGTAGTCGAGGTACAGGGCCTCGCCCGTGTCCGGGTCGACCACGCGGACGCTGCGCAGCCCGGTGCCGTCGGTGCGCGGCCGGATGGTCGCCGTGGCCTCGACCGGTGACGTGTGGTCACCGAGGGCGACGTCCTGGATCTCGCCGGGGTCGGTGACCCCCTGGAAGACCCGCAACGGCGTGCTGAGCGCGGTCAGCTGGTTGAAGTTCCCGCCGCCGGGGGCTCCACTCACCGCGAAGCCCATCACGTCGTAGACGCCGTAGTACTCCAGTGCCGTGCCGGACCACCGCGCGTAGGCGTGACCGAAGCCGTAGTTGTGCCCGGTCTCGTGGCCGTAGATGCCGTCGATCCCGGCGTTCGCCTTGACGATCAGCACGCCACCACTGGCGAAGCTCGAGCCGACGGACCCCTCACCGACGACACCGCCGCTGGCGCAGGCATCGGGGACGAACAGCACCAGCTGGTCGCCTTGAGCCTGGTTGAACGCCGGGAACTTGCTCCTGGCCTCCGTGACGACGCTTCCGAAGTCGCTGCCCAGACCGCAGTCCGCCAGTGCCACCGCGCTGTTGTAGTGCGTGACCGTGGGCGGGACGACCAGGCCGCTGATGGCACCGTTGGACTGGTCCCGCCAGTAGGAGCCGACGGTCGAGACGTGCGCGAGCAGCGTCGCGTCGTCCTGGCCCAGCGCTCCCTTGTTGTCGATCGCCGCGACGAACTGCTCGTGCACGGTCGGGGTCAGCGCGGCCGCCGGGGCGGTCACCGTCGGGGTGCCGACGACCGAGAGCGTCAGCATCCGGCGCTCGACGACCCGCAGGGCCGCGCTCCGTGAGCTCGCCAGCCTGGTGACCGAGGCGGGGAGTGCGAGGCGTCCGCTGAACGTGGCCCCGGTCCGGGCGTCCGGAGGGAACTGCCCGCGTACCGGCACGAGGTCGCCGTCGGCCAGCTCCACGGCGTACGACGTGCTGCTGCCCGCGGGTCCGTCGGACACCGCGACCATCAGGGTCCCGTGCACCTCGATCGAGGCGGCGGCTGCCGGCGACTCCGCGGCGTTCGCGCCGTACGGCGTGAGGGCGCCGGCCGTCGCCACGGCGAGCCCCAGGGCTCCGGCGAGCAGGCCTGTCCGTCGCAAGACCCGCATGTCGTCTCCCTCGGCCGATGGCTGGAGACGAGGCTAGGGCGAGATCCCTTGCAAGAACCTGGGAAACGGGAAGGCTTGACCTTCGGCGGCTCAGCCCTCGACGACGTTGCCGCCCTGCACCTTGACCGCGACCTTGCCGAGCGGGGCTATCGAACCGGCGGCGGTACCGGACGGGCCGGTCACGTTGCTGCCGTCCTCGATCGAGAACTGACTGCCGTGGCAGGGGCAGTTGATGGTGCCGCCCGCGACGCTCGCGACCTGGCACCCCTGGTGGGTGCAGGTGGCGCCGAAGCCCTCGAACGTGCCCTTGGTCGGCTGGGTGACCACGATGTTCTGATCGGTCAGGATCACCCCGCCGCCGACCGGCACCTCCGAGACGGCGACCAGGGAGTCAGCGCCGGGGGCGGGCGACTTGGCGCCACCGCCGCCGGTCGTCGCCGACGGGGTCGTCCCGCCGGCTGCTGGCGTGCTGGAGGAACCACCGCCACCGCAGGCAGCGAGCAGCGGGAGGCTGAGGCCTCCTACGGCGGCGCCCGCGAGGGCGCGGCGTCGGGTCAGGTCAGGCACGGGAACTCCTGGAGATCGACTGCGTTCGAACTCGACGCTAGCGGCCGAGCCTGAGAGTCGGCTGTGGGACGTTGGTACTAGGACCCGACCCGCATCCCGGCTCGCCCGCCGGCCAGCAGCGGAGCCAGGAACTGCCCGGTGTAGCTGTCGGCGTCCGCGGCAACCTGCTCCGGCGTGCCCTCCGAGATCACCATCCCGCCGCGCGAGCCACCCTCGGGACCCATGTCGATGATCCAGTCGGAGGTCTTGATGACGTCGAGGTTGTGCTCGATCACCAGCACCGTGTTGCCCTTGTCGACCAGGCTCGACAGCACGCCCAGGAGCTTGCGGATGTCCTCGAAGTGCAGACCCGTGGTCGGCTCGTCGAGCACGTAGACGGTGCTGCCCGTGGAGCGCTTCTGGAGCTCGCTCGAGAGCTTCACCCGCTGCGCCTCGCCACCGGAGAGGGTGGTCGCCGGCTGGCCGAGCCGGACGTAGCCCAGCCCCACCTCGCACAGCGTCTTCATGTGGCGCGCGATCGGGGGCACCGCGGCGAAGAACTCCGCGGCCTCCTCGATCGGCATGTCGAGCACCTCGGCGATCGTCTTGCCCTTGTAGTGCACCTCGAGCGTCTCGCGGTTGTAGCGAGCGCCGTGGCAGACCTCGCACGGGACGTAGACGTCGGGCAGGAAGTTCATCTCGATCTTGATCGTGCCGTCGCCGGAGCACGCCTCGCAGCGACCACCCTTGACGTTGAACGAGAAGCGTCCCTGCAGGTAGCCCCGCATCTTCGCCTCCGGCGTCGAGGCGAAGAGCTTGCGGATGTGGTCGAAGACCCCGGTGTAGGTCGCCGGGTTGCTGCGCGGCGTACGGCCGATCGGTGACTGGTCGACGTGGATCACCTTGTCGACCTGGTCGACGCCGTTGATCCGCTTGTGACGACCGGGCACCGCCCGGGCGTTGTAGATCTGCTTGGCCAGGCTGGTGTAGAGGATGTCGTTGACCAGCGTGGACTTGCCGGAGCCGGACACGCCGGTCACCGAGACGAACAGCCCGAGCGGGAAGCTCACGTCGATGTCGCGCAGGTTGTGCTCCCTGGCGCCGACCACCTTGAGCTCGCGACCCTTGGTGCGCGGACGGCGGATGGACGGCACCGGGATCTCGCGGCGCCCGGAGAGGTAGAGGCCGGTCAGCGAGTCGCGGTGCTTGAGCAGGCCCTTGACCGGGCCGGAGTGGACGACCTGGCCGCCGTGCTCGCCGGCGCCGGGCCCGATGTCGACCACCCAGTCGGCCGTGCGGATCGTGTCTTCGTCGTGCTCGACGACGATCAGGGTGTTGCCGAGGTCCTTGAGCCGGACCAGGGTCTCGATCAGCCGCTTGTTGTCGCGCTGGTGGAGCCCGATCGACGGCTCGTCGAGGACGTAGAGGACACCGACCAGGCCGGCGCCGATCTGGGTGGCCAGCCGGATCCGCTGCGCCTCGCCGCCCGACAGCGAGCCGCTCGGCCGGTTCAGGGAGAGGTAGTCGAGCCCGACGTCGAGCAGGAAGTTGAGCCGCTCCTGGATCTCCTTGAGCACCCGCTCGGCGATCTGCTTCTCGCGCGTGGACAGCTCGAGGTCGGCCAGGAAGTCGGCGGTCTCGTTGATCGGGAGGGCGCACACCTCGGCGATGGACTTGCCGCCCATCGTCACCGCCAGGCTGACCGGCTTGAGGCGGCTGCCCTGGCACGCCGGGCAGGGCACCTCGCGCATGAAGCCCTCGAAGCGCTCGCGGCTGGTGTCGGACTCGGCCTCGCCGTGCCGGCGCTCGACGTAGGACCGCACACCCTCGAACTCCGCGTAGTACGCACGCTGGCGGCCGTAGCGGTTGGTGGTGACGACGTGGACCTTGGTCGGGTGGCCGTCGAGCAGCGACTTGCGCGCCTTGGCGGGCAGCTTGCCCCACGGCGTGTTGAGGTCGAAGCCGAGCTCCTCGCCCAGCGCGCCCATCAGGCGCAGGAAGTAGTCGGCGACGTGGGCCTGGCTCCACGGCTGGATCGCACCCTCGCCCAGGGTCGCCTGGGGGTCGGGTACGACGAGGTCGGGGTCGACCTCCATCCGGGTGCCGAGGCCGTGGCACTCGGGACAGGCGCCGAACGGCGAGTTGAAGGAGAACGACCGCGGCTCCAGCTCGTCGGTGTCGATGGTGTGGTCGTTGGGGCACGACATCTTCTCGGAGAACTTCAGCTCGCGGCCGGGGTCCTTGGCCGGCAGGTCGACGAAGTCGAGGACCACCAGGCCGTTGGCCAGCCGCAGCGCGGTCTCCACCGAGTCGGTGAGCCGGCGCTTGGACGACGCCTTGACCGCCAGCCGGTCGACGACGACCTCGATGGTGTGCTTCTTCTGCTTGTCGAGCTTGGGCGGGTCGTCGAGGGTGTGGGTCTCGCCGTTCACCCTGACCCGCGAGAAGCCGTCGGTCTGGAGCTGCCGGAAGAGCTCGACGTACTCCCCCTTGCGGCCGCGGATCACCGGGGCGAGCACCTGGAAGCGGCGACCCTCCTCGAGGGCGAGCACGCGGTCGACGATCTGCTGCGGCGTCTGCCGCTCGATCGGCGCGCCGCAGACCGGGCAGTGGGGCCGGCCGGCGCGGGCGTAGAGCAGGCGGAGGTAGTCGTAGACCTCGGTGATGGTGCCGACCGTGGACCGGGGGTTCTTGGACGTGGACTTCTGGTCGATCGAGACCGCGGGCGAGAGGCCCTCGATGAAGTCGACGTCGGGCTTGTCCATCTGGCCGAGGAACTGCCGGGCGTACGCCGAGAGCGACTCGACGTAGCGGCGCTGGCCCTCGGCGAAGATGGTGTCGAAGGCCAGGCTGGACTTGCCCGACCCGGACAGGCCGGTGAACACGATCAACGAGTCGCGCGGGAGGTCGAGCGAGATGTCCTTGAGGTTGTGCTCGCGCGCACCCCGGATGATGAGCTGGTCGGCCACTGGCTGAGGTCCCCTGGCTGGTCGTGAAGGATCTGGGCGTTCGAACACATGTTCGTCTGCCGGAACTGCCAACGCAAGCCTGCCACGCCCCGCCGACACTCAATCCTACGTGGGGGCGCACGCTCCGCCGAAGGCGCGGCAGGGTCCTCCCGACGGGCGAGACGGGAGCCCGCGGAAGGGGTGTTGAATGGCGCCCATGACCTCGACCGGGACCGCGGACCGCCACGTCGCCCTCGACCTGATCGGCGATGCGGCGCAGCGCCTGAACCGGACCGTGGACGGCCTGGAGGGCGACGAGTGGCGGGCGCCGTCCCTGCTCCCCCGCTGGACCCGCGCCCACGTCGTGGCGCACCTCGCCCTCAACGCCGAGGGAATGGCCCGCATGCTCCACGGAGTCGTGGCCGACGAGCCCGCCGCGATGTACGACTCCGACGAGAAGCGCGACAGCGACATCGACGCCCTCGCCGGCGCCGGGCCGGGCGAGATCCGCGACCGGCTGCTCGGCGGTACGACGATCCTCCACGACGCCTTCGCCGCCATCCCCGAGGACGCCTGGGCGAGTCGGGTCGAACGTACGCCGGGTGGCCGCTCGATGCGGACCGCGTCCCTGCCGAGCATGCGGGTGCGCGAGCTGGAGATCCACCACGTCGACCTCGGGACCGGCTACACGACCAGCGCCTGGTCCACGACGTTCTCGACGCTCCTGGTCGACGCGATGACCAAGCGGCTCGACCCTCCGGAGCGGATCGAGGTGCGCCCGCTCGACGCCGACCGGACGTGGATCCTGGGTCCGGAGGGCGACACCGGCGCGGTGATCACCGGCCCGGTCGCCGACCTCGGCTGGTGGCTGACCGGCCGGCCCACCCCTGAGACCCTGTCCTGCTCGCGCGGCGAGCTTCCCGAGATCGGAGCCTGGTGACCCATGACTGACCACTACAGCGGCGAGGTGTCCCCCGGCGGGGCGCCGGACCGACGTACCGCCGGAATGCTGGAGATCACCAAGCTGGCCGTCGACCCGCAGATGCACAACAACTGCTACCTCCTCCGCTGCACCGACACCGGCGACCAGGTGCTCATCGACGCGGCCGACGAGCCCGAGCGCCTGCTCGAGCTGATCGGCGACGGCGGCCTCACGACCGTCGTGACGACCCACCAGCACTGGGACCACCACCGCGCCCTGCCCGCCGTCGTCCAGGCCACCGGCGCCGTGGTCGTCGCGGGTGAGCCCGACGCCGACGCCATCACCGAGCAGACGGGCGTCGCGGTCGACCAGCGGGTCGGCGAGCACGACCGGATCGCCGTCGGCACCTGCTCGCTCACCGTGATCCCGGTCGCGGGTCACACGCCGGGCTCGATCTGCCTGCTGTACGACGACGGGTCCGGCAGCCCGCACCTGTGGACCGGCGACTGCCTCTTCCCGGGCGGCGTCGGCAACACCCAGAACGACCCCGAGCGCTTCGCCCAGCTGATCGAGGACGTGTCGACGAAGCTCTTCGCGCCCCTGCCCGACGAGACCTGGTTCTATCCCGGCCACGGCAACGACTCCACCCTGGGCGTGGAGCGGCCCCACCTCGACGAGTGGCGCGAGCGGGGCTGGTAGCACCCCATTCTCGGTGTTGACCCTGGTCCACCCCCGACACACGATGGTCCGACCAGTGGGCCCGGTCCCCCTCGGGCCTGCGCAACCGAGGAGTCTCGGAGACGGCCTCGAGCTCGACGGCCGCCTGCTCTACGTCGGCCGCAACGTCAACGAGGTCGACGCCGTCGAGCTGAGTCACTCGCTGGCCAACGGCGACGTGGTGGCCACCATCACCGACCCGTCGTTCGACACGCCGGACACGCCGTACTCGATCACGCGTGTGGACGCCCTTCGTCACTGAACCGTGGAGACGGCGCGGCATCGTCGTCGTCCTGCTCGTCTGCGGCGCCATGGTCACCGGTTGTGGCCATGACCAGCCCGCGGAGGACGACGTCGGTGCGGCCGCCACCCTCGACGTGACCAACACCGAGTTCGCGGACGGCGTCTCGACCGAGGACGCGCTCGCCAAGATCCGCTCGGAGGCTGCGGCGCAGGGCACCCTCGTCGGGCTCTACCTGCGTACGTCGTGAGCCGGTCTTCCACCCGGTCTGTCCGGCCGAGATTCGGGGTCATGTTTTCTCGGATGCAGGTGCCGACCACTCCTCCTTAGGGTGGCGCCCATGCCGGCGACACCCGTGACCACCTCCTCCTATCCACCGCTGAACGTGCAGGTGCACACGCCCCGGCTCTCGCTGCTCGGAGCCACGGACGACCTCCTCGAGCGGCTCGTGCCAGTGGTCCGCGCGGGGGTGGTCACGACGCCACCGTGGCCGTTCGACGACCCGATGTCCCTGTACGAGGACAGCCCGGATCGGGAGTGGCGATGGCTGCGCGCCGTGTGGACCGGGCGGGGAAGGGTCAGTGACAGCTTCTGGCGGCTGTACTTCGTGGTGGTCGTCGACGGGGAGCCGGTCGGCATGCAGGACCTGATCGCGACCGACTACCCGACGTTCGGCGCGGTGAGCACCTTCTCCTGGCTCGGTCCCGATGCCCGTGGCCAGGGCCTGGGCACGGAGATGCGCCACGCCGTCCTGCACCTGGCCTTCGAAGGGCTGGGTGCTCAGCGCGCCGGCAGCGACGCCTTCATCGACAACGACGCCTCGAACCGCGTCTCGGAGGCGTTGGGCTACCAGCGCAACGGGGTCGACTGGGCCACTCGGCGTGGCGACCCTGGTGAGCTCAAGCGATGGACGCTGTCCCGCGAGCAGTGGTCCACGAGGCGGCGCGACGACATCGACCTCCTCGGCGTTGCCGAGTGCCGCCCGGTCCTGGGTATCCGAGACGTCTGACGTCACGGACCTCGCCACAAGCTGCTGTCCCGTCGACGCCACGCTCGAGCGTGACGCGTGGCTGTCAGACCTGGATCCCGAGGGTCGGTCTGACCTCCACGCTGCACTCACGGGGCAGCAGCCTGGCGAGCTCCACGGCGATGTCGAGGTCGGGTACGTCGATCAGGTAGAACCCCCCGATCTGCTCCGCCGCCTCGGCGAACGGCCCGTCGGTCACCAGCCGCGCCTCCCCGGGCTGGACGCTGCGAGCCGTCTCGGGGCGATGCAGGGCGTCCCCGACGATCAGGCTCCCTCGCTTCCGTACGGCGTTCGCGAAGGCGTTGTAGTCGCGGAAGGACCGCTCGCGGACCTCGTCATCGGCGGCCTCCCAGTCATCGAAGTGGTCATCGCCGCCCAACAGGATCAGGAAGTGCATCGGGAGTTCTCCTCGTCGTCGTTCGGCATCGTCACTGAGACGACGGGTGACGCGTCCCCACATCGACACCCCACAGGATCCTGGTGGGCAGGAAGCCCTCGCGCCATGGCCGGAGCGCTCAGCCGGCGGAGAGCCGGACGCAGCAGTGGTCGGGATCCGGCTGCAGCCGGGCGCGCGCGGACGCGCAGCCCAGTCCGTCGAGGACGCCGGTCACGAAGTCGAGGTTGACCCCGCAGACCAGGGCCGTGTGCTCGGCGACGAG
Organism: uncultured Actinomycetota bacterium; assembly: GCA_963833775.1. Classification (GTDB taxonomy): domain Bacteria; phylum Actinomycetota; class Actinomycetes; order Propionibacteriales; family Nocardioidaceae; genus Nocardioides. The sequence continues at coordinate 113,636 of CAWHZH010000009.1, read as the reverse complement.
CGCGTCGAACGGGCAGTTCCGCAGACAGACCTCGCCTCCGTCGCGGTGCGGCTCGAAGCCCTGCTCCGCGAGCACGCCCGAGGCACGGTCGAGGTCGTCGCCGCTCCCGTCGTACGACGTGCCGATCTCCCGCCCGCGGAGGTGCGCCTCGTCGTGCAACGACACCGCGGCCTCGTCGCCCGCGAGGGTCCGCTCCAGCGCCGACGCGAGGATGCCGCCCACCAGGTCGTAGCTACGTCGCGGCAGGGACACCGCGACCTCGACCGCCGAGCGTCGGTAGAGCTTGGCCGGCCGACCGGCACCCGGTCCGCTGCGGCCGCTGATCCGCGCATAGCTGACCTCGAGCAGGCCGGCGTCGACCAGCTTGTCGAGGTGGAAGCGTGCCGAGTGCAGCGGCACGGCCGCCGCCTGCGCCGCCTCTTCGCGGCCGATCGGGCCGGGGGCCGACGCGACCGCGTCGTAGAGCCGGTGGCGCACCGGTTCCGCGAGCACCGCCACCGCGCCGATCTCGTCCACGAGGTCCTCCTCTTGACCGGGACCGAGGGCCCCACTAACGTCCACTGTATTCTCTTTTAGAGAATCCGCCCACCCCTGGAGGCCGCGTGAGCACCGAGCTCGTCCGCCCGCTCGACCCGAGCCTCGACCCAGCGGTCGAGGAGCACCTCCTCCGCCCCCACCGGCTGCGTGTGACCCACCCCGCGCCCGAGGTCGACCTGGCCACCGCCCGCGAGGCCGCCACCGCGCTGCTCACCGCGCTCGGCCTGCCGGTCGACGGACCCGACATGGCCGAGACCCCGCGCCGCCTGGTCGACGCCTACGCCGAGCTGCTCGCCGTCCCCGACTTCGACCTGACGACGTTCGACAACGGATCCGGGTACGACGAGCTCGTGCTGGTCCGCGACATCCCCGTGCGCTCGCTCTGTGAGCACCACATGCTGCCGTTCCACGGCGTCGCCCACGTCGGCTACCTGCCCGCGGACCGGATCCTCGGGCTCTCGAAGCTGGCGCGCACGGTGGAGTTCTTCGCCCGCCGCGTCCAGACCCAGGAGCGGCTGACCAGCCAGGTCGCCGACCACCTCCACGACCGCCTCGCGCCGCGCGGCGTCGGGGTCGTGATCGAGGCGGAGCACAGCTGCATGAGCCTGCGCGGCGCCCTGGCCACCGGCGCGAGCACCCTCACCACCGTCCTCCGGGGCGACCTGCGCGACGACCCGGCGTCGCGCGCCGAGTTCCTCACGCTGACCCGAGACAGGAGTTCCAGATGAGTGCACCGATCGTCGTCGTGGGGGGCGGCCTCGCGGCCGGCACCTTCGTCACCCAGCTCCGCGAGCACGGCCATGACGGCGAGGTGGTGCTGCTCGCCGAGGAGGCCCACACGCCGTACGAACGGCCGCCGCTGTCCAAGGACCTGCTCCTCGACAAGGGCACGCCCGAGGACGCCGCGGTCCACGAGGCCGCGTGGTACGGCGACAACGGCATCGATCTGCGCACCGGCACGTCCGCCACCGCGATCGACCTGGCCGACCGTCGCGTCCAGGCGGGCGGCGACTGGCTCGAGTACGACGAGCTCGTCCTGGCCACCGGCGCCCGACCCCGGCACCTCCCGATGGCCGACGAGTCCGGCGCCCCGGCCGTCTACCTCCGCACCCTCGACGACTCGCTGGCGCTCCGCAAGCGGCTGACCGAGGGCGCCCGCATCGGCATCATCGGCGCCGGCTGGATCGGGCTCGAGGTCGCCTCGGCCGCCCGCCAGCACGGCGCCGAGGTCACCGTTCTCGAGTCCCTCGACCTTCCGCTGCTGCGCGTCCTCGGTCCCGAGGTGGCGCAGGTCTTCGCCGACCTCCATCGCGAGCACGGCGTCGACCTGCGGTGCGGCGTCCAGGTCACCGGCATCGGCTCCCGCGGCGAGGGTGCCACCGTCGCCCTCGGCGACGGCAGCGCCCTCGACGTGGACCTCCTGGTCGTCGGGGTGGGGGTGCAGCCCAACACCGAGCTCGCCGAGGCCGCCGGCCTGACCGTCGACAACGGCATCCGCACCGACGCGCGTCTCCGCACCTCCGATGAGCACGTCCACGCCATCGGCGACGTCGCGAACATCGACCACCCGGTGCTCGGCCATCCGCTCCGCGTCGAGCACTGGGACACCGCCAAGAAGCACGGCGCTGCGCTCGCCGCCACCCTCTCCGGCACCCCGACCGACGCCGCCGACCTCCCCTACTTCTTCACCGACCAGTACGACCTCGGCATGGAGTACGTCGGCAACCCCGGCCCCGAGGGCTACGACCGGGTGGTGCTCACGGGCGACGTACCGGGCCGGGTGTTCCGGGCCTGGTGGCTGCGCGGCGACCGGATCGTGGCCGGCATGCACGCCAACGACTGGGACGCGATCGACGAGATCCGTCGCATCGTCGGCACGACGGAGGCGCTGCCGGAATCGTGACCTGAGCAGATCCTGAGCGCGCTTGCTCTCCTGGCGTCGCTGAGGGAGAGTGACCGGGCCGTCACACGGCGGCCTGCCCTGGGGAGCTCCATGAGTCACGTTCTCGCGCCCGGCCGTCGCCGGACCAGCATCGCGATCGCCTCGATCGCAGCACTGGCACTGGCCGGCCTCGCCGGCACCACGTCGTACGCCGCGGGGAGCGGAGCGCCGTCCGCGACGGCGCCGAGCGGCGCCACGCCGCACGACGCGCGTGGCTACTACGACGTGCGCACCAGCGGTCCGCAGGTGCAGGCCCAGGCCCTGCGAGCCGCGCACCAGGTCACGAGGCAGCCTGCGGCCAGGGCCGCCCTGGCCGCCGCTCCTCGCGGAGTCGTGACCGACATCGACGGGACCACCAAGACGGTGCGGATGCAGACCCGGCTCGACGGGTTCCTCACCGGCGCGAGCAAGAAGTCGCCCTTCAGCATCGCCATGGGCTATGTGCGGAGCCATCGCGCGGAGCTCGGTCTCAGCAGGGCCGACCTCACGACCTTCCACCTGCACCGCAACTACCGCGACATCACCGGCGCCCACCACCTCTACTTCACCCAGCGGATCGCCGGGAAGCCGGTCCTCGGCAACGGGCTGACCGCCACCGTCAACAGGGCCGGTCACCTCCTCACCGTGGGCGGCTCCCCCATGAAGAAGACGACCCTCGTCTCCAAGGTGGGTGCCTCGCCGGATCTCGCCACGCCCGACGCCGCCCTCGACGCCGCGCGCGACGTCACCGGAGGCACCACGGACGGCAGCGACCTCAGCGCCGACGGCGTCACCTCCGGCCTGTTCGCGACCGGCAGCGGTGCCCTCCCCGCCTTCCAGGCCATCGTGATGTCGGCCAAGACGCCGACGATGGTCGTGCTCGACGCGCAGACCGGAGACCTGCTGCAGAGCCGCCCGCTGGTCAACTACGACGCCACCGACAGCACCGGCAACGTCTTCCCCTTCTTCCCCGGCGCCCGCAAGGGCGGCAAGCAGGTGCGGGTCAACTTCACCAAGCGCCACTGGTTGAGCGGCTCCGCTCGCGTCCTCAACGGCAACAACTCCCACACGTACTCCGACGTCAACGACAACAACCACGCGTCGAAGAGCGAAGAGGTGCCGGCCCGGACCGCGCACTCGTGGGGCTACCCGCTGAAGCCCTTCCACCTCGGCTTCGCGAAGTCGTTCTGCAGCAACCCGTGGCCCTGCTCCTGGAACCCGAACAAGCCGTTCTCGTGGCGCACCAACCGCGCGCAGAACGCCACGCAGGTCTTCTACTTCGTCAACAACTGGCACGACCACCTGCAGAAGGCGCCGATCGGCTTCACCGAGGCCGCCGGCAACTTCCAGAAGGTCAACCGCGGCAAGGCCGGCAAGGGCAGTGACCCCGTCAACACCCAGACCGACGACGGCGCCAACACCGCGAACGGCCTTCCCGACGGTGGGCACATCGACAACGCGAACATGGGTACGCCGCCGGACGGCCGCAGCCCGCAGATGCAGATGTTCCTCCAGCACCAGCCGGGCACGTCGTACCCGAACGGTGACCCGTTCTCGCCGACCAACGTCGGCGACGAGGCCGACACCGTCTACCACGAGTACACCCACGGCCTGTCCAACCGGCTGAACGTCGACGTCCAGGGTCGATCCACCCTGGGCGGCATCCAGGCGGGCGCGATGGGCGAGGCGTGGAGCGACTGGTACGCCATGGACTACCTCGTCGCCCACGGCCTGCAGCGCGACCGGGCCGCGAAGGCCGACGTGCGGCTGTTCATCTACGACGGCAAGGGCGTCAACTTCGACCGCACGGAGGCGATCGACTGCAAGCCCGGCCAGAAGGTCCCGCTGTGCAACAACAAGATCGCGGTGGGCCACCGCGGGGGCTATACGTACCAGGACTACGGCCACGTGGCCGGCGGTCCCGAGGTCCACGGCGACGGCGAGATCTGGGCGCAGACGCTGTGGAGCCTGCGGGCCGCGATCGGCTCGAAGCGGGCCGAGGCCCTGGTCACCCGCGCGATGGAGATGGCGCCGTACAACCCGTCGTTCCTCGACATGCGCAACGCGATCCTGGTCGCCGACAACTCGGTCTTCCACGGTGCGAAGCTCAACCAGATCTGGAAGGTCTTCGCGAGCCGCGGCATGGGGTTCTTCGCCGGCTCCCTCGGTGGCAACGACACCACGCCGGGCGCGAGCTTCGCGACGCCGCCGAAGCCACGATCACCGGTTCGGCAGGATCCACGGGACGGTGACCGACGCGGACACTGGACTCCCGATCAAAGGCGTCACGGTGACGCTGGCCTTCCAGGGCGCGGACATCGCCAACCCCACCGACGTCACCTGGCGGACGGCTCGTACGAGATCCACAACGTCCCGGTGGGCACCTACACCAAGCTGCAGGTGCGCGGGGGCGGCTACTCCGCTCGCGCGTCGGTCACAGTGGATGCCACCACGGGCGGCACCGCCAACTTCAACGTCCACAAGAACCTGGCGACCCACGCGCTCGGTGCCTCGATCTCCTCCGCCACCGGGATCGAGTTCTTCGGGGTGCGGCCCGCAGCAGGCGATCGACCAGAACCAGGGCACCGGCTGGAGCACCAACATCCGCCAGGGCAACATCAGCGACGCCCCCAGCGGCACATTCCTCCCGAAGAACTTCGTGGTCGACCTCGGTACGACCTACGACGTGACCGGCTTCGGGGTGGACCCGTCGGCGTCCTGCGGTGACGGCGCCAGCGCCTCGACCGGCCAGTACACGATCGAGACGTCAGCCTCCGCCGCAGGGCCGTGGGCCCCAGCCGATGCCGGGACGTTTACCAAGGCCGACAACGGGCAGATCAACAACCTCTCGTCCACAGACGGAGCGGCGTCGGTGCGGTTCGTGCGCTTCACCGTGCAGAGCAACCAGACCCCGAACTTCTCCACGAACTGTCCGGGCGGAGCGTTCTCGGGCTGCCAGTATCGTCGACCTCACCGAGCTCGAGATCTTCGGGAAGCCGACTCCCTAGGACGACGACGCCTTCGACCTGCTGGCCGGCTCGCCTCAGTGCGGGTCGGCCAGCAGGCCGGTGAAGGCGACCTCGCCGGCACCGAGCAGCGCCGAGTCGGTGCCGAACGCCGGCAGGCCGAGGGTGACCCCCGGGCTGGCCTCACCGAAGGTGTAACGCTCCACGGCCGCCTCCACCTCCGGCCGGGCGAGCTCGAGCACCTCCCCGAGCGAGCCCCCGAGCAGGACCCGCTCGGGGTTCAGCATGTTGAGCAGGTTCGCGATGGCCCGGCCGAGCGGCTCGGCCGCGGACTCGATGGCGTGGAGCGCGCCGGCTTCGCCCTCCCGGGCGTCCTTGAAGAGCGCGGCGACCTTCGCGTCGGTGCGCGGCAGGGACCGACCGGCCAGCTCCAGCAGGGTGTTCTCACCGAGGAAGGTCTCGATGCAGCCCAGCTTGCCGCAGTGGCAGAGCGGTCCGGACGGGTCCAGGACGTTGTGGCCGATCTCGCCGGCGTGACCGTCGCGGCCGTGCACCGGGACGCCGCCGATGATGATGCCGGCGCCCACGCCGATCCGCCCCATCACGAAGACGACGTCGTCGCAGTCGCGGGCGTTGCCCCGCTGGTGCTCGGCCAGGACGGCGAGGTCGGCGTCGTTGCCGACGTAGACCGGTACGTCGCCCGGCAGCACCTCCTCGAGCATGGCGCCGAACTGGACGCCTCCCCACCCGAGGTTGGGCGCCACACCGACCCGGCCGGTGGCCATGTCGACCGTGCCGGGAACGCTCACCCCGACCCCGCACACGCGGCCGGTCGTGCCGGTCGTGTCGCGGAGCCGCGGGATCGCTGCGGCGATCAGCGCGACCAGCTGGTCGGGATCGTTCGCGCCGGGTCCGGTCGGCACCAGCTCGCGGGCCGTGATCACTCCACCGAGACCGATCGCTGCGACCGTCACGTGGGCCACGTCGATGTCCACCCCGACGGCGTAGGGGCCGGCGGCGTGTGGCGCGACCACGTGGGACGGTCGCCCGACCCGCTCTCCCCCGCTGGGCACGACCTCCTCGACCAGGCCGAGCTGGGCGAGGTCGCCGACGAGGGTGCCGACGGTCGAGCGGCTCAGGTGGAGGCGTTGGGTCAGCTCGGCGCGCGTCAGCGCCCCGTCGCGGTGCACATGGCTGAGCACCAGTGACAGGTTGTGCTGCCTGATCTCGTCGGGTCGTACCGCCGACGCACGCCGTCCGGCCACGAGGCTGTCAGGACCTGGCTGCCCGCCGGCGGGAGATCGCGTCGACGGCTGCGGCGAGGAGCAGCACGACACCGGTGATGACCTGCTGCCACTGCGGGCCGAGGCTCGGCTTGAGCCCCAGTCCGTTCGGGATGATGGTGATCACCAGGGCACCGAGGATGGCGTCACGCGGTTTGCCTCGGCCACCGAAGAGCGACGTACCGCCGATGACGGCCGCGGCGACCGAGAACAGCAGCACGTTGCCGGAGCCGAGGTCGAGCGAGGCCGAGGACTGCGAGGACGCGAGCAGGATGCCGCCCATGGCGCCGAACGCCGTACAGAGGGCGAACGCGGTGACGCGCATGTGGACCACGTCGATGCCCGCACGACGAGCCGCCTCGGCGTTGCCACCGGTGGCGTAGAGGTGACGACCCCAGGTGGTCTTCATCAGGGCGATCGTGCACACGATCATCAGGGTGATCGCGATGGCTGCGGGGACGGGGATGCCCTGCTTGGGAGTGGCGTTGGGCAGAGCGCGGTCTCGGCACGCGAGGTAGGTGATCAGGACGCCACCGATGATGATGGCGGCACTGCGCAGCACGACCAGGCTGATCGCGTCGTGCGCGAGGTCCCGTCGCTTCGTGGTGATGGCTTGGTAGAACGAGTAGGCGACGTAACCGCCGACCACGATGATCGTGAACACCCAGCTCCACGTCACCGTGAGGGTGCCGTAGGCCATGTCGAACCACAGCTTGTAGTTCGAGGTGTTGATCGGCACGCCGCTCACCACGAACTGCAGCACGCCCTGCCACGCCAGGAACAGCGCGAGGGTGACCACGAAGCTGGGGATGCCGACCACGGCCACCATGTAGCCGTTGAAGACCCCGATCGCCACGCCGATGCAGACGGCCGCGATCAGGCCGAAGGCCAGGTGGTCGGTCAGGTTGGTGAGGATGAGCACGATGCCGAGCAGGATGGCGACCGTTGCCGACCAGGCCTTGGTCCGGACCGCGAGGGCGGCGCAGATGACCAGGCCCACGATGAGGCTCCAGAACAGGAACGTCGGCAGCGAGTCGTGCAGGTTGCCCTTGGAGATGGCGACCGCAGCGATGGCGGCGCAGACGCCTCCGGCCGTTCCGGCCGAGAGGTCGATCTCGCCGAGCAGGAGCACGAACACGAGCCCGAGGCCGATCACGGCGATGTAGGCGCCCTGGCCCGGGATGTTGCCGATGTTGGCCGACGACAGGAAGTGGCTGCTGACCTGCTGGAAGACGATGGCCAGGATGATCAGGCCGAGGATCGACGGCAGCGCGCCGGGGTCGCCGGTGCGCAGCTTGGTGATCCAGCCGCTGAACGCATCGCCGATCGAGCGCTCTTCGATGTCGAGGGAGAAGGCCTCGGACCGGTCGCCGGCCGGGCGCTTGGTGGCGGTGGACTCGGCCTCGGGGTTGTTGGTCGACATGGCGCTTCCCCTCAGATGCTCTCGTTGGCGGTGGCGGACTCGAGGCCGAGGCCACCGCTACGGCCGGACGTGATCAGCTCGACGATCTGGGTGGTGTTGGTGTCTTCCTTCTTCACCTCGGCGGCGACCCGACCGAGGAAGAGGGCGACCACGCGGTCGGCGACCTCCATCACGTCGTTCATGTTGTGGGAGATGAGCACGACGCCCCGGCCCTGGTCGGCCAGTCGACGCACCAGGTCGAGCACCTGACGGGTCTGGGCCACACCGAGGGCGGCCGTGGGCTCGTCGAGGAAGACGACCTTGCTGTTCCACAGCACGGCCTTGGCGATGGCGACGGTCTGCCGCTGGCCGCCGGAGAGGTTGGAGACCATCTGGCGCACCGAGGACACCGTGCGGACCGAGAGGCTGGCGAGGGTCTCGCGGGCCTGCTTCTCCATCTGCCCGTCGGAGAGGATCGAGCCCACCGTGGTGAGCTCGCGGCCCAGGAACATGTTCTGGGTGATGTCCAGGTTGTCGGCCAGGGCGAGGTCCTGGTAGACGAACTCGATGCCCAGGGCGGTGGCCGCACGCGGGTCGGAGATCGTCACGTGGTTGCCCTCGTAGATCACCTCGCCGCTGTCGATGTTGTTGATGCCCGCGAAGCACTTGACGAGCGTCGACTTGCCGGCACCGTTGTCGCCGACGAGCGCGGTGACCTCGCCGGGATAGACGTCGAAGTTGACGTCGTGGAGGACGTGCACGGGCCCGAAGCTCTTGTTGAGATTGCGGGCCTGGAGAATCGGTTCGGTCACGCGGATCACCCCTGGACGGTCACATTGATTCGTTGGCGGCCGGGCTCGCGCCCGGCCGCCAACGAAGGAGTTGTCGCAGTGCTACGGGACTACTGCAGCCCGATGGCCGCACACTCCGTGGTGAGACCCTTGCAGATCTCGGCCTGGGTCAGCGCCCCGGCCTTGACCACGTCGTTGATGTTGGCCTGCGTGATCACCTGAGCAGGCAGGAGCAGCGCCTTGATCTGGTGGTTCGCAGACTCCGGGTCGGCGAAGTCCTGCAGCTGCATACCAGCGGACGCCGGGTCCTTGTTCTCGATCAGCGCGATCGCCAGCTGCGCCGCGGCGTTGGCCTCGAGCTTGACGTTCTTGAACACCGTCATGCTCTGCAGACCCTTCACGATGTTCTGCAGACCCTCGGTGCCGGAGTCCTGTCCGGTGACGACGACCTTGCCGTCGAGACCACTGGTCTTCAGCACGCCGATCACGGCGTTGGCGATGTCGTCGTTCGCGGCGAGCACGCCGTCGACCTGACCACCCGACGCCTGGAGCGCCTGCTGGAAGGCCGGAGCAGCGTTGGCGACGAGCCAACCCTTGACGGTGGCCTCCTGCTCGATGGTGACCTTGCCCTGCGACTTCAGCGGGTCGAGCACCTCGTGAGCACCCTTGGCGAAGAGCACGGCGTTGTTGTCGACGTCCGTACCGCCGTCCATCATGATGATCTTCGGGTTGGTGACGCCCTGCTGGTTCAGGCAGTCGATCATGGTCTGCGCCTGGAGCTTGCCGACGTCCTCGTTGTCGAAGGACACGTAGTACGGCGCGGTGCCACCGAGGTTCACGCGGTCGTAGTCGATGACCTTGACGCCGGCCTTGTCGGCCTGCTGCTCGACACCGGCACCCGAGGCCGCGTCGATGGAGTCGATGATGAGGACCTTGACGCCCTCACCGATCATGCTCTGGGCGATCGAGGCGAACTTGTTCTTGTCGCCCTGGGCGTTCTGGACGTCGGGGGTGATCCCGGCGGCCGAGAGCGCCTTGGTGAGCAGCGGTGCGTCGTACTGCGTGTAGCGGGTCGACGACGTCGTGTCGGGGAGGATGACCCCGACCTTGCCGCTCGCCTTCCCGAGGTCGACGGCGGCGGGTACCTTCGCCGCGCTCGTGGGCGGGTCCGAGAGGCTGCAGGCCGCCTTGATGCCGGCGGCCCCGCTCGACCCTCCTGCTGCGGGGGTGCTGCTGTCGTTGGAGCCGCAGGCGGTCAGGCTGAGTGCCGCCACGACACCAAGGGTTGCGAACGAAGCTGTGGTCCTGCGCATTCGGCTGCGCCTTCCAGTCCGGCGGTACGTCGGGGATGCCGCCGTACCGGTTTATGTTTCGTGCGCGAACATATCGGCAAAACCTGTCGGGGGCTAGAGACCGTCACCAAATCGTCACCGGCGTGTCATCTCTTTCTGGTAGGGCCACTAGCTCCGCTCCGGCCAAGGCCACGGGCCCGGGATCTCGGGAAGGAAGACCGTTCGAGGCGCCGACGACTGCTCAGTAGCATCGCCGCGTGTCCTACCTCCGACGCCAGCTGGTCACCGCCGCCCTCACCGCCAACGCGTTGCGGCCACCGCCCACGAGCAACCTACGCGTCGGCCTGTGGTCGTTCGCGCTCGGCTGGCCGACCGGCGAGCTCGCGCCGCAGCTGCTCGCGCTCACCGCCGCCGACACCGCGGCCCACGTGGCTCGGGGGAAGCGCAGCCGCCTCGGCCTGCTGCTCGCGGGTGCCACCGCGATCGGACTGACCCATCTCGTGCGGCAGAGCCGCCAGGTGCAGGTGCTCGCCGAGCAGTCGCTGGTCGACAGCCTGGGCGAGGAGTACGCCGACCGCCCCGGCGAGCGGCCGACCACGGTCGACCTGGCGACGCCGTGGCGCAAGCTGCTCAACCCGTTCAGCCGGCGCAATCCCCTCGTCCGCGTCGACCGCGACCTCCGCTACAGCGATGCCGGCAAGCGCGGCCTGCTCGACGTGTACCGGCCGGTCGACCGCGAGGTCGTCGGTGCCCCGGTGCTGCTCCAGGTACACGGAGGTGGGTGGACGTTCGGCTCCAAGGACCAGCAGGGGATCCCGCTCATGCAGCGGATGGCCGAGCGCGGCTGGGTGTGCGTCGCGATCAACTACCGGCTCGCGCCCCGCGACGCGTTCCCCGCCCAGATCATCGACGTGAAGAAGGCGATCGCCTGGGTCAAGGAGCACATCGAGGAGTACGGCGGCGACCCGTCGTACGTCGTGATCACCGGCGGCTCCGCCGGCGGCCACCTGGCTGCCCTGGCGGCCCTCACGCCGAACGACCCGGAGTACCAGCCCGGCTTCGAGGGTGCCGACACCCGCGTCCAGGCCGCCGTGCCGTTCTACGGCGTCTACGACTTCGCCGGCGCCACCGGCCTGACCAACGCGCTGGTGATGCGCGACCGCTACCTCGCGCCGAAGATCGTCCAGCGCACCTGGGACGACGACCCCGAGGTCTTCGAGCACGGGTCGCCGATCCTGCAGATCACCTCCGACGCCCCCGACTTCTTCGTGATGCACGGCGACCACGACTCGCTGGTGGCCGTCGAGCAGGCCCGCCTCTTCGTCGCCGCACTCCGGGAGACCTCCAAGAACAGCGTCGCGTACGCCGAGTTCCCCGGCACCCAGCACGCCTTCGACGTCTTCCCGTCGATCCGCTCCGAGCACGTCGTACGGGCCGTCGAGCGCTACCTCGAGTGGCACCGCGCACGGCGGTGACGCCGCTTGGCGGTGGCAGACCCCGATCACGCCGCTCCTCGAACGGTGCCGTCGAGTAGCCTCGCGCTCGCGATGACCCACGCCGCCGACCCCGCCGACCTCCTCGCCGTCGCACGTGCCGCGCGAGGCTTCATGCCCGACGCCGAGGGGCTGGCGCTGCACCGCTTCGCCCGCGAGCGGCTCCCCCACGGCCCGGTCGTCGAGATCGGGACCTACTGCGGCAAATCGGCGGTCTACCTCGGCCTCGCCGCGCGCGAGGTGGGCGGCGTGGTGTTCACCGTCGACCACCACCACGGCTCGGAGGAGAACCAGGCCGGCTGGGAGCACTACGACCCGACGCTGGTCGACCCGGCCACCGGACGCATCGACACCCTGCCGTTCTTCCGCCGGACCATCGAGGAGGCCGGTCTCGAGGACGTCGTCGTGGGCGTCGTCGGTGCCTCCGCCACCGTGGCCGCCCACTGGCGCACACCGGTCTCACTCCTCTTCATCGACGGCGGGCACGGCAACGAGCCCGCCCACGCCGACTACCACGGCTGGGCACGCTGGGTGATGCCCGACGGGCTGCTCGCCATCCACGACGTGTTCCCCGACCCCGCCGACGGCGGTCGCCCGCCGTACGACATCTACCTGCGGGCGCTGGACTCCGGGGCGTTCACCGACGTCGACGTCGCGGGCTCGCTGCGGGTCCTGAAGCGCGTGTCAGGCATGCCCGGCGAGAGCGTCCGCTGACGCGCAGCCACACTCCAGGGCGAGCGGCTCCGGATCGGGCACCAGCCCCGCTCCCCGGACCAGGTCGGCGCCCGGCGTCTGCCCGGTGAGCGCGTCGTGGGCGAGCAGGACGGCCGCGGTGGTGAACGTCGTCCGCTCGGCCGGCCAGTGCACCTCGTCGGGGTAGACGTAGCCGGTCCAGTAGCCTCCGTCGTCGCTGCGCAGGTGCTGGACGTCGGCGAACAGCCGCAGCGCCCGGTCGCGGTCGCCGAGCGCGTCGAGGGCGAGCACGAGCTCGCAGGACTCGGCCCCGGTCACCCACGGGTTGGTGTCGACGCAGCGCACCCCGAGCCCGGGCACCACGAAGTCGTGCCAGCGGCCGTCGATGAGCTCGCGTCCCGCCTCGCCACGGACCGCGCCGCCCAGGACCGGGTAGTACCAGTCCATCGAGAACGTCGACTTGTCCAGGAAGCGGTCCCGGTGCTCGCGCAGGGCGTGGCCGAGACGACCGGCCGCGAGCTCCCACTCGGGCTGCGGGTCGTCGAGGAGCTCGGCGAGGGTCAGGCCCGCGCGGAGCGCGTGGTGGATGCTCGACGAGCCGGCGAGCAGGCCGTCGCGGTTGACCCGGGCGGGGCCGTGGGCCGACCACTCCTGCGACCAGGCGATGCCGCCGAAGGGGAGCTGCATCGCGCAGGCGAAGTCGAGGGCCCTGCGGATCGTCGGCCAGTGGGCGGTGACGAAGCGTCGGTCGCGGCGTACCAGCCAGTGGTGCCAGACGCCGACCGCGACGTACGCCGCCATGTTGGTCTCGCCGCTGGCATCCTCGACGACCCCACCGACCGTCTTCAACGGCCAGGAGCCGTCGCGCCGTTGGGTACGACGTACCCAGGACCAGGCGCGGTCGACGGCGTCGTGGCGCCCGGCCACGAGCAGCGCCATCGCGGCCTCGACGTGGTTCCAGACGTCGGTGTGGCCGCCGGCGGTCCACGGGATCGCCCCGTCGTGCTCCTGGACGGCCTCGATCGCGGCGCCCGACCGGGCGACCTGCCCGCGGGTGAGGAGCTCAGGCGCCATCGGTGACCCCGGGCGTGGGCAGAGGCTTGTGGAGGTAGACCACGAGGCTCTTCCCGATCAGGGGGTCGAGCGCCTTCTCGGCCCAGCGCGTCGCGCGCGGAGCCTTCATGATGTCCCAGACCAGGAGGCGGTGGTACGCCTTGACGGCCGGGTTCCCGTCGTTCTCGACGCCCACCGCGCACTTGAGCCACCAGTACGGCGAGTGCAGGGCGTGGGCGTAGTGGCGACCGTCGTACACCAGGCCGGCGTTGACGGCCTTGGTGATCAGCTCGGCGTCGGAGTAGATGCGGATGTGGCCGCCGGGCGTGTTGTGGTAGTCGTCCGAGAGCTTCCAGCAGAGCACCTCGGGCAGCCAACGGGGCACCGTCAGCGCGATCGTGCCGCCGGGTCGCAGCACCCGGACGAGCTCGGCCAGGGCCTGGAGGTCGGCAGGGACGTGCTCGAGGATCTCCGCGGCGACGACACGGTCGAACTCCCCGTCCGCGAAGGGCAGCGAGAGCGCGTCGCCCTCCTTCACGTCGGCCTCGGCGCCGTCCGGCACCTCGCCGGCATCGGCCATCGCGACGAACATGTCGCGCACGCTGGACAGCTCGTCGGCGTCCTGGTCGAACGCCACCACGTCGGCACCGCGCCGGTACATCTCGAAGGCGTGGCGACCGGCCCCGCACCCCAGGTCGAGGACGCGGTCCCCCGGGCGCAGCCCGAGCCGGTCGAAGTCAACGGTCAGCACGTCTCTCCTCGGTGGTCGAGACCCGGAAGTCGGCGATCGCATCCTCGTACGCCGCGGCGGTGGCGGCCGCGACGGCCCGCCAGCTGAACAGCTCCTCGACCCGGCGGCGGCCGGCGGCGCCGTAGCGCGCTCGGCGTACCGGATCGTCGAGCAGGGCAGCCACGGCGTCGACCAGCTCTGCCACGTCGCCGGGGGTGACGAGGTCGGCGCAGAGCCCGTCGGGCCCCACCACCTCGGGGATCGCGCCGGCCCGCGAGACCACGAGTGGCGTGGCGGTGGCCATCAGCTCGGCGGTCGGCAGCGAGAACCCCTCGTACAGGCTGGGCACGCAGGCGAGCTCGGCGGAGCCCATCAGGGCCACCAGCTCGGCGTCGCTGAGGCCGTGCACGAGGCTCACGTGGTCACGGATCGCGAGCTCGTCGAGGAGCTGCTCGGTACGGCCGCCGGAAACGGGCTTGCTCACCAGCAGGAGCTCGAGCTCGGGTCGCTCGGTGCGGAGCTTGGCGAAGGCCTCGAGCAGGGTCGCGATCCCCTTCAACGGCGCGTCGGCGCTGGCCATGGCGAGGATCCGGCCGGGGACGCGGGGCTCGGTCGGGGGCACGAAGCCGTCGTCGACCCCCAGCAGCACCACGCGGGCTCGCTGCGGGTCGACCCCGAACTCGCGGACCACGTCGGTGCGCGACGACTCCGACGGCGTCAGCACCATCCGCATCCCCCGCGCCACGCGTGCCTGCATCCGGACGAAGCCGTACCAGCGGCGCAGCGTGAGCCGCTTCTGCCACCCGGGCGCGGAGGCCAGGTCGATCCGGCGGTCGATGCTGATCGGGTGGTGCACCGACGCCACCAGCGGTAGCCCGGTCACCTCCTCCACGCCGAGCAGGGGCGAGCCGAGGGTCTGGTTGTCGTGCACGATGTCGAAGTCGTCAGCGCGCTCGCGCAGCAGCCGGAGGACGCGGCGGCTGAAGGTGCGAGGCTCGGGGAAGCCCGCCGTCCACATGGTCACGACCTCCTCGACGTCGACGAGGTCGCGGAGCTCGGAGGGACGCGGGGTCCGGAAGGGGTCGGACTCGCGGTAGAGATCGAGGCTGGGCACCTGGGTCAGCCGGACCCCCTCGTCGAGGTCGGGGTACGGCTGCCCGGAGAACACCTCGACCTCGTGGCCGAGCCGCACCAGCTCGCGGCTCAGGTGACGGACGTAGACCCCCTGGCCACCGCAGTGCGGCTTGCTGCGGTACGACAGCAGTGCAACGCGCACGGGCTCCGCCTTCCGGTCCGGATCGGACGGCGCGCCATGCTACCGACCGGTACGCCGACCCTAACCGGGCCCCCTCCACCCCGGCCGCACCGGTCTCGAAACCACCGCTACCAGGTCACCGGGTCTCGAGACGCTCGCTGACGCTCGCTCCTCGACCAGCGGAAGTACGTCGGCCGCTCGCTCCTCGACCAGCGGAAGTACGTCGGCCGCTCACTCCTCGACCAGCGGTGATCCGGTGGTTGAGGAGGGCGCTCTGCGCCCGTCTCGAAACCACCGCCGCGGCCTCGACCGGCGAAACTACGTGCCCTCGCTGGAGTGGCCGGGGAAGACGTGGGCGGAAGGGTCGATGACCACGGCGGCGTTGTTGACCGCGGTGGCGGCCTCGCCGAAGCCGACCGCGATCAGGCGGACCTTGCCCGGGTACTCGGTGATGTCGCCGGCGGCGAAGACCCGCTCCAGGTTGGTACGCATCGCGGCGTTCACGACCACGTGGCGCTTCTCGACCTCGATCCCCCAGTGCTGGAGGGGTCCCAGGTCGGCGATGAAGCCGAGTGCGGCGACCACGGCCTGTGCCGGGCGGCGTGCCGGCTCCTGTCCGTCGATGGTGATCTCCACCTCGGCCACGGTCGGCTCACCGAACAGTCCGGTGACCTGCGCCTTGGTGACGATCTCGACGCTGGAGTCGCGCACCGCCTGCACGGTGCGCTCGTGGGCACGGAACGCGTCGCGGCGGTGGACCAGGGTGATCGAGGTGGCGACCGGCTCGAGGTGGATCGCCCAGTCGAACGCCGAGTCGCCGCCGCCGACGATCACGACGTCCTTGCCGGCGTACGGCGCGAAGGTGGGCACGAAGAACTCCATGCCGCGGCCGAGCCAGCCGTCGCCGGCCGGGAGCGGGCGCGGGCTGAACTTGCCGATGCCGGCGGTGATGAGGAGCGCCTTCGCGCACACCTCGGTGCCGTCGTCGAGCGTGACCCGGACGTCGTCGTCGGTATGGGCAAGACCGACGGCGGTGCGGTCGAGGAGGTAGTCCGGCTCGGCGGTGTTGGCCTGCTCGACGAGACCCTCGACGAGGTCGCGGCCCTTGATCGTCGGGAACCCGGCGACGTCGAGGATCTGCTTCTCGGGGTACATCGCGGTGATCTGACCGCCGAGCTCCGGCAGGGAGTCGATCACCGCGACGCGCATCCCGCGGAACCCGGCGTAGTAGGCGGCGTAGAGGCCGGTGGGTCCGGCCCCGATGATCGCCAGGTCTGTCTCGAGCTGTGCCACGTCGCTCCCTTTCCGGAGTGGATCACCCAGTCTGCACGTTGCCGACGAGCCAGCCGCGGTCGGTGCGCACCATGGTCACGAGCGCACGCCGGGCGTTGTACGACGGCGGCCCGGTGCCGGCGACGACCCGCTGGTCGAGGAAGAGCAGCACCTGCACCTGGTCGGGCGAGGCCCGCACCACACCCGACGACGCGACCCGCGTCGTCGTCCGGGTGCGCGACGAGACGACCTGGGCCCGCACCGGCGCCGCGGTGGTGCGGTAGGTGGCCGCGAAGGCGTCGGTCATCAGGGCGGTCGCCCGGTCGAGGTGCCCGTCGTAGTCCCGCCACGACGCGCTGAAGATCGCGGCGGCGTCCTGGGCGGCGGTCTCGACCACGCTCCGCGCCTCGATGTCGCCGATCACCACCGGGCGGGTCGCCGACGGCGTCGGCTCCGAGATCCCCCAGAGGTACCACGCCTCCCCCGCCACCAGGGTGGCGAGGACCAGGGACGAGGCCGCGAGCACCGCGGTCGTGCGGCTGGTCATGGCGTGTCTCCGACGAAGGAGATGTCGGAGGTGCGCCACTGGCCGCCCTCGTGGAGCAGGGTGAGGCGGAGCCGGTAGCGGCGCGGGACCGGCCGGCCGCCGGTACGCCGGTTGGCGACGGTTCCGCTCGTCGCCACGATCACGGTCGCGCGGTCGGGAGTCACCTCCGTGACGCCCGACGAGACGACGTGACCGGTCAGGGTCGACTGCTGGCGCCGCATGGTCGCGGCGAGGTCGCGGGACGAGCGCACGTAGTGCCTCTTGAAGTCTCCGGTGGCACCGGCGGCCACGGCCCTGATGCCCTGGGCCGCCCGGTCGTAGCGCAGGTTCACGAACGCGGTGGCCTCGGCGTCCGCGGCGGCCAGCACCGCGCCGTACCTCTCCTGGCGGACGCGCGCATCGGCCCGGTCGCCGTGGGTGCGCACGACGAGGGTGGCGCCCAGGACGGCGAGCAGGAGGAGCAGGGCGACCAGGAGGGTCAGCCAGCGGTGTCCGGCGGTCACGACATCCCGCCGGAACCGCGCGCCGCGACCATCACGGTGTCCCTCCCAGGCTCGACCGATCCCCGCTCGCGCATCGTACGGGGCGCGGCACCGCGCGCGCCTTCGTCGGCGGAGGCGTGTTCCCTACGATGCCGGTGTGGCACCCAGCAACGTCTCAACCTCCCGGTCCGCCGGCTCGATGATCGGCACCCTGCGCCGCAACCCCTGTGCCCTGCTGCTCGCCGTGCAGCTGCTCTCGGTGCTCGCCTACCCGTTCCTCGACGACTCGGCGCTCGGTCGTGCCGGCGTCGGCGTGGTCGGGCTCCTGGTGCTGGCCTCGGCGCTCTGGGCCGTACGACGTACCCCGGCGCTGACCTGGGTGGCACTGCTCGTCGGGGTTCCGGCGATGGTGTTCACGGTGCTGGAGGCCATCTACCCCAGCTACGACTCCATCGTGCTGATCTCGGCCCTCCTCCACGCTCCGCTCTACCTCTACGTCTCCTACGGGATGGTGCGCTACGTCTTCAGCGACGAGCACGTCACGTCCGACGAGATCTACGCCGTGGGCGCGGCGTTCACGGTCGTGGCCTGGGGCTTCGCCTACGTCTACTCGGCGGCCCAGGTGATCTGGCCGGGGTCGTTCGCCGATGCCGGCGGGCCCGGCCACCAGACCTGGTTCGAGCTGCTCTTCCTCTCGTTCACCACGCTCACCAGCACCGGCCTGTCCGACATCACCCCGGTGCTCCCGAACGCCCGGTCGCTCTCGATGGTGGAGCAGGTGACCGGCGTGTTCTACATCGCGTTCGTGGTCGCCCGGATGGTCGCGCTGACCGTCATCCGGCGTCGCCCGGAGGGGTCATGACCGAGGACCTGTCGGCCGCGGTGGCCGCCGTCCGCGGTGGCTCGGGGACGGTCTCGGTGGTGGCCCGCGTCGCCGGCGAGGTGTCGGCGAGGGTCGCGGTCGACCCCGACACCCGGCACTACTCCGCCAGCACCATGAAGCTGCCGATCCTGCTGGCGGCCCATCGCCGGGCCGAGCGCGGCGAGGTCGACCTGGACCGGCCGGTGACCGTGCACGACGACGTCGACTCCGTGGTTCCCGGCGTGCGGTTCCGGGTGGACGCGGCCGAGGACTCCGACCCCGAGACCTGGGCGGCCGTCGGGCACGACGTACCGCTGCGGGACCTGGTCGAGCGGATGGTCACGGTCTCGGGCAACCTGGCCACGAACCTCGTCCTGGAGAGCGTCGGCCTGGCCGAGGTCGCAGCCGTGCTCGCCGACGCCGGGTGCTCGGACCGCACGCAGGTGGTGCGCGGGATCGAGGACTACGCCGCCCGCGACGCCGGCATCGACAACCTGGTCACGGCCGACGACCTGGCCCGGCTCATGGTCGCGCTCGCCGAGGGAAAGCTCGCCGGCCAGGAGGCGACGGCCGCCTGCGAACGCACCCTGCTCGCCCAGACCTTCCGCGACGGCATCCCGGCGGGCCTGCCCACCGGCGTGACCGTCGGCAACAAGACCGGGTGGATCGACGGTGTGAACCACGACGTCGCGCTGGTCCGGGCACCTGGCCTGCCGCCGATGGGGATCGCCGTGCTGGTCACGGCGCCCGGCACCCCGGCCGAACGTGAAGCGGGCATCGCCCGGATCACCCGGGCAGCCTGGCCGGCCTTGGCGGCCGACGGACCGGCTCTACCATGACCCGGTGACCACGGGGAGCGTCTGGCGCGAGTTCGAGCACGATCCGCGCGACCCTCAGTACGCCGGCATCCGGGCCTCCGACCGCGACCGGGCGGTGGTGCACGAGGTGCTGGCCTCGGCGTACGCGGAGGGACGACTCGACCGCGAGGAGCTCGACGAGCGCACGGCGACGGTCACGGCCGCCAAGACCTACGCCGAGCTGTTGCCGCCGATCCGCGACCTCACCGCCGACGCAGTGCCGGCCCGGTTCATCCCTCTGCCGTCGGGCGACCTCGAGCGTCAGGCCCGCCTCTACTTCAACGAGAAGCTGCGCGAGGCCTTCTTCGGGTTCCTGATCCCGAACCTGATCGTCTGGGCGATCTGGTTCATGGCGGGTCACGACGGCTTCGTCTGGCCGATCTTCGTGCTGATCCCGACCGGGGCGAACCTGGCCCGGGTGGTGGCGAGCCGGCGCTCGATCATCGATGCCCGGGTCGAGAAGCTCCAGCGCCGCCAGGCCAAGGAGCTCGAGGGCCCCAAGGGCGGGAAGACCAAGCCTGACGACCCGGGCACCGAGAAGCCCGGCGACGAGCCCACGGACGGTTGAGGCGTCGTACGCCGGCGCTAGGCGTCCCAGCCGTCCGGTCGCAGCTTCCTGGGAAGCCTCTCGACCACCAGTCGATAGGACTCGTCGACGGCCTCGCGGAGCTCGTCGTCGGGGATCTGCCCGTCGAAGGAGAGATTGTTCCAGCCCGAGCGGCCGATGTAGGCCATCACCGTCGCGCTCTCGGGGTAGCGGTGCAGCCACTCGTCGGCGACCTCACGCGTCGTGGCGGCCTTCACCCCGACGCCATCACGACCGAGGAACGCGAAGATCTTGCCCCGCTCCCCCGGGCCGACCTTGAACACCGGGAAGTCGTGGTCCCACGGGTTGTCGGCCCAGGCGCCCGGCTTGGCGGCGCAGTGGGCCTGCATGCGCTTGACGTTCACCGGACTACTTCGTCGCCACCGCTTGCTGCGCTCGCGGGACTCCTCGCTCGTCGGAATCGCTCGGGCTCGTTCCTCGCTCGGCGTTCCTCCTCACTTCGTCGCCTCCATCATCTGACGGAGCTCCCTCTTCAGGTCGCTGATCTCGTCGCGCAGCCGGGCGGCGAGCTCGAACTGCAGCTCGCCGGCGGCCGCCTTCATCTGGTCGGTCAGCTCCTGGATCAGCGCCGCGAGCTCCGAGCTCGGCAGGCCGGCGAGGTCCTTGGCGTGCTGGCCCGCGTTGAGCTGGCCGAGCGCGGGCACCGGCTGGCGCGCCTTCACGCCGCCGGCCCGACCCTTCGCCTCGGTGCCGGCCCAGGTCGCGAGCAGCTCCTGGGTGTTCTCGTCCTCGCGCGCGAGCATCTCGGTGATGTCGGCGATCTTCTTCCGCAACGGCTGCGGGTCGACGCCGCGCTCCTTGTTGTAGGCCACCTGCTTGGCACGGCGCCGGTTGGTCTCGTCGATGGCGGACTCCATCGACGGCGTGATCTTGTCGGCGTACATGTGCACCTGGCCCGACACGTTGCGCGCGGCGCGGCCGATGGTCTGGATCAGGGACTTGTCGGAGCGCAGGAAGCCCTCCTTGTCGGCGTCGAGGATCGACACCAGCGACACCTCGGGCAGGTCGAGACCCTCACGCAGGAGGTTGATGCCGACGAGCACGTCGTAGTCACCGAGGCGCAGGTCGCGCAGCAGCTCGATCCGCTTGAGGGTGTCGACCTCCGAGTGGAGATAGCGGGTGCGGACCCCGGCGTCGAGGAGGTAGTCGGTGAGGTCCTCGGACATCTTCTTGGTCAGCGTGGTGACCAGGATCCGCTCGTTCTTCGCCACCCGGGTGTTGATCTCGTGGATCAGGTCGTCGATCTGGCCCTTGGTCGGCTTCACCACGACCTCGGGGTCGATCAGGCCGGTCGGCCGGATGATCTGCTCGACGACGTCGCCCTCCACCTTGTCGAGCTCGTAGTTGCCCGGCGTGGCGGAGAGGTAGATGGTCTGCCCGATCCGCTCGAGGAACTCCTCCCAGCGCAGCGGTCGGTTGTCCATCGCGCTGGGCAGCCGGAAGCCGTGGTCGACGAGGTTGCGCTTGCGTGACATGTCCCCCTCGTACATCCCCCCGATCTGCGGGACCGCGACGTGGGACTCGTCGACGACGAGCAGGAAGTCCTCGGGGAAGTAGTCGAGCAGGCAGTTGGGCGGCGTGCCGTGGCCGCGCCCGTCGATGTGCATCGAGTAGTTCTCGATGCCGGCGCAGGAGCCGACCTGCCGCATCATCTCCACGTCGTACGTCGTGCGCATCCGGAGGCGCTGGGCCTCGAGCAGCTTGCCCTGGCGCTCGAAGGTCTCGAGCCGCTCCTCGAGCTCGGACTCGATGCCCGCGATGGCGCGCTCCATCCGCTCCGGGCCGGCGACGTAGTGGGTGGCGGGGAAGACGTAGAGCTCGTCGTCCTCGCTGATCACCTCGCCGGTGACCGGGTGGAGCGTCATCAGCCGCTCGACCTCGTCGCCGAAGAACTCCACCCGAACGGCGTGCTCCTCGTAGACCGGGAAGATCTCGAGGGTGTCGCCGCGCACCCGGAAGGTGCCGCGGGTGAAGGTCATGTCGTTGCGGGTGTACTGGATCTCGACGAGCCGCCGCAGGATGGAGTCGCGGTCGCGCTCGTCGCCCACCTTCAGCTTGAGCATCCGGTCGACGTACTCCTGGGGGGTGCCGAGGCCGTAGATGCAGGAGACGGTCGACACCACGATCACGTCGCGCCGGGTCAGCAGGGAGTTGGTCGCGGAGTGGCGCAGCCGCTCGACCTCCTCGTTGATCGAGGAGTCCTTCTCGATGTAGGTGTCGGTCTGGGGGACGTAGGCCTCGGGCTGGTAGTAGTCGTAGTAGGAGACGAAGTACTCGATCGCGTTGTTGGGGAAGAGCTGCCGCAGCTCGTTGGCGAACTGGGCGGCGAGCGTCTTGTTGGGCTGCATCACCAGGATCGGCCGCTGGACCTGCTCGGCCACCCAGGCGACCGTCGCGGTCTTGCCGGTACCGGTGGCGCCGAGCAGGACGACGTCCTGCACCCCGCCCTTGATCCGGTGCACGATCTCCTCGATCGCGGCCGGCTGGTCGCCGGACGGGTGATAGTCGGAGATCACCTCGAACGGCGCCACCCGGCGCTCCAGGTCGGTGACAGGTCGCATGCGACCAGCCTACGGGCGACCACCGACAGCGACGGGGGTCGCGGCGACCTCGAAGGTCTCGTCCGCGGCACCCGTGACCAGGTCCGGCACCGGAGCCACCGGGAAGCGCGGCCGGCGGGGACGGCGCCAGAGACGACCCAGCTCCAGGTCGGCGTCCGTGGGATGCAGCGGGAGGTTGCCCGACATCGGGTAGAACGTGAGCTCGCCGACGAGGGGACGGCCGTCGATCTCGTAGAGGTCGACCCGCACGAAGTCGAAGTCCTGCGCCAGGCGCTCGGCCACCCAGATCATCGTGTCGAGCGACTCCGGGCGAACGGGCAGGTCGGGCGCGACCGGCATCGAGTCGTTGGTGAACGCCTCGTTCCAGTCGCGGTCCATCACCCGGCCGCCGTACGCCGCCGAGCCGCGGCCCCGGACCCAGTTCACGTAGTGGACCCGCCCCTGGAAGACCCACAGCTTGTAGTCATCGGGGCGCCCGGCCGGGTCGCCGAGGTGGGGCTCCACGAGCAACCGGTGCGGGATCTGCGAGTAGAGCCACTCGCCCGCGTGCGCGCCGTACGTCGTGTCGAGCCACAGCTGCGCCCGGCGCTGGATCCGGGCCCAGTTCACCGGCCCCTCGGCGGGGACGAGGATCGTCCACCCGCTCCCGTGGGCGCCCTTGAGCACGAACGGCCGCGGCCAGGACCGCATCACCCGCCGGGACGGGACGGCGTCGCCCGACCACAGGGTCGGGACGACGAAGCGCGGGCCGATCCGACCCGCGACGAAGCCCTTCACCGCGATCTTGTCGGCCAGCTCAGGCATCCGTGGGTCTCGGCCGAAGAGCTTGGAGTGGACGATCCGCTCGCTGTGCCGACGGGGCAGGAGCACGCGTGGCCGCCTGCCGAACACCTCGGCGTAGCGGCGGCGCACGGCCAGGAGGGTGCGCCACCAGTCCCACGCCCGCACCGGGGCGTGGCGACGCCGTCGACCACCGGCCCGCTTCGCAGTCACGGGGCTGATGGTCCCATGAGCCCCGCGCCCTGCGGCGGACGCGACCGCTGGGTAGCGTGGCGGCGTGTCCTCGTCCCCGTCCGCCGACCGGTGGATCACCGTCGTACGCCGCACCCTGCTGGGTGTGGTCTCCGCGCCGTTCGTGGTCGCGATCGCGATGACGCTGGTGGACTCCTACCGCCGGCGCGGCAAGCGCCGCGCCGTGTCGTTCCCGACCGAGGCTCCCGCGACCGTGCCGGTGGGCGACGGCGAGGTCACGACGTACACCTTCGGGACGGACCTCTACGACGCCATGATCGCGGCCATCGAGGGCGCGCAGCGGCAGATCCTGTTCGAGACCTACATCTGGAAGGCCGACGAGGTCGGCCAGCGGTTCAAGACCGCCCTCTGCGACGCGGCGGACCGCGGCGTCGAGGTCTACTGCATCTTCGACGCCTTCGCCAACCTCGTCGTCCCGCCGATGTTCAAGCGCTTCCCGCCAACGGTGAAGGTGCTCCGCTACCCGGTGTACGGCGCGGGGTGGCGGCCGTTCGACCTGCGGCGCTACGGGCGCGACCACCGCAAGATCCTGGTCGTCGACGAGAACGTGGGCTTCGTCGGCGGCTACAACATCGGCGACGCGTACGCGACCGAGTGGCGCGACACCCACGTCCGGATCACCGGGCCGGGCGTGTGGGACCTCAAGCGCGCCTTCGCCGACTTCTGGAACCTCAACCGGCGGCACCGGATCCGATCCAGCGAGCGGCCGCTGCTGCTGGAGACCGCCTCGACCTGGGAGCCGACGATCCGGTTCCACCGCAACGTGCCGCGGCTGTGGATGTTCCCGATCCGGGCGATGTACCTCGAGGCCATCAACCGGGCCAGCCGCAACATCTGGATGACCTGCGCCTACTTCATCCCCGACCAGGACTTCGTGGACGCCCTGACCACCGCGGCCCGCCGCGGGGTCGACGTACGCATCCTGATCCCGGCCAAGTCCAACCACGTCGTCGTCGACTGGATCTCGCGCGGCTACTTCTCCCAGCTCCTCGACTCCGGGGTGACCCTGCTGCGCTACCGCGAGGCGATGGTCCACGCGAAGACCTGCACGATCGACGGCACCTGGTCGACGGTCGGCACGGCGAACGTCGACCGGCTCAGCCTCTCGGGCAACTACGAGATCAACGTCGAGATCATCGACCCCGGGCTGGCCGCCTCGCTGGAGGAGATCTTCCGGCTCGACCAGAGCAACTCGCTGGAGCTGTCCAGTGCCGAGTGGGAGGCGCGCGACGTCTACCGGCGGTTCACCGAGTTCGTGCTCAACCCGCTGCGGCCGCTGCTGTAACGGGTCGTGTGCCTAGGGCCGCGCTCTGGCGCGGGCTCAGGCACACGACCTCGTCTAGCGGGCGCTCGGGATGTCGAGGATCGAGCTCAGCTGGAGCGCCTTGCCCTTGTCGCCGCGGACCTTGAGCTGGCCCTTGAGCACGCCCATCACCGGGCTCAGGTGCCCGGTCGCCAGGCGCAGGTAGTCGTAGCCCTGGCAGGTCACGGTCGCGTCGCGCTGCTCCCCCGCGTCGCCGGCGGCGACCGTCGCGACGCCGTCAGTCACGCGTACGACGTACCGCTCGATCTCGCCGTTCGGGTTGCCGAGCAGGCGGAAGCCCACGGTCAGGTCGACGTTCCTGGCCTTGCGCTCGTTGAGGAACTCCGGCAACCGGCGGGAGATCTCGCGCAGCACGATCGGCCGGAAGCCCGACGCCATCACCCGGCGCAGGTGGCCGAGCGGGACCGTGCGCAGCGCGGTGGCGACGTCGACCGGGTCGAGCTGGGTCGGGTCGACGGCGACCTGGCCGGTGCCCGGTACGCGGAAGATGCCGCCGACGCCGATCGCCAGGGCGGAGTCGCCCTCGATGTCGAGGGTGCCGGCGAGGTACTCCAGGCCGGCGTTGCGCTCCCCGCTGACGAGGCGGAGGAAGCGGAGCACGTCGGTGGTCAGCACCACGTCGACCGGCTCGTCGACGGCGAGGTGGGGCCGGGCCACGATCTCGCCGCCGCGGAGCTCGAGCCCGTGCCGCTCCAGGAGCCGGTCGCGGAGCTGGAGGTCGAAGCGGACGACGCCGTGCAGGAGCGCGAGCCGCTCGGGCACGGCGTACTCGTGGAGCCGGGCGAGGATCACCTCGACCGCGACCGGGCGGATCTCGTCGCGCCCGACCAGCGACACGAGGTCGTCGTCGGACGACGCGCGGATGGCCGCCACCAGGTCCTCGGCCGGGATGGCCAGGAGGTGGGCGCGGGCACCCTCCGGATCGGCGTCACGGAGCGGGGACAGGCCGGGCACGGCACCTCCAGCCACTCGGGATCACCGACCCTAGCGTCCTAGCGGACCGGGAGGTGGGTGCGCGGCGCCATCCGCGGCCCGCGGCGTGGCCGACCACCGGCCAGGCCGTGGATCAGGACGACCGTCCGGTTGCGCTGGGGACGCCACGGCTCGAGGAACGAACGCAGCTCCTCGTCGTCGTACGGCGTGCCGGTCAGCGCCCAGCCGATGTCCTGGGCGATGTGGTAGTCGCCGAAGCTGACCGCGTCGGGGTCGCCGAAGGCCTTCGAGCGCACCTCGGCGGAGGTCCACTCCCCCACGCCGGGCAGGGAGCGGAGCCGGGTGTCGGCGTCCCCGATCGTCAGCCGCTCGAGGCTGTCGGCGACCGTGGCCGCGCGCACCAGGGTGCGCGACCGGGCGGGGTCGATGTGCATCCGCAGCCACTCCCACGAGGGGATCCGGCGCACGGTGTCGGCGCTCGGCTGCAGCCACAGCTTCAGCCCGACGCCCGGGCCGGGCGCGCGCTCGCCGTAGCGATGGACCAGGCGGCGGAACCCTGCGAACGCCTCCTGGCCGGTCACCTTCTGCTCGATGACCGCCGGGACGAGTGCCTCCCAGAGGCGGTGGCTCGCGCCGAAGCGCACGTGCGGACGGCGGCGATGGGCCTCGGCGACGAGCGGATGGAGGTCGGGCCGGAAGCCGTCGGGATCGTCGTCGGCGCCGAGCATCGCGGGGACGTGGTCGAGCGCCCAGCCCGCGCCGGGACCCCAGGCCTCGGCGTGGACCTCGCCGTCGGGAGCGGACGCCCTGACCTGCAGGCTCGCGGGACCGACCGGCGTACGGATGCCGCGCCAGACCGCCTCACCCTCGAGCCGGTACGTCGGGTCCCCGCCGCCGTGGCGCTGCTGCCCGAGGATCCCGGGCACCGAGCACGGCCAGGCGGGTCGCCACACCCGCTCCTCCGACGCCACGGGCTCCACGCTATCCGGCGACGCCGACGGGGTGGGCCCGGGCTCAACCGACCGCCGCGGCGGCCGCGCGGCCCGCCGTACGACCCGAGAAGAGGCAGCCGCCCAGGAACGTGCCCTCGAGCGCGTTGTAGCCCATCATCCCGCCGCCGCCGAACCCGTTGACCTCGCCGGCGGCGTACAGCCCGGGCAGCGGGTCGCCGGTCGACGTGAGGCAGCGCCCGGACAGGTCGGTGACCAGTCCGCCGAGCGTCTTGCGGGTCAGGATGTTGAGGCGTACGGCGATCAGCGGACCGTTGGCGGGATCCAGGATCTGGTGGGGGTAGGCGACGCGGACCAGCTTGTCGCCGCGGTAGGAGCGGTGCTGGCGGATGAAGGTGACCTGGGTGTCCTTGGAGAAGGCGTTGTCGATCTGCCGGTCGCGGGCCTCGATCTGGCGGCGCAGGTCGTTCTCGTCGATGACCGCGCCGCCCTGGTCGGGACCACCGACGCGGTTCATGCCGGCGACCAGCTCGGTGAGGGTCTCGGCGACGACGAAGTCCGCGCCGTGCTCCTTGAACGCCTCGACCGGTCCCGGGGCCCCGTCGCCGACGACGCGGCCCAGGAGCAGCTTCACGTCCTTGCCGGTCAGGTCGGGGTTCTGCTCGGAGCCCGACAGTGCGAACTCCTTCTCGATGATCTTCTGCGTGAGCACGAACCAGGAGTAGTCGTAGCCGGTCGCGCGCAGGTGCCGCAGGGTGCCGAGGGTGTCGAAGCCGGGCAGGTACGGCGCGGGCAGGCGCCGCCCGGCCGCGTCGAACCACATCGAGGACGGGCCGGGGAGGATCCGGATGCCGTGGTTGTCCCAGATCGGGTCCCAGTTGCGGAGGCCCTCGACGTAGTGCCACATCCGGTCCTCGTTGATGATCTCGGCGCCGGCCGCGTGGGTGATCCCGAGCATCCGGCCGTCGACGTGCGCCGGCACCCCGGCGACCATGAAGCGGGGCGGCGTACCGAGGCGGGCCGGCCAGGACTTCCGGACCAGGTCGTGGTTCCCGCCGATGCCGCCGCTCGACACGATCACCGCCTGGGCGGTGAGCTCGAAGTCCCGGACCTCGTCGCGGTTCGTCGCGCGGCCGCGGTCCGCGTCGTCCGGCGCGAGCACCTTCCCCCGTACGCCGGTCACCGTCGAGCCGGTCGAGATCAGCTCGTCGACCCGGTGCCGGAAGGCGAAGCGGAGCTGCCCGGTCTCCGCGTGCTCGCGCACGCGGGCCTCGAACGGCGCGACGACGCCGGGACCGGTCCCCCAGGTCAGGTGGAATCGGGGAACGGAGTTGCCGTGACCGTCGGCGCGCCCGTCACCGCGTTCGGCCCAGCCGACGACCGGGAAGATCCGGAGGCCCATCGACCGCAGCCAGGCGCGCTTCTCGCCGGCGGCGAAGGCGACGTACGCCTCGGCCCAGCGCTGCGGCCACACGTCCTCGGCGCGGTCGAACTGCGCGCTGCCCATCCAGTCGGAGAGGGCCAGGTCGTGACTGTCCTTGACCCCCATCCGGCGCTGCTCGGGGGTGTTGACGAGGAAGAGGCCACCGAGGCTCCAGAACGCCTGGCCGCCCAGCGACTGCTCACCCTCCTGGTCCACGAGGACCACTCGCCGACCGGCGTCGGCCACCTCGGCTGCGGCGGCGAGCCCGGCCAGGCCGTGGCCCACGACGATGACATCGGTGTCCATGTCGGGAGACTACGGCTGCACTCGGAGGGTGCCGGGCTCAGTACCCGGAGCCCTGCTTCACCTTCGCCCGCTCCTTCTCCGTCGTGCCGCCCTTCTGGTCGAGCGTCTTGCAGGCGTCCTCGATGTCGTCGAGGAGCCGGTCGACCTGCTCGCGGCTCATCGTCTCCTTGACGAGGGCACGCATGATCTTCACGTTCCCGGCCTTCGGCGGGAGGGTGTACGCCGGCACCATCCAGCCCCGCTCGGCCGACAGCTGCCAGGCGATGTCCGACTCGTCGAAGCCCTTGTCGTGGTCGGGCTTGAGCCGGAAGGCCACCAGCGGCAGCTGCTCCAGCTCGTCGCCGATCACCTCGAACCGCCCGTTGGCACGCAGCCCGTCCGCGAGAGCCCGTGCGTTCTGCTGCATCTGCTCCATCACATACGTGTAGCCGGCACGCCCGAGCCGGACGAAGTTGTAGTACTGCGCGAGGACCATCGAGGCCCCGGTCGAGAAGTTCAGGGTGAACGTCGCATCGGTCTTGCCCAGGTAGTTCTCGTAGAAGACCAGGTCCTCGGCCAGGTCGGACTTCTCGCGGAAGACGAGCCACCCGATGCCCGGGTACACGAGGCCGTACTTGTGCCCCGACACGTTGATCGAGCGCACCTGCTCGAGCTGGAAGTCCCACTTCGAGTGCGGGTAGAGGAACGGCCAGACGAACGCTCCGCTGGCGCCGTCGACGTGGATCGGGATGTCGAGGCCCTGGTCCGCCTTCAGGTCGAGCAGGAGCTGGTTGATCCCGACGATGTCGTCCTTGTGGCCGGTGAACGTCGTACCGAGGACGCCGACCACGCCGATGGTGTTCTCGTCGAGGTGAGGTGAGACGTCGTCGGGCCCGATCGTGTACTTGTTCTCGGCGAGCGGGATGATGCGCGGCTCGACGTCGAAGTAGCGGCAGAACTTCTCCCACACCACGTGCACGTCGCCCCCGAAGACCAGGTTGGGCTTGTCCACCGGAAGCTTCGCGGCCTCCCGGCGCTCCTTCCACTTCCACTTCAGGGACAGGGCCCCCAGCATGATCGCCTCCGACGAGCCCTGGGTGCGGCAGCCGGTGGTCTCGCCCGGCGCATGGAAGAGGTCGGCGAGCATCCGCACGCAGCGCTGCTCGATCTCGGCGCAGATCGGGTACTCCGCGTGGTCGATGAAGTTGGTGTGGAGGTTCTCCGCGATGATCCGCTGGGCCTCGGGCTCCATCCAGGTCGTGACGAAGGTGGCGAGGTTGCGCTGCGGGTCGCCCTCCATCGCCAGGTCCTCCCCGACCAGGCGCATCGCGTCCACCGGACGCATGCCGCCGTCGGGGAAGTGGGTCGAGGGCGCCGCCTCCGTGAGGAAGCGGTTGCCGAAGAGGGATTGTGCAGGACTGTCCGGTGCGCGGCTTTCCGTCGTCATGCCATCGATGCAAACACCGGCTCGCCGCTGCGGCATCACCCGGAGCGGGTTATCACCCGGGTGACGGACCGGTCACTCCGGCTCGGGCTTGTCGAAGACCTGCACCACGCCGCCGATCACGAAGCAGACCGCTCCGAGGAACGTGCCCCAGTTGGCCAGCGAGAGGTCCAGCGCGGTGGAGGTGCCCGGCCGGGTGTAGGCCGCCAGGCCGGCCAGGAAGAACAGCACCGACCCGACCTGGTTGACCGCCACGATCCACCAGCCGATCTCGTGGATCCGGATCCCGACCCGCCCGTGGCAGATCTCGAGGACGGCCAGGTGCCCCGACACCAGGAAGCAGACACAGCCGAGCATGTCGGGGATCCAGATCCAGGTGTTCTCCTGGCGGACCGTCAGGTTCTCCGCGAACGCCGCGACCAGGCTGACCGCGAACAGCAGGGTGCCGAGGAAGAGCACCGCAGCGCTCAGCCAGCCCAGGTTGTGGGGCCGGAGCTCCCACCATCGCCAGCGGGCCGAGCTCAGCGAGCCGTCCTGGTCGATGTCGGTGGGCGCGTTACCGGCCTGCAGCACCGACGCGTAGCCGCCCGTGCTGAAGAAGACCCCGCCGACGAGGTAGACGAGGTCGATGTTGCGGGCCGCGTCGTTCCCCGTCTGAGCCAGGAACGCGCCCAGGGCGAACAGTGAGCCGCCGAGGACGAACGAGATGGCTGCGACGAGGTTGATCCGGGCCAGCCGGCGGGCCGTGGCAGGCTCGGCGTACGTCGTACCGGTGACGGCACCCGAGGCGTCGCGAAGCTCCACCAGCCCGCGGCGGCGGGCGCGACGCGAGGCCCAGCGGGCAGACATCCCGTCGGGGAGGTCCCAGGTGACGCCGGTGGTGAACCATCCCGCGTGGTCGACGCGGCGGAGATGCCACCGCTCCGGCCGACGCAGCCTCGCTCGGGACTCGGCGGTGTCCGACACGGCGCAGACTGTAGCGGTACGGCACGACTACGGTGGTGCCATGCGTGACCTCGAGGAAGGCATCGAGCGCGACTTCAGCGGCCAGATGTCCTACGGCGACTACCTGATGCTGGACCGGCTGCTGTCGGCCCAGCGGCCGCTGAGCGACCCGCCGCAGCACGACGAGCTCCTCTTCATCATCCAGCACCAGACCACCGAGCTCTGGCTCAAGCTGCTCGTCCACGAGCTGCGCTCGGCACGCGCCCTGCTCGCCACCGACGACCTCTCGCCGGCGCTGAAACGGCTCGCGCGGGTCAAGCACATCCAGCACACGATCACCGACCAGTGGTCGGTGCTGGCGACCCTCACGCCGTCGGAGTACGCGCTGATCCGCCCGTTCCTGGCCACGTCCTCGGGCTTCCAGTCGGCGCAGTACCGCGAGGTCGAGTTCCTCCTCGGCAACAAGAACCACGACATGGTCAAGGTCTTCGCGCACGACCCCGAGGCACACCAGGCCCTGACCACGCTGCTGTTCCAGCCGTCGTTGTACGACGAGTTCCTGGCCCACCTCGCGCGCCAGGGGTACGACGTACCCCCGGAGTGCCTGGACCGTGACTGGTCGCAGCCCTACGTCGTCAACGCCGGCCTCGTCGAGATGTTCGCGGGCGTCTACGCCGCGCCCGAGCAGCACTGGGGCGTCTACGAGACCTGCGAGGAGCTCGTCGACCTCGAGGACAACTTCCAGCTCTGGCGCTTCCGCCACCTGCAGGTCGTGCAGCGGACGATCGGCCACAAGAGCGGCACCGGCGGCTCGTCCGGCGTCGACTTCCTGCGCCGCGCCCTCGACCTGACGTTCTTCCCCGAGCTCTACACCGTCCGCACCCGCATCGGCGAGTGACCCGCGACGTCATACGGACGGAGCCATAGAGGGCTCTGACCGTATGACGTTCGGGCGTCGTCGGCGGTCTCGGGCAGGATGAGGACATGCTGCTGCGCGACCTGGTCGAGACCTCCGGCGTGGTCGCGGCCACCCGCTCACGCAAGGCCAAGGTCGCCGCGATCGCCGAGCGGCTGGCGCAGGCGGAGGTCGCCGAGCTGCCCGTCGTCACGGCGTACCTCGGCGGCACGGTGCTCCAACGCCGCACCGGCGTCGGCTGGCGCGGGGTCAGCTCGCTGCCCGAGCCCGCCGACGAGCCGACGCTGACCGCCCTCGAGGTCCACGAGACGCTCGACCACCTCGCGGCTCTCGCCGGTCCCGGGTCGCAGGAGGCGCGGGCGTCCGGCGTCCGCGCCCTGTTCGCCCGCGCGACCGCCGACGAGCAGCGCTGGCTGCGCGGCGTCCTGACCGGCAACGTCCGCCAGGGCGCGCTCGACGCCCTCGTGCAGGAGGCGATCGCCGCGGCGTCGGGCGTGAAGCTGACCGTCGTACGCCGGGCCGCGATGCTCGCGGGCGGCACGGTGCCGATCGTGGTCGCCGCCATGACCGAGGGTGCCGACGCGCTCGCCGAGGTCGGGCTCGAGGTCGGCCGACCGGTGCTGCCGATGCTCGCCTCCAGCGCCCCCGACGTGCCGGCCGCGATGGAGAAGGCCGGCGGCGGCGAGGTGGCGGTCGACGTGAAGCTCGACGGGATCCGGATCCAGGTCCACCGGCGCGGCGACGACGTACAGGTCGCGACCCGCAGCCTCGACGACATCACCGAGCGGCTGCCCGAGGTGGTCGCGGTCGCCCGGTCCCTGCCGGCCCACGAGTTCGTGCTCGACGGGGAGGCGCTCGCGCTGGGCGACGACGGCCGGCCGCGCCCGTTCCAGGAGACCGCGTCACGCACGGCTCAGTCCGCCGGCGTCGCGGTCACGCCGTACTTCTTCGACGTGCTCCACGTCGACGGCCACGACCTGCTCGACGCACCCGGCTCCGAGCGGCTTGCCGCTCTCGACGCGCTCGTGCCCGAGGAGCACCGCGTCCCTCGCCTGGTCACCGACTCCGCCGCCGCGGCCGAGCAGTTCGCGCAGGCGGCGCTCTCGCAGGGGCACGAGGGGGTCGTGGTGAAGAGCCTCTCGATCGGGTACGCCGCCGGCCGTCGCGGCAGTGGATGGGTCAAGGTGAAGCCGGTCCACACCCTCGACCTGGTGGTGCTGGCCGTCGAGTGGGGCAGCGGTCGCCGCGAGGGCAAGCTCTCCAACATCCACCTCGGTGCGCGCAACCCCGACGGCACGTTCACGATGCTGGGCAAGACGTTCAAGGGGATGACCGACGAGATGCTCGCCTGGCAGACCGAGCGCTTCACCGACCTGGCCCTGGAGCCGAGCGAGATCCGCGCCCACTACGTCGTACAGGTCCGCCCCGAGCAGGTCGTCGAGATCGCCTTCGACGGGTTGCAGCGCTCCACCCGCTACCCCGGCGGCCTCGCGCTCCGCTTCGCCCGGGTCGTCCGCTACCGCGACGACAAGGGCGCCGACGAGGCCGACACCCTCGACACCGTGCGGTCCTTCCTGTGAACGGGGGCAGGTCGTGAGCGACCGCGCCGGCTCGACGGCCTGGCGACGTGCCGAGGCCGAGCGCCTCCTCGGGTTCGCGGCGGGTGCGACGATCGAGGGCGGCGGGTTCGGCTGGCTCGCGGACGACGGGTCGCTGCTCACCGCCGACCCACGCGAGCTGTGGATCAACGCCCGGATGACCTACGTCTTCTCCGAGGCACACCACCGCGGCTTCCCCGGGGCCGCCGACCTGGCGGCCCACGGGGTCCGCGCCCTGCTGACGGACTTCCGCGATCCGGTCCACGGCGGCTGGTACCGCACCGTGGGCGACGACGGACCGCTCGACGACACCAAGGCCTGCTACGAGCACGCCTTCGCGGTCCTGGCGGGCAGCGCGGCCACGCGTGCGGGCATCGAGGGCGGCGAGGATCTGCTCACGCAGGCCCTCGAGGTCCACGGCCGCTACTTCTGGGACGAGGGCACGGGTCGCTGCCTCGAGGAACGGTCGCGCGACTGGGAGACGGTGGCCGACTACCGCGGCGCCAACAGCAACATGCACACCGTCGAGGCCTACCTCGCCGCCGGGGCCGTGACGCGGGACGACGTCTGGGTCGACCGCGCGGCCTCGATCTCCCGCGCGGTCGTCGCCGTGGCACAGCAGCACGGCTGGCGGATCGTGGAGCACTTCGACGCCGCGTGGACCCCGCTCCCGTCGTACAACCGCGACCGGCCGCGCGACCCGTTCCGGCCGTACGGCGCCACTCCCGGCCACGCCTTCGAGTGGGCGCGGCTGCTCACCGAGGTGTACGACGCCACCAGCGCGCGAGGACCCGACCCGACGCTGATCTCCAGCGCGGTGGCCCTCGTCGACCGGGCCCTTGCTGACACGGACGACGGCGTCGAGGGGTTCTGCTACACCACGGACTGGAGCGGACGCCCCGTCGTGCCGGAGCGCTTCCACTGGGTCGCCTGCGAGGCGATCCTGGCCGCCGCCGCCCTGGGTCGCGTCGTACCCGACGATCCGCGGTTCGCGGCCAACTACGACGCGTGGTGGCAGTTCGCCGACGAGCACTTCGTCGACCGTGAGCGCGGCTCGTGGTGGCACGAGCTCTCACCGGAGCTGCTCCCGTCGGCGACGACGTGGCGCGGGAAGCCCGACGTGTACCACGCGTTCAACGCCTGCGTGCTGGGCGATCCGGACTCCCGGTAGGTTCGACCCACACCACCGAGGGAGGGTCGCGTGATCGAGCTGACCAGGGGCCAGGAGATGGCGCTGGAGACGGCCGACGGGCAGCCGTTGACGCGGCTGCGGATGGGGCTGGGCTGGGACAAGGAGCCCGGCGCGGGCTTCATCGGGAGCGGCCAGGCGGACGTCGACCTCGACGCCACGGCGGTGCAGTTCGCCGGGACCCAGCTGTTCGACATCGCCTTCTACAACCACCTCGAGACCCGGGACGGGTCCGTCGTCCACCTCGGCGACAACATCAGCGGGCGCGGCGAGGGCGACGACGAGCAGCTCACCGTCGACCTGAGCCAGGTCTACCCGCGGGTCGAGACGATCCTCTTCCTGGTCAGCAGCTACCAGGGCCACACCCTCGACTGGATCGACAACGCCTACTGCCGGCTGGTCGACGGCCAGGACGTCGAGCTGGCGCGCCTCACCCTCACCGAGGGAGTTCCCCGCACCGGGCTGGTGATGGCGAAGCTGTTCCGCGACGGCGAGCACTGGCGGCTCCGGGCCATCGGCCAGGGCGTCGCCGTGACCGTGCCGACCGACTCGATCGACCAGCTGACCCGCTTCCTCTGAGGCCGCTCAGCGCACCGGGCAGTTGAGCTCGGCGCCGTTGGGGTACTTCACCGGCAGCGGGCCCCCGGAGATCGGGTACTCGGCCTGTCCGGTCAGCACCTGCGACGTGTGGTTGCCTCCCCCCTCGTCGACGCGGAGCTGGGCCACGACGTGGTCACCCGCCGGGTGGACCATGGTGCTGACGGTGTCGCCGGTGCCGTAGGTGTAGCCGAGCACCAGCTGGTCGCCCTGCCAGTGGCACGACTCGAACCTCGTCCCCCCGGGGTGGGCGGCGAGGTACCAGCCGACGCTGGTGACCAGCAGCCCGAGGGCGAGCACCGCGACGACGCCGTAACGCACCAGTCTCATGCCCTCAGTCTCGACTGCACGCGCTTCCCGTGGCCGGTAGGGGGTGGCTCCGGCGCGTCGTGACAGGTGTGCAACTGCGAGTTGCACGGCCGTACGATGCGCGCATGCCGAGCACGAAGCAGCCGGAGGTACGCCGGAGCAGCACCGCGGCGCGACGCCGGGCCCGTGAGTCGGCGATCCTGGCCGCCACGCGCACGCTCTTCGACGAGCGGGGTGTGGCCGAGGCCCAGATCGAGGACATCGCCCGCGCCGTCGGCATCAACCGGGCGATCGTCTACCGGCACTTCACCGGCAAGGAGGAGCTCTTCGCGCTGGCCCTGGTCGGCTACCTCGACGAGCTGGCGGCGGCGCTGTCTGCCGCAACTGCGGAGAGCGAGGCCCCCCGGGCCCAGCTCGCAACCCTGGTGTCGACCTTCGTCGACTACGGCGTCGCACACCCGGCGTTCGTCGACTGCGCGCACGGCCTGATGCGGCGTACCGGCACCGAGCTCTTCGACGAGATCTCCGAGGGCGCGATGCTGCGGCTGGGGCGAGCCATCGCGTCGTGCCTGGTGACCCTGCGGGCAACGCTCGAGGCCGGCGCGAGGGCCGGCGCGTTCACCATCGACGACCCGGTGCTGCTCGCCAACACGCTCTACGCCACCGGGCTCGGCGGGCTCCAGCTCGCCCGCGTCGGGCTGGTGATCGACGAGGCGTCGCCCGGCGTACCCCGGGTCGGGCGGATCGAGGCCGAGCAGGTGAAGTCCCTGCTCCTCACCTCGGCCCTGGCGATGGCCAAGGGCTGACCTGAAGTCGCCGCCAGGGACGGAAAACGCGGAACAATTCGACGCCGAGCGGCGCCAGAAGGCGATTTGTTCCGCGTTTTCCTCGCACCAGCTGCCCGGGCCGACGAGGGGGTCAGCGCTCCAGGATGGCCGTGACGCCCTGACCGCCGGCCGCGCAGATCGAGATCAGGGCCCGGCCGGAGCCCCGCTGGGCGAGCAGCTTGGCGGCGACGTTGAGGATCCGGCCGCCGGTCGCGGCGAACGGGTGGCCGGCGGCGAGCGACGAGCCGTTGACGTTGAGCTTCGACCGGTCGATCTCGCCGAGGACGGAGTCGAGACCCAGCCGCTCCTTGCAGAACACCGGGTCGTCCCACGCCTTCAGCGTCGCGAGCACCTGCGAAGCGAACGCCTCGTGGATCTCGTAGAAGTCGAAGTCCTGCAGGGTCAGGCCGTTGCGGGCCAGCAGTCGAGGAACGGCGTACGCCGGAGCCATCAGCAGTCCCTCGTTGCCGTGCACGAAGTCGACGGCCGCGGTCTCGTGGTCGACCAGGAAGGCGAGCGGCTCGAGGCCGTGCTCGGCCGCCCAGTCCTCGGAGGAGAGGAGTACGGCGGAGGCGCCGTCGGTGAGCGGCGTGGAGTTGCCGGCCGTCATCGTCGCGCCCTCGCCCTTGCCGAAGACCGGCTCGAGCTTGGCCAGCGACTCGACAGAGGAGTCGGGTCGGAGGTTCTGATCGCGCTCCAGCCCGCGGAACGGCGTGATCTGGTCGTCGAGGAACCCCGCGTCGTACGCCGCCGCGAGGTGCTGGTGGGAGGCCGCCGCCAGCTCGTCCTGCTCCTCGCGGGTGACCCGCCACTCCAGGGCCGTCAGCGCCGCGTGCTCCCCCATCGACAGCCGGGTGCGGGGCTCGCCGTTCTGCGGGATCGACAGCCCGATGTCGCCCGGCCGGATCTGGGCCAGAGCGGTCAGCTTCCCCACCGTGTCGCGGGCGGCGTTGACCTTCATCAGCTTCTTGCGCAGCTTGTCGCTGATCGCGACCGGGGCGTCGGAGGTGGTGTCGGTGCCGCCGGCGATGCCGACCTCGATCGTGCCGAGGGCGATCTTGTCAGCGATGATCGCGGCGGCCTGCAGACCGGTGCCACAGGCCTGCTGGACGTCGGTGGCCGGGGTCTCGGGCGCCAGCTTCGAGCCCAGCACGCACTCGCGGACCAGGTTGAAGTCGCGCGAGTGCTTGAGCACCGCGCCGGCGACGACCTCACCCATCCGCTCACCCTCGATGCCGAAGCGGACGACGAGGCCGTCGATCGCCGCGGTGAGCATCTCCTGGTTGGAGGCATCGGCGTACACGCTGTTGGACCGGGCGAACGGGAGGCGGTTGCCGCCGAGCACGGCGACGCGACGGGTCTGCTGGTTCATACCCATATCCTGGCCGTTCCGGCCTCGCCGACCAATGCAATGAGCGCCACGTCACGAAATGTGGACTCCCAGTTACACAGCGAGTTACATGGTCTCGACAGGCTCGACCGACGAAGGGCAGCTCGACCGACGAAGGGCAGCTCGACCGACGAAGGGCAGCTCGACCACCGGAAGGACACGATGACGGACCGCTACCAGGACTTCGTGTCCTCCTCACTCGGCCAGCTGCTGGTGAAGAACCTCGGGCTGCCCAACCCGGTCACCCTCGACCGGTACGTCGCGGGGTCGCCGCTGGTCGACGGGACCGTCGTCGTCGGCGGCACCGGGCGCCTGGTCGAGCACCTGCCCGGCATCCTCGAGACCCTCGACATCGACACGGTCGTGACCACGGACACCGAAGCCCGATACAAGGGCCTGGTCTTCGACGCGACCGGCCTCACCGATCCGACCCTGCTGGGCGCGCTCCGCGACTTCTTCAGCCCGCTGATGCGCAGCCTCGAGCGGTGCTCCCGGCTGGTCGTGATCGGCACCCCGCCCGAGCTGGTCGCGGGCGACGAGCGGGTCGCCCAGCGCGCCCTCGAGGGCTTCACCCGCAGCCTCGGCAAGGAGGTCGGTCGCGGCGGCACCGCCCAGCTGGTCCACGTCGCCGCCGGAGCAGAGGGCGCGGCCGCCTCGACCCTCGGCTTCCTGCTGTCGCCGAAGTCGGCGTACGTCTCCGGCCAGGTGGTGCGGATCGGCACCTCGGCGACGGAGCCGGCGGAGCAGACCGACTGGCAGCGTCCGCTCGCCGGCAAGGTCGCCCTCGTCACCGGCGCCGCCCGCGGGATCGGGGAGCAGATCGCCCGGGTGCTCGCCCGTGACGGCGCCACCGTGGTGGGCGTCGACGTACCGCAGGCCGCGAGCGACCTGATCACGCTCACCAAGGAGCTCCACGGCGACTACCTCACCCTCGACATCACCGCCAAGGACGCCCCGCAGCGGATCGCCCAGCACCTCACCACCGCTCACGGCGGCGTCGACATCGTGGTGCACAACGCCGGTATCACCCGCGACAAGCGCCTCGCCAACATGGACGACGACCGCTGGAACTCGGTGCTGAACGTCAACCTGGTCGCCCCCCAGCGGATCACCGCCGAGCTGCTCGCCCAGGGGATCGTCCACGACAACGGCCGGATCATCGGCGTCGCCTCGATCGCCGGCATCGCCGGCAACCTGGGGCAGACCAACTACGCCGCCTCCAAGGCGGGCGTGATCGGCCTCGTCGACTCGCTGCGCGACGGCCTGACCAAGGGCATCACGGTCAACGCCGTGGCCCCGGGCTTCATCGAGACCAAGATGACCGCCGCCGTACCGTTCGCGACCCGCGAGGTCGGCCGCCGGCTCAACTCGATGAGCCAGGGCGGTCTGCCGGTCGACGTCGCGGAGACCATCGCCTGGTTCGCGAACCCCGCGTCGACGGCGGTCAACGGCAACGTGGTCCGGGTCTGCGGCCAGATGATGCTGGGGGCCTGAGGGGTGGACACCACCATCGTGCACGGGGAGCCCGGCGGGGTCGCGACCCTGCTGAGAGCCGCACTCCCGTCGATCCCGGGCCTCAACCAGCTGCCCGGGGTCCGCAAGTCGGGTGACTTCGAGGGGCTCGCGTTCAAGCGTCCGGCGGTGACCATCGACCGGCCACCGGTCACGGCGTACGCCGAGGTGTGCGGCTTCCCGGTCAAGGACACCGTGCCGCTCACCTACCCGCACCTGCTGGCGTTCCCGCTGCACCTGGCGATCCTGAGCGACCCGAGCTTCCCCTTCCCCGCCGTCGGCGCGGTCCACGTGACCAACTCGATCACCGGTCACCGCCCGGTCGCCGTGGGCGAGACGGTCACCGTCACCACCCGTGCCGAGGAGGTGCGGCCGCACCCGAAGGGCCGGACGGTCGACGTCGTGACGAGCGTCGACGCCGGCGGCGAGGTCGTGTGGGAGAGCACGTCGACGTACCTCCACCGCGGTCCCGGCGACCCCGACGCCCAGGTCGACGGCGGGCCGAGCGAGATCCCGGCGGGCAAGGTGACCTGGCGCCTGGCCGGCGACCTCGGGCGTCGGTACGCCGCGGTGTCGGGCGACCACAACCCGATCCACCTCTACCCGCTCACCGCGAAGGCGCTCGGCTTCAGGCGCCAGATCGCCCACGGCATGTGGAGCCTGGCGCGGTGCGTGGCGACGGTCGAGAACCGGCTGCCCGACGCGGTCACGGTCGACGCGGCGTTCAAGAGACCGATCTTCCTGCCCGGCTCGGTCGCCTTCGGCGTCTCGCGTCACGACGAGCGGTACGACGACGGGCTGGCGTTTGCGCTCACCTCACCGACGAGCGGCGTACCGCACCTGATCGGGCGCACCCACCAGCCCGGATGACCTCTGGCCGCCCGGGACGTCATACGGAGAGAGCCCTAGAGGGCTCGGAACGTATGACGTTGCGGGGATCAGCGGGTGCGCTGGCGGATCAGGCCCTCCTGGGCGACGGTGGCGACGAGCCGCCCGTCCTCGGTGAAGACGCGCGCCAGTGACAGCCCCCGGGCACCGCTCGCCGAGGGTGACCACTGGTCGTAGAGCCACCACTGGTCGGCGCGGAACGGGCGGTGGAACCAGATCGTGTGGTCGAGCGACGCCGGCATCAGGTCCGGCGAGCCGATCTCCACGTCGTGGGGCACCAGCGCGGCCCCGAGCAGGGTGAGGTCGCTGGCGTAGGTGAACGCCGCGACGTGCAGGTCGGGGTCGTCGCCGAGGTCGCCGTCGACGCGGATCCAGAGCTGGGCGCGCGCGGGACGCTCGTGGTCCTCGCCGAGGTGGGTGTGGCCGGGGTGCTCGGTGTTGCCGAGGTAGCGGGTGTCGAGCGCCGCCCACTCCTTCGCGAAGTCGGCGGCCGCCTTGTCGTCGCCGGTGCGGAGCGCGGCGATCTGCGTGAAGGTCAGCCCACCCTCGGGCCCGGGCACCTCGGGCATCACGTCCTGGTGCTCGAAGCCCTCCTCGGGCCGTTGGAAGTTCGCGGTCAGGTAGAAGATCGGGTGGCCGTGCTGGCGCGCCACCACCCGCCGGGTCTCGAAGGAGCGGCCGTCACGGATCCGCTCGGCGTCGTAGATGATCGGGATGGTCGTGTCGCCCGGGCGCAGGAAGTAGGCGTGCATCGAGTGCACGTCGAGCCCGGGCTCGGCGGTCCGGTTCGCGGCGATCAGTGCCTGCGCCGCGACCTGCCCACCGAAGACCCGCTGCCGGTCGGTGTCGGGACTGCGTCCGCGGAACAGGTCGGTGTCGAGCGTCTCGATGTCGAGGAGCTCCACGAGCTCCGCGGCCGACGACGGCATCAGACGTCGCCCTCGGGGGTGTCGAGGCCTGCCAGGAACTGCTCGAACTGGCGCCCGATCTCCTCCCCGGTCGGGATCGGCTCGTCGTCGGCGAGCAGGCTGCTGTTCTCCTGCTCGGAGCGCGCGAACGCGTCGTACTGCTGCTCCAGGGCCTGCACGACCTCGGCCACCTCGTCGTTGTTCGCGAGGTACGTCGTGACCTCTTCGTCGCGCGCCTGCGCGTTCTCGCGGAGATCCGTCAGGTCGACGGCCACCATCGCCGCGCGCTCGACGTGCTCGAGGAGCGACACCGACGCCTGGGGGTAGTCGAGCTGGGCGAGGTAGTGGGGGATGTGGGCGACGAAGCCCATGGAGTCGTGCGACCACTCCCCCAGCCTCAGCTCCACCAGCGCCTGGGCACTCGACGGGATGCGCAGCTCGCCGCGCCACGGGCTGTCGCCCGACAGCAGGTCGGGGTTGTTGGCGTGAGGGGTGATCGCGATCGGCCGGGTGTGGGGCACCG
Source organism: uncultured Actinomycetota bacterium (assembly GCA_963833775.1). Lineage (GTDB taxonomy): Bacteria > Actinomycetota > Actinomycetes > Propionibacteriales > Nocardioidaceae > Nocardioides. The sequence goes on along the minus strand of CAWHZH010000009.1, from coordinate 72,039 downwards.
CCATCGGCACCGCACCCATCCCGATCACGCGGTGGACGTCGAAGCGCTCGACCACCTGCCGGACCGCGCCCGCGAACGCCTCCCAGCGGTTGTCGGGCTCGGGACCGTGCAGGAGGAGGTACGGCGCGCCGCTGGCGTCGGTGAGGAGGCGCACCACCAGCCGGGGCGCGTCGTACTGCTCGTAGTGATCGCGGACGAACGACATCGCGGGCCGTCGGGCGCGGTAGTCGTGGAACTCGTCGACCTCGAAGGTGGCGACGACGCGACCTCCGCCGGACTGGTCGACCAGGTGGCGCGCCGCGATCGCCGCCGCGTTGCCGGCGTCGAGGAACCCGTCGAGGACGAGCACCATCGCGAGCTCGGGCTGGCCTTCGAGCTCGGGTACGTCGTCGACGATGTGGACCAGGCGGTCGGGATCTGGCACGGGGACCTCTCTGTCGCGGGGGGCTACCAGCGGGTAGCGCTCCCGTGACCCAGCGTATTCCGTCGGCACCCGCCGGCCGCGCGGCGCGGGTCAGACGTGAGGCGCCGGGTGGGCCACGATCAGGTTCCACGACATCCCGGGACCGATCAGCTCCCCGGGTCCGAAGCCCGCCTCCGCGAGCAGTACGTCGTACTCCTCCTTGGTGCGTTCGCAGGCCCCGAACATCACGAGCATGTGCAGGTCCACGAAGGCCAGGTCACGGGCCTCGGTGGGCGGGCGTCCGGGGATGCCGAGCAGCCGCTCCACGACCACGACGCGGCTGCCGGCGTCCATCGCACTCCGCAGCGTCCGCAGGATCCGCCGGCAGGACTCGTCGTCCCAGTCGTGCAGGACGTTCGACAGGAAGTAGACGTCCGCGCCCGAGGGCACGGCGTCGAAGAAGTCGGAGCCCACACCGTGCGCGCGGTCGCTCAGGCCGGCCTCGGCGAACGCGGCGTCCGCCTCGGCTGCCACGTCGGGACGGTCGGCGACCACACCGGTCAGGCGTGGCCAGGCGCGGAGGACGCCGGCCAGCATCGCGCCGCGCCCGCCACCGACGTCCACCGCCGTCTCGGCGTCGGACAGGTCGATGCCGGCGACGATGGCAGCCACCTGACCGTCGGCCCGACGGGCCATCGAGCGGTTGAACTCGACCTCCTGGTCGGGGTGCGCGCTGAGGTGCTCCCAGGGTGGAGCGCCGTTGACGCGCTCGTAGACGCCCGCACCGCTGCGTACGGCGTCGTCGAGGTGGTTCCACGTGGCGACGTTGGGCAACCAGCTCTGCATGAGGACCAGGCTGCGCAGACTGCGCGGATCGTCCCGGGTGAGGGTCGACCCGAGGTCGGTGTCGACGAAGGTGTCGCCGGTCCCCTCCTCGAGCAGCCCGAGCTCGGCCAGCACGCGGAGCAGCCGGCGCAGTGCGCCGGGATCGGAGGCCGTCGCCCGGGCCAGCCAGGTCACCGAGCGCGGCTCGACGAGGTGGTCGAAGACCTCGAGCCGGCAGCCGGCACGGATCGACATCGTGACCCAGGCGCCCCGGATCATCCACATCACGTCGACGACGGGGTCCTCGCTCACGGCGGTCACCTCCAGGGACTGCCCCCAGGATGGCACCGCCGGGCGTCGGGCGTCAGTGCAGGCGCTGGACGTGCTCCGCGGACACCGGCTCGTGGACGTCGGCGGCCAGGCGCTCGACGATGCCGCGGGCGATGGTCTGCGCGTTGAGGCCGATCCGGTCGAGGATCGCCTGGCGCTCGGCGTGGTGCAGGAACTCCTGCGGGATGCCGTGCAGCGAGAACGGCGTGGAGACGCCCTCGTCGCTCAGGTACTGGAGCAGAGCCGAGCCGACCCCGCCGACGCGGCCGTTGTCCTCGATGCTGACCACCAGGCGGTGGTCCCGAGCCAGGCCCACGAGCGCGGGGTCGATCGGCTTGACCCAGCGCGGGTCGACGACGGTCACGCCGATGCCCTGGGCGGCGAGGCGCTCGCCCACCTCGATCGCGACCGAGGCCATCGAGCCGATGCCCACGACGAGCACGTCCTTGCCGCTGCGACGGAGGAGCACGTCGCAGCCCCCGATCCGGTCGACCGCCTCGAGATCGGCCGGCGGAGTGCCCTTGGGGAGGCGGACGACGGTCGGTGCGTCGTCGACGGCGACGGCCTCACGCAGCAGCTCGCGCACCCGGGCGCCGTCCCGCGGCGCGGCGATCCGCAGCCCGGGCACGACCTGGAGGATCGACAGGTCCCACATCCCGTTGTGGCTGGCACCGTCGGTCCCGGTGACCCCGGCGCGGTCGAGGACGAAGGTGACGCCACAGTGGTGCAGCGCGACGTCCATCAGCACCTGGTCGAAGGCCCGGTTGAGGAACGTCGCGTAGATCGCGACGACGGGGTGCATCCCGCCCATCGCCAACCCGGCGGCGCTGGTCACGGCGTGCTGCTCGGCGATGCCGACGTCGAAGATCCGCTCGGGGTACGCCGCCGCGAAGCGGTCGAGCCCGACCGGGTAGAGCATCGCCGCGGTGATCCCGACGATGTCCTGACGCTCGGCGCCGAGGGCGACCATCTCCTCGGCGAAGTAGTCGGTCCAGATCCGCCCGGCGGGCCGCGCCTCGCCGGTCTCGACGTCGAACGCGCCGATCTGGTGGAACTGGTCGGCCTCGTTGCGCTCGGCGGGGTCGTAGCCGAAGCCCTTGCGGGTCATCACGTGGACGATCACCGGGCCGCCGAACCGCTTGGCCTGGCCGAGCGCCTGCTCGACGGCCTGGCGGTCGTGGCCGTCGATCGGCCCGACGTACTTCAGGCCGAGGTCCTCGAACATCCCCTGCGGAGCCAGGGCGTCCTTCATGCCCTTCTTCATCGCATGGAGCGTGTCGTAGACCGCGGGCCCGACGCCCTTCACCTTGTTGAGGCGGCTCTTGACGGCGTCGAGCACCTCCTCGTAGCGCGGGTTGGTCCGGAGCGAGGCGAGATGCGTCGCGAGGCCACCGACGGTCGGCATGTAGGAGCGTCCGTTGTCGTTGACGACCATCACGAGCTTGCGGTCCTTGCCGACCGCGATGTTGTTGAGCGCCTCCCACGCCATGCCGCCGGTGAGGGCGCCGTCGCCGATCACCGCGACCACGTGGCGGTCCTCCCCGCGGAGCGTGAAGGCCTTGGCCAGCCCGTCGGCGTACGAGAGCGAGGTGGAGGCGTGCGAGTTCTCGACCACGTCGTGGTCGGACTCGTCCCGGTTGGGGTAGCCGGACAGGCCACCCTCGGTGCGCAGGGAGTCGAACTGGCGGGCCCGGCCGGTGAGCATCTTGTGCACGTAGGCCTGATGGCCCGTGTCGAAGACCACGCGGTCGCGGGGCGAGTCGAAGACGCGGTGGATGGCGAGGGTCAGCTCGACGACGCCGAGGTTGGGGCCGAGGTGGCCGCCGCGGGGGGCGCAGGTGCGCACCAGCTCGTCACGGATCTCGCTGGCCAGCATGGTCAGCTGGTCGTCGGTGAGGTCGCGGAGGTCGCCGGGCCCGGTGACCTGCTCCAGCAGTCCCATCAACGCCCTCTCGTCCGACGGTCGGTGTCGGTCGAGTCTAGACGTCCCGGGTACGACGAGCGGGATCCCCGGGCGCCCGACCTCGGTACGACGGCCCGGGTGCCGGTCGTTTGTCCGGGCTCCGGACGATCGTGAGTCTTGTGCCGGTCTGCCAGGAGGGGGAAGGTCGCGCTATGACCACCTCTCTCGGGCGGCACGTCGTACGCCGGACCCGCTTCACCCTGCTCGTCGCGGTGCTCGCGACCCTCACCTGGTACCTCTCCGCACCCCCGCCGGCCGTCGCCGGCGGCGCGACCCTCGCGCCCGCGGTCGCGGCACCGGGCGACCCCGACCTCGGGCCGAACGTCTACGTCTTCGACCCGTCGATGTCGGTCAGCGACATCCAGGCGACCTTCGACGCGGTCGCGGCCCAACAGGTCGGCAACCAGTTCGGGACGGAGCGGTTCGCCCTGCTCTTCAAGCCGGGCACCTACGGCTCGGCTGCCGAGCCCCTCAACGTCCAGGTCGGCTACTACACCGAGGTCGCAGGCCTGGGCCGTGACCCGGGCGACGTCACGATCAACGGGACGATCGACGTGTTCAACCAGTGCGACCCCGGAGGCTGCGTCGCGCTCACCAACTTCTGGCGCTCCTTGTCCAACCTCACGATCAACGCCACGCGGAGCGACGTCACGGGTTGCCGTACCGACACGGAGTTCTGGGCCGTCTCGCAGGCGGCCCCGATGCGACGCGTCCACGTGAACGGCAGGACCAGCCTGATGGACTTCTGCAGCGCCGGCCCGCAGTTCGCCAGCGGCGGCTTCATCGCCGACTCGCAGTTCGACGGCAGCCAGATCATCAACGGGTCGCAGCAGCAGTTCTACGTCCGCAACTCGGGGATCGACGCCTGGAGCAACGGCGTGTGGAACCAGGTGTTCTCCGGCGACACCGGCGCCCCGGCCGAGTGCTTCACCACGGCCTGCGGCCCGTACACCACCGTTGCCACGACACCGGCGACCCGGGAGCGGCCCTACCTCTACGTCGACGGGTCCGGCCGGTGGCGTGTCTTCGTGCCTTCGGCAGCGCACGACACCGCCGGCCCGACCTGGACCGTGCACTCGACGCCCGGACGCTCGCTGCCGCTGTCGGACTTCTACGTCGCCCACCCGGGCGACCGCGTCTCCGACGTCAACCGGGCACTGTCCCAGGGACGCAACCTCCTCCTCACCCCCGGTGTGTACGACGTCGACCGCACCATCGACGTCAAGCGCGCCGACACCGTCGTGCTCGGCCTCGGCCTGGCCACGCTCGCCCCGCAGCACGGTCAGGTGGCACTCTCGGTCGCCGACGTGCCGGGCGTCGACCTGGCCGGCCTCACCGTCGATGCCGGACCGGTCAGCTCACCGGTGCTGGTCCGCATCGGCAAGGAGCACGGGAACAACCACCGCTCCGACCCGGCCGACCCGACCGCCCTGCAGGACGTCTTCTTCCGCGTCGGCGGGCCGCACGCCGGTCGCGCCCGCGTGAGTCTCGAGGTCAACAGCGACCACGTGCTGCTCGACGACATCTGGGCCTGGCGTGCCGACCACGGCGCGGGCGTCGGCTGGACCCAGAACACCGCCGACACCGGTCTCGTGGTCAACGGCGACCACGTCTCCGCGACCGGACTCTTCGTCGAGCACTACCAGAAGTTCCAGGTGATCTGGACCGGCGAGGACGGCTCGGACATCTTCTTCCAGAGCGAGATGCCCTACGACGTCCCCTCACAGGACGCCTGGCGGTCGTCGCCGACCACCGACGGTTTCGCCGCGGTGAAGGTCGCCCGCAACGTCCGGCACTTCACCGGTGTCGGGATGGGCACCTACAGCTTCTTCAACCAGGGGCTCGACATCTTCGCCGACCACGCCTACGAGGTGCCGACGACGCCGGGCGTGCACCTGCACGACCTGCTGACGATCTTCCTCGACGCCACCAACGGCAAGGGCGGCATCCGCCACGTCGTCAACGACACCGGCGGCTCGTCGACGATCGCCAACCCGGACGTGCCGGTGACGGTGATCGACTACCCCTGAGGGATCAGACCGCCACCGGGCTGGATCGCGCCGCACCCGGCGGGGAGGCTCATCCGCGCATCCTGCGGTAGGTGTCGGAGTCGAGGAACGCCGGAACGGCGAGGACGCCGGTCATGGTCAGGTCGAGGTCGCGGGCGTGGGACGGCGGCACGAACACGATCTGGCCCCAGCGGTCCGGGTCGATCGAGGCGCCGTCGTCTCGCTCCTGGAGCAGCAGCCGGCCGGCCGCGTCCACCAGGGCGACGGCGGCGGTACGGCGCATCAGACCCCGCTCATGGCGCCGGGAAGACCGCGGCCACCGGGCGGCCGCCGAAGCTGCCCCGGAGAGTGGCATCGGCGCCGCGGGTGCGCATCGCCCACGAGCCGTGCAGCCGGCCGTGCCGACCCGCGGCTGTCACTCGCAGGTGGACCGTCATCCGGTTGGCGTAGCGCTTCCAGGTGGCGGTGCCGGAGACGGCCACGTCGGAGGTGAGACGAACGCCGTGGAGATGGAAGACGGTGGTGCGGTCCCCGGTGTAGCGCCAGGTCCCTCCCCGCAGACCGACGGAGTGTCCGGTGTAGTTGTTCCACCACTGGTCGACCAGGTCGGCCACGGTGGCGGCAGCCGTCGGCGCGACGCGACGCGCGGTCACCGAGCCTCGGCCGCCGGCCGGCGCGACGTTCTCCAGGTGACGAGGGAAGATCCCCATCGCGCGCACCGGGGGCACGGCCGCGGCACACGTGTGGCGTGGCCAGTGGGACGGCGTACGCACGAAACGACGCAGGATGCGGACCGCGCAGTCGTCTGTGTCGCCGTCGGCGGTGACGTGGAAGCTGTTGGCCACCCGGATCTGTCGCGAGCGCGGGAAGTGGCGCGCGACGATCGCGCCCTCGGCGGGCGTCGTGATCGAGTCGAGCTCACCGCTGAGCACGAGCGTGGGGACCCGCGGATAGCCGTGGCGGGGACGCGGCGTACGGGCCGGGTTGTCGGCCGGCGCGGACCGCCAGCGGGAGCACCAGTCGAGCTCCTGCCAGTCCGACCGGGCGTACTCGCGCACCCGGAACGGCCCATAGGTGCCCGGGAGCTCTCGGGTGCGTCGGGCCAGGGCGGCGTGGTACTGGCGCAGGCGTACCTGCGGGGACGCGGTCATGTCGTAGAGCTGCGGGTAGTCCTGGCAGATGACCGCCGCGTCCGCGCCCTCGCTGTAGGCGCCGACCGGGCCGGCGTTCGTGCCACCACCGGTCGCCTGGGCGACGAGCCGGAGCAGCGGGACGCGGTCCCCGCGCAGGGCGGAGCGGAGCGCCGCGGTCATCTCGCGGTAGGTGTAGGGGCCGTACGTCGCGCCGAAGGCGACGGTGGTCAGGTTCGCCCCGTTCACGGTGACCCGCATCCGGCGGCCGTCGCCGTCGTGGGAGACGCCGTGCCACGGGTGACGTCGCACCTGCGCGAGGACCCGCTGGATCACGCTGTCGAAGCCGGCGCCCCCGCTGCGGCACGCGGCCGCACGCCGGCAGACCTTCTCGAACGAGGATCGCATCGCCGGCGTCTGCGTGGGGTACCACGCGGTCTCGCCGTACGTCGGGTACGCGCTGTCGAGCACGACGCTGCGCAGGAGTCCGCCGTGGCGGCCGGCGAAGACCTGGGCGAAGAAGGTGCCGTAGGAGTCGCCGTACAGGTCGATCGGGCCGACGCCCAGCGCCCGCACCACCGCCGCGAGGTCGTCTGCCGACCGGGCGCTGGTGTAGTCGTCGCGGCGCGGACCGAGGCTCAGAGAGCAGCGCCGGGCAGCCACGGAGTAGCCGATCTTGAGGTTCTGCAGGTCGGGGCAGTCGATCGGTGCCGACCTGCCGGTGCCGCGCTGGTCGACGAGGAGCAGGTTGCGGCGCTGGAGCATCGGCCCGTACATGGCGGCGTACGACGCGCCGGTGCCGGTCGTCGAGTATCCGGGGCCGCCCTCGTGCGGGACGAGCGTGCCGATGGCCGGGCGGCTGTGGTCGCGCGCCGGCACGAAGGCGAAGCCGACCCGGACCGTGCCGGCGCCGGGTCGAGCCGGCTCCCACGGGCGGTCGAGGTGGCCGCACAGTGCCCGTCGTACGACGCCGCAGGGATGCAGGCGCAGGGACCCGACCGTCACCGGCTCGCCCGCGGCGCTCGCCGTGCGAGTGGGACCGGTGCGGTGGTCGAGCGGGACCGGCCGTCCTCCGTCCGCGGTCGCCGTGGCAGTCACACCCAGGAGGAGGGCCGACGCCGCCGAGAGCGCGAGCGACGTGTGGATCAGTGTGCGCATGGCGGTCAGCATCCCTCACCGAGCCCCGGACCGGAACCGTCAGCCGGCCGCGTGTCCGTCGAGGTACGCCGCGACGAGGCCGCCGAGGCTGGGCAGGTGGTAGCCGCCCTCCTGGACCACCACGGTCGGCAGACCGAGCGACCCGAGTCGGCGGCCGGCTGCGTGGTAGCCGTCCGCGGTGACGAGCAACGGGCTCTCGGGGTCGTCGGCTGCGGCGTCCACGCCGAGGGACACGACCAGGGCCTCGCTGCCGGCGGCGTGCTCCGACAGGCGCGCCACGGCCCCGAGCCAGTCGTCGTCACGGGTGCCTTCGGGGAGCGGCAGGTTGACGGTGGCACCCTCGCCGGCGCCGCTGCCGGTCTCGTCGGCGTGCCCGAAGAAGTGGGGGAACCAGCCGGCGCCCGGGTCGACGTGGGTCGAGGCGTAGAGCACGTCGGCGCGGTCCCAGAAGATCGCCTGCGTGCCGTTGCCGTGGTGGGCGTCGAGGTCGACGACCGCGACCCGGGTGTAGCCGGCGTCGAGCAGCGCCTGGGCGGCGACGGCAGCGTTGTTGAGGTAGCAGGACCCGCCGTACCCCTGACGGGTCGCGTGGTGGCCGGGCGGCCGGCAGAGCGCGTACGCCGCGGTCGCGACTCCGCTCGGCCCACGAGGGCCCGTCACGAGGTCGACGGCGGTGAGGGCGCAGTCGACCGCGGCGCGGGCCGCCTCCCAGGTGCCGGGGCCGACGAGGGTCATCGTGTCGTAGCAGTACTGCCCGGCCCGGCCATGCGTCGCGGCAGCCGGCGTCGGCGGCATGCCCTGGGTCATCGCGGGCGTCGGGAAGACGTACGGCACGACCCGGTCCTGGCCGACCAGGTCGCCGTAGGGGCCGCGGCTCCACTCGGCGTGGATGGTCCGGAGGTGGGCGACGTACGCCGGGTCGTGCACGCGCAGCAGGACGTCGTCGTCGTGCGGAGCGGCGTCGACCAGGTCGTGCGCCGCCAGCGCCTCGCGGATCCGGTCGACCCGCGCGGGCACCTCCGTGCCGTCGGTGGGTACGCCGACCCACACCTCGCGCATCGGCTCGTGGCGCCGCGTCTCGGGCGACCACACCACGGGGATCGTCATGCCCGCATGATCGCGTCGTCGGTCGAGCGAAGTCGAGACCACGCGCCGGGGCTGGTCTCGACTTCGCTCGACCACCGGGGGCCGCGGAACTGGTTGGATGAGCCCATGCCGCGCGCACGCGACCTGGGCATCGTGATCGGGTCCCTGCCCACCGGTCCCACCAACTCCGTGCTCGACGTCGCCGGGGTCGGCCTCGGGCACGCGACGGTCCATCGTGACGAGCCGCCGCCTCCGGAGGGCCGCGGGCTCGCGCGCACCGGGGTGAGCGTGCTGATGCTCGCCGAGGACGCGTTCGCCCGGCCCCTGCCGGCCGGCGGAGCAGTCCTCAACGGCGCGGGCGAGTGCACGGGCTTCATCACCGCGGCCGAGTGGGGTTCGGCCGAGACCCCGGTCTACCTGACCTCGACCCTCCAGCTCGGACGGGTCTACGACTCGGCCTGCCGGATCGAGCTGGACCAGAACCCCTCGTCGGCCACCGACTTCATCATCCCGGTGGTCGCCGAGTGCGACGACTCGTGGCTCAACGACGCCCGGCGGATGCAGGTCGAGCACGAGGACGTCCTCGCGGCCTGGGAGGCAGCGCGAGGGTCCCGCGGCGCAACGACCCCGCCGGCCGAGGGCGCCGTCGGGTCCGGCACCGGGATGTCGTGCTTCGACTTCAAGGGTGGGATCGGTACGGCGTCCCGCGTCGTGTCGAGCCAGGGCCGGGAGCACACGGTCGCCGTCCTGCTGATGACCAACTTCGGCTCGCGCGAGGAGTGCATCGTCAACGGCGTACCGCTCGGGCGTCGCCTGGCCGAGTCCGAGGCCGGCCCGGCGAAGCCCGCGGGCTCCTGCATCGGGATCGTGGTCACCGACGCGGCCGTCGACGGTGCGTCCTGCTCCCGGCTCGCCCGCCGGGTCGGGCTCGGCCTCGCGCGCGCCGGCTCGGTGGCACACCACGGCAGCGGCGAGATCTTCATGGGGTTCGGCACCGGGATGCGACTCGACCGGGACGGCAAGCCCGACGGGACGCCCGTCGTCACCGGCCGTGCCCTCGACCCGCTGTTCGCGGCCGTGGTCGAGGCGTCGGAGGAGGCGGTGCTCAACTCGATGTTCACCGCTCCGACGGTGACCGGTCGCGACGGCAACACCAGCGAGGCCATCCACACGCCCGAGATCATGGGTCTGCTCGGATGAGGGTCGAGGAGGTGCGGATCCCGGTACGCGACGGGAGCCACCTGGCCGCGACCTTCTACCTCCCGGACCCGTCCGTCGGGCCGCAGCCGTGCCTGATCGAGGCGCTGCCCTATCGCAAGGACGACCTCACCTCGTCGTACGCCGCGAGCTACCGCGCGCTCTGCGAGGAGCACGCGTACGCCGTGTGCCGGATCGACGTGCGCGGCACCGGGTCCTCGCCGGGCGACCCGCTCGACGAGTACCAGGCCGCCGAGCAGACCGACCTGGCCGATGCGATCGCGTGGATCGCCGAGCAGGAGTGGTGCGACGGCCAGGTCGGGATGTGGGGCACGTCGTACTCCGGATTCAACTCCCTCCAGCTCGCCTGCGAGCGGCCGCCGGCGCTGAAGGCGATCTGCGCGATCTTCGCCACCGACGACCGTTGGACCGACGACGTCCACTGGCGCGGCGGCGCCCTGCGGCTGGTCGATCTCGTCGACTACGACCACTACATGACACCGATGTGCGTCCTTCCGCCGGTGCCGGCGGTCTGGGGCGAGGGCTGGTACGACGAGTGGCTGCGGCGCCTGGAGACCTGCGAGCCGTGGGTGCTGACCTGGCTGCGGGAGAACCGGCACAGCGCCTACTGGGACCACGGATCCGTGCGGCTCGGCGGCACGACGCGCGGCTACGAGCGGATCGAGTGCCCGGTGCTGATCGTCGCCGGCTGGGCCGACGGCTACCGCAACAACTCCTTCCGCACCGTCGCCGAGCTCGGCCGGCACGGCGTACCGCATCGCCTGCTGGCCGGCCCGTGGGCACACGCCGACCCGTCCACCGCGATGCCCGGACCACGGATCGACTTCGACGCCGAGCTGGCCGACTGGTTCGACCACTGGCTGCGCGGGGCGGGCACCCACGAGGACCGCTGCGACGTCTTCGTCCGTACCTCGACCCGGCCCGAGATCGACCTCGACCTGCACGAGGGCTGGTGGGTCACCCTGCCGACCGTGCCACCGGTGAGCGACGCGACGCTCGACCTGACCGCGCCGGTGTCGCTGGAAGTCGTCCCTGACGTCGGCACGGCCGCCTGGATCGACTGCGCCGGCCACCTGCCCTGGGGCCTGTCCGGCGACCAGCGGCTCGACGACGAGCGCTCGCTCACCTGGGAGATCGACCCGCCGCCGGGGCCGGTCGTCGGGCATCCGGTGCTGCGAGCGAAGGTCTGGGCGACCAAGCCCGCCGCGACACTGTCGGTCAAGGTCTGCGACGTCTTTCCCGACGGCACCTCCGCCCTGGTCGCCCGCGGCAGCCTCGACCTCGCCTACCGCGACGGCGTCCACGGGTCGCCGTCGCCGCTGGTGCCCGGTCGGGAGTACGACGTCGAGGTCGTCCTCGACGCCTGCGCCTACCAGTGGGCGCCGGGCCAGACGCTCCGGGTCTCCGTCGCCGGCTCCGACTGGCCGAACACGATCGCTCCTCCGGAGCCGGTGTCGATCACGCTGCGCACCGCCTCGCTGACGCTGCCGCTGCTCGACGAGGCCGACTACCCCACGCCGGTCTTCGGGGCCGGGGCCGAGCACTCCTCGGAGTCGACCGAGGGTGTCGGCTGGCAGGTCAACCACGACGTGCTCCACCGCACCACCACGGCACTCACCCGGTCCGACAGCCGCTACCCCACGCCGTACGACGGGACCGCGCACGAGCTGTACCTCGGCGAGGTGTCGGTCGACACGCGGACCTTCGCCCAGAGTGCCAACGCGCACACCGTCTTCGACCTCACCTGGCCCGGCATCGAGGCCACCGTGCGATCGGGCATGACGGTCACGGTCACCCCGGCCACCTACGACGTGTCGATCTGGGCGATGGCCGTCTACAACGGCGAGGAGATCAGCCACCGCACCTGGAAGGAGTCGATCCCCCGCTGACGCCGGACCTCGGTCAGCCGCACCAGGCGCGGGTCACGACCCCGGACTCGTCGACCGCCAGGCGGATCCGGTGCAGCGCCAGGTCGGCGGTGACCAGGTATCCGGGCGGGATCACCTGAGCGACGAAACCCTGGTCCTCGACCCGATCGGAGGCCTCGGCCACCGTCAGGCCGGGCAGGGTCTCCGCGAGCGCGTTCCCCTCGCGGAGACGCCGGCTGAGGTCGGCGTCGTCCTCGGGCACAGCAACGACCGTAGCCCTCCCTCGAGCGGTTCAGTCGCCTGCGCGTCGTACGGACCCGAGCAGGCCCTCCTGTCGGCCCACCAGGACCGCCCACACGACGGTGGCCGCGGCCGTGGTCAGCGTCAGGCTGATGATCGCGCCGCCCTTGATCAGGACGAAGTCGACGGTGGACAGCGACACCAGCAGCCACAGCGTGATGCTCCCCTTGACCAGGATCACCAGGCCCCACATCAGCGTGAGGTGCCGGAACAGTCGGCGGATCCGGGGCCGCGCGGCGGTCGCGGCGTCCATCGGGTAGAAGTCCGGCGCCAGGCGGGCGACGACGGGCCGGGCCGAGCACAGGGACCCGAGGAAGATGGTGGCGACGGCGACGTCGACGAAGACGGGCTGCACGAAGTAGATGAACGTGTTGCCGGTCGCGAACGCGATGGACGTCTTGACCGCCATGATCCCGACCGTCAGCACGAGGAGCCCCGACACGGGTCGCCCGGTGGCTCCACGCCACGACATCGCACCCACCATCCAGGCGAGCCCGACGATCATCGCCGCGCCGACGTTGAAGAGCACCAGCGTCGTCGCGAAGAGAACGGCCGGCGCGACCAGAGCGGTCGCGACGCTCACCGCCACGCGCGAGACGATCTCTCGGAGGTGGGGCAGAGCCGGTTGCTCGACCAGGATCGGAGCCAGAGGGGCTTCTTGGAGTGCCGTCACGCTTCGGCCCGTCCCCGGGCCCAGGGGACCGGATGTCGACGTACACCGAAAACGACGGAGCAGAGACTCTTCGTGCGGAAATCCTCGGCTCGGCCATGCTACGCGGCGCCCTGGTCGGCGGTCCCGGCTTCGTCACGACCTGACCGTCCGGCCACGAGAACTGGTCCTAGGACCTTCGTACATCTAGTTCGGACGGGCCACGGGGTGGAATGTGAGTGATTCGGCAACTACCAGGGACAGGACGTGATGGGCATGGAGCACTCAGGAGCGCGCAGACACGGCGTACCGGCGCCTCGAGCGAAGGTGACGCTGGGGATCGGGCTCCTGATGAGCGTGCTCGTCCTCGGTGCACTGGCGCTGCTGCCGGCGCCCGCGATGGCGTCCGGGACCATCGGTGCGCTCTCGATCAACCCCGACTCCGTGCGGAACGGCCAGTCGACCACGGGCACCGTCGAGCTGCCCTTCGCCGACCCGCAGGCGACCGTGGTGCGCTTGTTCTCGAGTGACCCCGCGGCGGCGCAGGTGCCGGTGTCCATCACCATCCCGGCCGGCCAGACCGTCGGCACCTTCACCATCACCTCCACTGCTGCGGCCCCGCCGGAGAACGTGACGATCACCGGGGCGACGCCGGACAACGGCTCGCGGAGCCACACCCTGTCCGTCAACGCCGCCACACCGGCAGGGCCGTCGCTCTCCGCGATCTCGTTCGTCCCCACCTCGATCGTCGGAGGTCAGAACGCCACCGGCACCGTCCGGTTCACCGCATCGATGACGCAAGGCGCCGTGGTCCAGCTGTCGAGCAGCAACCCCGCCATCGCCCGCGTCCCGCAGGAGACCGTGGTCAGCGCCAACACGTCGACCAGCACGTTCAACCTCGCCACCTCGGCCGTCACCAGCCCCACACCGGTCACGATCACCGCGACCTGGTTCGGCGTCACCCGGTCCACGACGATCACGGTCACGCCGGGTCAGGCACCCGCGGCTGACGTCGTGAGGATCACGAAGGCCACGTGGAAGAAGGGGCTGCTCACGATCGAGGCGACCAGTACCAACCCGAATGCCATCCTCACCGTCTTCTCGTCCGACGGCACTCCCCTGTTCGACCTCACCAACAAGGGCGGCGGGCGCTTCGCGGACCAGCGGGGCTTCGTCTTCAACCCGGTCAGGATCAGCGTGCGCAGCAACTTCGGCGGCTCGGCCTCGGCCACGCTGCAGTCGTAGCCTCCGGCTCCGACCTACCCCTCTCGACGTCGGCGGCGGCTCACCGGAACGCGAGTTCCGTGGCCGCCGTCGTGTCGGGCGTCGCGACGAACCCGTTGTCCAGTGCCCAGCGGACCGCCTGCGACCTGCGCTCGGCCCCGATCTTGCGGTACGCCTTGCGCACGTAGGACTTCACGGTGTTGATGCTGAGGTAGCTGCGCTCGGCGATCTGCTCGTTGGTCATCCCGGTCGCGATCATGGTGAGGACCTCGGCTTCGCGCGCCGTGAGGTCGACGGTGTCGCGTCCCGGCCAGTTCCCGCCGACCAGTGGCGCGGCCGGGTGGATCTCGGGGCTGACCACGACCTCCCCGCCGAGGACCGCCTGCACAGCGTCGGCGATCTGCCTGCCTGTCAGCGCCTTCGAGAGGTAGCCGGCCGCGCCGCGGTCGAGGGCCTCGCGCGCCACGTCGTGGCGGAGCTTCCAGGTGTAGACGATGACCGGGACGCCGCTCCTACGGATCAGGTCCTCGAGACAGTCCATCGAGTTCTGCACCGGGCCGAAGGTGTCGTAGAGGACGACGTCGACCCTGTCCAGGTCGGGCGCGGACGTGTCGAGTGCGGTCACCCAGATCCGGTGCCGGTCCCCCGACAGCATCGCGGCCACGCCCGCGACGACGAGCTCGTAGTCGTTGACGATCGCCAGGCGGATCACGGTGCTCGCAGATACTGCATACCTCGACAGTACGCCGACCCGCTCCCGAGCCCTGGTACGCCGACACGGTGATCACGTTCCGGACATGTGCGACGCCGCCCGGTCGATGGCCTCGGCCGCGAAGCTCACCGCGTCGTCGGGGGACATCAGGGCACCCCGGGCGGTGGCCTCGGACCAGCTGGGCGACCCGAGGCCCTCCGTCAGCCGCTCGGTGGCGGCGTCCATCAACACGGCATCGGCACCGAAGGCCCGAGCAGTGCTGTGGGCGCTGATGGCCCCCGACAGCACGGCGGCGGACTCCCAGCTGCCCATCGTGATCAGCAGCTGCACCAGGTTGCGCAGGGTGGTCCATTGATGCGTCCACACGCCCATCCGACGCCAGCGATCGACCATGGAACGGAACAGCGGCAGAGCGGTGGCCGGGTCGCCCGACCTGCCCAACAGCGAGGCGAGGCCGACCAGCGCGATTCCTTCGACGAAGGTGGCCCCCGCCGACCGGGCCAGGTCGGCGGCTCGTTGGTACGGCTCGATCGCGCGGTCCGGTTCGACCATCGACCATGCTTCCGCACGGTCGTACCAGGCGAGGGCCAACATCGAGGGGTTGCCCAGGGGACGGACCACGCGGTACTGCTCGTCGGCGAAGGCCAGGCCATCCTCGGCGGCGCCGGCGTAGGTGCGGGACTGGGAAAGCCCCAGCAGGGCCATTCCGGCCTCGTAGGGATGATCGTGCAGCCGCGCCAGTCGGAGCATCTCGGAATGATGATCGAAACCGTCGTCGAGACTGCCGACGTACAAGGCGATCATCCCGCTCAGCCGGAGCCCGAACATCCGCCGCTCGTCGTCGGGTCCGCTGACATGGGTCAACGCGCGCTCGGCGAGCTCGGCCGCCAGGCCCAGCTCACCGCGTGCGGTGAGGCCCTCGCCGACTGCGCCGCACACCTCGGCGAACAGTGGATGCTGGTCCGCGTCCTTCAGGTCGAGAGTCGCCTGGCCCCAGGAGACGACCTCGTCCCTGAACCGGAACAGCATGTAGTAGTGCAATCCGCGCGACAGGCGCAACGCCAGCTCCACCCGGGCAGTCCGGATCGACCACTGGTGGGCCGCACGGAGATTGCCCAGCTCCCGATCGACGATCGCGACCCATGCGGCCTCGTCCGCGCCACGCAACCCGCGGTCCGCCTGCTCGGCGACCGACGTGTAGTGGCTCGCATGCCGGAGCCGAACCGCCTCGTCCTCACCTCGCGCACTGAGATGCTCCGCGCCGTAGCCGCGCATCGTCTCCAACAACGAGTACCGCACCCTGCCCTCGGTCGCCCCGACGGTGACCATGGAGGCGTCCACCAGGGATCCCAGCAGGTCGACCACCCGCCCGGGCTCGATGTCGCCACTGGGGCCGATCCTCTCGGCAGCGGCCAGATCGAAGCTTCCGGAGAACACCGAGAGTCGATCGAACAGATGTCGTTGAGGCGGAGTCAGAAGGTTGTAGGACCAGTCGAGGACGGCCCGCAGGCTGCCATGTCGTCCCAGGTCAGCTTCGGCGGGCGACAGCAGGTCGAGGCGACTGGCCATCCGCGCGGCGAGGTCCGCCGGGTTGAGCGACCTGATCCGGGCGGCCGCGAGCTCCAGGGAGAGCGGCAGCCCATCGAGCCGCCGGCACACTCCCACGATCGCGGCCAGGTTCGTGGCGCCCAGATCGAGGTCCGGACGGACGGCCTTGGCCCTGTCGACGAAGAGTGCGACCGCCGGCGCCGTCGTGTCCAGCGGATGACCTGCCTCCGGCAAGGGCAGCGGGGCGACGGGCCGGACATGCTCACCCTGGATCGCCAGCCTCTCCCGGCTGGTCGCCAGTACGCGAACCCCAGGGCATCCCCGAAGGACCCCCTCGACCAACGGCCGGACGCCCGCGAGGACGTGCTCGCAGTTGTCGAGCACGAGGAGCAGTCGCTTGGGAGCGAGGAAGGCGACCACGGAGTCGACGACGCCCTCGTCTGGTTGGCGGCGGACGCCGAGCGTCGTGGCCAGCGCGGGGGCGACCGCCGCCTGGTCGGTCAGCGGCGCCAGCTCGCACCACGCGATGCCGTCGGAGAACTGGGCCGACACGTCATCGGCGGCCCGGCCGGCCAGGCGCGTCTTGCCCACACCGCCGACGCCGGTGAGCGTGACCAGACGTGCTTGGCCGATCGTCGCGGCCAGCGCAGCCAGGTCCTGTTCCCGGCCGACGAAGCTCGTCGCCTCCGCCGTGGGGACCGGGCGGGACGCAGTACCCCGAGACCGGTCGCCGATCAGGAGGACCGAGGGGCGTTCGTGGCTCTCCTCGGCGGGTGGTGGTCCTGCATCGAGCTCGGCCGACTGCCGCAGGATGGCGGTCTGCTGCGCGCGCAGGGCGGGGGACGGTTCCAGGCCCAGCTCCTCCTCGAGCAGGTCCCGGTACGCGCTGAAGGCCTCCAACGCCTCGGCCTGACGGCCGCAGCGGTACAAGGTGAGCATCAGCTGCGCTCGAGGCCGCTCTCGCAACGGGTGCAGGCTCGTGAACGCTCGCAGCTGTCCGACCAGCTCGGTGGGGGTTCCCGTGGCGAGGTCGACGTCGAATCGCCGTTCCATCGCGACCAGCTGCAGCTCGTCCAGTCGCGCGGCCTCAGCGATCGCGAAGGGCTCGTCGGCGAACTCGACCAGTGCCGGACCGCGCCACAGGTGGAGCGCCTGGTCCAAGATCTTCCGCGCGGCCAGTGGACGCTCCTCAGCGATGCGCGAGGCATCGGCGAGCAGCCGCTCGAACCGCCCAGCGTCGATCTGCTCGGGGTGCGTCATCAGCAGATAGCCGGGCGGGCGCGTCATCAGCACGTCGTGTGCTCCAGCGCCTGGCTCATCAGCCAACCCCTGGCGAAGTCTGGCCACGCAGGTCCAGAGCCCCTGTTTCGCCGCGGCCGGCGGCCGGCCGCTCCACAGGACCTCGACCAGCCGGTCGGCCGAGACCACCGTCCCGGCGTGGACCAACAGCACTGCGAGAAGCCGACGCTGCAGTGGGCTCCCGAGGTGCGCGACGCGCCCGTCGTACTCCACGCCGAGCGGTCCGAGAACCCGGAACAGGACCATCGGTCCACGGTAAGCCCGCGGCAATCTCCTCGGTAGTCGGCCGCAAGGGGTCCGGCACATGGTGGTGGCGGGCGCGGATGGTCCGTGCCGGCGCCGGCTGGAAGGACTCACCATGACCACGACCGAGGACACGTTGTCCCGCTCCACCAGGATCCACACCGTCGTCGGAGGCGACGGCCAGTTGCTGCACGTGCGGGAGTGGGGGCGGCCCGAGGGGCCGCCGGTGCTCCTGATCCATGGCTGGTCGGGCAACCACATGTGCTGGAGGCACCAGGTCGACAGCGCCCTCGTCAAGGAGTTCCGGGTGGTCGGGCTGGATCTGCGCGGCCACGGAATGTCCGGCTGCTCCCTGGACGTCAGCCGGTACCAGGATGCCGGGCTGTGGGCGGCCGACGTGGCGGCCGTGATCAGACAGCTGCACCTGGACCGGCCGACGTTGGTGGGTTGGTCCTATGGCGGGTTCGTCATCTGCGACTACCTCCGCACGCACGGGGAGAGCGCAGTCTCGGCGATCAACTTCGTCGGTGCTGCGGTGACGTTGAACGAACAGTTCGACGACATCGGGCCCGCCTTCCTGAGCAACGCCCCCGCCGGCGCGGATCTCGATCTCCCGACGAGAATCATGGCTCTGCGCCGCTTCTGGCGGAGCATGAGCGCGGAGCCCTTGGATCCAGAGGACTTCGAGAGCGGCCTCTGCGGGAGCGTGTCGGTACCGCCTCAGGTGCTGGGCGCCCTGATCTCGCGCCGGATCGACTCCGATCCGGTGCTGTCCCAGGTGACCGTTCCGGTCCTGGTCTCCCACGGCCGGCAGGACCAGATCGTCCTGCCGTCCATGGCCGAGCGCATCCTCCAGGCGTGCCCGACGGCACGGGCGTCCTGGTACGACGCCGCGGGGCACGTCCCTTTCGTCGAGCAACCGTCGCGCTTCAACCAGGAGCTGGCCGAGCTGACCCGCTCCGCCCGGTAGCGGGACTCGTCACTCGCCCGGCATCCCGGTGGGCACCGGCTCGCCGTCGACCTCGACGGTCGCAGCGCGCCAGAAGCAGAGCAGGTCCTTGACCGGCATCGCGTCGTGGAGCGGGTCGGGGTAGAACCAGGCCACGTCGGGGGCGCCCTCGGCACTCACGTACGACGCGGTGCCCTTGTAGGCGCACCGGCTGTGGGTCTCGGACGGCGTGAGGAGGTCCATCCGGACGTCGTCGGCCGGCAGGTACCACCGCACCGGGAGGCTGGTCTCGATCAGCGCGACCGGCCGGTCGGACTCGGCGACCACCGTCTCGCCGACGGTCACCCGGACATGCCGGTCGCTGTGCAGGACGTCGATCCGGGCGAACGGGTCGTGCGGATGGCTGATCACCGGCTCGTCCTCCTCCCGCCAGGAGAACGGCGCCCAGGTCACGATCACCCGGCCACCGAGCGCCGGGTCGTCGGGGCGGAAGCCGACCTCGCCGAGACCGTCGGCATGCAGCGAGACACCGGGGGTGGTGTGGCCCGGGTGCTCCGGCCCGAGCACCGGCCCGGGGAACGCGGGCGCCGGGCCCGGCGCCTGCTCGCTCGTCGTCAGCCGGAGGTCGGCCTCGGGAACGGCGTACCAGGGCACGACGCGGCGCGGCTCCCACACGAGCAGGGCGGCACGGGTGTCGAGCACCGTCTCGCCGTCGAGGTCGGCGCGGATCCGCTTCGGGGTGGTGGCGTAGCGGAGCTCGGCGAGGTTCCGGAACCAGTTCTCGCGAAGGTCGAGGGCCATCCGACGAGTCTGCCCGGCACACGTGCGAGGCACCAGGTGTGCGGCCCGGCCTCAAGACCGGGCGGTTGTTCAGGTGGGAGGACGTCGAGGGCGTTCTCCACGGACATACCCCGCTTGGAGGTAGCCGCCGGCGGCGTCGAGCACGCGTCGGCAGATGGCGGCCAGGTTTGCGGGATCTCGGTCTCCGGCGGCCCACGCCACGAGTCCGTGGTCCTGCACCGACCGGAGGTTCCTGACCAGCCACTTCCCGCTCCCCAGCCAGCTGCGCTGCACCAGGAGGGTCAGCTCGGCGGCTTCCCGGAACGCAGTGGTCGAGACGATGTACCTCTCGGCCGGATCGGCTGCGCCGTCGAGGTCGTCGACCATCGCCGACAGCGCATACCTCCTCAGGTCGACCTCCTCGGGCTCAGGTGGGCGCGGGCCCGCGGCGAGGACGTCGCGGGCCCGGTCCGCCCACGCCTGCGTCTCCTCGTTGTCGGTGAGCGGAAGCCCGGTCGCCGCCAGGGCGTCCAGGACGGGCCGCCGCTCGTCGCGCCCCTTCTCGAGCCAGCGGCCTGCTGCATCCCGGCTGTACACGAACGCCTCGACCAGCCAGCCCTGGTGCGTGCTGGTCTCGACGTAGGAGACGTCGCCCTCGTCGTCCACCAACACGAAGATGTCCAGGTCGGAGGTCGACGTCGTCGTACCGGTCGCGGCGCTGCCGCCCAGGAAGGCGACCCGTGCACCCGGGTGGTGCTGGTGGACGAAGTCCCGTGCCGCGGCGTATGCGTCCTCCACGCCCGTCATCCTCTCCCGAACCGGCAGGGCGCCGGGCCTTCCAGCGGCTAGAACTCAGACCATCCAGTTCGGTTCGAAGGCCGGGTCGGTCAGGCCCGGCCGGTCGAAGCCGAACTCCGAGACGTCGGACGTGGTGGTCCCGGTGGTGGCGAGGTCGGCCAGGATCCGGCCGAACGTGGGGGCGAACTTGAAGCCGTGGGCGGAGCCGAGCCCCACCACCACGGACGGGTGCCCGGGGACCGGAGCGAGCACGAAGTCGCGGTCGGGGGTGAGCGTGTACTGGCAGCGCAGCGAGCGCACCGGCTCGCCCGAGCCGGGCAACAGCGACCCCATGAACGCCGCGAGCCGCTCGCGCATCTCCGGGTCGGGGTCGGAGGTCCGTGCGTCGGGGTCGACCGGCGGTCCTCCGCAGTCCTGGGCCGCCTTCACGGTCGGCTCGCCGTAGCAGGGGAAGCCGTAGTAGCTCGGCTCGTCCATCCAGATCCACAGCGGCATCGAGGAGTACGGCGTGGGGTCGGGCGGCGCGAAGTAGGTCACCTGCTCCAGCGTCACCGTGAGCGGGACCTCCACCCCGAGCCCGGCCAGCACCTGGTTCGTCCACGCGTCAGCGGCGACGACCACGCCGCGGCAGGTGTACGACGCGCCGCCGGCCTCGACGGTCAGGTGCGAGCCGTGGTCGATGACCGAGGTGACCGGCGTGGATCCGAGCAACCTCGCTCCGGCCTCGGTGGCGAGCCGTTGCATCGCGGCCGTGCCGCGGGCCGCCGGCACGATGGCGCCGCGCTCCTGGAAGAGCCCGCGCGTGCCGTCCGGCACGGAGAACACCGGGAAGCGCGCCGCGATCTCGTCGGCCGTCAACGACTCGAAGTCGATCCCCACCTCGCGCATCGACGCGACGTAGTCGTCCGGGGCGATCACGCAGTCGGGCGGGAACAGGTCGAGCCCGCCGACGACGGCGACCAGGGACTCCCCCGACTCCTTCTCGAGCAGCGCCCAGTCGTCGTACGCCTCCTGCGTGAGCCGCACGTAGGCGGGGGTGTGGTAGCTGTGGCGAAGGATCCGCGAGGTGTCGTGGGAGGCGCCACGGCTGTGTCCGAGCTCGAACTGCTCGAGCCCGAGCACGGAGTGGCCGCGCGACGCGAGGTGCCAGGCCGCGCCGGAGCCGAGCGCGCCGAGCCCGACGACGACGTAGTCGACGTCGGTCATGAGTCGTGGTCTCGACTTCGCTCGACCGACGAGGGGGGCTCGACCGACGAGGGGGGCTCGACCGACGAGGGGGGCTCGACCGACGAGGGGGGCTCGACCGACGAGGGGGGCTCGACCGACGAGGGGGGCTCGACCGACGAGGGGGGCTCGACCGACGAGGGGGGCTCGACCGACGGGCTCGAGCTCGGTGGTCGAGCGGAGTCGAGACCCAGCCTCGGGAGTAGCCAGCGGCGGATGTCGGCGGAGTCGTCCTCCATCGGGGCGAACCAGCCGTGGGTGTAGGCGCGCGACGACATCCCGCGCTGCACCGACTCGCAGATCGCCCAGTCCTGCCGGTTGACCATGTCCCAGAAGTCACCGGCGTCGGAGGGGTCGAAGCCGGACGACGCGACCTCGTCGGCCGCGAACAGCAGGCGGCACTCGATCGCGGTGCGGTCGACGGCGAGCGGGCGCAGCACGAACGCCGCGACGTGGTCGGCCGAGCACGACAGCATCAGGTTGGGATAGACCAGCTCGCCCTTGTGGCGCACCTTCTCGGCCTCGTTCAGGCCGGGCAGCGGCGACCGGGTCGTGGTGCCCGACATGGTGAAGGTCCAGGCGCCCTCGCGGTGTGGGATGCCCTCGTCCCAGTCCAGCCCCTGACCCCCACCCGCGAACGACGGGACCAGCCGCGACAGCTCGGGGTGCACGGGGCCGCAGTGGTAGCACTCGTTGTAGTTCTCGGCGACGACCTTCCAGTTGGCCGCGACCTCGTAGGTATAGGTCTGGCCGGTGACGAGCGAGGCGAGGTCGTAGTTGGCCAGCGTGCGGGTCGCGCGCCCGACGCTGGCGCTCAGCGGCGCAGCCGCATCCGGCGTCGGATGGACGAAGACGAACCCGCCCCAGGCCTCGACGCCGAGCGGGTGCAGCGAGAAGTCCGCGCGCTCGACGTCGCCGTCCTCGGTGTGCGGGGCCCGGAGGAGCGACCCGTCGAGGGCGTAGGTCCACGAGTGGTAGGGGCAGCGGATCGACTTCGCGCCGCACAGCTGCGGGCCGCTTCCCGGCTCGGTCGGGAAGAGCTGGGAGCCGCGGTGGCGGCACACGTTGTACGCCGCGTGCAGGGCGCCGCCGGCATCGGTGGTGAGCACCACCGACTCGCCGAGCACCTCGACCACCGCCACCTGCTCAGGCTGGTGGAGACCGAGATCGGCGACCCGGCCGACGCAGGTCCACTCGCGCAGCAACACCTGCTCCTGCTCGCGGGCGAACGACGCGTGGTCGACGTACAGCTCACGCGGCAGCGCCGCCTGCAGCGTCATGGCAGGGCCTCGCCTCGATGGTCGAGCGGCGTCGCGACCCGCGACGCGACCAGGTGGCACGCGCTCCGGTGCCCGACGGGGTCGGACGGGAGGATCGCGAGCGGCGTGGTGCGGCACAGGTCGGCGACCTCGGCCGCCTCGCCCGAGGCGAGAGCCGGACACCGCGGGTGGAACCGGCAGCCCGGTGGGATCCGGGTCGGGTCGGGGATCTCGCCGCGCAGCACGATCGGCTCGATCCGGTCCATCTCCGGTACGACGGACAGCAGCGCCTGCGTGTAGGGGTGCTGGGGCGCGGTCAGCACCTCCTCCGTCGGGCCGGCCTCGACCACCCGGCCGAGGTACATCACCGCGATCCGGTCGGCGATGTTCCAGGCCAGGCCGAGGTCGTGGGTGACCACGAGGACGCCGAGACCGAGCTCCTCGCGGAGCTTGAGCAGGAGCGCGAGGATCTCGCCGCGGATCGACGCGTCGAGGCTGGAGACCGGCTCGTCGGCGATCAGGAGCCGTGGCTGGAGGGCGAGTGCGCCGGCGATCAGCACACGCTGCCGTTGACCACCGGAGAGCTCGTGGGGGTAGCGCAGGAACAACGCCTCCGGCGGCCGCAGCCCGGCCGACGACAGGGCGGCCGCCACCCTCTCGGTCTCGCTCGGCCCCGTCTTGGTCACCAGGCGGTGGATCCGCAGCCCCTCCGCGACCGAGTCGTAGACGGTGTGCCGCGGGTTGAGCGCGCCGAGCGGGTCCTGGAGCACGAGCTGGACGTGGCGCCGCAGGGCCTTGAGGGATCGGCCGGAGCGGCCGAGGGTCTGGCCCTGCCAGCGGACCTCACCGGCGACGGGCTGGGTCAGGCCGACGAGGGTGCGGGCGAGCGTGGTCTTGCCCGACCCCGACTCGCCGACCAGCGCCACGACCTCGCCGGCCCGGACCACCAGATCGGCACCGTCGAGAGCACGAGCGACCCGCCCGCTGCGGGTGTTGAACTCGACCCGGACGCCTTCGGCCGACAGCTCGGCCGCGGGCGCGGCCGCGTCGTCGACGGCGGTCACTGGCCGATCCTGACGCAGGCGGCCTGGCGGCCCTCGGCGTACGTCGTGAGGACCGGCTCGGCCGGGAGGCACTCCTCGGCCGCCCGCGAGCAGCGGGGCGCGAAGGAGCAGCCCTGGGTGAGGTTGCGCGGGTCCGGCGGGTCACCCGGGAGACCGGCGGGGGCGAACCGCGCCGCGGGGTCGCCGACGCGGGGGAACGCCGCCGACAGGGCGCCGGCGTACGGGTGCAGGGGTGCGGCGAAGATCTGCTCGGCGGGGCCGGACTCGACCACGCGTCCGGCGTACATCACCGTGATCCGGTCGCACAGGTCGGCGAGCACCGAGAGGTCGTGGCTGATCATCATCATCCCGACCCCGCGTTCGCGGACCAGCGTCGAGAGGACGTTGAGCACCTGGGCCTGCACCATCACGTCGAGGGCGGTGGTCGGCTCGTCCGCGACCACGAGGTCGGGGTCGCACGCCAGCGCCATCGCGATCATCACCCGCTGCTTCTGCCCACCGGACAGCTGGTGGGGATAGCTGCGGGCCCGGTCGGGGTCGAGCCCGACCTGGTCGAGCAGCTCGGCGATGCGAGCGGTCACCTTCTCGTCGCCCAGTCCCGGCGTGTGCACCTGGATCGGCTCGGCGATCTGGCGACCGATCCGGTACACGGGGTTGAGCGAGTGGAGCGCGCCCTGGAACACGATGGACGCACCGGCCCAGCGCACGGCCCGCAGGTCGCCCCAGCGCATGGTGAGGATGTCGTTGCCCTCGAAGAGCACCTCCCCGGTCACCGTCGCGCTCGGCGGCTGCAGCCGCAGGATGGTGCTGGCCAGGGTCGACTTGCCGCAGCCGGACTCCCCCGCCACGCCGACGATCTGGCCGCGCTCGACGGTCAGGTCGACGCCCCGGACGGCGGGCAGGCCGCCCTCGCCGGTCGCGTAGGTGACGTGGAGGTCGCGGATCTCCAGCAACGGTGCGCCCGTGCGCGGCCTCGGCAGCTCGCTCGCGACCGCCGCGCTCATGCGGATTCCCGACGGGTGGTGGTCATTGGCGCGCCTTCAGCCGTGGGTTGAGGACTTCCTCGAGGGCCCGGCCGATCAGGGTGAACGACAGCACGACCAGGACCACGCAGATGCCGGGCGGCAGGATGTACCACCAGCTGCCCGTCGTGATCGCACCGACCTGGAACGCGTCGTCGAGCATGGTCCCCCACGAGGTACGGGTCGGGTCGCCGAGGCCGAGGAAGCTCAGGGTGGTCTCGGTCAGGATCGCGATGGCCACGGTGAGCGTGGTGTTCGCGAACACCATCGGCATCACGTTGGGCAGCACGTGCTTGGTGATCTGGTGCCTTCGCCCGGCTCCGATCGCCTGGGCGCGCTCGACATAGGGTCGTTCCTTGATCGACAGCGTCTGACTTCGGATCAGCAGGGCCGTGCCGGGCCACGAGGTGACGCCGATGACCAGCACGATGTTGAAGAGCCCTCGTCCGAGGACGGTCGACAGCACGATCGCCAGCGGCAGGAACGGGATCACCAGGAACCACTCGGTGACCCGGAACGTGATCGCCCCGATCCAGCCCCCGAAGTAGCCGGACACCAGGCCCATCACGGTGCCGATCACCATCGAGATCAGGGTCGCGAGCAGGCCCACGAACAGCGACACCCGGGCGCCCCAGATCAGCAGGGTCAGCACGGAGCGGCCGTTCTCGTCGGTGCCGAGCCAGTACTCCGAGGACGGCGGCCCGAGCACGGGCCCGTTCGCGCTGGTCACGTCGAGCCCGCTCTTGTCGGCCAGGATCGGTGCGGCAACGGCCGCCGCCACGAAGAAGCACAGGATGCCGAGCCCGATCAGGCCGCTGCGGTGGGACCGGAACTGCTTCCACCCACGCCGCCATGCCGCTATCCGACGCTGGCGGGTGAGTCGGCGTGCCGACGGCCCGGCGGTCGCTGCCTCGGCGCTCATTCGGGGTCCCCGCGGCGTTGTTCGACGGAGGAGCGGAGCGGGGGAGGAGAAGAACGTCGTGGGGTGATGTTCATGTGCGGACCCGGGGGTCGAGCAGGCCGTAGACCAGGTTGGCGGCCAGGTTGGCGAGGATCACGCCCGTCGCTGCGATCAGGAACGTGCCCTGGAGCACCCAGAAGTCCGGCACCTCGGTCGCTTGGACCGTCAGGAGTCCGAGCCCCGGAATCGAGAAGACGGTCTCGATGGTGATCGCGCCGGAGACCACGTAGCCGAGGCTCAGGGCGATGATCGTGGTCGTCGGCAGCATCGCGTTGCGGACGGCGTGCCCGTTGCGCACCTGCACGTCGCGCAGGCCCTTGGCCCGCGCGGTCTGGAGGTAGTCCTCACCGAGCTCGTCGAGCAGCGAGCTCCGCATGATCAGCAGGTAGTCCGCCAGGTAGGCCAACGTCAGCGTCGTCACCGGGAGCACCAGGTGCCACATGGTGTCGAGGACACCCTTGACGGAGTTCGGGTCGACGTCGGGCGAATGGAGGCCGCCGGTCGGGAAGATGCCGGGGAAGATCCAGAAGCCCACCCCGAGCGTGGCGATGAACAGCAGCCCGAGGAACCACTCGGGCATCGAGTAGAGGATCAGCGACCCGCCGGTCGAGAAGTTGTCGAACTTCGAGCCCCGGTTCCAGGCGCCCTTGATGCCCAGGTAGACGCCGATCACGGTGGCGAAGATCGTCGAGGTACCGACCAGGAGGAGCGTCGGCCAGAGCCGGTCCTGGATCAGCCGCGAGACCGGGATCCGGTACTGGAGGGAGATCCCGAGGTTCCCGGTGAACGTGTTCTTCAGGAACGTCAGGAACTGCTGAGGGAGCGGCTCGGTCAGGCCGTAGGTCTTGTTGAAGGCCTCCCGTTGGGCGTCCGTGGTCAACCGGCCCCGGCCGAGGCTGCGGGCCGGGTCGCCCGGCAGCACCCGGAACAGGAAGAAGTTGACCAGGAGCATGAACAGCAGGCTCCCGATCGAGCCGAGCACCTTGCGACCGACGTACGACGCGTACCCGCGCCGTCGGGGCTGGGGCTCGGCCTCGGCCGAGACCAGGGCCGGTTCGGCGACGAGGGTCATGCGGTCGCCCGCCCGGTCACCATGCGGTGTTCACTCGCGGTCTCCCGCGGTGGCCCGCCGGCGTACGGCGAACACTCCGCCGCCGAGCAGCAGCACCAGGATCACGATCCCGGCGCCGATCAGCACCCCGGTGCCCGCCGACGAGGAGGAGTCATCCGCCGCCGTCGCCTGCACCGCGCCGGTCAGGGTGTCGCCCGCCGTGGTGGTGGCGGTGTCGCAGGTTCCGGCCTCGGCCGCGGGCTTCGCGTGGATGTAGTTGTAGACGCCGTACTGCTCGATCCAGATGCCACCGGGGTTCGGCTGCGGCACGAAGCACGCGAACCGGTCGCTGCGCACGGCCTCGCCGACCGAGGAGTACGCCGTCACCAGGTAGGGCGAGTTCTGGTACAGGTTCTCCTGCATCTGCTTGACCTCGGCCTCGCGCTTGGCCTGGTCGGTCGCCACGTGCTGCTGGTTGTAGAGCTTGTCGTACTGCTTGTTGCAGTAGAACGAGTCCGAGGAGCCCTGCCGCTGGCCGCAGGTCATGTAGCTGAGCATCGAGTCGGGGTCCGGCTCGACGAACCAGCCCCACTGGAAGGCGTCGAAGTTGCCCTGGTAGATCTCGTCGGTCAGCTGGCTGGAGCTGTACGTCGACACCTCGCTCTTGATCCCGAGGTCGCCGAGCCACTGCTTGAAGAAGTCCATGGTGTCGAGCGACGTGGGCGAGTCCGAGCGCGCCGCGAGCCGGAGGGTGCCGATCGGCTGGCCGTTCGGCAGGTTGCGGGTGCCGTCCGAGCCCTTCGTGTAGCCGGCCGCGTCGAGGAGCGCACCGGCCTTCGCCAGGTCGAAGGTGAACTTCTGGTCGGCCGGCGGCTCCCAGTGGTACCGGTCGTAGACCGGCGGGACGATCGTGGTGCCGGGCAGCCCGGCGCCCTGGTAGGCCTTCTGGATCAGCTGCGGCAGGTTGAGCGCGTACCCCAGCGCGTGGCGGAACTTCGGGTCGAGCACGGCCGGGTTCGGGTTGCCGATGGGGTGCCCGCCCGTCGCGGCCGACACCGAGCCGGTGTTGAAGGCGATCTCGTCGAAGCCCGGGGAGTTGCCGTTGTGGGCGGTGATGTCGGAGTGGCTCTGCAGGCTCTTGACCTCGAGCGCGGTGATGTTGTCGACGAAGTCGATCTCGCCCTTGATCAGCGCCTGCACGGCGGAGTCGTCGTTCTTGTAGAACTGGAAGACGACCTCGTCGATGTGGGGCGTGCCGCCCCAGTAGTCGGGGTTGGCCTCGAACTTGAACGTCGAGCCGTCGGCGGTGCCCTGGACCAGGCGGAAGGGCCCCGAGCCGACGACCGGCTTGCCGTCGGTCGGCTCGGCCGGGTAGCTCTTGATCTCCTTCTCGCTGACGTTCTTCCAGATGTGCTCCGGCACGATCGGGATCGGGAGCAGCGGCAGGGTCGCGACGGGCTGCTTCAGCTTCAGCACGACGGTGGTGGCGTTCGGTGCGGTCACCTTCGTGACGCCGTTGAGGTAGGACAGCCAGTTCGACTGCTCGACCGTCCCGTGCAGGATCCGGTTGTAGGTGTAGGCCACGTCGGCCGCCGTCAGCGCGACCCCGTCGGAGAACTTCACACCGCTGCGGACCGTGAAGGTCCAGGTCTTGCCGTCGGGCGACGTCGTCCACTTGGTGGCCAGGCCCGGCGCGGGTGACATGTCCTTCATCGTGTAGCCGGTGAGGTAGTCGTAGGTCAGGCCCCACATCTCGTACGACGGCGCCTGGAAACCGAGGAACGGGTTCAGCGAGTCGACGCCCTCACCGAGCATCCCGACGTGGAAGACCACCTTGTCCTTGGCCGCAGCCGGGCTGCCCGCGGCAAGTCCGGAGAGCAGGGAGGCGACGAGCAGGCCGAGCACCGTGAGCACCGCGGCGGCGGTACGGTGGCCGCCGTGCCGACTCCGCCTACCGCGCCCCGCACGCCGTACACCCATCGGGAGCACGGCGTCCTTCGATCCGACCCCTACCACTGGCTGGGCTCCGACGAGCCCCGCGTCCTGGACCACCTCGTCTCCGAACGTGGTTTCTACGACGCGTCGTGTCTTCATCTGGACTCCCTCAGGTCCGCCCTCACGGCGGAGATGCTGTCTCGGTTACCGAGCGCCGACGAATCCGCCCGCTGGTCGCGCAGGCGCTACACCTACTGGACCCGCCACCCCGTGAACAGCGACTATGCCGAACTGTGGCGACTGAACCATGATTCAGAGGGAGAATCAACAACCGAATCCGAATCGTCATCCTTGTTCTTCGACATCTCTCAGCAAGATGCCGGCACGGGCTATCTGGACATCGGCGTGACGCTCGTCAGCCCCGACGAGGACCTGCTCGCCTACAGCGTCGACACCGAGGGCGACGAGGTCTTCGAGCTCCGCTTCCGCGACCTGCGGACGGGTGTCGACCTGCCCGACCGCATCGCCCGGAGCTACTACGGCGGAGCGTGGAGCGCGGACTCGCAGTGGTACTTCTACACCGTCCACGACGAGGCGTACCGCCCGTGGCAGGTGCTGCGGCACCGGCTCGGCACCGACCCCGCCGACGACGTGGTCGTGCTCGAGGAGCACGACCAACGGTTCGAGCTCGTCCTCCGCAACACGCGCAGCGGCGACCTGATCACGATCTGGAGCGAGAGCCGCTCGACGAGCGAGGCGTGGGTGGTCGATGCGCGTCAGCCGGAGTCCACCCCGCGCTCGGTCGGCGGGCGACGGCACGGCGTCGTCTACCGGGTCGAGCACGCTCCCTCGGCTGCCGAGGACCGGATGCTCGTGGTCACCAACGACGACGCGGTCGAGTTCCGGCTGATGACGTGCCCGGTTCCACGAGACGCCGACCAGGACGCTTCGACCTGGGTCGAGGCTCGGCCCGAGCATCCGGAGGAGCGGCTCTTGCAGGCGGATGCGTTCGCCGACGGGGTCGTCCTCTCCTATCGTTCCGGTGGCGCCCACCGCTTGCGGGTCGTCGCGCACGACGACCTCGCCGGCGACGGCCGCGTGCTCAGCAGCCGCCACGACGTGGGCTGCCTCGACCTCGCCCGCAACCCGAGGTACGACGCGCCGACGGTGACGGTCGTGGACGAGACCTACCTGCGGCCGCCGGTCTGGGCCACCGTCGACCTGCGGTCCGGCGAGACGGTGGACGTGCACCGCGGTGAGGCACCGGGCTTCGACCCCGACGCGTACGCCGTGGAGCGCCGTACCTTCCCGTCACCGGACGGGACCGAGGTGCCGGCGGTGCTGGTACGCCACCACGACACGCCGCTCGACGGCACGGCACCGTGCCTGATCTACGCCTACGGCTCCTACGAGGCGGTCGACGAGCCGGAGTGGGACGACGCCCTGCCCGCGCTGCTCGACCGCGGCGTCGTGTGGGTGCATGCCCACCCGCGCGGCGGCGGCGAGCTGGGCCGGCGCTGGTGGCTCGACGGCAGCCTGCGCCACAAGCAGCACACCTTCGACGACGTCGCCGCGGTCGCGGACGGTCTCGACCGGGACGGCCTGGTCGACGGGGCTCGGATCGCGACCCGCGGGCTGAGCGCCGGGGGCCTGCTCCAGGGCGCGCTCTTCAGCCAGCGTCCGGACCGGTGGCGCGCCGTGGTCGCGGAGGTGCCGTTCGTCGACGTCGTCACCACGATGTTCGACGAGACGGTGCCGCTGACGATCACCGAGTGGGAGGAGTGGGGCGATCCGCGGGTGCGCGAGGACTTCGACTGGATGCTCGCCTACTCGCCGTACGACCACCTGCCGCCGGCCGGCGGACGCCCCGACCTGCTGGTGACCGGCGCGGTCCACGACCCGCGCGTGATGGTGCGCGAGCCGGCGAAGTGGGTGGCCGCGCTGCGCGAGTCTGACCCGGAATGGTCGCCGCGCTGTCTCTTCCGGGTCGAGACCGGGGCAGGCGCCCATGTCGGGCCGTCGGGTCGCACCGGGCATCTCGGCTACGAGGCCGAGGTCTACGCCTGGGTCCTGGACCGGTTGGGAGTCCCGCATGAGTGAGTCGCTGCACGACGAGGTGATCCGGGTCGCGCGCGACCTGATCCGCCTCGACACCACGAACGCCCGGGAGCCGGGGCTCGGCAACGAGACGCTGTGCGCGGAGTACCTGAGCGACTACCTGAGCGGGTACGGCGTCGAGTGCGAGCTGGTGGCGCGCGAGGCTCACCGGGCGAACCTGGTCGCCCGGATCCCCGGGGTCTCGACAAGCTCGACCAGCGAAGGGGCTGGCTCGACCGCCGAGGGTGGCGCGGACTCGCTGGCCTTCGTCGGGCACACCGACGTGGTGCCGTGCGACCCGCGCGACTGGACGCACCCGCCGTTCGCGGCCGTGGTCGACGACGACGGCTGGCTCTGGGGCCGTGGCGCGGTCGACATGAAGAACGAGGTCGCGGCCCGCGCCGTCGCGATGGCCGAGCTGGCCCGGACCGGCTTCCGGCCGAGCGGTGACCTGTGGCTCCTCGCGGTCGCCGACGAGGAGGACGGGTTCGCCGACGTCGGCATGCGCTGGCTGCTCGAGGAGCGCACCGACCTCAAGCCCACCCACAGCATCAACGAGGGTGGTGGGGAGCGGATGCCGCTCTCGGACGGCCGCGAGGTCGTGGCCGTGTCGGTCGGCGAGAAGGGCACGATGCCGGTCCAGGTGACGGCGTTGGGCGAAGCGGGGCACGCGTCCATCCCCACGCTGGGGAACAACGCCGTACCGCTGCTCGCTCGGCTCGTCACCCGGCTCGGCAGCGGAATGCCCGAGCCGGTAGCGAACCCGATGGTGAGCGCCATGCTCGCCAGCCTGCTCGGGCGCGACGAGCCCGACCTGCACCGCGCGATCGCGGAGGCCGAGGCGCTGCACCCGAGCCTGGCGGGCTCGATCACGGCGCTGGCCGGCTCGACGCTCGCGCCGACGATGCTGTGGGGCTCCAACAAGCGCAACGTGATGCCCGCACGCGCGACGGTCGACGTCGACTGCCGGATCCTGCCCGGGACGACCCAGGCCGACGTCGAGGCGCTGGTGCGGTCGCTGCTCGGAGACGACCTCCCCTACGGGCTGGAGTGGCCCGAGGCGATCGTCGAGGCGTCGAGCTCACCGGTCGACGGCGTGGTCCCGTCCGCGATCGCCGCCTTCCTGGCCGCGGAGGGCGACCCGGCCTCGGTGCTGCCGACGATGTGCACGGGGTTCACCGACAGCAACTACCTCCGCGCTGCGGCCGGCACCGCGGCGTACGGCTTCAGCCCCACCCGGGCCACCCCGATCGAGGTCCTCGACGCCGGCTACCACAACGCCAACGAGCGGATCCACGTCGACGACCTGCTGCTGTCCACGCGATTCCACGTCGACCTGGCCCGGCGGGTGCTCGGGTGACGTCTGCGCGGCCGCCGTACCCGGATCCGGCCCAGACCGACGACCTCCGGGGCGTGCTGCTGGACTACCTCGACTACTACCGCGGCGTGGTCGCCGCCAAGCTGGAGGACCTGTCCGCCGACCAGCTGTCCGGCTCGGTCGTGCCCTCGGGCTGGACCCCCTCGGGGCTCGTGCACCATCTGGTGAACGTCGAACGGCGGTGGCTCGAGTGGGGCTTCCTCGGGGAGCAGGTCGAGGAGCCGTGGCGCGATGCGTCCGCGGACGGTGGCTGGGCCTCCCTCGAGCTGCCCGTCGCCGAGCTCGACACGATGCTGGACGACGCCGGTGCGCGCACCCGCTCGATCGTCGAGGCGCACCGGCTGACCGACGTCTCGGCGGTCACCGGGCGGTTCCGCGACGAGGCGACGGCGCCCCAGCTGCAGTGGATCCTGGTGCACCTCGTGCAGGAGTACGCCCGCCACCTCGGTCACCTCGACATCGCCCGCGAGCTGATCGACGGGCAGACCGGCGAGGACGGCTGAGGCGCCGGCCCACGCCCACCGGTCCGTTTGTCGTCGGCGGGCGCGCGCCGGCACCGCGTCGAGCCGTCAGAACTCCTTGACCGGGCGGATCTCCACGACCGGGTGAGCCCGGGTGAGGACCTGGGCGGCCTCCACGAGCGAGTCGTAGTCGTCGCAGGTGACGATGAAGAAGCCCGACAGCTGCTCGACAGACTCCGCGAAGGGGCCCTCGGTGACGAGGACGTTCGAGTTCGGCCCGCGCTTGATCGTTCGCGCCTGGCTGCTGTGGGTCAGTCCGGCGCCACCGGTCACGGCGCCGCCACGCGCCTCGAGCAGCTGGCCGAACTCGTAGTCGGTGTCGAAGGTGTGCTGGTGGTCGGCCTCCTTGCCGGCCTCCCAGTCTCCCTCGTTGTCGGCGGGGAACATGACGATGTACTCGGTCATGGCGTGTCCTTTCGGTGGTGGCTGCGACACCGGGGTGACGTCCGGGGCGCGCTCACTTCGACGTTCGGGTCGACAACCGCTCGCCCCACCACTGCTCGGCGGCGCACCGCTCGCAGGCTACCGAGGGTCACCCGCATCGAGAGCGGGCAGCACCTTCATGGTTCGCTTCGCCATCTCCTTCTCACCGAGGGCGTTCGGGTGGACGACGACCGGGTTGGTGCCCTGCAGGACCGGCTCGACCCAGCGCACCCCTGCGGCCTGCGTACCGGGACTCCCGACACACGTTGCTCGGCCGAGACGCGCCCTTGCAGGGGCTATCGGATGAGCAACGTGTGTTCGTGGGTCACTTCGCGAGCTGGACGACCACCCCGTGCAGGACGAGCCAGACCCCGACCCCGAACAGCAACCAGTCGACCACGCGGTCGCGATGCCTCTCGATCCCCTGACGAAGGGCGTCGAGCCAGGCGGCGGTGCGTGCGGGATAGATCCCGGAGAGGATCTGGGCCGCGAGGTACGTCGACGTCGACACCACGATCACCACGGCGATCCCGAGCACGCGCCCGGGGCTGGAGTCGGTGGCGCCGAGCACGGCCGCCACCGCGGCTGCGACCAGCGGCCATCCCTGGACGAGGGCCGCGATGATCGCGGCACCGACCGGCCCCACGGTCTTCTCCGGTTCGGGGATCTCCGGAATCTCCGGCTCCCCCGGGGCAAGTCGTCCACGCCGAGCACGACGGAGGACCAGGATGCCCAGCGCGGCGACACCCAGGACGATCTGGAGCAGACCGGCCGAGCTGATGGCCTGGGACGAGTCGTGCTGGTGGCTGCCGCCGGCGAAGGCCACCGTGATGACGGCGATGAGAGCGGCGCACAGCATCCAGCCGGCGATGAAGCCCCACGTGTTGCGGCGGCCGCCGCGCGACAGGATGGCGATGTAGGCGATGAGGCCGAGGGGTTCGATCGCGACCACCAGAGCGAAGCCGACGGCGGAGAGCACGGCCCAGCATGGCAGCGCGCACGGTCACGCAGTGGGATGTCGGGATCGGCGGTCAGAGACGCGCGACGTAGCGCCGCCCGCGCAGCGCCTCCTCGACCAGGCCGGCGCCACGTCGTACGCCGAGCAACCGGGCCTCCTCGGCCTGCCAGGTGATGATCGCCGCCTCGACGACGTCGACGTCCGCGACCTCCCGGAGCTCCGATCGTGCCTCGCTCAGGCCGCGCTTGCACGCCGCCTGGTTGGCCTCGAGGTGGAGCACCGCGAAGCGGGCGAGCACGACGGGGTGCTTGCGCAGGGCGGGATAGGCCCGGTAGTCGGGCGGGCACTGGTCGAGCAGCCAGTTGCAGGCCGAGCGCTCCCAGTCGGGGGCGTCGGGGGGCCGGACCTCACGGGGCCAGCCGGGCGGGGCGACGAGCATGCCGCCATTGTGGATCGAACAGGTGTTCGAGTCAACCGAGGGAGGCGAACCGCTCCTCCAGCTCGGCCAGGCGCGGGTCGCGCAGCCCGGTCGCGCCGTGCTCCCACCAGACCGACGGGTAGATCAGCTGGCCGGCCATCCACGGCTCGTGCGCCTCGAAGACCACCACCTGGAACGCGGCCGGCGGTGTCCGCGCCAGGGCGGCGGGCAGGAAGCCGTACCGGTCGGCGCGCTCGAAGCCGCGCGCGCCGTAGTACAGCGGGCTGCCCTCGAGGAACAGCGCCGGCGTCCCGCTCCCCCGCGCGGTCTCGACCGCGGCGGCGACCAGGGCGGTGCCGAAGCCCTCGCGCTGCCGCTCCGGTACGACGGACAGCGGGCTCAGCACCCAGACCTCGACCAGGTCGCGACGGGCGTCGACCCAGCCCCGGCTGAGCCCGACGTGGCCGACCACGACGCCCCGCTCCTCGGCGACCAGACCGGCGCGCCGGTGGCGCCCGAGGCTGTCCCAGATCTGCGCGACCTCGTGCCCGTGGTCCGGGTCCTCCGCGCTGAAGGCGGCGGTGACCACCCGGCGTACGGCCTCACGGTCGGCGGGCTGCTCGGGACGCACCTCGAAACTCATTCCGTCACGCTGCCACGGCTTTGTACGGTGCCGCCATGGAGATTTCCTCGCTGGGCAACCGCACCGACCTCGCCATGCTCGAACGGTCGGGCAGCGTGATCGCGGACCGGGGCACGCACCTGGTGGTCCGCACGCCCGACAACCCGACCTTCTGGTGGGGCAACTTCCTGCTGCTCGCCGAGGCGCCGGCCGACGAGGAGGCAGCCGAGGCGTGGCTGCGGGAGTTCGAACGGGAGTTCCCGCAGGCCCGGCACCGCGCCATCGGCGTGGACGGGACCGACGGCACCGCCGCGGACCTCGCCCCCTTCACGGCGCTCGGTCTGGAGGCCGAGGAGTCGAGCGTGATGACGGCCGAGACGGTGCACGAGCCCCCGCGGCCCAACACCGAGGCGACGTACCGGAGGCTGACCTCGGACGACGACTGGGCGCAGCAGATCGAGGTCGCCCGGGCCGGCGAGGACGTCGGCTACGAGCTGCCGTTCGTGACCGCGAAGACTCGCGCCGAGCGGCGCCTGGTCGAGGCGGGGTACGGCGCCTGGTGGGGCGCGTTCGAGGGCGACCAGCTCCTGGCGTCGATGGGGTTGTTCACGGCGTCGGAGGGGCTGGCCCGCTTCCAGTCGGTGAAGACCCATCCGGTCGCTCGCGGCCGCGGGCTCGCCGGCTCGCTGGTCCACCGGGTCAGCCGCTACGGCTTCGAGGAGCTCGGTGCCCGAACGCTCGTCATGGTCGCGGACCCCGACTACCTGGCGATCAGGATCTACCGCTCGGTCGGGTTCGCCGACACCGAGCGGCAGCTGCAGGTCGTGCTGAAGCCTGTGTCGTCGTGACGTAGGGCAGGTCAGGGAGTGTCGGGCGACGCCATGATGTGCGCGCCACCCTTGCAGGAGGCGATCGCCGCCTCCGGAGCCGTGTGCCCGTCACCGTAGAAGCCCAGGAACGTCGCCAGCCGCGGGTCGTCGGGGCCCTTCAGGTCGAGCTGGGCGTTCCAGACCGTCACCACGACGGGTGCGGGCAGGTCAGCGTAGGGCGAGAGGATCGTCTTCCCGCTCTTGACCGTGCCGAGGGCCGTCTCGAGCTGCTGGACGCCCGCCGGGTCGAGACCCGGACGGTAGGTGACCCAGACCGTGCCGTGCTCGAGGTCGTGGACGACGTTCTCGTTGCGCGGCTGCTCGGTGTAGACGCCGCAGTCGTCCCACTGCGGGTCGTGCTTGCCGCCGGCAGGCGGCGTCTGCTCATACGTCACCGGGTCGGTCG
This sequence comes from uncultured Actinomycetota bacterium, assembly GCA_963833775.1. GTDB lineage: Bacteria > Actinomycetota > Actinomycetes > Propionibacteriales > Nocardioidaceae > Nocardioides. The sequence goes on along the minus strand of CAWHZH010000009.1, from coordinate 35,339 downwards.
TGTGCTCCGCACCGACGTAGTCGAAGGTCTTCGTCGCCGCGAGCGCCGGGATGTTGTTGCTCGGGTCCCCGCCCTTGTGGTCGCTCGGCGAGATGATCGGCTTGAGCACGAAGAACGCGGCGAGCACCACCACGACAACCCCGACGGCCAGGATGATGCGCTTGGTGGCGGGGCTCGCGGCTTGCGGTTGCTGGGTGGTGGTCGGCACCCCGGAAGCGTAACCAACCGACGGGCGCGATCAGGGCGAAACGAGAGCGTCGGCCAGTCCGGGCAGCACGGCGCGCAGCCGCGCCAGCGCGTCCCGGGTCTGGCACTTCAGAGGGGTCAGGCGAGGGAACGGACCAGGAGGGTGATCGCCGAGGCGGTGCAGACCACGAGGACACCGGCCCGGAAGCCGTGGCGCGGAACGCGGTCGCGGACCGCACGACCCACCAGCATCCCGACCACGACACCGGGCGCGAGCACGAGGGCGACCTGCCAGGACTCGGCACTGATCGAGCCGGAGATCCCGAGGCCGGACAGGCTGAGCAGCACCCCGACGAAGAAGAAGACCGACAGGGTCGCCCGCATCACCGCCGGCGGCTCGCGTTGGAAGAGCAGCGCGATCGCCGGGCCGCCGATGGAGGTCGCCGTACCGGTGACTCCCGCCCCGAACCCAGCGGCCACCAGCGTGCGCGGCGTCACCGGGATGTGCGCGGCACGTACGGCGACGAACACGGCGAGGAGCGTCATCAGGGCCAGGGCGATCCCGATCTGCTCCTCGGTGAACTGCAGCACCAGCCACGCACCGACCAGTGTCCCCGGCACCCGCGCCGGCAGCGCCCAGGCCAGCGCGCCCCAGTCGATGTGGGCCCGCTCGCCGGCGAGCATCAGCCCGGAGATGAGGAGCGCCAGCCAGAGCGGGAGGGCCGGCACCAGCGACGGGGCCACCAGCCCGACGACAGGCGCGGCCACCAGACCCATGCCGAGCCCGACGACGGCCTGCACGAAGGCGCCCATCACGGCGGCCAGGCCCAGCACCATCAGGACCTGCCAGGAGAGATCGGCCAAGGTCAGCCGCGCATCGGCCCGCCGGGCCGCCCATAGGACTCGGCGACGATCTCCGCCACCACCGACAGTGCGATCTCGCCCGGCCCCTTGCCGCCGAGGTTGTGGCCGGCGGGCACGTGCAGCTTCTCCAGGCCAGGCGCGCCCGCCAGGTCGGCCAGCATCCGTTCGGCGCGGCGGCGACTCGCCATCATCGCGACGTACGACGCGGGCGAGGCGAGCGCGTCCCGCAGGAACTGGGGTGCGTCCGGCGCGTCGTGGTCGCAGAGCACGACCGCGTCTCCCTCGGCGGGACTCAGGGACGCGAGCCCGGGACCGCCCTCGTCCTCGGCGAGCACCACGACCTCGCGGCCGACGGTCGTGGCGATGGCGTCGATCGCGGCCGAGATCGGGTTGGCGCTGAGGACGAGGACCCGCCCGTGCTCCGGGTGGTCGTCGGACCAGGGTTGCTCACGCGGCGTCGTGGTCGGGTGCTCGCTCATGGGGTCAGCCTTCCAGGAACGACAGCCGGACCTCACGGTCGGGGTTGTCGACGTTGAGGTCGACCAGGCAGATGCTCTGCCAGGTGCCGAGCAGCAGGCGGCCGCCGGCGACCGGCACCGTGGCGTACGGCGGCACCAGCGCCGGCATCACGTGCGACCGGCCGTGCCCGGCTGAACCGTGCCGGTGCCGCCAGCGGTCGTCGGCCGGAAGGAGGTCGGCCAAGGCGGCGATCAGGTCGTCGTCGGAGCCGGCGCCGGTCTCGAGGATCGCCAGGCCCGCGGTCGCGTGCGGGACGAAGACGTGCAGCAACCCGTCGTCGTACGGCCGCACGAAGTCGGCGCACTCGCGGGTGATGTCGTGGACGGTGTCCTCGGAGCCGGTGTGGACGTGGAAGGTGTCACTGCGCATCGGCGCCGCCGGCCAGCCGCTGCTCGACCCGCTCGACCTTGCGCGTCAGCTGCCCGGTGTCGTGGCCGGCTCGCAGGTCGGCCTTGAGCACCAGCCCCACGCGCGGCGAGGTCTCGGCGACGGTCATCACGGCCCGCTTCACGACCGCCATCACCTCGTCCCACTCGCCCTCGATGTTGGTGAACATCGCGTTGGTCTCGGTCGGCAGCCCGGACTCGCGGATCACGCGCACCGCCTCGGCCACCGACTCGCTGACTCCCCCGGACTCGTCTGCGCCGGAGGGACTGATGCTGATCGCCACGAGCATGACTCCACGCTAGCCGCACCCTGAGTCCGACGGCGTCGACCCCCTAGGGGTCTCGGGGTCGGTGCCAGGTGTGAGATCAGCAGGCTCCCCGATGTGGCGAGGCGCCCTCCGACGGCACAGTCCTCGACATGATCCAGATCGACACACTGACCAAGACCTACGGCGGCTTCACCGCCGTCGACCACGTGACCTTCAGCGCCGAGACCGGCCGGGTGACCGGCTTCCTCGGCCCCAACGGCGCCGGCAAGTCGACCACCCTGCGCATCCTGGTGGGCCTGACGCCGGCATCCTCCGGAACGGCGACCGTGCTCGGCCGCCGGTACGCCGACCTCCCCAACCCCGGCCGCGAGATCGGCGTACTCCTCGACGCGTCGGCGCAGCACGCCGGCCGCACCGGCCGCGAGATCCTGACGCTGGCGCAGCGCACCACGCGGATGCCCAAGGAGCGGGTCGACGAGATGCTCGACCTGGTCAGCCTGACTCCCGAGGAGTCCGGGCGCCGGGTGCGGGACTACTCGCTCGGCATGCGCCAGCGGCTCGGGATCGCCACCGCGCTGGTCGGCGACCCGGAGGTGCTCGTCCTCGACGAGCCCGCCAACGGGCTCGACCCGGCCGGCATCCGGTGGATGCGCGACCTGCTCCGCGGGTACGCCGACCAGGGCGGCACCGTCCTGCTGTCGTCGCACCTGCTGCACGAGATCGAGGTCGTCGCCGACGACCTGGTCGTGATCGGCAACGGGCGGATCGTGGCCGCCGGCACCAAGGGCGACCTGCTCGCCTCCGCCGGGACCTACGCCGGCGCCGCGGACGTCGTGGCGCTCGCCACGGCCCTCACCTCGGCCGGCCACTCGGCCCAGCACTCGCTGGGCGGGGTCCGGACCGACGCCGACACCGCCGAGGTCGGACGCGTCGCGCTCGCCGCCGGCGTACCCCTGACCGAGCTTCGCCCCGCAGACGGGGCCGGACTCGAGGAGATGTTCCTCGAGCTCACCGCAGACAACGCACGAGAGGACGTGGCGGCATGAGCCACACGGCAGTCGTCGACACCACCACCACCGCGCTCGACCATGCTCCCGCCCGCCCGCGGGTGGAGCACGAGCCCATACCGTTCCGCACCGTCGTCGGGGTCGAGCTCCGCAAGATGTTCGACACCCGGTCCGGCTTCTGGCTGATGATCGGCATCGCGGCCGCGGGCGTGCTCGCGACCGCGGCGGTCATCGCCTTCGCAGGGAGCGACGACCTCACCTACGACAGCTTCGCCGGCGCCATCGGCGTACCGATGACGATCCTGCTGCCGGTGCTGGCGGTGCTGTCCGTCACCGGGGAGTGGAGCCAGCGCGCCGGTCTGACCACGTTCACCCTGGTGCCCCACCGGGGTCGCGTGATCCGGGCCAAGATGGCCGTCACCGTGATGGTCGGCCTGGCCTCGATGGCGCTCGCCCTGGGCGTCGGCGCGATCGGCAACATCGTCGGCACCGCCCTGCTGGGCCAGGACACGATCTGGAACCTGTCCCCGACCGCAATCGGGTACATCGTCGGCGCCGACCTGATCGGCATGGTCGTCGGGTTCATGCTCGGCGTGCTCATGCGCAACTCGGCCGCGGCGATCGTCAGCTACTTCACGTACTGGTTCGTCGTACCGACCCTCTCGATGGTGCTCGCCGCCAACCAGGCGTGGTTCGAGAAGGCCCAGCCCTGGGTGGACTTCTCGTTCAACCAGAACCGGCTGTACGACGGTGGCTTCACCGGGCAGGACTGGACCCAGCTGGCCGCCACGGGGGCGGTCTGGCTGGTCCTGCCGCTGGCCTTCGGCCTCTGGCGCGTGATGCGCGCCGAGGTGAAGTAACCGCCCGCGGACCCTCGCAACGTCATACGAACCGTGCCTTCCATGGCACGGTTCGTATGACGTCCGGGGTCCCAGGGTCCTTCCGCTGCGTGCCTCACCGGGCCATCATGCGAGGGTGGCCGCCATGCTCACCTCGGCCGTCTGGTACTCCGTCCAGCTCGGCTTCCCGACCGGCAGCCGCTGAGCGTGATCGCGCTCGAGCGGCTGGCGCGCCACGCGCTCTCGTTGGACGGGGTCCGCGAGCGAGCCAGCGGGGGCCGCCGCGGGTGGTACTGGAGCGGGCGGCTGGTCGCCCGACAACAGGACGACGAGTCGGTGGTCGTCCGCTGCGACTTCGACGCCCGGGAGCACCTGCTGGTGCAGCACCCCGAGACGTTCTCGGTGCCGCCCCGCCTCGAGAGCCACCAGAAGGTGATGGTCGACCTGCTCCGCGGCCAGGAGGACGTCGCACTCGCCGCGGTCACGGCGGCGTGGGAGCTCCAGCGCGCCGCTCGGTGAGCGTCTCGTCCACCAGGTCTGGCACCAGCTCACGCAGGCGCGCCAGCCCGTCGCGCGCGTGGGACTTGACGGTCCCCACGGAGATGCCCAGCAGGTCCGCGGTCGCCGGCTCGGTGAGGTCGTCGTAGTAGCGCAGCACCAGGACCGCCCGTTGCCGCGGTGAGAGCGTCGCCAACGCCTCGCGCAGGGCCATCCGGTCGTTGGCGGGCTCGGGTGCCGGGTGCTCGGGCAGGTCGGACACGCTCCGCTCGCGCCACCTCCTCCCCCGCCACCGGGTCACGCTCTCCCGGACGAGGACCCGGCGCACATAGGGCTCCGGGTTCGCCGCGATCCGGGACCACCGCGATACGACGCGGAGCAGGGTGGTCTGCACCAGGTCCTCGGCGTCGTGGTGGCTACCGGTCAGGAGGTACGCCGTACGCAGCAGCATCGGGCGGCGCGCGGCCACGAACTCCTCGAAGCCGCCCTCGCCGGGGTCAAGGCCGGACACGGCGCCTCCACCACACGAGGGCGACGCCACCCAGGAGGACGAGCCCGGCACCGAGCCCGGCCTCCACTCTCGGGCCCAGCGGTCGAGGCGGGGCCGGGAAGTCCTGCGGAGGCGCACCGAGCAGCTCGGAGGCGAAGCTGATCCCGGAGCCACCGACGCCGCCCAGGTCGCTGAGCGGGGTGGCCTCGCCGGTCCGCACGTCCAACCGGGACAGGTCGTACCGCGCGCGCAGGTCGCCCGCGCCGTAGAACCGCGACGGGGTGACCTGGTTCACCGCCACCAGGTGGTCGTCGTCGCTCCAGCTCAGCAGAGCCGGCCACCGCAGGCTGGTCGGCACCAGCCGCAGGTGGATGGGCGCGCCGGACGCGCTGACCGTGCCGACGTACACCGCGGACTTCTGCGCGGAGAGGTGCGTGACAGCCACCCGCCTTCCAGAGGGCGACACCACGAGGCGAGCCAGCGTCCGGGTACGCGGGTACGCCACCTTCACGTCGACGCGGCTCCCGTTCGCGGGGTCCAGATAGAAGTAGCGCTGGTGTCCGGCGTCGTAGACACCCGCGCCACCGGCGGTCCCGACCGAGCGGCTCGGCAGGTGGGTCGAGATCGGTCGGGGGGTGCGCTGCCCCATCTGCCAGAGGTACGACGTCCTGCCGACGCCGAAGGACACGGCGTCGTTGCCGTCCCACGACACGGTGTTGAGTCGGAGCCTGCCCGACGAGGGGGTGAAGCGGTCCACGTGGCCGGTGACCGTGTCGTAGACCAGCAGTCCTTCGAGCACCGCCTCATGACCCGACCCTGCACCGGTGTAGCAGAGGACGCGCCGGCCGTCGGCGGAGAGATCCTGGAACTGGAGGCAGCCGGGAATGTCGAGGAAGTGATACGCGCCGGTCTCCGCGGAGACTCCGACGGCTCCCGCGCGGTGGCCCGTCCACGTCCCGCGGTCGGCCGGGATCACCATCGAGAGCCGACCCGGTGGCGTGTCACCGGTCCCGGACAGCCAGGGGCTGGGTGCGTAGACCTTCGTCGGCAACGCGGCGGGGCCAGACGCGGACGCGGCGGGGCCCGGCGGGGCCGCGCGGTGCGCCGCGAAGCCGCCGACCGATCCGAGTGCGACCACGGTCACCGCGACCACCACCGCGGTCCCGGCCCGACGGACGCGCGCACGCCGCCGTCCGTCGCGCCAGAGGCCCGCAGGTGTCGGGCTCTCCGGTGCGTCTTCGGCGAGGTCGGCGAACCTCTCGTGCAGCGTGGGCATGGCCCCTCCTAGCGTGCTCGCACACTGTTACGCGATGAGCGGCCCGAAGGGAGGGGGTTCGCCGGAGATTTTCTCCGGGTCAGGCCTTCAGCAGGTTCCTGAGCACGTACTGCATGATCCCGCCGTTGCGGTAGTACTGCGCCTCGCCAGGGGTGTCGATGCGCACCGTCGCCTCGAACTCGTCGGACCGCTCTCCGTCGGCCGACTCGATCTTCACCGTGACCGTGCGCGGCGTGGTGCCGTCGTTGAGCTCGGTGATGCCGGCGATCGAGATCGTCTCGTCGCCGGTCAGCCCCAAGTCGTCGGCCGTCTTGCCGCCCGGGAACTGCAGCGGCAGCACGCCCATGCCGATCAGGTTGGACCGGTGGATCCGCTCGTAGGACTCCGCGATCACGGCCTTCACCCCCAGCAGCGCCGTGCCCTTCGCGGCCCAGTCACGCGACGACCCGGAGCCGTACTCCTTGCCCGCGAGCACGACGAGCGGGATGCCGGCCGCCTGGTAGTGCTCGCTCGCCTCGAAGACGGTGGTCACCTCGCCGTTGTCGGTGAAGTCGCGGGTGAACCCGCCCTCGGTGCCCTGCGCGAGCTGGTTGCGCAGCCGGATGTTGGCGAACGTGCCCCGGATCATGACCTCGTGGTTGCCGCGGCGCGAGCCGTAGGAGTTGAAGTCGCGCTGCTCGACACCGTGCTCACCGAGGTACTTCCCCGCGGGACTGTCCTTCTTGATCGCACCGGCCGGGCTGATGTGGTCGGTGGTGACCGAGTCGCCGAGCTTCAGCAGCACGCGCGCACCCTCGATGTCGGTGACCGGCTCCGGCTCGTCGGGCATCCCGTCGAAGTACGGCGGCTTCCGGACGTACGTCGAGTCCTCGGCCCAGGCGAACGTGTCGCCCGCGGGCGTCGGCAGGTCGCGCCACCGCTGGTCTCCGGCGAAGACGTCGGCGTAGCCGTCGGTGAACATGCTGGAGGTGATCGACTCACCGATCACCCGCTCGATCTCCTGGGGCGACGGCCAGATGTCCTTGAGGAACACGTCGTTGCCGTCGGTGTCCTGCCCCAGCGGATCGTCGAAGAGGTCGACCGTCATCGAGCCGGCCAGCGCGTAGGCGACCACCAGCGGCGGCGACGCGAGGTAGTTCATCTTCACGTCGGGGTTGATCCGGCCCTCGAAGTTACGGTTGCCGGAGAGCACGCTGACGACCGCGAGGTCCGCCTCGTTGACGGCCTGGCTGACCTCGGGGATCAGCGGGCCGGAGTTGCCGATGCACGTCGTACAGCCGTAGCCGACGAGGTTGAACCCGAGCTTGTCGAGGTACGGCGTGAGACCCGACCGCTCGTAGTAGTCACTGACCACCTTGGAGCCGGGCGCGAGCGAGGTCTTGACCCACGGCTTGCGCTCGAGGCCCTTCTCCACGGCGTTCTTGGCCAGCAACGCCGCCCCGATCATCACGCTCGGGTTGGAGGTGTTGGTGCACGACGTGATGGCGGCGATGGCCACCGCCCCGTGGCCGATCTCGACCTGCTGACCGTCGAGACTGGCCGTCGCGGTGGCGTCGGCGTTCTCGGTGTAGTCCTCGAGCGCCTTGGCGAAGGACTGCCCAGCCTGGGTGACCTCGACCCGGTCCTGGGGTCGCTTGGGACCGGCCAGGGACGGTACGACGGTGGAGAGGTCGAGCTCGAGCCGCTCGCTGTAGCGGGGCTCGACGTAGCTCTCGGCGCTCGGGTCGTGCCAGAGGCCCTGCTCCTTGGCGTAGGCCTCCACCAGAGCGAGCTGGTCGTCGGGGCGGCCGGTCAGCCGGAGGTAGCTGATCGTCTGGTCGTCGACGGGGAACACCGCGATCGTCGAGCCGAACTCCGGGCTCATGTTGCCGATGGTGGCGCGGTTGGCGACCGGGAGGACGCCGACGCCGTCGCCGTAGAACTCCACGAACTTCCCGACCACGCCGTGCTGGCGCAGCATCTCGGTGATGGTGAGGACGAGGTCGGTGGCGGTCGAGCCCTCGGGCAGCTCGCCGGAGAGCTTGAAGCCGACCACGCGCGGGATCAGCATGCTGACCGGCTGTCCGAGCATCGCGGCCTCGGCCTCGATGCCGCCGACGCCCCAGCCGACCACGCCGATGCCGTTGACCATCGTGGTGTGGGAGTCGGTGCCGACGCACGTGTCGGGGTACGCCGTCAGCTCGCCGTCGACCTCGCGCGTGAAGACGACGCGGGCCAGGTGCTCGATGTTGACCTGGTGGACGATGCCCGTGCCCGGCGGCACGACCTTGAAGTCGTCGAAGGCGTCCTGGCCCCAGCGCAGGAACTGGTAGCGCTCCTCGTTGCGCTGGTACTCGATCTCCACGTTGCGCTCGAACGCCTCCGGCGTACCGAAGACGTCGGCGATCACGGAGTGGTCGATCACCAGCTCAGCGGGGGCGAGCGGGTTGATCTTGGTGGCGTCGCCGCCGAGGTCTGCCATCGCCTCGCGCATGGTGGCCAGGTCGACGATGCAGGGCACACCGGTGAAGTCCTGCATGATCACGCGCGCCGGCGTGAACTGGATCTCCTTGTCGGGCTCGGCCTCGGCGTCCCACCCGGCCAGCGCCCTGATGTCGTCGGCGGTGATGTCGGCGCCGTCCTCGGTGCGGAGCAGGTTCTCCAGGAGGATCTTCAGCGAGTAGGGCAGGCTCTCGACGTCGAGGCCGTCACCGGTGACGGCTGAGAGTCGGAAGATCTGGTAGCTCTGGTCGCCGACCTCGAGCGTCCCCAAGGCTTTGAAGCTGTCCTGACTGGCCATCCGCCACATCTCCTCGATACGTCGTCGTCTCCCACCCATCTTGCCGCCGTACGTCGCCGGGCGGGTAGGTGGGTATATCTCTTGACATCAAGATACATTGGCGGGGAAGCCGACGCCAACCGCGGGGGGCGTCGGCCAGACGGAGGGATCAGCCCTGCGCCGCCTTCGAGACGTCGTCCCACTGCTCCCACGTCTTGATCCGGGAGGCGTAGTCGGCGCCGCCTCACCCGAAGGTGTGCGGTGGACGCCGGCCGGGTGGTCAGACCGGCAGCCGCTCGCCGCGGGACTCCCTGAGCCAGACCGGAGCCGAGAGCCGCCAGGCCTCGAAGACCAGCTCGGCCAGCTCGTCACGCTCGACCCCGTCGAGGTGGACGACCACCCAGCCGTAGCCGTAGGCGGTGAACTGGATCTCGAACACCTCGGGCCGCTCGGCGACCAGAGCCCTCTGCTCGGCGATCGTCTGCTTGAGCCCGACGGTGGCGGTGCGCTCCCAGAGGTAGCCGAAGGTCCGGCCCTCGACCTCGAGCTTCGTGTAGCGGTCGAGCTCTGTCACCCACACCGCGTCGAGCTGACCGATCAGCTCACGCGCGTCGGGGATGTCGCACGGCATGCGCCGAGCGTGCCACACCCCACCGACGTCACGTACGCCGGTGGAAGGCGTACTCGCCGTCTCGCCGCCTTCGCAGGTCGAAGCGGGTGTCATGGGCTCGGCGATGGTGGTGGCCGCACAACGGAAGGCCGTTGTCGAGGTCCGTGGGACCGCCGGCGGCCCACGAGAGTCGGTGATGATGGATCTCGCACCAGGCGAAGGGCCGTTGGCAGCCGGACACCGCACAGGTGTCGTGGACCAGGGCGAGTGCGCGCCGTTGGGTGCGTGAGTGGAGCCGCCGGGATCGACCGAGGTCGACGGGCATCGAGTCTCCGTCGAGAACCGCGGGCACCAGCCCGGCGTTGCAGGCCAGTCGCCGAGCCTCACCCGCTGTGATCGCCACGCCGGTGTCGAGTCGGGCCGCGCCGAGACCGCTGAGCAGGTCGTCGAGGTCGATCGTGACGAGCACCTCGCAGGCGTTGCCGGCATGCCCTCGGGTCGGGAGGTGCTCGATCAGCTCACACCACGCCGCTCCATGCGTCTGCGTGATGTGAGCGCCGCAGTCGTGCCCGAGGGCGGAGTCGTCCACCACGGGGTCGCCCCGTCGGTCGCGGGAGAGCCGACGCGGCGCGGCGAGTCGGTCGAGAGCCTGGGTGAGCAGCAAGCCGTGGAGCTCGGGGATCCGGAACCTCCCGCTGAACGACCCGTCGCCGTTGTCGTGGAGAGCGAAGAAGGTCTCCGCCTCGGCGGTGCGGGTCTCACGCCCGAGCAGGATGGCTTCGTGACGGTCCGCCAGGTGGTGGTCGAGATGGGCGAACATGCGTCGCGCCGCCTGACGCAGTCGCTTGGCGTCCACTGGTCGCCCAGAGGGGGAATGGGCACCCCGCGCCTTGTCCACCAGCCACTGCTCCGCCGCCACCCGCTGTTCCGGGGTGGCCTCGACGGGCGCCTGCTCGGCGGCATGGACGACCACGCGGACCTGTTCCAAGCGGAGATCGCCGGCCGCGAACGCCTCGCGGGTCGCGGCGTAGGTGTGTCGCAGCAGGTGCGCGAGCCGCAGCCCGCCCGCCGTCTGCTCGCGGGTGCTCCCGGTCAGCCTGGCCAGCCACGCGTCGGTGCCCGTCTCTGCGGTCTCCTCCGCCACGCGTCGCCGATCGGCCTCCGCCGACAACGCGAGCCGCAACGCACCGGCTCGTGACTCCACCCGAGCCAGCTCGGTGATCGTCTCACCCAGCGCGTCGCCGTCCAGGGACTCCGTCGACGCCTGCCCCGCCCGCGCCAGGAGCCCGGCCGCCTCGGCCACCAGGTCGGCCACCCGATCGGGCAGCGTCACCGGAGCCACTGGAGCCACCGGCTCGTGGTCGAGGAGAGTGTTGCCCATACAGGTATGGTACCGAACCTCTGTTCGATCCGCCCCGCGAAACGGCAGCACTGTGGACAACGCCCGACCGGTCGACCGGGGAACAGCTGGACGTCGTGCACAACCGAGTCTGCGCCGCTGCCGGGTCGCCTACGTCCGCACGAGCAGGGCGACGCACTCGATGTGGTGGGTCATCGGGAAGACACCGATGATTCTGAGCGTGAGCGCAACCCTTTGACGACGACTGCGTGCAATGGTGGAAACCAGCCGCTGACCTGCGGATTTAGCCATCCGAGACACTCGGAGCGTCGGCAGCGCTTTGCGACCATCTGTGAATCAAAGCGCGCCCAAAGTGAGCCCTCCAGGAAACCGACTCCTACGTTCACAACCGACCGCAGTGAGAACCCACGGCGCCGTCTGGCAGCGCACGAGGACTGGCCGCCGACCAACGTGCCCGGTCATACAACTAGGTGAGGGCTCGGACCTTCGCTCGGCGGTCGAGCGCATGTCTGATGGCCCGCTCTCTTACCTGCTGGGTGCTGGGGCGTCGGTGTCTGCCCGGCTTGCCGCCGTGGAGTCTGCTACTGCGCAAGCTGTTGGCTGACCGGGGACGACGGCGGACTATTTGGCGCGATCGCGAACGCAACTTCGACGCGTCGTGGACTCTTGCGCCCGACAACTGGAGGCGCTTGACCTGCGTTCAACCGCGCCACGGAAACCTAGCGCGGAGCGATCCCCCAGAAGGGTCTGAATTCGAACAGTGGTGACTGCGAGAAGGCCTGCTGGTGACGCCCGTTCCACCGCATTGTCCAGATGTCACCCTTGGCAGGACCCGGGTCAACAAACGAGAACCGCACGAAGACGACGTTGCGACCGGTCGGCGACCAGGCCGGGTTGAAGTTGCTGACGGCACCGGGAGTCTGCGATGTCAGGTAGCGGATCTTCGACGAACACGTTGCGACGGGGCGGCAGGTCGCCGGCACCGTTGCTACCGCTGATGCGGTGGTGTCACTGCCCGGAGTCTCGAACACGACCAGGTCACGGCTCGGTCCGCTGATGGCGGGAGAGACGTTTGGCAGGTCGACATCGAGCGACCATTCGGTGAGTTGGCGCGGGTGGCGACCGTCTGCGTCAATCCGGAAAACCGCCTTTCGGTTATCGGGACCTATCCGCAGGAAGACGATGTACCCGGCTGGGGCGAAGGTGGCGTGGTAGTCCTCATACGCGATGCCGTCAGGGCTGGGTGGCGAGAGCCGCGTCAGATGACGTCCTGCGAGGTCCGAGCGGTACATGACAACGGTGGGTGGGCCCGGCGTGAAGGGCCCGACGATCCGCGTGAACACGATGTGCTTGCCGTCCGGTGTCCACGTCGGCGCTTGATCCAGAGCGCACGGGTCCACACAGCCCAGATCGAGGAGACGCTCGTGTGAACCGTCAGTGCCGACCACCGCGACCCCCGCGCTGTTGTCCCCAGCGTTGGTGAAGTCGCGCTCCATGAGCACGAGCCGCCCATCCGGCGAGATCCGAGGATCGATATCTTGTACGCCGGCAGCAGGGTGCGTCAGCTCTCGCGCGGGTTCACCAGGACCATCGCTGATCACGACGCCGGCAGCGCTGAAGTCTGTGTCGACGAACCGCGACCACACCACGCGGCTACCGTGCCCGCCATGTTCTCGTGACCCCGAGGATCTCGCTGTCGCCGGGGGAAGCGCGGCCATCATCACAGCGAGCACGACGGCAAAGGACAGAACCACAAAGTGCGAGCGCATGACGCTCCTTTTGCCGAGAGGCCACGGCACGGTCAAGTCAACCGGTTTCCGGTAGTTGCGGTACGCCGCCAGTGCCGGGCCGTCGCTGGAGCCGCCGCCTACGCCGGCACGCTGGGGAACCCACGAGCTGCCAGGAGCAACACAGGTTGCGGTGCTCGCGTCGAAGTAGGTCTCGACGGTGAGTCCGCTGTCCATCCGACGGCCCTCGGGGTTCGCGGTCTTACAGTCGTCGCACAGCTCCTCGCGTGCGCCGAAGTCCGCGCCGATCGACTCGACGATCTCGTGGGTCGCGGTGGTGCAGGCGTCGCTGACGTCGTTGCTGCCGTACATCCAAAACCAGATGTGGTCCTCGCCCCCGGAGCTGAAGGTGGAGTGCGCCCCCAAGGCTCCGTGGTCGAGGACCGACCCCTGTGGGATTACCACCGCGTAGATGGGGATGTCGCCCGCGCCCCGATGCGTCTCACCGAGGTGCCGCTGGATGAAAGACGTCACGTCGTCCACGGTGAAGGTGGCCACATAGTACGCCGCGTCGGAGGCCGGCCACGGGTCGTCGGAGACCACCGGCGGTGCGGTGGTCACTCGCTGGGCGCCGTACTGGTGCAGTTTGGAGTAGTAGCCGGTGGCGGCGATCGAGGTCAGCGAGGCGACGAGCTCGTCCGGGGTGTACGGCGTCGTGGGCCCCGGGAAGTTTCCAGAGGTGAAGGGGTTGCCTGCGCCGTGGGGGAACGTCGGTCCCCAGAACATCGGCACCACGGTGTAGGTGTGCATGGTTCCTCCTCATTGGGCGTTGCATGGATGGGGCAGAGCGGGGCGTCACTGGCGGATCCAGGGCTTGGTCGTCCAGATCGCCCGGTCGCCGCACTGGCCGCCCTGCAGGTTCGAGAGGGTGAGTGCCCTGCCGTCGACTGTGTAGTCGGCCGTCAGGGGCACCGCCGTGTCGCCGAAGACGAACTGGTGGTCGGTGGCCCTGAAGGTCCCGGAGAAGGCGTCCTCGGCTGGGGCGCGTGGGCCGCCGATGCGCACCGTGAGTCCCACGTGGCCGTGGTGGAGACTCAGGTCGTAGACGCCGAGACGCGTGGTGCCTTCTGGCCCGCCGACACAGCGAGCGTCGGCGGTCTTGACCTTTGGCCAGGAGACGCTCATTCGGTAGTTGCCGTCCAGGGGCGAAGTGGCGGGCGCCGGGCTCGCCGACGCGGTCACGGGGGAGGGGTCGCGGTCGCTGAGACGCAGGGTGGCGAGCATGTCCTCGAACCGCTTGACCTGTTCCTTCCCTTGCGTGGGCAAAGTCTTCCCGTCCATCCGCAGCCAGATCAGTAGGACCTCGTCGTGGACTTTCAAAACCGCGATGCGCAGCGCGAGGTCAGGCTGGAGGCCGAAGCAGTCCGATGCCGCCGTGCTGGGGGTGGGACATCCCAGCGACCCGTCGAGAGACGTGTCGGTGGTGGCCGTGACCACGGTGGCGGGCTGCCCGGCGACGGTCTCCGTGGTCTGGTCGGCGAAGTGGCCACCGTTCTTCGCCTGGCCCAGCAGGTAGCTGACGTAGTCCGAGGGGACGTCGGAGGTGGTGGTCTCCCCCGGTCGGTAGAGGTCCGCCGGCGCCATGACACGTACCGCGGGCTGGCCGGTGCCCTCCCAGGTCACGAAGCGGGACTGCTCGATCTGCGGCTGGGCAGCGAGCCAGCTCGGCGGGGTGACGTCGAAGGGCACCACGAAGGACGTGCTGGCGTAGGTCCCCGGCGAGGCGGCCGACGTCCCCGCGGTCGCCGCGGCCCTTCCGGAGCTCGACTGTGTGGCACCGCACGCGGCCACGGATGAGGCGAGGAGAGCGACTGCCACGGACACCGTGGCCCTCGAGCGGCGTGAGGTGCTCATGGCCGGTCCCCGCTGCTGATCGTCGCCTGGCCGGTCGAGGACGGGACGGCTGGTCGTGAGGAGGAGAACATCAGCACGACCGCTGCGATCGTGATCAGCACCGAGACCGCGATGACCAGCTTCAGCAGCACCGGACGTCGACGAAGAGTCCCGGTAGCGGTCACGCTGTTCGCGATCATCGCCCCGGCGGCGACGCGCAGGGCCGCCCGGCTGCCGGTGCGCCAGGCGACGACGACGGCGACCGCCCTGACGACCCCGAGGAGCGAGTCGACGGCTGAGACCTCGATCGGGGCCCGACCTGCCCGTCGGGGTCGAGCCGAGGATGTTGGGGATAGCGACCAGGCAGTACAGGCCCGCCGTGACCAGCCCAACCTTCTGCCGGGTCGACGTTGTTCCGGTGCCCATGGTCACTCCTCCGCCAGATCGGGATGTGAGCACCACGCTCGAAAGTTGCCGTAGCGCTGCTGCCCGTTGGGAAGTTCGTCGCTCGTCGGATATCCCAGATAGCAATTTTCCGAGCCCATCTGGTCGTACTTGTCACGGATCGCGCCGGGCACCTCGTGTGCTCTGAACGACTGCGTCCAATATTGGGAGCCCGATTGGAAACGCTGATAGAAAACGTCTCCGGCGCCCGGAGAAAACTCAAGGGCGGGCGGTCCCAGAAAGTCCAATGTTGGGCGCTTTGCGTCAATATCGGCCTTGGCCCCGGACCACTCGCGGATCGCCTCACGGGCCGGCACGAGTGCATCGCGGTCGACAGTGCTCGACGTCGGCGACCTCAGCTGGCGAACGAGGTCCCCCACCGACTCCTCGTTCACGGCATCGATCTTGTCACTAACGGCTCTCAAAGCGCCGTGATCAGCAAGGTTCGCAAGCGTCGCTCGTGTCATTAGGTCGGTCATTGCCTCTGGCCTTTCGAAGTGGGCCGCGTCAGGTGTATTTCTGGCGTTTAGCTCCCGGCGCCTTGCAGGGGCGTGGGCGTCTGGCTATACAGGCGATTCTTTGACGGTCAGCGTGCGGTCGAGCGTCAGGGTGGAGTCCGGACCTGCGAAGGAGGGCGCGGCTCACATCCCGTCAGAGCCGGAACCTGCCCGGTGGGTTCCTTGGCATCACGGTCTCGCTGAACGAGAGGATCTGGCAGAACAATTCAAGCGCCATCGGCAGGCTCCTGCCATACGCTGTATTGCGTAGTCTTGGAGAGCGGTCAATGTCCTGCAGCGATGGTCGCTCTCACATCCTCACCGCTGCGAGCGGTCCGGCCGCTTGCAGGACGTGCACGGCTCGGTCCACGTTGGCTCGCATGGGACTCGCATGGGTAGACCTCGATCTGCGTTTGGCTTCATCCGACTGGAGGTTGACTTCGGTTGCGCTGCAACGTGGGTGCGGTCGGGTGAGCGATGCCGGGCCTCGGCCTGCGCTTACGTGGGCACCGTGCTGGTCTGCGGGTACTTCGGAGTCAAAGACGGCTCACCTGAGCGCGCACGCCTGAAGTCGACAGGATGGCAGTGCGCCTTGCAGTGTCCGGGCCACCGGGACTTCCGTCGGTCCGTGGGTCTCGGAGCCTGTGACCCCCCAGACAACAAGGGGACCTTGCTGTGATGACCGAAGGAACCGCGCGTGTGGAGGAGCAAGCGGCCGACATCGTCGCCAGCTACATGCAAGCACGTGGCCAGAACACCTTACGGGTCGGTGCTCTATTGCCGGTCGCGACGGAATTCATAACTCCAATTCTTGGCGCATACCGGAGGGGCGCACCCAAAGTAAGCCTGCGACTGATCGATGTGGCTGACCTCGGCGGAGACCATGCCCTGATTGACCGCCAGGTGGACGCGGCTTTCTTGTGGACCCCCGTGATGTGGGAACGGCTGCGAACGGTGCCTTTGTTCACCGACGGCCTCGTCGCACTTGTGGGGCTCGACCATCCGCTAGCTGGTGCCAAGGCACTCCATCCAGCGGAGCTGGCGGAGGAATACTTCACCGTTTCCGCATCGATGAGCGACCGGTGGCGGCACGCTTCAATCCTGCCGCTATGGCGGGAGCACCCTGAACGGGCCGTCTGGGTTCACGATCCGCGGCGGGCTCTGGACGCGATCGCCCACAACCGGGCGGTCAGTATCGGACCTTGTAGCCTGGCTCGAATTGAACCCGTGCCTGGGATCGCCTACGTGCCCCTACTGGTGCCGCACGGACCACGGGCTCTCCTTGCGACCCGGCACGAGGAAAGACGACCCCATGTACTGGCCCTGCTTGCGGCCGCCGAATACGTCTCTGCGCAAGGGCTCCGTGGGGCTATGACCAGCAGTGGGGCAGGGCGTGCTCGGCCCGGCCGTTATCCGACCGAGGCGAAGCATCTGTCCGCAAGGGAGAAACAGGTTCTTGAGTGTATGTCGACCGGCGCAACCGCCCAAAGAGTCGGTCATCTCCTTGGGATAAGCGAACGCACCGTGCACAAGCACCTCGAGAACGCATACGCCAAGCTCGGGGTCAACGATCGTATATCCGCGATCGCACAATTCCGGGCGCTTGGCTACTTACCTTGAGCGACGCCCAGGCTCGGCGATTCAAAGTGAGCCGCAAAGTGAGCCTTAAGGCCGATTCTGAGCGTTCAACCCCGAGGGCTCGATTCGCATCACCGCAGGTCAGAGCCGGTTTCCGTCAGCACTGCGACGCATTCGACGTGGTGGGTCATCGGGAAGACGCCGATGATCGTGAGCGAAATCGCGATCCCTTGCCGTCGGCTGCGCTCAGGAGGCGAAACCGGCCTCTGACCTGGGTGATGCCGTCCTCGGGGACTGCGGGCGGCGGAGCGGTATTGCGGGCCTTTGCGAATCAAAGTGAGCCCATTCCGAGCCCTGCAGGAAGCCGACTCATACGTTCACAACCGACCGCCGTGAGCCCACGGCGCCGTCTGGCAGTTGGTCTACAGGATCTGGACTGCGACCTCTGGACCTCGCCGGCACACTGTCGATGCCCACCGATCGGGCGAGAACCAAGCCCGTTCACGCTTCGTGGTGAAACCTGATCAAGGTCCGCATGCGGCCGCGATGACGCGCCACCGACGTCCGTTCCGGTCGTCGGCAACGCACCCAAACAGGGGCGGCCCGGTTCACGGACATACCGACGACGAGTCGTTGGACGTGCCGGCGACCCGGGAGGTTGGTTCAGAGCGCATCGAGCATGAGTGAGATTGCCAGCCCAGCCACGAGCAGCACCCCAGTCAGAACACCCTCTACGTCGTATGCCTCGGGCAAGAGCTCGTCCCCCACCATCGCCAGCAGCGCGCCACCGGCGAACGCCTGGACCACAGCGCTGGTCAGGCCACTGACCGGGTCCAGGATCAGGTACCCAAGGGCGGCCGAGACCCCGGCTGCGAGAGTGACCACTGACCACATGAGGTAGACGCGCCGGCTCGGCCAACCCGCCCGCTTCAGGCCGCTCGAGGACGAGACCGCCTCGGGCAGGTTCGAGAGCGCAATGCCGGCCAACAGAGGAATGCTCACACCGCCCTGAAGCACGGTGAGGCCCAGTACGAACGACTCCGGAATGCCGTCGAGAACTGATCCCATGACGATGGCCAGCGGCGTTCCGGATGCCTGCTTTCCGGTCGGATCCTTGCGTTCCGCGCCGCCTAGGCGGTTGATCAGCCAGTCACCCACGGCGAACGTGGTGGCACCGAGCAGCAGGAAGGTGCCGACCAAACCCACCGACTGGGTCTCGAGCGCCTGGTCCACCAGCTCGTGAACGACCGAGCCGAACAGGACTCCCGACCCGAGAGCCATCACCACCGCCGTGCACCCTCGGCTGAGGTCGAGCTGGTAGGTCAGCCACGCACCGAGAAGGAGGAACGCGCTGCCGAACAGCCCCCAGGCCAAAGCTTCCAGCATGTCGGCTGCACCGGTCCCCTCTTCAGTGGGCTCGTTGTTTGCGAGCCGACCCGACCTTCTGTGCTGGACGTGGGCCGGAGGCGTCCGCGCGGACGGCGGCTCGGTGGGCCGGCGTGGGCTTACCTCCGCCAGCGCCGGGTCACGTGGACCGCCGCGGCGAGCGTGCGCCCGCGCCGGAGGTGACCACCTGCGTGGAGGCTGCGGGCAGGACTGTGTCCAGCTGGCTTCGCGAGGTGATGTCGAGCTTCACGAAGACCTTGCGCAGGTGGTACTGCGCGGTGCGCGCGCTGATGAACAGCCGACTGCCGATCTCGGGGTTCGACAACCCTTCGCGGGCGAGCTGCGCGATCAGGGCTTCCTGAGGAGTCAGCTCTTGAGTGTCCGGAGCGGATCTACGACGCGCGGTCTCGCCGGTCGCGAGGAGCTCGTGCCGGGCCCTCTCTGCGAACGCCTGCATCCCCATCGCGCCCAGCATCTGGTGAGCGGTGCGAAGGTGGTCACGGGCATCGGTACGGCGGCGTTCGCGTCTGAGCCACTCGCCGTACAACAGGTGCGTGCGTGCAAGCTCAGCACCGACCTCGGTCTGCTCGAGCCACGAGATGGCTTCACGGTACGCGGACTCGGCGGCGTCACCGTCAGTCACGAGTGCGCGCGACCGGGCCTGCACACCGAGAGCCCAGCTGGTTCCGCTGGCCGACGTCATCTCGGAGATCCACTCGACCGCCTGTCGTGCCTCGTCCAGCATCCCGCTCCGTGAGGCTGCCTCGATCAGCTCGGCCGCGGCCCAGTTGGCGATGCCGGGGTACCGCAGCTCTGGATACTCCTGGTGGTACAGCGCTTCGCGGGCAGCCGCTGCTGCGTCGACGTAGTTCCCCTGGCCGTTGCGGAGCACCGCTCGGGTCCACTCGGCGACAGCGATGCTGATCCCTTCGCCCTTGGCAACGGCCTCTCGGTGGGTGCGCTCGATCAAGCCCTCAGCTGCCTGCGGCTCTCCGCGCATGGCGGCGAGGAACATCCCGCTGTACGGCGCCAGCTGGCTGCCGGTGGCCTCGGTCACGGTTCCCTGCTCCTCGACGAGAGAGGCTGCGGCGTTGAGCTCACCGGCGAACAACATCACCATGGCGCGAGTGCTGAGTGCGAGCGGCAGCTCGCTCAAGGAGCCCGCGGCGCGCGCAAGGGTCACGTACCGACTGGACAGCGACATCCACTGTTCGTCGTCCCACAGGTGCAACGCGGCGAGGCTCGTCAGCCACAGCCACCGCACCTCCTGGGCCGCCGAAGTCGCGGTACCGAAGGTGCCCAGCGCCTGTCGCAGGTGCGGGACCGCCGCGGCGTAGTCGTCATTGAAGTTCGCTGCAAGTCCCGCGAGCAGCCCATCGGTGAACTCGCGGGGACCAGGTGGATGCGGGGCAGCGGCGGCACGCCGGGCGACGTCGACAACCGTGCCGCCCGGACTCGCTCCGCGGCCCGCGAAGGTGGAGGCAGCGAACGCGTCCAGGTAGGTGTCGCGAGCCAGGCTCGGCTCGATCGTCTCGAACTGGGCAGCCGCTTCGAGGAGGAGCAGAGGCGCGTCTCCACCACGCTGGAGCACGAACGCGAGCTGGGCACGCAGCAAGCTGATCCGCGCCCTGTCGAACTCGCCCAGCGGCCCCGCATCCGCCAGGTCGAGGAGCTCCGATGCGGCCTGGAACGCTCCCGCCTGCAGCTGGGTGACAGCCGCGGCCAGCGCTCGTCGAGCACGTGTGGTCGGGTCCAGGGTGAGTGCCGTGGCCCGCTGGAGGAACGCGGCCGCCGCGGCCAGACCGCCCCGCGCCTGAGCCCGCCCCGCGGAGCGCTCGAGCTCGTCGGCGAGCTCCTCGTCGGGCCCGGGGGCAGCCTGCGCCAGGTGCCAGCTGCGTCGGTCCGGATCGAGGATCCGGTCGGTCTCCTCGGCGAGGGCACGGTGCACCGCTTGGCGTTCCTCGGCCGTCGCCGACCAATAGCTCACCGACCTGGCGAGCGGATGCCGGAACCGGATCCGGTTGTCGAACTCGGCCAGCCCTCCCTCGGTCGCGGCGGCTGCTGCGCTCGAGGCGATGCCGAGCCTCCCCGCCGCGCGCCAGACCAGTGCAGGGTCTCCGGTCGGGTCCGCCGCGGCGATCAGCAGCAGTCTGCGCGTCTGTCCGGGCAGTACGGCGATGCGCTGCGTGAAGTCTGCCTCCACCGCGCGCGTCACCCCCTCGCCGTGCGGGATCGCGAACCCGCCCGCCAGCTCGTCCGCCGTGCGGCCCCTGGGCAGTTCCAGCACGGCCAACGGGTTGCCTCGTGTCTCGGCCACGATCTGGTCCCGTACCCGCGCATCCAACGACCCCGTGAGCACGGAGTCGAGCAGCGCCCGCGCGTCCTCCACCTCCAGACCCGTCACCAGGAGCTGCGGGAGGCCGGTGAGCTCCTCGTCGGGAACCCGCGTGGAGAAGACGAGGCCGAGTGACTCGGCCCCCAGCCGACGGGCAACGAAGGTGAGGACCTGACGTGACGCCTGGTCCAGCCACTGGTGGTCGTCGATGAGGCACACCAACGGCTGCTTCTCCGCCACTTCCGACAGCAGGCCCAAGGTGGCCAGAGCGACGACGAATCTATCCGGCACCGGACCAGCAGCAACGCCGAACACGGTCTCGAGGGCATCGCGCTGAGGTGGTGGCAGTCGGTCGAGGCGGTCGAGCATCGACCCGCACAGCTGGTGGAGGGCAGCGAAGGGCAGCTCCATCTCGGACTGGACGCCACCTGCCCGCGCGACCTCACAGCCGGCGACGTTCTCGGCGACGTACGCCAAGAGGGCAGACTTGCCTATTCCCGCTTCGCCGTGCACTACGAGGGCACGGCTTTCGCCTGAGCGGACATCCTCGACCAGCCGGTCGAGCTGCACGCATTCGTCCCCTCGGCCCTTCAAGGTGGTGCTTCCAAGACCCGTCATGGGTTTGCCTCTCGCGATTCCAGACCGCCGAGGGCTTCGCCCCGGCGGATGTACGTCGTGTGCCGGCACGGCAGAGGTGTCTCAGGGACGGCCCTTGGGCTGGCTCGACCGTTGCCGGGCACAGAGCGTGTTCGCATCCGCCATCCCCTGGTGGCCACCCCGGGAGGTGACCACGAAGATCGCCCGCGACCATGTCGGCTGCCTTGCCCTGCACCTCCTCACTGTGTCCTCATGGCCAACCTCGCTGAAGCCCACACACCCGAGGGATCGATCCGCAAAGGCAGATGTCGAGGTCGGGTAATCCCGACGTCGTGAGATCTCGGGTTGGCCCTACCGTCAGGCGCCAGGGCCGGTGGAATGATCTGACGCATGGCATGGTCCGTCCTCGTCGTCGACGACGATCCGTCCTTTCGCGACCTTGCATCGCGGATCCTTGACGAGATGGGCTTCGAGGACATCAGCGAGAGCGAGGACGCCGCCTCGGCGATCGCCCAAGCTGAGCTGAGACGGCCCCAGGCGGCACTGGTCGATGTCGGGTTGCCCGATGGTGACGGTGTCGAGCTCGCACGGACGTTGGCTGCCCTCCCCTGGTCACCACACGTCGTACTGACCTCCAGTGACAAGGACGCGGCCACCGCCATCACGGCACGGGACGGAGAGCCCCTCGTCCCGTTCGTGGCGAAGGAGGACCTGGCGAACGGGACGCTCCGCGGGCTCCTGCTCGGAGATGCGGACCTCGGCTAGGGGCCTGAGGGCTGGGAGGCTGTTAGCGTTCCCGGATGGCGGGGGATCCGGTCCGAGTAGTCGTGGGGGAGGACGACGTACTGCTCCGGGAGGGAGTTGTCCGGCTGCTGGCCGAAGCGGGCTTCGAGGTGGTGGCCCAGGTAGGCGACGCCGAGGAGTTCCTGCGCGAGGCGATCACCCTGAGACCGTCGGTGGCCGTCGTGGACATCCAGATGCCTCCCGGAAACGGTGACGACGGATTGCGCGCGGCCATCGAGTTGCGCAAGCGCGTGCCGGGGATCGGGGTCCTGGTGCTGTCCCACTACTACGAGGACCAGTACGCGATCGACCTCATCGGTGACAGCGCGGAGGGTGTCGGCTATCTGCTCAAGGAACGCGTGGGCGACGTCGGAGTCTTCACCGACGCAATTGCTCGCGTCGCTGCCGGTGGCACCGCGCTCGACCCAGAGGTCGTCTCGCGCATGCTCGGGCGACGCCGCCGCTACGGGCCAGTGGCCGGCCTGAGCCCGCGCGAGCAAGACGTGTTGGCCCACATGGCGGAGGGGAAGTCCAACCGCGGGATCGCCGAGGCCCTCGTGGTCACCCCCGCGGCCGTGGAGAAGCACGTGACGAGCATCTTCCAGAAGCTCGGCCTCGAGCCCGCTCCGAGCGATCATCGGCGCGTGCTCGCCACGCTCGCCTACCTGCGCGACCTGGGGCGCCACTAGGCCCCATCTGCGACGTGGTCGTCGCGGCCAGCCCTGGAGGTCCGTCGTACGACGGGAGCGGCTAGGTCGCCAGCGGCACTTCGGCGACCAGGACTGTGCCCATCCCCGGTGGACTGTCGATGCGCAGCGACCCACCCAAGGCCGCGACCCGGTCGCCGATGCCCGTCAGACCGGGGCCTTCGGCTTTGGCTGCCCCGATGCCGTCGTCATGTACCTCGAGGCGCAACATGCCGTTGTCGAGAACGGCGACCACCTTCGCGGTCCCGGCCCGCGAGTGCTTGACGACGTTGGTGAGCGCCTCGGCCACCACGAAGTAGGCGCTCGCCTCGATGTCCGGTGGCAACCGCGTACGGGTGACCTCCACGTCCACGGGTAGATCGAGCCTCGAGACGATGCTGTCGATGCCTGACCGAAGACCCCCGCGCGTCAGCACTGACGGGAGAATGCCGTGCGCGAGCTCGCGGAGGTCCTCATTGCCTTGCTCAGCGTGCGCGAGCGCCTCGGCCAGCAGCACCTTCACGCGCTCGGGATCTTCGTCCACCGCTCGCTGGGTGAGCTTGAGCGCGATGATCGCGTGCACCAGACGCTGCTGAGCTCCGTCGTGCAGGTCGCGTACCACCCGTCGTCTCGCTTCGTCACCCGCGGCGAGGACCCGGGCGCGGGATGCAGTGAGCTGGGCCCGGGTGTCGGCATTGGCGATCGCGGTGTCGACGAGCTGCGCGAACTGCGTCAAGCGCTCCTCTGCGTCCGGCGGCGGCCGGTCCTCCCCCTTCCAGCTCGCGCCGATCATCCCCCACAGGGCACCGTCCACGAAGATCGGCGCTCCGACCGTGATGCTGATGTCGTTGCCCCGCACGACCTCGGACAGCCTGCCTTGGCCTTCCCGGCGGTGGTCGAATCGCGCCGAGCTCCCGGACTGCAGGACGCGGGAGCTGAGATTGTCGCCCTCGAGGGGAAGCCGCATGCCGGTCCGGACGAGCGACGAGTCATGTCCCCGCATCGCCAGGACCGAGATCTCCCGTTCGCTCTCGTAGCGGGCCAACCCGACCTGTGCCGCGCCGAGGAGTTGGGCCACCTCCACCACGACGGCGTCCAACACAGCACTGGGCGGCGCCCCTTCGGCGACAAGGGTCGCGACGCGTCGCAGCGCCGACTGCTCCTCGAAGAGCCGCCGACGCTCGGCAGTGGCTTCAGCGTTGGCGATGGCGATGGCGACGAGTTCGCCGAACTGCGAGAGGCGCCCCTCTGTGTCGGGCGGAAACGGGTCGGGCGCCAGGCGGGCAACGAGTAGGGCACCGCAGGCTCGGCCCTGGACGACGATGGGGCAGCCGACCGTGGAGCGAACCAGTGGCTCCTTCTCCTTCTCGTCGTCACGACGCAGCGGTTGGGGCTGGTCGACGCGGGCAGGGCGTCGTTCCCGAAGGAGCCGTGCGGTCAGGGGGCTGGCCTCGGCCGGGAGTGGTCCCCCTGCCACCACGACCGCGGTCGACGAGTCGTCGGGGAGGTGGAAGATCGCGGACTGGGTCCCGGCGCCGAGCAGGCCGGTCAGCTCTTCGGCGATCGCACCGAAGATCTCACCCTGGGGCGCTTGGCGAGCAACGAGTGTCGCCACGCGTCGCAGGGCGCCCTCATCGGTGGCCCGTCCCCTCATCGCAGATCCGACGCTACCGCACGGGAAGTCCAGGTGGCCCGACCCGCCATCGCCGGGAGCACCGAAGAGCGCGCCATGGGGTCGCAGGCCTGCGATCACCTCGTGCCCCGAATGCACATCACCGCCTTTCGCCCGGATCAGGGACCGCTGATCGGTGGAAGGAGCACCCGGCCGTGACCGGCGACGGGGTGTGACCCTGGTTCACGACTGGCCGGCGCGGACCGCGTCCTCGACCCGCTGTGCCAGCTCCTTGTCGACGTTGCGCCAGTACTCGAAGGCGCGTTCCAGGACGGGCTCGGTCACGCCGTCCAGGAGATGGCCGACGATGTTGCTGACCAGACGGTCGCGCTGGTCGTCGTCCATGACGTCCCGAACCAAGGAGCCCCTTGGGCGGCGACACGTACGAACTCCTGCGCGGCCGGCTCGAGGACGCTCATTCGGACCACCCGTTCGCGAGGATCATCTCCACGAAGTCGTCTCGAGTGAACGACGCGTCGTAGTGCTCGAGGACATCGGCGTTGACGGTGCCGAAGGTCGTCCGCGGCCGATGGCGCATACCGTCTGTGAAGGCAGCCAGGATGCGAGCCTTGAAGTCGGGGCGAGGGTGTACGTCGGTCACGGCAGCGACGTCCGCCGCTGACAGCGCGTCTAGGTCGATGCCCAGGACGTCGGTCTCCACTCCGGCGGTGACGAGGGCGATCTCGGCGTCGAGGAACTCCGGTACGCCGGGTGTGGTGTGCAGCGCGATGCTCAGCCACACCCGGCGCGCCAGCTGCCCGTCCACGCCCCGTTCCAAGAGGAAGTCGCGCGCGACGTTGGCGCTGTCGACCTCGAACCGCAGCGTCGACTGGCTCCGGTGTGGCTCGGTGAGGCCGACGTCGTGGAACATCGCACCCGCATAGAGCAGCTCGGGATCGGGTTCCAGACCTCGCCGCCGGCCCTGCAACGCACCGAAGAAGTAGACCCTGCGGGAGTGGTCGAAGAGCAGGTCGTCCTCGGCCTCTCGGACGTAGTCGGTGATGTCGCGGGCCAAGGAGGTGTCGGGGACGCTGAGCCCGGCGACGGTGTCAGCTGCGTGAGTGACCATGGTGATGCTCCTTTCGAGTGCCCGCTCCATCACCAGCCGTGACTCGGGTTCGGGGAAGGGCACGTCCACGGTCACAGGGGAGGCACGCTGGTCGCATCCGCCACTGGCCAGCCACACCGGCCAGGCCGCTCACGCGGGCAGCAGATGCCCGGAGGCGATCGCCTCGGCCTTTCACCCGAGGTGACTGTGCACCGGCGGATGCGAACAGCGCCGCCCACGCGACACCATCCATCTCGGATCCAGTGACGACACGCGCGGAACCTCACCCAGGGAGACAGGCCGATGCTCGACCACTCAGACACGTGCTCCATCTCGACCCCGAGCGTCGTGCTTGTGCACGGCGCCTTCGTGGACGGGTGCGGCTGGCGGGCGGTCCATGACCTCCTGACGCGCGATGGTCATCACGTCGCCGTCGTGCAGAACCCGACCGTGTCGCTGCAAGGCGACGCCGCGGCGACACGGCTGATCATCGACATGCAACCCGGGCCCGTCGTGCTGGTCGGCCACTCCTACGGCGGCGCCGTCATCACCGAGGCCGGCACCCACCCCAAGGTCGCGGCCCTGGTCTACATCTCGGCATTCGCACCGGACGAAGGCGAGTCGGTCAACACGCTCATCGGCCGATTCCCCGACGACGCTCCCCAGATGCCGGGGCTACCGCCTCGGGATGGCTTCGTCTTCCAGGACCCCACGCTGTTCCACGCATCGTTCGGTGCCGACCTCCCCGACGATCTGGCGGCGTTCATGGCCGATTCGCAGCGGCCGTGGGGCCTGAGTGCCGCCGCCGGCACGATCACGCATCCCGCCTGGCGGACCAAGTCGAGCTGGTATCTGGTCGCGACCCAGGATCGGGAGATCCCCGCGACGAGCCAACGTGCCATGTCTCGGCGGGCTCGATCGACGGTGCTCGAGCTTGCCGCCACTCACGCCGTGTACATCACGCAACCGGCTCCTGTCGCGGACCTCATCGAACAGGCCGCAGTGGCGGTGAGCGCTGGCGTGGCGTCGGGTAGCGGGTCGCCATGACGACGGGCACACCGTCGTGGGAGTTCATCGGCACTGCTACGACGGTTCTGCGGCTCGGTCCGTTCACGCTGCTCACCGACCCGAACTTCCTGCATCAGGGTGACCGCGCCTACCTCGGCAAAGGCTTGTACTCCCAGCGGCGCACCGAGCCGTCTCGGCAGCCGCGCGACCTGCCACCGGTCGATGCCGTCGTACTATCCCATCTGCACGGCGACCACTTCGACAGGATCGCTCGCCGCGAGCTCGACCACGGCCTTCCGGTGCTCACGACGCCCTCAGCTGCGAAGAAGCTCACCAGCTGGGGGTTCGGTGAGGCGGTCGGGATGCCTACGTGGACCGAGCAGGTGCTCGAGTCCGGTACGTCGCGACTGCGGCTGGTCTCGTGCACCGGGTGAACACACACCCGGCTGGGCCCGATCGCTGATGCCGCCGGTCATGGGCTCGGTACTCGAGCTCTCCGACGGCACCGGGCGACCCTTCCGGGTCTACATCACCGGCGATGGGACATCAAGCCTCAAGCGCAGCAGGGGGACGCTCTACGTCCACAAGCCCATCGCAGAACGTGCTGGTATGCCGCAGTCAATGCGCGGCACTACTGCCCGTCGACTAGGTCCACCCGCTCGGGGAAGTAGTCGAGGACCCCCGATGCGACAGGTCGGACCGGGCCGCCCACCCACAGGTGACCGTCAGGGGCCAGCGTGACCCTGATGCTGCTCGGCCGGCCGCACAAGCGTCCTTGCCGGAGAAGCAAGGGCTCGGCACTGTTCGCCGCGTGATGCGCGAACAGGTACGCGGCTGCCGGACCGGCGGCGCTCCCGGTGGCGACGTCCTCCACCCTGCCGAAGTTGTCCCAGGTCCGCCCCTCGTGCAGGGCGGGATCCAGCACGTATACGAACTTCGCGCCGAAACGGTCGAGCCATGACTCGAAGTCCGTGGTGGCGACGTGGGCCCGACCGAGAGCCTGCGTCGTGACCGGCACGATCAGATACGGGAGGCCCGTGGACACCACCTGCACAGGGAGCGCAGCGAGATCCTCGGCATCGAGACCCAGTGCCGACGCTGCCTCGTCTCGCACAGTGGGTGGAAGAGGAGCAAACAGTTCCGCCTCCCCTTGGTCCATGGACGCCGTGAAGTAGGTACCTGACCGCTCACTGACCACCTTGAGCGCGCGATCCTGGATGAGGAAACTCCACTCGGCGTGGGCAACGTCATCCGCACGTCGCTCGTGGATGGCAGCCGCCGCCCCCAGCACCGGATGCCCTGCAAAGGGAAGTTCCTCCTCCACGGTGAAGATTCGGGCGGGCACTGTCACCGGCTCCTCGCCCGCGGTGACGACGAAGATCGTCTCGAACTGCCGCATCTCCTCGGTGATCTGCCTGAGCACCTCAGCCGGCCACTCGAGCGTGTCGCAGAACACCACGATCAAGCCGTTGCCGGTGAACGGCGCCGTCGCGAAGACATCGACATGTCGGTACTCGAGGCGCTGGGGCACGATTTTAGCTCCTTCACGCGTGCGGCATGGTGGTCGCTCGGCCAGCATGCACCCCGCAGTCGTCCGGTGGGCATACCTGCAAGGGATGGCCGTGCTGGGACGGCGTCCACGTGGGCGCAGCGGGCCAGGGTGTCGAGGTAGGGGTCGCTCAGCAGTCGAGGTGGCGCCGTGGGAAGAGGACGTACCCGAACAGCCCGAGGACCGACGAGATCACGAGCGCGGTGCGACGGCGGGCGTAGCCGCAGCGATGGGTGAGGTAGAGCCAGACCAGGGCAGCCGGGGTGACCACGTTTTGGAGCACGGCGTACCAGTAGTCCATGGGTACGGCGAGCCAGGCCATGTCCGTGACGGCCGCGTTGACCCGGGACTCGAGGTCGAGGTGGACCATGCCCTCGAGCTGGCGGATGTAGCCGGCCGGCGCCCAGGTCGTGGGCGCCGAGCACGCGCGTGACGCAGTAGGCGAGGTAGAGAGCGGTCAGCAGGACGACTTCACGGAGATGGCCCACGATCGTGGAGTGGAAGGATCCGGCTACGGCGCCCTCGCCGCCGTGCCGAGAATCGCGCCCGGCCATCACCGATGAACGGCATCGACGGGCGGCACGACGTCGTCCTGCTCCGCTGCCTCCGACTCCGGCTGCGGGCTGCCCGGGATCAGGACCCCGAGCACGAGCGCCGCCACACACAGCAGACCTGTCGCCAGGTAGAACGCATCGGAGGCACCACCCATGAAGGCGTCGCGTGCCGCGTCGGCCAGGCCCTTGCCGCCCTCCCCCAGGTGAGACGCCACGGCCAGCGCGGCCCCCAGCGACTCCTGGGCTCGCTCGATGAGCGAGTCGGGAGCAGATGTGGGCGCGCGGTCGAGCAGCCCGGACCGGTACTGCCCGTTGAGCACGCTCCCCAGGACTGCGATGCCGAGGGTTCCGCCGACCTCGCGTGCGGCGTCGTTGACGGCTGAGGCGACGCCCTGCTTGTGCTCCGGCAGGGCGGAGACGATGTCGGTCGTGGCGGGCGTGGTCGCCAGAGCCATCCCGGCTCCGATGGGCAGGATGCCGGCCAGCACGATCCAGTACGACGAGTCCGGTCCGAGCTGCGCAAGGACGGTGGTCCCGAGGGCCATCAGGAGCAGGCCGACGATCGTCAGCGGGCGGCGGCTCACCTTGCCCATCACGTGAGGCACCCGTCGTGAGAGCCCACCCAGGACCATGGCCATGGGGACGAGCGCCAGTCCGGCCTGGAGCGGGCTGTAGTCCAGAACCAGCTGGAGGTACTGCACGATGATGAACACGTAGCCGAAGAACACGAAGAACTGCAGTGTGATCGAGGCGACACCGGTGGAGAAGGCGCGGCTACGGAACAAGCGGGGGTCCAGCAGGGGCTGGTCGGCGACGAAACCCCAGACGACCCAGGCGACGAGCCCGGCTGCCCCGGTCACGAAGGCTCCGACGGTGACCGGATCGCCCCAGCCGCGCCCGGGTCCCTCGATGGCACCGAAGACGATGGCCGCCAGCGTGACCACCGAGAGCACGCCCCCGACGTAGTCGACCTGGGGCGGACGCGACGCGCGTGAGTTCGGCACCTTCCGGATCGCACCGACCGCTGCGACCGCGGCCACGACCGCGTTGAACAGGAACACCGAAGGCCAGTCCCAGACCTCCAGCAGCGCGCCCGAGACGAGCAGTCCGAAGACGGCTCCCGCCCCGGCCACACCGACCCAGGCACCGACCGCCCGACCCCGCAGGTCGGCCGGGAACGCGGAGGTGATGATCGACAGGGTGGTCGGCATGACCAGCGCGGCACCCACCCCCATGACGCCACGCAGGACCATCAGGGTCTCGGGGTCCTCGGCGAACGACGCCGCCGCTGACCCCAGCGCGAAGACGACCAGACCGAGGACGAGCACCGGTTTGCGGCCGTACCTGTCACCGAGCGCGCCTGCCGGGAGCAGCAGCGCCGCGAAGACCAGGGCGTAGGCGTCGACGATCCACTGCAGCTCGCTGAGGCTCGCACCGGTGTCGGACGCGAGGTTGGGCAGGGCCACGTTGAGAGCGGGTACGGCCGCCACCACCAGTGCCAGTGACAGCAGCACGACGGGCAGCAGCCCTCGCTCAACGGTGGAGCCAGCAGCTCGAGTCGATGTCTTGTTCATGTCTGCCTCTCAGGTTGGTCGTGATCAGGGAGTGATGTCGCGTCGGGTGAACAGGGCGGTGGCGAGGCCGAGCCGTTGCTTCATCCCGAGCGAGAACCCACCACCCACGCGACGGTCGGCCGCCGACTCCAGGTCGACCAGGGCCAGCAGCGCGTCTGCTCGGCGCCGCGATCTCCACGCCCCGGCAGCCATCGCTCGCAGGTGGTTGCGGGCGGTCCGCGCCGGGTGAGCGGTCGCCTCGAGCATGGTGCCCACCCGGCGCAACGGGTCGGGCAGCTCGCGGTAGGGGCGGCCGGCGATCCGCGCGGTCCCGGCCGTGGGCTCGACGAGACCGGAGAGGATCCGCAGGGTGGTGCTCTTCCCGGAGCCGTTCGGACCCCGGAATCCGGTGATCGTGCCGGCGTCGACGGCAAAGCTGACGTCGTCGACCGCCCGCACCGCGCCGTAGTCCTTGGTGAGACCGCGGACCTCGATGAGGCTGGTCATCGTGGCGCCTTGCTGTCATCCTCGGCCGTGCTCGGACCCTCGCCGCCGACGATCGGAGCCAGCCGGGCGAGGACGGACTCGTCCGACGTCCTCCTGAGCAGGACCTTGCGCGCCGTGACGCCGAGCCGGTTGCGCAGGTGCGCGACGCGCGCCATCCGAGCCGACTGATCCACGGCCGCCCTCGCCGGCCGCACCCGGTTGCGGCTGTAGATCTCGACGGCGCTGGCCGGACTGCCGGGGCTGTCCGCGAGAGCACGCGCCACCGCCAGACCGTCCTCGATGGCCTGGCACGCGCCTTGGCCGAGGTAGGGCAGCATCGGATGCGCGGCGTCACCGACCAGGGCCACCCGCCCGCAGGCCATGGTCTCGGGTGCCGATCGGTCGAACAGGTCGTTGCGCAGGATGTCGTCGGCCGCCGTCGTCTCGATGAGCTGCGGCACGGGGACGGGCCAGTCCCCGAAAACGTCGAGAAGCATGGGCTTCTCGCCTTCTGGTGCCGTTCCCTTCTCGGGCTGAGCGCGCCGCGCGGCGTACCAGTACACCTGGCTGTTCGGGAGGTGCTGGGCACCGAAGACAGACCCGCGTGCCCACCACTCGCCGCCGGCGAGCTCCTCGGCTAGGTGCGCCGTGACGGTGGTGACAGCGCGCCACGCGCACACGCCACGCGGACGGGGGGGCCCATCGGCCAGAGTCATGGCTCTGACGACGGACCGCAGCCCGTCGGCGCCGACGACGACCTGACCCGTCGCCTCGCTGCCGTCGGCGAAAGTGAGTCGGACGCCGTCGTCGCCTTGCTCGAGCGCGACACAGTGCCGGTCGAGCTGGATGGTGTCCTCGCCGAGCGCGGCGACCAGCGCCGCGTGCAGCTCGGCCCGGTGAACCATGACCAGGGGGGCGCCGAACCGGGCCGCGAGCTGGTCCACGGGGGACGAGTGGAGGAGTGCTCCGCGTTGGTCGCGCGTCTCTGCGTGGGCGACCGCACGTCCGGCGTCCTCGACCGCCTCGCCGATGCCGAGCCGGCGCAGCGCATGGATCGCGTTGGGCCACAGCGAGATGCCGGCTCCGACCTCACGCAGCTCGGGTGCCTGCTCGAAGACGGTCGCGTCGATACCGTGGCGACGCAGGGCGAGAGCGGTGGTGAGACCACCAACTCCTGCTCCCACGACCAGCACCTTCGTGCCGCCGGGTGATGACGTTGCTGACACGGTTCCTCCTCGGTCCGGTTGGATCTGAGGTGGAGTGTTCGACGGGGCTGGGTGAGGCGTCATCACACACCCGGCAACCACCCTGGGTGAATCGGGCGTTTCGACCTCGCGCCGCCAGGGACTGGCGACACGCCCAGGGCCGCCGGGTCAGATGAGGTGGAACTCCCGAGCTCGGCTCACGGCTTCGGCGCGCGTCCCGACGGCGAGCTTGCGGTAGATGCTCTTGGAGTGGGTCTTGACGGTGTTGAACGAGATGAAGAGCAGGTCACCGATCTCCCGCTGCGAGAGCTGCCCGCCGAGCAGGTGCAGGACCTCCAGCTCCCGCTCACTGAACTCCTCGATCATGGGTGGCAGCATGCGGGCCCGCCACGCCGTCGCCGGCAGCTGCCCCTCGGCCTCCTTGACCAGCACCGAGATGACCGGACCCGGGTCCGGGCATGACAACAGCGTGGAGTGTGCGTCCCCGATGTAGGTCCGAGCAGCATCGAGGTCACCAGACGCTCGGGCGACGAGGCCGCGGGCCACCAGGGCATGCGTCGTCTCGACGGGCCCGCTCCCCCGTCTGGCGATCTCGCAGGCCCGGTCGAGCGCCGTACGGGCCTCCTCGGTGCGCCCCGCGTGGGTCAGCAGGATCCCGGCAGCGGTGTGCGCAGCGGTGTTGACCCAGTACTCCTCCAGACCCGACCGCTCTGACAGCGAGAGGGCGGCATCGACGTACCGCTGCGCCGTGTCGAAGTCCTGCTCCATGACATGGACGAGACCGAGCATCCCCAGGCACGCGACTGCGGTCGCGCCGCCGGCCGGACGTGGCGCATCGTCCTGACCAGCGCCGGGAGTCTTGGCCTCGCCGACGACGGTCCCGGCGGTACGAAGCCGCTCGAGGGCGACCTCCAGTCGTTCCACGCCTTCCTTGCTGCTTCCCAGCCAGTACGTCGAGGCGCCGAGCCAGGTGTAGGCGAAGGGATCCCAGGCGGTGGGCTCGCCCGTGTCGGAGACCGCCGTCACCGCGGCTCGCCTGCACGCGCCCAGGTCCCCGGTCAACCAGCTGGTCACACTGCTCAGGCGCGCGACGGCCGCCGGCCCCGAGGGGAAGCCATCGGCGAACGGGCCCGCCGCGGGGACCTCGGCGGCCAGCTCGATCCAGGGAGCGGCCTCGTCGACCCGACCGGTTCCGATCGCCACCACGGCGCTGGCCACGCACAGGCGCGCGTCCCCGCGCCGAACCTCGCGAGGCAGGGCGCTGAGCCACCCTTCAACGGTCTGGTGACCACCCGCATAGGCGAGCGGACGCCAGGACGATGCCACCATTTCGACGGCCTCGGCGGAGTCCCCGGCGGCGATCGCGTGGTGGATCGCCTCGGAGGTCTGGTCGTGCTCGCGGAGCCACCTGCTGGCGCGACGGTTGGCCTCCGCAGCCCGGTCCGGGTCCGTGAACAGGAGCTCGTTACGCAGCAGGTCGCGGAACAGATGGTGGTAGCGGTACCACTCGCGCCGGTTGTCCAGCGCGATCAGGAAGGCGTTGGAGACCTCGATGTCCCTCAGCAGCCGCGCGGCGCCACCCGTGCCGGTCAGGGCGTCGCAGAGGGAGGGGCAAAGCCTTTCCAGGACCGAGGTGGTGAGGAGGAAGTCGTAGACCTCGGTGGAGAGGCCCGAGAGCACCTCGGTGGTCAGGTAGTCGACGACGTTGCGCTCGTCGCCGGCGAAGGCCTCGATGAACTCCTCGGTGTCCTCCCGGCCGCGCAGGGACAGAGCAGCGAGATAGAGGCCCGCCGGCCAGCCCTCGGTCCGGTCCACGAGCCGTGACACCTGCGCACGGTCGAGGGCGAGGCCCTGCTTCTGGTTGAGCATGGTCTCCGCCTCCTCGGTGGAGAACCCGAGCTGGGCGGTCGCGATCTCGAGAAGCTCGCCCCTCGCCCGGAGCCGGGCGATGGGCAGCGGGGGCTCCACGCGGGTCGTGAGGACGAGCTCCAGCCTGGCGGGCGCGTGGTCCAGGAGGAAGGTCACCGCCTCGTGCACCTCCGGGCTCGCGATGACGTGGTAGTCCTCGATGGCCAGCACGAGGTCGTCCTCGAGAGCCTCCAGGTCGTTGACCAGGACCGGCAGGACGTCGTCGACCAGGCTGATCCCCGGGGCTCTCAGGATCGGCTCGGCGTGTGCGCCGAAGGTCGGCGCGAGCGCCTGGAGGGCCTGGATCACGTAGAGAAAGAAGCGGATCGGGTCGTTGTCCGCGCGATCGAGGGCGAGCCAGGCGAAGGGTCGCGTCTCCTGCGGGGACAACGACCACGTCGACAGCAGGCTGGACTTGCCCCAGCCGGCCGGGGCTCGGACGAGGGTGAGCCGACGCGGCGGGCCCTCGCACAGGGCACTCAGAGGATCCAGACGGGGCACGAGATCCCGGGCGACCGGGGCCTGCACCTTCGTCCGGATCGGGAACCCGCCAGCGGCCAACGACGGTGGCACCCACGTCACGCTAGCGCAGATCGGCCCTTCCTTGACGGCTCGTGGCGCGAGCACGACCTGAGACGGCCGGGCGGGATCCACAGGTCCCGCCCGACCGTCACGTGGTCGAGGCTCAGTCGGTGACCACCGCCTTCAGGACGTCCACCTTGGCGGCCGACCTGGCCGGGCCGAGGGCAGCGAGCACCCCGGCCACGGCCGCCAACGCGACGTAGACGACGATCTGCGGCACCGGGATGGAGATGCCGGTGATGCCCTCGTCCTCCAGCGCCCTCGCCAGCGCCAGCCCGATCCCGACACCGATCACGGCACCGGTCAGGGCCCCGATCAGGGAGATCACCACCGACTCCCAGCGCACCATCGACCGGACCTGGGCACGCGTCATGCCGACCGCCCGGAGCAGGCCGAGCTCACGAGTGCGCTCGAACACCGACAGGGCCAGGGTGTTGACGATGCCGAGCAGCGCGATCACGACCGCGAGGAGCAGCATCACTGTCACGAAGGTGAGCAGGCTGTCGATGAAGCCGCTGGCCTCCGCCTCGAACTCCCCCTGGTTCAGCACCTTGGCGTCGGGGTGGTCGGCCAGGGCCGCCTTGATGGCGTCCTGGACGGCGCCCTGGTCCGCGCCGCTGTCGATGCGCACCAGGGCCGAGGTCACCAGCTGCGGACCCGCGAAGGCGTTCTGCGCGTCCAGACTGAGGATGAAGTTGTCCGCGATCCAGCCCTTGGAGGCATAGATCCCGGCGACGTTCAGGGCGTGTGTGCCGGTGGCGGCGAAGTCGACCTCGACCGAGTCGC